>NZ_CP126267.1:0-1200000 GCF_001864935.2 Curtobacterium sp. MCBA15_012 | reverse complement strand
GTCGGCGTCCGCGTGCTGCCCGGCGGTCCGGTCCGGCCCGTCGGTCTCACGGCCGAGCTCGTACCCGAGGAAGCCCACCCACCCCAGCGCGAAGCCGCACCCGGCGATCGGCGCGGTGCAGGCCGGTGTGCGTGCGAGCAGGTCCCCGAGCGTCGCGAACGCGCCCGCGTCGACGCTCCGCGAGGGACCGAACCACGCCTCCGCGGCCGGGGACACGTCGAGGAGTGCACGACGGTCCTCGTGCCGGAACCCGGCACCGAACGGCCCGCCGGTCAGGGCGAGGACGGACCAGCGGGCCCGCTCACGTGCGGCGTCCGGTGCGCCGTCGGGCAGGGCGGAGTCGAGCCAGACGACGTCGCCGGCCGCCGAGGCCGCGAGGGAGCCGAGGTCCGGGGTCCACCCGAACCGGCGGACGAGCGCCCGCGCTCCGGTCAGACCGCGGCGATCGTCCACGAGGCGGCGTGCGAGGCGTGCGGCTCGAGCACGACGAGCCCCGACTCCTCGCCGGTGTTGAAGGCGTCCGGCGCGCACGTCATCGGCTCGACGGCCAGGCCGACGCGGTGGTACTCGGGGACGACGTGGTCGGCGGTGTGCACCTGCACCCACGGGCACTCGGGACCGAACGCCACGCGGACGCCGCGGCCGTCGGCACCGGTGAGGACGATCGTCGCGACCCCCTCGCCGCCGCGGTCGAAGTCGGTGTAGGCGTGGTCGATGAAGCGGTCGCCGATCGGGGTCGCGGTGCGGAGGTCGAACTCGTCGTGCACGTCGGCGAGGCCGGTCGGCACGAGACGGTCCTCGGTCACCTCGAGCACCCGGGCCGCCGGCAGCGTGAGCGTCCAGTCGTCGACGCGCCCCGCGCCGCCGACCAGGTACGGGTGCGGACCGGTCCCCCAGGGCGCGGACTCGTGCCCGGTGTTCGTGCCGGTCACGGTGGTGTGCAGACCGTCGGCGTCGACGCGGTACTCGACCAGGACGTCCACGCGGTACGGGTAGCCCTCCTGCGCGGCGACCGTGGTGGCGAGGACGGCACGGTCCGGCTCGTGCGCGACCGTGCGGAAGTCCGTCCACGCGACCAGACCGTGCAGGGCGTGGTGGCGCTTCGGCTCGGTCAGGGCCAGCTCGTGCTCCCGGCCGCCGAACGTGTAGCGGCCGTCCACGACCCGGTTCGGCCACGGAGCGAGGACCGCGCCCCGGAAGGCCGGACGGACCTCGTCGGCGTCGAACGGCACGACCAGGTCGCGGCCCTCGTGCCGGAGGGTGCGCAGCGATGCCCCCACCGAGGCGATCTCGGCGGTGTAGCCCGCCGCGGTGATCGTCAGGGCGGAACCGGACAGGGGCGCGTCGTTGCTCATGCGGATCAGCGTAGCGGGAGCGTGGCGACGGTACGGAACCACCGCGGGGCCGTGGAACGGCACCACCACGGGTCGATCGGGGCCTCGGGGCATCAGGGAGCGACCGGGCCCCGGGAACGCCAGGAGCTCGGGGACGACAGGCGCTCGGGAGCGACAGGCGCTCGTGAACGACAGGCGCTCGAGAACGACGAAACCCCACCGCTCGTGAGCGACGGGGTTCCGGTGTGGGTGGATCTGAGGGGACTCGAACCCCTGACCCCCTGCATGCCATGCAGGTGCGCTACCAGCTGCGCCACAGACCCAGGTCACGGTGCAAGTTCTCACTTGCTCGTGTGGTGTTCCTCCGAACCGGAGGCACCATGGAAGCGTACACCATGCGAACGCCGGGTGACGTAATCGAGCTCGTCACCCGGGCGCGTCGCGTGTGGTGGCCCGATCAGGCGGGCTGGTCGGCGGCGGCGGACTGGTCCACCGGCAGCTCGAGCGGGATGGTCGGGCAGTCCGACCAGAGACGCTCGAGCGAGTAGTACTGGCGGTCTTCCTCGTGGAAGACGTGCACGACGATGTCACCGAAGTCGATGAGCACCCAGCGGCCCTCGGCACGGCCTTCGCGACGGAGCGGCTTGGCGCCGTCGGCGAGGAGCCGGTCCTCGATCTCGTCCGCGATGGCGAGCACGTTGCGCTCGTTCCGGCCGGTCGCGAGCAGGAACACGTCGGTGAGCTGCAGCGGCGCGGTCACGTCGAGGGCGACGAGGTCTTCGGCCTGCTTGGCGTCAGCTGCCTGGGCGGCGAGCTGGACGAGTTCCACTGCACGGGGAGAGGCGGTCACGGAGTCCTTCCGGTCGTCGGACCCGCAGCGTGCGGACCCGTGTGATGGGTCCCGATCATAGGCCACCCCACCGACAGCGGCCAGGCAACGGGCTCGGGGGACGATCGGACCGGCGACGTCGATCGCCACCGGAGTGCGTCTGGTCGGACCACCACGGGGCGGTCCGGACGGGGAACGGCCGGTCAGCCGCCCATGTGCGTCGTGACCAGAGCCACGATGATGACCGCAGCCGCAGCGAGGCCCACGGCACCGACCGTCACACCGAGGATCACCGGCGTGCGGGACTCCTTGGGCTTGGCGGCGGCGAGGACGACCTGTCGCGTCGAGGTGTGGCTGGAGATGGCGCGGCTCGCACGGACCGGGCTCGCGTCCGTCTCGGGCTGCTCGTCGTGCTGCTCGAGCAGACGGTCGACCTCGGCGCCGTCGATCGGTCGGTGCGACCCGGTCGAGGACAGCGACGCGGGCAGGTCGATCGACCCGGTCAGGATCACCTCGCCCGTGGCGTTCAGCGCGCCGGTCGGGTCGGCCAGTGCGGAGTCGGGGAGCACGATCGAGTTCGTGTTCTGCACGGCGACACGGCGGGTGCCGGTCTCCTCGTCGTGCACCTCGGCGTCGTTCGCGTCGTCCGCGAGCTGCGACCAGTGACCGGCCGGCGGGGTGAACGCCGTCGTCACCGGCTTCGGCTCGACCGGACGGGCGAAGGAGGCCGGCACGCGGGGCGCGTCGTCGGCAGAGGCCGGGCGTGCCGACGCGGAGGTCGGGCGCTGGACCGGGACCTCGTTCGTGTCGTCGTCGAGCGACAGCGGGAACACAACCGGCGTCGACGAGGTCGGCAGGTCGGTGCCGGGCGTGGTCGCGGTGTCGGCGGTGTCCGCGTCAGCGTCCTCGTCGGGCGACGACCACGTGGACCGGTGCCGGCGGGGCTCCTCGGCGTGTGCCGCGGCCTCGCTGAGCGGCTCGAGGTCGTCCGGCGAACCGTCGGCCTCGGTCGCCTGCGCGACGGCGGCCGCGTCGAGCCGGACGGTCTCCCCGGGCTCGGGGGCGGACGGCACCGACGGGGTCGGCGTCGAGCCGACGGGGGCCGCGGGCGACGGCACGGAGGGGGCGTCCTGCGCCGAGGGCGCCGGGACGGCCGCACGCTCGGGAGCTGCCGGCGAGGGTGCTGCCGAGGCCGGGCGCACGGGGGTCGGGGGCTCGTCGGTGTCGAGCCGGTCCACGGAACCGAGGACGTCCTGCACGGTGCGGTCGGACGACTGCGGGGTCGGTGCCCGCAGCGGGACGGGCTGGACCGCCTGTCCCTCGGCCTCACGGCGCAGACGGAGCTGACGACGCGTCAGCCCTCCGGTACCGGGGACGATCTCGGTCGCCGAGGCCGGTGCCGGGCTCGCGGGTGACGGCGTGGACGACGAGGGGTCGCCGGACGCCTCGGCGCCGGAGGCCGGGGCGAGCGGGAACGCACCGGGCGTGCCCTGGGCGGACCGCTGCGCCGGCCCGGAGGGCGACGGCGCGACGTGCGAACCCGGGCGGCGGCGTTCCTCGCTCGGCTGGTCGGCCTGCGGCGTGACGGTCGGCGGGGGCGTGACGGGCTGCGAACCGGCTGCGGCGGCACGCTCCCGCTCGCGCGCTTCGCGCCGCGACAGTGGCGGCTGCGCGTCGGACGAACTCATGCAACGCTCCGATACAGATGGTGCTTGGAGATGTACTGGACGACACCGTCGGGGACCAAGTACCACACGGGTGACCCGCGCCTGACCCGGTCGCGGCAGTCGGTGGACGATATCGCCAACGCGGGGACTTCGAGCAAGCTTACGTCGCGTTCGGGCAGTCCGGTGATGCTGAGGTCGTGTCCCGGCCGGGTGACCGCGACGAAGTGCGCCAGGTCCCACAGCCCATCGTGGTCCTTCCAGTCGAGGATCTGCTGGACGGCGTCCGCGCCCGAGATGAAGACGAGCTGGGCATCGGGACGCTGCGCGTGCAGGTCACGGAGCGTGTCGACCGTGTACGTCGGTCCGGGACGGTCGATGTCGACCCGGCTGACCGTGAACATCGGGTTCGACGCCGTCGCGATGACCGTCATGAGGTACCGGTGCTCGGCGTCCGTGACGTCCGACTTCATGTACGGCTGGCCGGTGGGCACGAAGACGACCTCGTCGAGGTCGAAGGCGCGCGCGACCTCCGACGCCGCCACGAGGTGTCCGTGGTGGATCGGGTCGAAGGTGCCACCCATCACACCGATGCGTGGGCGCCCCGTGCTCTCGAGCATCGAGCCGGAGGTCAGTGCTTGGTGTGACCGAACTCGTCCACACCCGTCTCGTGGTGGCGGGTGGCCTCGAACTTCTGGGAGTGGCGGTACGCGACGTCGCGGAAGCTCCAGGTCACGAACCCGAGGAACGTGAAGAAGAGCGCGGCGACCATGGGGAAGACGAACGCGGGGACCCCGGAGGAGTGTTCTGCGGCTTCAGCGAGGAAGGTCATCGGACCGGTGCTCCGTTCGATCGGGGGGAAGACGCCGCCCAGTCTAGCCGCGGATCTGTCCCTGACCGCGCACGATCCACTTGGTGCTCGTGAGTTCCGGCAACCCCATCGGCCCACGGGCGTGCAGCTTCTGCGTCGAGATCCCGACCTCGGCACCGAAGCCGAACTCGCCACCGTCGGTGAACCGTGTCGACGCGTTCGCCATCACGACGGCCGAGTCCACCTGGGCCAGGAAGCGCTCCGCGGTGTCGACGTCGTCCGTGACGATCGACTCGGTGTGGTGCGTCGACCACCGCGCGATGTGCGCCATCGCCTCGTCGACGTCGGCCACGACGCGGATCGAGAGGTCGAGGTCCATCGACTCGGTGCCCCAGTCGGCCTCGGTCGCGCGGAGCACCCCCGGGACGATCGTGCGGGTCGCGTCGTCACCGCGGAGGGTGACACCGGCGGCACGGAGGCGCGCGGCGAGCACCGGGAGCAGGCGTTCGGCCGCCGCCCGGTGCACGAGCAGGGTCTCGAGGGCGTTGCAGACGCTCGGCCGCTGCACCTTGCTGTTGAGCACGATGTCGACCGCGCGGCCCTCGGGGGCGGAGGCGTCGAGGAACACGTGCACGACGCCGGCGCCGGTCTCGATCACCGGCACCTGCGACTCGGTGACGACGGTCTGGATGAGCGACGCGCTCCCCCGCGGGATGAGGACGTCGACGAGCCCGCGGGCACGCATGAGCTCGGTCGCCCCCTGACGCCCGAACTCGTCGATGGTCTGGACCAGGTCCTCGGGCAGGCCGACGGACCCGAGCGCGGCACGGACCGTGTCGACGAGCACCGCGTTGGTGCGGAGGGCGGCCGATCCCCCGCGCAGGACCACCGCGTTCCCGCTCTTCAGGCCGAGCGCGGCGATGTCCACGGTGACGTTCGGACGGGCCTCGTAGATCGCGCCGACCACGCCGAAGGGCACACGCACCTGCGACAGCTGCAGCCCGTTCGGCAGTCGTGACCCACGGACGTGCTGGCCGACCGGGTCGGTGAGCCCCACGACGTGCTCGACGGCTGCCGCGAGGGCCTCGATCCGGGTGGCGTCGAGCCGCAGACGGTCGAGCAGGCCGGAGGACAGGCCGCTCTCCTCGCCCGCCACGAGGTCCTGGTGGTTGGCCGCGACGATGGCGTCGGTGTCCCCGCGCAGCCGTGCCGCGACCGCGCGCAGTGCGGCGTCCTTGACCGACGTCGTCGCGGTCGCGAGCACGGTGGACGCGCTGCGGGCGGCGACCAGCTTGTCGGTGAGGGTCGGGGCGGGTGCGGTCAGCGACATGGTCCGATTGTAGGAGCGGACGGGCCGGACGTGACCTCCTGCGTCGGTCCGGTGGAGGGCATCCGTGCCAGGCCGCCCTGTGGAGGAGGAGCCGGCCACGCGAGGTGGCCGCGACCCCGCACGCGACGAACCGGACCCTTCCGGCCGCACCGCGCCTCCCGACCGGTGGACCAGGTCGGGTCAGCCCCGCGGAGCCGGGTGGAAGAAGGTGCCGACCTGCTCGCCGGCCAGCGCGCGCTCGACCAGGCCGGTCGCGGTCACGAGCACGGCGGTGCCGGCCTCGGCGGCGAGCCGGGCAGCGGCGACCTTCGTGGCCGCTCCCCCGGTACCCACGCCGGCCGCTCCCGACGCGCCGAACGTGACCCCGGCGAGCTCGTCACCGAACGGGACGTCGTGGATCGGCCGCGCGTCGGGGTGCTCCGGCGGCCGCGTGTACAGCGACTCGACGTCGGAGAGCAGCACGAGCGCGTCGGCACCGAGCAGGCGCGCGACGAGGGCGGCCAGCCGGTCGTTGTCGCCGAAGCGGATCTCGTGCGTGGCCACGGTGTCGTTCTCGTTCACGATCGGCAGGACCCGCAGCTCGAGCAGCCGGTCGACGGCCCGTTGCGCGTTCACCCGGTGCGTCGGGTTCTGCATGTCCCCCGCGGTGAGCAGGACCTGGGCCGCGACGACGCCGTGCCGGTCGAGCTCCTTCTGGTACCGGAACATCAGGAGGTTCTGCCCGGTCGCCGCGGCCGCCTGCTGGGTCGCGAGGTCGTCCGGGCGGCCCTCGAGCCCGAGGAACGGGAACCCGGTCGCGATGGCGCCCGAGGACACGAGCACGACCTCGGTCCCCCGGGCGTGCACGGCGGCCAGGGCGTCGACGAGCGCGCCGATCTGGCCGGCCGCGTCGCCGCTGACCGACGACGAACCGACCTTGACGACGAGGCGCCGGGCACGCGGGACGTCAGCCCGCTCCAGCACGGCCCCGGTGTCGGCGCGGTCGGTCGTCTCGGTCATCGGTCGTCGGTCCCTCGTCGGTCGGGGCTGCTGCGTCGGCGGACCGCCGTCAGCGGCCGTCCTCGTCGTCGTCGGCCCACAGGCCGGCGATGCGCTCCTGCTCGAGCTCGGCGCGCGCCGCCGCCTTGGCGTCCATGCGCTCGAAGTAGTCCTCGCGGCGCTCGTTGCGGGTCGGTCGCGAGGACCCACCCACCCGGGAGTCGGTGCCACGCGCGCTCGTGATGAGCTCGGCGGTCGAGGTGAGCGTGGGCTCCCAGTCGAAGATCATGCCCCCGTCGCCACCGATGACGACCGTCGACCCGGAGACCGCGCCGGCCTTGAACAGGCCGTCCTCGACGCCGAGCTTGGCGAGCCGGTCGGCCAGGTAGCCGATCGCCTCCTCGTTGGTGAAGTCGGTCTGCACGACCCAGCGCTCGGGCTTCTCGCCGCGGACGCGGTAGAAGCGGTGCTCCTCGCCGCCCTCGGCACGGACCGTGAAGGGCTTCGCGTTGACGGCCTTCGGGCGGAGCACGATGCGCTCCTGCTCGGGCACGGCCGGACGGGCGGCGCGGGCCTGCTCGACGACCTCGGCCAGCGCGAAGGTCAGCTCGCGCAGGCCGGCGCGGGACGCGGTCGAGATCGGGAACACCCGGTAGCCGCGGTCCTCGAGCTCGGCCGTGACGAACTCGGCGAGTTCGGCGGCCTCGGGCACGTCGACCTTGTTCAGGGCGACGAGCTGCGGACGTTCGAGCAGCGGGGTCTGGCCCTCGGGGACCGGGTAGCGCTCGAGCTCGCCGAGGATCACGTCGAGGTCGCTCAACGGGTCGCGGCCCGGGTCGAGCGTCGCGCAGTCGATGACGTGCAGGAGCGCCTCGCAGCGCTCGACGTGGCGCAGGAACTCGAGGCCGAGGCCCTTGCCCTCCGACGCGCCCTCGATGAGACCGGGGACGTCGGCGACCGTGAAGCGGACCTCGCCCGACTCGACGACGCCGAGGTTCGGGGTCAGGGTCGTGAACGGGTAGTCGGCGATCTTCGGCTTCGCGGCCGAGATCGCGGCGATGAGCGAGGACTTGCCGGCGCTCGGGAACCCGACGAGTGCGACGTCGGCGATGGTCTTCAGCTCGAGGCTGACGTCGCCGGTCCACCCGGGTGTCCCCAGCAGGGCGAAGCCGGGGGCCTTGCGCTTGGTGGTCGCGAGGGCCGCGTTGCCGAGGCCGCCCTGACCGCCCGGTGCGACGACGACGCGCATGCCGGGCTCGGTCATGTCCGCGAGCACCTCGCCGCCCTCGTCGTGCACGACGGTGCCGATCGGGACGGGCAGCTCGAGGGTCTCGCCGCTCACGCCGCTGCGCATGTCGCCCATGCCGGGCTGGCCGTTCTTCGAGGAACGGTGCGGCGAGCGGTGGTAGCCGAGCAGGGTCGTCACCTGCGGGTCGGCCACGAGCACGATGTCGCCGCCGTCACCGCCGTTGCCGCCGTCGGGCCCGGCGAGGGGCTTGAACTTCTCACGGCGGACCGAAACGCAGCCGTTGCCGCCGTTCCCCGCGGTGAGGTGCAGGGTCACGCGGTCGACGAAGGTCGCCATGGTTCCACTCCTTACGGTGCGGGCAGGTGTGCCCGCGAGGGTGCGGACAGGTGTGTCCGCGAAGGTGCGGGCAGATCGGCCCGCGAGGGCGCGGGCCGGTGTGCCCGCGAGGGTGCGGGCCGGTGTGCCCGCGAGGGTGCGGACAGGTCGGCCCGCGGAAAGCGAAGGAGGGGCGGGCACTCGGCCCGCCCCTCCAACTGAGAACGCTTCGTCGACTACGCCGCGACGATGTTGACGACCTTGCGGCCGCCCTTGGTGCCGAACTCGACCGCACCGGCCGAGAGGGCGAACAGCGTGTCGTCGCCACCGCGGCCGACGTTGGCGCCCGGGTGGAAGTGGGTGCCACGCTGGCGGAGGATGATCTCCCCGGCGTTGACGACCTGGCCACCGAAGCGCTTCACGCCGAGGCGCTGTGCGTTCGAGTCACGACCGTTGCGAGTGGAGCTCGCACCCTTCTTGTGTGCCATCTTCTACTCCCGCCTTACGCGATCGAGGTGATCTTGACGCGGGTCAGCTCAGCGCGGAAACCCTGACGCTTCTTGTACCCGGTCTTGTTCTTGAACTTCTGGATGACGACCTTCGGACCGCGGAGGTCCTCGAGCACCTGTGCGGTGACGGTGACGCCGGCGAGCTCGGAAGCGGCCGACGTGATCTTGTCACCGTCCACGAGGAGCACCGGCGCGAGGTCGATGTTGCCCTTGTCGTCGGCCTTGGCACGGTCGATCGTGAGGATGGTGCCGACCTCGACCTTCTCCTGACGGCCGCCGGCGCGCACTACTGCGTAAACCACGTGGAAATCCTTACGTACTCTGCTTGAGGGAAGTCTCGGGTGCCCACTTCTGCACGAGCGGCTCCCGGTAGGCCGGGCCCGATCGGCGACGCAGGCAGAACGGCCCGCTGACACCAGGGGTCGAGAATACTCGATCCCCCTAGGTCCGGTCAAACGGCGACACACGTACGATCGATCCGTGACCGTCCTGATCGACCCGCCGAGCTGGCCCGCGCACGACACGGTGTGGTCCCACCTGGTCAGCGACGCGTCGTACGACGAGCTCCACGCCTTCGCGCACCGTGCCGGGATCCCGCGTCGTGCGTTCGACCACGACCACTACGACGTGCCCCTCGCGCGCTACGACGAACTCGTCGCGGCCGGGGCCACCGCGGTGAGCGGTCGGGAGCTCGTGCTCCGGCTGATCGCGAGCGGGCTGCGGGTCGCGCAGCGCGACAAGCGCGCCGACTGAGACCGCGGGCCGGCACGCGGCGTCGGCCGGGAGGCGCGGCGCACCGCCGACACGTCGGTCCGGCTCCGCCTCGCCTCGTCTCGCCAACGGGTGCCGGGACGGGTGCGGATCTGTGCTCAGCGCGGTGCCGGCGGCTGCCAGGGCCGGGGCTGCTGCTCGGGCTGCGGCGCCCCGTGCTGCCCCTGCTCGGCCTGCGACGTCCCCTGCGGCCCCTGCGGCCCCTGCGCGGGGCCCTGGCCCCACGGGGCCTGCTGCGGCGTCTGCTGCCCCCGTACGGGCTGCTGCGGGTCCTGCTGCCCCCACGGCTGCTGCGGGTCCTGCTGCCCCCACGAGGGCTCCTGCGGCGCCTGCTGCGGCCACGCCGGGGTCCCGGGCTGCTCCGGCGCCTGCTGCACCCACGCCGGGGTCCCGGGCTGCGGCGGCGCCGGCTGCGACCACGTCTGCGCCCCGGGCTGCGGAGCGGGTCGATGGCCAGGCTGCGGCTGTCCCCACGCCTGGCCCGGCTGCTGCACCGTCGCCGACGGCACCGCGTCGGCGGGCCGCACCGTGCCAAGACGCCCCGAGCCACCACGCGCACCGGGACGAGCGCCTCCCGGGCGTCCGGTCCAGAGCCACGCGACGGTCGCGGTGCCGAGCAGCATGAGGGTGAACGGCACGCCGTTCGCCAGCGGGCCCGTGACGACGGCCGCGACGGTCCGGCCCCCCGCCCCGGGACGGCCGAGGTCGACCAGCGCGGTGGCCATCCCCACGAGCACGAGCGCCACGGTCCCGGCGGCGCCGGCGAGCAGCGCGCGGACCAGCACGGTCGGCAGCGGGCTGCGGCGGGCGATCGGCGTCAGGAACGCGAGCGCGAGGAAGGTGACCAGGTAGTACGGCAGCGGCGCGGTGAACACGCCCGTGACGAAGCTGCCGAGCAGGGACGCACCGGTGCCGGCGTTGCCGAACGGGTGCACCACGAGGGTCGTCCCGACCAGCGACGCCAGGCCCGAGACGAACTCGACGAGGACGATCGAGACGACCGCGATGAGCGCACTCGTGGTGTTCGCCACCGAGGCCCCGGGTGCGACGGCACGCCGCGGGTCACCGGCCGGACGACCCCGCCCGGTGGGCCCGGCGGGCATCCGGTCCCCCGGAGCGGGCTGTCCCCAGCCCGCTCCGTGGGACACGGCGTCGTGCTGCCGGCCGGGGCCCGCCGGGTCCGTCACGTCAGTTGCCCACGATCACGGCACCGGCGTCGGGCGTGTCGCCCGTGTCGGTGTCGGTGTCCGCGGTGGCCGGAGCGCTGATGCTCGGCGACGAGACCCGACGCGAGCGGGAGCGGCCCTGGCCGGGCTGCTTCGGCTCGGGGAGCGCCTGCAGCACCGAGTCGAGCAGGGACTCGGCGTCGCCGGTCACCGGTCGGGGCTCGCGCTTCGTGACGGCGACCGGGATGTCCAGGATCGCCACCGTGGTGTCGGCCGGCGTCACCGTGGCGCTCGAGCTCGCCCGACGACGAGCCGGGGCCTTGACGGGCTCGGCGGCGGCGGTCGGCGCGGAGGCCGAGGTGACCGGCGCGGGCGCCTGCTCGGCTGCCGGTGCCGCGGGCGTGGACTCGGACCGACCGGACGTGGCTGCCGGACGCTCCTCGGGCGCCGGGGTCTGCTCGGCGCCGACGGTCCCGCCTGCGCCGTTGCCACCGCGGCCACCGCGGCGACGACGACGCTTGCCGGACGGCTGCTCGCCGCCGTGCGCCTGGCCCTGCGACTGGTCGGCCTCGTCCGGTGCGGACACCGGGGTGGCGGTCGACGCGGGCGACGCCGGAGTCTCGGCTGCCGGTGCGGCCGCTCCCCCGCGGGGGTTCGCGATGCCGGTCCGGGGTGCGTCGGACTCCTCGTGGGGCAGCGTCGAGGCGGCGATGCGCGACAGGGCGTTCTTGACGTCCTCGGTGATCTGGTGCGCCGCGCCGCCACCGTTCGAGCCGGAGCCGTTCGACGAGCCGTTCGAGGACCCACCGTTCGACCCGTTGCCCGAGCCGTTGCCGCCGGTGCTCCGGGCCTTGCGACGGCCCTTGGTCGGACCGGGGTCGGCGTTGTTGTCGTTCACCTGCGCGTTGACCTCGTCGAGGGACTCGCGGAGGCCGACGCCGATCTTCTTGCGGGTCATCTGCACGAGGCCGAGCGAGGTGACCTCGGCGACCTGGTGCTTCGTCCGGTCGCGGCTCAGGCACTCGACCAGACGACGGAGGACCAGGTCGCGGTTCGACTCGAGCACCATGTCGATGAAGTCGACGACGATGATGCCGCCGATGTCGCGCAGACGCAGCTGGCGGACGAGCTCCTCGGCGGCCTCGAGGTTGTTCTTCGTGACGGTCTCCTCGAGGTTGCCGCCGGATCCGACGAACTTGCCCGTGTTGACGTCGACGACCGTCATCGCCTCGGTGCGGTCGATGACGAGCGAGCCACCCGACGGCAGCCACACCTTGCGGTCGAGCGCCTTGGCGATCTGCTCGTTGAGGCGGTACTCCTCGAAGGAGTCCGGGCCGTCGTACAGCTCGACGCGGTCCTTGAGGTCCGGCGCGACGGCGTCGAGGTAGTCCTCGATGACCCCGCGCGCGGCGTCGCCGTCGATGATGAGCTTCGTGAAGTCCTCGTTGAAGACGTCGCGGACGATCTTCACGAGCAGGTCGGGCTCGGAGTGCAGCATGACCGGCGCGTGGCCCCCGGCGACCTTCTTCTGGATCGCCTCCCACTGGCTGGTCAGGCGCTGCACGTCGCGGGTGAGCTGCTCCTCGGTCGCGCCCTCGGCGGCCGTGCGGACGATGACGCCGGCGTGCTCGGGCAGGACCTCCTTGAGGATCTTCTTCAGCCGGGCACGCTCGGTGTCGGGCAGCTTGCGCGAGATGCCGTTCATCGAGCCGTTCGGCACGTACACGAGGTAGCGGCCGGGCAGCGAGACCTGGCTGGTGAGCCGGGCACCCTTGTGGCCGACCGGGTCCTTCGTGACCTGCACGAGCACCTTGTCGCCCGGCTTGAGGGCGGCCTCGATGCGACGGCCGTGGTTGCCGGTGTCGACCGACGCCCAGTCGACCTCGCCCGCGTAGAGGACCGCGTTGCGCCCGCGGCCGATGTCGACGAACGCCGCCTCCATCGAGGGCAGCACGTTCTGGACCTTGCCCAGGTAGACGTTGCCGATGAGCGAGACGTTGTGCGACTTCGTGACGTAGTGCTCCGCGAGGACGTTGTCCTCGAGCACACCGATCTCGATCTTCGACGAGCTGGACCGCACGATCATCTGGCGGTCGACGCTCTCGCGGCGCGCGAGGAACTCGTCCTCGGTGATCACCTGGCGACGACGACCGGCGTCGCGACCGTCACGGCGACGCTGCTTCTTCGCCTCGAGGCGGGTCGAGCCCTTGATGCGCTGCGGCTCGGTGATGAGCTCCGGCTCGCGGCGGCGCGGCTCCTGGTGGTCGCGCGGCGCGCGCTGCTCGCGGTCGGCGCTCGTGCCACGACGGCGGGAGCGGCGACGGCCGCCGCCCTGCTCGTCGTCGTCCTCGTCGTCGTCGCGGTCGTCCCGCTCGTCGCGCGGGGCGCGGACGGGCACCTCCGGCAGCACCGGCGCGTGGAAGATCAGGCTGAGGGTGCTCGTGGCCCGCGGGACGAACGGCTCGTCGGACGCGTCGTCGGACGCGTCGGCCGTCTGCACGGCGGCGTCCGGACGGGAGGCGCGCCCCGCGTCGTCCGGCACGTCGCCCCCGGCGGTGGTCGGGTCGGCAGCGGTCGCACCTGCTTCGTCCTGCGTCCCGGCGGCCTGCGCCCCGTGCGCGTCGGCACCGGTGACGAGGGCGTCGACGCCGTCGCTGCCCACGCCGTCGGACGCCGCCCCGACGACCGGCAGGTCCCCGGTCAGCGTCGAGACGTCGTGCGGCTCACCGGACGCAGCGGCGACCGGGTCGACCGCGACCGGGACGGTCGTGCCGTCCTGCGCCACGACCGAGGACGGTGCCTCGGTCCCGTCCTGCACCGCTGCCGCGTCAGCGGCGGTGGTGTCGGGCGACGCGACGCGCTCGTCGGTCGCCGCGTCGGCGGGGAGGGTGACCCCGTCGGTGTCGGTCGTCGTCCGGTCGACGTCGCCACGGGCCTCCAGGCCGCCCGACCGCGCTCGGCGGCTGCCGAACAGGCGGCCGCGGCGCTTCGGCGTGGCGTCGTCGTTGGTCGTGTTGTCGGTGTTCTGCTCCACCATTGGTCTGGTGCACTCCTTGACCCCGCTCGCGCCCTGACGGGCGGCGGGAACTCTGCTCGTACCCTGTCGGGCACGGGAACCTTCGGTTGTGACGAGCGGCGTCCACGCCCCCGTCGTCGCTGTCTTGTGACCGGTGTCCGTCATCTTCGTACGGTCCGCGCCGGTTCCGCGGCGGACACCCGGTCCACGCGGATTCGGCGTCGGAGTGACGCACGTCCGGTCACGGTGCGCTCTCACCGCACCTGTTGCCCGGGCTGGGCCCGGGAAGCTCTGCTCGTCGCACGGTCGGACCGCGCGACTCGGCCATTGTCGCACGCCCTGCCAGGGAAGGGCCGGAACGGGCGTGCGAAGATGACGCGGTGAGCACGAGCGCAACCACGCACCGTCGTCCGATCGCGATGGCGGTCCTCCTCATCGTCACCGGCGCCGTCGCGCTGTACGCCGCCTTCCGCCTGGTGCTGGACGAGTTCCAGAAGTACGAGAACCCGCAGGCGGTCCTGAGCTGCGACGTCAGCCCGTTCGTGAACTGCTCGCAGGTCATGACGAGCTGGCAGGGGTCGCTGTTCGGCTTCCCGAACCCGCTCATCGGCGTGATGGGCTTCGTCGCGCCGATCGCGGTCGGCGTGATGCTGCTCGCCGGCATGCGGAACGGCCACCGGTGGTTCTGGATCACGTTCAACGCGGGCGTGTTCCTCGCCTGGGTGTTCGTCACCTGGCTGTTCACGCAGACCGTGTGGGTCATCGGCTACCTGTGCCCGTGGTGCCTGCTCGTCTGGTCGATGACCATCCCGATGTTCTGGGTCTTCACGATCTGGAACGCGGCCCAGGGGCGCTTCGGTGCAGGGCTGCAGCGCACGGGCCGGACCCTGCTGCCGTTCTCGTGGGCGTTCGTGCTCGCGAACTACGCGGTGGTCGTCGTCTGCATCCTGGTCGTCTTCCCCCGGGTGCTCAGCACGCTCTGACGGCTGCGACCGCGGTCGACGCGTCCGCTCGACGCACGACGCCCCCGCTCCCTGGTCGGGAGCGGGGGCGTCGTCGGTGGTGGGGCGTTACTTCGCCGCTGCCTCGATCGTCGAGACGACGTCGGTCAGGCTGTCCACGCGCTTGCCGTTGACGAGGATCGTCGGCGTCCCGAAGCCCTGCGGGCCCGCGACCGAGGAGTCCTGCAGGACCTCGTTCGTCGACTTCGTGACCCAGCCCTTGTAGTGCTCGCTGGACAGGCACTCGGAGATGTCGGAACCGGTGGCGCCGCCGGCCTTCACCAGGTCGGCGATCTCGGCGTTCGTCAGGCCCTTCGTGCCCTCCTCGGGCTGCTTCTCGAAGAACTGCTGCTGCACCGACAGGAACTTGTCCGGGGCGAAGTTCGCGACGCACATGGCGGCGTTCGCGGCACGGCTGGCGTAGCGCGAGCCGAGGTAGCTGCGGTCGAGGATCGACACGGGGTGCACCTCGAGGGTCGCCTTGCCGTCCTTGACCAGGTCGTTCACCTGGTCGCCGTAGGTGGTCTCGAACTGCTTGCACACCGGGCAGGCCCAGTCGACGTACTCGACGACCTTGACGGTGCCGTCGTCGTTCGCGGTGGCGACCGGCGACGGGGTGCCGTCGGCGGGGACGCCCTTCGTCGTGACCGGGGCCATCGCGCCGTTGCCGCCGGTGAACTGGATGCCGCCGGTGACCATGTTCTTCGGGCCAGCGGCCGAGGTGCTGCCGCCGCTGTTGACGTTCACCACGACGATGGCGACGATGGCCGCGACCGCCACGATGCCCAGGCCGATGCCGCCCTGGAGGAACCACTTGTTGCGGCGCTTGCGGCGCTTCTCGGCGTCGGCGCGCTGCCGGGCGACCTCACGCGCGTGCTGGCGCCGCTCGTTCTTGGTCGGTCGGTCGTTGTTCGTCACGTCGTCTCCCCGTCTCAGGCGAACCAGAGCGCGAGCTCGCGCGCGGCGGACTCGGGGCTGTCGGACCCGTGCACCAGGTTCTGCTGCACCTTGAGGCCCCAGTCGCGGCCGAGGTCGCCGCGGATGGTGCCGGGCGCGGCGGTGGTCGGGTCGGTGGTGCCGGCGAGCGAGCGGAAGCCCGCGATCGCGGCGTTGCCGGCGACGCGCACGGCGACGACCGGGCCGGACTGCATGAACTCGACGAGCGGCTCGAAGAACGGCTTGCCCTGGTGCTCCTCGTAGTGCTGGTCGAGCAGGTCGCGGGGCGCCGTCAGCATCTTCAGGTCGACGATCTCGTAGCCCTTGGCCTCGATCCGGCGGAGGATCTCACCGGTGAGCTGGCGGGCGACGCCGTCGGGCTTGACGAGGACGAGGGTCTCTTCGAGATCGGACACGCAGGTCTCCTGTTTCGTGGTCGATGTGGGGGTCAGCCCTCGCCCGCGGCGGCCCGGCGCGCGGCGTTCAGACGGTCGAGCTGACCGCCCTTGACGAAGCAGAAGACCCACAGCGCCAGGAACACCACCGCGACCGCGAACATGAACGGTTCGATGAAGCCGGTGGCGAGGATGGCCGCCTGCAGCAGCCACCCGAACACTACACCGGCGGGCTTGTCGGTCAGGCGTGAGGCGACTGTGAGGACGACGATGGCGGCGATGCCGCCGCCGAACGCCGCGAGCGGCGGGAGCGTGCCCTTGCCGTACACGACGAGCATCGGGAAGAAGAACATGATCGCCTCGAGCACGAGGGCGATCGACAGCAGGCTCTCCCGTGCTCCGCGGTCGCGTCGCGGCTTCCGCACGCGCGGCTGGCGACCCGGTCGGGAGGCCCGTGGTGCGTCCGTCACTTCGCCTCCCCCTCGGAGTGGACCAGGTCCATGACCGCGCCCACCATGACGACCGACCCGGCGACGAGCACGAGCGCGTCCTCGGCGTCCGCCTCGTCCGCGAGGTCGCGGGCTTCCCGCAGTGCCTGTGCGAGCGACGGCTCGACGACGACCCGGTCCTCGCCGACCTCGGCGACGACGACCCGGGCGAAGGCGTCCGCGTCGAGCGCGCGCTCCCCCGGCGGCTGCGTCACGACGAACGTCTGCACGGTGTCCCGGAGCGCGCGGACGAACCCGCGGGCGTCCTTGTCGGCGAGGATCCCGACGACGCCGACGACGTGCCCGGAGGGGAACGCGACGGGCAGCGCCGCGGCGAGTGCGCGGGCACCGTGCGGGTTGTGCGCGGCGTCGACCACGACGGTCGGCTCCTGCGCGATCGGCTGCAGACGGCCGGGGCTCGTCGTGCCGGCAAGGCCCTCGGACAGCACGTCCTCGTCGAGGGCCTGCGACCCGCGGCCGAGGAACGACTCGACCGCGGCGATCGCGACGGCGGCGTTCTGCGCCTGGTGGCGCCCGAAGAGCGGCAGGAACAGGTCGTCGTACCGGCCGGCGATGCCCTGCACGGTGACGAGCTGCCCGCCGACCGCCGGGGTCACGTCGAGCACCGAGAACCCGGTGCCCTCGACCGTGAGCGTCGACTCGGTGAGCTCGGCGGCGCGCTCGAGCTCGGCGATCGCCTCGGGCGCCTGCGCGCTCGACACGACCGCCGAGGACGGCTTGACGATGCCCGACTTGGTGCGGGCGATCTCAGCGACGGTGCCGCCGAGCTGCTTGGCGTGGTCGATCGCGATCGGGGTGATCACCTGGACCTGGCTCTGCACGACGTTCGTGGAGTCCCACTCGCCGCCCATGCCGACCTCGATCACGGCGACGTCGACGGGGGCCTCGGCGAAGCACGCGAGCGCCAGGACGGTCAGCGCCTCGAAGAAGGTCAGCGGCTGCTCGCCCTTCGCGGTGAGCTCGGCGTCGGTCATCTCGAGGATCGGGGTGATGTCGTCCCAGTTCTCGACGAAGCGCGCCGGCTCGATCGGCTCGCCGTCGATGACGATGCGCTCCCGGATCGACACCAGGTGCGGGCTCGTCATGAGCCCGGTGCGCAGGCCGTGGGCGCGGATGATGCTCTCGGTCATCCGGGCGGTCGAGGTCTTGCCGTTCGTGCCGGTGAGGTGGACGACCGGGTACGCGAGGTGCGGGTCGCCGAGGAGCTCGACCGCGCGCCGGGTGGCGTGCAGCCGGCGTTCCGGGGCCTGCTCGCCGATCCGGGCGTACAGGGCCGCCTCGACCCGCCGGACCTCGTCGTCGTCCCCGCCGTAGGGCAGGGCGGCGCCGGGGGCCTGGTCGCCCGCTGGGCCGACCGGGATCGCGACGCCGTCGGCGCCGCCGTCGGCGACGGAGCCGTCGGCGTGCCCGCCGGACCCGTCGGACTCGTCGTGACGATCGTCGTCGTGCTCGTCGTCGTACTGGTCGTCGTACTGGTCGCTGTCGTACTGGTTGCTGTCGCTCATGCGCGTGCCACCTCCACGGACACCTTCGCTGCGGCACCGACGTCGGTGCCCTCGCCGTCGGCGAAGGCACGTTCGGCCACGTGCACGGTCGTCGCGAGGGTCTCCCCCGCGATGAGTTCCTGGTGCGCCCGGACCGCGGCACCCGCGGTCGCGTCGACACCGAGCGTCAGGGTGATGCGGTCGCTGACGTCGAGGTCGGCGTCGCGACGGGCCTGCTGCACGGCGCGGACGACGTCGCGTGCGAGCCCCTCGGCCTCGAGCTCCGGCGTCGTCACGGTGTCGAGCACCGCGAATCCGCCGCCGTCGAGGAACGCCACCGCGACGGAGTCGTCCGCCACGGTGAGGTCGAGCGAGTACTCGCCCTCGACCAGGTCGACACCGCCGACGGTGACGCCGGTGTCGGTCGCGACCCAGTCACCGCGCTTGGCGGCCGGGATGACCTGCTGCACCTGCCCGCCGATGCGGGGACCGGCGGCGCGGGCGTTGACGGTGAGCTTCCGCTCGATCCCGTACCGGCCGAGCGAGGACTCCTCCTGCTGCTCGAGGACGACGCGCTTGACGTTGAGCTCGTCGCGCAGGATGTCGGCGAAGGCCGCGATCGCGTCCGGGTCCGGCACCACGAGGGTGAGCGTCGCGAGGGGCAGCCGCACGCGCTTGCCGGTCGCCTTGCGGAGCGCGAGGCCCTTCGACGCGACGTCACGGACGCGGTCCATCGCCGCGACCAGGGCGTCGGCGGCGGGGAACTCGGCGGCGTCCGGGAAGTCCTCGAGGTGCACGCTGCGCCCACCGGTCAGGCCCTTCCAGACCTCCTCGGTGACGAGCGGTGCGAGCGGTGCGGCGACGCGGGTGAGCGTCTCGAGCACGGTGTACAGCGTGTCGAACGCCGCCTGCGCCTCGGGCGAGGAGCCGGCACCGAGCCAGAACTTGTCGCGGGAGCGCCGGACGTACCAGTTCGTCAGGACGTCGGCGAAGTCACGCACGGCCTGCGCCGCGAGCGGGGTGTCGAGCGCGTCGAGGTGCGTCGTGACGTCCTCGACGAGCACACGGGTCTTCGCGAGCAGGTACCGGTCGAGCACGTCGGTGCTGTCGGTGCGCCGCGTTGCCTGGTACCCCGACTCCCCCGAGGCGTTCGCGTACAGGGTGAAGAAGTAGTAGGTCGACCAGAGCGGCAGCAGGAACTCGCGGACGCCCTGGCGGATGCCCTCCTCGGTGACGACGAGGTTGCCGCCGCGGATCACCGACGACGACATGAGGAACCAGCGCATGGCGTCGGCGCCGTCGCGGTCGAACACCTCGGACACGTCCGGGTAGTTCCGCAGGCTCTTCGACATCTTCTGGCCGTCCGAGCCGAGGACGATGCCGTGGCTGATGACGTTCCGGAACGCCGGGCGGTCGAACAGCGCGGTGGACAGCGCGTGCATGACATAGAACCAGCCGCGGGTCTGCCCGATGTACTCGACGATGAAGTCGGCCGGGCTGTGGCTGTCGAACCACTCGCGGTTCTCGAACGGGTAGTGCACCTGAGCGTACGGCATCGAGCCCGAGTCGAACCACACGTCGAACACGTCGGTGATCCGGCGCATGGTCGACCGCCCGGTCGGGTCGTCGGGGTTCGGTCGGGTCAGCTCGTCGATGAACGGGCGGTGCAGGTCGACCTCGCCCTCCGCGTTCAGCGGGAGCCGACCGAAGTCGCGCTCGATCTCCGCGAGCGAGCCGTAGACGTCCTGGCGCGGGTACGCCGGGTCGTCCGAGACCCAGACCGGGATCGGCGTGCCGAAGTAGCGGTTGCGCGACACCGACCAGTCGATGGCGTTGCCGACCCACTTGCCGAACTGGCCGTCCTTGACGTTGTCCGGCACCCAGTTGACGTCCTGGTTCAGCTCGCCCATGCGGTCGCGGAACGCCGTGACGCGGACGAACCACGACGAGACGGCCTTGTAGATGAGCGGCTTGCGGCAGCGCCAGCAGTGCGGGTAGCTGTGCTCGTACGAGGCCTGGCGGAGCAGACGACCGGCCTCGCGCACGGCCTTGGTCAGCGGCTTGTTCGCATCGGACCAGAGCATGCCGGCGACCTCGCCGAACCGCGACGTGAAGACGCCGCCCTCGTCGAGCGAGAGCACCACGGGGATGCCCGCCGCGGCGCAGACCTCCTGGTCGTCGGCGCCGTACGCCGGGGCCTGGTGCACGATGCCCGTGCCCTCGCCCGTCTCGACGTAGTCGGCGACGAGGATCCGCCAGGCGTGCTCGTAGCCCTCCTGGTCGGCGAGGTGGTCGAACAGGCGCTCGTAGGCGACGCCGTCGAGCTCGGCGCCGGCGACCGTGCGGAGCACGGCGGCGAGCGCGTCGTCGGCCGACTCGTAGCCGAGGTCCTTCGCGTGCGCGGCCACGGTGTCGGACGCGAGCAGGTACCGGGCGGAACCGGCGTCGCCACCGTCAGCCGCGCCTCCCGGCCCGGCCGGCACGACCGCGTAGGCGATCTCCGGACCGACCGCGAGCGCGGCGTTCGTCGGCAGCGTCCAGGGGGTCGTCGTCCAGGCGAGTGCCCGCACGCCGGCCAGGTCGAGCGCCTCGGCGCGGTCCCCGCGCAGCGGGAACGTGACCGTCACCGACTGGTCCTGCCGCATCTGGTAGACGTCGTCGTCCATGCGGAGCTCGTGGTTCGACAGCGGCGTCTGGTCGTTCCAGCAGTAGGGCAGCACGCGGAAGCCCTCGTACGCGAGGCCCTTGTCCCAGAGCTGCTTCCACGCCCACAGCACGCTCTCCATGAAGGTGACGTCGAGCGTCTTGTAGTCGTCCTCGAAGTCGACCCAGCGCGCCTGACGGGTGACGTACGCCTGCCACTCGTCGGTGTAGCGGAGCACCGACTGCTTGGCCGCGGCGTTGAAGACGTCCACGCCCATCTCGTCGATCTCGCGCTTCTCGGTGATCCCGAGCTGCCGCATCGCCTCGAGCTCGGCGGGGAGCCCGTGGGTGTCCCAGCCGAACCGGCGGTGCACCTGCTTGCCGCGCATGGTCTGGTAGCGCGGGAAGACGTCCTTGGCGTACCCGGTCAGCAGGTGCCCGTAGTGCGGCAGGCCGTTCGCGAAGGGCGGGCCGTCGTAGAACGTCCACTCGGTGCAGCCCTCGCGCTGGTCGATGGACGCCTGGAACGTGTCGTCGCGCTTCCAGAACGCGAGGATCCCCTGCTCGACGGCGGGGAAGGACGGCGACGGGGTGACGCCGGCCGCGCTCGTGTCGTCAGCGGGTCGGTTCAGTGGGTAACGCACCGGGGGCTCCTGTGGTCGGACGGAACTGGGGGTTCGGTCGATCTCCACGAGGACGGAAGCACTGCTCCGCGGTACCACCTCGTTTGCCGTCGGTGCTGGTGCTGCCGACGACCGCTCGTTGTCCGGGTGCGGTGCGGCCCGGTCCGCCCGGTTCTACTGACGGCCGTGCTGCTGCCGCGTTCTTCCGGAGGCTCACCGGTGATGGCCGGTTCGACGCCTGTCCGGGCGAGTCTACCGGACGCCGAGCATGCTGGAGGGATGCCCGAACCTGAGAAGCAGGACCGTCCGGAGTCCCTGCTCACCGTCGTCATCGCCTTCGCCGCCAACCTGCTCGTCGCCGTCGCCAAGACGATCGCGTCCGTGCTCACCGGGTCGGCGTCGATGACCGCGGAGGCCGCACACTCGTGGGCCGACACCGGCAACGAGGTCTTCCTGCTCGTCGCCGAACGGCGCGGTGCGAAGCAGCGCGACACGAAGCACCCGCTCGGGTACGGCCGGGAGACGTACATCTGGTCGATGTTCGCCGCGTTCGGCCTGTTCACCGCCGGGGCCGTCGTGTCGATCTGGCACGGGATCACCGAGCTCGGCGAGACCGGGCCCGCCGAGGACGTCGTCCTCAACTACGTCGTGCTCGGCATCGCGTTCGTGCTCGAGGGCACGAGCTTCGTGCAGGCCTACCGGCAGGCGCACGGTGCCGCGACGAAGCGCCGGGTGCCCGTGCTCCGCCACGTGCTGCAGTCGTCGAACCCCACGCTCCGGGCCGTCTTCGCCGAGGACGCCGCGGCGCTGGTCGGGCTCGTGATCGCGTTCCTCGGCGTGCTCCTGCACCAGCTCACCGGACTGGCGGTGTTCGACGCCGTCGGGTCGATCGCGGTCGGGGTCCTGCTCGGTGTCGTCGCGATCGTGCTCATCGAGCGCAACCGCCGGTTCCTGCTCGGCGAGGCGACCTCCCCCGAGCTCGAGGACGCCGTGCTCACCGAGCTGCTGCGGCGCGACGAGGTGGAGCGGGTCACCTACCTGCACCTGGAGTTCGTCGGGCCCTCGCGGGTGTTCCTGGTCGCGGCCGTCGACCTGGAGGGCAACGAGGACGAGGAGCACGTCGCGGTGCGGCTGCGTCGTGTCGAGGCGTCCCTCGAGACGAGCGAGTACATCGAGGAGGCGATCCTCACGCTGTCGCTGCCCGGCGACGAGTCCCTCGCGGGGAGGAACCGTGGACCGGTGGCCGCGACCGTGCGGGACGGCACGGCGGAGGACGTCGCCGCGGGCGGTGCGGGGACGCTGCGGACCGAGTGACGACCGGCGACCGCGGCCCGGGTGGTCGGCGGTCCGTCCGACCTTCCGACCGTCCGAGCCGGCTACCGGCCCCCGCGGCTCAGCGCGCGTCGAGGCCCGCGGCCACCGGGGTGAGCGCCGCCCCGACGTACTCGACGAGCGGGCGGCGGGCGACCCCGTCCGCGACCCAGACCCCGAACGCCGCCGCGGCAGCGCCGAGCATCGCGCCCGAGACGGTCTGCGGCCAGAGCGACGCCGGGTGCTCCCCCGTGCGTCCCCCGACGAACGCGGCGACGGCCGCGTGCTGCGCCGTGACCCGGGCAGCCACGCTCGCGACGAGCTCGTCGCCGATGCCCATCACCTCGGCCTGCGCGATCGCCCACGGCACCCGCTCCGGGTCGTGGGCCCGTGCGGTCGCGAGCAGCGCCTGCTCCACGGCCCGCACGGCCGATGGCTCGGTCGACGCGGCGAGGTGCGAGGGCAGCGACGCGACCGCGGCGTCGAGCTCGAGCCAGAGCACGTCGGACTTCGACGCGAAGTAGTTGAAGAACGTGGCGCGGCTCACCCCGGCGCGGGCCGCGACGTGGTCGACCGTGGTCCGCGCGTAGCCCTGCTCGAGGAACAGCTCGGCGGCCGCGTCGGCGAGGACCTCGGCGCTGGAGCGTCGGGGGCGGCCACCACGGCGCATCGTCTCGTCCATGCGCTCATTCAACCGCTAGACTCGGGCAGCCATGATCTTGGACCGAGTACAGAAAACCCGTCTGCGCGCCACGAGCAGCCTCGCGGGAGCCGCCGCCCTCCTCCTCGCCCTGACCGCCTGCACCGGCGGCGGCGCGGCGACCTCGGCCAGCACGCCGCAGACCGGCGGGACCCTGACGTACGCGTCCGGCGACGCCGAGCCGACCTGCCTCGACCCGCACGTCGGTGGCAACTACCCGCAGGCCCTGCTGTCGACGCAGTTCGTCGAGGGGCTCACCGCGCTCGACGACGGCAGGCCCGTCCCGGCCCTCGCCCGGTCGTGGACCACGAGCGACGACGGCACGACGATGACGTTCGACCTGCGCGACGACGTCACGTTCTCCGACGGCACGCCGTTCGACGCGGCGGCGGTCGTCGCCAACATCGAGCACGTGCAGGACCCGGCGACCGCGTCGAGCACCGGCTACCTGGCGCTGCAGTCGATCACGAAGGCCACCGCGACCGACGACCACACGGTCACGCTCACCCTGAGCCGGCCGGACAGCGCGCTGCTCGAGTCCTTCGCGCAGCCGTGGGTCGGCATGGAGTCGCCGAAGGCCCTGCAGCGTCCGCAGGCGACGAACTGCGAGTCGCCGGTCGGCACCGGCCCGTTCGCCGTCACGGCGTGGCAGCACGGCGACCGGGTCACCCTGCGGAAGAACGACCGGTACACGCCGCTGACCGGCTCGACGAAGCCGCGCCTCGACGGCATCACGTGGCGCTTCCTGCCCGACTCGACCTCGCGCTACGCCGCGCTGCAGTCCGGGCAGGTCGACGTGGTCGACAACGCCCAGCCGGACCAGCTGAAGGCCGCCTCGGCGAAGGGCGCGATCCGCGACCTCGACGCCCCGCGCCCCGGCGCGTCGAACCGTCTCGAGCTGAACTCCGGCCACGGCGTCTTCCGCGACGAGGCCGTCCGCAAGGCGTTCATCGCGGGCGCCCAGCTCGACCCGGGCCTGCGCAGCCTGTTCCTCGGCACCGCGGAGCGCTCGTACTCGGTGCTGTCCAGCGTCGAGCCGTACGCCTCCTCCGACCCGAGCCTGTTCCGGTACTCGCCGACGAAGGCGAAGGAGCTCCTCGACGAGGCCGGCTGGAAGGTCGGCAGCGACGGCGTGCGCGAGAAGGACGGACAGCGCCTCACCGTCACCTTCCCGGTGTCGACGAACCAGTCGGTCCCGGCCGAGCGCAGCCTGTTCCAGCAGGTCCAGGCGTCCGAGAAGGCCGTCGGGTTCGACGTCCGGATCGAGGAGCTCGACCTGTCCAGCTGGTACGCGGCCCTCGCGGGGAACCAGTACGACGTGGTCAGCGCCCCGTACACGAAGGTCGGCGCGGACGTCCTCCGCATCCTGTACGACAGCGCGAGCATCGAACCGGCACCGTCCGGCTACTTCGCGAACCTCGCGCAGCTCGACGACCCCGAGGTCGACCGACTCGTCGAGCAGGCCGCACGGACGTCGGACACCGCGGAGCGCGGCAAGCTCTACGAGCAGGCACAGCGGCGCATCCTCGCGAGCGGCACGGTGCTGCCCCTGTACGACCAGCAGAACCACTTCCTGTACCGCTCCGCGGTGCACGGCATCCGCACCACGGCCGTCTCGACGCCGTGGTTCGGCACCGCGTGGATCGACCGCTGACGCGGTCAGCGGCCGGGAGGCCCGTCCCGCGTCGGGAGCGCGGCGGGCTGCCCGCCGGGTGGTCGGGTTGGTCGCTGTGGGGACTCCGTCGCGCGGCCGGCGGTGTCGGGGTGCTCTGGGCCGTCGCGACGATCGTCTTCGTGGCGATCCGGCTGATCCCGGGTGACCCGGCACTGGCGATCCTCGGCGGTCCGGGCTCGCAGGCCTCGGCCGAGGCCGTCGCCCGGGTCCGCCAGGACTACGGTCTCGACCAGCCCGTGCTCGTGCAGTACGCGGTGTTCCTCGGCCGGCTCGCGACCGGGCACCTCGGGGACTCGTACGCGTTCCGCACGCCCGTGGCGGGGCTGCTCGCGCAGCAGCTGCCGGTCACCCTGACCCTGGCGGTCGCGGGACTCGTCGTCGCCTGGGTCCTCGCGATCGGTGCGGCCTGGTGGTCGACGCAGCGCGGACGGGTCGCCGCGGCGCTCACCGGCGCGATCACCGTGACGGCGAGCGTCGTGCCGCACTTCTGGCTCGGCAGCGTGCTCATCGTGGTCTTCGCGAGCGGTCTCGGGTGGGTGCCGGCGGTGTCGGACGGCACCCTCGCCGGCTGGGTGCTGCCGGTGCTGACCGTCGCGGTGCCCGTCGCCGGCTACCTGGCCGAGACGGTGCGCGACGGGGTCGTCGACGCCCAGCGCTCCGCGTTCGCCCTCGCGGCGCGCGGTCGCGGCGAGTCGCCCGCGGGCCTGTTCGGCCGCCACCTGCTCCGGCACGCGGCCCTGCCCGGCATCGCCCTGTCCGCGTGGGCGTTCGGCTCGCTCGTGTCGGGCGCGGTCGTCGTCGAGTCGGTGTTCGCGCTCCCGGGCGTCGGACGCGCCCTCGTCGGTGCCGTGACCCAGCGCGACATGCCGCTCGTGACCGGGATCGCCCTCGTGTCCGCGGCGGCCTACGTCGTCGTGCTCGCCGTGGCCGACCTCGTCGAGCGGGTCGTCGATCCCCGGGGCGGGACGGCGGAACGGTCCCGGGCGGGCCGCCGTCGCGGCGCACCGCGCCCGACGCACACCGGGGCGGGCGCACGGTGAGCGGCATCGTCGACCCGCGCCTCCCGGCCGACACCCGTGACGGCGGCCGTGTCCGCCGGTCCGAGCGATCTCGTGGGGGGACGCTCGGACCGGTCGGCACGGCCGCCGCGGCGGTGGTGCTGCTGGCGGTCGTCGCGGCGGCGTGGCCGGCGCTGCTCGGCGGCGGCGACCCGCTCGCCGTGCACCCGGAGGTGGCGCTGCAGGCGCCGTCGTGGACGCACCCGTTCGGCACGGACGAGTCCGGGCGGGACGTCCTCGGTCGGGTCGTCGCGGGCACGCGGGCGTCGCTCGTCGTCGGTGTCCTGGCCACCCTGGTCGGCGGCGCGGTCGGCGTGGTGCTCGGCACCGCGGCGGGCCTGGGCGGCCGGGTGGTCGACGCCGTCGTCGGGCGGGTCACCGAGGTGGCGTTCGCGCTGCCGCTGCTCCTCGTCGCCCTCGTCGTGATCGCGGTCACGGGACCCGGGCCGGTCCCGGCGACGCTCGCCGTCGGCTTCGCGACCGCACCCGGGTACGCCCGGATCGTCCGCGGGCTCGTCCGGACGGCCCGGCGGTCGCAGGTCGTCGAGACCGCGGTGCTGCAGGGCCGCCGACCCGCGCTGATCACCGTCCGCCACGTCCTGCCCGCCGCGCTCTGGCCGGTCGTCGCCGTCGCCACGCTCGGCGTCGGACAGGCCGTGGTGTGGGCCTCCGCGCTGAGCTACCTCGGCGTCGGCACCCCGCCGCCCGCACCCGAGTGGGGCGCGATGCTCGCCGACGGTCGGACCTACCTGCTCACCGCGCCGTGGACGAGCACGTTCCCCGGTCTGGCGATCGTCGTGCTCGCCACCTCGGTCACGGTGCTCGGACGCGCGGTGCGACGGAGCGGAGCCGTGCGGTGAGCGTGCTGCAGGTCGAGGGCCTGACCGTCCGGGCCGGGGACACGACCCTCGTGCACGACGTGTCGTTCACGGTCGAGCCCGGCGAGTGCGTCGCCCTCGTCGGCGCGTCCGGTTCCGGCAAGACCCTGACCGCGCGGGCCGTGCTCGGGCTCTCGGCCGCCGGGCTCACGGTCGACGCCGCGGCCCTCCGGCTCGACGGGCGCGACGTCCGCGGACTGTCCGAGCGGCGGTGGCGGTCGGTGCGCGGCGCCCTCGTCGGCTACGTCGGCCAGGAGGCGCTCGGTGCCCTCGACCCGCTCCGACCGGTCGGCCGCGAGGTCGCCGACGCCCTGCGGCTGCACACCCGGACGACCGCTGCGGAACGGGTCGACGCCGTCCGCGCTGCGCTGACCGCGGTCGGCCTCGACCCGGACCTCGCGACCGACGGACGACTGGCCGACACGCTGTCCGGCGGGATGCGCCAGCGTGCGCTCATCGCCGCGGCGACCGTCGCCTCCCCCGCCCTCGTCGTGGCGGACGAACCGACCACGGCACTCGACGCGGCCGTCGCGGTCACCGTGATGGAGCAGCTCCGGGCGGCGCAGGAGCGCGGGGCCGGACTGCTCGTCATCACGCACGACCTCGGGCTCGTCGCCGGGTGGGCGGACCGCGTCGTCGTCGTCGACGGGGGCACGGTCGTCGAACAGGGGCCGGTCGAGCGGGTGTTCGCCGTGCCCGGGCACCCGGCGACCCGGGCGCTCGTCCGGGCCGCCCGCGCCGGCGTCGAGCGGACCGCCCGCCCCGACGACCGGGCGGCCTCGGGCACCCGCGACCGGTCGGCCGACGCGGACGCACCCGCCCTGCTCGCCGCGGACGGCCTGTGCCGCACCTTCGCCGGGGTGCCCGCCGTCGACGACGTCTCCCTCGCGGTGCGGCCCGGCCGCGTGCTCGGGGTGATCGGCGCCTCGGGCTCGGGCAAGACGACGATCGCGCGGATGCTGCTCGGACTCGAGGACCCCGACGCCGGGACGGTCACGCTCGACGGCGGCGCGTGGGCACCGCTGCCGGAACGCGACCGCCGGGCACGACGACACCGGGTGGCGGCCGTCGTGCAGGACCCGGGCGCCACCTTCGACGAGCGCTGGACCGTCGAGCGCGTGCTCGCCGACGCACTGTCCGACGGCCGGGAGCGCCGCGCGCGCGGTCCGCTCGCCGACCGGGTGGACGACGCGCTCCGGCAGGTCGGGCTCGACCCGGCGCTCCGACCGCGCTCCCCCCGCACCCTGTCGGGCGGACAACGGCAGCGCCTGGCGATCGCACGAGCGCTCGCGACCGAACCCGAGGTGGTCGTGCTCGACGAGCCCGTGACCGCCCTCGACGCGACCGTGCAGGACGCGGTCCTGACGCTGCTCGAACGGCTCCGGGACGCGACCGGCGTGGCGATGGTGTTCGTGTCGCACGACCTGCGCGCCGTGCGACGGACGGCCGACGAGGTGCTCGTCGTGCACCGGGGGCGCGTGGTCGAGCACGGCCCCGCGGCCCGGGTGTTCGACGCACCGGAGCACCCCGAGACCGTGCGGCTGCTGCGCGCCGCCGAGCGGCTCGCCGCCGGCCCCGCCTGACCGGCGGACGCGGGCACGGCCGCAGCCGCGTCCGCGTCCGGCGCCACCGGTGGCGCGGCGCCACCACGGACCGGGCGCCACGACGGCCGGGAGGCGCGGTGCGGGACGGACCCGCACCGCGCCTCCCGGCCGGATGGTGACGTGCCTACGCGCCCGTCGGCTCCTTGTCCTGGCCCGCCGTCGGGGCGTCACCCGAGATGATCGGGATCTCGCTCGTCGAGAAGTCCTTCGCCCAGTCGGACTGCGCGAGCTCCGAGGTCGGGTCGTTGTAGTCCTTGATGACGTCGGCGATCTCGTCCTCGTGCGCGACCGTCGGGCCCGAGCCCATGAGCGGCGTCGCGGCGGTCTCCTTGGTGAAGTACACGGCGACGAGGCCGATCACCGCGGCGAGCATGAGGTAGAACGCGGGGATGTCCTCGGCCCACGACAGGCCGGCGTCCTTGGCGCCCGCGATGAGCGCCTGCGTCGCGAGGGGCGTGGTGCCGCCGAACAGCGAGACGGACACGTTGAACGCGATCGCGAGGGCGCCGTACCGGATGATCGTCGGGAACAGCGCCGGGAGCGTCGACGGCATGGTCGAGGTGAAGGTCACCAGGACCAGGCCGAGCAGCAGCAGGCCCGTGAAGACGCCGACACCCGTGCCGGTCTGGACGAGCTTGAGGGCCGGCCAGGACAGCACGATGAAGCCGATGCAGCCCGCGGCCAGGACCGGACGACGGCCGAACTTGTCGGACAGCCGCCCGCCGAACGTGATGACGACCATCATCAGGATCATCACGATGACGATGAGGATCAGGCCGAACGTGGCGTTCTGGCCGAGGTTCGTCTCGAGGTACGTCGGCATGTACGACAGCAGCATGTAGTCGGTCACGTTGAAGACCAGCACGAGGCCGATGCAGACGATGAGCGAGCGCCAGTTCTCGGCGAACAGCTTGAGGAACGGGGTCTTCTGCGACTCGCGCTCGGCGGCCTGCTCCTGCTGCTTCTGGAAGGCCGGGGTCTCCTCGAGCTTGAGGCGCAGGTACAGCCCGATCAGGCCGAGCGGACCGGCGACGATGAACGGGATGCGCCAGCCCCAGCTGAGGAGCGCGTCCTCGGGCATCGCGTACTGCAGCACGGTGACGATCGACGCGCCGAGCACGTAGCCGGCCAGCGTGCCGAACTCGAGCCACGAGCCCATGAACCCGCGGCGCTTGTCGGGCGAGTACTCGGCGATGAAGGTCGCGGCGCCGCCGTACTCGCCACCCGTCGAGAAGCCCTGCACGAAGCGTGCGACGAGCAGCAGGACCGGGGCCCAGAAGCCGATCGTCGAGTACGACGGGATGAGGCCGATCATGAGCGTGCCGGCGGCCATCAGGATCATCGTCAGCGCGAGGACCTTCTGGCGGCCGATCCTGTCACCGATCGGGCCGAAGACGGCGCCGCCGATCGGGCGGACGATGAACGCTGCGGCGAAGAAGCCGAACGTCGCCACGAGGTTCGAGGTCGGGTCGCCCTCGGGCAGGAACACCTTCGAGATCGTGACCGTGAGGTACGCGAAGATACCGAAGTCGAACCACTCCATGGCGTTGCCGAGCGCGGCGGCGGCGACCGCGCGCTTGAGCAGCGACTCCTCGACGACGGTGACGTCGTCCTCGGTCAGCTTGCGGCGTGCGCGCTTCGCGGCGGCCTTCGTGCGCAACGGCCGGTCGCCGTGCGGATGTGCATCGTTCGGTGCCAAGTTCGTTCCTCCGGTAGTGCTGCGTCTTGCCTTCGGGCGTCCGGCGGAGAGCAACGATGCGGTCCCGACGGAACCCACGCTCGCCGGACAAACCCCGACAGACTAGCAGCCGCCCTCCAGCGTGTCCTCCCCTCCCCTGTGGTACGCGCACACCGCGGCGGGTGCAGCGCCGGGACCCGCTCCGGTACGATCGACCCGCCGTGCAGTGCGCGCGGACACTCAGGCACCTCACCACGGACTCGGTGCCGCACACATCGATCGAGAGGCCCTGCCATGTCGAAGCCCATGCCCGAGAAGCCCACCGTCGACGGACTCGAGCAGGTCTGGGGCCCGGTCTGGGAGCAGGACGGCACCTACCGGTTCGACCGCGACAGCGCCACGAAGGACGCCGTCTACTCGATCGACACCCCGCCGCCGACCGCCTCGGGCTCGCTGCACATCGGTCACGTGTTCTCGTACACGCACACCGACCTCAAGGCCCGGTACGAGCGCATGCGCGGCAAGCACGTCTTCTACCCCATGGGCTGGGACGACAACGGCCTGCCCACCGAGCGCCGCGTGCAGAACTACTACGGCGTCCGCTGCGACCCGCAGCTCCCCTACGACCCGGCCTTCGTCCCGCCGTTCGAGGGCGGCGACGGCAAGTCGAGCAAGGCCGCCGACCAGGTGCCGGTCTCGCGTCGCAACTTCATCGAGCTGTGCGAGCGCCTGACCGTGCAGGACGAGCAGCAGTTCGAGCACCTCTTCCGCACGCTCGGCCTGTCGGTGGACTGGACGCAGTCGTACCGCACCATCGACGACACCTCCCGCGCGAGCGCCCAGCGCGCCTTCCTCCGCAACCTCGAGCGCGGCGAGGCCTACCAGGCCGACGCCCCGACGCTCTGGGACGTCACGTTCCGCACGGCCGTCGCGCAGGCCGAGCTCGAGGACAAGGACATGCCCGGCGCGTACCACGGGCTGGCGTTCCACCGCACCGACGGCGGCGAGGACGTCGTCATCCAGACCACCCGCCCCGAGCTCCTGCCCGCGTGCGTCGCCCTCGTCGCGCACCCGGACGACGAGCGCTTCCAGGACCTGTTCGGCACGACCGTCCGCTCGCCGTTGTTCGACGTCGAGGTCCCCGTGCTCGCGCACCACCTCGCACAGCAGGACAAGGGCGCCGGCATCGCGATGGTCTGCACCTTCGGCGACACGACCGACGTCGTGTGGTGGCGCGAGCTGCAGCTGCCGAACCGCGCGATCATCGGCTTCGACGGCCGCGTCCGCTCCGACGAGCCGGCGTGGATCGAGAGCGCCCGCGGCAAGGAGCTCTACGCGGAGATGGCCGGCAAGACGGTGTTCTCGGCGAAGAAGGTCCTCGTGGACGCCCTCACCGAGTCCGGCGAACTGGTCGGCGACGTGAAGACCATCACCCACCCGGTGAAGTTCTTCGAGAAGGGCGACAAGCCCCTCGAGATCGTCTCGACCCGCCAGTGGTACATCGTGAACGGCGCGCGCGACGAGCAGCTCAAGGAGACGCTCCGCAAGCGCGGCGAGGAGATCGCGTTCCACCCCGACTTCATGCGCGTCCGGTACGACAACTGGGTCGGCGGGCTGTCCGGCGACTGGCTCATCTCGCGCCAGCGGTTCTTCGGCGTGCCGATCCCGGTCTGGTACCCGCTCGACGGCGACGGCAACCCCGTGTACGACCAGCCGATCGTCCCGACCGAGGCCCAGCTGCCGGTCGACCCGGCGGCCGAGCCGGCCCCGGGATACGAGGAATCCCAGCGCGGCCAGGCCGGCGGGTTCCAGGGCGAGCTCGACGTGATGGACACCTGGGCGACCTCGTCGCTCACGCCGCAGCTCGCGGGCAAGTGGGAGACCGACACGGAGCTGTACGACCTGGTCTACCCGTACGACGTCCGCCCGCAGGCGCAGGACATCATCCGCACCTGGCTGTTCACGACCGCGCTCCGCAGCCAGCTCGAGGCCGGCGTCGCGCCGTGGAAGCACGCCAGCATCTCCGGCTTCATCGTCGACCCCGACCGCAAGAAGATGTCGAAGTCGAAGGGCAACGTCGTCACCCCGCTGTCGATCCTCGAGCAGCACGGCGCCGACGCGGTCCGCTACTGGGCCGCCTCCTCCAAGCTCGGCACCGACGCGGCCTTCGACCCGCAGAACCCGAAGCAGATCAAGGTCGGCCGTCGTCTCGCGATCAAGGTGCTCAACGCCGCGAAGTTCGTCTACGGCTTCCCGCTGCCCGAGGGCGCCACGAGCGTCACCGAGCCGCTCGACGTCGACGTGCTGGCCGAGCTGGGCGCCGTGGTCGACCAGGCCACCGCGGCCTTCGACGCGTTCGACCACGCCCGGGCCCTCGAGGTCACCGAGCGCTTCTTCTGGACCTTCTGCGACGACTACCTCGAGCTCGTGAAGGAGCGTGCCTACGGCACCGCGGCCGACGCGACGCACGAGACCCAGGCGAGCGCGGTCCTGGCGCTGCGCGCCGCGATCGACGCGCTGCTCCGTCTGCTGGCACCGTTCCTCCCGTTCGCGACCGAGGAGGTGTGGGCCTGGACCCACGACACCAGCGTGCACCGCGCCTCCTGGCCGACGCGGGCCGAACTGCCCACCCAGGCCGAGCCGACCGGGCTGCTCGGTGCCGTCGGACAGGCGCTCATCGGCATCCGCGGCGCGAAGACGGCCGCCAAGGCGTCCCAGAAGACGCCCGTGACGCGTGCCGTCGTCGCGGCTCCGCCGGAGCAGCGCGTGCTCATCGAGCGCGCGGCGGTCGACCTGGCGGCCGTCGGCCGCATCGAGAACCTGTCGTTCACCGACGGCCCGGAGCTCGCGGTGACCGAGATCGAGCTGGCGGAACAGCAGGCGTAGCGTCGCCCCCACGGGCCGGGTCGCGTCCGCGACCCGGCCCTTCCACACCCACCCTGGAGGCACGGATGCAGTTGGGCACACGCTGGAACGTCGGTGGGCAGCCGCCCGCGCGACTGCCCGAGACGATGGTCGTCGCCGTGCGCGGCGTCGAGGACGAGCTGGCAGCGGCCTCGGTGGACGCGTCCACCTGGGGCTGGACGCTCACCTTCCTCGAGGGCAAGCCGATCGTCGAGCTCGACGACGGCACCTCGATCCGCCTCGACCCGGCCGGGCACGCGCAGGTCACCGACCCGGACGACGCGGCCGAGGAGGACTGAGCCGAAGTTGCGCGAAATTCGACCTCGATTGTGGTAGCTTTTCACGCAACGGAGGGGTGCACATGACGCAACAAGCTCGGCAGCATCGCGAGAGCGAGCCGAAACTCGAGGACCTCGGACTCGATCCGACGATGTTCCGAGATGCTGCGTCACGCGGCCTCGACAGTGCACTTTCCCGGACCGGGTTCGCCAACCCCGGAGCGCAGTCGAACGACCTCTACCAAGACCTCAGCGAAGACATCCGGAGACGGCTCGGACGCATGGGGTGGACGGTAGGAACCGTCAACAACCAGCGTCGCATCGTCCACCCGGACGGCTTGCTCGCCATCGTCGTCACCGCGGCGAAGAACGTCGGTGTGGTCGGCGATCCGCTCCTCGTCCCGGTGACGACCCCGAAGGGCCCGGTGACGCGGAAGTCCATTGATCGGTACAACCGCCTCACTGGTCAGGGATTCTTCCAGTTCGACGGCGTTCCCGATCCTGTGCGTGCCGATCCGGACGAGCTCGCCGCTGCGGCTCCGCTTTGGTTCCTCATGCACCACCTGGTGGGACGCACGCTCCTCCTCGAGCTTGCCGAGCCGATCGGCTACCGTCCGACAAGTGGCAAGGTGGACACCTGGGGTCGGCGGTTCCCGATCGACCCCATCTCCTTCGATGAGGACGACGGTTTCCCGGATGACACCGAAGGTCCTGCTGATCTCGACATCCCGATCACCCGGCGCTGAACCCGAACTCAGCGCCAACAAGAAGGTGCTGCAGTGTTCACCCCATCACGTCTCCGACTCGCAAGGCTTCGAGCAGGACTCTCTTTGGTCAAGCTTGCTGAACTGTCGAACGTCTCAAATCGGTCGTTGTCCGGGTACGAGAACGGAGACTTGGTGCCGTCCCGGGAGGCGTTGGAAAAGATCGGCGACGTCCTCGGAGTACAGATCGCGTTCTTCGCGCACGACGAGATCGAGCTCGTCGATGTCGAGTCGGTGAGCTTCCGGAAGCTGAGCAAGACCACTGCAAGCGTTCGAGACGCTGCTCTCGCCGGAGCGACGATCAGTCTCGAGCTCGCCGACTGGATCGACCGCAACTTCGTGCTGCCGGGCCCCGATCTTCCGACCCTCGACAAACATGATCCGGAGACCGCAGCAGAGATCCTTCGATCTACTTGGAAACTTGGTTCCGGGCCGATCGCGAACCTCTTCCACTCGATGGAAGCGCACGGCGTTCGAGTGTTCGCAATCACCGAGGACGTTCGCGAGATAGACGCTTTCTCCTTCTGGCGAAACGGGGTTCCGTACGTCTTCCTCAGCACGTCGAAGACTGCCGAACGTCAACGATTCGACCTTGCACATGAGCTCGGTCACCTCGTCCTCCACGGCGACTCGCCGGAAGCGCCCCAGGGCCGCGAGCGTGAGCTCGAGGCGAACGTCTTCGCGTCCGCATTGCTCATGCCTGCCGATGGCCTGTTGCCGCAGCGGCTGAGGAGCGCGTCCGTCGACCAGATCCTGAGGGCTCGATCCCACTGGCGGGTCTCAGCCATGGCACTGGCTCACCGCCTTCATGCTCTGAAGCTCCTGACCGACTGGAACTACCGCTCGATCTGCATCGAATTGGCGAAGCGTGGGTTCAGGACCGAAGAACCCGGTAGCGATCTCGTGGCCGAGACCTCGCAGGTCCTTCGGAAGGTCTTCTTCGGCGACGGCTCCTCGAACGTGACGGCCGAAGCGCTTGCCGAGTTGCACGTCAGCCGCCAGGAACTCCTCGGTCACTTGCGAGGGCTCGTCCCGATGGCGCTCGATCGAACAGCGAGCCCCCAGAAGATCGCTCCCGTGGTTCCACTCACCCACAGGCACCGATCGCGACCGGAGGACCCTCGTCGGGCTCACCTTCGTCGCGTCGAGTAAGTTCTCGAACCTGCACCCGCTCATTCCTGCACGCGCTTGCGATTGGCGATGGCTGGAGGCGCACGCGTAGGCTCGAGAACGAGCGTTCCGGGAGCAGGACCGGCGACGCACCGCAGGGATCAGGATGGCAATGACACGCTCCGTCGACCCGGCCGTCCGGGACCACATCGTCGAGGTGGCGGACGAGCTGTTCTACGCCCGCGGCATCCAGACGGTCGGCATGGACGAGATCCGGACCGGTGCCGGCGTCTCGCTGAAGAAGCTCTACGCGGCGTTCCCGGGCAAGGACCGGCTGGTCGCCGCGGTGCTCGGCAGCCGGCACGACCTGTGGGAACGGGGCGTGCACGGCGCGGTCGACGCCGCCACCACCCCGCGGGACAAGCTGCTGGCCGTGTACGACTTCCTCGAGTCGTGGTTCGGGGACGACACCTTCCGGGGCTGCGGGTTCATCAACGCGTTCGGCGAGCTCGGGGCGACCTCCGACGCGGTCGCCGAGATCGCGCGTGAGCACAAGGCGTCGTTCCAGCGGTACGTGGCGTCGCTCACGTCGGGGCTCGTCGAGGACGCGGGGCGGGCCGAGGTCCTCGCCGCGCAGCTCGCGCTGCTCGCCGAGGGGGCGCAGACGACGGCGGCGATCGCGGGGACCACCGAGCCGGCGGCGCACGCGCGCGCGGCGGCCGAGACCCTGATCGACGCCGCGACGCGCTGACGCAGCCCGTGTGGTGCGTCCGTAGGGTGGCTGCATGGCAACCCCGTTCGACGAACCGAGCACGCTCCCCTACGCCCTCCCGCCCTTCGACGACGTCCGGCTCGAGCACTTCCGTCCCGCGTTCGACGCCGGCATCGCCGAGCAGCGCGCCGAGGTCGACGCGATCGCCACGGACCCGCAGGCCCCCACGTTCGAGAACACGCTCGTCGCCCTCGAGCGCTCCGGGCAGCTGCTGGCGCGCGTCGGGCACGTCTTCTGGACCCTGACCGGCGCCGACTCCACGCCCGAGCTCAGGGACCTCGAGGCCGAGCTCTCCCCCGTGCTCGCCGCGCACCGCGACGCGATCACCCTCGACGCGCGGCTGTACGCCCGGGTGGCCGCGGTCCGCGACGACCTGGCCCGAGCGGACCTCTCCGCCGAGGACCGCCGGCTCGTCGAACGCGTGCACACCGAGATGACCCTCGCGGGCGCCGGGCTCGACGCCGCCGGCAAGGAACGCCTCACCGCGATCAACCAGGAGCTGTCGACGCTGAGCGCGACGTTCGAGCGGAACCTGCTCGACGAGACGAACGACCTCGCCGTGCACGTCACCGACGAGGCCGAGCTCGACGGGCTCGACGACGGGGCCCGCTCCGCCGCCGCCGGGGCCGCCGCCGACCGCGGACTCGACGGCTGGCTCGTCACCCTGCCGCTGTACACGGGGCACCCGTGGCTCGGCTCGCTCACCCACCGCGGTCTGCGCGAACGCATCATGCGCGCGTCGCTGTCCCGTGGTCGGCGCGGGAACGACCACGACAACCGTGACGTGCTGCTCCGGATCGTCCGGCTCCGCGCCGAGCGCGCCGAACTGCTCGGGTACCCGGACCACGCGTCGGTCGTCACCGCCGACGAGACCGCCCGCACGCCCCGGGCCGTCGACGGGCTGCTGTCGTCGCTCGTGCCCGCCGCCGCCGCGAACGCCGAGGACGAGCGCGCCGTCCGGTCCCGGGCCGTCGGGTTCGAGGTCGAGGCGTGGGACTGGGCGTACGCCACCGAGGTCCTCCGCGGCGAGCAGTTCGCCGCGGACAGCTCGGCGCTCCGCCCGTACTTCGAGGCCGACCGGGTGCTCCGGGACGGGGTGTTCCACGCCGCCGGGGAGCTGTACGGCCTGCGCTTCACCGAGCGGCCGGACCTGCACGGGTACAACGACGAGGTGCGCGTCTTCGAGGTGCGCTCGGAGGACGACGAACCAGTCGGCCTGTACCTGCTCGACCTCTACACGCGCGACGGCAAGCGCGGCGGCGCGTGGATGCACCCCGTCGTCGAGCAGTCGCACCTGCTCGGCACGCTGCCCGTCGTCGTGAACAACCTCAACGTCGCGAAGCCCGCCGCCGGGTCGCCGACCCTGCTCGTGCAGGACGAGGTCGAGACGCTGTTCCACGAGTTCGGCCACGCGCTGCACGGACTCATCGCCCGGACGACGTACCCGCGGTTCTCGGGCACGAACGTCGAGCGCGACTTCGTCGAGTTCCCCTCGCAGGTGAACGAGATGTGGGTGACCTGGCCCTCGGTGCTCGCGAACTACGCGAAGCACCACGAGACCGGCGAACCGCTGCCGCCCGAGCTCGTCCTCGGCCTGAGCGACTCGGCCGGCTTCAACGAGGGCTTCTCGACCACGGAGTACCTCGCGGCAGCCCTGCTCGACCAGGCGTGGCACCGTCTGTCCGCCGCCGAGGCCGCCGCGGTCACCGACGTCGAGGACTTCGAGCGCCGTGCCCTCGCCGACGCCGGGGTGGACGTCCGGGCGGTGCCGCCGCGGTACTCGTCGACGTACTTCGCGCACACGTTCTCGGGCGGGTACGACGCCGGCTACTACGGCTACATCTGGTCCGAGGTGCTCGACGCGGACGCGGTGGAGTGGTTCCGGGAGCACGGCGGGCTCTCCCGCGAGGCCGGGCGCCGCTTCGCGACCACCGTGCTCGGGGTCGGCGGGGCGCAGGACCCGCTCGAGGCCTACCGCGCGTTCCGCGGCCGCGACGCCGAGGTCGGGCCGCTGCTGCGCCGCCGCGGGCTGGAGTAGCGCGCAGGCGGCCCCGCGGCCGCGACCCGGTCGGGTGGCGGGCGGCCCGGTCGGGCCCGCCCGAGCACCGCGCACAACGGGAAGCACCTCGCGCCACGGAATCCCGTGGTGCGAGGTGCTCCCCGTTGTGCGGCGCGTCACCACCGGGGACGCCCGGGGACCGCTCGGCGCGGCGCAGGCCAGGCCCGCGGCGCCGGTCCAGGCGGCGCGTCACCACCGGGGACGCGCGCGACCCGACCGCACACACGACGACGGCCCGACCCCCTCGGGGGCCGGGCCGTCTCGGGACCGCGCGCTACGCCGACTTCTCGACGCGCTTCGCCCGCGGGCGGGGCACGATGGTCGGCGCAGCGTTCTCGAGCACCGACTCGCGGGTGATGACCACCCGGGCGACGTCGTCGTCCGAGGGCACGTCGAACATGACCGGCCCGAGGACCTCCTCGAGGATGGCCCGGAGCCCGCGAGCACCGGTCTGCCGCAGGACGGCGAGGTCCGCGATCGCCTCGAGTGCCCCGCGGTCGAACTCGAGCTCGACGCCGTCGATCTGGAACATGCGCTGGTACTGCTTCACGAGCGCGTTCTTCGGCTCGGTCAGGATCTGCATGAGCGCCGCCTGGTCGAGCTGCGACACCGTGGTCACGACGGGCAGACGACCGATGAACTCGGGGATGAGGCCGAACTTGTGCAGGTCCTCGGGCAGGACGTCGGCGAACAGGTCCTGCTGGTCGAGCGGGCTGTGCAGCGGCGCACCGAACCCGATGCCGCGCTTGCCCACGCGCGAGGACACGATGTCCTCGAGCCCGGCGAACGCCCCCGCCACGATGAACAGCACGTTCGTCGTGTCGATCTGGATGAACTCCTGGTGCGGGTGCTTCCGGCCGCCCTGCGGCGGGACCGATGCCGTCGTCCCCTCGAGGATCTTGAGCAGCGCCTGCTGCACGCCCTCGCCCGAGACGTCGCGCGTGATCGAGGGGTTCTCGGCCTTCCGCGCGATCTTGTCGACCTCGTCGATGTAGATGATGCCCGTCTCGGCGCGCTTGACGTCGTAGTCGGCGGCCTGGATGAGCTTGAGGAGGATGTTCTCGACGTCCTCGCCGACGTAGCCGGCCTCGGTCAGGGCCGTGGCGTCGGCGACCGCGAAGGGCACGTTCAGGCGCTTCGCGAGCGTCTGCGCCAGGTAGGTCTTGCCGCAGCCGGTCGGCCCGATGAGCAGGATGTTCGACTTCGCGATCTCGATGTCGTCGCGGTCCTCGGCAGCGGTGATCTGCCCCTGCGCACGGATGCGCTTGTAGTGGTTGTAGACGGCCACCGCGAGGGCACGCTTCGCCGGGTCCTGCCCGATGACGTACTCCTGCAGGAAGTCGAAGATCTCGCGCGGCTTCGGCAGTTCGAAGTCGCCGCTCGCGGTGTCCTCGCCGGCCTCGGCCAGGCGTTCCTCGATGATCTCGTTGCACAGCTCGACGCACTCGTCGCAGATGTACACACCCGGCCCGGCGATGAGCTGCTGGACCTGCTTCTGGCTCTTGCCGCAGAAGGAGCACTTGAGCAGGTCAGCGCTCTCCCCGATGCGTGCCATGTCGGTGCCCTCCCTGGTTGACCGATGCGGGCAGGTGACCCGCCCGGTGCTCCGAGCCTAACCGCATCCGGTGACACCGACGGCGACGCCACCCGGTCTGTCCCGGCTCGTTCGCCCACGGCGTGCGCACCTGGTACCGTTGCCACCGCTGCTCTACAAGTTGTAGAAATCGAGAGGACCCCATGACCAAGCGCCTCGCCCTCGTCGGCACCGCGACCCTCGGCGTCACCGCCGCGATCGTCCTCGGCACCGCCGGCGCCGCCAGCGCGCACGTCGAGGCCGACGCCACGTCGACCGCCGCGAACTCGTACACGACCGCGACGTTCTCGGTCCCGCACGGCTGCGACGGCTCCCCCACGACGAAGCTCGAGTTCTCGGTGCCGAAGTCGGTGATCGAGGTCACCCCGACCGTGAACCCGAACTGGACCATCACGAAGACCACCGAGCCGTACACGAGCTCGTCGTCGAGCAGCAGCAGCGACGAGGAGGCCACCCCCGCCGAGCGCGTCACGAGCGTGACGTACACGGCGAAGACCCCGCTCCCCGCCGACGAACGCGACACCTTCGCACTGTCGTTCTCGCTGCCCGACGGCAAGCCCGGCGACCGGGTGTCGTTCCCGGTCGTGCAGACCTGCGAGCAGGGCTCGACCGACTGGGACCAGCAGCAGACCGGCAAGGAGGAGCCCGAGCACCCGGCCCCCTCGATCGTCCTCACCGCCGCGTCCTCGGCGACGGGTGACGACGACGCCACCACGGCGACCGCGAGCACGGCGTCCGCGACGACCGGCGGCCCCGACCTGGTCGGCCGCTTCCTCGGCCTCGGCGGCCTGGTCGTCGGCGCCGTCGGCCTGGTCGTCGCCGTCGCCGCCACGCGTCGCCGCGACGCCGGCGCACGGAACACCACCAAGTGACGCCCGTGGCGGGTCGGACGGGTGTCCGGCGGTCCGACGGGGGTCGGCGGTCGGCCTGGAGGCTCGTGGCCACGTCCGCCGCGTCGGTCGCGATCGCGAGCGGCGCGGTCCTCGGGCTCGCCGCCCCCGCCAGCGCGCACAACTACCTGGTGTCCTCGACCCCGGCGGTCGGTGGGACGCTCACCGAACTGCCCGACCGGTTCGACATCACGACGAACGACCGGCTCCTGGCGATCGGCGGCTCCGACTCGGGCTTCGCCTTCCGCGTGCTCGGACCCGACGGCCGGTACTACGAGGACGGCTGCGTCGCGGTGGACGGTCCGTCGATGACCACGAAGGCCGCGCTCGGCGCCTCCGGGAAGTACGAGGTCGAGTGGCAGATCGTGTCCGCCGACGGCCACACCGTCTCGGACCGCTACGACTTCACGTGGGACGCTCCCGCCGGCTTCTCCCCCGCAGCCGGCGCGACGAAGCCGCCCACGTGCGCGACCGACCGCGGCGCGACCGCGGGCGCCGAGTCGGACCCGGGCACCACGACCGCGGGCGGCGACTCGACCGCGTCGGACGCGCTGTGGATCGGTGCCGGCGGCGTCGTGCTCGTCGGGCTCGTCGTCGCCGTCCTGCTGCTCCTGCGCCGTCGTCCCGCCCCCGCGCCCGACGACCCCGACGAGGACTGACCGGCACCGACGTCGACGTGCAACGACGCCGACGTGCACCGACGTCGACCGGCACCGACGTCGACGTGCACCGACGCACCGGACCCGCACCGCGCCTCCCGTCCGGCACGTCACACCACGCGACGGACGCGACCCGCACGCACCCCGCGCACGACGAAGGCCCCGCACCGGACGGTGCGGGGCCTTCGTCGTGGCGCGCTACTTGACGAGCGCCGGCAGGTTCTTGCGGCTCGTGAGGACCTGGTCGATCAGGCCGTACTCGAGGGCTTCCTGCGCCGACATGATCTTGTCGCGCTCGATGTCGTTGTTGACCTCGGCCGCCGTCTTGTTCGAGTGCTTCGACAGCGTCTCCTCGAGCCAGGTGCGCATGCGGAGGATCTCCGCCGCCTGGATCTCGATGTCCGACGCCTGACCGCCACCCTGCTGCACGGCGGGCTGGTGGATGAGCACCCGGGCGTTCGGCAGCGCCAGACGCTTGCCGGGGGTACCGGCAGCGAGGAGCACCGACGCGGCCGAGGCGGCCTGACCGAGGCAGACCGTCTGGATCTGCGGGCGGATGTACTGCATCGTGTCGTAGATCGCCGTCATCGCGGTGAACGAGCCACCGGGCGAGTTGATGTACATCACGATGTCGCGGTCCGGGTCCATCGACTCGAGCACGAGCAGCTGGGCCATGACGTCGTCGGCCGACGCGTCGTCGACCTGGACGCCGAGGAACACGATGCGGTCCTCGAACAGCTTCGCGTACGGGTCCTGACGCTTGAAGCCGTAGGCCGTGCGCTCCTCGAAGCTGGGGAGGATGTAGCGATCGGACGGAGCCGGGACGTTCTGCGCGCCACCGAGCATGGGGAGGTGCATTCTCGTTTCCTTCTCTTCGGTGGTGGTCAGTGGGACTCGGGCTCGGCGGCCGCGGTCGGCGTCTCGCCGTCGCCCACGGTGCCGCCACCACCGACGACCTCGGCGCTCGAGGCGCGGAGGTGGTCGACGAAGCCGTACTCGAGGGCTTCCTGCGCCGTGAACCAGTTGTCGCGGTCGTTGTCCTTGAGGACCTGCTCGATCGACTTGCCGGTCTGCTCGGCCGTGAGCTCCGCCATCCGCTGCTTCATGTCGAGGATGACCTTGGCCTGCGTCTGGATGTCGGCAGCGGTGCCACCGAAGCCACCGGACGGCTGGTGCAGGAGCACGCGGGCGTTCGGGGTGATGTAGCGCTTGCCCGGGGTGCCCGAGGACAGCAGGAACTGGCCCATCGAGGCGGCCAGGCCGATGCCCACGGTGACGATGTCGTTCGGCACGAACTGCATCGTGTCGTAGATCGCCATGCCGGCGGTGATCGAGCCGCCGGGCGAGTTGATGTAGAGGTAGATGTCCTTCTCAGGGTCCTCGGCGGCGAGCATCAGCAGCTTGGCTGCGATCTCGTTCGAGTTGTCGTCGCGGACCTCGGAGCCGAGCCACACGATCCGGTCTCTCAGAAGGCGGTCAAAAACACTGGGGCTCAGTGTCGCTTCGGCCATGGAAAAGCTCCCGTTCAGTTGTCGCTTGATGTCGAACTTATCGGGTGCAACGCAGCACTTCGCCCCTGTTCGCTGTGGGCGGTGCGGACGGCGCGGGAACCGCGCCGGACGACGGACGGGAGGCACGGTGCCAGCTGGCACCGTGCCTCCCGTCCGTGACGTGCGCGCGTTACTTCGCGTCGGACTCCGCGGCCTCGTCGGCGTCGGACGCCTCGTCGGCGGCCGGCTCCTGCGCGACACCCGCCGTGAAGGCGGAGAGGTCGACGGCGTCGCCGTTGGTGTCCTTGACGGTCACCTTCGACAGGACGGTCGCGACCGCCTTCGAGCGGGCGACCTCGCCGACCATGCCCGGGATCTGGCCGTTCTGGTCGATCACCTTGATGAACTCGGCGGGCTCCATGCCGTACTGCGCAGCGGCCTGGATGAGGTACTGCGTGAGCTCCTCCTGCGAGACCTGGATCTGCTCCTGCTCGGCGATGGCGTCGAGGAGGATCTGCGAGCGGAAGGCCTTCTCGCTGGACTCGGAGACCTCCTTGCGGTGCTCCTCGTCCTCGAGACGGTTCTCCTGCTCGAGGTGACGGTGCACCTCGTCCTCGATGAGCTGCGCGGAGATCGGGATCTCGACGTCCTCGATGAGCTTCTCGACGAGCTTGTCGCGAGCCGCCGCGCCCTGACCGAAGGTCTTGGACTTGGCGATCTGCTCCTTGAGGTCGGCCTTGAGCTCGTCGATCGTGTCGAACTGGCTGGCGATCTGGGCGAACTCGTCGTCGGCCTCGGGGAGCTCGCGCTCCTTGACGGCGGTGACGGTGACGGCGATCTGGGCGGTCTCGCCCTCGCGGTCGCCACCGACCAGGGTCGACTCGAAGGTCGTCGACTCGCCGGCGGTCAGGGACTCGAGCGCCTCGTCGATGCCCTCGAGCAGGTCGCCCGAGCCGATCTCGTAGGAGACGCCGGTGGCCGAGTCGACCTCGTCGTCACCGATGGTCGCGGTGAGGTCGATCTGGGCGAAGTCGCCGGTCTTGGCCGGACGGTCCACCGTGACGAGGGTGCCGAAGCGGGTGCGCAGGTTCTGCAGCTCCTCCTCGATCTCGTCGTCGGAGACCTCGACCGCGTCGACCGTCAGCTCGTACGCGTCGTACTTCGGCAGGTCGAACTCGGGGCGGACGTCCACCTCGAAGGTGAGGACGAGGTCGCCCGTGAAGTCCTTCACGTTCGGGAGCTCGGCGACGTCGGCCTCGGCACGGCCGAGGATGCGCAGCTCCTGCTCCTCCACCGCCTGGCGGTAGAAGGTGTCGATCGCGTCGCCGACGGCGTGGTTCAGGACCTCGCCGCGGCCGACACGCTGGTCGACGATGGCCGGCGGGACCTTGCCCTTGCGGAAGCCGGGGATGTTGATCTGCTCGGCGATGTGCTTGTACGCGTGGTCGATGCTCGGCTTGAGATCTTCCGGCGTCACGTTCACGGTGAGCTTGACGCGGGTGTCGCTCACCTTGTCGACGGTGCTGGTGGCCAAGGGATGTACTCCTGTTGGTTGACGTTCGAGTGGACCTGGTCGGGGCGACAGGATTTGAACCTGCGACCTCCCGCTCCCAAAGCGGGCGCTCTACCAAGCTGAGCTACGCCCCGTGACTGGGCCAGGGTCGTCGCGCGCACCACGAGGGCACGCACGACCGCGACGAGTCTAGCGGTCCGTCGGTGACTGGTTCCCGGGCGGCGTGGCGGGCCCGTCCGCATCGCCCTCGGCACGTCGCCGGAGCCCCCGTCGCCACTGCACACCCACGGCGACCTGCACCCCGAGCGCGGCGACCACGAGCACGATGCCGACGACGATCCGCCACACGTGCAGGACGGCGTGCCACGGTGCGCCCTGCGGGTCGCCGAACACCTCCGGCCGGAGCGAGAACACCACCGCGGCGGCCGTCAGGAGCAGGAACGAGGCCACCCGTGAGCGCCGGATCGTCCGCGCGTCGGCATCGCTCGGCGGGAGCGTGACGCGAGGTGGCATGTCGGTGGGGGTTCGTCCGCTACGATGGTGGCGCTGCGATCACGATCGCTGCTCGGGGATGTAGCTCAATGGTAGAGCCCCAGTCTTCCAAACTGGCCACGCGGGTTCGATTCCCGTCATCCCCTCTGTTCCTTCCAGTGCTCCGCACGGTCGTCGGTTGCTCGTCCTGGTGCCGCTGGGCGGTGGTCCGATCGAGCCGGTGCTCCGCACGGTCGTCGGTTGCTCGTCCCGGTGTCGCTGGGCGGTGGTCCGATCGAGCCGGTGCTCCGCACGGTCGTCGGCTGCTCGTCCCGGTGGCGACCCGCAGCTGCGCCTCCCGCGCTCACCTCGCGGTTGCCGACACGCCCGCCGCCGATCCACCCTCCGCAGTGCCGCGCGCCGGACTTGACGCCGGTTCGAACACACGTTCGAATACCGTCGTGGGACGGCGTCGCGAGAACCGGTGGCAGCCCCCGGAACACCCGGAGGTCGAACGCCCGCGCGCCTACTCCCTGTCGGAGGACGCCCGCGGGCCCGACGTCTGCCACGCCGTCACCCCGTCGCCGGTCTGGGCCTGGGTGCAGTTCCCGACGTTCCACATCCGCGTGAAGGGCTTCGCGAAGAGCTGGACCCGCGACGCCGTCCTGGTCGAGTGGGCGCAGTTCGGACAACAGGCGGACGCGTGGGTGTGGCGATCCGCCGTGAAGCACCGCGCTCTGCGGACAGAACGGACCGACGGCCGTCCCCCTGACGCACCGCGTTGACTTCCGGCCCGCACCCGAGGATCGTTCGGTGGACACGGAGTGGCCGAACTACTCAATCATCGAGTAGTTCGTCTGCTCCACGACCCGAGGAGGCACCGTGAAGAAGACCGAGGTGCCGTCCTGGGTGGCGCACGTGCTGACCCCGCCGGAGGTCGTCGCCGCGTTCGTCGAACGCCGGGTGAACGACCCCGCGCTCCTGTCCGGCGACCGGTCGGAGCCGACGTACGCCGACTTCCTGCGCGCCGAGTAGCGCGGCGCCACGGCGCCGACGGACCGGCCGGGAGGCGCGGCTGCGGTCCGCCTTCGCCGCGTGCGTCCACGACGTGGTGCGGTCGCCCGCCCGGCGAGCGTCCGACGCGGCGGCGTGCGTCCCGACGTGGCGGCGACGCGCCTCCCGGCTGCCACGGGGCGGGCGTGGGCCGGTGGTGTGACGCGGTCCGCGCCTCCCGGCCGACACGGGACGGAACGTGAGCCGACCGTGCGACGCGAGCCGCGCCTCCCGGCCGTCCCGTGCGCGACGCGAGGGGTCAGGCGTCCGAGGGGGTGTCTGTCGGACCGGACCCGCGCCGACGCCGCGCGGTGAGCGTCACGCCGACGCTCGCCGCGGTCACGCAGGCGAGCGCGACGACCTCGAGCGTCGAGAGCGCCTCGCGCAGGATCACGAGTCCGGCGAGGGCGGCGATCGCCGGACCGAGGCTCTGCAGCACGCCGAACACCCGGGTCGGCATGCGGCGCAGCGCGGACATCTCGAGGGCGTAGGGCAGCACGCTGGACAGCACGGCGACACCGCCGAACACGAGGAGCAGCGCCGGGTCGGCGACGACGCCCTCGGCCGCGGTGCTGAGGCCGAACGGCAGCGACACGAGCATCGCGACCACCATCGACACCGCGAGGCCGTCGACCCCCGGGATCGCGGCACCGACCCGGCGGTTCATCACGATGTAGCCCGCCCAGCAGGCCGCGGCGGCGATCGCGGCGAGGACACCACCCACCGCGGTGACCGCGGAGGGCCCGACGCCGAGGAGCACGACGCCCGCGAGTGCGAGCGCCGCCCACGTCACGTCCCGCCACCGCCGGGTGTGCACGAGCGACAGCGCCAGGGGGCCGAGGAACTCGATCGTCACCGCGACGCCGATCGGGATGCTCGCGAACGCGACGTAGATGAGGACGTTCATGCCGCCGAGCGCCAGGCCGAGCAGCACCGCCGCGGTCCACTGCGCCCGGGTCCAGTGCCGGACGCGCGGACGCACCACCAGCACGAGGACGACGGCGCCGATCACGAGCCGGAGCGTCGCCGCACCGACCGAGCCGACCTCGTCGAAGCGGGTCTTCGCCGTCGCGGCACCGAGCTGGACGGACACCATCGCGGCGAGCGCCAACAGCGGTGCGGGGACGCGGGTCACGGGTGGACGGGCACGGTCGGGGCCGGTCAGCCGAGGTACGCCAGGACGGCGAGGACGCGGCGGTGGTCGGCGCCGGTGTCCTCGAGCCCGAGCTTGCCGAAGATGCTCGTGACGTGCTTCTCGACGGCGCCGGTGCCGATGACGAGCGCCCGGGCGATCGCGGCGTTCGTGCGGCCCTCGGCCATCAGCCCGAGGACGTCGCGTTCGCGGGGCGTCAGGGCGGCGAGCGGGTCCCGACGGCGGCCCATGAGCTGCGTGACGACCTCGGGGTCGAGCACGGTGCCGCCGGCGGCGATGCGGCGGACGGCGTCGTCGATCTCGTCGAGTCGGGTGACGCGGTCCTTGAGCAGGTAGCCGATGCCCGTGGCGCCGGCTGCGAGGACCTCCTCGGCGTAGGTGGCCTCGACGTACTGGGAGAGCAGGAGGACACCCGTGCCCGGGGCGGTGCGGCGGGTCTGCACGGCGGCGCGGACCCCCTCGTCGGTGAAGGTCGGCGGCATCCGGACGTCCATCACGACCACGTCGGGGGCGTCGTGCGGCAGGGTCGCGAGGAAGGAATCCGCGTCTGCGTACTGCCCGACGACGTCGATGCCGGCCTCGTCGAGCACGCGGGACAGCCCCTCGCGCAGGAGGACGGCGTCGTCGACGACGACGGCCCGGATGCGTGCTGCATCCGGGCCGTCGCTCATGCCGACCAGCCTAGTGGGAGCGGTGTCGCTCCCCGGGCTCACGCGCGTGCGGTGGGCACGCCGTTCAGGGCACCGAGCGGGATCCGCGCGGTGGCCTCGGTCGGGCCGCCGTCGGGGCTGTTCACGATGAGCTCGCCGTCCAGGGCACGCATGCGTCCCATCAGCCCCTCGATGCCGTGGCCCTGCTGCGGGCGTGCTCCCCCGCGACCGTCGTCGGTCACGCTGACCGTGAGGTACCAGACGCCGGACGCGTCGACGATGAGCCCGAGGTAGACGCCCGCTGCCGAGGCGCCGGCGTGCTTCGTCGTGTTCGTGAGGAGCTCGCTGACGGTGAAGTACACGTTGCGCTGGATCTCGGTGCCGAGCTCGAGTCCCTCGGGCAGGCGGACGTCGAGGCCGACCGGGATCGGGGTGCGGGCGACGAGCGCCTCGAGGGCGGCGACGAGTCCGCGGTCGAGCAGGATCGGCGGGGCGAAGCCGCGGGACAGGGCGCGGAGCTCGTCGAGGGCGTCCTTGGCGTGCTCGGTCGCCTCGACGATGAGCTGCTTCGCCTTCGCCGGGTCGCGGTCCATCGCGCGCTCGGCTGCCGCGAGGTCCATGCGGAGCCGGACCAGGCGCTGCTGGGGGCCGTCGTGCAGGTCCCGCTCGATCTGTCGGAGCGCCTGGCCCTCGGCCGTCACGGCGCCGGCACGGGAGGCCTGCAGTCCGGCGACCCGCTGCTCGAGCTGCTCGGCGCGGAACCCGCCGAGCAGGCCGAAGTCGATCCAGTAGTGGGCGAGCACGGAGCCGCGGGACCACAGCGGGAGCAGCACGACCGAGGCGGCCATCGACAGCAGTCCGGCGAGGGCGACACCGATGACGAAGCTGGCCTCGGTGGGCCCGGAGTAACCGGACCGGACGTCGTTCACGAGGAACAGCCCACCGACGGCGATCGGCCAGGTGAACCCGACGGCCAACAGCACGCCGGTGCCGACCGTGATGAGCGCCGCGAGCGGGTACACGACCACCGCGTGCAGCAGGTACAGCCAGTAGTGCGGGTTGGCGACCGCCGATCCCGTGCGGGTCCACCAGTTCTGCTGCCACCGCGGGGTCCAGTCGACCGGGCGGATCGGCCGCGGGTCGGCCCAGCCGATGCGGACCTTCTCGAACTGCCCGATCCACCGCGCGACGAAGAGCGCGATGAAGAACATGAGCAGGACGAACGGGTTGAAGAGGTCGCGCAACCCGCCGCCGAGGAGCGCCGCCGGGAACGCCGCGTAGAGCGTGCAGAGCAGCACGGCGGTGAGCGCCATGTACCCGAAGTCGCGCGGCAGGCGACGCCAGGCGTCGCGGTAGAACGCGCCCGCGGTCGTGCCCGATCCGCCTCGGCCGCCGAGCGACCCCACGGCGGGCGTCTCCGACCACCCGGCCAGTGCGGCCGCGGGCTGCTCGGGCGCGCGCTGCTCGGGCACGGGCTGCTCGGGCACGGGCTGCTCGGGCACGGGCTGCTCAGGCACGGGCTTCGTGGCTCCCTGCGGCACGGCGCCGTCGAGCGGGACGGTGCGTGCCTGGTCGGACGCGGCGGAGGTGTCGTCCAGCGGGACGGTCTCGGCCTGGTCGAGGCGGTCGGTGTCGGTCATGGTGCAAGCCTCGCGGAGCGCGGGCTCGAGCCCCATCCTGCCGCCTCCCGGACTCGGGGTGGGGTTGTCCCCACCCCCGGTTCCTCCACAGACCGCTCCCGACCCGGTGTCCGTCGCGCGCCGCGGTGTCACGGTCGGTGCATGACCGATGCACTCGCCGCCCTGCTCGACGTCGTCGGGCTCGACGTCCGGTACGACCGCGAGGTGTCCAGCGCCGACGGCGACTGGGCGCTCGACCTCCCGCCGTCGCACGGCCTCCGGTGGGTCGCCAGCTCGACGCACACGACGGTGTGGGTGGCGTGGCACGGCGGGGCCGAACTCGTGCGACCCGGCAGCGCACTGCTCGTGCCCGCGAGCGGCACCGGGGCGAGGAGCGGGACCGGAACCGGAACCGGAAGCCGAAGCCGAGCCGGAACCGGAGCCGGAGCCGGAGCCGCGGTCTGCACCGGTGTCAGGGTGGGGACGGCACGCGGTCCCCTGCCCGCGCCGGACGGCGCACCGCTCGACCCGTTCCACGCCACCGGGGTGCACGTCGGCAGCGTCCGGGCCGGCCCGCTCGCCGACGAGGCCCTCGACCTCACCCGCCCCCTGCGCACCCGACCGGTCGACGCACTGTCCGAGGACGTCGTCCGAGCACTCGCCCACGTCGAGGCGCTGACCGGCCAGCGCTGGGCGACGGCGCAGCGCGACACGCTCGCCCGCGCCGTGGTGATCGCGGTCCTGCGCGACGAACCGCCGGCGTACCTGACGGACAACGGCCTGCTGCGGTGCATCGACGCGCTGTTCGCCGACACCGGGACCTGCGGTGGCACCGGTTCCGGCCCCGGCCCCGGCCCCGGCAGCAGCGCGGCGCGCTCGGTCGCCGACCTGCTCAGGACGACGGTGCGCGGGTCCCGTCGGACGGCGGAGCGGCGGTTCCGCGCCACGACCGGTTGCACCCCGGACGCCCTGCGCCGGTGGTTCCTGTCGCTCGGCATCCGTCGTGCCCTGGACGACGGACTCGACGAGGAGTCCGTCGCGACCGCGTTCGGCTTCGCGAGGGCCAGCTCGATGCGGCGCGCGCTGGCGCGGGTGACGCCCCCGAGGACCGACCGTCCGGCGGACCCGTGGGTCCTGCCCCTGCCAGATGACGATCGATCGCGCCCGTGACGATCGATCGCGCCAGTGACGATCTCGGTGTGCGATCCCCGGGGATCTGGCACCGGGATCGTCACGGACGACGCGTGTCCTGCCGTCGCCGCCGCGGCCCACAGCCCATCGTCGCCGCCGCGGTCCGGGGGGCGGGCGGCCGGGGGTCAGACGAGGGCGGCGGCGACCTCGGGGGTCTCCTCGGGGACGGACCACGGGCGGTGGGTCATGCCGCTGTCGCCCCGCACCGAGACGACCGCGCCGGACTCGTCGCGCGTGAACGTCACGAGCTCGTCGATCGAGCCGAAGCGGTTGCCGGCAGCCATCCGCAGGGTGTCCGCGTCGACGACGTCGAGCCGCACCGGGGACTCGGCCGGCACCGGCTGGGTCGGGTCGATCGCGAGCAGCCGGCCGCCGACGCGGGCGAAGTCGGTGATGCCCTCGAACGTGGTGAAGCGTCCCGTGTACCGGGAGGTGTCGACGTCCGCCGGCAGGTCGGGGCCGGCCGGGTGCTCGTCGGCGGCGGTGTCGAGCAGGTGCACGATGCCGTTCGCCAGCATCCCCGCGGGGCCGGTCGCGCTGCTCGTCAGCACCGAGACGACGAGCGACGACGCCGGGTCGAACACCGACTGGGTGATCTGGCCGGGGAAGCCACCGGAGTGCCCGCGGACCTCGCGCCCGTTGATCCGGTCGACGATGAAGCCGGCGCCGTACCCGCGCGCAGCGGGGTCGGTGTCGAGGGCGCTCCAGGCCTTCCGCTGCGCCAGGCGCTTCGCGTGGTCGGACAGCAGGTCACCGCGACCGGGCACGTGCGCCGAGAAGTACCGCACCAGGTCCGAGGCGGTCCCGTGGAAGCCCGTGGCCGCGGCGAGCGCCCCGGTCGTCACGTGCGGCACCCGCTGCCGGGTGCGGGCGGTGTGCAGGCCCGTGTAGCCGACGACGAACTCGTCCTCGCGGGCCGGGTCGAACTCCGGTCCGGTGCCGGTCAAGCCCAGCGGCTCGACGATCGCCGCGCGCACGTGCTCGGCGTACGAGGTACCGGTGACGGCCTCGACCACGAGCCCGAGCAGGCCGTAGCCGAGGTTCGAGTAGTTGAACGCGGAGCCGACGGGCACCTTCGCGCCACCCTCGACGACGAGTGCGACGAGCTGCTCGGCGTCCGGGAAGGGGTGCGCGAGGGCCCAGTGGTCGCCGTCGGCACCGTCCCGGACCACTCCGCCGCCCATCTCCATGAGCTCGCGGACCGTGGCGTCCGCGACCGGGGAGCCGGCGTCGACGAGGGCCGGTACGAAGGACCCGACCGTGTCGTCGAGCCGCAGCCGTCCGGCGTCGGCGAGCTGGAGCAGCGCGGTCGCCGTGAAGGTCTTGGAGTGCGAGGCGATCCGGAACAGGTCGGTGGTGGTCAGGCGGCGGCCGGCCTCGACGTCGGCGTAGCCCCAGGCCTCGGCGAACAGCTCCTCGCCCTCGAACCCGACGGCGACCTGCACCCCGGGGAGCCGGAGCTGCCACACCTTGTACCCGATCCACTCGCGGACGTAGGGCAGGACGGACTCGTACGCGGCGCGCTTCTCCATACCGACCAGCCTGGCATGTGCCACGCTCGTCGGATGCGGCACACACCCCACTTCCTGATGACCGACGTCACCGAGGTCAAGCGCGTCGTGGCCGAGAACCCCTGGGCGACGATCGTGTCGTCCACCGAGGCGGGCGTCGTCGCCTCGCACTACCCGGTGCTGCTCGAGACACCCGGCCCCGACGACGACCCGGACGCGATCGTGCTCGTCTCGCACGTCGGCCGTCCCGACGAGGTCGCGCACGAGCTCGGTCGCCACGAGGTGCTCGTCGTGTTCCAGGGCCCGCACGGCTACGTCTCCCCCGCCTGGTACCCACCGGAGCAGTTCGTGCCGACCTGGAACCACGTCACCGCGCACCTGTGGGGCACGCCGGAGGTCCTGTCCGACGACGAGAACCTCCGGGTGCTCGGCGAGCTGGTCGACCACTTCGAGCAGGTCATGCCGGAGCCGACCTCCCTCGACGTCGACCTCGACACCGCCCGCCGGATCGCGAAGGGCACCGTCGGCATCCGCATCCGCGTCACCCGCTTCGACGCCCGCGCCAAGCTCTCGCAGAACAAGGCCCCCGAGGTGGTCGACCGGATCGTCGAGGCGCTGCGCGGCGACGGTCCGTACGCCGCCCCGGCGCTCGCCGACGAGATGGACCGGGTGCGCGGCGTGCGCGCGGACGGACGGGAGGCACGGTGACCGCGACCCTGCTCCGCACCGTCCGCCGCGTGGGCACCACCGGCGCCCCCGCCGACGTCCTGGTCGTCGACGGGCGGGTCACCGCGATCGCGCCCACCGGGACCGTCGACGTGCCGGAGGGCACCGACACCGAGGTGGTCGAGACCGACGGCGCCTGGCTCGGCCCCGGCCTGGTCGACCACCACGTGCACTTCGACCAGTGGGCCCTCGTGCGCGGCCGCGTCGACGTCGCGGACTGCACCACCGCCGAGGCCGCAGCCGACCGCCTCGCGGTCGCAGCCGCCGGCGTGCGCGACGGCGCGGTCCTCGTCGGGCACGGGTACCGCGACGGGACCTGGCCGTGCCCCGCCCGACGCACGCTGCTCGACCAGGCCGCACCGGGCCTCCCGGTCGTCGTCGTGAGCGCGGACCTGCACGCGGTCTGGTGCAACGCGATCGCCCTCGCGCACTTCGCCGCCGTGCTCGGGCGGGCCCTGCCGGCCGGCGAGGACGGCGTCCTGCGCGAGCAGGACGCCTTCGACGTGACCGGCGCGCTCTCCCGCGTGCCGGACACGGTGCTCGACGCCGCCGTGTCCGACGCGGTCGAGGCCGCGACGACCCGCGGGGTCACGGCCGTCGTCGACCTCGAGATGGCCTTCGGAGTCGACCGGTGGGCCCGCCGGATCGCGGCTGGCACGGACGGCATCCGCGTCGCGTCGGGCGTCTACCCGGCCGAGCTCGACGACCTGCTCGCCCGGGGCCTGCGCACCGGCGACGTCGTGCCCGGCACCCGGGGCCTGCTCACGATGGGGCCGTTCAAGGTCATCACCGACGGCTCGCTCGGCACCCGGACCGCGGCGACCGCCGACGGAGCCGGACTGCTCACGTGGGCGCCCGAGGACCTCGTCCCACTGCTCCGCCGGGCCGTCGACGGCGGGCTCGTGCCGGCCGTGCACGCGATCGGCGACCGGGCGGTCAGCCTCGCACTCGACGCCTTCGAGACCGTCGGTGCGCGCGGGACCGTCGAGCACGCGCAGCTGCTCCTCGACGAGGACGTCGACCGGTTCGCGCGGCTCGGCGTCGTCGCGTCGGTGCAGCCCGAGCACGCGATGGACGACCGTGACGTCGCCGACCGGTACTGGGCCGGGTGGACCGGGCGCGCGTTCCCGTTCGCCGCGCTCGAGCGGGCCGGCGCGCGCATGCGGCTCGGCTCGGACGCGCCCGTCGCACCGCTCGACCCGTGGATCGCGATGGCGGCCGCGGTCGGACGGGACCGGGACGGCCGCGAGCCGTGGCACCCCGAGCAGCGGATGTCGCCACTCGCCGCGTGGCGCGGGTCGACGGACGGCCGCGTGAGCGTCGCCGTCGGTGACGTCGCGGACCTCGTGCTCGTGCCGACCGACCCGCTCGGTGCATCGTCGGCGACGCTCCGCACGATGCGCGTGCTCGGCACCGCGGTCGCCGGGCGCTGGACGTACCTCGACCGGTAGCGGGCGCTACTTCTGGTCCTTCGGGCACCAGTAGAGCTTGCGTCCGGCCATGTCCGCCATCCGGATCTCGGTACCGCACACCCGGCAGGGTTCGCCCTGGCGGTGGTACACCCAGTGCCGGTCCTTGCGGGAGCGGACCGCCTTGGCGTGGTCGGCCGGCGACAGGTCGTCCATCGTGAGCATCAGCCCGTCGCGGACGCCCGCGTGCAGGAGCGTCGACCAGTCCTGCCAGAGCGCCTTCGCCTGCTTCACGGTGATCTTCTTGCCCGGCTTGTACGGGTCGATGCGCTGCCGGAACAGCAGCTCGGCGCGGTAGATGTTCCCGATGCCGGCGACGACCGACTGGTCCATGAGCAGCTGCCCGATCGCGACGTTCCGCTTCCGGACGTTCTCGACGAAGGTGCGCTCGGCCTCGGGTCCGTCGTCGTTGATCGGGTCCGGGCCGAGCTTGTCGAGCGCCCGCTGCACGCCCGCCGGGTCCTCGACCACGCACGCGGTCGGTCCGCGCAGGTCGGCGACGGTGTCCTCGGTGAGGAGCCGCACGCGCACCTGTCCGACGGGGTCCGGCGGGAAGGACTCGATCGGGTCCTCGACCTTCTCCTGCTCGGCCATCCGGTAGCGCGCGAGCCGCGGCGCACCGATCGACGACAGGGACTCCTCGCCGTCACCGTCCTCGGACAGCGCCTCGGCGGAGGAGATCACACCCGCGAAGTCCCACGCCCCGTACAACCCGAGGTGCACACGCAGGAACAGGTCGTCCTCGAACTCGAGGAACAGCTGCTTCGCCACGGCACGCGCAGCGACCATGCGCTTGCCGTCGAGCTGCGCGGCACCGGCGGCGAACCGCCCCTGTGGACTGGAGACCTCGCAGCGCTTGCCGACGAAGTGCCGGTCGAACTGGTTCGCGATGCGGTGGACGGAGTGACCCTCGGGCATCGGTCCTGTCTACCCGGCCTACTCGTCGATCTGCCGACCGGCGATGTGCCCCGTCGTCTCGTACTCGGCCAGCTGGGCGATGCGGCGGGCGTGGCGCTCCTCACCGGAGAAGGGCTCGGCGACGAACAGGTCGACGAAGCGCATCGCCTCGTCCTCGGTGTGCTGGCGGGCGCCGATCGAGATGACGTTCGCGTCGTTGTGCTGCCGGGCCAGGAGCGCGGTGGACTCGTTCCACACCAGCGCCGCCCGGATGCCCGCGACCTTGTTCGCCGCGATCTGCTCGCCGTTGCCGGAGCCGCCGAACACGACGCCGAGCGCCGGGACGCCCGCGCGCTGGTCCTGCACGACCGCGTGCGCGGCGTTGATGCAGAACGAGGGGTAGTCGTCGAGCGCGTCGTACTCGGTGGGACCGTGGTCGACGACCTCGTGTCCGGCCTCGGTGAGGTGCTGGGCGAGGGTCTTGGTGAACTCGAGGCCGGCGTGGTCCGTTCCGAGGTGGATGCGCATGCCCCGATCATATTCCCGCGTCGCGGCCAGCTCCGCCGCCCGACGGACCGCCCGACGGGCCGCCGCTCCGCCGGTGCCGACGGTGCCGCTACGCCGCGCGGACCACCACCACGACGTACCGGACCGGCTCGTCACCGGGGTTGCGGTACACGACGTCGGCCGGGTCGCCGAGCTCGATGCGGTCGCCGGCCGCCAACCGGGTGACGTCACCGCCCGCGACGACCTCGAGCACCCCGTCGACGACCCAGATGCAGTGCCGCAGGAAGGCGTAGGCGCTCGCCGGGTACGCGACCTCGCGGCCGGCGGGCAGGCGGACCTCGGTGACGTCCGCGGGGAAGGCGGCGCTCGACACCGGGCGGCGGCGGTACCCGGTCTCCGGGTCGGTCCACGAGTCCGCGGTCGCCCCACGCTGCACACCCCGCGCGGCGTCGGGGTCGGCCGTGCGTGGGACGTCGTGCTCGAGGGACTCGTCGAGGAGCTGGGAGACGGTGAGCCCGAACGCGCCGGACAACCGCCCGAGGATCGTCGCCGTCGGGCTCGACACCCCGCGTTCGACGCGGTTGATCATCGCCCGCGAGACGCCGGACTCCTCGGCGAGCTCGGTGAGGCTCCACCGCCGCTCGGTCCGGAGGCGCTGCAACCGCTCCCCCAGGTGGCGCTGGGCGGCGTCGTCGGCGTTCTCGGACACGTCGGCGGGTTCCGTGGCCGACGCCGAGTCGTCTACGATCTGAGACATGACGACAGCATATGCGACGGACGGAGCAGCCCCGGCCCTGGTCCGCGAATGCACCCCGGCAGACCTCGACGTCGTCCACGCACTGCACGTCGACGCCGTGCTGCACTCGACGGCGATCTGGCAGGACGTCCCGCACCCGCGCGCGTGGTTCGACGGCTGGCTCGCCGAGCGGCAGGGCGACGGGTGGCCCGTGCTCGTCGCCGAGGTCGACGGCCGCGTCGCCGGCTACGCCACGTACTCGCAGTGGCGGCCGCACCCGGGCTACCGGCACACCGTCGAGCACAGCGTCTACGTCGTCGAGGACCTCCGTGGCCGGGGCGTCGCCTCCACGCTCATGGCCGCGCTCGTGGCCCGCGCTCGGAGCGAGGACCGCCACGTCATGGTGGCGGGGATCTGCAGCACGAACACCGGCTCGATCGCGCTCCACGAACGGCTCGGCTTCGCGACGGTCGCCGTGGTCCCCGAGGTCGGCCGCAAGTTCGACCGGTGGCTCGACCTCACCCTGATGCGGCTGCAGCTGGACTGACGGACCGCGGCGCGACCCCGCGACGCGCGCGCGGGTCGCGACGCGACCACGGGACGGACGGGAGGCGCGGTGCCGGTCCGCACCGCGCCTCCCGTCCGTCCGTGGGTCGCGCCGGTCAGCCGGCGGGCTGCTCGACCGTGTCGAAGACCGGGCCGACCGTGCGGGAGCGCTTCAGCTCGAAGAACCCGGGGACCTTCGCGACCGCGACGACGCCGTCCCAGAGGTCGAGCGCCTCCTGGCCCTTCGGTGCCGGCGAGATGACCGGACCGAAGAAGGCGGTGCCCTCGACCGCGATCACCGGGGTGCCGACGTCCTGGCCGACACGGTCGATGCCGTCCTGGTGGCTCGCGCGCACGGCCTGGTCGACCTCGTCGGTCCAGGCGTACTCGAGCAGGTCCGCCTCGAGGTCGAGCTCGCGGAGCACCGCGGGCACGACCTGCTCGGGGTCGGACTCCTGGCGGTGATGGACGTGCTCGCCGAGCGCGTCGTACAGCGGCTTCACGATCTCCTGGCCGTGACGGAGCTTCGCGGCGGTGACGATGCGCGGGTAGAGCTGCCCCTTCACGATCCGCTCGCGGTACTCGTCCGGGATGTCCTGGTCCTCGTTGAGGACGAACAGGCTCATCACCTTCCACGTCACGTCGAGGTCCCGGTGGCGGGCGACCTCGCCGACCCAGCGGCTCGTCATCCAGGCCCAGGGGCAGTTCGGGTCGAACCAGAACTCCACGGCGGTCGGGGTCGTCTCGGTGTTGTCCACAGTCGTCTCGGTCACGATGCGAGCGTACGCGCGCTCGCTAGGCTGATCCCATCGTCCCGACGGCGCACGACGCCGTGCCGGGACTCCCCACACCGCGGACATCGATCGTCCGCGCCGCCAGCGAAGTTGGAGCGTCCGTGCCCGGAGAGAACCTCACCAGAACCGAAGCCCAGGAACGTGCCGCGATCGTCGACGTGCAGACGTACGACGTCGAGCTGGACCTGACCCGCGGCGCCGAGAGCTTCGGCAGCACCACGCGTGTCCGGTTCACCGCGACGCCCGGCGCGTCGACGTTCATCGACGCGATCACGAAGACCGTGCACTCGGTCACCCTGAACGGCACCGCGCTCGACGTGGCCGCGGTGAACGACGGCGTCCGGATCCAGCTCGCCGACCTGCAGGAGCAGAACGAGCTGGTCGTCGTCGCCGACGCGCTCTACACGAACACGGGCGAGGGCCTGCACCGCTTCGTCGACCCCGTCGACGACGAGGTCTACCTGTACTCGCAGTTCGAGGTCCCGGACTCCCGCCGCATGTTCGCGGTGTTCGAGCAGCCCGACCTCAAGGCCGAGTTCACCTTCACCGTGACCGCACCGGCCCGCTGGCAGGTCGTCTCGAACGCGCCGACGCCCGAGCCGCACGTCGACGGCGAGGTCGCCACGTGGGCGTTCCCGCCGACGGCCCGCATCTCGAGCTACATCACCGCGCTCGTCGCCGGCCCGTACGAGGTCGTGCGCGACGAGCTGACGAGCCGCGACGGCCGGACGATCCCGCTCGGTGTCTTCGCGCGCCGCTCGCTCGCCGAGTACCTCGACCCCGAGTACGTGTTCGAGACCACGAAGAAGGGCTTCGCGTACTTCGAGGAGAAGTTCGACGTCGCCTACCCCTTCGAGAAGTACGACCAGCTGTTCGTGCCGGAGTTCAACGCCGGTGCGATGGAGAACGCCGGCGCGGTCACCTTCACCGAGACCTACGTGTTCCGGTCGAAGGTCACCGACGCGATCAAGGAGCGCCGGGTCGTCACGATCCTGCACGAGCTCGCGCACATGTGGTTCGGCGACCTCGTCACCATGAAGTGGTGGAACGACCTGTGGCTCAACGAGTCGTTCGCCGAGTGGGCGTCGACCATCGCCACCGCCGAGGCCACCGAGTGGACCGAGGCGTGGACCACGTTCCAGGCGATGGAGAAGTCCTGGGCCTACCGCCAGGACCAGCTCCCCTCGACGCACCCGATCGTCGCGACGATCAACGACCTCGAGGACGTCCAGGTCAACTTCGACGGCATCACGTACGCGAAGGGCGGCTCGGTCCTCAAGCAGCTCGTCGCGTGGGTCGGCATCGACGCCTTCTTCGCCGGTGTCTCGGCGTACTTCAAGAAGCACCACCACGGGAACACCGAGCTCCGCGACCTGCTCGTCGAGCTCGAGGCCACGAGCGGCCGCGACCTGTCCGAGTGGTCGAAGCTCTGGCTCGAGACGGCGGGCGTGAACACCCTGCGCCCCGAGATCGAGGTCGACGAGGACGGCGTCATCACGTCCTTCGCCGTGCTGCAGGAGGCCCCGGCCGACCACCCGACGCTCCGTCCGCACCGTCTGGCGATCGGCGTCTACGCCGTCACGCAGGACGCCACGGCTCCGTTCGGTGCCGACGCCGCGTCCGCCGGCGGCAAGCTCGAGCGCGCGCACCGCGTCGAGATCGACGTCGACGGCGCCCGTACCGAGGTCCCCGAGCTCGTCGGCGTGCACCGCGGCGACCTCGTGCTCCTCAACGACGACGACCTGGCGTACGCCAAGATCCGGCTCGACGAGCAGTCCCGCCGCACCGCGATCGAACACCTCGCGGCGATCGCGAACCCGCTCGCCCGCTCGATCGTGTGGGGTGCGATGTGGGACGCCACCCGCGACGCCGAGTCCGCCGCGAGCGACTACGTCCGGCTCGTGCTCGGCAACATCGCGACCGAGACCGAGTCGACGACGATCCGCACCACGCTCTCGCAGCTGCTGCTGACCGCCCGCAACTACGTGGCGCCGGAGAAGGTCGACGCCACGGTCCGCACGGTGGGCGACACGCTCTGGCAGCTGGCGTCCTCGGCCGAGTCCGGCTCCGACGCGCAGTTCCAGTTCGTGAAGTTCTTCGCGCAGATCGCGTCCACGCCGGAGCACGTCGCGACCCTGCAGGGCCTCCGCGACGGGTCGGTCACGCTGCCGGGCCTCGAGATCGACACCGACCTGCGCTGGGAGCTGCTCGAGGGCCTGGTCCTCGCGGGTGCTGCCGGCGACGCCGAGGTCGACGCCGAGCTGGCCGCCGACAAGACCGCGTCGGGTGAACAGGCCGCCGCACGCGCCCGTGCGACGATCCCCACCGCCGAGGGCAAGCTCGCGGCGTTCTCCTCGTTGGTCGACTCCGACGAGCTGCCGAACGCCATCGTGCGCCAGACGACGATGGGCTTCCAGCACACGAACAGCCCGGTGGTGCTCGAGGGGCTCGTGGCGAAGTACTTCGACGTGCTCACCCGCATCTGGGCCGAGCGCAGCTACCACATGGCCGACACGATCGTCACCGGGCTGTACCCGGCACCGCTCGCCTCGGTCGAGCTCCGCGACGCCGCGACGGCCTGGCTCGAGGCGCACCCGGAGACCCCGGCGCTCCGCCGCATCGTGACGGAGAACCTGGCCGGCACCGAGCGCGCGCTGCGCGTCCAGGCGGCCGACGCCTGACCTGCGTCGGACGACCACGCACGGGCGGGGCCTCGGTGATCCTCAGGGGTCGCCGAGGCCCCGCCCTCTAGCATCGATCGGATCATGAACCTGGCTGCGACCTCGACCGACGACGTCCCCAAGTGGATGTCGAACACCTTCACCCAGTTCGTCGACACCTGGCACGTGCCGATCGTGATCGTCATCACCCTGCTCGCGGCGGTCGTCGTCCGGCTCCTCCTGCGCCACACGATCAAGGGCGTCGTGGCGCGGGTGGTGAGCGGGGCGAAGCGTCGGCAGAACGTCGACGACACCCAGGCCCTCATCGCCTCCCCCGTGCAGACCGCCCGCGTCGTGCAGCGCACCCGCACGCTCGGCAGCGTGCTCGAGAACCTGGCGACCGTCATCGTCGTGCTCATCGCGCTCGCGATCATCATCCCGCTCGTGCTGCCGAACGCCGCGGTCGGCATCGTCGGTGGTGCGTCCCTCATCGCGGCGGGCCTCGCGGTCGGTGCGCAGAGCATCGTGAAGGACCTGCTGTCCGGCGTCTTCATGATCCTCGAGGACCAGGCCGGTGTGGGCGACGTCGTCGACACCGGCCCCGCCACCGGTGTGGTCGAGAACGTCGGCCTCCGGGTCATGCAGATCCGCGACGTGAACGGCATCCTGTGGTTCGTCCCGAACGGGCAGATCCTGCGCGTCGGCAACCTGTCGCAGGGCTGGTCCCGCGTGCTCGTGGACATCACGGTCCCGTACGACACCGACATCGACGCCGTGCAGGACGCCCTGCTCGCCGCCGCGGTCCGGATGTCGCAGGAGCCGCGCTGGCGCCAGCGCATCGTCGAGAAGCCGGAGATCTGGGGCCTGCAGTCGGTCAGCGACGCGGGCATGGTCTTCCGGCTCGTCGTCAAGACCCGCGCGTCCGAGCTCGACGTCGTCGGCCGCGAGCTGCGTGTCCGGCTCAAGCGCTCGGTGGACGAGCTCGGGGTGACGCTCCCCGCGATGGCGATGATCATGCCCGAGGGCTGGGAGAACGCCACCTCGATCAACGGGCTCCGCACCGTCCGGACCCAGCCGACGCCCGCGCCGACGAAGTCCCGCGGCAGGCGTGGCAACCTGTTCGGACGCGCGATCCGCACCGACGAGCCGGACGCCGGGAAGGACCACCAGTGAGCGAGCCCGCGCCCCCGACCGGAGGAACCGGCGGCCTGCCCCTGGCGGGCGGGAGCACCGGCGGCGGCCCCGGCGGCGCCCTGCCCGTGGCTGGCGGCGGCCCCGCGCAGCCGATCACGCTGCGGGTCGGGGAGCACGGGGCGTCGGCGACGGGCTCGCTGTACGAGCGGATCGGGGGCGCTCCGACGTTCGACCGGCTCGTCCGGCGCTTCTACGAGGGCGTCCAGCGCGACGACGTGATCTGGCCGATGTACCCGGCCGACGACCTCGAGGGCGCGATCTGGCGTCTGTCGGCCTTCCTGCAGCAGTACTGGGGCGGCCCCGGCACGTACAGCGAGGAACGCGGACACCCGCGGCTCCGGATGCGGCACAACCCGTTCCGCATCACGCCCGAGGCCCGCGAGCGCTGGCTGCTCCACATGCACGACGCCGTCGGGTCGCTCGACCTCGCACCGCTCGACGAGGCCGAGCTGTGGGACTACCTGGAGCGGGCCGCCCACGCCATGACGAACACGTTCGACTGACCTGCGGGCCGGTGTCGGGTGGCGACCCGAGGGGTCGCTCGCGGATCGCGACCCGACGGGTCCGCTCTCGCGTCGCGACCCGACGGGTCCGCTCTCGCGTCGCGACCCGACGGGTCGACCGGCTCACGTCGTCGACGCGACCGGTGACGGACGGGAGGCGCGGTGCGCGCCCGCACCGCGCCTCCCGTCCGTCGTCTCGTCGCGGTCGCGAGGGATCCGCTCAGCGCACGTAGGAGCCGTCGGTCAGGTCGTCCACGAGCGAGGGCCGCGTCGGGTGCCAGCCGTAGGCGGAGCGCGCGTGCTCCCCGGAGGCCTCCTGGTGCAGCAGCAGCGCGTCCGCGAAGTCGGCCCCGAGCCGCGCCCGCGACGCGTCGACGTCCTCGGCAACGACCGGCGAGCCGTGCGCGCCCGCCTCGGCGATCTCGCGCACGGTCGGGTTGTCCCCGGACGCCGCGACGACGTACCCGTCCTGCTCCGCGCGGTGGACGGCGAGCACGTACAGCTCGCCGAGGTCGTCGATGTGCACCGTCGTCCAGCGCTGCGAGCCGTCGCCGACCAGCCGCACCTCGTGCTCGCCGTCGCCGACGAACATCGCCGGGATGCCCGCGCCCCGGCCGTAGACGATGCCCGGCGCGACGATCGTGGTGCGTACCTCGCTCGCGCGGACCGCCGCCTCGATGGGCGCACGCCACGCTGTCAGTGCGGGTGGGGCGACCGGGGACTCCTCGGTGATCGTCGTCGATGCGCCGAACGTGAAGATGCCGCCCGTGTGCACGAACGGCTTCGGCGTGCCCGCGAGCGCCTCGAGGACGGTCGCGGTGAAGTCGGGGTCGACCCCGGACGCCGAGGCGGTGTGGACCACGGCGTCGGCCTCGTGCGCGAGCCGCCGCACGACGTCGGTGTCCGTCACGTCGCCCACGAGGGCGCGGCCGCCCGCGTCGCGGACGGCCTGCGCCTTCTGGTCGGACCGGACGAGGGCGGTGACCTCGTGCTCGTGTGCGACGAGCGCGCGCAGGACGCAGGAGCCGATGTAGCCGGAGGCGCCGGTGAGGAAGACGTGCATGGCGACACCCAACCACGGCAGCCCTGGGGCGTGGTGGACGGAGGAGCTCAGACGCTCAGGGACCAGGCGCGACGCTTCACGAGCACGTGGCCGCGGGAGGTCGTGAGGCGGCTCCACGGGCCGGTCTCGAACAGCCGGACGGGGTCGTGCCCGAGGAACCCGAGGCTCTCCCCCGCGAACCCGGCACCGGCCGGGACGTGTTCGATGCCGGGCACCGGACGGCCCCAGACCTCGGAACGGATGCGGCGGACGATCGCCTCGCCCGCGTTCGAGGGGACCGCGTCGGCCACCTCGGCGATGCCGTCACGGGCTGCCCGGCGGAGGAGCTCCGGGGAGACGTCGGGCAGCGGCACCCAGCCGCCACGGGGCGGGGAGATCGCCGCCCAGGTCACGGTGTGCACCTCGTGCGGCAGTTCCACCTCGACCGGGGTCGCGCGGGTCGGGTCGGCCCCTTCGGCCCGGTCGGCCTCGTGCTGCTCGCCCAGCAGTCGCAAGCGCTCCTGCAGCGAGGCGAGCGGGACCACCGCGTCGATGCTGGCCGTGCCGGCGAGGGAGAACGTGCGGAGCCCCAGCACCGTCGGCAGCTCGTCGAGGAGGCCGAGCGGGTAGAGGATCGCCGTGTAGACCGCGAGGACACCGGAGTCGGCGACGAGCCGGACGGATCCGTCCTCGATGCGGGCAGCCCGTCCGAGGTAGGTGCGGAGGTCGCCGAGCGAGGCGGCGTCGGGAAGCGTGAACGAGGTGCCCATGTCACCGCCGATCCTACCGGAGCGACGTTCGTAGACTGCGGGGATGCGCGGCGAACCCGACTTCCTCAGCACCCTCCGACTCCAGGACACCGGGGCCAGCACGGGCGAGACGATCCTCACCGGGGCGAGCCACTGGTCGCCCGGCGGCCGGGTCTTCGGCGGGCAGGTCCTGGCGCAGTGCATCGTCGCCGCGCAGCACACCATCGAGGGTCGGGACATCCACTCGATGCACGGGTACTTCCTGCGCCCCGGCGACACCGACGTGCCGATCACCTTCGGCGTGGAGACCATCCACGACGGCCGCTCGTTCGCCACACGACGCGTGCAGGCGTACCAGCGCGGGGTGCCGATCTTCTCGATGATCGCGTCGTTCCAGCGCCCCGACGAGGGCGTCGAGCACCAGGACCCGTTCCCGGTCGACATCCCCGATCCCGAGACCCTGCCGTCGGCGGCGTCGATCCTCGCGCCGATCGACGACCCGGTCGCGCAGGCGTGGGCGGAGCGGTCGATCGACCTGCGGCACGTCGAGGGTCCGGTGTTCGTCGACGTGCAGGGCGAGCACGTGGCGCACCAGGCCGTGTGGTTCCGGGTGCAGGGTGCGCTGCCCGACGAGCCGGCGCTGCACCGCGCGGTCCTCGGGTACGCGAGCGACCTGTCCCTGCTCGAGCCGATCATGCGGCGGCACGGGATGGCCTGGGGCACGCCGGGCGTCAAGCTCGCGAGCCTCGACCACGCGATGTGGTGGCACCGGGACGCCCGCGCGGACGAGTGGGTGCTGTACGCGCAGGAGTCACCGAGCGCGCAGGGCGGGCGGGGGCTCGCGTTCGGGCGGATGTTCGCGCGGGACGGGCGCCTGCTCGCGTCGGTGGCCCAGGAGGGCATGATGCGCGTGCCGCGGTGAGCGGCGGGGGCGCGTGGGCGCCGGCCCGCGGTGCCGGCGCGTGATAGCGCGGTGCGGCGTGCTCGCGCACAACGGAAAGCACCTCGCGCCACGGCGTTCCGTGGCGCGAGGTGCTTTCCGTTGTGCGGAGCCGACCGGGCGCTCGGCCGCGAAGCCTGCGGCGGGCCGAAGCCGGACCGGGAGCGGCGGGCGGCGACCTACGGGCGAGCGAACTCGACCGGAGGCTCGGCGTACTGCTCGCACGCGGCACGCTCGGCGTCGGTGAGACGTCGCGGCCGGTTCGTCTCGGCGTCCACCATGACCAGGGCCGTGGTGGCCCGGGTGTACAGCACGGCCGGCTCGACGCCGGCGGGCGACCAGACCTCGTAGGACACATCGAGGCTCGCACCACCGATGCGGCCGATCCAGAGGTGCACGTCGAGCGGTCGACGCAGGTACGGGATCGACGCGAGGTACTCGAGGCGCTGGGCCGCGATCACCGTCATCGTCCCGGAACCCGGGCGGCCGTCGATGATCGGATCCGGCAGCTCGCCCGACCCGTCGGCCTCGGACGGTTCGTGCCCCCAGAACCCCGCGATGCGCGCCTCCTCGAGGAGACGCAGCATCGCGGAGTTGTTCACGTGGCCGTACGCGTCGATGTCACTCCAGCGCAGACGGACCGGGACGTGCAGCCTCGCCACGGGTCAGTCGCGCGTGAGCTTGCGGTACGTCGCGCGGCCGGGCTTCGCCGCATCGGCACCGAGGCGCTCGATCTTGTTCTCCTCGTAGGCCTCGAAGTTGCCCTCGAACCAGTACCAGTTCGGCGTACCGTCCTCGTTCAGGCCCTCCCACGCGAGGATGTGCGTCGCGATGCGGTCGAGGAACCACCGGTCGTGGGTGATCACGACGGCGCACCCGGGGTACTCGAGGAGTGCGTTCTCGAGGCTGCCGAGGGTCTCGACGTCCAGGTCGTTCGTCGGCTCGTCGAGGAGCAGCAGGTTGCCGCCCTGCTTGAGCGTCAGCGCGAGGTTCAGGCGGTTGCGCTCACCACCGGAGAGGATGCCGGCGCGCTTCTGCTGGTCCGGGCCCTTGAACCCGAACTGCGAGACGTAGGCACGCGACGGGATCTCGGTCTTGCCGACCTGGATGTAGTCGAGGCCGTCGGACACGACCTCCCACAGGTTCTTGTTCGGGTCGATGCCGCCACGGCTCTGGTCGACGTAGGAGATGTCGACCGTCTCGCCGATCTTCAGCGTGCCACCGTCGAGGGGCTCGAGGCCGACGATCGTCTTGAACAGCGTCGTCTTGCCGACACCGTTCGGGCCGATGACGCCGACGATGCCGTTGCGGGGCAGCGTGAAGGACAGGTCGCTGATGATGACGCGGTCGCCGAACTGCTTGTGGAGCTTCTCGGCGTCGATGACCTGCGAGCCCAGACGCGGGCCCACCGGGATGACGATCTCCTCGAAGTCGAGCTTCCGGGTGCGCTCGGCCTCCGTCACCATCTCCTCGTAGCGGGCGAGACGGGCCTTCGACTTCGCCTGACGGCCCTTGGTGTTGCTGCGGACCCAGTCGAGCTCGGAGGACAGGCGCTTCGCGAGCTTGGCGTCCTTCTTGCCCTGGACCTCGAGACGGGCACGCTTCTTCTCGAGGTAGGTCGAGTAGTTGCCCTCGTACGGGTAGAGACGGCCGCGGTCGACCTCGGCGATCCACTGGGCGACGTGGTCCAGGAAGTACCGGTCGTGGGTCACGGCCAGGACTGCACCGTGGTACTGCTGCAGGTGCTGCTCGAGCCAGAGCACGGACTCGGCGTCGAGGTGGTTGGTGGGCTCGTCGAGGAGCAGCAGGTCGGGCTTCTGCAGCAGGAGCTTGCAGAGCGCGACGCGGCGCTTCTCACCACCGGAGAGGTGGGTCACGAGCTCGTCCCCCGGGGGGCACTGGAGCGCGGCCATCGCCTGCTCGAGCTGCGAGTCGAGGTCCCACGCGTCAGCCGCGTCGATCTCCTCCTGCAGCGTGCCCATCTCGGCGAGGAGCGAGTCGAAGTCGGCGTCCGGCTCGGCCATCAGCGCGGAGATCTCGTTGAAGCGCGTGATCTTGCCGTGGATCTCGCCGACGCCCTCCTGCACGTTCTCGAGGACGGTCTTCGACTCGTCGAGCTCGGGCTCCTGCATGAGGATGCCGACGGTGAAGCCCGGCGAGAGCTTCGCCTCGCCGTTGGACGGCTGGTCGAGACCCGCCATGATCTTGAGGATCGTCGACTTGCCCGCACCGTTCGGCCCGACGACGCCGATCTTGGCGCCGGGGAGGAACGACATCGTGACGTCGTCGAGGATCAGCTTGTCGCCGACCGACTTGCGGGCGCGGACCATCTGGTAGATGTACTCAGCCATATCGGAGTCAGTCTACTGATCGGGCGCGTCTCCGGGGACCCGTGCCGCGATCCGACCGGCGGAGCACCGAGCCCTCCCCGACCCGGGCCGCCGTGAGCACTGCGGCCTCGCGGGTGGCGGGACCCGCCGGCCGCCCGGACCGCCCAGCCGGATCGGGCGCGGCCGTGCACCCCGGTCCCCCCGGACCGCCCCGCATGATCGGGTGCGGCCGGGCGGCCGGGGTCCGGGCGGCCGGAGTCCGGGCGAGCGGCCTCGGTTGCGTGATCGGTGCCGGAGGGGTCGGCGCCCGATCAGGCCGCCGGACGTCCGGTGAGGTGGTCGACGCCGGGCGCTGCTCCGAGACCGCCGTCGGGGTACCCGGCGTCGTCGGGGTCCTCGCCGCCGGGCGGTGCGGACGGCGGCGCGAACTCCCCGTCGAGCGCCACCGCGGTGTGTTCCGCCGCCTCGGCCGGGTCGGGCAGGTCCTCGCGGTGGGCGGGTCCGCCGTCGGCCTCGGCGCCGTCGACGGCACCTGCCTCGTCGTGGCCGTGCACCTCGCCCGTGGTCGGGTCGACGGTCGGTGACGTGCCGGGGGCGGCGGTGGTCTCGCTCGCGTGCCGCGGGACGCGGATCCAGTTGCTGATGCCCCACGCGAGGTCGTGGCCGATGCCCTCGGCGTCGATCTCCACCGAGGTGCCGCCGCGCCCGTCCCGCTCCCACGTGCGGATCCGCACCCGACCGGTGACGACGACGCGGTCGCCCTTCTTCAAGGACTTGTACACGTTGGCGGCGAGCGACCGGAACGCGGTCACGGTGAACCAGTTGGTCGCACCGTTGGTCCAGGTCGAGGTGGACCGGTCCCATCGGCGGGACGGAGAGGCCAGTCGCATGCTCGTGATGGCGATGCCGGTGTCGGTGACGAGGTGGCGGGGTTCGGTGGCGATGATCCCGCAGACCGTGATGGTGTCGTTCATGCGTCGATCGTGATCGAGCCCCGAGGCGCGGAAGCGCCCCGGGGCTCGATCTGTGACTGGTCAGTCTTCGGAGGTGACCTGTGGAGGAGAAGTCCCCCGCGCCTGCAGGCCGGTGGTCCGCGACGACGGACCGTTCGCGGTCAGTGCGCCCGGAACTCGGGCCGCTCCGCGAGCGGGCCGAGGGCGGCGTGGACCGCACCCTTCGCGGAGGCGAGGGACGGGTACGTCCCGCCGCCCGGACCGGATCGTCCGTAGAGCTCGACGTGGAAGCCGTCCGCCGCGCGGTGGATGCTGCCCACCGCGCCGGCCGGTCCGACCGCCACCCAGGTCCCGGTGTTGTCCATCATCGTTCGACCACCTCCTCGTGGCCCCGACGCCCGTGCCTCAGGACGCCAGGATGTACTGACTGTAGGCCTTGCGCACCTTGTTCACCTTGGGCAGCGCCACCGCCATGCAGTAGCCCTGACCGGGGTTCTTCGCGAAGAAGTCCTGGTGGTACTCCTCCGCACGGTAGAAGGTACCCAGCGGCTCGATCGTCGTCACGATGCCGCCGTCCCAGATGTCCGATGCGCGCTCGATCGCCCGCTCGAACAGGGCACGCTGCTCGTCGTCCGCGGGGAACATCGCCGAGCGGTACTGGGTGCCGACGTCGGCCCCCTGGCGGTTGAGCTGGCGCGGGTCGTGGAGCGTGAAGAAGACGTCGAGGATGACCTCGGCCGGGATGACCGACTCGTCGAAGGTCACCGCGACCGCCTCGGCGTGGCCGGTGGCTCCGGTGCACACGGCCTCGTACGACGGGTTCTCCGTCGCGCCGCCGACGTACCCGGACACCACGTCCTGCACACCCTGGAGCGTGCGGTACACGGCGTCGAGACACCAGAAACATCCACCTGCGAGCACGAACGTCGTCATGGGGGTCAACCTACCTTCCTGGGCTCCGAGCGGAGCCGGTACCGGGGTGTACTTCCTCCACAACAGCAGGCGCGGCCGCACTGTTCCCCAGCTGTCCGCCCGGGGCCCGGCGTGTCGGTGGTCGCCCGTACCGTCGGAGCAGACCACGAACGACGACCACCTGGAGGCTCCCGTGCAGCGCACCACCGAACCCGTGTTCCGACTCCGCACGACGCCGGTCGCGCGGAGCCGTGGGGACCTCCGGGTGCTCGACGTGCGGGACGACCTCAGCCGGGTCACCCGCGCCAACGGCGAGATCGTCGGCTACGTGGACCGGCTCGACGTCGCCGGCGGCACCGCATACCGCGCGCGCCGCTACGTGGCGACGGAACGCCGCTTCGTCGAGCTGCCCAACGTCTGGTCCGCGGACGACGCCGTCGACTGCCTGCGCTGGGGATGACCGCGCTGTCGCGGGTCGGGCGGAACGCCGTCCGGCCTCCCCGGAGCCTGACCGTTCCGTGAGTAGGGTTCGCGCATGGACTGGTGGAACGAGCTGACCGACTGGACGTCGTCCGACAACGGGTGGCGGGTGCTGTCCGGAGTGATCATCCCCTTCGTCGCCATCGTCGTGGCCGGCGTCATCGCCGCGCTGATCGGCCGAGGGGCGACCAAGCGGGTCGTGTCGCTGCACGAGCGCGAGAGCCGGTACGCCGCGGTCGCGGCCGTCGTCTCCGCGGCGCGCAAGGCCGCGCGCTGGGGGTCGCTCGGACACGACGAGCGTGCATACGCCGACCACCTCGCCGAGGATGCGGACCTCCGGCTCCGGATGCTCCCCGTCAGCGGCGCACCGCTCGCCGCCGACTGGGCACAGCACGAGATCGCCGACATCAAGAAGAACTCGTCGACGTTCACCTCGCAGGCCGGCCAGTCCCTCGGTGAACTCCAGGACCGCATGCTCGAGTGGCAGGCCCGCCCGAACCGCGCTCGCAAGCTGTTCAAGTCCGACCTCGAGCGGTGGAAGTTCGACTCCCCGGACCCCGATGCCGAGCTCATCGCGCGCCAGCAGGACTGGAACGCCGACCAGGTCGACCGGCGCGACGGCACCGCCGATCGCGGTTCCGACGGCCGTGGTGCACGCACCGCGTCCGCCCAGCAGGATCGACCCGCGCCCACCACCACCTCGCTGCGTCCCACCGCCCAGCCGGGAGGCGCGGCCTCCCCCGTCACGCCGGCTGCGGCCCCAGCATCGTCGGCCGCTCCCCGCGAGGGTTCCGTCCCGTCGTGGAGCCGCGGTGCAGCGTCCGGCGACCAGCGATCCTCGGAGGGGCGTTCCTCCGACCAGGACGAGACCACGCCGATCGGTGACGATTCCGGCAACGCCACCCGCGCGTACGGCGACGGTGCGACGACGCCGTTGTCGGGTGCTCCGGTCCGTCCGCCGCTCGGCTCGCCGCTCGCCTCGCGCTCCCGTGGGACCGACGACGACGAGTCGCGAGCCTCGACCGACGACGGCACGCGGGTGTCGAGTCCCACGTCGGCGGAGTCGCACGTCAACCGCGCCGCAACGCCCGGCTTCGGCGGCACCGGGACCGGGACCGGCGGATCGGATCGCGCCGGTGTGGGCGACCCTGCGTCGAGCCGTGCCGACCACGAGGACACCGACGACTCCCCCTACACGCAGCCGATCAGCGCGAGCGAGCTGCGTCGTCGCGCCGACGACGACGACTGAGTCCCCGCGATCACGAACGAGAGAGGCCGTCATCCCCGGGATGACGGCCTCTCGTCGTCGGTGCCCCCGGCAGGAATCGAACCCGCGGCACGGTGGGTAGAAACCACCTGCTCTATCCACTGAGCTACGGAGGCGGACGGCGACGATCCTACCGCCGAGGTCCGCGGAGGCGCTGCACGAAACCGGGGAGCGGGGGCCGACGCAGCCGCACCGTACGGAGGTGCGGCGGTGTCCGGTGCTCGCGATGCAACCGAGCGGGCACCGGCCTTCGTTCGAGCAGCTCCCCCTCTCCGGCGGAGAACGCGGGCGGCCGGGACTCGGCGCTGCCAGCCGTGCCGATACGGTCCGCGTCCTCGAGTCCGGTCGGGCACCGCCGCGCGCGGCCCCGAGCGGGCGGAACCGGCGCGCTCCTGCACGCCGCTCGCGCTGGAAGAGCCCGCTCGGGCACTCGACCTTCGCCGACGAGTCCCTGCCTCCGCCTCAGGATCCCGAGCGGGCGGAAACGGCATCAAGCCGCCGACGGCCTCGCGGAAAGAGCCCGCTCGCGGAAGCGGCACCACCTCCCCGGCTCGGACGCACCCCGAGCGGGAGGAACGGGCACGCGATCTGCCGCGGGGTGTGCACGAAGCGCCCGCTCGGGGTCCGGCGGAGAGAACGCCGCAGGCGTCGAGGGAGGAGCCCGCTCGGGGAAGCGGGTCCACCTCCCCGGCTCGGACACACCCTGAGCGGGCGGAACGGGCACGCGATCCGCCGCGGAGTGTGCAGGAAGCGCCCGCTCGCGGAAGCGGGCTCGCCTCCCCGGCTCGGACACACCCCGAGCGGGCGGAACGGGCACGCGATCCGCTGCGGGGCGTGCAGGAAGCGCCCGCTCCGGGTGCAGTGGGGAGCCGCTCGCCGCTCGCGCGCGTGTCGCCCGGGCCCGTGCGACGCGCGCCCGGCGCCGCGAACGCCCGGCGCCGCGAACGCCCGGCGCCGCGAACGCCCAGCGCCGCGAGCGCCCGGGCGGCGGACCTCCCGTTCCGGCGGGGTTCGGCGGGCGGCAGCCCCGAGTTCTCCTCCGGGACACCGGCGCTCCGTACCGTCCCGGACATGCGCTCCCCCGGAACCGTCGTCGCCGTGGTGCCGGCCCGCGCGGGGTCGAAGGGTCTGCCGGGCAAGAACCTCCGCACGGTCGGCGGGCGCTCGCTCGTGCGTCGCACCGTCGAGTCGCTGCTGCGCGCCGAGACCGTCGACCTCGTGGTCGTGTCGACCGACGGGGACGCGATCGCGGCCGAGGCGGCCGCCGCCGGGGCACGGGTCGTCCGACGTCCGCCGGAACTGTCCGGCGACGAGGCGTCGTCGGAGTCCGCGGTGCTGCACGTCCTCGACCTCCTGGCGGACGGCGCGCGGGGCGAGGAGAACACGGGCACGGGCACTCCCGTCACCCGGGCGACGCCCCCGCCCTCCTCGATCCCGCCGGCCGTCGTGCTCCTCGTGCAGGCGACCTCGCCGTTCATCGACCCCGCCGACGTCGACACCGCCGTGCGCCGGGTGCGCGACGGTCACGCCGACGCGGTGTTCGCCGCCACGCCCTCGCACGCGTTCCTCTGGCGGACCGCCGAGGACGGCAGCGCCCGCGCGGTGAACCACGACGCCGCCGTCCGACCCCGTCGCCAGGACCGGGAGCCCGAGTACCGCGAGACAGGTGCCTTCTACGCCCTCGCGCACGACCGGTTCCGTGCGACCGGCCACCGGTTCTCGGGGCGGGTGGAGTTCGTCGTGGTCGATCCTCGCGGCGCGGTCGACGTCGACGACGCGGCGGACCTGGAACTCGCGGCCACGCTCGCCGAGCGTCTCGACCGCCCCGACCCACGCGACGACCAGCACCGAGACCAGCTGCCCCCAGCCGAGCAGCACCGAGACCAGCTACCCCCAGCCGAGCAGCCCCGACCCGAACAGCACCGAGACCCGCTGCCCCCAGCCGAGCTGCCCCGGCCCGAACAGCGACCAGCCGGACAACCGCCAGCCCCCTCCGACCGCCCCGCCCCCGCGCGGTGGCCCCTCGCACCGACCCAGAACGGAACGCCATGACCGTCACCATCGGCACGTCCACCATCGGCGCCGGCCACCCCGCGTACCTCATCGGCGAGATCGGCCTGAACCACAACGGCGACGTCGACATCGCCAAACGCCTCGTCGACGTCGCCGCCGACGCCGGCCTGCAGGCCGTCAAGTTCCAGAAGCGCACCCCGGCGATCTCGACCCCGGAGCACATGAAGCAGACCCCGCGGAGCACCCCGTGGGGCGAGATGACCTACCTGGAGTACCGCTACCGCGTCGAGTTCGACCGCGAGCAGTACATCGAGATCGGCGACCACGCGACGATGCGCGGCCTCGACTGGTTCGCGTCGCCCTGGGACGAGCCGAGCGTCGACTTCCTCGAGGACCTCAACGTCGTGGCCTACAAGATCGCGTCGGCGTCGGTCACGGACGTCGCGCTGCTCTCGGCCGTCGCGGCGACGGGCAAGCCGGTGATCCTGTCGACCGGCATGTCGACGCTCGAGCAGATCGACCGCGCGGTCGCCACGCTCGGCACGGACCGGCTGGTGCTCATGCACGCGACGTCCACCTACCCCCTCCCCGCCGAGGAGGCCAACCTCCGCATGATCGACACCCTCGCCGGTCGCTACGCCGGGGTGCCGGTCGGGTACTCGGGCCACGAGCCCGGCCTGCAGATCTCGCTCGCCGCGGTCGCGCTGGGTGCCACCGCGGTCGAGCGGCACATCACGCTCGACCGCACGATGTGGGGCTCGGACCACGCGGCGTCGCTCGAGCCGCACGGACTGCAGACCCTCGCCCGCGACGTCCGGATCATCGAGACCGCGCTCGGCGACGGGGTCAAGCGCATCTTCCCCGGTGAGCGGGCTCCGATGGCGAAGCTGCGCCGCGTCGGCGCGTGAGCGGGGACGCGGCGGACGGGCCGGCCCCGGCGGTCGACCCACCCGACGCGCGTGGTGCGTCACGGGACGGACGGGAGGCGCGCCTCCCGTCCGTCCCGTCGGCTCGCCGACGGCGCGTGGTCGGCCTGGTCGACACCGACTCGTTCGCGAAGTGGGGCGCCCACCTGCTCGCGACCGCCCCCGCGCACTGGGACCTGGAGCTGCTCGTCGTCGACACCCCGCGCTCCGCGAGTCCCGGGCAGCTCCGGGCGGCGTTCCAGGGGCTCGACGGCCGACTCGCGCACCTCGCGGCCGAGCCGCCCCGGCCGGTGCCGGTCGCGGAGGTCGTCGCGCGACTCCGGGCCGAGCCGCCGGACGCGCTGCTCGTGGCGTGCATCGGGCCGGTGGCGGAGCTCGTGATCGACGAGGTGGTCCGCCGGGTCCGTCCCCGTCCGGTCCTGCTGACGGGGCTCCCGGGCATCTCGTTCCCGGCGAAGTGGAAGGGCGTGTTCTTCCGCGCCCGCGCCGACGTGTTCGTCCTGCACAGCCACCGCGAGGTCCGCGCCTACCGCGACCTCGCGCGAGCGGGCGGGATCGAACCGGCGTTCGCCCTCGCGACGTTGCCCTTCGCCCGCTCGCGGCGTGGGTCGTCCCGGACGCAGGACACGGACGACCCCGCAGCTCCTCACGGTGGGGGCGGTCCCCGTCGGGACGCCGTGGTCTTCGCCGCGCAGCCGAGCGTCCCCGCCGACCTCGACGACCGGCGCCGCGTGGTCGGGTGGCTCCTCGCGACCGCCCGGCGACACCCGGAGTGGCGCGTCGTCGTGAAGGTCCGCGCGGCTGCCGGCGAGCACCAGACCCACCGGGAGCAGTACCCCTACCCGGAGCTGCTGCCCGACGACCGGCCGGCGAACCTCGTCGTGGCGAGCGGTCCGATGGCTCGGCACCTCGACCGTGCGGTGGCGCTCGTGACGATCAGCTCGACCGCGGTCCTCGAGGCCGTGGCGCGCGGCGTCCCGGCCCTGACACTGACGGACTTCGGGGTGTCGCGGTCCCTCATCAACGAGGTGTTCGTGGACAGCGGGCTCGAGGGCGACGCGATCGACCTGGTGGACGGGCGGTTCGGGACGGTCCGCCCGGAGTGGTTGCACGACAACCACTTCCACCCGCCCGGCGACGACGACTGGTCCGACCGGGCAGAGGCGCTGATGACCGCACGCGACTCCGGTGGGCTGGTCGATCGTCCGGCGGCACGGCGGAGTCGAGGCGGGGCGCTGCGCCGGTCCTGGGAGCGGCGGCACGCGCTCGGGTCGGCGGACCGGTCGGTGGCCGGCCTCGTGGCGCTGCTCGTCGGGACGCCGGTGCGCGCGCTGAAGCGGATCGCTCGACGTGCGCGGCGGACGGTGGCGCCCCCGACGGTGCCGGTCGTGCTGCCGCCACGCTCCCAGCGCGAGCTGCGGGGCGGGGACGACCACGGCCCTGGGCCGGGCCGCACGGACGGTGCGAGCGATGCGGCGGGGGTGGGACGCGCCTCCCGACCGGCACCGCACGACCGGGTGACCGACGTGGCGGGGGCGGGACGCGCCTCCGGACCGGTCGTCGGCCGGACGACGGACTAGAGCGCCTTCGCGACCGCGAGCAGCAGCTGGTCGCGCGAGGGGACCCCGGGCGAGCGGAAGACCTCGGTGCCGTCGTCCCGTCGGACGATGATCGTCGGCGTCGACCGGATGTCGAGCGTCTCGGCGGTCTCGGGGTGCGCGGCCACGTCGCGTTCGTGGACCCGGAGGCCGGGGACCAGGGCCGCGGCCTCACCGGTCACGCGACGGGCGGCCGCGCACGGGGCACAGAAGGCGGAGGTCCAGAGGTCGAGCTGCACGCGGGCTGCAACGCGGCGAGCGCCGCGTGCACTCCCGATCGGCTCGGGGCACGCGGCGCTCGCGGGGTGGTGCGGGTGGGACTACTCGCGGTCGAACTCGCCGCTGCGGTCGCCGCGGTCCTGCAGGTCGTCGACCGGGTCGGAGTCTCCGGGGGCGTACTCGTACTCGACGGAGGTCTGGTCGAGGACCTGGCGGGTCTTCGTCGCCTTGTACGCGAAGGCGGTCTGGAGGCCCTCGAGGTCGGCGTAGACGGTGACCTCGTCGTCGATCGCGTCGCTCGTCGCGGTGCGGGTGTCGGTCGTCCCGTCGAAGGGCCCGCCGTGGAAGATCGCGGTGTACTCGTCGCCCTCGTGGATCGTGATGTCACTCATGCATCCCTTGTACCAGGGGGCGCCTGTTGACGGATGCATAGCCCGGCTATACAGTTCCGGCATGGAACAAAATCGGGCTGCCACGATCGAGACGCTGCTCGTGTCCGTGAACCGGCTCATCCGGGCTGCGGCGCAGGCGACGGGCAACCCCACGTCCGCCGCCGTGTGGCGGACGCTCGGGATCCTCGAGACCGACGAGCGACTGCGGATCGGCGAACTCGCCGCGCTGTCCCGCGTCGCGCAGCCCACCATGACGAAGCTCGTCGCGTCCATGCACGCCGACGGCCTGGTCACCCGGACCGTCGACCCCGACGACTCCCGCGGGCAGCGCATCGCGATCACCCCCGCCGGGCACGACCGGCTCGCCACCTGGCGCGCCACGATCACCGAGACCGTCGGGCCCGTGTTCGCCGACCTCGACGACGACGAGTGGGCCACCCTGCGGGACGCGGCCCACGTGCTCGCATCGCGCACCGCCGCCCACACCCTCACCACCACCAGAACGGAGACCACCGCGTGAACGCCCACGCACCCGCTGCGTCCGGCAGCATCCTCAAGCAGTCGTCCGCGGTCTGGGCGATCGCCTTCGCCTGCGTCGTCGCCTTCATGGGCATCGGCCTCGTCGACCCGATCCTCCCCGCGATCGCCGACTCCCTGCACGCCACCGCGGCGCAGACCGAACTGCTCTTCACGAGCTACCTCGCGGTCACCGGTGTCGCCATGTTCTTCACGAGCTGGGTCTCGAGCCGCATCGGCGCGAAGAACACCCTGCTCATCGGCCTCGCGCTCATCGTCGTGTTCTCGGTGCTCGCCGCGACCTCGGGCAGTGTCTGGAACATCATCGGCTTCCGCGCCGGGTGGGGCCTCGGCAACGCGCTCTTCATCTCCACCGCGCTCGCCACGATCGTCGGTGCGGCATCCGGCGGGACCGCCTCGGCGATCATCCTGTACGAGGCCGCGCTCGGCCTCGGCATCGCGGTCGGCCCGCTCGTCGGTGGCCTGCTCGGCTCGGTGAGCTGGCGCGGACCGTTCTTCGGCGTGACCACCCTCATGGCGATCGCGTTCATCGCGGTGGTGGTGCTGCTCAAGTCCTCCGGCCTGGAGCAGCCGACCCCGACGAAGCTCTCCGCCCCGTTCCGCGCCCTCGGTCGACCGGCGCTCGCCGCGCTCGCCGTCACCGCGCTCTTCTACAACATCGGCTTCTTCGTCCTGCTCGCCTACACGCCGTTCCCGCTCGGCTTCGGCGCGCTCGGCATCGGCTTCACGTTCTTCGGGTGGGGCGTCGGACTCGCGATCACCTCGGTCTGGGTCGCGCCGATGCTGACCGCGCGGATGCGCCGCACGACCGTGCTCAAGATCGCGCTGCCGCTGCTCGCGCTCGACCTGTTCGCCGCCGCCGTCGTGGTGCGGTCCCAGCCCGGCCTGATCGTCTGCGTGGTGATCGGCGGACTCGTGCTCGGGGTCCTGAACACCGTGCTCACCGAGTGCGTCATGGAGGCGACGGACCTCCCCCGCTCGGTCGCGTCGAGCGCGTACTCCGCCGTGCGGTTCATCGGCGGCGCCATCGCCCCGCCCGTCGCGACCCTGCTGGCCGACGACTTCTCGCCGAGTGCGGCGTACGTGTTCGCGGGGGTCTCCGTGGCGATCGCGTTCGTGGTGGTCGCGCTGACCACCAAGGTGCTGCGGCGCGTGGACGAGGGCGCGGCGCCCGAGCCCGAGCGCGTCGAGGCCGAGGCGATCTCGGCGGGCGAGATGCTCTGACGCGGAGCGGCCCGGTCGGGCGGCCCGGGGTGCTTCGGCGCTGCGGGCCGTTCGTGTGTGGGGGGGGTCGAGCGGGCGCGGGCGAGGCGCGAGCAGGCGCGAGGCGCGAGCAGGCGCGAGGCGCGAGCGGGCGCGAGGCGCGAGCGGGCGCGAGCGGGCGCGAGCGGGCGATGTGTGCATGGACCGCCTGGCGGCGGTCGCTGGATTCGCCCGCTCGGCTCGGGGCGCCGTGCGCCGGAGCGGGGCGCGGTGCGGTCTGCGGGGGTGCGGTGCGCGGGGCACGGAGCACGGGGCACGCACGCGAGCGGGCGATGTGTGCAGGCCTTGCCCGTCGTTGGTGTGCGGATTCGCCCGCTCGCCCGGACCTGCGCGGGCGTCGGAGCGGAGGCACGCGCCACCTCCGCCACGCCCGTCACCGACCGCGCACGCCCGGCCGGACGCCTCCAGACGGGAGGCGCAACCCACCTCCGCCTCGCCCGTCACCGATCGCGGGCTCCCGGCACGACGCCGCGAGACGGGAGGCGCAACCCACCTCCGCCTCGCCCGTCACCGATCGCGGGCTCCCGGCACGACGCCGCGAGCGGGCGAAGTCGTCGCGCCCACGCCGGACTCCGTGCACACATCGCCCGCCCGAGTCACCGCACCGGCCGATGCGCATGGCTGCCGGACTGCCGGGCTGCCGGACCGATGGGGCGGGCAGCGCAGCCAGTGGGGGCGACGCCGAGCGGGCCGGCAGTCCACAGGGCATGCACCGGGCGCAGCAGCGTCACACCCGCGGAATAGGATCGTCGGCATGGCAACTGCGAACGACCGCCTCGTCTGGATCGACTGCGAGATGACGGGCCTCGACGTCGCTGTCGACGAACTCGTCGAGGTCGCGGTCGTCATCACCGACTTCGACCTCACCCCGGTGCACCCGGGCTTCGACATCGTCATCAAGCCCGACCAGTCCGCGCTCGACAACATGAACGAGTTCGTCACGAAGATGCACGAGACGTCGGGCCTCAGCGATGAGATCCCGAACGGCGTCTCGCTCGCCGACGCCGAGTACCAGGTGCTCGAGTACATCCTCCAGCACGTCCCGGCAGCCGGGACCGCGCCGCTGGCCGGCAACACGATCGGGACCGACCGCGCCTTCCTGGCCAAGTACATGCCGCGCGTCGACGGTCACCTGCACTACCGCAGCGTCGACGTGTCCAGCATCAAGGAACTCTGCCGCCGGTGGTTCCCCCGCGTGTACTTCAACGCACCGGAGAAGCACGGCGGCCACCGCGCCCTCGCCGACATCCTCGAGTCGATCCGCGAGCTCGAGTACTACCGCCGCGCCGGGTTCGTCGCCGAGCCGGGCCCGACCACCGAGGACGTCCGGGCCGTCGCAGCCGAGGTCGTCGAGCAGTGGGAACCGCGGCTCGCGCAGCCCGCCGCCGAGTAGTGGTCCACAGCGCCGCCAGCGTGTACTACTATTGAGTGGTCGCCCGGGTAGCCCCGGAGCGAACATGGTGGATATAGCTCAGTTGGTAGAGCGCCTGGTTGTGGTCTAGGAGGTCGCGGGTTCGAGACCCGTTATTCACCCCGTACGAGAAGGCCCCCGTCGCGAGACGGGGGCCTTCTTCGTTCACTGCGAACCCGGGCCGATCCACGTTGCGCGCCACGCGGGCAGCTCGCCGACCCCACGGAACCGCGGCGCTCGCGCACCGACCTCCCGACCAGCCCGCTGTGCGACGATCGACGCGTGATGGAGATGTCCGCCGACGAGTTCGAGCAACTCGTGACCGACGAACTCGACCTGCTCCCCGACGAGATGGTCGACGGCCTCGACAACGTCGTCTTCGTCGTCGAGGACGAGCCCGAGGACGGTGCCGAGCTGTTCGGCGTCTACGAGGGGGTCGCCGCAACCGAGCGCGGCCAGTACGGCTTCGGTGAGCTCCCGGACCGGATCGTCGTGTTCCGGAAGCAGCACCTCGCCGAGTGCGACACCGTCGAGGAACTCCGTGACGAGGTGCACACCACCCTGGTGCACGAGATCGGCCACTTCTACGGCATCGACGACGAACGCCTCCACGAACTCGGCTGGGCGTAGCCCGACACCCAGGCACGACCGCAGCACGCCGGATGAACGACGAACAGCGCCGCACGCCGGACGAACGACGAACACCGCCGCACGCCGGACGAACGACGAACACCGCCGCACCCTGGACGCCTCAGGTCCGGACGACCACGTCCGCGAGTGACGCCGGGTCCTCCGCCGCGATGAACGCCGCCTCCTGCGCCGCCCACCGGTCCCACTCCCGCGCGAACACCTCGCCGTCGCGGCCGATGGCCCGCTCGTGCCGGACCGCGTCGTCGGCCTCGAGCCAGACACGCAGCGATGCCAGCGGAGCCGACCGCCGGGACAGGGCACCGCACCCCTCGACGATGAGCGGGCCGGCCGGGCCCACCGGCACCCACTCGGCCGGACGGGACGCTGCCCAGTCCCAGCGGCGGTACCCGGAGGGTGCGCCGAGGACCTGGTCGACGACCGCGTCCGATGCGGCGCGGAGACCGTCCCAGCCCGGGTAGACGTCGTCGAGGTGCACGACGGTCGCACCGAGCCGCGCCCCGAGGGCTCGCCCGAGAGTCGTCTTGCCGGTGCCGGACCGCCCGTCGACGAGGACGACGAGGCGCCCCACCGGCCCGGTACCGGCCGCCGACGCCGCCTCGACGAGCTCGTCCACCAACCCGGGAACGGGCCCGGGTCCAGGTCCGGACCCCAACCCGGGAACGGGCCCGGGTCCAGGTCCGGACCCCAACCCGGGAACGGGCCCGGGTCCAGGTCCGGACCCCAACCCGGGCAAGGGCCCCGGCCCAGGCACGGACCCCACCCCGGGCACGGACACCGACCCGGTCACGAGCTCCGACCCGATCGCCGACGCCGTCCAGCCCAGGGACGCCAGCGCATCCGACGCAGGCGCGCCGGACACCCCAGCCGCCCCACCCGCGACGCCCCGCACCACGTCCCCCTCAGACACGCCACACCCCCGCCGCGACGGACACCCCGATCGACACCGCCCCGACCCCGGCGAGCACCGCCAGCATCGCCCACTCCGGTCCGGCGAACCGCGCCGCCCGAGCCCACGTCCGCCGACCCGGCGCGCCGAACCCCCGCGACTCCATCGCGACCGCGAGGGTCGTCGCACGCCGCAGCGCCAGGACGAGCAACGCGAACGCCATCGACGCACCGCGTCGCAGCCGCCCGGTGTCCGCGACCCCGCGAGCACGCCGCGCGGCGCCGAGCTGGCGCCAGTCGTCGCCCAGCAGCGTCATCATCCGGATCGCGGCGAGCGCGCCGAGCACGAAGCGCGCCGGCAGCCGGAGGAGCTGCGCGAGCCCGTCCGCCAGGTCGGTGGGGTCGGCCCGGACGAACAGCGCGACGGCGGGCAGCCCCACGGCGAGGACCCGGAGGGCGGTCGCGAGCGCGAGTCCGAGCGACCCGTCCGTGACGTGCGCGAAGCCGAGGTCGAACCACTCCCGCCCCGACGGCCGTCCGTACAGCGCGATGCTCAGGGCGGTCAGCGGCACGGCGGCCAGGAGCGGCGCGGTCCGCAGCAGCAGGGTCCGCCACGGCAGGCGGAGGAGCGGGAGCAGCAGGACCTCGAGCGCGAGGGCGACCGCCGCCGACACCACGTCGAGGCTGAGGACCAGGCACGTCCCGAGTGCGAGCACCCCGAGCAGCGACGCGACGGGCTGCACCCCGCGGATGCCGCGGGGTCGGACGGGAGGCGCGGCTCGCGTCCCGGACACCGGCTCGCCGCCGCCGGTGGTCGCCCCCACCGCCGTGCCCACCTCGTCCGCGGAACGGCCGGGAGCGCGCACGGGCGCAGCTGCGGACGCGGGTGCCTCGGCGGCACCGGCACCAGCACCGGCCACGCCCTCGGGCCCCGCCGTCCCGAGGCCGGCCGGTCGCAGCCCGTCCTCCCCGAGCACGACCTCGTCCGCGTCGAGCGCCCGGACGAGGTCACGGTCGTGCGTCACCGCCACGATCGCGGTCCCGGCGTCGGCGAGCGCACCGAGCCGGTCGACCACGGCCTGCCAGGTGGCCCGGTCCTGACCGGACGTCGGTTCGTCGAGCACGAGGACCGACGGCTCCGCGGCGAGCACCGTGCCGATCGCGAGGCGCCGCTGCTCACCACCCGAGAGCGTGAACGGGTTGGCGTCGGCGAGGTGCTGCAGCCCGAGGTCGTCGAGGACCCGCTGCACCCGCTCGTCGACGTCCGTCCGGCCGAGGGCTCGCGGACCGGTGGCGAGTTCCTCGCGGACCGTCCGGGCGACGAACTGGTGCTCGGGGTCCTGGAACACGGTGCCGATGCGTGCGGCGAGCTCGCGACTGGTCCACGCCGACGGAGCAGGTCCGACGGAGCCCTGCCCGGCGCCGTCGCCGCCCCGCAGCGTGTCGGTCGCGGCGAGCGACCCGGCGGCCGGCGGCAGCAGGCCCGCGAGCGTCAGCCCGAGCGTCGACTTGCCGACGCCGTTCGGGCCGGTGATCGCGAGGACTCGTCCGGCTCGGACCTCGAGGTCGATGCCCGTGCCGACCGGGTGGTGTCGGCCCCGTGCGGTGCCGAGGTCGCGCGCGACGAGCAGCGGCGCACCGAGGACACCCCCGGAGGCTCCCGCCCCGGACAGCCGGAGCACCGCGCCACCGGACCGCGCCGCACCACCCGACCGCGCCGATCCCCGCGCCGGCTCCGACCCGGGCACCCACACGCCGGCCGCGCCGAGCGCCGCACCGTGCTCGGCGAGCACCTCCGCGGGCGGCCCGTCGGCGACGACCCCGCCCTCGGGCTCGAGCAGCACGAGCCGGTCGACCAGGTCGAGCCACGTGCCGATCCGGTGTTCGACGACGAGCAGGGTGGCGCCGGTCTCGTCGAGCACGGCCCGGACCGCGTCGTGGACCTGGGCGACCCCCGCGGGATCGAGGTTGGCGCACGGCTCGTCGAGGACGAGGGCGCCCGGACGCATCGCCAGCACGCCGGCGAGGGCGAGCCGCTGCCGCTGCCCGCCGGACAGCGCGGTCGTCGAGCGGTCGAGCGGCAGGTCCAGTCCGACGACGTCGAGCGCGTGGCGTACCCGGCGCCAGGTCTCGTCGCGCGGGACACCGGTGTTCTCGCAGCCGAAGGCCACGTCGTCCCCGACCCGCGACATCACGGTGTGCGCCTCGGGGTCCTGCATGACGAGGCCGACACGCCCGCGCACCGATCCGGGCGGCCGGTCGTCGACGAGCACCGTGCCCTGCACCGCGGCTGCGGTGTCGTCGTCGGGGTCGGGTTCGTCGGGCAGCACGGCGGCGACCGCACGCAGCAGCGTCGACTTCCCCGCGCCGGACGGCCCGACGACGGCGACGCGCTCCCCCGGGCGGACCACCAGGTCGACGCCGCGCACGGCCCACCTGTCGCGCGCCGCGTAGCGCCAGCCCCAGTCACGGAACTCGATGCCGGCCGCGCCGCTCGACCCGGAGGGCGCACCCACGGCCTCGACGGCGCCGGCGTCCGCGGGCCCCGCCGCGGTGTGACCGGCGCCCGCGGACACGGTCGTCACGCTCGGGAGGCCGCGCTCGACCGCTTGGTGTGCTCGCGTCCCGCGGCGAACTGCGACAGCACCCCGGTGGCGGCGAGCGCCCGCACGACCAGCCACGACCCGGCACCGGCGATGACCGCGCCGGAGACGATGCCGCAGACGACGTAGACGACCTTGAAGCCGGCGTCCAGGCCCGGGTACCAGAGCACCGTGTCGTTCAGGCCCATCGCGAGGCCGGCTGCGGCGCCTGCGAGGACGACCACGGGCAGGCGGTAGGCGCGGTACAGGAACAGCGCGAGGACGAGTTCGGCGCCGAGGCCCTGGACGAGTCCGGCCTCGAGGGTGAGCCATCCCCACTGGGTGCCGAGCAGCGCCTCGACCGAGGCAGCGACGATCTCGGCGTACAGTGCGGCGCCGGGCTTCCGCACGATGATCGCGACGACCGGTCCGGCGAGCAACCAGACGCCGCCGAACAGCGACTGCGAGCCCGGCAGGACGAGCGCGCTCACGGTGCTGAGGGGCTCGTAGCCGAACTCCCAGAGCTTGAAGACGACGCCGATGGCGACCGCGAGGACGCTCGCGACGACGATGTCGACGACGCGCCAGCGCAGCGAGCGCCCGGTCGTCGTGGACGGTGCGGTGGACTGCATGGTTGCAGGCATGGTGCTGACTCCTCCCTGCGCCGGCATGATCCGGATCAGGTTCGACGGTCGGAGCGCCGTTCGCTCCCTCTCAGCCCGGTGGACCCGGACTCCCGTGTGTGTAGGCGTCAGTCTAGACGCGCGCCGGTCGCGCGCCGCGACCCGTGCGCAGACCGGTCGCGTCGGTCGCGTGACGCGACCACGGACGCAACGGGAGGCCCGTGGCGGCGTCGCCACGGGCCTCCCGTCCGTCATCGGGTCACTTCTTGAGTGCGCGCACCAGCTTCGCGAGCGCCTTGCCGGTCACCCAGATGGTCGGGATGCTCACCGCGAGCAGGGAGATGAGGTTCGGCTCGAACTGCAGGTCCTGTCCCGGGCGGCGGACGTACGCGCCCACCGGGATCGAGAGGCCACCGCCCCCGCCGCCTCCGTTGTCGCCGTCGCCGCCGGCACCGAAGCCGTACCAGCCGAGCGACACGGGGATGAGGGTCTGGTCGCCGACCTCGATCGGCTCGCCGTAGTTGGTGGAGACGCCGACCGGGCGCACCTTGTCCGCGATCTGGCTCACGATGTCAGTCATGCGCGCGAGGCTACTCGGCCGTTCCTCCACAGCCCGTGGCCCGCGCGCTGCTGTCCACTGCGGGGCCTCGTCTGCGGACGCGGGCAGGTCACGCCGATATGTTGGCGGGACCCACCACTGGAGGACCGTTTGCACACCTGGCCCGGCAACCCGTACCCACTCGGCGCGACCTACGACGGCAGCGGCACCAACTTCGCCCTGTTCAGCGAGGTGGCAGAGCGGGTCGAGCTCTGCCTGTTCGACGCCGCGGGGCACGAGGAACGCGTCGACCTGGTCGAGGTGGACGCGTACGTCTGGCACGCCTACCTGCCGAACATCGCCCCGGGACAGGAGTACGGCTTCCGTGTGCACGCGCCGTACGACCCCGAGAGCGGGGTCCGGGGCAACCCGTCGAAGCTCCTGCTCGACCCGTACGCCAAGGCGACGAGCGGCGAGATCGACTGGGACCAGTCGCTCTTCTCGTACACGTTCGGCGACCCCGACTCCACGAACGACGACGACTCCGCCTCGCACATGATGAAGGGCGTCGTCATCAACCCCTTCTTCGACTGGCAGGGCGACCGGGCACCCGGGATCCCCTACGGCGAGACGGTCATCTACGAAGCGCACGTCAAGGGCCTCACCGAGACCCACCCCGACGTGCCCGAGGAACAGCGCGGAACGTACGCGGGCGTGGCGCACCCGGCGGTCATCGAGCACCTCAAGCGCCTCGGCGTCACCACGCTCGAGCTCATGCCCGTGCACCAGTTCGTGAACGACTCGACCCTGCAGGAGAAGGGGCTGTCGAACTACTGGGGCTACAACACCATCGGGTTCTTCGCCCCGCACTCGCACTACTCGGCCTCGGGCGACCAGGGCCAGCAGGTGCAGGAGTTCAAGGCGATGGTGCGCGAGCTGCACCGCGCCGGCATCGAGGTCGTGCTCGACGTCGTCTACAACCACACCGCCGAGGGCAACCACCTCGGCCCGACGCTGTCGTTCCGCGGCATCGACAACGCCGCGTACTACCGGCTCGTCGACGACGACAAGCGCTACTACATGGACTACACGGGCACCGGGAACTCGCTCAACGTCGGGCACCCGCACTCGCTGCAGCTCATCATGGACTCGCTGCGCTACTGGGTGACCGAGATGCACGTCGACGGCTTCCGCTTCGACCTCGCGGCCGCGCTCGCCCGCGAGTTCTACGAGGTCGACCGGCTCGCGGCGTTCTTCGAACTGGTGCAGCAGGACCCGGTGGTGTCGCAGGTGAAGCTCATCGCCGAGCCCTGGGACGTCGGCCCCGGCGGCTACCAGGTCGGCAACTTCCCGCCGCAGTGGTCCGAGTGGAACGGCAAGTACCGCGACACCGTGCGCGACTTCTGGCGCGGTGAACCGGCGACGCTCGGCGAGTTCGCGTCGCGCATCTCCGGTTCGGCCGACCTCTACGAACACGACGGCCGCACGCCCAAGGCGAGCATCAACTTCATCACCGCGCACGACGGCTTCACGCTGTACGACCTCGTCGCCTACAACGAGAAGCACAACGAGGCCAACGGCGAGGACAACAACGACGGCGAGAGCCACAACCGGTCCTGGAACTCCGGGGTCGAGGGTCCGACCGACGACGAGACCGTGAACGCGCTCCGACTGCAGCGTCGACGCAACTTCCTCGCCACGCTGCTGCTCAGCCAGGGCGTGCCGATGATCGCGCACGGCGACGAACTCGGCCGCACCCAGTCGGGCAACAACAACGTGTACGCGCAGGACTCCGCGATCAGCTGGATCGACTGGGAGCACGCCGACGACGACCTCGTCCAGTTCACGGCCGACGTGGTCAAGCTCCGGCACGACCACCCGACGTTCCGCCGCACGCGGTACTTCAACGGCCGCCCGGTCCGACGCGGCGAGGGCGAGCCCCTGCCCGACGTCGTGTGGCTCACGCCCTCCGGCGAGGCCATGGACCCCGAGGACTGGGACTCCGGCTTCGGCAAGAGCGTCGGCATGTACCTGAACGGCGACGGCATCCGCGGTCGTGACCGCTGGGGCGAGCGGGTCACCGATGTCGCGTTCCTGACGTACTACAACGCCCACGACGACGTCGTGACGTTCATCCTCCCGCCCGAGGAGTACGCGCCCGGCTGGACGGTGCGGATCGACACCGCCGAGCCCGGCGCCCGCGACGAGGTGCACGAGGCGGGCACACCGCTCGACGTCCCCGCGCGCTCGATGATCGTGCTCCGCGCCGAACCCGACCACGTCGTCTCGACCACGCCGGTCGAGGTCGGCTCGGACGCCGTCACCGGAGCGGGCGCCACGACCCCGACCACCGCCAACCCCGCGGGTGCGCCCGTGGCGTCGGCCTCGGAGGACGGCACCGCGCCCGACGCCGCGGACGCAGATGCTGCTGCGGCTGCGGATGCCGCTGCCGCTGCCGCTGCCGACGCGGGCGCAGACGCGGCCGAGGACGCGGACCCGACCGTCGCCGCTCCCGGCACCGCGCCGGGGGCCGAGGTCGAGGCGGACGCACCGGTCGCGGGCGCGAGCCCGAGTTCGGACGCAGCAGCGGCACCGTCCGACGAGCACGACACCAGCACGACGAACGACGAGCACGACGGACCCGACGCGCTCGACGAACCCGACAGCACAGGAGCACCCGCGTGAGCACCCGACGCGTCCCCACCTCCACCTACCGACTCCAGGTCACGGCGGACTTCGACCTGACCAGGGCAGCCGAGGTGGTGGACCACATCCGCGAGCTCGGCGCCGACTGGGTGTACCTCTCCCCCGTGCTGCAGGCCGAGCCCGGCTCACAGCACGGCTACGACGTCGTCGACCACGGGCACGTCGACACCGAGCGCGGCGGCGACGAGGCCCTGCGCGGTCTCGCCGAGGCCGCGCACGCCGCCGGCCTCGGCGTCCTCGTGGACATCGTGCCGAACCACGTCGGCGTCGCCACCCCCGAGGTGAACCCGTGGTGGTGGTCCCTCCTCGAGCAGGGCCAGGGCTCGCCCGTCGCGTGGGCGTTCGACGTCGACTGGGACGCCGGCGACGGCAAGGTCCGCATTCCGGTGCTCGACGACCGCCTGCTCGACGCCGTGGCCCTCGACCGGTCGGACGCCGACCGCCCCGTGCTCCGCGTCGGCGAGACCGCGTACCCGACCGCGGCCGGGTCCGTGCAGGACGGCGACGACGTGACCGCCGTGCACGCCCGCCAGCACTACGAGTTCGTGCACTGGAAGCGCGCCGACCACGACCTCAACTACCGCCGGTTCTTCGCGGTCAACACCCTCGCCGCGATCCGAGTCGAGGAGCCCGAGGTCTTCGCCGCGTCGCACGCCACGATCGGCGGCTGGTTCCGCGACGGGTTGGTCGACGGCCTGCGGATCGACCACCCGGACGGCCTGTACGACCCGGCTGGCTACCTGCAGGACCTGCACGAGCTGACCGGCGGCGCGTACACGCTCGTCGAGAAGATCCTCGAGCCGGGCGAGCAGCTGCCCTCGTCGTGGCCGGTCGACGGCACGACCGGGTACGACGCCCTCGGCCTGCTCGACCGCGTCCTCGTCGACCCGGTCGGCGAGGAAGCCCTGACCGCCGCCTCCGGTGCGGAGCCGGGCGACTGGAAGCAGCTCACCCACGACACCCGACGCGGCATCGCCGACGGGATCCTCGGCAGCGAGGTCGCCCGGCTCGCCCGGCTGCTCGCGCCGACCGCTCCCGACGTGCCGCAGGAGCGGATCGTCGACGCGGTGGCCGAGATCGTCGCCTCGTTCGACGTCTACCGGACCTACCTGCCCGAGGGCGTCCACAACCTCATCGACGCCCTCGAAGGAGCCGCCGAGGCACGCCCCGACCTCGACGACGTGATCGACCGGATCGCCCCGGCGCTCGTGGACCCGCAGCACGCCGCCGCGATCCGGCTGCAGCAGACGTCCGGCATGGTGATGGCGAAGGGCGTCGAGGACACCGCGTACTACCGCACCTCGCGCCTGAGCTCGCTGAGCGAGGTCGGCGCGGACCCGAGCGTCTTCGCGGTGTCCGTGCGCGACTTCCACCAGGCGCAGCGCGACCGCCAGGGCAGCTGGCCGCACACCATGACGACCCTGACGACGCACGACACCAAGCGGAGCGAGGACACCCGTGCGCGCATCGCGGTGCTCGCCGAACTCGGCTCGGAGTGGTCGGCGGCGCTCGAGCGGCTGAACACGCTGGCACCGCTGCCCGACGCGGTCCTCGCCGACCTGCTCTGGCAGGCGATCGTCGGATCCCGCCCGGCGAGCCGTGAGCGCCTGCACGCCTACGCCGAGAAGGCCTCGCGCGAAGCGGGCGACAGCACGACCTGGACCGAGCCTGACGAGGCCTTCGAGCGGCAGATGCACGCCCTCGTCGACGCCGCGTTCGACGACCCCGAGGTGGTCGCCGTGCTCGACGAGCTCGACCGCACGGTCGACGCCGCCGGCTGGTCGAACGGCCTCGCGCAGAAGCTCGTCCAGCTGACCATGCCGGGCGTCCCCGATGTCTACCAGGGCACCGAGGCGTGGGACCGCTCGCTCGTCGACCCCGACAACCGTCGACCGGTCGACTACGCCGAGCTCCGGCACGTCCTCGCCACCCTCGACGGGCCGGAGGACGCGGGCCCCGAGCACCTCCCCGCGGTCGGGATCGACGGCGCCGCGAAGGTGCTCGTCACCAGCCGCGCGCTGCGTGTCCGCCGCGACCACCCCGAGCTGTTCACCCGGTACCTCGAACTCGAGGCGACCGGGATCGCGGCCGACCACGTCCTCGCGTTCGACCGCGGCGGCGCGGTGACGGTCGCGACCCGGCTCCCGGTCGGGCTGGAGCGTGTCGGCGGCTGGGGCGACACGCTGGTGCACCCGGTGCCGCTCGAGCGTGTCGACCTGCTCACCGGCCGACGCTTCCCGGCCGCGCGTGGCATCGCCCTGTCCGAGCTCCTCGCCGACTACCCGGTCGCGCTGCTCGTCCCGGCCGACCTCGCCGAGCGTGACGACACCGCCACCACGGCGACCACGTCCACCACCACGGACGGTTCCGGCACCCGGGACCGCTCCGACACCGCGGCGGAAGCCGACGGCACCGTCCTCGACCAGCAGGCCGAGATCGAGATCCTGGAGGGTCACGCATGACCGTTCCCGCACGCTACGGCGTCTGGGCACCCAACCCCGAGCGCGTCCGACTCGTCGTCGACGGCGTCGAGCACGCGCTCACCCGCGGTGACGACGACTGGTGGACGACCGAGGAGGTCGTCCCCGTCGTGGGCGCCCGGTACGGGTTCCGGATCGACGACGACGACGCGGTCCGTCCCGACCCGCGCAGCCGCTACCAGCCCGAGGGGGTGCACGGCCCGTCCGAGGTCGTCGACCCCGAGCGCTTCGCCTGGACCGACGACGCATGGACCGGTCGTCCGGCCCGCGGCGGCGTCATCTACGAGATGCACGTCGGCACGTACACGCCCGAGGGCACGCTCGACGCCGCCGCCGCAAAGCTCGACCACCTGGTCGAGCTCGGCGTGGAGTTCGTCGAACTCCTCCCGGTGAACGCCGTCAACGGCGAGTGGAACTGGGGCTACGACGGGGTCGGCTGGTTCGCCGTGCACCACCCGTACGGCGGCCCGGACGCCTACGACCGGTTCGTCGACACCGCGCACTCGCTCGGGCTCGGCGTCATCCAGGACGTCGTCTACAACCACCTCGGCCCGAGCGGCAACTACCTGCCGCTGTACGGTCCGTACCTGCTGCAGGGACTCGGCAACACCTGGGGTGACTCGGTCAACGTCGAGCACCCCGAGGTCCGGCGCTACGTGCTCGACAACGTCCGCATGTGGTTCCGCGACCACCACGTCGACGGGCTGCGCCTCGACGCGGTGCACGCGATCCGCGACACCACCCGCCCGCACGTGCTGCAGGCGATGGCGTCGGAGACCGAGGCCTACTCGGAGTTCGCCGGCCGCCCGCTGTCGCTCATCGCCGAGTCGGACCTCAACGACCCGGTCATGTTCCGCTCGCAGGAGGCCGGCGGGTACGGGCTCGCCGGACAGTGGTCCGACGACTTCCACCACGCGGTCCACGTCGCCCTCACCGGCGAGACGAACGGCTACTACGCCGACTTCGCCCCGCTGTCGGCGCTCGCGAAGGTCCTCGACCACGGGTTCTTCCACGACGGCACGTGGTCGTCCTTCCGCGGGAAGCGCCACGGGCGTCCGATCGACCGCGGCACCTCGCCGGCGACCGCCCTCGTGGTCGCGAACCAGAACCACGACCAGATCGGCAACCGTGCCGCCGGCGACCGTCTCGCCGCCACCCTGGACGACGAGTCCCTCGTGATCGCCGCCGCCCTGACGCTGCTCGGTCCGTTCACGCCCATGCTGTTCATGGGCGAGGAGTTCGCCGCGACGACGCCGTGGCAGTTCTTCACCTCGCACCCCGAGCCGGCGCTCGGCAAGGTGACGGCAGAGGGACGCATCAAGGAGTTCGCCGAGCACGGCTGGGACGAGTCGACGGTCCCGGACCCGCAGGACCCGTCCACGTTCACGAACTCGAAGCTCGACTGGGCGGACGCCTCGTCGGAACGCGGGTCCGCGATCCTCCGGGCGTACCGGGTGCTCGTCGCGCTCCGCCGCACCGACCAGGCGTTCGTCGACCACCGCTACGAGGCGAACGCGGTCCGCTTCGACGAGCACGACCGGTGGCTCGTGCTGACGCGCGGGCTCCTCGGGCCGGACGCCGCACCGGTGCACGTGGTCGTCAACTTCGCCGACGACGCCGCCGAGGTCCCGGTGCCCGACGCGGCCGGCGAGGAGCTCTACCGCTTCGGTGAGGCCTCGGTCGAGGACGGGCTCGTCCGCTTCGCGTCCCGTGGCGTGGTCGTGGTGCGCTGACGACCGTCTGACGGTTCACACGACGGACGGGAGGCACGGGTGCCCAGCGGCACCGCGCCTCCCGTCCGTCGTGTGGTGGGTCGCCGCGCTCGTCGCGCCGGACGCGATCCGCACGGCCGCCGTCCGCGACCCGCGGGGCGGACCACGATCCGCGGCGCCGGTGCGGCCCCCGGCGCGACGCGCGGCGCGGGTCACCGGGCCGGAGCCCGGGTCACCACCCGCGGCATCGCGCCGCTCCGCACGGGACTGCTCAGGCCGGTCAGGTCCGGTCGACGGCGACGTGTGCGTTCGTCCGGACGGACGGCAGTCGGCGGTGGTCCTTCACGAGCGACCGGACCTCGCGCAGGCGGCGGTCGATCCCCCACTTCGTGACGAGGGTGAGGCTCTCGCGGACGATGTTGCCGCTCATCTTCGAGACGCCGAACTCGCGCTCGGTGAAGACGATCGGCGTCTCGACGACGTGCAGACCGGCCTCGAGAGCGCGCCAGCACAGGTCGACCTGGAAGCAGTAGCCCTTCGACGCGATGCCGGACAGGTCGATGCGCTCGAGGGCGTCCGCGGTGAACACCCGGAACCCGCCCGTGGCGTCACGGACCGCGATGCCGAGGGCCATCCGCGTGTAGAGGTTGCCGCCGCGGGACAGGAACTCGCGGTACCACGGCCAGTTCTCGACCTCGCCGCCCCTGATCCACCGGGAGCCGAGCACCAGGTCGTTCGTGTCGGCGAGCTCGAGCATGCGCGGGAGGTACTCCGGGTGGTGCGAGCCGTCCGCGTCCATCTCGACGAGCTTGCCGTAGCCCCGCTCGAGCCCCCACGCGAAGCCGGCGAGGTACGCGCCGCCGAGGCCGTCCTTCACCGTGCGGTGCAGCACGTGCACACGGTCGGTCTCACGGGCGATCGCGTCCGCGATGTCGCCGGTGCCGTCCGGGGAGTTGTCGTCGACGACGAGCACGTGGACGTCACCGTCGGTCGCTGCCAGCGTGCGTGCGACGATGGGACGGACGTTCTCCGCCTCGTCGTAGGTCGGGATGATGACCAGGGACTTGCTCATGATGCTCCTTGTTCGCACCACGACCGTACCGGTCCCCGCCCCCGAACCTCCTCCGCACCGCTGCGAAGCCGGTCAGGGTGCGTGTCGCGGCCGCCACCACGCAGCGGACGGGAGGCGCGGTGCCGGCTGGCACCGCGCCTCCCGTCCGTCGGGTGGTCGCGTCAGGCGGGACGCTGCGCCGGGCTGACCGACTTGGATGCGTCGCGCTCCGGGATGTCACCCAGGGCCTCGTCGATGGCGGCGAGTGCATCCGCGTCGAGCGTCACGCCCGCGGCCTTCACGTTGTCCGTGACCTGCTCGGGACGCGAGGCGCCGACGATGGCGCTCGCGACGTTCTCGTTCTGCAGGGTCCACGCGATCGCGAGCTGGGCGAGCGTGAGGCCGGCCTGGTCGGCGACGGGCTGCAGGCGCTGGACGGCCTCGAGGACCTCGTCGCGCATGAACCGCTTGATCATGTCCGCGCCGCCCTTCTCGTCCGTGGCGCGGGAGCCCTCGGGCAGCGGCTGGCCCGGCTTGTACTTGCCGGTCAGCACGCCCTGGGCGATGGGCGACCAGACGATCTGCGACAGGCCGAGCTGCTTCGAGGCCGGCACGACCTCGCCCTCGATGACCCGCCAGAGCATCGAGTACTGCGGCTGGTTCGAGATGAGCTGGAAGCCGAGCTCCTTGGCCAGCGCGGCACCGGCGCGGATCTGCTCGGCGTTCCACTCGCTGACGCCGATGTACAGCGCCTTGCCCTGCCGCACCACGTCGGCGAAGGCCTGCATGGTCTCCTCGAGCGGGGTCTCGTAGTCGTAGCGGTGGGCCTGGTACAGGTCGACGTAGTCGGTCTGCAGGCGCTCGAGCGAGCCGTTGATCGACTCCATGATGTGCTTGCGGCTGAGCCCGACGTCGTTGTGGCCCTTCGGCCCGGTCGGCCAGTAGACCTTCGTGAAGACCTCGAGCGACTGGCGACGCTCGCCCTTGAGGGCCTCGCCGAGGACGGTCTCGGCCGCCGTGTTGGCGTACGTGTCGGCCGTGTCGAAGGTGGTGATGCCGGCGTCGAGCGCTGCCCGCACGCACTGGGTGGCGACGTCGTTCTCGACCTGCGAGCCGTGCGTCAGCCAGTTGCCGTAGGTGATCTCGGAGATCTTGAGACCTGAGTTGCCTAGGTACCTGAATTCCATGGTGCTGACGCTAGCGGGGTCTGCGCGCGGGTGAGAGGTCGTGTGAGTACCTGGTTGCCGGGGGCGGGCTCGTTCGTCTGTCCGCGCAGCGGGGCGGGGCGGCTGGTCTCGCTCGGCCGCCCACCCGCTCGTTCGTTCGGCCGCTCGTCTGCCTGCTCGTTCGTCCGCTCGTCCGCCTGCTCGACTGCCTGCTCGTCTGCCTGCTCGTCTGCCTGCTCGACCCTCCGTCGCGAGCGGGCGATGTGTGCACCCCGCACCGCGCGCCCCGGCCCGAATCCGCCCGCTCGCCCGCTCCCGCTCGTCCGCCCGCTCGTCGGCCCATTCGTCCATTCCTCAATCGCGAGCGGGCGATGTGTGCACCCCGCCCCGCGCGCCCCAGCCCGAATCCGCCCTCCCGACCCCGACGGGCGAATCGTGCACCTCGCCCCGCGCGCCCCAGCCCGAATCCGCCCGCTCGCCGCACCCACACCACCACCGCCGCCGGACCATCGACGCAATGCGCACCCAACCCCTGCCGATTCCTCCACAACGTCACCCCCGCTGCGACTTTCCACCGCCGCCTGCGAACCACCCATCACCCCGGTCTCGCACTGCCACGCTGCCGCCATGGAGTTCACCGCCCGGTTCCCGACAGCCCTCCGCAACCGCCCCTTCCGCGTCCGCGAAGCGATCCAGCGCGGCGTCCCGGCATCGACGCTCCGCTCCCGCCGACTCGTCCGTCCGTTCCACGGGACGCGCACATGGACGACTCCCCGCACGCACGAGGACCTCGCTCGCGCGGTCGCCCCGCGTCTCCGCCCCGACCAGGCGTTCAGTCACACGACCGCCGCGCGGATGCTCGGGATACCGCTCCCCCGACGGCTCGAAGACGACCCCCGCATCCACGTCACCACGATCGGGAAGGACCAGGCACTCCGCGTCCGCGGCACGGTCGGCCACCGTGCACGCACCAGCCGCGCCCGCGTCGTCTTCTCGGGGACCGCTGCCGTCGTCCATCCCGCCGACACGTTCGTGATGCTCGCCCGCTCCCTCACCGTCGACGAACTGGTCGTCGCCGGCGACGCCATCGTCGGGTGGCTCAACTGGTGCACGGTCGGCGAACTCGTCCGTGCTGTGCGACGCCACCGAGGATCGCGAGGCCTCCGCCGCGCACGGGCAGCCCTGTCCTTGGTGCGGCCCGGTTCGAGAAGCCCGGGCGAGACCAGGCTGCGTCTCACGCTCATCCGTCGAGGCCTGCCCGAACCCGAGCTGAACCACGACGTCGTCGCGCAGGGCAGGTGGGTCGCCTGCGTCGACCTGGCCTACCCCGGGGCACGGGTCGCGATCGAGTACGAGAGCGATCTCCACCGGACCGACGCACGGGCGTTCCGGAAGGACCTGACGCGGGGCGAGCGGTTGAAGGACGTCGACTGGTGGCTGGTGCGAGCGACGGCCGACGACGTCGGCCCCCTCGCCGACGAGTTCGCGAGCCGCATCCGTCGACTCCTCGACGCAGGAACGGCCGGGAGGCACGACACGCGTCGACGGGGTCGGCTCACGTCCGCGAGATGAACGTTGGTTGACGCTTCAACCAATCAGGTGCAGAATGGGCTACCATCGGGTTCGATGCAGGCGCATGAAACTACTGCGTCGCTCGGGAACCGCAGACCAACGCTTCAGAAGGAGTCACCATGACGCTCACCGCCTCCGCCATCCCCGGCTACCAGACCGGCACCTGGAAGATCGACCCGACGCACTCCGAGGTCACCTTCTCGGTCCGGCACCTCGCCATCAGCAAGGTCAAGGGCTCGTTCGAGCGCTTCGACGCGACGCTCGTGACCGCCGAGAACCCGCTCGACACCAAGCTCGAGGCCTCGATCGACGTCGCCAGCATCAACACCAACCAGGCGCAGCGCGACCAGCACCTCGCCACTGGTGACTTCTTCCTGACCGAGGAGCACCCGCAGATGACCTTCGTGTCGACCGGCATCCGCGAGGACGGCGATCACATGCTCATCGACGGCAAGCTCTCCCTCCGCGGCGTCACCAAGGACGTCACCCTGAAGACCGAGTTCGGCGGCGTCACCACCGACGGCTACGGCCAGGTCAAGCTCGGCGCCGAGGCGACGACCAAGATCGACCGCACCGAGTTCGGCGTGAACTGGAACGCCGCACTCGAGGCCGGTGGCTTCACGCTCGGCAACGACGTGACCATCAACCTCGACGTGCAGTTCGTCCTCCAGGCGGCCTGAGCTCCCCAGCTCTCGAAGCACTCCGTCACCGGGACCGCCCCGAGCGGTCACGGTGCGCGGGGACACTGAACAAGCGCACTGCAGCACCCGGCGAACGGCCCGGCTCCTCCCCCACGGAGCCGGGCCGTTCGGCGTTCCCGCCCCGGGTTCGACTCCCGAGGCCCCGCCGTCCCGCCGTCCCCCGCCGGCCCGCTCTCACCCCCGTCCCCGGTCGTCACCGACACGCGCCCCACCCGCGAACGGGCGATGTTCGCACCGGACCTCGACCTCGCTGTGCCGAATCCGCCCGCTCACGTCCCGCTCGTACGGGCCGCTCCGGTGGTCTGCTCGACGGCAGCCAGGTTCAGCCACGCGCCGCGCCGCGCCATGCCAAGCCGCACCACGCCCGCGAACACCGCCATGGCCGCGGACACACCCAAACCCCGAGCGGGCGAGATGTGCACGGCACCAGCTGAACCGATGCGAACATCGCCCGCCCGCAGGACCAACGACGCAGCCTGAGGACGACCGCCTCATGCAGACGGACAGCAGACCGGACGGCCTGCTGAACCGAGCGATCACGACCTCCACGCCGACGTTCGGGCGGACGCGCACGCGGGAATCGCCCGCCCGATGCCCTCGTTGCACCCGATGCCAGCACGGCGAACACTCACGCGGAAGTCCGACGGGCAGAATCGGTGCGAGCACGACTCACGGACGTGCACACATCGCCCGCCCGCGCGCGAAGCTGAGCGCGCGCGGCCGACGACGGCACCACACCCCCACGCACCACGCACCGACCACGCACGCACCCCCACCCACCGCGCACCCGACCACCGCCCCCACCCACCGCGCACCCCACCGACGAACAGGAGCACCCCATGGCCACCGACTGGATCGCGATGCAGGAGCTCGCCGCCGCCGAGTTCGGCCGACGGGTCGCCGCCGTCACCGACTGGGACGCAGCGACCCCGGACTCCGAGTGGACGACCCGCGACCTCGTCCGGCACGTCGTCGACGAGCAGCGGTGGATCCCGAAGCTCCTCACCGGCTGCGACTACGCCCAGGCCGAGGCCGACATCGAGCCGATCGGCGACGACCTGCCGGCCGAGTGGACGAAGTTCGCGTCCGAGGCCTCGCGGGCCTGGCGGAATGCGCCCGCTGACACCCCGGTGCACCTCAGCACGGACGTCGTCAGCGCCGGGGAGTACCTCACGGAGCAGACGAGCGACATCACGATCCACACGTGGGACCTCGCCCGGGCGACCGGGACCGACGAGACCCTCCCGGAGGAACTCGTGCAGGCCGTGTGGGAGTACTTCGAGCCGCAGGTCGAGGATCTCGCAGCGACCGGGCTCTACGCGGCCCCGGTCGAGACCGGGGCGGACGCACCCCTCCAGGTCCGCCTGCTCGCCGTCACAGGGCGCGATGCCAGGGTGGACGCATGACCAGCGACGAGTCCCCGACGGTCCCCACCACACGCCTCGGTGCCTCCGGCCTCGAGATCAGCCGGATCGTCCTCGGCATGATGTCCTACGGCGACCCCGAGCGCGGCGCCCACGCCTGGAGCGTCGACATCGACCAGGCGCGCCCGTTCGTCCGTCGTGCGTTCGAGGCCGGCATCACGTCGTTCGACACCGCGAACGTGTACTCCGCAGGCTCCAGCGAGGAGATCACCGGGCAGCTCCTCAAGGAGATCGCCCCACGCGAGGACGTCCAGGTCTTCACGAAGGTGTTCAACCGGATGCGCCCCGGACGCAACGGCGCCGGCCTCTCCCGCGCCGCGATCATGCACGAGATCGACGCCTCGCTGACGCGCCTCGGCACGGACTACGTCGACCTCTACCAGATCCACCGTTTCGACCCGGCCACCCCGGTCGAGGAGACGATGGAGGCCCTCCACGACGTCGTGAAGGCCGGCAAGGCCCGCTACATCGGCGCGAGCAGCATGTGGACGTGGCAGTTCGCGCAGATGCAGCACGTCGCCGAGCTGCACGGGTGGACGAAGTTCGTCAGCATGCAGGACCAGTACAACCTCCTCGAACGCGAGGAGGAGCGCGAGATGCACCCGTTCGCGCAGGCGACGGGCGTCGGCGTCATCCCGTGGAGCCCCCTCGCCCGCGGCCGCGTCACCCGCCCCTGGGACGCGCAGGGCTCCGGCAGCCGCGCGGACACCGACGAGTTCGGCAAGACCCTCTACCGCCAGGACGAGGACGCGAACCGCGCGATCGTCGGCGCGGTGCAGGAGATCGCCGAGGCGCGCGGCGTGAGCATGGCCCAGGTCGCCCTCGCGTGGGTGGCCGGCAAGCAGGCCGTCAGCGCGCCGATCATCGGCGCGACCAAGGAGCACCACATCGACGACGCGGTCGCCGCGACGGCGATCGAGCTCACCGCCGACGAGGTGTCGCGACTCGAGTCGCCCTACACACCCCGGGTGCCGTCCGGTTTCTGACGCACCACGAGACGGACGGGAGGCGCGGTGCACGCTGGCACCGCGCCTCCCGTCCGTCCACGGGTCGCGTCGCGACCCGGATCGTCCCTCGGCCGCGTCGGTCGCGGAGCGTCCCGCGGTCAGGCTGGCGCGCCGGCCGCCCGCCGTTCGCGCTCGAGCCGCTCGATCCGGGCGAGGGCTGCGCGCTCCGTCCCCGGCTGGTTCCCCAGGACCGCACCGATGCCGTCCAGCACGAGGCCGGCGGTCCGCCGCACGGGCAGTTCGACCGGCCCGATCGCGGGTGTCCGCAACCGGAGCATCGAGCGGTGCCGCGGGTCGAGGGTCGCGACCGCGCCGTCGAAGACCGCACGGTAGCCCGGTCGGAGCAGGCGGGCGAGCGGCGGGTCCTTGATGAACCGCACGACGTCGTGGGTGCGCGCGTCGGCCCGCAGCTCGCCCCGGTCGAGGTACCCGTTCATCTGCTCGCGGAGCTCCGTCTCGGACTCCGGCGCGTCCTCCACCCCCATGAGCCGCCCGGCGGTCGCCCACTCGCGCACGTAGGCGTCCGCGCCGCCCGGGATGTCCGAACCCCAGACCTGTGCGCTCCGCAGGAACGCGTCGGTGAAGGCGAGGTGCACCCACCGCGCGAGGTCGGGGTCGTTCGCCGCGTACGGCCGCGTGACGCCGTGCCCGTCGACGTACTCACCGACCACCCGCTCGTGCAGCTTCCGCACCCACTGGCTGGCGTGCGTGGCCTGGGCGGTGTCGCCGTGCGAGACGGTGTAGATCCAGCGGATGGTGCCGGCGAGGCGTCCGAACGGGTCCTCGCGGTAGCGGGAGTGGTCGGCCACCCCGGCGAGCGCTCCGGGGTGGAGCGCCTGCACCAGGAGTGCACGGACGCCGGCGAGCACCGTGTGGTTGCCGCCGTGCACGGCCCAGGTGGCGGAGCCGGGCCCGAAGAACCCGGCGTCGGAGCCCTGCTCGAGCGCATCGATCCACTCGGGGCGCTCGGTGGCGCCGTTGGTGAAGGTGTCGTTGAGGCGGGAACGGAACGCGGCGGACACGGAAGGCATGCGTCCATCGTCCGTCGCGCCCCTGACAATGCGCACTGCCCCGCCGGTAGGTTGGCCGGGTGAGCATCGACACGCCTCGTCCCTGGCTTGCCTCGTACGCCCCGGGGGTCCCGCACGACATCGAGGAGCCCACGGGCTCCCTCGCCGACATCGTGGAGCAGTCCGCGCAGCGCTTCCCGGGGAGGGTCGCGCTGGAGTTCTTCGGACGGACGACGACGTACGCCGACCTCCAGGAGCAGATCACGCGCGCCGCGAACGGCCTGCGCAAGCTCGGGGTGACGGCCGGGGACCGCGTGGCGATCGTCCTGCCGAACTGCCCCCAGCACGTCGTGGCCTTCTACGCGGTGCTGCGGCTCGGCGCGATCGTGGTCGAGCACAACCCGCTCTACACGGCGCGCGAGCTCCGCCACCAGTTCGAGGACCACGGCGCGAAGGTCGCGATCGCGTGGGACAAGTCGGTCGCCACGCTGCAGGACTTCCCGGCCGACGTCGCGCTCGACGCCATCGTCTCGGTCGACATCACGCGCGCCATGCCGCGGTCGACCCGCATCGCCCTCGCGCTGCCGGTCGCCAAGGCCCGCGAGTCCCGCGCCAAGCTGACGACGACGGTCCGGGGCACGACGCGCTGGGACGACCTCGCGTCGAGCCGCAAGCTGTCGAAGCGCCACCCGCGCCCGACCGTCGACGACGTCGCGCTCATCCAGTACACGTCCGGCACCACGGGGGTGCCGAAGGGCGCGGTCCTGTCCCACCGGAACCTCATCGCCAACGCGGCCCAGGCCCGGGCGTGGGTGCCGCAGATCCGTCAGGGCGACAACACCGTGTACGCGGTGCTGCCGATGTTCCACGCGTACGGGCTGACGCTCTGCCTGACCTTCGCGATGAGCATGGCGTCGCGCCTGGTGCTGTTCCCCGCGTTCGACCCGGCGCTGGTGCTCAAGGCGATGAAGAAGCACCCGCCGACGTTCCTCCCCGCCGTGCCGCCGATCTACACGCGGCTGCAGCACGCCGCCGACTCCGCCAAGGTCTCGCTGCAGGGCATCGAGATCGGCATCTCGGGTGCGATGCCGCTGTCCCAGGACGTCGTCGAGCCGTGGGAGGCACGGACGGGCGGGTACCTCGTCGAGGGCTACGGTCTGTCCGAGTGCTCCCCCGTGCTCATGGCCAACCCGGTGTCGCCCGAGCGTCGACTCGGTGCGATCGGACTGCCGCTCTCCTCGACCGAGGCCCGCGTGGTCGACCCGGACGACTCCACGAAGGTCCTCGGCACCGGCGAGGCCGGCGAGCTCCAGGTCCGGGGTCCGCAGGTGTTCCGCGGCTACTGGGGCAAGGCCGAGGCCACCGACGAGGTGTTCACGCCGGACGGCTGGTTCCGCACCGGTGACGTCGTCTCGATCGACGCGGACGGCTTCGTCAGCATCGTCGACCGACTCAAGGAGCTCATCATCACCGGCGGCTTCAACGTGTCGCCGTCCGAGGTCGAGGACGCGCTCCTCAAGCACCCGAGCGTCCGCGAGGTCGCGGTCGTCGGCATCACCCAGGCCGGGAACGAGCAGGTCGTGGCGGCGGTCGTGCCGAAGGACCCGCGGACGTTCGACGCCGAGGCGCTCCGGGCGTGGTCCCGCGACCAGCTCGCCGCGTACAAGGTGCCGCGCCGGGTCGTCGTGGTCGAGGACCTGCCCCGCTCGATGATCGGGAAGGTGCTGCGCCGCAAGGTGCGGGACCAGATCACCGGCAAGTAGCAGCGCACGGACCCGGGACGGAGCAGCGCGCAGACCGCTCGCTACGCCCCGGGCCCCGCGCGGCCGCCCTTGCCTGCGCCGGCCGGCACGGCGAGCACCGCCAGACCGACGACGACGAGCGCGATGCCCGTCCACCCGGCGACGCCGAGGCGCTCCCCCACGACGAGGACCGCGAGCACCGCTGCCACCACCGGTTCGAACAGCGACAGCAGGGTGGCCGCCGACGCACTCGTGCGCCGCAGGCCGAGCGCGTACAGCGAGTGTCCGAGCACGGTCGGGACGAGTGCCAGGTACAGGAACACCGGCCAGTTCGCCCCGACGGCGAGGTCGTCCCGCCCGACGACCACCGCCAGGACCGTGAGGGGCACGGCGGCGAGCCCGAACACCGCGCCGACGATGCCGCGCCCGTCCGACGCCGTCACGACCGGGAGCGCAGCGGCCCCGGCACCCGCACCGCCCGTCGTCGCGCGCACGACGGTCCCGGCCCCCAGCCCCCGGGCGACGGCCCACGAGTACGTCGCGTAGGTGAGGCCCGCCAGCAGCGCGGCGCCCAGGCCGGCCAGCAGACGCCCGTCGCCGGTCGTCCCGGACCGCGCGAGCGTCACCACGACCATGCCGACGACGCTCACCACGGTGGCGACCACCCAGCGCCGCGTCACCCGCCGCCGGTCAACGGCCCACTCGACCAGCCCGGCGAAGAGCGGCGAGGAACCGATCGCGACCGTCGTACCGAGGGCGACCCCGGCGTCGGCGAGGGCCGCGTAGAAGGCGACCGCGTACACGACGAGCGACGACGCCCCGAGCGCCACCCAGCGCCGGGCACCCGGCCGCGTGACGGCATGCACGGCGCGACGCCCTGTGAGCGCCGCGAAGACCAGTCCGCCGAGGCCGAAGGTGACCGCGCCGAACACGGCCGCCGGGACGCCGGGCGCGAAGTGCGTCGCGGTGCCGGTGGTCCCCCAGACGGTCGCGGCGACGAGGACCGCCGTCACGCCGCCGGCGGACCGGGAGGCGCGGGCCGACCCCGCCGCGTCACTCACGACACGTGGACGGTGGGACGCCGGGCCACGTCGGGTTCGGCTTCGCGCAGGACCTCGCGGGTGACCGGAGCGACGTCGCCGACGCCCGTGAACACGAAGCGGATCGCGTTGCGGATCGGGTTGCCCTCGTTCCACTCGAAGTAGATCCCGGGCACGACCCCGGCGATGTCGCGGATCGCGAGCAGCGTCGACGCGATGGTGTTCGGCACGTTGCCGGACCGGACCCGGAGCACACGGTGCCCGTGGACGACGTGGCCCTCGACCAGCAGGTCCTCCTCGAAGTCGGACGAGTCGGCGGGCAGCACCTCGAGGAACATCGTCGGCACGCGTGCCGGGATGCCCGAGTCACGTCGCTCCTCGCGGCCCTTCGCACGGTACGCGGCGGCGGTCCCCGCACCCGGCTCGTTCGCGATGATGCACACGGCACTGAACTGGTCGGCATCGGCCTCGATGAACTGCCGGGCGACCGCGTCGAGCTCGATCGACGAGGCGCGGAGCTCGAACGACCGGCGGACGCGGGACACGAGCGACACGACGACGATGGCGATGATGAACACCGCCGCGATGCGGACGCCGTCGGGGCGCTCGATGACGTTCGCGACCGTGGTGTAGACGAACACGACGGTGATGACGCCGAACGCGACCGTGCGCTTCCGCTGCTGCTTCCGGCGCGCCGACAGGGTCACGGCGAACGCGGCACTCGTGATGAGCACGAGCACGCCGGTCGCGTAGGCACCGCCCTGTGCGTCGACGTCGGCCTGGAACAGGATCGTGATGGCGAAGGCGATGAGCGTGAAGATGATCACGAGCGGCCGTGTCGCCCGTGCCCACTGCGGCGCCATGCCGTACCGGGGCAGGAACCGCGGCACGAGGTTCAGCAGGCCCGCCATGGCGCTCGCGCCGGCGAACCACAGGATCGCGACCGTCGAGAAGTCGTAGACCGACCCGAACACGTTGCCGAGGTACTCGTGCGCCAGGAACGCGAGCGCGCGGCCGTTCGCCTGCCCGCCGGGCTGGAACTCGTGCTGCGGGATGAGGAACGTCGTCACGATCGACGACGTGATGAGGAACGTGCTCATGATGACCGCGGCCACGGTGAGCAGGCGGCGGGTGCCGCGGATCCGTCCCTCGGGTCGGGCACTGGTGTCGTCGGTGGCGTCGCCGCGGACCTGTGGCATCACCGCGACGCCGGTCTCGAAGCCGGACAGGCCCAGGGCGAGCTTCGGGAACACCACGAGCGCGATCCCGATCATGACGAGCGGGTTGCTGTGCTGCGTCGTGAGGCTCGTCCACCAGTCGCCCACCACCACGGGGCGCTCGAACACGTGCCACATCGCGACGCCCACGACGACCGCGTTGAGCGCGAGGTACACCGCGACGAGGCCGACCGCGATGCCGATCGCCTCCTTGAAGCCGCGCAGGAAGACCACCCCGAGCAGGAGCAGCAGCGCCAGGGTGAGCGGCACCGGGATCTCGGTGAACCACTCGGGCGTGAAGGGGTTCTCGGCGATGTGCGCGGTCGCGTCGGCGGCGGACAGCGTCATCGTGATCATGAAGTCGGTGACCGCGAACCCGAGCAGGACGAGCACGAAGAGCTTCCCCGCCCACCAGGGCAGGAGCTTCTCGAGCATCATGATCGAACCGGCGCCCTTGAAGCTGTCCTGCGCCACACGGCGGTACACGGGCAGCGCGCCGAACAGCGTCACGAGCACGAGCACGACCGTCGCAATCGGGGAGAGCAGCCCGGCGGCGAGGGCCGCGATCGCCGGCTGGTAGCCGAGCGTCGAGAAGTAGTCGACGCCGGTCAGGCACATCACGCGCCACCACGGGTGGGTCTTCTCGACCTCGACCTGGTGCGGGCCCTGGTGGGTCGCCCCCTGGTCGGCGCCGTGCAGCATCCACCGGCGCAGCCGGTCGCTGCGGTCGGCGGGTCGCTCGGGGGCGTCGCGTCGAGCGGCGGGCTCGGCTTCGGTCGCGGTCACGAGAGACGATGGTAAGCGGTCGCGGGCTGTCCCGGGAGCGCGGGACGGCCGGGTGTGGACAACCGCAGGTTCCACGTCCGCCCGGCGGCTACTTCGCGCTGATCCGCGTGTACTTGTTCACCGCCCACGGCACGAACACGACGAGCATCACGGCGATGCCCACGAGCACGGTGAGCACCGGGTGCTGCATCGTCCACACGTCCGGCACCGGCGCGGACCCGACGTTGCCGAACAGCTCCCGCGCGGCCTGCACGAGGGACGACACCGGGTTCCACTCGGCGAACACCCGCAGCACGAGCGGCATCGTCTCGCTCGGGACGAAGGCGTTCGAGATGAACGTCAACGGGAACAGGATCATGAACGAGGCGTTGTTGATCACCTCGGGTGTCTTCACGCTCATCCCGAGCAGCGCCATCACCCAGCTGAACGCGTAGCTGAACAGCAGCAGCAGCGCGACCCCGGCGAGGAACTCGTGCGGCGCCGACTGCACCCGCCACCCCACCGCGAGCCCCGTCAGCATCATGATCACCATCGAGATGCCGTTGAGCACGAGGTCGGAGTTCGTCCGCCCGACCAGGACCGCCGACGCCGACATCGGCAGGGTCCGGAAGCGGTCGATCAGCCCCTCCTTGAGGTCCTGCGCCATCGCCGACCCCGAGAACGTCGCGCCGAACACGACCGTCTGCGCGAAGATCCCGGCCATCAGGAACTGCGTGTAGTCCGTCCCCCGCACCTGGATCGCACCGCCGTACACCTGGCTGAACAGCAGGACGAACATGATCGGCTGCAGGACCGCGAACACGAGCATGTCCGGCGACCGCTTGATCTTCACCAGGTTGCGCTTCGTGACGGTCCAGCCGTCCTCGAACCACACCGCCACCGGAGACGTGACCGCGACGGGCAGCTGCCGGCTCGTCGCCGTGCCGACGGCGGTCACCGGACCGACTCCGAGGTCGCGCCCGCGGCGTCGGCACCGTCCGGCGGGTCGCCACCACCCGGCCTGGAGGCGCGCCCCGCCTCCGCCCCGTCGGCCCGGCCGGACGTGTCGGCAGCGTCCGGCGCCCCGCCGCGGCGACCACGTCGTCGCGAGCGCGCCGGACCGCCGTCGCCGTCCTCGTCGTCGCCGGTCGCCACGTGGCCGGTGAGCCGGAGGAACACGTCGTCGAGCGTCGGCCGGCGCATCCCGGCGTCGTGCAGCGCGATGCCGGCCTCGCCGAGGTCGGCCAGGACCCGCTGCAGTGCCGACGGCCCCGCCTCGACCGCGATGCCGAACGTCCGGCCGTCACCCGAGGACTCGACGTCCCCGACCCCGTAGCGGCGCAGCGCCGTCGTGGCGGCGTCCCCGTCGGCCGGGTCGACCAGGGTGACGACGACCCGGTGCCCGCCGACCTGGGCCTTGAGCTGGTCGGCGGTGCCCTGCGCGATGACGTGCCCGTCGTCGATGACGGCGATGTCGTCGGCGAGCTGGTCGGCCTCCTCGAGGTACTGCGTGGTGAGCAGCACGGTCGCTCCGTCCGCGACGAGCCCCTCGATGATGCCCCAGAGCGCGAGACGGCTGCGCGGGTCGAGCCCGGTCGTCGGTTCGTCGAGGAACAGCACCCGCGGGTTCATGACGAGTGCCCCGGCCAGGTCGATCCGGCGTCGCATGCCGCCCGAGAACCCCTTCACGGGGCGGTCCCCCGCCTCGGACAGGTCGAACACGTCGATCAGCTCGCGCGCCCGGTCCCGCGCGGTCCGTCGACCCAGGTGGTAGAGCCGCCCGATCATCTCGAGGTTCTCGAACCCGGTCAGGTTCTCGTCCACCGCGGCGTACTGCCCGGAGACGCCGATCGAGCGCCGGGTGGCCTGCGGGTCGGCGACGACGTCCACGCCGTCGATCGTCGCCGTCCCGCCGTCCGGTACGACGAGCGTGGTGAGCACCTTCACGGTGGTGGTCTTGCCCGCGCCGTTCGGCCCGAGGAGGGCGGTGACGGTGCCCTCGGGGACGGACAGGTCGAGCCCGGCGAGGGCGTGCACCGGGCCCGACTTCGACCGGTACGTCTTGGTCAGCCCGGAGGCTTCGATGATGGCCATGGCGGTCCTCCTGCGGTCGTGCAGTACGTCAGGTGCCCCGGCGACCCCGCACGTCACACGTCGAAGTCGCCACCGAGGTCGCCGAAGCCGCCACCACCGAGGTCTCCGCCGCCGAAGTCGCCTCCGCCGCCGCCGCCGGTGCCGTCGTCCCAGCCCGCGTTCTCGTACCCGCCGCCGTCGCCTGCGCCGTCGGCGGGATCGCCACCAGTGTCCTCCTGACCACCGTCGCCCGCAGCATCGGTACCGCCGTCGAACGATCCGGGGTCGGGCAGGAACGCGCTCATGATCGCCGACCCGATGACGTAGCCCGCCACGGTGCCGAGGACCGACGCGCCGACCATCCGGCCGAACGAGGGCCCACCACGCTGGCCGAACCCGCCCGCGCCGCCGCCCATCCCGCCGAGCGAGCGCTCCATGAAGCCGGGCTGGCGGATCTCGGACCGCGTCGCCGCCTGGGCCAACGAGCGCGGGTCGTCGCCGCGCGGGGCCTCACCGGCGGGGGCGGTGCGGGTGAACTCGTCGTAGACCATCCGGCGCTGCTCGGGCGTGAGGGTCGCGAACGCCTCGGCGTGCACCTCCTCGATGCGCTCCGGCGGGGCCGTGCGGAGCAGGTAGCGGTACCGCTCGACCGCGCGCTCGTCGTCGGTCGTCGCGCCGGCGCCGGACTGCCCACCCGGCTGGCCGCCGCCCTGCGGACCGCCCCACTGCGGAGCGCCGTACGGGTCCGCAGCCCCGCCCCGCTGCGGTGTCACCTGGTACGACTGCTGCCCGTACCGGTACCCCTGCTGCTGCGGTGCGGCCGGCTGCTGTCCCCACTGGTCCTGCTGGGGACGGTCGCGGTCCGGACGGCCGAGCAGACGGTCGAGGAATCCCATGGCGATGCTCCTTCGTGCGCGGTCCGCCCCGGTCGGGACGGTGCGTCGGGTGCCACCCTAGGCAGCCCCGTCGTGCCCCGGCTGAGCGGCTGCACAGAGTCGGCCGGGAGCCCGCGAGGCGTCGCCCGACCGCGCGCTCCACGCCCGGTCCCACGCGCATCGCCCGTGGAGACCGCCGGTCGGCCCGGGTGGGCGTTCCCACCCACCGGACGGGAGGCGCGTGGCGGGGCCGTCCCGCGCCTCCCGTCCGACGCGTCGCGGGACGCCCTGCCGGGCCGGTGCGGCGGCCTCCACCACACCGGGTCACCGAGCCGGACGGGAGGCGCGTGGCGGGGCCGACCCGCGCCTCCCGTCCGACGCGTCGGCGTCGACCGCCCGCGCCACGCAGGCCGGACCGGTCACCGGTCCGCGCTGCGCCCGGGGGTCAGCCCGCGGCGAGCGCCGCGGTCCACACCGCGTGCAACTCGTCGGCCGCGCCCGGGTGCGCGACCAGGAACGGTTCACCCTCCCCGGGGAAGCCGTCCACCGGGCCCTCGCGGGTCATGACGACACCGCCGGCCTCGTGCACGAGGAGCACGGCCGCGCCGTGGTCCACCGGGTCGAACGCCGGGACGCACCCGCCGACCCCGCGGCCTGCGGCGACCTGTGCGATCGTCAGCGTGCTCGAGCCCATCACGCGGAGGGCACAGGAGCGCTCGGCGAGGGCCTCGACCAGCGCGCCGAACGACCGGCGGTCGCGCCGTCTGCCGAACTCCGCGCCCACGACCGCGCCGGCGAGTGGACGCGGGCCGTCGTCGAGCAGCAACGGCGTGTCCCGCAGGACGGCCCCACGGCCGCGTCGGGCCTCGAGCACGTCGCCGCGCCACGGGTCGGCGACGACGCCCACGAGCGGACGACCGCCGCGGGTCAGGCAGAGCGACATCGCGGTCCACGGCACGCCGTTCACGAGGTTCGTCGTGCCGTCGACGGGGTCGAGGTACCACCGGTGCCGGTCGCCGGGGGCGTCGCCGTACTCCTCGCCGGTGAACCCGTGGGTCGGGAAGGCCGCACGGACCCGGGCGCGGACGAGTCGCTCGACCGCGCGGTCGACGTCCGTGACGAGGTCACCGGGGGAACGCTTCGTCGACACCCGACCGACCGGGTGCTCGCGGGTGAAGGCGACGACCTCGTGCGCGATGCGGTGCGCGAGGGCCTGCGCGCGGGTCGCGACCTCCTCCTCGGTGGGCTCCCGCTCTGGACCCGACCAGCCGTCCCGCTCGCCGCCGACCAGGGCCGCGCGGGTCGAGGCCACGTCGTCGGTCGCGATCAGGTCGACGCCGAGCCGGGCGGCCCAGCGGACCGGTTCCGGCTCGTCGACCGTGTGCACGGCGACGCGGAGCCCGAGGTCGTGGGCGGCGGCCAGGGTGGCGGGGGTCAGGAAGACGTCGTCGAGCACGAGGGTCGAGGGGCGGGGTGCGGGGGCCGCCGCGGTCGGGGTGCCCGGGGCCGTCGCGGTGGCCGGGCGGGCCGCGGCCGCTGTGCCGGCGGCCGCCGCGGTCGAGGTGTCGAGGTCGGCTGCGGTCGGGGCGTCCAGCGACTCCCACGGCAGCCACGTCTCGGCGGCGGGGAGCACGGTCCGGACCACCGCGAGCGCCTCGCGGGACCCGTTCCAGGCGACCGCGGTCGTCGCCGACGTCGCCGCGACCGTGCGGGCCGCGACCAGGGCGTCGGCCGGGTCGACGACGTGCAGGAGGAGCGTGCTCCGGCAGTCCTCCAAGCGTTCCAGCACGGCGTCGAGCCGCGGGATCCGGTCGAGGCCGTTGCCGAGTCGCGCGACCTCGCACCACGGCACGTCGGCGACCCGGCGGGGATCGCCCCACAGACGACCGAGGGTCTCGTCGTGCAGCAGGACGGCGACCTCGTCCGCGGTGCGTCGGACGTCGACCTCGACCACGTCGGCGCCGAGGGCCTCGGCGACCGCGATCGCGGGCAGCGTGTCCTCGCGTCGGACGCGCGGGGCACCGCGGCGGGCGACCAGGCGTGGGACGGGCCGGACCGACCGGGCCGCGGCTGGCGCTCCGGCGGGGACGGGTGCGGTGGTCGTCATCACGGCATGGTGCCCGCGGCGGGTGGCGTCCGGGTGACGGCCGGGTGAACGGGGCGGTGCCGGTGCGGGTGGTGCGGCGGTCCGGGTGCGCGTCGGAGCGGTCAGGCGCGCGGGCAGGGGGGGCGGGCGACCGCCTGCGCGTCGGAGCTGGCGAGCGAGTGCGGGGCGGGACCGTCAGGCGCGCCCGCGCGGGCGTCGCTCCACCAGGGGCCGGACGATCGCCCGCCACCCGACCAGGAACAGGCCGAGCACCACGGTCGCGACGATCACGAACGACAACGGGAGCGGGTCGCCGGCGACGTCCCCCTGCCCGGTGAGGACACGGAGCAGCATCCCGACCGCGACCGTCGCCACCCACACGACGACGCCGGTCGGCCAGATCCGGAGGGGCCGCTTCCACGCGAGGCTCACGAGGGAGCCGACGGCCCAGCCCGCGAGGAACGGGTACGCCGTCGTCCAGGTGCCCGCGACGGAGGACGCCTCCGCGTGCGAGGAGCGCCCGATGAGGGCGAAGGCGACGATGAGGACGATGTCGACGACGGCTGCGAGCCAGCCCCAGGTGCGAGTCACCCGACCATTCTCCCGCGTCCCGGCAGCTGCTCGTCCCCACGCTGCCCGGCCCCCGCTCTGCCCGCCCCCGTTCTGCCCGCCCCCGCGGTGACCGGCGGTGCCGTGCTGTGCGGTGCCGTGCTGTGCCACCGCTCGTGCCGTGCCGTGCCGTGCGGTGCCGTGCTGTGCCGCCGCTCGGCCGTGCCGTGCCGTGCGGTGCCGTGCTGTGCTGTGCCGTGCCGTGCCGCTGGGACGGCGGCGCGGATCGGCTCAGAACAGGCCGTCGCGCAGGTCGTCGTCGGGGCCGTCGAACCCCCGGAACATGTCGGACACGAGCGCGGCGATCTGCGGTTCGACGAGGCGGTCGACTGCCTCGGCGATGCGCGGACGGTGCTCCACGAGCGCGAGGCACACCGCCGTCCCCGTCGCACGGGCGCACTCGTCGGACAGGGCGATCTCGTGGCGGAGTGCGGCCTTCGCCTCGTCGGAGAGCGGCTCGCGTGGCGTCTGCTCGGCCGCACCGGTGCCGGTCAGCTCGCCGAGGGTGAACAGGAACGGCTCGCCCTCGGACGGCTCCGGGTCGACGTCGAGGCCCTGGAACTCCGGCGACAGGCCCTCGGTCGGCTGGTACCCCGCGTGCCGTTTCCGGGCGGCCGCCCGCTCGAGTTCGCGCTGCAGGAGCGGGAGGTTCTTGGCGGTGTACTCGTCGACGGCGTCCTCGATGATCGCCGACATGCGGCCGATCAGAGCGTGCTGGACCGCGTGCGGCACGTCCGGACCGAAGCCCGCGGCGCTGGCGATGGGCGACCCCGTGCACTTGCGGCAGATGCGGGTTCGAGGCCGCGCGCTGCCGATCTGCCACCGGGGCAGCCACCGGAGCCAGACGTCGACGGCGACCCGTACGCGCCCGTCGATGCCGTCCATGCCCCAACAGTAGGCGGCAGCGGGCGCTCGGTCCCGGGCAGCGCGCGCGAACGGGCGGATTCGGCACCCTCGCGCGCGTCCCGGTGCGGCTTCCGCCCGCTCGCGCACCGGAGGCAGCCCGGCGACACCCCGCTTCCGCGAGCGGGCGGAACCAGCACCCGACACGAGCGCGCGCCTGCACACATCGCCCGCTCGCGCACGGCGGCTCAGCCCGGCAACACCCCGCTTCCGCGAGCGGGCGGAACCAGCACACGACACGACCGCGCACCCGCACACATCGCCCGCTCGGGGATGGGCACACGGGCACGCGGGCACGGGCGTCGGCACGGGCACGGGGGGGCGGATGGGCACGGACGGGAGGCGCGACCCGCCCCCGCCCCGCCCGTCGCGAGCGCGAGTGGCCGGGCTGGTCAGCCCTGCGGTTCGGTGACGAAGTCGATGAGCTCCTCGACGCGCCCGAGCAACTGCGGCTCCAGGTCGGCGAAGGTCCGCACCTGCCCGAGGATCCGCTGCCACGCGCGCGCGACGTCCGCCTGGTCGTCGGCCGGCCACCCGAGGTGCTGCAGGATGCCCTTCTTCCACTCGATCGAGCGCGGGATCGTCGGCCACGCGGTCAGCCCGAGTCGCGACGGCTTCACCGACTGCCAGACGTCGACGAACGGGTGTCCGACCACGAGCACGTGCGCACCCCACTTCCCGCGCATCACGGCCTCGGCGAAGCGAGACTCCTTCGACCCCGGCACGAGGTGGTCCACGAGCACGCCGACCCGACGCTCCCGCGTGGGGCGGAACTCCTCGAGCACGTCGGCGAGGTTGTCGACGCCCTCCAGGTACTCGACGACGACGCCCTCGACGCGGAGGTCCGCGCCCCAGACCTTCTCGACGAGCTCGGCGTCGTGCCGGCCCTCGACCATGATCCGGGAGGGCAGCGCGACGCGTGCGCGCTGTTGCTCGACGGCGAACGAGCCGGAGGCGGTGCGGAGGCGACCACCGTCGGACGCGTGCCGCACCGGCGGGGCCGCACCGGGCCTCCCGTCCGATCCGGCGCGAGCCGGGGGTGCAGCCGCGGCAGACCGCCCGCCGACACCAGCGGCACCGGGACCCGTGCGCCCGGCCGCGCCAGCGCCTGCGCCCGCGGAGCCGCCCGCCGACCGGCCGACCGGCGCCTGCGGCCGACCGAGCGTGACCAGCTTGCCCTCGAGCAGGAACTGCCCGGTGAAGGGGAAGGCGCGGACGCGACCCTTCCAGTCCTCCAAGGAGACGTTGCCCGCCTCGAGCCCGACCACGGCGCCCGCCCACCCCGAATCCGGGTCCTCGAGCACCATGCCGCGCTCGAGCGGCACCTGCTGCACCTTCTCGACGCCCCTCGAGCGCCAGTCGCCCGAGAGCACGTCGCTGCCGTACCGGTCCTCGTCCACCCGGGAAGCGTAGTGTCGACCAGTCCCGCAACGGCGCCGGCACCCGCGGCGCGTCACGCACACGCCGCACCCATCCCGAGCACGGTGCATCCCCGGACACGTCGTGCTCTCCCCCGGCCGCACGCGTCACCGCACGCCCCGCGGCCACCCCGAACGGAAGGCCACACCGTGCGCGCAGCAGTCATCCACGCTCCCCGCGACGTCCGCGTCGAGGAGCGCGACGCCCCCACCGTCATCGCCCCGACCGACGCCGTCGTCCGCGTCACCGCCGCCTGCGTGTGCGGCTCCGACCTCTGGCCGTACCGCGGCGTCCGCGACACGAAGGAGCCGCGCGCCATCGGACACGAGTTCGTCGGCGTCGTCGAGTCCCTCGGTGACGAGGTCGACGGCCTCGCGGTCGGCGACTTCGTCATCGCGCCGTTCACCACGAACGACGGCACGTGCCAGGCCTGCGCCCACGGCATGACGAGCGGCTGCGACCACGGCTCGACCTTCGGCGTCACGCCGGACGCCTACGGCCACCCGCTCGGTGGAGCACAGGCCGAGTTCGTCCGGGTGCCGGACGCCGCCGCGACGCTCGTCGTCGTGCCCGGGCCCGTCGACGAGGACCTCGTGCCCTCGCTGCTCACCCTGTCCGACGTGTTCTCCACCGGACACCACGCCGCGGTGTCGGCCGAGGTCGGACCGGGCAGGACCGTCGTCGTGGTCGGCGACGGGGCCGTCGGGCTGTCCGCCGTCCTCGCGGCGAAGCGCCTCGGCGCCGAGCGGATCATCGCGATGAGCCGGCACGCCGACCGGCAGGCCCTCGCGCGCGAGTTCGGGGCGACGGACGTCGTCGAGGCCCGTGGCGACGAGGGTGTCGCTGCCGTCCGGCAGCTGCTCGGCGGCGACCTGGCGGACTGCGCCCTCGAGGCGGTCGGCACCGCGGAGAGCATGGACCAGGCGCTGCGGGTCGTCCGCGCGGGCGGCAACGTCGGCTACGTGGGGGTGCCCGCGGGTGACCCCGAGCTGCCGATGCCGTTCCTGTTCGGCCGGAACATCACGGTCGGCGGCGGAATGGCCCCGGCGCGCGCGTACATCCCCGAGCTCCTGCCCGACGTGCTGTCGCGGGCGATCGAGCCGGGTCGGGTGTTCGACCTCGAGCTGCCGCTGGAGCAGGCCGCCGAGGCGTACGCCGCGATGGACGAGCGGCGCGCGATCAAGGTGCTGCTGCGCCCGTAGCGAGAGGCGGGCGCGGGGCGGGTCGGGTCTCGGCCCCGCGCCCCGCGGCCCCGGTCCCGGTCCCGGTCCCGGGCGAGGCGTCCCGCGCCCTACCTCAGAGCCCGGGTCAGGCGTCCCGTACCGCGAGCACCCGGTGCGGCGCCGCCCGTTCCGCCCGCCACCCCCGCGGCAGCACCTCCTGCAGCTCCGGCACCGTGAACGACCGCTGGATCGACCGCAGCCCGTCGACGCGCACGAACGTCCCGACGGCCACCAACGGCGACGCCAGCGCGTACGCCCGGTAGGCCTGCCGCGACCGCCGGATGTCCGAGTGCAGGCTCCGCCCGGTCGCGAGCTGCGCCGAGTCCGCCAGGAACGCCGCGCGCGCCTCGTCGTCGAGGTGGTGCAGCACGTGGTTCGACACCACGAGGTCGAACCGCTCCCCCGCCGCGACGAGGTCGGCGCTCGACTGCTGCCGGAACGTCACCCCGCGCGGCGTCGAGCGCGAGGCCGACGCGATCGCCCGCTCGTCGGGGTCGACGCCGACGACCTCGATCGACAGCCCGTCGCTCGCCGCCCACCGCACGAGCGCGCGGGCCAGGTCGCCGCCGCCGCACCCGAGGTCGAGCACGCGCCCGCGCCCACTCGGGGGCAGCGCCGGCACGACGTGCGTCCGCCACGCCGCGCGCCACCCGCTGACCAGGGCGTTCACCACGGCGAACCGCCGGAACGTGCGTTCGAGCGCCCGCGGGTCGCAGTCCGGGTCGTCCATGAGTTCGCGCAGGTCGGTCGCCCGGGTCCTCAGGTCGACGGCCGGGAGGCGCGGTGCCCGTCCGCCGGGTCGGCCCAGGTCGCGCGGGTGGTCGCCGCTCACGCCCCCACCACCGTCATGCGCGCGCTCTCGACCGTCAGACCCGGGCCGAACGCCACCGCGACGAGCGCGGAGTCGTCCGCGACCCCCTGCTCCAGTGCGTCGCGGAGGACGAACAAGACCGTGGCGCTCGACATGTTCCCGTGGTCCCGGAGCACGTTCCGGCTCGACGCGACGGCGCTGTCCGGCAGGCCGAGCGCTTCCTGGGCCCGGTCGACGATGGCCCGTCCGCCGGGGTGCACGGCCCAGACCGGCACGTCGGCGGCGACCTCGTCCTCGGCGAGCAGGGTCGACACGGCGGCCGGGACGTGGACACCGACGAGCTTCGGCACCGCCGTCGACAAGACCATCTCGAAGCCCTCGTCCCCGATGTTCCACGCCATCTCGGAGGCGCCCTCGGGCACGGTCGCGGTCGCGAACCCGTCGATCCGGAGTCCGACGCCGCCCCCGGTCACGACGACCGCGGCGGCACCGTCGCCGAACACGCTGTTCGCGACGATCTGGTCGGGGTCGTCGGACGCCCGCACGTGCAGCGTGCAGAGCTCGGCGCAGACGACGAGCACGACCGCGGACGGGTCGGCCTCGGCGAACGCGGCGGCGATGCGGAGGGCGGGGAACGCCGCGCAGCAGCCCATGAACCCGATGTGGTGCCGGAACACCCCCGCCGGCAGTCCGAGCTGGTCGACGACGTCGATGTCCGGCCCCGGCTGCGTGAAGCCGGTGCACGAGACGGTCACGAGGTGCGTGACGGCAGCCGGGTCGACGCCGGCACGGTCCACCGCGTCGCGTGCCGCCGCGACGAACAGCGCCGGTGCGAGCTCGCGGTACCGGTCGTTGCGCGTGCCGGTGGACGGGGACACGAGGTCGCCGCCGTCCTGCCGGAACAACCCGCCCGGACGGGTGGCGTCGAGTTCCTCGATGACCGTGTGGCGGTGCTCGACGGCGGACACGTCGAACGCGGCGGGCACGAGGCGGCGGCCGAGGCGACCGAGGTCGGGCTGCCCGGCGAAGAGGTCCCGCACCGCCGCCTGGTCGAGGGTGGTCTGCGGGACGGCGGTTCCGATGGCGCGGATCGTTGCGGTCACGACCCATCCTGTCACCGGGTCGCTGACGTGTCCCCAGGTTGCCCTGGTCCAGGTCCGGCGCGGCAGCCGGTGGTCCGCTTGCCGACCAGACGACGGACGGGAGGCGCGGTGCCAGCTGGCACCGCGCCTCCCGTCCGTCCCGTGGTGGCGGGCTAGGCCTGCGCGCGCTCCAGGACCAGCTCGCGGACGCGCGCCGCGTCCGCCTGTCCCTGCATGGCCTTCATGACCGCGCCGATGATCGCACCGGCGGCCTGCACCTTGCCGTCGCGGATCTTGGCGAGCACGTCGGGCTGCGCGGCGAGCGCCTGGTCGACCGCTGCCGTGAGCGCCGAGTCGTCGGACACGACCTTCAGGCCGCGGGCCTCGACGACCTGCGCCGGGGAGCCCTCGCCGGCGATGACGCCCTCGAGGACCTGGCGGGCCAGACGGTCGGTGAGGTCGCCGGACTCGACGAGCGCGATCGTCTCGGCGACGTGCTGCGGCGACACGAGGTCACCCGCGGCGGCGTCACGAGCGTTGGCGACGCGGCTGATCTCACCCGTCCACCACTTGCGCGCGGCCTGCGGCGAGGCGCCCGCGGCGACGGTGGCCTCGACCTCGTCGAGCAGCCCGCCGTTGACGACGTCCTGGAACTCCAGGTCGCTGAAGCCCCAGTCGCCCTTGAGTCGGCGGCGACGCGCGACCGGGGCCTCGGGCAGCGAGGCCCGCAGTTCCTCGATCACGGCCGGGTCCGGCACCACGGGGAGCAGGTCGGGCTCCGGGAAGTAGCGGTAGTCGTCGGCGTCCGACTTCGGGCGACCGGCCGACGTGCGACCGGTGTCCTCGTGCCAGTGGCGGGTCTCCTGCGTGATCGTGCCACCGGCGGCGAGGATCGCGGCCTGACGCTGGATCTCGTAGCGGATGGCGCGCTCGACGGCACGGAACGAGTTGACGTTCTTCGTCTCGGTGCGGGTGCCGAGCTTCTCCTGGCCCCAGGGACGCAGCGAGATGTTCGCGTCGCAGCGCAGGTTGCCGCGCTCCATGCGGGCCTCGGAGACGCCGAGCGCGCGGACGAGGTCACGGATGACCTGCACGTACGCGGCGCCGAGCTCCGGGGCGCGGTGCTTCGCGCCGAAGATCGGCTTCGTGACGATCTCGACGAGCGGGACGCCCGCACGGTTGTAGTCGACGAGCGAGTACTCGGCACCCTGGATGCGGCCGGTGGCACCGCCGACGTGCGTCAGCTTGCCGGCGTCCTCCTCCATGTGGGCGCGCTCGATCGGGACGGTGAAGATGGTGCCGTCGGCGAGCTCGACCTCGACCTCGCCCTCGAACGCGATCGGCTCGTCGAACTGCGAGATCTGGTAGTTCTTCGGGTTGTCCGGGTAGTAGTAGTTCTTCCGCGCGAACCGCGAGGACTCGGCGATCGAGCAGCCGAGCGCGAGGCCCAGCTGGATCGAGTAGCGCACGGCCTGCTCGTTCACGACGGGCAGTGCGCCGGGGAGCCCGAGGTCGACCGGGGTCACGTTCGTGTTCGGCTCGCCACCGAAGAAGTTCGGAGCGTCCGAGAACATCTTCGTCTTCGTCGCGAGTTCGACGTGGACCTCGAAGCCGAGCACCGGCTCGAAACGCTCGAGCGCCTCGTCGAAGTCCATCAGCGCGTCCTTCTGCGCCATCAGATCACACCTTCCTGCGCAGCGGACTGCTGAGACTGGTCGAGGTCCGGGATGCTGTCGATGAGCGGGCGACCCCACTGCTGCTCGAGCAGGCGCTCGAGCGCGGCGCCGTAGCGGTACAGGCGGGCGTCCTCGCGCTGCGGGGCCATCAGCTGCACACCGGTCGGCAGCGAGTCCTCGGGCGCGAGGCCGTTCGGGATGCTCATGCCGGGGACGCCAGCGAGGTTCGCCGGGATCGTCGTGAGGTCGTTGAGGTACATCGCCAGCGGGTCGTCGAGCCGCTCGCCCAGCGGGAACGCCGTGGTGGGGGCGGACGGGCTGACGAGCAGGTCGACCTGCTCGAACGCGGCCGCGAAGTCGCGCTGCACGAGGGTGCGGACCTTCTGCGCCGAGCCGTAGTAGGCGTCGTAGTAGCCGGCGCTCAGGGCGTAGGTGCCGAGGATGATGCGGCGCTTCACCTCGGGGCCGAACCCGGCCTCGCGCGTCGCGGCCATGACGTCCTCGACGGTCGCGCCGCCCTCGGGCGTGACGCGGAGGCCGAAGCGCACCGAGTCGAACTTCGCGAGGTTCGACGACGCCTCGGCCGGGAGGATCAGGTAGTACGCGCTGATCGCGTAGGCGAAGCTCGGGGCGTCGATCTCGACGACCTGCGCGCCCGCCGACTCGAGGAGCGCCACGGTTTCCTGGAAGCGCTGCGTCACACCGGCCTGGAAGCCCTCGCCACCGGCGAGTTCCTTGACGACGCCGACCTTGAGACCACGGAGCGTGTCGGCCTGCAGGCCCTCGCGCGCGGCGGCGGTCATCGACGGCCACGCGTCCGGGATCGAGGTGGAGTCGCGCGGGTCGTGTCCGCCGATGACGTCGTGCAGGAGCGCGGCGTCGAGGACCGTGCGCGAGACCGGGCCGACCTGGTCGAGGCTCGAGGCGAGCGCGATCGAGCCGTAGCGGCTGACCCCGCCGTAGGTCGGCTTCACACCGACGGTGCCGGTGACGGCACCGGGCTGCCGGATCGAGCCGCCGGTGTCGGAGCCGAGGGCGAAGGGCGCCTCGTGGGCGGCGACCGCTGCGGCCGAACCACCGCCGGACCCGCCGGGGATCCGGTCGAGGTCCCACGGGTTGCGCGTCGGACCGTACGCGGAGAACTCCGTGGTCGAGCCCATCGCGAACTCGTCCATGTTCGTCTTGCCGAGCGGCACGAGACCGGCGGCGCGGAGCTTCGCGACCGGGGTGGCGTCGTACGGCGGACGCCAGCCCTCGAGGATCTTCGAGCCCGAGGTCGTGGGCATGTCCTGCGTGCACAGGACGTCCTTGATCGCGATCGGGACGCCGGCGAGCGCGCCGAGGTCGTCCCCCGCGGCACGGCGGGAGTCGATCGACTTCGCGACGGCGAGGGCGTTCTCGTTGACGTGCAGGAACGCGTGCACGTCCCCGTCGACGGCCGCGATGCGGTCGAGGTGGGCCTGGGTGGCCTCGACGCTCGAGACGTCGCGCGCCACGAGGGCGTCGGCGAGCGCCGCGGCGCTGAGCTTGGTGATGTCGTCGGTCATCTTCTGTCGCCTACTGTTCTTCGCCGAGGATCGCCGTCACACGGAACCGTTCGCCGTCGGAGTCGGGGGCGCCGGACAACGCCTGCTCCTGGGTCAGGGTCGGCCCCACCACGTCGGGTCGGGTGACGTTGCCGAGCGGCACGGGGTGGCTCGTCGCGGGGACGTCGTCGGTCGCGACCTCGGCGACCTTGGCGACGCTCTCGACGATGTGCGCCAGCTCACCGGTCAGCTTCTCGATCTCGTCGGGCGTGAGTGCGATACGTGCGAGGTTCGCCAGGTGCGCGACCTGCTCGCTCGTGATGTCAGGCATGGGGCTCCGTCGATCGGGACGTGGGACGCCGACCAGTCTATTGGCCGGTCCGGACGCTCGGGGGCAGCGGGCGGCCCGCTCCCGCCGAGCGGGCGGTACTTGCACGGTGGGTGGGCGGCCCTCTCCCGCCGAGCGGGCGGTACTTGCACGGTGGGTGGGCGGCCCTCTCCCGCCGAGCGGGCGGTACTTGCACAGGTATGGGCCCCGGGGTGCAGGAACCGCCCGCTCGCGGGGCCGCCCGCCCGCGTTCCGTGTCGGATGCCTTGCCCGTTCCCACCGTCGGCGCCCCCTCCCGAGCCCGGGCGGGCGGAATCCGCAGCGCCCACCGCCGCCATCGCGCAGGATCCGCCCGCTCACGGATCGATGTGCTCCAGGACCGCACCGTTCCCGCGAGCGGGCGAAACCGGCAGCACGGAGACCGGCCATCGCGCAGGATCCGCCCGCTCACGGATCGATGTGCCCCAGGACGGCACCGTCCGCGCGAGCGGGCGAAACCGGCAGCGTCCACGGCCATCCCGACGCGCTTCCCGCCCGCTCGCGGATCGGCGCGGCCTCCGAGACCCGTCGCCTCCGCGAGCGGGCGATCCCGGCAGCGCGCCCCTCGGGCACGCCGCACGGAACGCCCGCTCGCGGTCCGGGCAGCAGCCACAGCCAACGCAGCAGCAGCCGCGGCAGCAGCCGCGGCAACAGCAACAGCAGCCCAGCCCCCGGCCCCGACCGAGCGGGTACCGCCCCTCGACCAGCGCCAGCGCGTATCGGGCGCCACCCCGCCTCGGGTCGGAACCGCCTGGAGGCCCGTCACCCGCCCGCCGGACCGGCGCCGGACCTCCAGGCCGTCACCTCCCGGAGCCGGACGCGCACGTCAGGTGCCGGCAGTCAGGCCCCACCGGTCACACGACCACCGCCAACCGGCCCACCAAGCCGCCGGGCGCCGCGTGGCGCCTGTGGACACCGGCACGCCGCCGGAGACCGGCGCACCGCGCCGCGAGACACGGCCCGGTGCCGGGAGACACCGGCACGCGACCGGAAACCGGCGCCACCCGGCCGGCACCACCGTGCCGGCCCCCGTCGCTACTTCCCGGACCCTGCGGTCCCCGGGCCAGCGGCCCCGGCTCCTCCGGGCTGTCCGGCCCCGGACCCGCCAGCGCCGCCCGCGCCGGACCCACCCGACGCAGCCTGACCGCCCGCGGCACCCGCCCCAGCACCCGTCCCGCCGGCCGCAGCCCCCGCACCCGCCGGAGCCCCGGCACCCGCAGTACCGGAGGCACCCGCCGCAGCACCGCCCCCGGCGTCCCCGCCGCTCGGCGCAGCGTTCGCCACCGTCCCGACCATCGCCGGGTCCGCCGCGGGCAGGTCCCCGCCCGCCCGCGTCTGGTCGAGGTACGCCATCATCGACTTCGCCACGCCGAACTTGGCGCTGTACCCGGTCGTGCCCCGCAGGAAGGGCCAGTTCGCCAGGCTCACGCTGCCCTGCACGTTGCCGATCCAGGTCGCGTTCGTGTACTTCGTCGAGGACGTCACGAGCCAGTTCTGCACGTCACCGTCGGTGGTGCCGGTCTTGGCGAACTTCGGCACGGCGTCCCCGGGGTTCGCCGTCGCCGCGGTCCCGTTGCCGGTGAGCACGCCCTGCAGCGCGTGGTCGACGGTGCCGGCGACGGCCGCCGAGACACCTCGGGTGCACGAGGCCGGGGTCGGCGTGATCTTCCCGCCGTCGGCCGTGGTCACGGAGTCGATCGCGGTCGCGGTGCACACGATGCCGCCGTTGGCGAAGCCCGCGTAGGCCTCGGCCAGGTCGATGGGCGACAGCGTGTTCGTCCCGAGCACGGACGCCGGGTTGGAGTCCGGCGGCGTCCCGTTCGACTGATGGATGCCCATGGCCTCGGCGGTCTTCGCGATGCCGCACAGGTCGAGCTGCTTCGCCATCGAGCCGAACGCGGTGTTGATCGACTCCGAGGTCGCGTCCTGCACGGTCATCGTCGCCGGCACCTTCTCGGCGTTCGCGACCTGCCAGGGCTTCCCACCGACGCCCGTGCACGAGTTCGTGAACTCCGACTGCGGGAAGGTGTGCTCGGTCGTCGACACCGACTCGGACAGGGTGTGTCCGTGCGCGAGCCAGTCGGCGAGCGTGAAGACCTTGTACGTCGAGCCGGTCTGGAAGCCCCCGGAGTTGCCGTAGGCCTGGTCGGCGCTGTAGTTCACCGCGGTCTGGCCGGCGGTCGCCGAGTCGGACTGCGTGTACTCGGTGTTCTGCACCATCGACAGGATGCGCCCGGTCCCGGGTTCGACGGTGACGTTCGACCCGCCCGCGTCGACGCCCGCCATGGTCGTCGGGACGTACGCGGAGAGCGCGGCCTGGCCCTGCGTCTGCAGGTCGAGGTCGAGCGAGGTGTGGATCTCGAGCCCCTTGGTGTCGAGCGTCTCGATGCGGTCGGCGACGGTCGCGCCGAACGCCGGGTCCTGCAGCACCTGGGCACGGACGTAGTCGCAGAAGTACCCGGCGTCGTACCCGCTCGCCGCGGCCGAGCACCCGTTCGAGGTCTCGGTCACGTGCGGGGTGATCGGTGTTGCCTTCGCCTGGTCGAGCTGCGCCTTCGTCACGTCGTGGTGCACGTACATGCGCTCGAGGACGTAGTCGCGCCGTTCCTTGGTCGCCGCGTACCCGTTCGCCTGCCCGTTCGACTTGTCGTCCGGCCGGTCGATGCGCAGGTTCGAGGGGTTGTTCAGGATCGCGACGAGGGTCGCGGACTGCTCGAGCGTCAGGTCCTTCGCGTGGACGCCGAAGTAGTACTCCGCCCCGGCCTCGGCACCGTAGACGCGTCCGCCGAGGCCGACGAGGTTGAGGTACCCGGTCAGGACCTGGTCCTTGGTGTACTTCTTGTCGACGGCGATCGCGTACCGGATCTCCTGGAGCTTGCGCTGCGGCGTGACACCGGCGGCGTCCTCGTAGCACGCGGCGATCTTCTTCTGCGTGTCCGCGGCGTCCTTGCCGGTGAGCTGCTCGCACTGCTGCACGAGGACGTTCTTGACGTACTGCTGCGTGATGCTCGAACCGCCCTGCACGTCGCCGCCGACGACGGTCGCCGCGACGCCGCGCACGGTGCCGAGGACGTCGACGCCGCCCTCCTGTTCGAAGCGCGGGTCCTCGGTGTCGATCGCGGCGCGCTTGAGGGACTCCGCCATCGCGTTCGACGCGACGTCGGTGCGGTTCTCGGCGTAGAACGACGCGATCTTGACCTGCTGGCCGCCCTTGGTCGCGTAGACCGAGGACACCTGCTGCGGCGTCTGGATCGCGAGGTAGCTCGGCAGGTCCTCGAAGAACGACACCGCTCCCGAGGTCCCCTCGCCGGCGACCGCGACGGCCGGTGTCACCGCGACCGCGACGAGCATGCCGGCCAGGCCGGACATCGCGCAGAAGGAGAGGAAGGCACCGGTCCACCGCATCGCACGCATGTCGGAACCGTACGGTCGACGACTGGGCCGGTTCTGCCGGGGAGCCGCGACCGGCTGCGGCGGTCCACAGGAAGCCCCTCAGACACGGCCGGGAGGCGCGGCTCGCGCCCGGCGCGTCCGCGGCGGTCCGCCGCCGGGCCGGACGGGAGGCGCGACCCGCCTCCCACGCGTCCGCTGCGGTCCCGGGGCCGCCGCTCAGTCCCGCGGCTGCAGGTCCTGCGGCCGCAGCAGGTACATGTCCGGCCCCGGCTGCGGCCCACCCGTCCCACCGGAGCCCCGGCGCGCCTGGTGGCGCACGAGGTCGCCCCGCCCGACGGCGATGAGCGCCACCTCGTGCAGCGACGACGTCCCGGGCTTGAGGTAGTCGTTGTGCCCGACCGGCCGGCGGAACAGCCCGGCCGTCCCCTCGGGCACACCCCCGGACAGGTCGAGCAGCGTCGACCCGAACCCGGGCGACCCCGGGTCGGTACCGAAGTACCCGGTCCCCGCGACCGGGTCGTCGTGCGCGTCCCCGACGAACACCTCGCCCCTGCCGACCGCGAGCTGCGCCGCCGACCGGACGTCGCTGCCGGGCGACCCGAGCACCGTGAGGGTGTCCGCGCGCATCCGGCCGGAGGACAGTGCGGTCATCGCCGTGGTCGACCCGTACGAGTGCGCGACGACGTTCAGCCGCGGCCGGACGTCCCCGCGGACGGCGTCCAGGCCGGCGACCACGCGTTCCAGCCGTTCGGCCCCGGTGTCGGCGAGCCCGAGCGACAGGATGTTCGACATGTCCGGCGTCCGGTAGCCCATCCACGCGACCACCGCGACGCCGCTCCCCCGCGCCGGGTCCGGTGCGGCGAGGCCCGCGACGGCGGTCTGCTCCTGGTACAGGCCGTCGGCGGTGTCGGCGAAGTCGTGCATCTGCCCGGAGACCGTGAAGAACATCCCGGGCACGACGACCGTGACGTCGGCCGCGGTGGCGAGGTCCCCGACGGCGATCGCGGCTCGGCCGGAGCCGCGGGTGTCCAGCGCGACGAGCACGCGGTCGGGCGACCCGGGGTCCGGCGACAGCGCGGCCTCGACCTGCTGGAGCATGCCGTGCAGCGCGCTCCCGTCCCCGGAGGCGGCCAGGCCTCGCGCCAGGGTGCTGCGGTTCGCCCGGTCCCGGACGTCGTACGGGACCCCGTCGAGGTTGCCGACGACCGCGGGCGCGTGGTCGACGAGCCGGGAACGTGCTGCCTGGTCGAGACCGGACCACCACGTCCGGACCGCTGCCGGGGTCGGCGGGCGGTCCTGCGCGGTCGCGAGGACCCGCGCGTCCCGGTCGGCCCGGGCGAGGTCCGCGCCGTCGACGGTGCCGAGGTCGGCGAGGAAGGCCGAGCCGCGCGACCCGACGAGGTGGTCGAGCGCTGCGTGGTCCTCCACAGCTGGTCCGGACGTCGGGGCGCCCACGACCGAGGAGGTCCCGGCGGGCACGACTGGGGCCTCGACCACTCCGGGGGAGTGCATCGAGGCGGTGAGCAAGGCCGCGGCGATGAGCAGCATTCGGGTCTCCCCTGGGAAGGCCGTCTCGCCGGCCCCCACAGGCGACGAGTGATGCTCTATCGAGTGTAAGCAGATTCCCGCACCGTGGACATGCGTCGTGCAACTTGTCCCCCGAAGCCGCTGCTCCAGGTCGCACGACGCGGCGGTGCGGGCCGTCCCGACGGGCCTATCCCGCGGCGTCCTCCGCGCCGGCGTCGGCGTCGGTGCCGGCGTCGGCGTCGGCGTCGGCGTCGGCGTCGGTGTCCGTGTCCGGTGCGAGGGCGGCCGGGCCCTCCGTCACGAGCAGCCGGAACTGCTCGGCGTCGATGATGCGGACGCCCAGCTGCTCGGCCTTCGTGAGCTTCGAGCCGGCACCGGGGCCCGCCGCGACGAAGTCCGTCTTCTTGCTCACGCTCGACGCGGCCTTGCCGCCCGCGGCGATGATCGCCTCCTGCGCTCCTTCACGGGTGTACCCCTCGAGGGAGCCGGTCGCGACCACCGTCACACCGCTGAGCACCCCGCCCTCGACCGCGGCACCGGGCCCCGGGTGGTCCGGCGTGGTGAACTGCACGCCCGCCGCCGTCCACCGGTCGATGATCGCCCGGTGCCAGTCGACCTCGAACCAGTCGAGCAGGGCGTCCGCGATGATCCCGCCGACGCCGTCGACCGCCGCGAGGTCCTCGCGCGAGGCCTCGCGGATCCGGTCGAGCGAGCCGAAGTGGTTCGCCAGGGCGCGGGCGGCGACCGGCCCGACGTGGCGGATGCTCAGGCCGACGAGGATGCGCCAGAGCGGCTTCGTCTTCGCCGCCTCGATGTTCGCGAGCATCTCGAAGGCGTTCTTCGACGGGTACCGACTCGGCTCGCCCGTGTGGTCGGCGCCGCGGGCCTCGGGGTCGAAGGGCGGGTCGGTCTTCTTGCGGGCACGGCTGAACGGGGTGACACGCTTGGGCGTGCCGTCCTCGTCGGTCTTCTCCATGCCGGTCTCGGCGTCGCGGACGATCACCTCGATCGGGACGATGTCCTCCATCGTGAGGTCGAACAGCCCGGCCTCGGTGACGAGCGGCGGCGTCTCGGGACGGAGCGGCTGCGTGAGCGCTGCGGCTGCGACCTCCCCGAGGCCCTCGATGTCGAGCGAACCGCGCGAGGCGATGTGCTCGACCCGACCACGGACCTGTGCCGGGCAGCTCCGCGCGTTCGGGCAGCGGAGGTCCTTGTCGCCCTCCTTCGCCGGACGCAGCGGGGTGCCGCACTCGGGGCAGTCCGCGGGCATGACGAACTCGCGCTCGCTGCCGTCGCGGAGCTCGACCACCGGGCCGAGCACCTCGGGGATGACGTCGCCGGCCTTGCGCAGCACGACCGTGTCGCCGATGAGGACGCCCTTCGCCTTGACGACGTCCTGGTTGTGCAGGGTCGCCTGGCGCACGACGGAGCCGGCGACCTCGGCCGGGGCCATCACGGCGAACGGCGTCGCCCGGCCGGTGCGCCCGACGCTGACGACGACGTCGAGCAGCTTCGTGTGGACCTCTTCCGGCGGGTACTTGTAGGCGATCGCCCAGCGCGGCGCCCGCGAGGTCGAGCCGAGCTCCTCGTGCAGCGCGAGGTCGTCCACCTTGATGACGACGCCGTCGATCTGGTGCTCCACCGCGGACCGGCGTTCCCCGGTCGTGCGCACGAAGCCGAGCACCTCGTCGATCGTGTCGAAGACCCGGTAGTGCGTGCTCGTCGGCAGACCCCAGGTCTGCAGCAGTTCGTAGACCTCGGACTGCGCGTGCACCTCGGTCTGCTGCTCGAGCTCGCGGACCGGCCACGCGCCGATGCCGTGCACGAGCATCCGCAGCCGTCGGAGCCGGTCGACCATCAGGGCGCGCTTCGCCTCGGACTTGCCCTCCTCCTTCTGCCGGAGGGAACCCGCGGCGGCGTTGCGCGGGTTCGCGAAGACCCGTTCCCCGGCCTCGCGCTGCCGGGCGTTCAGCTCGTCGAACTGCGCCACCGGGAAGAAGATCTCGCCGCGGACCTCGACCAGGGGCGGGTGTCCGGTGCCGGCGAGCTGGTCGGGGATCGTGCCCATCGTGCGGACGTTGCCCGTGACGTCCTCGCCCACGACGCCGTCGCCGCGGGTGGCCGCGGAGACGAGCCGTCCGTGCTCGTAGCGCAGGTTGATCGCGAGGCCGTCGATCTTCAGCTCGGTCAGGAACCGGACGCGCTCGGCGCCGGCGTCACGCTGCACCTTGACGGCCCAGTCGGTGAGCTCGTCCGGGCTGAACACGTTGTCCAGGCTCAGCATGCGCTCGGCGTGCTCGACCGGGGCGAACTGCGTAGTCTCCGCGCGGCCACCGACGGTCTGCGTGGGGCTGTCCTGAGATGCCAACTCAGGACGAACAGCCTCAAGCCGCTGTAGAAAAGCAAGCACCCGGTCGTACTGTGCATCGGGCACCACCGTGCCTGCAGCCTCGTAGTAGTTATGCCTCAGCTCGAGTAGATCAGCGCGCGCAATTTCGGCGGCGGCGCGCACCTGAAAGGCAGGGAGTACCTCCGCTGACGTGGAGGCGAAGTGGATGAGCCAATTTGTGAGCTTGACGAGGTCACGGGGGCCCAAATCAGCTCGCTTGATCACATCCGCAATATCGAGAGGGCTGAGAGTCTCTAGCGAGTCAAGGCGCGCGTCTGGCATAGAGACTTTCTACCCCCTGCCGGTGACTTCCTTCGCGTCAAACGTGAGCCGGGACCGCGCTGACCGTCCGGTCGATCGTGCACTGCCCGAGCACGCGCATGCCGACGTAGACGACCGCGGTCTGCCCGGGCGCGACGCCCGACAGGGGCTCGTCGGGGTCCACCACGAGCGAGCCGTCCTCGACCCGTGCGGTCGCGGGCACGGGGTCGCCGTGCGCGCGGATCTGCACCTCGCACGCGAACGGCACGGTGGGGTCGGCCGGCGCGGACCCGGCCCAGGTGTACCGGGACCCGGCGAGCGAGGACACCTCGAGCGCCTCCTTCGGGCCGACGACGACGGTGTTGTCCTTCGGTCGGATCTCGAGCACGAACCGCGGCTTGCCGTCCGGTGCCGGCCGACCGAGGTGCAGCCCGCGGCGCTGTCCGACCGTGTAGCCGGTCGCGCCCTCGTGCTCGCCGACCACGGTGCCGTCACGCTCGACCACGTCGCCGGGGGCGGTGCCGACCCGGTCCGCGAGCCAGCCGCGGGTGTCGCCGTCCGGGATGAAGCAGATGTCGTAGGAGTCGGGCTTCTGCGCGACGGTCAGGCCCCGCGCCGCGGCCTCGGCCCGGACCTCGTCCTTCGAGGGCGTGGCACCGAGCGGGAACATCGCGTGCTCGAGCTGCTCGGCCGTCAGCACGCCGAGGACGTAGGACTGGTCCTTCGCCCACGCTGCCGAGCGGTGCAGCTCCCGCGCGCCGTCGTCGCCCGTGACGATCGACGCGTAGTGCCCGGTGCAGACGGCATCGAAGCCGAGCGCGAGCGCCTTCTCGAGCAGCGCCGCGAACTTGATCCGCTCGTTGCAGCGCATGCAGGGGTTCGGGGTCCGACCGGCCTGGTACTCGGCCACGAAGTCGTCGACGACGTCCTCCTTGAACCGGGCCGAGAAGTCCCACACGTAGTACGGGATGCCGAGCGCGGAGGCGGCACGCTGGGCGTCCATCGAGTCCTCGATCGTGCAGCACCCCCGGCTGCCGGTGCGGAGCGTGCCGGGCATCCGGCTCAGGGCGAGGTGCACGCCGACCACGTCGTGCCCGGCGTCGACGGCCCGGGCAGCGGCCACCGCCGAGTCGACTCCACCACTCATCGCCGCCAGGACACGCATGCGTCCAGGGTAACTCCGCGGCGGGCGTACCGTGGGTCGACGATGACCACCACCGCGCACGACGCCTTCGACCGCAGGACGGTCGTCCTGTCGGGCTTCCTCCCCGCAGCGCTGTTCGCGATCGGCGAGGGCGCGATCATCCCGATCATCCCGATCGCGGCGGACTCGCTCGGCGCCGGGCTCGCCCTCGCCGGCTTCGTCGCGGCGCTCATCCTCGTCGGCGAGCTCATCGGCGACGTGCCCTCGGGGGTCGTCGTCGGGCGCATCGGCGAACGGAACGCGATGATCGGCGCGGCCCTGGTGTCGGTCGTCGGCCTCGTCACCTGCACGGTCGCACCGAACCCCTGGGTGCTCGCGCTCGGGGTGTTCCTCGTCGGTGTCTCCACCGCCGTCTTCGCGCTCGCCCGGCACGCCTACATGACCACGGCGATCCCGCTCCGCATCCGCGCCAGGGCCCTGTCGAGCCTCGGCGGGGTGTTCCGCTTCGGCTACTTCGTCGGGCCCTTCGTGTCGGCTGCGGTCGTCCACCTCACCGGCACGACCCAGAGCGCCTTCTGGATCCACGTCGTCTGCTGCCTCGCGGCGGCCGCAGTCCTCCTCGTCCTGCGCGACCCCGCGACGGGCGCACGCGGTCTCCGGCTGCCGCACCGCGCCTCCCGGCCGGGGCCCGACGCGACCAGGCCGCACCGCGCCTCCCGTCAGTCGCCCGACACGACCGCGCCGCCCGCCGCCACCGGCGGGCAGGACGCGACCACGCTGGCCGCCGCCGGGCCGGACCCGATCCCGCTGCCCGCGGCCACCGCGGGGGCCGACGCGACCACCGACCGGCGCGACGCCGCCGGGCACGAGGACCCGGGCGCCCTCCCGCAGGAACCGACGACCGACACCGGCGCGCAGCTCGTGCAGGCCGAGGCGCACGGCCTGTTCCGCACCATCCGCGAGAACCGGGCCGTGCTCGCGCGCCTCGGCAGCGGTGCCGCGCTCATCGGTGCCCTCCGTGCCGGACGCCAGGTGATCCTGCCCCTGTGGGCCGTGAGCGTCGGCCTCGACGACGCGACCGCAGCACTCGTCATCGGCATCGCCGGGGCCGTCGACTTCGCGCTGTTCTACACGAGCGGGCAGATCATGGACCGCTGGGGGCGGCTCGCGAGCGCCCTGCCGTGCATGCTCGGCCTCAGCGTCAGCTACTTCCTGCTCGCCTGGAGCGGCCACCTCGACGCCCGGGTCGGCTGGTTCGTCGGCATCGCGATCGGCATGTCCCTCGCGAACGGCGTCGGGTCGGGGATCCTCATGACGCTCGGGGCCGACCTCGCGCCGCGGGGGAACCCGGCTCCGTTCCTGGGCGCGTGGCGCTTCACCGGGGACTTCGGCTCGGCCGCGGCACCGCTCGTGCTCTCCGGCGTCACGGCGGTCGCGTCGCTCGCGCTCGCGAGCGGGGTGATGGGCGTGCTGGGGCTGGTCGGTGCGGGCGTGCTGCTCCGGTACGTGCCGCGGTACCTGCCGCGTCGGTTGCGCTGAGGCGGGGCGCGCTCGTCGCGCCGGTCACGGTCGGCGCGTGCGTCGCGTGGGCGCGTCCGTCCCGTCGTCGCGGTCGGCGCGTGCGTCGCGTCGGCGCGTCCGTCCCGTCGTCGCGGTCTGCGCGTGCGTCGCGTCCGTCCCGTCGTCGCGATCGTCGGCCGGGAGGCGCGGTGCCCGTCCGCCCCGCCGGTCCGGCCGGGCGAGTGCCCCGTAGACTGCCGGTGCTCGCGGGAGTGGTGGAATCGGTAGACACGCAGGATTTAGGTTCCTGTGCCCCAGGCGTGAGGGTTCGAGTCCCTCCTTCCGCACGACGGATGCACCGGCGCACCTCATCCCCCTGAGGGATGGTCCTCAGGACGACGGGCGGTACCCTCAGGGTGCGGGAGTCCCCCGTGACCCCGACTCCCGACCGGAAGAACCATGCACGCGCTTCCCCTCGCCCTGATCCCGTGGCTCGACCCGCAGTACATCCTCGACCACTTCGGCGCCATCGCCGTGCTCGTCGTCTGCGCCATCGTCTTCGCCGAGACCGGCCTCCTCATCGGGTTCATCTTCCCCGGTGACAGCCTGCTCGTCATCACCGGCCTGTTCGCCTTCGACCGCGGCGGCCAGATCGGCGGTATCCCGATCTGGGTGGCCGCCCTGATGATCGGCGCCGCGGCGTTCCTCGGCGGTGAACTCGGCTACTACATCGGCAAGAAGGCCGGGCCGCCGATCTTCGAACGCAAGGAGAGCGGCCTGTTCTCGAAGGCGAACGTCGACCGCACCAACGCGTTCTTCCACCGCTTCGGCCCGCTCGCGGTCATCATGGCGCGCTTCGTGCCGGTCGTCCGCACCTTCGCCCCGATCGCCGCCGGCGTCGGGCGGATGGACTACAAGAAGTACTCGCTGTACAACGCCATCGGTGCCGTCGTCTGGGGCGTCGGTGTCACGTTCCTCGGGTACGTCCTCGGCTACATCCCGCCGGTGGCGTACATCGTGCGCAACTACATCGACGTGATCCTCATCCTCGCGGTCGTCGTCACCGTCGTGCCCGCCGGCCTGCACTACTGGCGGACGGCGCGCAAGGCGAAGCACACGGCCGAGGCGGAGCAGCGCGCGGCCGACGGCCAGCGGCCCGTCGGGCAGTAGCGACCTCCCGGTCCGCTGGCCGACCCCGCCGGCGGACGCCCCGGACGACGAGACGCCCCCGTTCCCGGGGGCGTCTCGTCGTCGTGGTGGGGTCTCGCGGCCGGTCGTCCTGACCACCGCGTCGGGCGCGGGCGTCAGCCCTCGGCCGTCGGGCGCGGGCGCGGGCGTCAGCCCTCGGTCGTCGCGAACCACTCCCGCACGATCGGCGCGATCCCGCGGAACGCCTTCGACCGGTGGCTCAGGGCGTTCTTCTCGTCGCGGGTCAGCTGCGCCGCCGACCCCTGAGCGTCGTCCGGGTGGAACACCGGGTCGTACCCGTGCCCGCCGTCACCGACCGGCTCCGTCAGGACCTCGCCGTTCCACACCGCCTCGAACACGTGCTCGGTGCCGTCCGGGGTGACGAACGCGGCGGCGCAGACGAACGCCGCGGTCCGCTCCACCACGCCCTCGAGGTTCGCCAGCAGCAACGCGATGTTGTCGGCGTCCACGCGGGTGCCGGCGTACCGGGCGGAGTGGATCCCCGGTGCACCGTCGAGCGCGTCGACCGCGATGCCGGAGTCGTCGGCGAGCGCCGGCAGTCCGGTGTGCGCGACCGCTGCCCTGGCCTTGATGAGCGCGTTGGCCGCGTAGGTGTCACCGTCCTCGACCGGCTCCGGCCCGTCGTAACCGACGAGTTCGACGCCGCCGAGGGCCTCGCCGAGGATCCCGCGGAGCTCGACGACCTTGCCCTGGTTGTGCGTCGCGAGCACGACCGTCCCGGTCACGAGGCCACCCCGAGCACCCCGCGCTGGATCGCCGCGAGCGAGGCGTTGCCCGCCAGCCCGAGGTCGAGCAGCGTGTCGAGCTCGGCGCGGTCGAACGGCGCGTGCTCGGCCGTCCCCTGCACCTCGATGAACTTGCCCGAGCCCGTCGTGACGATGTTCATGTCGGTGTCGGCGGCCGAGTCCTCGGTGTACGCGAGGTCGAGCATCGGCACGCCCTTGACGATGCCGACCGAGATCGCCTGCACGCTGTCGGTGAGCGGCGTGGCCTTCTTCGCGATGAAGCCCTTGCCCCGGCCCCACTCGATCGCGTCGACCAGGGCCACGTACGCGCCGGTGATCGACGCGGTCCGGGTGCCGCCGTCGGCCTGCAGCACGTCGCAGTCGATGACGAGGGTGTTCTCGCCGAGGGCCTTCGTGTCCACGACCGCGCGCAGCGAGCGGCCGATCAGGCGGGAGATCTCGTGCGTCCGGCCGCCGACCTTGCCCTTGATCGACTCACGCTGCATCCGCTCGTTGGTCGAGCGCGGCAGCATCGAGTACTCGGCGGTCACCCAGCCGGTCCCCTTGCCGGCGAGCCAGCGCGGCACGCCGTTCGTGAAGCTCGCGGTGCAGAGCACCTTGGTGTTCCCGAACGAGATGAGCGCACTGCCCTCGGCCTGTGCGCTCCACCCCCGCTCGATCGTGACGGGGCGGTGGTCGGTGGTGCTGCGGCCGTCGATGCGGGTCGTGGTCGTGTCGGTCATGGTGTCCTCTCGGTCCGGCCTGGAGGCGCGGTGCGGGTCGGTCGCGGTGGTCGCGGTGGTCGTGCGGCCCCGTTCAGGGCGCGGTGCGGGGCAGCGTGATGGCTTCGGTCTGCAGGTGGCCGACGCTGGACACCTCCGGGCCGAGGAACCGTCGGGCCAGGCGGATGAACCCGTTGCGGTCCTCGCCGGTGGCCTCGAACGCGTACGTGGGCGGTTCGGTCACGGTCCGCTCGAGCCCGTGCTCGACGAGCCGGCGGTACACGTCGTTGGCGGTCTCCTCGGCGCTCGAGACCAGCGTGACGTCCGGCCCCATCACGTACTGGATCGCCGCCGACATGAGCGGGTAGTGCGTGCAGCCGAGCACGAGGGTGTCGACGTCGGCCGCCCGGATCGGTTCGAGGTACTGCGCCGCGACCGAGCGGAGGGCCGGCGACGAGGTGTCCCCCGCCTCGACGAACTCGACGAACCGCGGGCAGGCGGCGAGCGACAGCGTGACGTCGGCGGCGACGGCGAACGCGTCCTCGTACGCCCGCGAGGCGATCGTCCCGACCGTGCCGATCACACCGATGCGCCCGGTCCTGGTCTGCTTGACGGCGGCGCGGGCGGCGGGCTGGATGACCTCGACCACGGGGATGCCGTACGCCTGCTCGTACCGCTCCCGGGCGTCGCGGAGGACCGCGGAGGAGGCCGTGTTGCACGCGATGACGAGCGCCTTCACGCCCTGCTCGACGAGGTCGTCCATGACCTCGAGGGCGTACCGCCGCACGTCGGCGATCGGCTTCGGGCCGTAGGGCGAGTGCACGGTGTCGCCCACGTACCGGATGCTCTCGCGCGGCAGCTGGTCGATGATCGCCCGGGCCACCGTGAGCCCGCCGACGCCGCTGTCGAAGACTCCGATCGGTGCATCCGTCACACGCCAAGCGTACCCAGCCGTGCTCCCCCACCCCGCTCGTCCCCACCGTGCCCCGCATCTCCCCCGCCCCCGCTGCCCCGAGCGGGCGTTCCCCGCACCCCGCGCGCTCGTCACCCCGCACACATCGCCCGCTCGGCACCTCGTCGGCAGCCCCAGACCGCGAGCGGGCGTTCCCCGCACCCCACCCACCCGCCGCCCCGCACACATCGCCCGCCCGGCACATCGCGGGCACCCCAACCCGCGAGCGGGCGTTTCCCGCACCCCACGCGTTCGTCACACCGCACACATCGCCCGCTCGCGCCCGCACCAGGCCGCACCGGTCCTGAGGACGAACCACGTGCCTCCCGTCCGCTGCCGTCCCCGTCCCCGTTCTCGTTCCTGCCCCCGGTCCCTGTCCCCGGTCTGCACACATCGCCCGTTCGGCACCGCGTTGACGACCCCAGACCGCGAACGGGCGGTTCCCGCACCCCACACACTCGTCACCGCGCACAGATCGCCCACTCGGGGTAGCGCGTGCGGACGCGCCGCGAGCGGGCGGAACCGGCACGCCGGCCGCCCGCCCCTCTGCACACATCGCCCGCTCGCGAGGTCGCAGCACGGCAGGGGCCCGGAGCCACGGGCCGCGGGCAGGTAGGAGCGCGCTGCCGTGATGCGCCGTCGCCACGCGGCCGGGACCAGCCCGAGCTGGGGGACGATCTGCCCCCGGGCAGCCCCGCGTCAGTAGGGTCGAGGGGTGACCAGCGCGCTCCTCACGGACCAGTACGAACTCACCATGGTGGACGCCGCCCTGAAGGACGGCACGGCCGACCGTCGGTGCGTCTTCGAGGTCTTCACCCGCCGCCTCCCCGACGGTCGTCGCTACGGCGTCGCCGCGGGCCTCGGACGGTTCCTCACCTCGCTCACCGAGTTCCGGTTCGGCGACGAGGAGATCGGCTTCCTCCGCGACCGGGGCGTGATCGACGAGGGCACAGCAGCGTGGCTCGCCGACTACCGGTTCAGCGGCAGCATCCGCGCGTACCGCGAGGGCGAGGTCTTCTTCCCGAACTCGCCGGTCCTGCAGATCGAGGGCACCTTCGCCGAGTCGGTCGTCCTCGAGACGCTCGCGCTCAGCGTGTTCAACGCCGACTCGGCGATCGCGTCGGCGGCGGCACGCATGGTCTCAGCCGCCGACGGGCGCCCGCTCGCGGAGATGGGCTCACGCCGCACCGGCGAGTGGAACGCGGTCGCCGCCGCCCGGGCCGCGTACATCGCCGGCTTCGGCGCGACGAGCAACCTCGAGGCCGGTCGCACCTGGGGCATCCCCACGATGGGCACCGCCGCGCACGCCTTCACGCTCCTCCACGACTCGGAGGAGGCCGCCTTCCGCTCCCAGCTCGACGCCCTCGGGACCGGCACGACGCTGCTCGTCGACACCTACGACATCGAGGCCGCCGTGGCGACCGCAGTCCGGCTCACCGACGGTCGGCTCGGTGCCGTCCGCATCGACAGCGGCGACCTGCCCTCGGTCGTCGCATCGGTGCGCGCGCAGCTCGACCGCCTCGGCGCCCCCGCGACCAAGATCACGGTGACGAACGACCTCGACGAGTACACGATCGCCGCCCTCCGAGCCGCCCCCGTGGACTCCTACGGCGTCGGGACGAGCGTCGTCTCGGGCTCGGGCCACCCCGCGGCCGGCATGGTCTTCAAGCTCGTCGCCCACGAGACGCCCGACGGCGAGGGCTGGGTCCCGGTCGCCAAGAAGTCCGCGGACAAGGCGTCCACCGGTGGTCGCAAGGAAGCCGGTCGCCGACTCCGCAACGGCGTCGCGACCGCGGAGGTCGTCCTCACCACCGGGCAGGTCGGCCCCGACGAGCGCCCCCTGCTCGTCCCGGTCGTCGACCACGGCGAGGTCGACCCGGCCTTCACCGGCGTCGCGGGCGTCGAGGCAGCACGAGCGCACCACAAGCGAGCCAAAGCGGAGCTGCCGGCCGACGCATCACGCATCGGCCGCGGTGACCCGGCGATCCCGACCCTGGTGATCTGACCCGCCCGGTGGTGCGTCCGCGCTACTCGGCCTTCATCTTCTCGTAGATGGCCTTGCAGTCCGGGCACACCGGGAACTTCTCGGGGTCGCGACCCGGCACCCACTTCTTGCCGCAGAGCGCCTTGACGGGCTTGCCCGACAGCGCGGACTGCAGGATCTTGTCCTTCTTCACGTAGTGCGAGAAGCGCTCGTGGTCGCCGGGCTCGATCGCTTCTTCCTCGAGGAGCTTCTCGAGCTCGCGGTCCATCACGTCGAGGCCGCCGCCAGGTTCGGTCATGCTCATGGCTCCAGGGTACGACGGTGGCGGTGCCTCCGCGACGGCGTCGCGGAGGCTGTGGAGCGCCCCTGCGGGGCACGGCGCTGTGGAGGAAGGACCGGACGCACGATGCGCCTTGACGCCGTCACGTCCACGGACGGGAGGCACGGTTCCGGGCCGCCACGCGCCTCCCGCCCGACAGGCCGACAGGCCGACAGGCCGACAGGCCGACAAGGCCAACAGGCCGACAGGCCGACAGGAGGCACGGTGCCGGGCCGCCTCCCGACCGACGGACGGGAGGCGCAGTGCGGGGTCGCCACGCGCCTCCCGTCCGGCGCTCAGTTGCGCTGGGCCGCCGCGAGCAGGTCCGGACCGTGCCGGTCGAAGAGTCGTCCGCCCAGGGCGACGCCGCCGATCAGGACGACCGCTCCGACGCCGAGCCCGACGAGGAGCGTCAGGACGGCCCAGGGCTCGGGGCCGTCCGTGAACGCGAGCACACCGAGCCACGTCGCGGGCACGACGGACAGGAGGATCCCGATGACCATCGTGGTCTGCGCGACGGCGGCCGTCGTCCCGGCGGCCTGCGGCTGCTGGAACGGGTGGTCCCCCGGACGCACCGTCGGGTACGGCAGTGCCACCGAGACGACGCTCGACAACCCGAGTCCGGCGAGCAGGGCGCCCACCGCGACGCCGGTGAGCACCGGGAACGCCGTCCAGTCGCCGAAGAGCTTCGCGGAGACCGCGGCACCGGCGACGACCGCGGGCACACCGACCACGAGCACGGGGACGAGTCGGCCGAGTCGGTCGCTCCACCCCGGCGCACCGGACGCGACGTGCAACCAGACCGCCGTGTTGTCGTAGGAGACGTCGTTGTGGGGCAGGAAGCCCGCGATGAGCGCCATCAGCGGCAGCGGCACGAGGGCCGTCCAGTGCCACGGCACACCCGCGACGCCGAGCGGGAGGACGACGATCGGCACGAACACGATCACGAGGTACGACATCCGGTAGCGGGGGTCCCGCGCCCAGTACGTCAGCGCTCGGGCCGCGACCGCACCGACCGGGCTCGACCCGAAGCGGGCGAACCACCCGAGGCCCTGGTAGCGGCGAGCAGTCGCACGGCCGTCGACGGTCTCGAGTGCACGACCGACGAGCGCCCACCAGGCGAGGCCGAGCAGACCGACGACGACGAGGGCGACCAGGAGCTTGAGGACGCCCTCGCCCACGCGTCCGCTCGCGATGTCGGCCGGGACGGCCCAGGCCGCACCCCACGGGGTCCAGCCGGCGACGTCCGCGACGGTCCGGAGCTCGGCGCTCGACGGGTCGAGCCACGACGTGCGCAGGAGGAGCGACGCCACCGGCAGACCGAGGACGACGACGACCAGGGCGGCGAGCCATCCGGCGTCGCGGGAGCGGTGCGGCGCGATCAGCATGGCGCCGACGGCCGAACCCACGCGGGCCAGGAGCGCACAGGTGGCGATGCCGAGCACGGCGGCGACGAGCGCGAGCACGACGAGGCCGCCGTTCCGGGACCACGTCCCGACCTGCCCGACGGCGACGATCGCGACGCACAGCACCGGGATGCCGACCAGCCCGGCGACGCCGAGCCCGACGGCCAGACGTCGCCGGTCGATGCCGAAGACGGTGAACCGGCGCGGGTCGAACTGGTCGGTGCCGCCGAGCACGAGCGGGACGACCGTGAAGGCCACCGGGACGAACGTGCCGACGGGGACCGCGACGGACCGCGCGACCTCGACCGGGGCGCCGCGCAGCTCGAGCAGCTCGCCGGCGACGAAGACCGCCGCGACCAGTCCGAGCAGGCTGCCGACGACGACGAGGACGGCGTGCCGGGCTCCGCCGCGGACACCGCCCGCGAGCAGGTCGACCCTCAGTCGGAGAAGCTGTGCAACCATTCCATGCTCTCTGCCACGACGCGGCCGCCCGCGAGTTCGACGAACTTGTCCTCGAGGCTCTTGCGACCTCGGACCTGCGCCATCGTGCCGGAGGCGAGGACCTTGCCGCCGACGATGATGGCCACGGAGTCGCACGTGCGCTGGACCAGTTCCATGGAGTGGCTGGAGAGCACCACCGTGCCGCCGCCCCGGGTGTACCGGCGCAGGATGTCGGTGATGGTCGCCGCGCTCACGGGGTCGACCGACTCGAAGGGCTCGTCGAGGACGAGCACCCGCGGCGAGTGGATGAGCGTGGCGGCGAGGGCGATCTTCTTCGCCATGCCGACCGAGTAGTCGGCGACCTGGCGCCCGAGTGCCTCACCCAGACCGAAGGCGACGGCGAGGTCGTCGCTGCGCTTCCGGGCGGTCGCGCCGTCGAGGCCCCGGAGGGTCGCCGAGTAGTGCAGCAGCTGCGCGCCGGTCAGGCGGTCGAACAGCCGCAGTCGGTCCGGCAGGACCCCGAGGTCGCGCTTGGCGGCGACCGGGTCCGACCACACGTCGTGGTCGAGCACCGAGACGGTCCCGGCGTCGGGACGCAGCAGTCCCGTCACCATCGAGAGGGTCGTCGTCTTGCCGGCACCGTTGGGGCCGACGACGCCGAAGATCGAGCCCTGTCGGATCTCGAGGTCGACCTCGTCAGCGGCGACGGTCTGGCCGTACCGCTTCACGAGACCGCTGGCGCGCAGCACGACGGGCTGCAGCTGGGGCGCCTGGGCCGCGGGGGTCTCTCGGGCGGCCGGCTGGCGCTTCGGGGCGCGCTTCTTCTTGCCCGCGCCCGCTGCCTGGCTCGCACCGGAAACCTGGCTCGCACCCGACGCCTGGCTCGCACCCGACGCCTCGCTCGCACCCGTGGCGGTCGCAGCGGCGCCGTCGGACGTGGCGTCAGCGGCGGCGGTCTGCGTGGGCCGGGAGGCGCGGCCCCGGGGCTGCTTCGCCTTGCCCGGCTTCGTCGCGGTCGCTGCAACCGTCGCACCCGCGCCGGCTGCCGGTGCGGGGACGTCGGACCCGTCGCGGCCCGCCGACGGTCCTGCGACGGTCACCGTCGCACCGTCGGTCATCGCGTCACCATCGGGAGCGTCTCGTGCATCCCCGTCCCCCAAGTCGTCGTCGGCGCCGTCCGTCTCCGGATCGTCCGCCTCGGTCAGCCAGGCGGCATCGGACGTCACGTACACGTCGTCGTCATCAGCTGCGGCCACCGCCCAACCGTACCAACGCGTTCCGGACATCGGAGGACGGCCCCCGAGGGCGGGTCACGAATCGGACACGAAGGCGCCCCGGACGTACCCCGACGACCGCCGGTTCCGTAGGATTCACCGGGGCACGACGGAGTGTTCACCACTTGGAAACCTGCTCGGGCGGGCCGTCCGTGGCCGTCCGTCGCCTGCGCATCGACGCGGATCCGGCGCGTTCACGGGCAACTCAGACCTTCTGCGAGCAGACTCGACGAGGCCCGCCTGTGCCCAACGGCGCCCGGGCGGACACCAGAAGGGACCAGCATGACCACGCAGATCGTGATCCTCGCAGCGGGGATGGGCAGCCGGCTCGGCCGCAGCCTGCCGAAGCCGCTGACCGAACTGAGCGACGGCCGCACCATCATGCAGCAGCAGTTCGACAACATCCGCGCCGCGTTCGGCTCGAGCGCACGCGTGACGATCGTCGTCGGCTACAAGTCGGAGTACATCGTCGAGGCCTTCCCCGAGGCGAACTTCGTCTACAACGAGTCCTACGACTCCACGAACACCTCGAAGAGCCTGCTCCGTGCGCTGAAGGCGACCGGCAAGGGCGGCGTCCTCTGGATGAACGGTGACGTCGTGTTCGACCCGCGGGCACTCGTCCGTGCGGCGGACATGATGGACCAGGACCGCTCCTTCGTCAGCGTCAACACCGAGAAGGTCTCCGACGAGGAGGTCAAGTACACGGTGGGCGCCGAGGGCTTCATCGACAAGCTGTCGAAGCGCGTCGTCGGTGGTCTCGGCGAGGCCGTGGGCATCAACTACGTCTCGTCCCACGACAAGCAGGCGCTCATCCGCCAGCTCGGTCGCGTCGACGACCAGGAGTACTTCGAGGGTGGCATCGAGGCAGCCATCGCCGAGGACGGGCTACGCTGGTCGCCCGTCGACATCTCCGACCTGTACGCGGTCGAGATCGACTTCGCCGAGGACCTCGAGCGCGCGAACAACCTGTTCGCCTGACCAGACCGGATCCCCTCGGCAGTTCCGCCCGGAGGGAAACCGTGACCACAGCGAGTGCGCCGACCGCGCCCACGACCGCAGCTCCGGCAGCGTCGAGGGGCGCGGTTCGTCGTTACCGCCACGCCCTGTGGCTCCTGACCGTCCGCGACCTGCGTGTCCGGTACTCGACGTCCGCACTCGGCTACGTCTGGTCGATCCTCGACCCGCTCGTGATGTCGGCCATCTACTGGTTCGTCTTCACGCAGGTGTTCCACCGCGGGTCGGTGGGTGAGGAACCGTACATCGTCTTCCTCCTCTCGGCGCTCCTGCCGTGGATGTGGTTCACGGGATCGGTGTCGGACTCGACGCGGGCGTTCATCAAGGAGTCGAAGCTCATCCGCTCGACGACGATCCCCCGCAGCATCTGGGTGGCCCGCGTCGTCGCATCGAAGGGCATCGAGTTCCTGCTGAGCCTGCCGGTGCTGGCCGTGTTCGTCCTGGCCACCGGGGCCCGCGTGCACTGGGAGGTCCTGCTCTACCCACTGGCCATCGTGCTGCAGTGCGGGCTCGTCTACGGGCTCGGGCTCATCGTCGCGCCGCTGGTCGTGTTCTTCCGCGACCTGGAGCGTGCGGTCAAGCTCGTGCTGCGGTTCCTGTTCTACGCATCGCCGATCATCTACGGCACGCAGGCACTCCCCCGCACCCTGCACGACGTCGCCGCACTGAACCCGCTCAGCGGGATCTTCGGGATCTACCGGTCGGCCTTCTTCCCCGGCCAGCTGGACTGGTTCGAGGTGCTCGTCTCCGTCGTCGTCACCGTGGTGGTCCTCGGCATCGGGCTCGTCGTCTTCCGGCGCAGCGAACACCGCGTCCTCAAGGAGCTCTGATGACCGCAACGGACAGCAGCACCCGAACGAGCACGACCGCGCCCGTCATCTCGGTGCGCGACGCCGGCATCCGGTTCAAGCGCAACCGCCGGGCGAGCCGGAACTTCAAGGACCTGTTCGCCGGGCGATCGCGTCGCAAGCGGGCCGACGAGTTCTGGGCGCTGCGGAACGTCTCGTTCGACGTGCGCCCCGGCGAGGCGATCGGGGTCGTCGGCCGCAACGGCCAGGGCAAGTCGACCCTCCTCAAGCTCGTCGCGCAGGTGATGCTCCCCGACGAGGGACGCGTGCAGGTCCGCGCCGGTGTGGCCCCGCTCATCGAGATCACGGGCGGCTTCGTCGGGGACCTCTCGGTGCGCGACAACGTCTACCTCACGGCGGGCCTGCACGGGATGACGCGGGCCGAGATCCGCGACGCCTTCGACGAGATCATCGAGTTCGCCGAGATCGGCGACTTCGTGGACACCCCGTACAAGCACCTGTCGAGCGGCATGAAGGTGCGGATCGCCTTCGCGGTGATCTCCCGGCTCGACGAGCCCGTCATCCTGGTGGACGAGGTGCTCGCGGTCGGCGACAAGGCGTTCCGCGAGAAGTGCTACAAGCGCATCGAGGAGCTGCTCGCCGGCGGACGGACGCTCTTCTTCGTCTCGCACAGCGACAAGGACCTCCGGCGGTTCTGCGACCGCGGCCTGTACCTCGACAAGGGTCGTCTGCAGCTCGACGACACCATCGAGGCCGCCCTCGCCCGCTACGCATCCGACTACGGGAACTGACCCGTCGTTCCTCCACAGGGGCTGGTGGTGGAGGGCTGTGCACAGGGTGGGTCCTCGACGGGTCTCGGCGTCGGGCGGACGTCGGTGGGGGTTCCTAGCGTCGGGGACATGCAGCACCCGAGTACCGCCTACGCAGTCCCGTTCACGGTCGACCGCTCGCACGCGCCACGGCGCTACGAGCTGGTCAACACCGGCTCCGAGCCGGTCCACGCCCTGTCGCTGACGCACCTCGGCAACGGCTACGCGCCCCCGCTCGCGGTCAACCGGCTCGACCCCGGCCGCAGCCTCACGCTCGCCGTGTTCGGCGCCGATCCCGAGGACACCGGGGTCGTCGTGGTCCGGTGGCGTCGGCCCGACCGCTCCGAGTACCTGTGGCGGATGTCCCTGGTCGGTGGCCGCCGTGCTGCGTGACCGGGTGGGCCGTGTGGCGTCAGCGCTCGCCGCGCTCCGCCGCCACCTCGTGCCACCGCGCCACCAGTCGGTCGATCGCAGCGTGCAGCCGCGCGGTGGCAGCGCCCGGGGTGGTGTCCCCGAAGTAGCGGTCGACCCAGTGTCGGAGCTTCGCGAGCTCGGCGTCGTCGTGGGCCGCGGCATCCACCCGTGCGACGACGTCCACGGCGTCGGCGGCGGTCAACCAGTTCGCGTCGGCCAGGTACCCACGCTCGTCGACGTCGGCCTCGCCGGCCACCGGCCGCGTGACGATCAGCGGCTTGCCCACGGCGAGCCGGTCGTAGATCATCGCGCTGATGTCGGTGATGGCGACGTCGGCGTCGGCGAGCTGCCAGCCGAGCTCCGGACCGTCGTCGTGCACGTGCTGCGCGGACGGGTCCGCGGCGTTGGCCGCGGCGATCGCGGCGACGATGCGCTCGTGTGCTGCCCGGTAGGCCGGGTCGAGCACCCCGCGGCGCGGGTGGGGACGGTAGACGAGTCGGTGACGCGGCGAGGCGAGCAGGCGTTCGGCGAGGGTGACGCCGTGGGATGCGATCGACCCGTAGGCCGCAGCCGGGCGGTCCCCCTCCCAGGTCGGCGCGTACAGGACGACGATGCGGTCGTCCTCCGGGTAGGGAACCGCTCCGGCGAAGTGGTCGGCCTGGGGCCGTCCGATCGCGATCGTGCGCGCGTCGAGGTCGTAGTCCCACAGCGCGTCGGAGAGCCGGTCGCGGGCTGCGTCGCCGGCGATGAGCGCGTAGTCGTAGGCCTTGAACTGGTTCGTGGTCATGTACATCTTGTCGCTCTCGCCGTGGTTGACGAAGACGTGCCACATGCGCCCGTACCGCATCATCTGGAAGTTGCGGGCGTTCTGGTTGACGTACAGCACGATCTTCGGCGCCTGCTCGTCGACGAACCGCTCGAGGTCGACGACCTGGCGGGCGTAGACCACGGGCACCGGTGCCTCGTCGAGCAGCGCGAGCATGGTGCCCGGGTTCCGGGAGACGATCGCGACGGGGTGCTCGGCCGCGAGTTCGGCGAGCGGGGCGTACCACTGCCGTATCTGGTACATGTTCACCGGCGCGTCCGCGAAGTACACCGCCACCTCGACCGAACCGGGGGCGAGCGGCGGGTGCCCGGGGAGACGTCGGGCCAGGTCACGGCGACTCTGCCTCGAGCGCAGCAGACGTCGGGCCAGCCGCACGGCGGTCTGGGCGTCGCGGATGATCGGCATCGGGGGCACCTCCGGGTGCGAGCGGGACGGACGGAACGAGCGGAACGAGCAGGACTGACGGAACGAGTGGGACCAGCGGGCCAGACGGAACGGACGGAACGAGCAGAACGGACAGTACGAACGGAACAGACGGAACGAGTGGGACGGACCGAGCAACGTGACCACCGGGGCGGACACCGACCCGGCCGTGCCGGCTCAGACGACCGGCGGCCTCCCCGCCAGTGTCATGCGTCCGACCGTCAGCCACCCCATCCTGCGCGCAGGACCGCAGTCGTGGGCCCAGCCCTCGCGCACACCGGCGAACCACGTGCGCAGACGAGCCGGGTGACGCCACCACCGAGCGACCTGGATCGCTGCCCAGGACGCCACGTACACGGGCTGCAGCAGCCGGGGCAGGTTCCGCCGTGCCAGCCAGACCCGGTTCCGGGCGTTCAGCCGGTAGTACTCGGCGTGCCGCGCCGGGTCGATCGCCGGGTGGTGCGCCACGAGCTCCCCCGCGTACCAGGCCCGCCGTCCGGCGTCCCACACACGCCAGGCGAGCTCGATGCCCTCGTGGGCGTAGAAGTACTCGGCTCCCCAGCCGCCGACGGCGCGGTAGACGTCCATCGGCAGGACGACGGCCCCCTCCCACACCGAGAACACCGGCGACGACGCAGCCGGGTCGCCCTTCCGGATCCGCGGCACCCAGCGACGGGGGTTCGCTGCGCCGGCCGGGTCCACGACCCGGGGCTGCACGAGGCCGAGCGACGGGTCCCGCTCGAACAGCGCGACGGCGTCCCGCAGGAAGGTCTCGGACGGCACGGACGCGTCGTCGTCCAGGAAGAACACGTGGTCGCCGTCGACGACCTCCGCGCCGGCGTTGCGACCGGCTGGGATCCCGAGGTTCTCGGGCAGCGCGAGTGCCCGGACTCCCTCGGGCAGACCTGTCGGCTCCCACCCGTTGCCGACGCACACCACGTCGAGGTCGACGTCGCGCTGGGCGAGCACGCTCTCGATGCCGCGGCGGAGGTCGTCGGGCCGAGTGCCCTGCGTCAGGACGACGACCGCGATCCGTGGCCGCTCCCGATGGGATACGGCGTGCCGGCGGAGGGTACTGCCGCTCACGCGCGGACCCGCTTCGACGCCATGATCGCCAGGAAGTGCCCTGCGGTGGCGAGCACGGCGAGCGGGAGCAGCGCGCCGACGAGCACGCGGTCGACCAGCGGGTGGCCCACCACGATGCCGACGACGGCGAAGACGAACGCCAGCATGGAGAGCTCGACCGAGTGGTACAGGCGGTGGAACGGCAGGAACCGCGCCGCGCGACGCAGGGTCGCAAGCCGTCGGCCGGACGGCACCGTCCCGGCGTCCCGACGGTCGACGAGCTTCTCGAGCCCGGCGTTCGCCCGCGCGACGTGCACCATGTCGTTGAGCGCCTTGTTCAGCACGATGACGAGCCCGAGTGCGCAGCCGATCGTCGTCCACATCCACTCGCCCCCGTGCACCGGGAGGGTGGCTGCGCGGACGCCGAGCGCGATCGGGATGAGCCCCTCGGTCGTGTAGTGCCCGACCTTGTCGAGGAACACGCCGGCGGGCGAGCGGGTGCCGCGCCACCGGGCGACCTCGCCGTCGGAGCAGTCGACGAGCATCTGCAGCTGGCCGAGGACGAGCGCGAGCGCCGCACCCCAGATCCCCGGGATGAGCAGTGCCGCGGCGACGCTCCAACCGACGAGGATCATGAGCCCGGTGACCTGGTTCGCGCTGACGCGGGTCTTCAGCAGCACCCACGTCAGGTACGGCGAGACGTCCCGCAGGTAGAGCGACGCGGTCCAGTGCTCGGCGTTCGCGCGCGACCGGACCTCGTCCGGCTGTGCGACGGCGCGGAGTTCCGCGATGGAGCCGGGGCGTGCGTCGCCGCGGCCAGTGGTGTCGTGGGTCACGTGCTGGTCACCGTCCCGTATGGGTGGTCAGTTCTGAAGTCCGGGTCAGGAACCCGATGATGAAGCCGACACCCCAGCCGACGTGGATGCAGGGCAGCACCACGAGGAGCCAGAGGAGCGTGCGCAGGCCCGACCGCCGTGCGACCACGACCGAGCCGAGGAGGACGAACACGAGGTACGCCGCCGGCACGACGAACCCGACCATCGCCCAGGCGACCGGCGAACCGAGCGCGGCGCCGACGACGCCGACGATCCCCGCGACGAGCCCGAGCGCCATCGCGACGACCATCGCGGGCGGCGCGAAGTACCGGAGCCCGTTGTTCGCCGGGAACCGCCGGGCGAGCTCGCCACGCCACAGACCGGTCGCGACGAACTGCCGCACGAGTCGACGCAGGCTCGGGCGGGGGCGGTACGTGACGACGAGCTCCGGCGTGAACCACACGGTCCCGCCGGTCTGTCGCAGGCGCCGGTTGAGCTCCCAGTCCTGGCCGCGCTTGATGCCCTCGTCGAAGAGCCCGACCTCGAACAGGCGCTCGCGGCGGAACACCCCGAGGTACGCGGTCTCCGCCGGTCCGGCCTTGCCGCCGACGTGGTGCGGCGTCCCCCCGAGGCCCACCCGGCTGCCGTACGCGTGCGCGACGGCCCGCTCGAAGGGCGTGCGCCCCTCGGCACGCATGATGCCGCCGACGTTGTCCGCACCCGACTCGAGCAGGACCCGCACCGCGACCCGCGTGTAGTCGACGGGCAGCACGGAGTGGGCGTCGACGCGGATGACCACGGGGTGCACGGAGGCGCGGATGGCGACGTTGAGGCCGGCCGGCGTCGAGCCGACCGGGTTGTCGATCGCCCGGATGCGCGGGTCGGCCGCACTCATCTCGGCGACGAGCTCGTTCGTCCCGTCGATCGACGGCCCGAGGGCGAGGAGCACCTCGAACGGCCCGTCGTAGTCCTGCGCCAGCAGACTCCCGACGGCCGCGCGGACCTCGGTCACCTCGTTCAGCACCGGCATCACGTAGGAGACCCCCGGCAGGGGCTGTCCGTGAGTGTGCATGCGTACCTCGAGGTCGGGGCGGTGCGCGGAGCGCACCGCGGTCGGCGCCGCCCCGCAGAGCGACCCCGAGCCTATCAAGGGCGAGCGACGCCCCCTGCGTCACGCGCGTGGGAGGCACGGACGGACGGGAGGCGCGGTGCCAGCTGGCACCGCGCCTCCCGTCCGTCCCGTCCTGCGTCAGCCCTTGTATGTGCCGAGCGTGACGTCCGTCTGCTTCGTCTCGCCGTTGCGGATGTAGGTGATCGTCGTCTTCGCGCCACCCGCGAAGAACCGGACCTGCGCCGTCAGGTCGGTCGCGTCGGAGACGGTCGCCGACCCGATCTTCGTGACGACGTCGCCCTTCTGCAGGCCGGCTCCGGCCGCTGCTCCGCCGGACGACACCGACTTGATCAGCGCACCCATCTGGCGGGCGCTGGTGTCCTCGGCGGCGTCGCCGACGGTGGCGCCGAGCAGCCCGTGCGTCGCGGAGCCGTTCTCACGGATCTCCTGCGCCACGCGCTGGACCAGGTTCGACGGGATCGAGAAGCCGACGCCGATGCTGCCGGACTGTCCCTCGGACGAGGACGAGCTGCCGGCGCTCGCGATCGCGACGTTGATGCCGATGAGCTTGCCCTTGGAGTCGAGCAGCGCACCGCCCGAGTTGCCGGGGTTGATCGACGCGTCGGTCTGGATGACCGGCAGCGACACCGTCGTGTTCGACGAGGAGCTGCTGCCGTTGTCGCCGTTGCCCCAGAAGTCGAACGGGCCGCCGTTGCCGTTGCCGCCCTCGTTCGAGTCGCCGCCCTTGCTGGGGGCGCTCGAGGTGACCTGGATGCTGCGGTTGAGCGTCGAGACGATGCCGTCGGTGACGGTGTTCGACAGACCGAGCGGGGCCCCGATCGCGACCGCGGTGTCCCCCACGTTGAGCTCGGAGGAGTCCGCGAAGGTGATCGGCTTCATGTCGGTCGCGTCGATCTTGATGACGGCGAGGTCGACGGTCGGGTCGGTGCCGACGAGCTTCGCCGGGTAGATCTTGCCGTCCGACGTCGTCACCGTGATGGTGCCGTTGCTGCTGTCGCCGTCGAGCGTCACGACGTGGGTGTTCGTGACGATGTAGCCGTCCTTGCTGAACACGACGCCCGAGCCGGTGCCGCCCTCGGAGCCCGAGGACACGTTGATCGTGACGACCGAGGGCGTGGCCTGCGCCGCGACCGCGGTGACGACCGTGGCGTTGTTGTAGTCGTTGACGGTGAGGTTGCCGCCGTTCTGCGACGCGCTGGAACCGATCACGGTCCCGCCGCCGTTCTGGGCGGAGCCCGCTGCCCACCCGGCGCCGCCGCCGACGAGGCCGGCGAGCACGAGTCCGGCGACCACGGGCAGCACGAGCTTGCTGCGGCCGTCACGGCGCTTGGTCGCGGCACCGGAGCCCGCGGCGGCACCGGCGGTCGTGCCGCTGAAGTAGTGGCCGTTGCGGTCGTTCGAGCCGTCGACGTCGCCGAAGGCGCTCGTGGCCGAGGTGGGGGCCTGCGCGGAGCCGGGGTACGACGCCGCCGACTGCGGGGCGCCGTGGGCGGAGCCAGCCGCTGCGTACTCGCCGTAGCGGGGCTGCTGCTGGGCCTGGCCGTACTGGCCGGTCTGGCCCTGGCCGTACTGGCTCTGCCCGTACTGACCCTGCTGGCCGTACTGGCTCTGCTGGCCGTACTGGGTCTGGCCGTACTGCTCCTGCTGCCCGTACTGGCCCTGGCCGTACTGGCTCTGTCCGTACTGGTCCTGCCCCGCCTGACCCTGCTGGGTCTGGCCGTACCGGCCGTTCTGGTCGTCGCCGTACTGGCTCGTCTGGCCGTACTCGCTCGTCTGGCCGTACTGGCTGGTCTGGCCGTACTGGCTGGTCTGGCCGTACTGGCTCGTCTGGCCGTACTGGCTGGTCTGGTCGCCCTGGCCCTGCTGGGCCGTCCGGTCGTACGGCGTCGTGTGCTGGCCGTAGCCGCCCGACGCACCGGAGTCGCCGACGCCGGGGTACGGCGCCGTGTACTGCGCGGTCGGGTGGTCCGCGGGCGTCGGGATCACGTCGGTCTCGTCCGCACGACCGTGGCTGACGACGTCGGTGCGGTCGGCGTCGAGGGCATCACCCGTGCGGGCGCCCTCGTACCGGCTGTCGTCGGGCTGTGCGGAGTCGCGCTGCGTCGTCGTGTCCTCGCCGGAGGTTCCCTGCGTGGCGTCCTCGGCAGCGGCCGGGCGGGTGGTGTCCTCGGGACGGTCGTCGTCGCCGCGGCCGTTTGGCGTGGTGTCGCTCATGCTGACGTGCTCCTTTCAAGCTCGTGCAGTCTTCCGGACCCACCTGAGCGGTGCTCCTGCTGGCGCTGCGAGCCCCCTATGGCGATCTTATGCGTGGGCTGTGGACGAACGCCGGGGGTTGTCCGAGGTCCGTTAGCGTGAGGGCGTCGACCGCGGCGGCCCGTCGGGCAGCGGGGACACGAGCGCGACGGAGGCGACCGCATGGACCGGACCGGACCCTGGCTGCGCGCGGCGGAGGGCGCGATGCTGCTCGGACCCGACGGCGTCCCCGCGCCGACCGTCTTCGCCGAGATGAGCGCCCTCGCAGCGGCGACCGGCGCGATCAACCTCGGGCAGGGCTTCCCGGACGAGGACGGTCCCCGTGCGGTCCTCGACGCCGCCGTCGACGCCATCCGCCGAGGCATGAACCAGTACCCGCCGGGGCGCGGTACCCCGGACCTCCGCCAGGCCGTCGCCGAGCACCAGGAGCGGTGGTACGGGCTCGAGGTCGACCCCGACCGGCAGGTGCTCGTCACCGCCGGTGCGACCGAGGCACTCGCCGCGACGCTCCTCGCGTTCGTCGAGCCCGGCGACGAGGTCGTCACCTTCGAGCCCTTCTACGACGCGTACGGCGCGCTCATCCGACTCGCCGGCGGCACGCACGTCACCGTTCCGCTGACCGCACCGGACTTCCTGCCCGACGAGACCGCCCTCCGCGCCGCGTTCTCCGACCGCACCCGTGCGGTGCTCGTGAACACGCCGCACAACCCGACCGGGCGCGTGCTCCCCCGCGAGGTCCTGCAGACCGTGGTCGACCTCGCGACCCGGCACGACGCGGTCGTCATCACGGACGAGGTGTACGAGCACCTGACCTTCCGGGTCCCGCACCTGCCGATCGCGACGCTGCCCGGAGCAGCCGAGCGCACGGTGTCGATCTCGAGTGCGGGCAAGACGTTCAACACCACCGGGTGGAAGATCGGGTGGTTGACGGCACCGGCCGACCTCGTCGAGGCGATCGTCTCGGTCAAGCAGTACCTGACCTTCGTCAACGGCGCCCCGTTCCAACCCGCGGTCGCGACGGGGCTCCGGCTGCCCGACGCGGTCTTCGCCGGCATCGCCGCCGAGCTCGCCGCGAAGCATCAGCTGCTCGCCGGCGGCCTGCGCGCGGCCGGATTCGAGGTGCTCGAGCCCGACGGCGGGTACTTCGTCCTCGCCGACGCCGCACCGCTCGGGTTCACCGATGCCCGCGAGCTGTGTCTGCGCCTACCCGAGCTCGCCGGGGTCGTCGGCGTGCCGGTGTCCGCGTTCGTCCGGCCGGACCACGCAGCGGGGTACCGGTCCCTCGTCCGGTTCGCCTTCTGCAAGCGCCGCAGTGTGCTCGACGAGGCCGTCGCCCGGCTCGGGGCCCTCGCCGCCGCCCGCTGAACAGGCAGCGGCCTACGCCCTGCGGCCTGCGGGCAGTCGGCAACGGGCAGCCGACAGCCGCCCGCGTTCAACAGCCAGCGGCCTACGGCCTGAGGTCAGTCAGCAGCGGGCAGCGGGCAGCGGCCAGCGGGCGTCAGCAGGCGGCCCTCAACCCCGCGGCACCACGTCGTAGCGGCGGAGTCCGAGTGACGGGTTGACGGCCCGCACGGACGCCGTCGTGGCGGTGTCGACGGTCGCCACGAGCACCCCCGGCACGGCGCCGGCGGCCGCCACCGCGACCCCGGACGGGTCGAGCACCACCGAGCCGCCGATACCGACGGGAGGCGTCTGCCCGACACCGACGACCCAGACGGTGTTCTCGACTGCGCGGGCGGTGAGCAGTGTGCGCCAGTGGTGCTCCTTGCCCGGGCCGCGCACCCACTCGGCGGGCACGAGGACGACGTCCGCAGCGCCGGACTCCTCGGCGGCCAGGCGGCGCGTGACCTCGGGGAAGCGCAGGTCGTAGCAGGTCTCGAGGCCGACCCGCACGCCTGCGATCGTGAAGACGGGCAGCTGGTCGGTGTCCCCGGCCTCGATCCGGTCCGACTCCCGCGAGCCGAACGCGTCGTACAGGTGCACCTTCCGGTAGACCGCGGCGACCGACCCGTCCGGCAGCACGGCGACGAGCGTGTTCCGGAACCGCCGGGCCACCGCGAGCCCGTTCACGTCCGCGAGCCCGGTCGCGTCCGTGTCCGCGTCGGCCTCGGTGCCCCCGACCCGGATCGGGTCGTCGGCAGAACCGACGGCCTCTGCCACACCGACCACGAGCGCGATGCCCGTCGTCCGGGCGATCTCCCGCAGGCCGGACATGAACGGCCCGTCGAGCGGCTCCGCGCTCGCCGCGAACCGGTCGTCGATCTCCGCCGTGAAGTACGACGTGTACTCGGGCGTGACCAGCAGGTCCGCGCCGCGGGCAGCGGCGTCCTCGGCGGCGGTACGGACGGTCGCGAGGTTCGCTACCGGGTCGTCGACCGGGGCGAACTGCGCGGCGGCGATCGTCAGGGTTGCCATCCGCCGAGCGTAGCGACCCCCACCGATGCCGAACCCGAACCCGAACCGCAGCCCCAACCCGAACCCGAACCGCAGGCCAAACCCGAACCCGACCCCGAACCCGAGTCGCAGTCCGAACCCGAACCCGAACCCGAACCCGAGCCGCAGCCCGAACCAGAGCCAGAGCCAACCGGGTCCCGACACGACCGAGTCCGACCGGACCGGAGAACGACGAAGGCCCCGGTCCGACTGGACCGGGGCCTTCGTGTGACGCTTGGTTGCGGGGGCAGGATTTGAACCTACGACCTCTGGGTTATGAGCCCAGCGAGCTACCGAACTGCTCCACCCCGCGGCACGTTGAACAGCCTACACAGGCCCGTGGCGGGGCACAAATCGTGTGCCCCGCCACGGCGTGTCACCCGGCGTTCTCGGCTGCGGTGGCCGCTTCGATCGCGGTCTGCAGGCGCTGGTCGGCCTCCGCCGCGGCGACGAGATCGTTGCGCGCGTACGCCTCCTGCCGGTCCTGGAGCGCCGCCTTCGCGTCCGCCAGTGCCTGCTGCAGCGTGGAGTTGCCCGAGGTGCCGGACCCACCGGTCGCACCCGAGCCCCCGGTCGCGCCGGACCCGGCACCGGTGTCCCCGCCGGTGCTGCCGCTGTCGCCGCCCTGGTCGGAGCCGGTGTCCGTGGAGCCGGTGTCGGACGACCCCGAACCGGCTGCGCCCTGGTCGCCGGCGGCCGCACCCGAGTTGCCACCGAACAGGCTGTTCAGGGCCTCGTCGAGGGTGTCCTCGAACGCGATCTTGTCGCCGAAGGCCACGAGCACCTTCTGCAGCAGCGGGTACGAGCCGCTCGACGTCGACTGCACGTACACGGGCTGCACGTACAGGAAGCCGCCACCGACCGGGAGCGTGAGCAGGTTGCCCTGCTTCACGGTCGAGTTGCCCCGCTTCAGGATGTTCAGCTCCTGCGACACCGTGGTGTCACCGTTGAACAGGCTCTGCACCTGCGCCGGACCCGGGATGTTGTCGGTCTTCGGCATCGTCAGGAGCGTGAGCTTGCCGTAGTTGGCACCCTTCTCGCCCTTGCCCGCACCACCCGCGTCGGAGTCCACCGCCAGGTACCCGGTCAGCACGTTGCGGTTGTTCGACCCCGCCGACTGCTGCGGGATGTAGGTCGTGTACAGCGAGTAGGCCGTGTCCTGCCCGGGCACCTTCATCGTCAGGTAGTACGGGTCCTGCAGGTTGCCCCGCGAGGCGGTCGTCTGCGTGCCCAGCGCGTTGGTGGTCGTCTGCTGCGTGTCCGCCGTGTCGTTCTCGGTCGTCCCCGAGGTGGTCTCCTGCGGGGTGTTCCACGCGTCGTCGCCCGAGTAGAACGAGTTCGCGTTCGTGACGTGGTACGTGCCGAGGATCGACCGCTGCACCTTGAACAGGTCGGTCGGGTACCGCACGTGGTCGAGCAGCTCGGCGCTCATCTGCGACACCGGCTCCATCGACGTCGGGAAGATCTTCTGCCACGTCTTGAGCACCGGGTCGGAGGTGTCCCACGCGTAGAGCGTCACCTTGCCCGTGTACGCGTCGACGGTGGCCTTCACCGAGTTCCGGATGTAGTTCACCTGGTCGGTCCGGAACGCGGACGACTCGGTGCCGTTGATGCTGTCGGACAGGCTCTGGCTCTGCGAGTACGGGTAGGCGTCGCTCGTGGTGTACCCGTCGACGACCCACTGGATGCGGTGGTCCACGATCGCCGGGTAGGCGTCGCTGTCGAGCGTCAGGTACGGGGCGACCTTCTGCACGCGCTGGATCGGGTCACGGTCGTACAGGATCTGCGAGTCCTTGTTCACCGCGTTCGACAGCAGGATCTGCTCCGACTGGAACTTCGCCGCGTAGACCAGGCGGTTGAAGAAGTTCCCGAGGCTCGGGCCACCCTCGCCGCTGTACGTCGTCGTGGCGTTGCCGCCGTTGTCGTCGTCGGACCCGGACGGGTAGTCGAGCTCGACGTTCTTCGAGCCCTTCGGGCCACCGACGATCGAGTACGGCGGCGAGGTCTCGCCGAAGTACACGCGCTCCTGGTAGTCCCCGAGCGCGCCGTTCGAGGGGATGCCCGACTCGAGGAAGACCGGCTTGCCGTCGCTCGCGCGCTGGTTGCCGTAGGCCGCGGTGACGCCGAAGCCGTGCGTGTAGACGAACGTGCGGTTGTACTGCGTGTTCGCCTGCGCGCTGAGGCCGTCGAGGTCGATGTCGCGCACCGCGATCACGGTGTCCTCGGTCTGGCCCTTGACGTCGTAGCGGTCGACGTCCAGCTCCTTCGGGAACTGGTAGTACTGCCGGTACTGCTGCAGCTGGCTGAACGTGTCGGACACGATCTTCGGGTCGATCAGGCGGATGTTCGCCGTGGTCTGGGCGTCCTGCGCGAGGGCGCCGGAGCTCGCCTCGGTCGTGGCGTCGTAGTTCTGCTCCTGCACGTCGGAGACGTCGTAGGCATCGCGTGTCGCCTTGATGTTCCGCTCGATGTACGCCGACTCGAAGGTCCGCTCGGAGGGCTTCACCTGCAGTCGCTGGACGACCCAGGGGTAGATGCCGCCGATGACGATCGCGGCGACGAGGAGCAGACCGGTGCCGACGACGGAGATCCGCCAGCGACCGATGACCGCGGTGACGATGAACAGGACCGCGACGATCGCCGCGATGCCGGCCATGATCTCGCGACCGGGGATCACCGCGTTGACGTCGGTGTACTGCGCACCCGTGATGAGCGGGTTGTCCTTCGTCAGCGCCGCGTACTGGTCGAGCCACAGGCTCACGGCCTGCAGCGCGACGTAGACCGCCGCGGTGACGGCGAGCTGGATGCGCGCAGCGCGGGAGATCCGGACCTCGCGGCCACCGAAGCGGAGCGCACCGTAGAGGTAGCTGGCGGCGAGCGCCGCGATGCCCGCGATGAGCACGACCGCGGACGAGTACGCGACGACGGAGCGCCAGAACGGCAACTCGAACACGTAGAAGCCGATGTCCAGCCCGAACTGCGGGTCGGTCTTGCCGAACGGCGTCCGGTTGAAGTACTCGAGGACCATGCTCCACCGGCCCGCGGTCGAGAGCCCGGCGAAGACGCCGAGGACCGCCGGGACGCCGATCATCACGGCACGGCGCAGCGGTTCGATGACCTGCTGGTAGCGGTCGAGCTGCGAGTTGAGCTTCGCGTAGACCGGCCGGAACCGGAAGGCCAGCGCGATGCTCACGTACACCGGGATCGCCATGCCGAGGAACCCGGCGACGAACATGGACGTCCCCGCGATCCAGCGCGTGGTGAGGACCTGCTGGAAGCCGAGCTGCGCGAACCACGCGTAGTCGGTGTACAGGCTGGCGAAGATGAAGAAGCCGATCACCAGTGCGGCCAGCACGATGATCGTGACCACGATCGGGACCCGCGGCGATCGCCGCCCCGAGGGAGAAGGGCCCGAGGTGGACGAGGTTGTCGTCACTTGATGTGCTCCAGACGTGTCGGACCGGCGGGCCCGGCGCGGCGGGCCGTCAGTGCGTCGATCCTATTGGTCCCTGCCGACAGTGAAACTGTGCGGGGACTCAGGAACGTGCACCGCGCCTCCCGTCCGGTTCCGGTGACGGCCTGGAGGCGCGACCCGGCCCGCCGGGGCCGGCCACGTCGCCGACGTGGTCGGCTGCGACCCCCGCGGTCGCGTCAGGATCCGCAGCGCGCGAGTCCGGCGGTGCTCTTCCCGGCGGCGATCGTCTGCAGGTCGGTGACGGCCTGGTCGAGCGTCGCGACCTTGTACACGTCCAGCCCGTCGGGGACGTGGCCGACGACCTCGCCGCAGTTGTCGGCCGGCGCGAGGAAGACCGTCGCTCCAGCCGCCTTCGCGCCGTACAGCTTCTGTCGGATGCCGCCGATCGGACCGACCTGCCCGTCGGCGGTGATCGTGCCGGTGCCCGCGACGTGCTTGCCGCCGTTGAGCTCGCCGGGTGTGATCTCGTCGATGATCCCGAGCGCGAACATCATGCCGGCGGACGGCCCACCGACGTCCTGCAGCGCGATCTCCACCTCGAACGGGAAGTCGTACCGCTCGGTCACGCCGACCCCCAGGAGCGCGGTGCCCTGCTCTTCGCGCGGGGTGACCCGCAGCTGCTCCGAGGTGCCGTCGCGGTCCACGGTGACCGTGGCCGGCGAGGACGTGCCGTGCTCGGCGACGGCCTTTCGCAGGCTGCCGGCGTCGACGTTCGTCGTGAGCTGCGTGCCGTCGAAGGCGGTGATCACGTCGCCCTTGCGGATGACGCCGTCCGCTGCCGAGCCCTCCTGCACGGAACCGACCTCGAGCTTCGTCGGGAGGTCGTACCCCTGGTGGACGAGGGCGGCGGCCACCGCGGACTGCTGGGACGACTGCATGTCCGCGGCGTCCTGTTCGTTCACCTGCTGGGTCGTGGTGCCCTCGGGGTAGATGGCGCTCGCGGGGATGACGGCCTCGGAGCGCGAGAACAGCGCCCGGATGACGCTCGTCCAGGACGGCCGGTTCGTGGCGTCGCCCTGGATGCCCACGGTGAGCATGTCGAGTGCACCCGCAGTGTCGTAGGTCTTCGTGCCCCTGATCTGGATGAGTTCGACGTCCTTCGCGTCCTTGCCCGTGCCCTGCCGCTGCGTCCCGATGGTGTTGTAGACCGGCCCGGGGACCTCGATCAGGTACGGGCTCGGCAGGAAGCTCGCCAGGAGCCCGAGCACCACGGCACCGATCACGAAGGCCCAGCCGACCGTGCGGGAACGGGAGCGGCGACGGGGGGCCGGGGCGAAGAGGGTCACGGACGTCCTTCCAGGGGCGGTGCGCGCGTCCGGGGCGGTGGGCCGCCACCGGGGGCGGGACCGGCGCTCGAGCGCGGGGCTGTTCGCCCTCGGCGCAGCGCTCCGGGCGTCCCCACGGGGGCGTCCCAGGCGCGGTCCCGTGAGCAGCGATTAGCGTAGTCGGCATGCCTGATCAACCGCAGCCGGGGCCGGACGACGACTTCCAGGAGATGCTGCGCAAGCTGCTCTCCGGAGAGGGCCAGATCGACCCGTCGCAGCTCGCCGGCGCGGCCGGGCTCCCGAACGACCCCGCATTCGTCGCGAACCTGATGAGCCAGCTGCAGCGCGCGGCGCAGTCGGGCGGTGACGGCATCGACTTCTCGGTCGCGGCCGAACGCGCGACCGCGATCGCCCGCGACGGTGGGCACGCCGTCGACCCGGCCACCGCGCACGCGACCGACCAGGCGTTCCAGGTCGCCGCGCTGTGGCTCGACGAGGCCACCACCGTGCCCGAACTCACGGCCACGCCGAGCACCTTCACGCGTGAGCAGTGGGCGAAGGCGACGACGCCGGTGTGGGCGCAGATCGCCGAACCGGTCGCACTGAGCATCTCGAACGCGCTGACCGAGGCGATCGAGCAGCGGGCGCCCGAGGAGCTCAAGGCGATGCTCGGCGACGTCTCGAAGGCGATGCGCGGCGTCGGCGGTGCACTGTTCGCGATCCAGCTCGGACAGGTCGTCGGGCAGTTGTCGAAGGAGGTCGTCTCCGGCGGCGACGTCGGTGTGCCGCTCCTCGACGAGCAGGTCGCCGCGCTGGTGCCGCAGAACGTCGCCGAGTTCGCGGAGGGCCTCGACGTCCCCGAGGACGAGGTCCGCATCTACCTGGCGGTCCGTGAGCTCGCCCACGCGCGGCTGTTCCGCTCCGCACGCTGGCTGCGGCTGCACATCATCTCGTCGATCACGGACTACGCGCGGGGCATCCACATCCCGTTCGACCGGGTCGAGGAGCTCGCGTCGGAGATCGACCCGACGAACCAGGAGCAGCTGCGGGACGCCCTCGCGTCCGGCGCGCTCATCCCGCCGCGGACCGCGGAACAGGAGGCCGCCCTCGGACGCCTCGAGACGATGCTCGCGCTCGTCGAGGGCTGGGTCGACACCGTGACCGCCGCCGCCACCGTGCGCCTGCCGAAGTCCGACGCCATCGCCGAGATGGTCCGCCGTCGCCGTGCCGCCGGCGGGCCCGCCGAGTCCGCGTTCGCGACACTGGTCGGGCTCGAGCTGCGCCCCCGTCGCCTCCGCGAGGCCGCGGCGCTGTGGCAGCGCGTGACCGACGAGCTCGGCGCCGAGGACCGCGACGCCCTCTGGGCACACTTCGACGCCGTCCCGACCTCGGAGGACGTCGACGACCCGGAGGCGTTCGTGCTCCGGCTCCGCAACCCCGGGCACTCGGCCGAGGACGACGCGTTCGACAAGGCACTCGCCGACCTGCTCGCCGACTCCACGGGCGACCGACCGCACGAGGACGAGCAGGGCGGCGTCGAGGACCCGGACGGCCCCTCGACCCCCGGGGACCCCGACTCCTCCCGCTGAGTTCTCCACAGATCCGGACCCGCCGCCCCACCCGGGCGGCGGGTCCGGCAGCGTGGGGGCATGGGCATCCGCATCGACCCCACGCTCGAGTTCGTCTGGCGCGATCCGTCCACCGTGCAGCTCGGGGTCGACCCGCCGCGTGCCGTCGTGCCCGTGCCGACCACGGCCGAGGAACGCTTCCTCTGCGCTCTGCGGCGCGAGACGAACCGCGACGCCCTGGCCGCCCTCGCGCGGACGACCGGGTGCCGTCCGGAAGTGGCTGCCCGGCTGCTCGGGACCGCATCGCCCGCCGTCGTCGACGTCCTGCCCGAACCGCTCGCGCGCGTCGAGGTGCACGGCGCCGGGGCCCTGGCCGACCACGTCGCCGACCTGCTGTCCGGCGAGGGCGTGACGGTCGCCCGTACCTCGGCACCGCGCGGTGGACCGGTCCCGCTCCCCGACCCCGACCCGGCGATCGCGCTCGTGGTGGCCGACCACGTCGTCGACCCGGCCGTGCGGTCCGCGTGGACGCGTCGCGGGACGCCCCACCTCGCGCTCGTCGTCGGGGACGGCCGGATCCGGCTCGGACCGGTCGTGGTCCCGGGTGACGGACCGTGCCTCCAGTGCGTGGAGTACGCCCGCGTCGACGCCGACCCGGCGTGGCCGGCCGTCGCGGCGCAGGTGTGGGGGCGGCCCGCGGCGGCGCTCTCGCCCTGGCGGTCCGCGGCGGTGGCGGCCGCGGCGACCCGGGTGGTCGTGCGGCGGCTGCCCCACCGGACGCAGCGGCCGGACACCGACCAGGTCGTGTTCGACCGCGACGACCTCGCCGTCACCGTGGTGCCGGTGACGCCCCATCCGCGGTGTGCGTGTCGAGCGCTGCCAGGAACCGACTCGGGGCCCGGGCTCCCCCACGCGTGGAACCCTGTCGCGACCACGTGACCGTGACCGACCGCCGTGCACGGGTCAGCCCGACGTAGAACAGGCGGCGCTCCTCGTCGACCTCGGCGTCGGTCGTCGCGTGCGAGATCGGCAGCAGGCCCTCGGCGGCACCGACCACCACGACGTGCGGCCACTCGAGGCCCTTGGACGAGTGCAGCGTCGCGAGCGTCACCGCGTCGAGCTCGGGTTCGTGGTGGGTCGCCGCGCGGTCGACCAGGTCCTGGGTGAACTGCTGCATCGTCGTGCCCGCCGGGGCGGACTCGGCGAGCCCCATGATCGCCTGCAGCGCTTCCCACTGTGCGCGCACGGCTCCGGTGCCCTCGGGCGGGGTCGGCGTCCAGCCGCTGAGCTGCAGCACGAGCCCGACGCGTCGGGTGAGCTCGTCGTCGGTCTGCCGGACGGCCTCGCCCCGCATGTGGTGCACGGCGAGCTTGACCTCGGGTCGCTCGAAGAACCGGGTGCCGCCCTGCACCCGGTACGGGATGCCCGCTCGTCCGAGGGCCGACTCGAGCGCGGCGGACTGGGCACCGACGCGGAACAGCACCGCGCAGTCGCCGTACGCCGCCCCGGCGCCGACGACCTCGGTGATCCGCCGGGCCACGGTCTGTGCCTCGTCGCCGTCGTGCACGCACGCCAGGACCTCGGGCTCCGGTCCGGGCTCGGTCGTCTGCGCCACCAGGTCGAGCGCCCCGGGCTGACCGCGCATGAGGGTGTTCGCGGCGTGCACGACCTCGCGGGTCGACCGGTAGTTTCGCTCGAGGCGCAGCACCGTGCCGCGGGGGAACTCGGCGCCGAAGCCGAGCAGGTACCGGCTCGACGCCCCGGCGAACGAGTAGATGGTCTGGCTCGCGTCGCCGACCACGCACAGGTCGTCCCGGCCGCCGAGCCACGCCCGGAGCAGGTCGTGCTGCACCGGGGAGACGTCCTGGTACTCGTCGACCACGAAGAAGCGGTACTGCTGCCGCACGTACGACGCGACCCGCGGCTCGGACTCGACCATGCCGAGCGTCGCGAGCAGGACGTCCTCGAAGTCGAGCTGCCGCCGGTCGTCCTTCAGCTGTTCGTAGGCCCGCATCAGGTCGACGACCCGACGGGGTGGGGTGTCCCGGGGCATCACACGGTCGACGGCGGCGGCCTCGTACTCCTCGTACGAGAGCATCTGCACCTTGCGCCACTCGACCTCACCCGCCAGGTCGCGGAGCACGGGGGTGTCCACGTGCAGACCGACGGCGTCGGCCGCGTGCGCGATCACCCGGCCCTTGGACTCGACGATGCGGGGTGCGTGGCCACCGACGGTGTCCGGCCAGAAGTAGCTGAGCTGCGACATCGCCGCGGCGTGGAAGGTCCGTGCCTGGACCGTCCCGGCGCCGAGCGCCCGCAGCCGGGACCGGAGTTCCCCCGCCGCCCGGGTCGTGAAGGTCAGCGCGAGGACGTGGTTCGGCGAGTACGTCCCGGTCGCGACGCCGTAGGCGATCCGGTGGGTGATCGCGCGGGTCTTGCCGGTCCCGGCCCCGGCGAGCACGGCGACCGGTCCGAGGAGCGTCCGCGCGACGGTCCGCTGTTCGGCGTCGAGCGCGTCGAGCAGCTCGTCCGGCGAGGGCGGCCGCGGAGCACCGGCGACCGCGGCGGTGCCGTCCCGTCCGTCGTTCACGGCAGGTCCAGCGGCCCGCCGTACCACTCCTCGATGACGGCGCGGGCGATCGACGTGCGGCCGGGCAGCAGCAGGGTGTCGCCGGCGCGCTCCCGGATCTCGTCGCGGGAGAACCAGCGGACGTCGAGGATCTCGACGCCGTCCGGTCGGGCGGTCGAGGGGTCGCCGTCCACCGCGCGGGCGCGGAACCCGACCATGAGCGACGCCGGGAACGGCCACGGCTGCGAGCCGAGGTACTCGGGCTCCTCCACGTGGACCCCGGACTCCTCCCAGACCTCGCGACGGACGGCGTCCTCGAGCGACTCCCCCGGCTCCACGAAGCCGGCGAGCAGCGAGTAGCGGTTCGCGTCCCACGCGGCGTTCGAGCCGAGCAGGATGCGGTCGTCGGCGTCCGTGACGCCCACGATGATCGCGGCGTCGGTCCGCGGGAAGTGCTCGTGGCCCTCGGGGTCGCGGCGCACCCACCCGCCGGTCACGACGGCGGTCGGCGAACCGGTGCGCGGGGAGAACCCGTGCACGGCGTGCCAGTTCGCCATCGCCACGGCCTCGACGGCGAGGCCCTGGTCACGCGCCGAGAGCTCGGTCCCGAACATCCGGAGGCTGCTCCACGCGTCCTCGTCGGGCTCGATCGCGGTCGCCGTGGCCGCGTCGACGAGGGCCGCCACGAACCGGGTCCCCGCCGGGGCGTCGGGTGCGTCGGCCACGGCGCGGCCGAGGTACAGCGTCACGGTGCCCTCCGGGACGGCGTCCGCGTCGACGAAGCGCAGGGCACCGTCGGGTGCGCGCAGCAGCTCGGCGCCGTGGACGGGCAGCCAGCGCGTCGACGGGTCGGCGCGCAGGACCTGCTCGAGGTCCGGGGTGGAGCGGTACTCCGCGTCGCGGTCGAGTTCGTTGCGGGACAGCGGCAGCCGGGCGGCGAACTCGTCGGTCACGACAGGGGGCTCCTCGAGGTCTGGTCGGGTGTTCGGCGGGAGCCTGTGGACGGTCCTCGGGCTTGCACAGGCCAGCGTGGCGCACGCGCTCGCACCGACGGCGGACCTACCCTGAGGGGCATGGCGGGATCCCAGTTCACTCTAGCCGCGTTGGCGACGACGGCCGTGCCCGGCATGGTCGTCACGGGGACACGCGCCCTCGGCTCGGCTGCGTCCGGCGACTACGAGTCCGCCGTCCTGCGCGAGGCGGACGGCACGCTCTCGGCGATCCGTCGCCCGCGCAACCAGCGCGCCGAGGCACGACAGTCGGCCGACCTCGTCGCGATCCGGGCGCTGAGCGCCGGCATCCGCACGCGACTGCCGTTCGCCGTGGCCGAGTACCGCGGCCAGGCGCCGGTCGGGTCGACGCGGGCCATCGTCACCACATACCTGCCGGGAGCCCACCCGACGCTCCGCGACCTCGCCGAGCGGCCCGAGCTCGCGGCGTCGGTCGGCCGTGCCGTCGCCGCCGTGCACCAGCTGCCCACGAGCTTCGTCACCGACGCCGGGCTGCCCTCGCTCACCCCGTTCGAGGTCCTGCGCTCCGCCGTGTCCGTGATGGACCGGGCCGTCGCGACCAAGCTGGTCCCGGCCGCGCTCAAGGAGCGCTGGGAGGGCGCCGCCCGCGACCAGCAGCTCTGGCAGTTCACGCCGACGGTCGTGCACGGCGCCTTCGGTGCCGGGGTCGTCCTCGCCGACGGTGACGCCGTGAGCGGCGTCCTCGAGTGGGGAGAGCTGCGCCTCGGCGACCCGGCGAAGGACCTCGCGTGGGTCCTGGCCGGCCGCCGCGACACCTTCGACACGGTCCTCGCCGCGTACGAGGCCGGTGGTGGCGGACGCGACCGACAGCTCGCGCAGCGGGCCCGGGTGCACCACGAGCTCGAGACCGCGCAGTGGCTCCTCCACGGCGTGCAGGCGAAGAGCACCGAGGTCGTCGACGACGCGGTCGCCATGATGCACCGGCTCGTCGACGCCGTGCAGACGCCCAGTGCCGCACCGCTGCAGTCGGTGTCGCCCGAGACGATGGAGATCGGCGAGGTCGAGCAGCTGCTGTCGTCGACCGAGCGTAGGCACGGCTGATCCGCCGCCGAGGCTGATCCTCCACCACGGCTGGACCGCCGTCACGGCTGGACCGCGGCGACGGCCGGACCGCCGTCACGGCTGGACCGCGGCCACGGCCGGACCGCCGCCACGGCTGATCCGCCGTCACCGTGCCGGCGGCCATGCGCCGGCGGCCATGCGCCGGCGGCCATGCGCCGGCGGCCATGCGCCGGCGGCCATGCGCCGGCGGCCCTGCGCCGCCCGTCCGACGCGACGGCCGGTAGCGCGACAGCGCAGCCCGGTCCCGACCACGTGACGGACGGGAGGCACGTGGCGGCGCCGCCCCGCGCCTCCCGTCCGAGTCCTGGTCCTGGTCGTGGACCGGGTCCGGGTCCTGCACCCGTGATCAGCCGAGCGACGCGCGCCACGCGCGCTCGAGCCCCCGCCGGTCGAGCAGCGCGGTGGGTCGGACCTCGAGGTCGTCCGCGACGAAGTAGAACACCGCGTCGACCTCGTCGATCGGTCGCCCGGTGAACTCCGCGTACGCCACCCGGTAGAGCGCGAGCTGCAGTTGCCGCGCCGCGAGGTCGTCGGCGTCCTTCGGGGCCTTCCCCGTCTTCCAGTCGACGACCTCGGCGCGGCCGTCCACCTCGTACACCGCGTCGAGCTTGCAGACGACGCTGTGCCCGAGGAACGGGATGTGGATCTCGCGCTCGACCTCGACCGGAACGAGGCCTGCCCAGCGGGACCGGGCGAAGGTGTCCTGGAACGCCGCCAGTCGGCGGGCGTCGTCGTCCGTGACCGGCGCTTCGGTCGACGCGTCCACGAGCTCGTCGGCGTCGAGGTCGCGCTCGCCGTCCCACAGGTCCAGCGTCTCGAGCGAGCCACCGCTCCGGGCACGCTGCTCGACCCACTGGTGGAACAGCGTGCCGAGTCGCGTCGCCCGGTACGGCCGCTCCGGCATCGGCCGCCGCAGCCGCTCGGCGACCGCGTCGGGCTGCGTCAGGTAGTCCTTGAAGCCCGACGCCGGCACGCGGTGCGGCACGGCCACGGTGTGCCGGGCCGACCGTTGCGCGCGACGTTCGGCGAGGAGCAGGTCGATGTCGGCCGCGAACCGCCCGGACGCTCCCGGGTTGGCGTTCCGCACCCGGTCGGCCGCCGCGGCGACCCGGGCCCCGCGCTGGCCGAACGGCACGTGCGGCCAGTCCTGGGTGGCACCGTCGCCGCCGAGGGGGTTCTCCTCGTGCTCCGTGCCGTCCGGGACCGCTCCGGCGTCGACGACCCCGGCCTCGACCAGGTCGCGCAGGTACCGGCTGGGGGCGGTCGGACGGACCCCGCCCGCCCAGGACGACCCGGACACGAGCAGGTCGTGCCGGGCGCGCGTCAGGGCGACGTAGGCGAGTCGGCGTTCCTCGTCCTCGTTGCGGGCACCGACCTCCTCGCGGTAGGCATCGATCGCGTCGACGACCGCCTTCTGCGACTCCTGCCCGCGCCACTCGAGCCGCGGCAGCTCCTCGGCGTCGCCCCGGAACGCGTAGGGCAGGCGGCCGAAGCCCAACCAGCCCGACGAACCCTCCTGGGGCCGTGCGGGCAGGGAGCCCTCGACCAGTCGCGGGACGGCGACCGCGTCCCACTCGAGTCCCTTCGACCCGTGGATCGTCAGGATCTGGACCGTGCCGGACTCGGGTTCCTCGGACCGCGGGCCCATGTCGTCCCGTCGCGCGGCCGCGTCGATCCAGCCGAGGAACGCCCCGAGGTCGGCGCGGTCGTCCGTCGTGACGAACCCGGCGAGCTCGTCGACGAAGGCGTCGAGGAACGCCCCGCTCCCCTGCTCGTGCGCGGCGACCTCGACGTCGAGCCCGGTCTCCTGCACGACGAGGGTCACGAAGTCCACCAGGTCACCCGCGGCGCGGGACCGCAACGAGGCGAGCTCCTGCCCGAGGGCCCGCATCCGTGCCCGGCCGACCGGGCTGATGTCGGCGAGCGCACCGTGCTCGTCGGGGGCGGTGGCGACGAAGTCGAGCGCGTCGACGATCGACCCGTGCTCCCCCGCGGCGACCGACGCCCGGAAGGCGGCGGTGACGTCGTCGTCCAGTCGCTGGTGCGTGTGGTCGCGACCGAACAGCCAGCGGGCCAGTCCGTGGAGCGCCGCGATGTCGGCCGCACCCACGCGCCACCGCGCTCCCGCGAGCAGGCGGATGAGGTCGTTGCCGGCCGCGGGGTCGTGCAGGACGCGCAGGGTCGCGACGAGGTCGACGATCTCCGGCCGCTGCAGCAGCCCGCCGGTCCCGAGCACGTGGAACGGGACGCGGTGCTCCGCCAGCGCCGCGGTGAAGGACGACAGGTCCTTCCGCGATCGCAGCAACAGGGCCATCGAGCCCTCGGGGTCGGCAGCGCGCCGGTCGGCGAACCAGCGGGCGACCGCGTCGGCCTCCTCGGGCAGGGTCTCCGGGAACACCGCCCGGACGGTCCCCGCGTCGGCACCCGGTCGGGGTGCGAGCCGCTCGACGGCGACCTCGGACGCCGCCGACAGCGGGTCGACGACGGCGTTCGCGGCAGCGAGGACGTCCACCGGGTTGCGCCAGCTGGTGGACAGCGCGAAGGTCACCGGGGCGGCTCCGTCGCCACCGAAGTCGCGGGGGAACCGGGCGAGGTTCGCGGCACTCGCACCGCGGAACCCGTAGATGGACTGGTGCGGGTCGCCGACCGCCATCACCGGGTGGTCGCGGAACAGCCGCGCGAGGAACCGGGTCTGCACGACCGAGGTGTCCTGGTACTCGTCGAGCAGCACGACGCGGAACCGACCGCGGAGCTCGTCCACCACGCGCGGCGCCGACTCCGCCGCGGCGAGCGCGAGTGCGATCTGGTCGGAGAACTCCACGAAGCCGCGGTCGACCTTCTGCCGTCGGAACTCCTCGACGAGGTCCACCAGGGGTTCGAGCGAGCCCACCGCGGCGACCGCGTCGGTGACGGCCTTGTACGGGTTGCCCCGGGCGTTCCCGGGCAGTTCGAGCACCCCGCGGAAGTCGACCGCGAACCGGCGCAGGTCCCCGGGGTCGACGAGGTGCTCGGAGACCGCGCCGGCCAGGGCGACGACGGCGGCGGTCACGGTGTCGACGTCACGGTCGAGCCCGGCGAGCCGGTCGTCCCGCGCGCCCACGACCACCCGACGCGCGAGCTGCCAGGCGGACGGCTCGGTGAGGACCTGGGACTCGCCGTCGCGCCCGACCAGCAGGGCGTTCTCGCGGAAGACCGCGTTCGCGAAGGCGTTGTAGGTCGAGACCGTCGGCGCCTCGAACGCGTCGCCGGCCTCGAGCAGGCCGACGTCCTCGAGCGCGCGGATCCGCTCGTTGATGCGGACCGACAGCTCGCCCGCCGCCTTGCGGGTGAAGGTCAGACCGAGGACCTCGGCGGGCCGGACGTGGCCGTTCGCGAGCAGCCAGACGACCCGGGACGCCATGGTCTCGGTCTTCCCGCTCCCCGCCCCGGCGACCACGAGCGCCGGTGCGAGCGGCGACTCGATCACGGCCCGCTGCTGGGCCGTCGGTCGTGGCCGGCCGAGGGCGTCCGCGACCGCGTCCGCCCCGATCGGCCGGGTCGCGCGCACCGTCGCGGTCGGGTCCGCGCCCGTGGTCGTGGTCGTGTCCGTGCCGTCGCTCACCAGGTCACCTCCCCGACGACGTGGATGCGGCACTCGACGCCGGTCCGCGCCTTCGTGCAGTGGTCGTCCACCCGTGCGACGAAGGTCCGGCCGGCCATGCCGCGGGCGACGGTGTGCAGGCGCTCGCGGTAGGCCTCGCGGGTCTCCTCGTCGAAGGCGTGCTGGGTCCGCTCCGAGTACGCGTGCCCACCGCGCGGGTTCTGCACGAACACCAGGCGGGCGTCGGCCATCCGGGAGCCGGCCGGGACGCCCTCCACCGCGCCGTCCTCGACCGCGAGCTGGTACGCGCCGAGCTGCGGGTGGTCGGGCATGTCGTTCTTCTCGCTCGGCATCGAGCGTCCCGTCTTCAGGTCGACCACGCTGACCCGACCGTCCGGGTCCACCTCGATCCGGTCGATGCTCCCCCGCATGCGCGCCGGACCGGTGACGAGCGCGAACGACGTCTCGGCGCCGAGGAGCCGGCGACCGGCACCCGCGAACGTGCGGAGGTAGTCGCTCAGGCCCTCGATCATCCGACGCGTGCGGGCACGCTCGCGGTCGGCCACCCACGCCGACTCGAACGTCAGCTCGTCCCACCGTGCCTCGACCCGCTGCCACAGCGACTCGACGTCCACCTCGGTCGCGTGCTCCATCGCCTCGTGCACGATCGTCCCGATGCCCATCGCGGGACTCGGGGCACCGCCACCGAAGGTCTGCGCGAACCAGTGCACCGGGCACTCTTCGAAGGTGCCGATGCGGGACGGCGACACCGACACCGCCGGTGCGACGGGCTCGCCCTCGTCGTGCAGGGGTGCGGGTGCGGCGTCGAGGTCGACGAGCGGGTCGTCGGTCGAGGGATCGAGCAGGCCGTACCACTCGTCCGGCGATGCCCCGGGGACGCCTTCGGCGGCCAGGCGCGCGAGCGCGGAGGCGGCCTCGTGGTCACCCGAGGTCACCACGCGCCGGCGGAGCGACCCGGCGAGACCGCGCAGCGAGAGCGGGTGCACCGTGGCGGCGCGGTCCGGGGGCACTGGGACGAGCCGGACGAACGGCGAGGGGGCCTCGTCGTCGTTCGCCACGGTGCCGATGACGACCTGGGTCGTCGCCCGTGACACCGACCGGGCGAACAGGCGCAGTTCGTCGGCCACCACAGCGGCCCGGTCGTCGGTCGCGCCGTGCTCGACCCCGGACGCGGCGCGGACCAGGCCGTCCGGGTCGAGCAGGCTGCCGCGCACGCGGGTGTTCGGCCAGACGCCGTCCTGCAGCCCGAGCACCACGACGACGTCGCACTCGAGCCCGATCGTCGCCGACGGGGTCAGCACTCGCACACGGCCCGCGGTCCGGTCCGGACCGATCGAGTCCTCGGGCAGGTCGGCGCCGAGCAGGTCGTCGACGAACACCCGCGCCGGAGCGTCCGGGGTCCGTTCCACGAACCGCTTCGCCGCGGTGAACAGCCCGACGACGGCGTCCAGGTGGCGGTCGGCCTCGCCCGCGCCGACGCCGCCCGCCGCGGACTGCGCACCCCAGGCGCCGGCGAGGCCGCTGCGCTCCCACAGCCCCCAGAGGATCTCCTCGATGCTCGCGTCGGCCGCGGCGTCGGCTCGGGCCTGTACCAGGCTGCGTGCGAGCCGCGTGGCGCGTCGTGCGAAGCCGGCGTCGACCGTGGCCAGGCGTTCGGGTGCCCCGAGCGCCTCGACGAGCAGCTCGTCCGAGGTCCGCGTGCCACCACCGGCGAGCTCCTCGCGGCGCAGGGCGAGCCGCAGCCGCCGCATCGCGAGCGTGTCGAGCCCGCCGAGGGGGCCGGTCGCGAACGCGGTCGCGAGTGCCGGGTCGAGCGGCAGGACGTCGAGCGCGACGGCCGCGGCGTCGAGCAGGGCGCGCGCCGCGGAGTCGTCGCGCGGTCGGACCGGCGCGGCCCCGGCGGTCGCGGGGACCTCGGCCACGGACAGCGCCCGCACGAGCTCGGGGATCGCCGCGCCGCTGCGGGTCACCACCGTCATCCGGTGCCAGGGGACGCCGTCCAGGAGGCGGTGCTCACGCAGGCGACGGGCGATCGCGGTGACGAGGGCGGAGCGGCTCGGTGCCTCGAGGTGCACGACCGCGTCGGACCGTGCGTCGGTCGTCGACGCCGTCGCGGTGCGCTGTCGGCCGGCCGCCGCCGCGCCGATCCGGCCGGTGACCGACTCGACGAGCGCGCGGACCGGCGCGGGGTGTCGGTGCACGGTGCCCAGCACGATCTCGTCGACCCGGTCGACACCGAGCCGGACCGCGAGTCGGCCGAGCACGTCCGGTTCCGCCCCGCGGAAGGCCGAGGAGGCGATGTCGGGGTCGCCGAACGCCACGACCTGCACCCCGGAACGGGCCAGCGCCCCGAGGAGCGCGACCTCGCCCTCGACGAGCTCCTGGGTGTCGTCGACGACGAGCAGCCGGAGCGCCGCCACGCTCGGGGGCACCTCGCCCCGGAGCACCGCGGCGGTGGCGTAGGCGACGAGTTCGGCGGCGTCGAGGCTCGTCGACCGGAACGCCGACAGGGTGGCGCGGTACTCGTCGACGAAGTCGCCGACCGCGCGCCACTCGGGGCGTCCGCGTTCGTCGGCGAGCTCGCGCATGTCCTCGGGCTCCACCCCCGCGGCCACCGCACGCATCATCACGTCGCGGAGGGCCGTGCGGAACCCCGCGCGTTCGCGGACCACGGCCGTGATCGGCGCCGGCCAGTCGGGTCCCGCCCCGTCGGCCTCGTGCCCGTCCAGCAGGTCGGCGATGATGCGGTCCTGCTCGCCGCCGGTGAGGAGCGTCGGCGGCTCGAGTCCCTGCACGGACGCGGCGTGCGCGACGACCTGGAACGCGAGCGAGTTGACCGTGCGGGCGAGCGCGCCGGGCACCACCCGTCCCACGGTGGCCGCGAGTCGGTCGCGCAGCGCGGTCGCGGCGGTCCGGGCCGAGGTCAGCGCCAGCACCGTCGCGTGTCCGTCGACCGAGATCGCGTCGGGGCGGCCGAGCCGGTCGGCGACGAGCCGGGCGAGCGTCGTGGTCTTGCCGGTGCCCGGCGCCCCGATGACCGCGGCGTGCCGTCCGTCCGGCAGTGCGAGCACGGCGTCCTGCGTGGGGTCCACCGTGAGTGCGCGCGCGACGCCCACGTCGTCCGTGGTGGGCGTCAGCAGGGTCCGGGGCACGCGGACACGGTACCGACCACGGCCGACAGGGGCGGACGGGCCGGCCGCGCACTCCCCCGTGCGCCTGGGGCGAACGGCCGGTGCCGCCCGGACCCGCTCGGATACGCTGTGCTCGTGGACATCAAGATCGGCATCATCAACAGCCCGCGCGAGATCGCGTTCGAGACCGCCCAGAGCGCCGAGGAGATCGAGCAGGCCGTGGCCCAGGCCCTCGAGTCGCAGTCGACCCACCTCGCCCTCAAGGACGACAAGGGCCGTCGCTTCATCGTCCCCGTCGCCGCCCTCGCCTACGTCGAGGTCGGAGCCGAGGAGTCGCGCCGCATCGGGTTCGTCGCCTGACGTGGAACTCCTGTTCGCCGTGCTCGGCGGCATCGTCCTCGGTGCCGTCGCGCACGTCGTCGTGCCGTGGCGCTCGACGCGCGGTGCGCTGCTCGGGCCGGTCGTCGGCGGCGTCGTCGCCGCGGTCGCCTGGGAGGCCCTGACCTGGGCCGGGTGGCGCTACGACGGCACCTGGATCTGGGTCGTCGCCCTCATCGGCGCCGGCGTGGTCGCCGTCGTGACGGAGTGGGTGCTCGGCACGCGCCGCGCCCGGGCCGACGAAGCGTTCTTCGAGCGCTCCCGCGCCTGATCTGCAGCCCCAGAGCGCCCTCCCGCGCCTGACGACGCGAGCACCCCGCCCCAGCGCGCGCTCCCGCGCCTGACGACGCCGACACCCCGGGCGAGCGCCACGCACGTCCGGACCGGACGCCGAGCGCGTCCGACCCGCACGGCCGCGCCTCAGTCGGCCCACTCCCCGAGCGTGAACTGGTGCGTGTTCGCGACGCACAGCGCGACGCCCACCACCAGCACGACGAGCGCCACGCGCCGTCCGGTGGCGTGCCGCACCGACGCGGCGCCGAGCGCCACCCAGATCGGGAACAGCGGCAGCGTGTTCCGCGCGAGCGAGACGTAGGTGGAGCTCGTCATGAGCGACACCGCCGTGATCACGAGGAACACGGCCTCCGCCCACGACCGGTGGACGAGGAAGTACGCGATCGCGGCGAGCAGCAGCCCCGCGAAGACGATGTCCAGCAGGAACTGCGGCTGGGCGGACGGCATTTCGTGGTGCGCGACGGACTGCACCGTGTACGAGAACGTGTCCCACGGCGCTTGGATCCGCCGTCCCCACCCGGATCCCTGCGCCCGCGACCAGGTGTCCCACCGGCCGGTCGACGTCCACAGGTACAGCATGTAGCCGAGGAAGCCGGCCACACCCGTGGCGAGTCCCAGCGCCGGCCACGCGACGAGCCGACGCCCGGCCGCGCGACGCCGGACGACGTAGAGGACGACGATGGCAGCGAGCAGGAAGAGGCCGTTCGGTCGGATCGCGCCCGCGACCGCCGTCAGGACGCCTGCGAGCAGCCACCGGTCCCGCGTCGCGGCGTACCACGCTCCGATCGCGGCGGCTGCGAAGCACGACTCCGCGTACGACGCGTGCAGGAAGACGGCGTACGGCCCGAGCACGAAGAGCGCGGTCGCGACCTCGGCCGCACGGACCCCGGAGCTCGTGTCGACCAGGCGCCAGAGCAGCACGCTGGCGACCAGTCCCCCGATGCCCGCCACGACCGCGAGCGCCAGCGCGACCGGGTCCGGGCTCCACGGGCCGAGGAGCGTGGCCACCGCGCGCGCAGCGAGCGGGTACCCCGGGAAGAACGCCGTGTTCGTCGAGTCCGCGTCGTAGCCGTGCCGGGCGATCTCGGCCAGGTGCACCGAGTCCCACTGCGCGAGCAGGTCGACGAACGGTCGCCCGCCCAGGAACAAGCCCGTCGCCGCCCACTGCGACACCATCGCGACCGTCGTCACGAGCACGCGCGAGAACGCCCATGCGGACGCACCGCCGAGGACCGCACGACGCCAGGTCGCGGCACCGCGGACGAGGTCCTGCGATGCGCGGTGCGCTGCGGTCACGCCGTCAGGCCCAGCGCGTCCATCCGCCGGGTGTGCGCCGCGATGAGCTCGGTCCACACCGGCTCGAGCCGTTCCTGGTCCTCGCGGGCGTGCGACGCCAGTGCCGACCGCGCCACGAGCAGCGTGTCGCCCACGAGCCGTCGCCCCCACATCGCCAGCCGGGAGCCCACGCGCGGGTCCTGCTCGATGTGCGCCGCGAGCTCGTCGACGACGGCGCGCTCCTCGCGGCCGTCGAACACCGTGCGCAGCCGCTGCCGCACGTCGGTCGGCAGCGAGCGGAGCAGGCTGCTGAACAGGTCGTTGAGGATGCCCGCCGTGACGTAGCCGGTGAGCATCGACTCGTACCAGTCGGCACCGCTCGTGCGCAGCAGGAACCGGTCGATCGCCTCGCGGTGGGGTTCCATCAGCTCGGCAGGGTCACCCCCGCCGCGTTCGATCTCGGCGACGATGGTGCGGTGCCGGTCGAGGGCCGCGGTCGCGAGCACGCCCGTCACGAGGCGGCCGGACATGGTCGGGGCGGCGACGCCGGCGCGGCCCATCGTCTCGTACAGCGACAGCTGCAGGTACGCGGCCTGGCCCAGGTAGACGTCGAGCTCGGGGCTCACGTCGTCGAGCTGCAGACGCTCCACCGTCGAGGCGTTCCGCGGGTTCCGCGACGCCAGCCACGAGGCGGCGAGCTCCGCCGCGCGCTTCCGGTTCCACCACGACACCACGCCCCGAGCATACCGGCCGGGCAGCGGTGCCCCGCCCCGCCGGTAGACTGACCGCGACTCCCACCAGGACCAAGGTGATCCATTGACTTTCGCAGACCTCTCCATCGAGCAGGACATCGTCGACGCGCTCGCGACGAAGGGCATCAGCGAGCCCTTCCCGATCCAGCAGCAGACGATCCCGCTCGCCCTCTCCGGCCAGGACATCATCGGCCAGGCCAAGACCGGTACCGGCAAGACCTTCGGCTTCGGCCTGCCGCTCGTGCAGCGCCTCGGCCCCGACCCCGAGCACGGTGTCAAGGCACTCGTCGTCGTCCCCACGCGTGAACTCGCGGTGCAGGTGACCGAGGACCTCGAACTCGCGACCTCGAACCGCCCGACCAAGGTCGTCTCGATCTACGGCGGCAAGGCGTACGAGGGGCAGATCGAGCAGCTCAAGGCCGGCGCCCAGATCGTGGTCGGCACGCCCGGCCGCCTCATCGACCTGCAGCGCCAGCGCATGCTCGACCTCTCCCACGTGCAGGAGGTCGTCCTCGACGAGGCCGACCGCATGCTCGACCTGGGCTTCCTCTCCGACATCGAGCGCATCTTCCAGGCGATCCCGGCCGTCCGGCACACCATGCTGTTCTCCGCGACCATGCCCGCGCCGATCGTCGCGCTCGCCCGCCGCTTCATGACCCGCCCGGTGCACATCCGCGCGACGGACCCCGACGAGGGCCTGACGCAGGCGAACATCAAGCACGTCATCTACCGCGCGCACTCGCTCGACAAGGACGAGGTCATCGCCCGCATCCTGCAGGCCGAGGGTCGCGGCAAGACCGTGATCTTCACGCGCACCAAGCGCGCGGCGGCCCGCATCGTCGAGGAGCTCAAGGACCGCGGCTTCAACGCCGCAGCCGTCCACGGCGACCTCAACCAGGAGCAGCGCGAGCGCGCGATGGCGGCGTTCAAGGCCGGCAAGCGCGACGTGCTCATCGCGACGGACGTCGCGGCCCGCGGCATCGACGTGGACGACGTCACGCACGTGATCAACCACACGATCCCGGACGACCCCGACACGTACCTGCACCGCGCGGGTCGCACCGGCCGCGCCGGCAAGACCGGCATCGCGGTCACGTTCGTCGACTGGGACGACCTGCACAAGTGGACGCTCATCGACAAGGCCCTCGAGTTCGGCATCCCCGAGCCCGTCGAGACCTACTCGTCGTCGCCGCACCTGTTCACGGACCTCGACATCCCGGCCGGCACGAAGGGCCGTCTGCCCGGTGCGTCGAGCCACGCCGCCACGGCGGGCACCGAACGACGCACCACCGACAAGCGCAGCGGCGACCGCCCCGCCGGTGAGCGCAGCGGCTCGCGCGGCCGGAGCCGCACCCGGTCTGGAGGCGCGGAGCAGTCCGGCACGTCGGCTCGCGCCGCCGGGTCGGCCGACTCCGGAGCCACCACCACCGACACCGCGCAGCCCGCGGTGGACGCCTCCTCCCCCGAGGGCACGACGGACGGCGCCGCGAAGCGTCGCCGTCGCCGCCGCCGTCGCAGCGGCGGTTCCGCCGAGGCGACCAGCTCGGCACCGCAGGCAGCAGGCGAGGGCGAGTAGCGCCTCCCGTCCGCAAGGCCCCGTCGCTGACGCGACGGGGCCTTCGTCGTCCCCACCCGCCCGAGCGTTCACCGATGGAGCAGCCGCGGAGCGTTCACCGGCGGAGCAGACGCGGAGCGTTCACCGATGGAGCAGACGATGTCGGGTACCCGCCCGCGGCCCGACGTTTTCTGCTCCATCCCGCGACGACGGCGACGACGGGGGCGATGACGTCGGGGCCGGGGCCGACGGCGGCGAGCCGGACGGCTCAGGCCAGGCGGGAGCCGGGTCCGTGCACCGGGGCGCTGCCCGTCGCCTGCGCGACGATCGCGTCGAAGGCCACCCGCGCGGTGCGGTGCTCCCCGAGGCGGTTGGGCTTGCCGGTGCCGTGGTAGTCGCTCGACCCGGTGACGAACAGGCCGGAGCGCCGTGCCCAGTCGAGCAGCGTGCGCTTGCCGTGCGACTGGTTCTCGCGGTGGTCGACCTCGAGGCCGCCGAGTCCGGCGTCGACGAGCTCGCGGAGCATCGGCTCGACGATCACGATCCCGCGGGACGAGGCGGCGGGGTGCGCGATGACGGGGACGCCACCGGCCCCGCGGATGAGCTCGACGCCGCGCAGGGGCGACGGCGCGTCGTGCGGTTCGTAGTAGCCCGAGGCCGGGTGCAGGATGCCGCGGAACGCCGCGCTCCGGTCGGGTTCCAGGCCGCGGGCGACGAGGGCGTCGGCGATGTGCGGCCGACCGATCGTGGCACCCTCGCTCGACTGCGCGAGCACGTCCTCCCAGGTGATCGGGTGGTCGCGGCCGATGCGGTCGACCATGCGGCGGGCACGGGCGAGCCGGCCCTCGCGGATGCGGGTGGTCTCGGCGACGAGGTCCGGGTCGGTCGGGTCGACGAGGTAGCCGAGGACGTGCACGCTCCGGTACCCGACGCGCGTGCTCAGCTCGAGGCCCGGGACCAGGGTCATCGGACGGTCGGCGACGGCGGCGATCGCCTCGTCCCAACCGGCGGTGGTGTCGTGGTCGGTCAGGGCGACACCGTCGAGGCCCGCCGCGGCGGCCGCGGCGACGAGGTCGGCGGGCGGCTCGGTGCCGTCGGACACGCTCGAGTGCGTGTGCAGGTCGATGAACGGATCGGGCACCGGCCCATCGTACCGACAGGTGAACAGCCGCTCAGGCCGTCAGTCCAGGTCGGTGCGATGATGGGGCACATGGCCGACACGACTCCCCGCGCGACGAGCAACCGTTCCACCACCCCCGGTTCCTCGACCTTCAAGGACCACATCGCCTCGCAGTGGGCCGAGCGCGAGCGGCCGCTGCCGGAGCCCCGTGAGCAGGCCCCCTTCGCCGCCGAGCGCCGTGCCCGGATCTCCGAGCTGCACCCCGGCCGCACGATCGTGGTCCCCGCGGGCCGCGCCAAGGTCCGGTCGAACGACTGCGACTACCCGTTCCGCCCGCACTCCACGTTCGCGCACCTCACCGGCTGGGGCACCGACACCGTGGTGGGCTCGGTGCTCGTGATGACGCCGTCCGGCTCCGGCCACGACGCGACGCTGTACTTCCGCGCGACCGCGGGGCGTGACTCCGAGGAGTTCTACGCCAACCCGGAGATCGGCGAGTTCTGGGTCGGCCCGCGTCCCTCGCTCGAGGAGGTCGCAGCCGACCTCGGCATCGCGACCGCCGACCTCGGAGCGTTCGACGCCGTGGTCGACGACCTCGACCCGGCCGTCCTCGTCGTCCGCGACGCCGACGAGGAACTCACCCGGTCACTCGACACCCGCTTCGGCACCGCGGTCGGCGGTGCGTCCGAGACCGACGGCGTCCCCGCGACCGACGACGTGCTCGCCCGCGACCTGTCCGAGCTGCGCCTGGTGAAGGACCGCTACGAGGTGCAGGAGCTCCGCGCGGCCGTCGCCGCGACGAAGCACGGGTTCGACGACGTCATCGCCGACTTCGACGCCGTCCTCGCGCACCCCCGCGGCGAGCGCATCGTCGAGGGCACCTTCAACCGCCGTGCCCGCGCCGACGGCAACACGGTCGGCTACGACACCATCGCCGCCTCGGGGCACCACGCCTGCATCCTGCACTGGACCCGCAACGACGGTGCCGTGCAGCCCGGCGACCTCATCCTCATCGACGCCGGGGTCGAGGTCGACTCGTTCTACACGGCCGACATCACCCGGACCCTCCCGGTCTCGGGCACCTTCACCGACGTGCAGCGCATGGTCTACGAGGCCGTGCTCGAGGCGGCCGACACCGCGTTCGCGATCGTGCAGCCCGGCATCACCTTCCGCGAGGTGCACGCCACCGCGATGGAGGTCATCGCGCGGAAGACCGCCGAGTGGGGCTTCCTGCCCGGCACCGCGGAGGAGTCGCTGCGCCCGGACAACCAGTTCCACCGCCGGTACATGGTGCACGGCACGAGCCACCACCTCGGCCTCGACGTGCACGACTGCGCCAAGGCCCGTCGTGAGATGTACCTCGACGGCGTGGTGCAGGCCGGCATGGTGTTCACGATCGAGCCCGGCCTGTACTTCCAGCAGGACGACCTGACCGTGCCGGAGGAGTTCCGCGGGATCGGCGTCCGCATCGAGGACGACGTCCTGGTGACCGAGGACGGCGCCGAGAACCTGTCCGTGGGCATCCCCCGGACCCCCTCGGAAGTGGAGGGGTGGATCGCCCGCTCCGGCCGCTAGGTTGAAGGCGTGACCACGCCCGAGGCCCCCACCGACACGACGCCCTCCGACCGCCCCACGATCACCATCGACGTGGAGCACTTCGACTCTCCCGACGCCCAGCGCCTCCGGGCCGCGCAGCGTCTCGAGATCGACCGTGCGTACGGCGGGGACACCGAACCGGGCGAGAAGCCGACCGCCGACTCGATCGCGGTCTTCTTCCTCGCCCGGGACGAGGACGGCACGCCCCTCGGCTGCGGTGGCCTGCGCATCGTGCAGGACGGCGTCGCCGAGGTGAAGCGCATGTACGTGCGGCCGGAGTCCCGCGGCGCCGGCGTCTCGACGGCGATCCTGCGTCGACTCGAGGAAGCGGCGATCGACCTCGGTTCGCCGGCCCTCGTGCTCGAGACCGGCGACGAGCAGAAGCGCGCGATCGGGTTCTACGAGCGCGAGGGCTTCTCGCGCATCGCCCAGTTCGGCCCGTACGTCGGTGCCGCCCGGTCGATCTGCTACTCGAAGGTGCTCTAGCCCCGACGCTCCTGGTCGGCTGCGCCGTCGCCGTCCTCGGGACGTGCGGGCTCGGTCGGCGCCGGTCCGGTGACGCGCTCCCCGTACTGCGGCGGCTCGTCGGGTCGGGACTGCGGACCGCGCGGGTCGGCGGGCTGGCGAGCAGGCGCGGTCCCGGCGGTCTCGCCGTAGCGCGGGCCGTCGTTCGTGCCGTACCGCGGGCCGTCGTTCGTGCCGTACCGCGGGCCGTCGTTCGTGCCGTACCGCGGGCCGTCGTTCGTCCCGTACCGTGGCGCGTCCTGGCCGGGCGCCCCGCCCTGGGGCGCTCCCGTCTGCTGGCCGCTGGCCGACGTCCCGGGCTGCTGCGCGCCTCCCGGCTGGTGGGGTGTGGCGTGCCCGCCGTAGGGCGATCCCTGGGACGGGCCCGGACGCCAGGGCTGCTGCCCCTGCAGGGGGCGGGGCTGGGTGCCCTGCGGACCGGACGGCGCCTCGTTCCAGTGCGTGGACGGCGTCGCGCCGTGCTGCCCGAGGATCCGCTGCGCCTGCCCCGTCAGCTGCGGGTCCACGACGATCTGGTAGTTCGTGGCGAGCACCTGGTGCACGCTCGTGAAGTCGCGCTGCCGCTTCGTGATCGCGAACGAGACGATGCCGTAGAGCATGCCGAACGCCGCACCGATGATCGCGGCGGCGAAGATGAGGCCGCCCGCGCTCGGCGAGAACAGCGTCAGCACGATGCCGAGGAAGAACCCGAGCCAGAGGCCCGACAGCGCGCCGGCGATGGCGGCACGACCGTAGGTCATCTTGCCGGTGACGCGCTCGACCGTCTTGAGGTCGTTGCCGACGATCGCGATCTTCGCCACCGGGAAGTCCGCCTCGGCGAGCTTCGCGACGACGCGCTGGGCGTCGGGGTAGCTGTCGTAGGTGCCGAGGACGTCTCCGCGCGGGAGCGTCGGGAAGGCCTGGGCGGTGCGTCCGGCGAACGGGCTCTGGTTGCTCACCCAGCCATCATCCACCGGGCACCTTGCGATCGCACGTGCACCTCACGGGAGACACCCGGACGACCGCCGGACCCCGGCCACCACCGCAGCCGCATCTGCGTCTCCTCAGGCCCGTCCCCCGCCGCTGCCGCGGCTCCCCGGCACGAGCGGCTACGCTGGCCGGGTGAGCGCCACGAAGGTCTTCGTCGCCCGCCTCGCCGGGTGCTCCGTCTTCGACCCCGCGGGCGACCGCGTGGGTCGCGTCCGGGACGTCCTGGTCGTCTACCGTCGCGTCGACCCTCCCCATGTGGTCGGCCTGATCGTCGAGGTCCCCGGCAAGCGTCGGATCTTCGTGAGCATCGGCCGCATCACCTCCATCGGCGCCGGACAGGTCATCACGACCGGTCTGGTGAACATGCGTCGCTTCGAGCAGCGCGGCGGCGAGGTCCGTGTCATCGCCGAGATGCTCGGCCGCAAGGTCCTCATCAAGAAGGAGCGCATCCGCGCCACGATCGAGGACGTCGCGATCGAGGACCGCGGGCAGGGCGACTGGGAGGTCTCGCAGCTCTTCCTCCGCAAGCCGAAGACGACCCCGTCGCCGTTCGGCAAGGGTCCGACGACGTTCTCGACCTGGAACGAGGTCACCGAGGACGAGCTCCCCGGTGAGGCCCAGTCCGCCGAGCACGTCATCGCGGCGTACTCCGACCTGGTCCCGGCCGACCTCGCGTCGACCCTGCTCGACCTGCCCGAGGAGCGCCGGTTCGAGGTGGCCGAGGAGCTGCCCGACGACCGGCTCGCCGACGTGCTCGAGGAGATGCCCGACCAGGAGCGCATCGCCATCCTGACCCGCCTCGAGGACGCCCGCGCCGCGGACGTGCTCGACCAGATGCAGCCCGACGACGCCGCCGACGTGCTCGCCCAGTTCCCGGACGACCGCAGCGAAGCCCTCCTCCAGCTCATGGAGCCCGAGGAGGCGCAGGACGTCCGCATGCTGCTCGAGTACGAGCCGGACACCGCGGGTGGTCTCATGACGACCGAGCCGGTGATCGTCTCGGCCGACGCGACCGTGGCCGAGGGACTCGCACTCATCCGTCGGCACGAGCTCGCTCCGGCGCTCGGTGCGAGCGTGTGCGTCACGCTGCCGCCGTACGAGCCGCCGACCGGCCGGTTCCTGGGCCTCGTGCACTTCCAGCGGATGCTCCGGTACCCGCCGAACGAACGGCTCGGCACGCTCATCGACCAGCAGACCGAACCGGTGCGGGTCGACGCCAGCGCCGCCGAGGTCACGCGCGTCATGGCGACCTACAACCTCGTGTCCGTCCCCGTGGTCGACGACGCCCACCGTCTCGTCGGGGTGGTGACGATCGACGATGTCCTCGACCACGTCCTGCCGGACGACTGGCGAAGTCGGGGCGAGGGGGACTCCCCCTCGCGACTCCGCCAACGCCCGCGCAAGACGCCCGTGACGACGGGAAGGAGGACCACCCGTGGCCCGAACGGATGACGCACGACAGGTGCGGCTCGACTCGCCCAAGGGCATGCGCACGCGCGTGCTCCCGACCCGCCGACGTGGCCGCGGGGACACCTTCGGTCGCGCGACCGAGGGCATTGCACGTGCAATGGGAACACCCTGGTTCCTCGTCGGCCTGACGGTGTTCTGTGCCGTCTGGATGATCTACAACACGGTCGCACCGCCGAAGTGGCAGTTCGACTCGGCGGCGATCGGCTTCACCGCGCTGACCCTCGTGCTGTCGCTCCAGGCCTCGTACGCCGCGCCGCTCATCCTGCTCGCGCAGAACCGCCAGGACGACCGCGACCGCGTGCAGTTCGAGCAGGACCGTCAGCGCGCCGAGCGCAACCTCGCCGACACCGAGTACCTCGCCCGCGAGGTCGTCGCCCTCCGGCTCGCCATGCGCGACATGGCGTCGAAGGACTTCATCCGCGCCGAGATCCGGTCGCTGCTCGAGGAACTCGACCGGCGCGACGCCGACGACGCAGCGGTGCACGGCAGGGCCGAGGCCGACGAGGCCGGCCGGACCGGTCGTGGCTGACCCCGCCGACCGGCACGAGGACGACGAACGGCTGGGCGCGGCGGTCCTCGCTGCGCTCGGCCGCGTCCTCGACCCCGAGATACGCCGACCCGTCACCGAGCTCGACATGATCCGCGGTGTCGACGTGCAGCCGGGAGGCACGGTGCGCGTCGACCTGCAGCTCACGATCGTCGGGTGCCCGGCAGCCGACACGATCGAGCGGGACGTGCGCGCGGCCGCCCGTTCGGTCGACGGCGTCGCCGCCGTCGACGTCGACGTCTCCGTCATGTCGCCCGCGCAGCGCGCAGCGCTCACCGAGCGGCTGCGGGGCGACCGCCCGCGCGGCGTGCAGTTCACCCCGGACTCGCTGACCCGGGTGATCGCCGTGACGAGCGGCAAGGGCGGGGTCGGCAAGTCCACCGTCACCGTGAACCTCGCGGTGGCCCTCGCCGCCGCCGGACAGCGGGTCGGTGTGGTCGACGTCGACGTGCACGGCTTCAGCGTCCCCGGGCTGATGGGCCTGACCGACGCGGACGGCGTCGCACCCCGACCGACCCGGGTCGACAGCATGATCCTGCCGCCGGTCGCGCACGACGTGAAGGTCGTCTCGATCGGCATGTTCGTCGACGACGTCTCGACCGCGGTGTCCTGGCGCGGACCGATGCTGCACCGCACGGTCGCCCAGTTCCTCACCGACGTGTGGTTCGGCGACCTCGACGTGCTCCTGCTCGATCTGCCGCCCGGGACCGGCGACGTCGCGATCTCGGTCGGGCAGCTGCTCCCGCACGCCGAGGTCATCGTCGTCACCACCCCGCAGGCCGCCGCGGCGGACGTCGCCGAGCGGAGCGGCGTCGTCGCGCGTCAGACCGGGCAGCGGGTGATCGGCGTGGTCGAGAACATGGCCGGGCTCGTGCAGCCCGACGGCAGCGTCCTGCACCTGTTCGGCGAGGGCGGCGGCGACGAGACCGCGGCACGTCTGTCGCGCGGGCAGGACGTCCCGGTGCCGGTGCTCGGCCGCGTGCCGCTGTCGGTGCCGCTCCGGGAGGGCGGGGACACCGGTGTGCCGGTCGTCCTCGGCGCCCCGGCGGACCCCGCGGCCCGCGCGCTCCGGGAGGTCGCGGAGACGATCACCACGATGGGGCGCGGCCTCGCGGGGCGGAAGCTCGGGTTGACGCTCTCCTGAGCACGGCGCGCGGACCGCTCCCGTCCCCCGCTACCGTGGCGGCATGAGCAACACCGACCACGTCACCGTCGACTGGGACGCCGCCCGCGACGCCAACCGAGCGAACTGGGACGACCGGGTACCGATCCACGAGGGCGCCTACGACGTCGCAGCGCTGGACGACCCCGGCCACCGCTCCGACGTCGTACGCGACGACCTGCCGGTGCTGGCGCGCTGGCTGCCGTCCGGCTCGCTGGACGGCCTCGACGTCTGCCACCTGCAGTGCCACATCGGCACCGACACGGTCTCGCTCGCGCGCGAGGGCGCCCGTGTCACCGGGGTCGACTTCTCCGCGCCCGCGCTCGCCTCCGGTGCGGCGCTCGCGGAGCGGCTCGGGCTCGACGTCACGTGGGTGGAGTCCGACGTGCTCGACGCCCGCGCGGCCGTCACGGGCGACTTCGACGTCGTCTACACGAGCATCGGCACGATCTGCTGGCTCGACGACCTCGACCGCTGGGCGGCGCAGGTCGCCGCGCTCCTGCGCCCCGGCGGCGTGTTCTTCATCCGCGACGGCCACCCGGCGCTGTACGCGGTCGACGAGACCGCGTCCGAGCTCGTCACGCGGTACCGGTACTTCCCGGACGGCACCGCGCAGCAGTGGGAGGGCGCGGGCACCTACGCCGGCGAGGGCACCGTCGCGAACACCCGCACGTACGAGTGGCCACACCCGCTGTCCGAGGTCGTGAACGCGCTGCTCGGGGCCGGCCTCCGACTGCGGCTCCTCGACGAGGGCCGGACGCTCCCGTGGCGCTTCAGCCCGCGCATGGAGGAGGACGGCCACGGCTCGTGGGTCTGGCCCGCGGCGGACCGCGACCGCATGCCGACGACGTTCACGGTCGTCGCGACCAGGGACTGACGGACGGGAGGCGCGGTGCGGGCCGGCACCGCGCCTCCCGTCCGTCAGCGGGGCACGTCGCGGACGTGGGCCGCTCGTCGGACCCTGGGGCTCGTGAGCCGCGCGTCGGGCCCATCAGCAGGACGTCGGGTCCGTCAGCCGTGAGGGGTCAGGTCGCCTCGGCGTCGAAGGGGGCGGGCTCGCCCGCGGCGAGCGGGACGACGGGTGCCGTCGCGCGGACACGCGACGCGGTGACCTGCGCGGTCTCGACCGCCGCCATCCCACCCGCGGTCGTGCCGCCGGAGTCGAGCAGCGCGTCGCGGATGATCCGCCGCGGGTCGTACTGGCGCGGGTCGAGCTTCTGCCAGTCGACGTCGTCGAACTCGGGGCCCATCTCCTCGCGCATCCGGTCCTTCGCGGTGTCCGCGAACCGGCGGACCGCCTTGACGAACTCCGCGAGCTTCTGCGCGTACATCGGCAACCGCTGCGGGCCGAGGAGCAGCACCGCGATGATCCCGATGATCAGGATCTTGTTGAAGTCGATGGACACGCAAACGAGCGTAACCCGTCCCACTGCGCCGCACCCGTAGAGTTGTCCTCCGAACGGAGTGTGCGTGTCAGAGAAAGAGTCGAACTGGAAGTTCACCGAGGACCTCGTCTCGGAGCCCGAGGTGATCGCCCGGGCGCGTGAGCACTCCCTGGAACTCGGGGTCGAGGCGATCTCCCCCGCCATCGGCGCCCAGATCGCCGTGGTGTCCGCTGCCTCGCGTGCGACGGCGATGATCGAGATCGGCACCGGGCTCGGCGTCTCCGGGCTGTACCTGCTCGCCGGGGCCCCGGACGCGACCCTCACCACGATCGACGTCGAGGTGGACCACCAGCAGTACGCCCGCGACGCGTACATCGCCGCCGGCACCGCCCCCGCCCGGATCCGGCTCATCCCCGGCCGGGCGAACCAGGTGCTCCCGCGCATGAACGAGGCGTCGTACGACGTCGTGCTCGTCGACGCCGACCCAGAGCACGTGATCGAGTACGTCGAGCACGGGCTCCGGCTCGCCCGTGTCGGCGGCACCGTGCTCGTCCCGCACGCACTGTGGCGCGGTCGCGTGGCCGACCCGGTGCGCCGGGACCGGGCGACGACGGACTTCCGACTGCTGCTCACCGAGGTGTCGACCTCGGGCGCGGTGCGGAGTGCGCTCTCCCCCGCCGGGGACGGGCTGCTGCAGATGACGAAGGTGTCCGCGTAGCGGTCCGCGCCTGAGCGCTGCCGCGTTCTCGAGCGCGGCAGCTTCGTCGAGCGCGGCCGCTTCGTCGAGCGCGGCCGCTTTGTCGGGCGCGGCCGCCCGGCCTCCCGCAGACGACGACAGGCCCGGAGCGTACGTGCTCCGGGCCTGTCGACGTGGTGCTTCGACGGACTATGCCGAGACGACCTCGGCGAGTGCGTCGTGGAGTTCCTTGGCCTCGGCGTCGTTGACCGAGACCACCAGGCGGCCTCCACCTTCGAGCGGAACCCGCACGACGATGAGTCGACCCTCCTTGACAGCCTCCATCGGCCCGTCACCGGTCCTCGGCTTCATCGCTGCCATCAGATGTCCCCTTTCGCGCAGTACATGCCTGGCCATTATCCCGTATCGAGGGGCGAACTGCGAAACCGCCCAGGTTGGGGGTGTCGGATCGCCGCTGTCGTTCGGCTCCCGTGCGTACGCTGCGCGGATGCCGTTCATCCGCTCCACGCGCAGTGCACGCCCCCTCGACCCCGCCGTCGAGGCCGTCCCGGCGGGCATGCGCACCGCGGGCGCCTTCTCGTGGCGGTTCCTCGTCGTGCTCGCCGCGCTGGCCGTCGTCGTCGCGTTCGTGGTGCTCCTGCAGGACATCGTCGTGCCGTTCTGCATCGGGCTGCTGCTCTGCGCGTTGCTCGCGCCGATGTCAGCGTTCCTGCAACGGCACCGGTGGCCGAAGTGGCTCGCGGTGCTCTCGTGCTTCCTCGCGGTCGCCGTCGTGATCGCTGTCCTCGCGCTCGTCGTCACCGCGCAGATCCGGTACGACCTGCCGTCGCTCGAGCGTCGACTGCACCACACCGCGGACTCGCTCCAGTCGCTGCTGAACACCGAGCCGTTCGGCATCACGTCGTCGCAGGTCGACAAGTGGATCTCGCAGGGCACCGACTTCATCGAGAAGCACGCCTCGTCGATCCTCTCCGGGTTCCAGGCCGCGGGACTCGGCGTCGTGCACGCGCTCGAGGGGCTGTTCATCGTGGTCTTCACGACGCTGTTCGTGCTCATCGACGGGAAGCGCATCTGGGCGTGGGTCGTCCGGCTGTTCCCCCGTCGCGCCCGTGCCCGCATCGACGTGGCCGGGAACGCCGGGTGGAAGACCCTGACGAGCTTCATCCGCGTGCAGCTCGTGGTCGCGGTCACGGACGCGCTCGGCATCGTGATCGGTGCGCTCGCCCTGCAGCTCCCGCTCGCGATCCCGATCGGTGTCGTGGTGTTCCTCGGTGCGTTCGTCCCCGTCGTCGGTGCGATCGTCGGCGGCACGGTGGCCGTCGTGATCGCGCTCGTCTTCAGCGGCTGGGTGCCGGCGCTGGTGATGCTCGGCATCGTCGTGGTCGTGCAGCAGCTGGAGAGCCACGTCCTGCACCCGTTCCTCACCGGCAGCGCCGTGAAGGTGCACCCGCTCGGCGTCGTGCTCGGCGTCACCGCGGGCACGACCATCGCCGGCGTGGTCGGCGCGTTCTTCGCGGTGCCGTTCATCGCCACCGTGAACGCGATGGTCACCGCCGCGGCCGCGTGGAAGCCCGACGGCACCGGGCCCGACGGCGCCGGCTCGGTCGGCGCGGGCTCGGTCGGCGCGGGGTCGGACGGCACCGGGCCGGACGGCGCGGTGCTCCCCGGCGGGGCGTCGTCGGACTCAGCGGCGGGGGCCGCCGATCACGGCGGGGTCCAGTCGTAGCCGTCGACCCACCAGCAGTAGTACAACCAGGTCCACTGCAGCCCGAGGCAGACCGCCACGAGGAGGACCCGGTACACCCGCGACCGCGGCAGCGCGACGATCCCGAGCAGGGGCGCGATCGGCAGCAGGATGCGCCACGTGCTCGACTGCGGGAAGAACACCGCGAGCAGGTAGACCAGGTACGCCACGGCCCACAGCCGCAGCTCCAGACCGATGCGCCGCGCGGCGGGCTGGAACACGAAGACCGCGAACCCGACGAGCACGAGCGCGAGCAGGACCCCGCCCACCGGCTGCCGGAACCACCAGCCGAAGCCCTGCACCCACGGCGCGAAGGGCACGAGGTCACCCCACCCGATGTACGACGACCGCCAGGCGAGCTCGGTGTCGGTGTACGCCTTCGGGACGCCGGTGACGGCCCAGGCGATCGCCGGCCACGCCAGCCCGACCAGGCCGGACACCACGGCAACGACGAGCGGTGGCAGCGCGCCCCGGACCGTCGGACGAGCGTCCTCGCGGACCCAGGCGGGACGGACGGCCCACACGACCACGAAGAGCCCCACCGCGAGCGCGAAGGCGAGTCCCGTGGGCCGCGTCATGCCGAGCAGGAGCACGACGGGCAGCATCGTCCACCAGCGCCGGTCGACCATGAGCAACAGCGCGACGACGAGCAGGAACAGGCCCATCGCCTCGGCGTAGGCGACCTGGAAGACCGCGGACACCGGGGCGACGCAGAACAGCACCGTCGCGAAGGTGGCCCGCGGGTCGTCGAGGAACCGGCCCACGAGCCGCCGGAAGACCAGGGCGGCACCCCATCCGGCGACGAGCGACACCGTGACCGCGACGGCCTCGAACGACGCACCGGTCAGGAGCATGAGCCCGCGGACCAGGAACGGGTACGCGGGCATGAACGCCCACGCGTTCTCGGTCACGTGGCCAACGGCGTCGACGGGCAGCACGGACGGGTAGCCGCCCGTCGCGATCACCCGGTACCAGGCACCGTCCCAGATGGACGCGAAGGACAGGTACGACGGGTGCGCGGGCGTGAACGAGTTGGCGGTCTGCACGCGCGCGAAGGCGAGCAGCATGGCGCCGGTGACGAGCCGGGCGGCGACGTAGACGACGGTGATGCGCACCCACCAGGGCACGGCGCGGTAGCGGGCACGCCAGTGCGCACTGCTCCGGGGTCCCGCGACGACCGGCGCGGGACCGGTGGTCACGCCGTCAGCCACCGCCGCAGACCGTCCTCGACCGCGGTGATCTGGTCGACGGGGACCTGCTCGTCGTCGTGGTGCGCGAAGACCGGCTCACCCGGGCCGTAGTTCACGGCGGGGACGCCGAGCGCCGAGAACCGGGCGACGTCCGTCCAGCCGTACTTCGGGCGCGGGGCCGGGCCGCCGACGGCCGCGACGAAGTCCTGGGCCAGCGGAGCGTCGAGTCCGGGGCGGGCGCCGGCGGCGAGGTCGACGATCTGCACGTCGTACCCGTCGAAGAGCTCCCGGATGTGCGCGACGGCCTCGTCGGCGCTGCGCGAGGGCGCGAAGCGGTAGTTGACGTGGACCATCGCCTCGTCGGGGATGACGTTGCCGGCGATGCCGCCAGAGATGCCGACCGCGTTGAGGCCTTCGCGGTACTCGAGCCCGTCCACCGTCACGGTCCGGGGCTCGTACGCGGCGAGCGTCGCGAGGATCGGCGCGGTCTTGTGGATCGCGTTGTCGCCGATCCAGCTCCGGGCGCTGTGCGAGCGCTTGCCGAACGTCCGGACCTCGGCCCGGAGGTTGCCGTTGCAGCCGCCCTCGATCTGGGCGCCCGAGGGCTCCCCCAGGATCGCGAAGTCGCCGGCGAGGAGTTCCGGTCGGGTGCGGGCGAGCCGACCGAGGCCGTTCAGGGAGTCGCTCACCTCCTCGTGGTCGTAGAAGACCCACGTGACGTCGACCGACGGTGCGACGAGGTCGTGCGCGAGCTTGAGCTGCACACCGACCCCGGCCTTCATGTCGACGGTGCCGCGGCCCCAGAGGATCTCGGTGCCGTCGTCGGTGGTGCGGAACTCGGTCGGCAGGTTGCCGTTCAGCGGCACGGTGTCGATGTGCCCCGCGATGACGACCCGGCGGTCGCGCCCGAGCTGCGTCCTGGCCACGATCGCGTCGCCGTCGCGAACCACGTCGAGGTGCTCCAGCGGGGCGAGGGTCGCCTCGATCGCGTCGGCCAGGCGGCCTTCGTTCCCGGACACCGACTCGATGTCGCAGATGGCACGCGTGATGTCGATGGACGAGGCGGTGAGGTCGAGCAGCTCCGGCATGCGGGCAGCCTACCGGCCGAGCCCTGCCGGTCCCGTGGACGGTGGCGAACCTGTGGAGCACCGCAGGCCCCGCAGTCCGCGACGCCGGTGCCGTCGTCCGGACCGCCCGGACGGTCGCCCCTTCCGGGCGCTCGCTACCCTTGTCCGGTGACCGAGACGACCTCCACCGCGCAGCCCACCCACGCCTGGGGCCACGGCCTGGCGACGATCGCCGCCGACGGCACCACCCTCGACACCTGGTACCCGGAGACGCACCTCGGTACCCTGCCCTCCGACGCCGCCGCCCCCGCCGACCTCCTCGCGCACGTGGGCGAGGACCCGCGCCGCGAGGTCCGCACCGAGGTCGTGACGACCGCCGTCGCGATCGACGACGCCCCGGCGAGCACGCCCGACGCGTACCTCCGGCTGCACCTGCTCAGCCACCTGCACGTCCGCCCGAACACCGTCAACCTCGACGGCGTCTTCGCGCATCTGCCGATCGTCGCGTGGACGAACGCCGGACCGGTCCACCCCGACGCGCTCGTCCGGCTCCACCCGGTGCTGCAGCGCGCGGGCATCGCGGTGCACGCGGTCGACAAGTTCCCCCGCCTGCTCGACTACGTGGTGCCCGAACGGGTCCGGATCGCCGACGCCTCGCGGGTCCGCCTCGGCGCGCACCTCGCCCCGGGCACGACCGTCATGCACGAGGGCTTCGTGAACTTCAACGCGGGCACCCTCGGTGACGCGATGGTCGAGGGCCGGATCAGCCAGGGCGTCGTCGTGGGGAACGGCACGGACATCGGCGGCGGGGCGTCGATCATGGGCACGCTGTCCGGCGGCGGCACGCACCGGGTGTCCCTCGGTGAGCGGGCCCTGCTCGGCGCGAACGCCGGTCTCGGGATCTCGCTCGGCGACGACTCCGTGGTCGAGGCCGGGCTCTACGTCACGGCGGGCACCAAGGTCGTGCTCGTCGGCGCGGCCCCGGCGCCCGACGGGACCGCCCGCACCGTGAAGGCTGCCGAGCTCTCAGGCGTCCCGAACGTGCTGTTCCGCCGCAACTCGCTCACGGGCGCGGTCGAAGCCCTGCAGCGCAAGGGCAAGGGCATCCAGCTGAACACCGCGCTGCACGCGTAGCCGCCCGCGCCTCCGCGCCTGGAACCGGGCCTGACCGGCCGAACCGGGCGGATGGGAGGAACGGGCGGAGCGTCGGACGGGAGGCGCGGTGCCAGTCCGCACCGCGCCTCCCGTCCGACGCCACTCGCGGGACGCGAGCGGGCCTTCCGCCCGGACCGGGGCCGCGCGTCAGCGCGCGGGCAGGTCCCGCTCCGGGTGCCCCACGTACAGCTGCTGCGGGCGCCCGATCTTGTTCTGCGGGTCGTTGTTCAGCTCACGCCACTGCGCGATCCAGCCGGGCAGCCGCCCGATGGCGAACAGCACGGTGAACATCCGCGGCGGGAAGCCCATCGCCCGGTAGATGATGCCGGTGTAGAAGTCGACGTTCGGGTAGAGCCGGCGGCTGACGAAGTACTCGTCCTCGAGCGCGATCTGCTCCAACTCCATCGCGATGTCGAGCAGGTCGTCCTGCACGCCGAGCGACTGGAGCACCTCGTGCGCGGACTCCTTGACGAGCTTCGCGCGCGGGTCGTAGTTCTTGTAGACGCGGTGCCCGAAGCCCATGAGCTTCACCCCGCGCTCCTTGTTCTTCACCCGCTCGACGAAGCGCGACACCGGCTCGCCCGAGTCCTTGATCTGCTGGAGCATCTCGAGCACGGCCTCGTTCGCACCGCCGTGCAGCGGCCCGTACAGCGCGTTGATGCCCGCCGAGATCGACGCGAACATGTTGGCCTTCGTCGAGCCGACGAGCCGCACGGTCGAGGTCGAGGCGTTCTGCTCGTGGTCCTCGTGCAGGATGAGCAGCCGCTCGAGCGCCTTCGACAGCACCGGGTTCGGCACGTAGGTCTCGGCCATGGTGCCGAAGTTCAGGCGGAGGAAGTTGTCGACGAACGACAGCGAGTTGTCCGGGTACAGGAAGGCCTGCCCGATCGCCTTCTTGTGCGCGTACGCCGCGATGACGGGGAGCTTGGCGAGGAGCCGGACGGTCTGCAGCTCGACCTTCTCGGGGTCGTCGACGTCCATGTCGTCCTCGTAGTACGTCGACAGCGCACTGACCGCGCTGGACAGCACCGACATCGGGTGGGCCGAGTGCGGGAGCGCGTCGAACAGGCGACGGAGGTCCTCGTGCAGCAGCGTGTGGCGACGGATCCGCGCGTCGAACGACGCGAGCTCGTCGGCCGTGGGGAGCTCACCGTAGATGAGCAGCCAGGCGACCTCGAGGTACGTGCAGCCGGAGGCGACCTGGTCGATCGGGTACCCGCGGTACCGCAGGATGCCCTCGTCGCCGTCGATGTACGTGATGGCGCTGCGGGTGGCCCCGGTGTTGACGAAGCCGTAGTCGAGCGTGTTCAGCCCCGTCTGCTTCTTGAGCGACGAGATGTCGATCGCCGACGCTCCGTCGACGCTCGGCAGGATCGGGAACTCCGCCGTTCCCCCCGGGAACGTCAGCGTCGCGGTCTCCGTCGACTCGGCGGCGCCCGGGCTCACGGGGACGGGCGTGGTGGGCGGTGTGGCCGTCTTCTGAGCGTCGTTGGCAGTGTCAGTCACGACGACAGCCTAATCGCGGCGACTGTCGGTCGTGCACCACCCGGGACCCGGGATTTGGTGGGAACCGCGGATTGTGCACGGAACGCCCGGCGGTGCGGAACCCGCGGACCGGCCCGGAGGCGCGGCCCACGCCCGTCAGGACGCGGACAGTCGCCGCGTGCTCGCCAGCCGCTGCGCGGCAGCTGCGATCCGGTCGTCGGTCGCCGTGAGCGCGATCCGCACGTGCTCCGCGCCCGCCGGACCGTAGAACGTGCCCGGGGCGACGAGGATGCCGCGGTCGGCGAGCCACCCCACCGTGTCGAGCGCGGGTTCGCCGCGGGTGGCCCAGAGGTACAGGCCGGCCTCGCTGTGGTCGATGCGGAAGCCCGCCCCGTCGAGTGCCCGTCGGAGCATGTTCCGGCGGTTCCGGTAGCGCGCCTTCTGCTGCTGCACGTGCGTCTCGTCGGCGAGGGCGACGACCATCGCCTGCTGCACCGGCAGCGGCGGCATCATCCCGGTGTGCTTGCGGACGGCCAGGACCTCGGCGAGCAGCGCGGCGTCCCCGGCGACGAAGGCGGCACGGTAGCCCGCGAGGTTCGACTGCTTCGACAGCGAGTAGACGGCGAGGACGCCGTCGACCGAGTCGCCGACGACCCGCGGGTCGAGGATCGACGGGGTCGGGGCGGTGTCGTACGGCGGCTCCCACCCGAGTTCGGCGTAGCACTCGTCCCCGACGACCACGGCACCGAGCTCGCGGGCCCGGGTGACGGCGGCGCGGAGCTGCTCGACGGACAGGACGCGGCCGTCCGGGTTGCCGGGCGAGTTCAGCCACACGAGCTTCGTCGTCGCCGGCCACGCGGCGGGGTCGTCGGACGCCAGTGCCTCGGCGCGGACGAGTGCGGCGCCGAGTTCGTAGGTCGGGTAGGCGGCCTCGGGGAACACGACGGTGTCGCCCGGACCGATGCCGAGCCACAGCGCGAGCCCGGCGATGAACTCCTTCGAGCCGATCGTCGGCAGGACCTGCTCCGGCGTCAGGGCGATCCCCTGTCGGCGTCCGTACCAGTCGGCGATCGCCTCGCGCAGGGCCGGGGTACCGGCGACCTGCGGGTACGCGTGCGCGTCGGTGGCCTCGGCGAGGGCCGTCCGGACCACCGCGGGCGTCGGGTCGACGGGCGAGCCGACGCTGAGGTCGACGATGCCGCCCTCGTACGCCGCGGCGCGCTGCTTGAACGGGACGAGCTGGTCCCAGGGGAAGTCGGGGAGGTCGAGCGCCACGTGCTGCCCCGGGCTCAGCCGCGCGGGGGCTCGGCGAGGACCACGGGGTGGTCCTTGTGGATCACGCCGACCTTGGCGGCGCCGCCGGGCGAGCCGACCTCGTCGAAGAACTCGACGTTGGCCTTGTAGTAGTCGGCCCACTGATCGGGCAGGTCGTCCTCGTAGTAGATCGCCTCGACGGGGCAGACGGGCTCGCAGGCCCCGCAGTCCACGCACTCGTCGGGGTGGATGTAGAGCGACCGGTCACCCTCGTAGATGCAGTCGACCGGGCATTCGTCGATGCAGGCGCGGTCCTTGACGTCGACACAGGGCTGGGCGATCACGTAGGTCACGGTGCGGGTGCTCCCTTCGGACTGAGCGAACCCGAGTCTACTCGCGGGCCGCCGGGGCCCCTGACCGCGCCGCACGGAGGCCGGACAGGTCCGGCCAGGCGAGCGTGAACGCGGCGACGACCGCCGGCGCGAACGTCCACACGTAGCCGGCGAGGTTCTGCGGGACCAGGGGCGAGGACGGTCCGGCGACCGACGAGAGCACCTGGGTCGCGACCATGACCGCGATCCCGGCCGCGGCGACCATCGCCCGCGACCGGTAGAGCAGGCGGAGCCCGACGAGCAACCCGACCACGAGCAGCGTCGTGATGACGGCACCGACCGGGAAGCCGCCGAGGGTCTGCTGGTGGGTCACGGTGCCGAGCGCACCCGCGACGAGTCCGAGCACCGCGGCGACGACCACCGCGGCGGCCTTCCCCTGCCGGGACATCTCGGCGAAGGTCTGCGGGGCCTGCGGCACGGGGTCGGCGTCGTGCCGGTACGCCTCGACCGCGGGGGCGTGCTGCCGCTCGCCGTGGGGCATCACCCAGCTGAGCGCGCGGGGCTGCTCCGGGTCGGCCGGGTCGACGGTGACCTGCGACCGGTACTGCTCGAGCGCCGCACGCACCTTCGCCCGCACGGGCAGGACGTCGACGGTCAGGTCGACCTCGGCGGACCCGGGCTCGACGATCATCGAGAACGGGACCTCCTCGGCACGGGCCGCGTACCGCGCCGCGTGGTGCACCCGCACGTGGTCGGGGTGCCCGTACCCGCCGTCGTCGGCGTAGCTCACGACCGCGTCGGCCCCGGTCGACCGGATGGCGGCGCGCACGTCGTCGACGACCTCGCCGAGGTCCGCGGCGGTGAGCGAGTCGGCCGGTGCGTCGTCGGCCGCGACGGCGCGACCGTCCGCGCCCCACTGCATGCCCGAGTCGCCGTACCGCCGGTGCGGCAGGTCGGTCGGACGGGCACCCGGTCCGCCGAGCCACAGGTGCGCCGGGCCGCCGAGGGCGGCGAGGGCCGCGGCGATCTCGGTCTCGCGGTGCGCGGCCACGCGGGCACCGTCGCCGACGATCGACGCGAGCTCGGGGACGAGCACCTCGCCCCGTTCCCCGCGCGTGGCGGTCAGGACGGTGACCTCGGCGCCGAGCTCGAGCAGCGTCGCGATGGTGCCGCCCGACACGAGGGTCTCGTCGTCGGGGTGGGCGTGCACGAAGAGGACGCGCTCGGGGCGCGTGGCGGGGACCTTGGACATCGTCCCCCAGGCTACTTCGCTAGCGCGGGGTCACGATGTACGTCGCCGTGACGCCGTCGCCGGTCTGCGAGAACGTCAGGACCACGCGGTACGCGTCGCTCCGGAACATGCCGAACGCGCTCGACGCGTCCGCCCGCTTCGCCGACTCGGTGTACCCGGCGTCCGCGAGGCGTTGCGCGGCCACCGTGAAGTCGTCGACCGAGGCGACCCGGACCTGCGCGACCCACCCGGACCCGTCGGGGCCGGAACCGCCGCCGAGCACCGTGCCGTCGACGAGCGGGACCTGGGCGGTCGGGAACCCGTCGGGCACCTTGCCGTCCGAGGTGACACCCGTGCCCTTGAGCGCCGTGTCGAGCGCGCCGTCGATGCCGCCGGCCACCGAGGACATGCCGTCCTGGATCGCCCCGCCGTCGATGCCCTGCACGGTCTCGCTCACGTTCGACGCGACGGACGAGCCGAGGTCGGTCGCCTGCCGCACCGCGTCGGCCGAGCAGCCGGTCAGACCGGCGAGGGCGATGCCCGCCGTGACGGCGGCGATCAGGGTCCGTGACGTTCGCATGCGGTCACCCTAGGACGACTGCCGGGAGGCCCGGCGTGCGTTCCCTGGGAAGCCGCCGGTCCGCGCCGGGGTCGCGACCACACCACGCATGGGCACAGCGGGCACCCCGCCCGTCGGTCAGGACAGGTGCGCGCGGGTCGCCGCCACGAGGGCGTCGACGCCGACCGGGATCGCGGTCTCGGCCCGCGGCGCGTAGAACGGCGAGTGGTTGCTCGGCACGTCGGCCCCGCTCCGGAACAGCTCGGGGTCGGTGATGCCCGTGAACCAGTACACGAGCGGCGCACCGGCGGCGGTGGCGAGCTGACCGACGTCCTCCGACGCCATCGCCAGCCCGATCTCGAGGTCGCGCGCGTCCGGGACCACCCCGTGCAGGGACTCGAGCACGCGTGCGGCGGCGTCGGCGTCGTTCACGGTGACCTCGGCGCCCGGGGCACGCTCGATCGTCGGGGCGGGCAGCCCGCCGGCGTCGCTCTCGGCGCGCACGATCCGCTCGATCGAGGCGATGATGCGCTCGCGGGTCTCCTCGTTGCGGGCCCGGGTGGAGATCTCGATGACGGCCTGGTCCGGGATGATGTTCGGCCGGGTGCCGGCGTGGAAGCTGCCGACGGTGACGACCCCGGCGTCCGACGGGGACACCTCGCGCGAGACGACGGTCTGCAGTCGCACGACGGCGCTGGCCGCGGTGACGATCGGGTCGAGGGACGCCTGCGGTGCCGAGCCGTGCGCGCCACGGCCGTTGAACGTGATCGTCAGGCGGTCGCTCGACGCCATCACCGGGCCGGAGCCGACCGCGACGACGCCCACCGGGGCCGGCGCGGAGTGCTGCCCGAGCACGACGTCGGGCGTCGGGAAGCGGTCGACGAGCCCGTCCTCGATCATGGCGCGTGCACCGGAGATGACCTCTTCTGCGGGCTGGAAGACCGCGACGACGGTGCCGTGCCAGTCCGCACGGGTGGCGACGAGCCGCTCGAGCGCGCCGAGCAGCCACGTGACGTGGATGTCGTGGCCGCAGGCGTGCATGGTCGGGACGTCGTTGCCCTCGTCGTCGCGACCGGTGTGCTCGCTCGCGTAGGGCAGCCCGGTGCGCTCCTGCACGGGCAGACCGTCCATGTCGGCGCGGAGCCAGACGACAGGACCGTCGCCGTTCGACAGCACGCCGACGACACCCGTGCCGCCGACGCCCGTCGCGACCTCGAGCCCGCCGATCTCGGCGAGGCGGTCGGCCACGACGCCGGCCGTCCGGTGCTCCTGGAAGCCGAGCTCCGGGTGGGCGTGCAGGTCCTGGTACAGCGAGAGCAGATCGAGGGTCACCCGTCCACCGTAACCCCGCACACCGACGACAGGACCACCGGCGGCTGCGCGACCGGCGGCACCGACGCCGACGGCCCGGCCACCTCGACGAGGTGACCGGGCCGTCGGACGGAGGGCGTACCTCCCGGCTGCTGCCGTGTCGCTGACGCGACCTGCCGCTACGCGTCCTGGCGCTTGAGGCGGGCGTAGGCGCGCTGGCGAGCCTGCGCGTCGAGCTCGACCTTGCGGATGCGGACGGCGTCGGGGGTGACCTCGACGCACTCGTCCTCGCGCGCGAACTCCAGGCACTCCTCGAGGGAGAGCTGGCGCGACGGCGTCATCGACTCGAAGGAGTCGGCGTTCGCCGAACGCATGTTCGTGAGCTTCTTCTCCTTGGTGATGTTCACGTCCATGTCGTCGGCGCGCGAGTTCTCGCCGATGACCATGCCCTCGTAGACCTCCTCGGTCGGGTTGACGAAGAACGTCATCCGCTCCTGGAGGTTCGTGATGGCGAAGGGCGTGACGACACCCGAGCGGTCGGACACGATCGAGCCGTTGATGCGGGTCTGGATCGGGCCGGCCCAGTCGTCGTAGCCGTGCGAGATCGCGTTGGCGATGCCGGTGCCGCGGGTCTCGGTGAGGAACGACGTGCGGAAGCCGATGAGGCCACGCGACGGCACGATGAACTCCATGCGGATCCAGCCGGTGCCGTGGTTCGTCATGTTCTCCATGCGCCCCTTGCGCGCGGCCATGAGCTGCGTGATCGCGCCGAGGTGCTCCTCCGGCGTGTCGATCGTCATGTGCTCGTAGGGCTCCTGGAGCTTGCCGTTCTCGTCACGACGCGTGACGACCTGCGGCTTGCCCACGGTGAGCTCGAAGCCCTCGCGGCGCATCTGCTCGACCAGGATGGCCAGCGCCAGCTCACCGCGGCCCTGCACCTCCCAGGCGTCCGGACGACCGATGTCGAGGACCTTGAGCGAGACGTTGCCGACGAGCTCGCGGTCGAGGCGCTCCTTGACCATGCGGGCGGTGAGCTTGTGGCCCTTCACCTTGCCGACGAGCGGGCTGGTGTTCGTGCCGATCGTCATCGAGATCGCCGGGTCGTCGACCGTGATGGTCGGCAGCGGGCGGACGTCCTCGGGGTCGCTCAGGGTCTCACCGATGGTGATGGTGTCGAAGCCGGCGACGGCGACGATGTCACCGGGGCCCGCGGACTCGGCCGGGTAGCGGTCGAGCGCCTTCGTGATGAGCAGCTCGGTGATGCGGGCGTTCGCGACGGTGCCGTCGTGCTTCACCCAGGCCACGGTCTGGCCCTTCTTCATCGTGCCGTGGAAGATGCGCAGCAGCGCGAGGCGGCCGAGGAACGGCGAGGCGTCGAGGTTCGTGACGTGCGCCTGCAGGGGGTGCTCGTCGTCGTACTTCGGGGCCGGGACGTGCTGCAGGATCGCCTCGAACAGCGGCTCGAGGTCGTCGTTGTCCGGCAGGGTGCCGTCCTCGGGCTTGTTGCGCGACGCGGCGCCGGCGCGACCGGAGGCGTAGACCACCGGCACGTCGAGGATCGCGTCGAGGTCGAGGTCGTCGACCTCGTCCGCGAGGTCCGACGCCAGGCCGAGCAGCAGGTCCTGCGACTCGGAGACGACCTCGTCGATGCGGGAGTCCGGGCGGTCCGTCTTGTTGACGAGCAGGATCACCGGGAGCTTGGCGGCGAGCGCCTTGCGGAGCACGAAGCGCGTCTGGGGCAGCGGGCCCTCGGACGCGTCGACGAGCAGCACGACACCGTCGACCATGGAGAGGCCGCGCTCGACCTCGCCACCGAAGTCGGCGTGGCCGGGGGTGTCGATCACGTTGATCGTGATCGGGCCGCCGTCGCCGAACTCCTTCGCGTGCACCCCGTTGTAGAGCACCGAGGTGTTCTTCGCGAGGATGGTGATGCCCTTCTCGCGCTCGAGGTCGTTCGAGTCCATCATGCGGTCTTCGCCCTCGAAGTGGGCGTCGAACGAGTTGGTCTGCGTGAGCATCGCGTCGACGAGGGTGGTCTTGCCGTGGTCGACGTGTGCCACGATGGCGACGTTGCGCAGGTCGGACCGGGTGGCGAGCGCCATACAGGACATCCTTCAAGATCTTTTGGAGAGGGTCGGGGCTGCAGCCTTCCGGCGCCACACCCGCGGGCAGAACGCCCGACACGCCAGTCTACCGGTAGTTCGCAACTGTGAGGAGTACAGCGCATGAGCCGACGGCGAACGTGGGTCGAGATCACGATCGTCCTCATGCTCTCGCTGGGTGCCAGCGCGCTGTACTCGGTCCTGCAGATCATCGACGACCTGTCGCAGACGACCCCGCTCGGCGAGCAGTCCACGGCGCTCAACCAGTCGACCACGACCGTGCAGTACGTCGACCTCGCGCGGCAGCTCCTGGGCGTCGCGGTCGACCTCGCCCCGGTCGCGCTCGTGTGCTACCTCCTCTGGAGCACGACCCGGCCGCACCTGTCCCGACTCGGGATCGACCGGTTCCGTGTGCGCCCCGACCTCGGCGGCGCGGCGCTCATCGCGCTCTGCATCGGGGTCCCCGGGCTCGCGCTCTACTTCACGGGCCGCGCGCTCGGCATCACGGTCGATGTGGACCCGGCGGCGCTCGACTCGTACTGGTGGACGGTCCCGGTCCTGCTGCTCTCGGCCGTCCGGTCCGGGCTGCAGGAGGAGGTCATCGTCGTCGGCTACCTGTACGAGCGGCTCGGCGGGCTCGGCTGGGGTCGCTGGCAGGTCGTGCTGTCGACGGCGGTCCTGCGCGGGAGCTACCACCTGTACCAGGGCTTCGGTGCGTTCGTGGGGAACGCGGTGATGGGCGTGGTGTTCGGGTGGATCTACACACGGTGGGGGCGGCTGCTCCCCCTGGTCATCACGCACTGCCTGCTCGACGCCGCGGTGTTCGTCGGGTACCCGTACGTCGCGCACGCGTTCCCGCAGCTGTTCCGGTAGCGCCGGCCGGCCTGCGCGGCCAGCGTCCGGGGATGGAGCAGGAACCGTCGGGTGGGCGGACGGGACCCGACGGGTGCTGCTCCATCCGTGCGGTGGACGGGACCGCGGGACGGACGGGAGGCGCGGTGCGGGCCCGCACCGCGCCTCCCGTCCGTCCGTGGGTCGCGACCGCCCGTGGGTCGCGTCCGGTGGGTCAGGCCACGAGCTGCGGGACCTTCTCGGGGTAGTGGCACGCCGCGCGGTGGTCGACGGCCTCGCCGCGGCGCGGCTCCTTGTCCGGGACCTCGTCGCGGCACCGGGCCTGCTCGGCCTCGGGCAGCATCGCGTAGAGCGGGCAGCGCGACCGGAACCGGCAGCCCGTCGGACGCTCGGTCGGGCTCGGCGGGTCACCGGGCAGCAGGATGGTCCGCCGCGCGCGCTCGACCGCGGGGTCCGGCACCGGCACCGCCGACATGAGCGCCGCCGTGTACGGGTGCATCGGCCGCTCGAAGACCTCGTCGACGGATCCTTCCTCGACCGTGCGGCCGAGGTACATCACGCTGACGCGGTCGGCCACGTGCCGGATCACCGACAGGTCGTGCGACACGAACAGGTACGACAGCCCGAGCCGCGCCTTGAGGTCGGCGAGCAGGTTGAGCACGCCCGCCTGGATCGAGACGTCCAGCGCGGAGACCGGCTCGTCGAGCACGATGAGCTCCGGCTCGGTGGCGAGTGCCCGCGCGATCGAGATGCGCTGCCGCTGGCCACCCGAGAACTCGTGCGGGAAGCGATCAGCCTCGGCGGCGCGCAGGCCGACCAGCCCGAGGAGCTCGGGCACCCGTGCGGCGATGCGGTCGGCGGACGCCCCGACCGCGCGGAGCGGCTCGGCGACGACGTCGTACACCGACATGCGCGGGTCGAGGCTCGCTGCCGGGTCCTGGAACACCATCGAGATGCGCTGCCGGAGCTGCTTCGACGCGACCACGGGCTGCCCGAACAGCTCGACGGTGCCGTGCTCGGGTCGTTCGAGGTCCATGAGCTGGTGCAGCGTCGTCGACTTGCCCGACCCGGACTCCCCCACGAGGCCGAGCGTCTCGCCCTGCCGGATGTCGAGGTCCACCCCGTCGACCGCGAAGACCTCGCCGACCTTCCGCTTGAACAGCGCGCCCTTGAGCAGCGGGAACGTCTTCGTCAGGCCCTCGACCTGCACGACGGCGGGCCGGTCGGCCCGGTCGGTCGCGGTCCGTGCGGCGCCGGTGTCGACGGCCTCGGGCAGGTGGAAGATCGCACCGGCGTCCGCGTGGGCCGCCGCGACCTCGTCGGTCCGGTGGCATGCGACCGCGTGCGGAGCAGCCGTGTCGACGGGCTCCTCGCCGGGGACGCCGGCGGCCACGTCGACCGCGGCGAGCGGCGGCTCGGAACCCCGGCACACCGCGGCGGCGAGCGGGCAGCGGTCCGCGAACGGGCAGGCGTCGGTCAGACCGATCAGCGACGGCGGCGAGCCCGGGATCGGCACGAGCGGGTCGCCGCTCGACTCGTCGAGCCGGGGCAGCGCGCCGATGAGCCCGATCGTGTACGGCATCCGGGGCCGCGCGAAGAGCTCCTCGGCCGTGGCGGTCTCGACGATGCGTCCGGCGTACATCACGGCGATGCGGTCGGCGATCCCGGCGATGACGCCGAGGTCGTGACTGACGAAGACGAGCGCCGCGCCGGTCTCGCGCTGGGCGGTCCGGAGCACGTCGATGATCTGCGCCTGGATCGTCACGTCGAGGGCGGTCGTCGGCTCGTCGGCGAGGATGACGTCGGGGTCGTTCGCCATCGCCATCGCGATCATCGCGCGCTGGCGCATGCCGCCCGAGAACTCGTGCGGGAAGGCGTCGACGCGCTGGTCGGCCTGCGGGATGCCGACGAGCCGGAGCAGCTCGATCGCACGGTCACGGGCCTCCTGCTTGGACGCCCCTCGGTGCAGACGCACGGTCTCGGCGATCTGCTCGCCGATCGTGTAGACGGGCGTGAACGCCGACAGCGGGTCCTGGAAGACCATCGCGACCTTCGCGCCGCGGAGCCGGCTCATCTGCTTGTCGCTGCGGCCGAGGAGTTCCTCGCCCTCGAGCTCGATCGAGCCGGTGACCTTCGTGGTCTCCGGCAGCAGCCCGAGGATCGCCATGCTCGTGACGGACTTGCCCGAGCCGGACTCCCCCACGATGCCGAGGACCTCGCCCCGGCGCAGCTCGAGGTCGACACCGCGGACGGCGTGCACGACGCCGCGCGGGGTCGGGAAGCGGACGTCGAGGTCGCGGACCCGGAGGACCGTGTCGGTGGTGGTCGTGGTGGTGCTCATGCGCCGGCCCCCGCCTGCGTGGTGATCGTCGCCGCGTCGACCGCGGCCTGGTTCTGGTCCCGCTTGCGGCCCGTGCGCTTCTGCCGCTTGCCGGTCGCCGAGGTCGGGTCGAGGGCGTCGCGCAGGCCGTCGCCGAGCAGGTTCGCCGCGATCGCGAAGACCACGAGCGCGCCGGCGGCGAAGAAGAACAGCCACGGGCTGGTCAGTGCTGCGTCCTGGTTCTGCGCGATGAGCGTGCCGAGCGAGACGTCCGGCGGCTGCACGCCGAAGCCGAAGTAGCTCAGGCTCGTCTCGGACAGCACCGCGGCGCCGACCTGGATCGTCCCGTCGATGATGAGGAACGACGCGACGTTCGGCAGGATGTGCCGGAAGATGATCCGGAACGGACCGATGCCCATGTAGCGGGCTGCCCGGACGAACTCGCGCTCCTTCACCGACAGGGTCATCGACCGGACGACCCTGGCGGTGATCATCCATCCGAAGCCGGCGATGAGCACGACGAGCACGATCCACCCGGCGTTCTGGATGCGCGGGCTGATGATCGCGATGATGAGGAACGACGGCAGCACGAGCAGCATGTCGACGAAGAACATCACGATGCGGTCGGTCCAGCCACCGAAGTAGCCTGCGGCTGCTCCGGCGAGCGCGGCGATGGCGGTCGAGAACACCGCGACGAGCAGGCCGATGAGCAGGCTCTTCTGCATGCCCCGGGCGGTCTGCGCGAAGACGTCCTGCCCGATGCCGTTGGTCCCGAACCAGTGGGCGCCGCTCGGCGGCTGCGAGAACGCGGTGTAGTCGATCTGGGCGTAGCCGTAGGGGCTCACCAGCGGACCGATGAACGCGAAGGCGAAGAGCAGCACGATCACGACGGCGCCGACGCCGGCACCGCGGTTCATGAAGACGCGGGCGATCGTCTGCGCCAAGCGGCTGCGCTGCTTGCGGCCGGGCTCCGACGTGCCGGGGAGGGGCGTGTCCGCACGTCCGACGGTCGTCCCGTCGACGGGCTCGATGCGGGTGTCGGTCATGTCAGTTCCTCCGGACGCGCGGGTCGAGGACAGCCGTGAGGGTGTCGGCCAGGAACCCGGCGATGAGCACCATCACCGAGGCGAACAGCGAGTAGGCCGTGACGGCGTTGACGTCGTTGTTGTTCACCGAGTCGATGAACCACGCCCCGAGACCGTTCCACCCGAAGATCTTCTCGGTGAAGATCGCGCCGGTCAGGATGCCGAGGAAGCCGTACGCGAACAGTGTCGTCATCGGCAACAACGCCGTCCGGAGCCCGTGCTTGAAGGTCGCCTGGCGCTTCGTCAGGCCCTTCGCCCGCGCGGTGCGGAGGAAGTCCGACCCGAGGACGTCGAGCATCGTCGCGCGCTGGTACCGGCTGTAGATCGCGATGAGGCCGAGTGCGATCGAGATCGTCGGCAGCAGCAGGTGCACGCCGCGGTCGAGGAGGAGCTCGGCCCAGCTCCCGGACAGCCCGGGCGTCGCCTCACCGGTGAAGTTGATGATCTGCGTCCCGGTGTCCTGGTTGAGCTTCGTCGCTCCGATCTTCAGGAACACCGCCGTCAGGAACACGGGCGTCGAGATGAGGACGATCGACACGACCGCGCTCACCCGGTCGGACACCCGGTACTGCCGGATCGCGTTCCAGACCCCGAGGAGCACCCCGAGCAGGATGCCGACGATCGTGCCCACGAGCAGCAGCCGCAGGCTCACCCCGAGTCGCGGCCAGAACTGGTCGGCGACGGGACGGTCCTGGATCGTCTGACCGAGGTTGCCCTGCACGGCGTCGCCGAGCCAGTGTCCGTAGCGGACCACGATCGGCGTCTTGTCGTTCACGCCGATGTCGTCGAGCTTCCGGTCGATGGTCGCAGCGGGCGGGGCCGGGTTGCGTTCGGCGTAGACGGAACGGGGGCTGAACGTCGCCGACGAGAGGAAGTACGTCAACGATGTGGCGAGGAACACGAGCACGACGTAGTACACGAGTCGACGCGCCAGGAAGCGGGTCATGCGGAACACCATACGACCCCGATTGTTTCGGGCAGATGTCGTGCACCGACCCGCCGCGTAACGAATTGGCATGTGCAACAGAACCGGTCGACCACCCCCGCCCAGGGGTCGTACAGTGATCCCCAACTTCACGAGGGGAAGAACATGAAGCACAGGAACGTCCTCGCGTTGACGGCGGCACTCGCCGGCTTCGCGCTCGTCGCCACCGGTTGCTCGAGCGGATCCAACGGTGGGTCCGGCGGCGCCTCGGACGACTCGGGCAAGAAGACGCTGCCCACCACGGCGCAGATCAACGAGCACCCCGTCTCCGACCTGGAGCAGGGCGGCACACTGCGACTCCCGATCTCGCAGTGGATCACCCAGTGGAACTACAACCAGGTCGACGGCGCACTGGTCGACGCGGCGACGATCGAACAGGCGACGATGCCGTTCGTGTACACGATCGACGGCAAGGGCGCCCCCGAACTCGACACCGACTACGTCTCGAAGGCCGAGGCCACGAGCGACGACCCGCTCACGATCGAGTACACGATCAACCCGGACGCGAAGTGGAACGACGGTTCCGCGATCACGTGGAAGGACTTCGAGAACGAGTGGAAGGCCCTGAACGGGTCGAACAAGGAGTACCTCGTCGGCTCGACCACGGGCTACGAGGACATCGCATCGGTGTCCCAGGGCTCGGACGAGCGTGACGTGAAGGTCGTGTTCTCCAAGCCCTTCTCCGACTGGAAGTCGCTGTTCAGCCCGCTCTACCCGGCCAGCCAGACGGACACCCCGGAGAAGTTCAACGAGGCGTACAAGGGCAACGTCCCCGTGTCGTCCGGTCCGTACAAGGTCGGGAAGCTCGACGAGACCGCCCAGACCGTGACGATCGTGCCGGACAGCAACTGGTGGGGCGAGAAGCCGAAGCTGGACCAGGTCATCTTCCGCGCGCTCGACGGCAACGCCGACGTGGATGCCTACCTGAACAAGGAGATCGACTCGGTCCTGACGACGACGTCCGAGCGGTTCGACCGCGTCAAGGACGCGAAGGACTCGAAGATCTACGCGTCCACCTCAGCGCAGTACACGCACGTCGACTTCTCGTCGAAGGGCATCCTGAAGGACAAGCAGCTCCGACTCGCGATCCAGCACTCCGTCAACCGCGAGGCACTGGCGCAGGTCATCGGCGGGACCCTCCCCTACAAGCTCGGCACGCTCGACAACCACCTGTTCCTGTCGACGGACGACGGCTACCAGTCGAACACCGACCCGAACGGGACCTTCGACGTCGAGAAGGCGAAGAAGATCCTCGACGACGACGGGTGGAAGACCGACGGCACCTACCGCAAGAAGGACGGCAAGACCCTCTCGCTGTCGATCACGATCCCGTCGGGCGCGACGTCGTCGCAGAAGCTCTCCGAGGTCATGCAGCAGCAGCTCAAGGACGTCGGCATCCAGCTGAAGCTCAAGTCGGTGGCGGTCGACGACTTCTTCGAGCAGTACGTCACGCCGGGCAACTACGACATGACGATCTTCGTCTGGGGCGGCACCGGCTTCCACTCGAGCAGCGCATCGATCTACACGACCGGCGACACCGGCCAGAACTACGGCCGCATCGCTGACTCCACCATCGACGCGCTCGTGAAGAAGGCCATCGCCGAGCCGGACACCACCAAGGCCAACAAGATCTGGAACCAGATCGACGAGAAGGTCTGGGCGATCGGGCACTCCATGCCGATCACCGCCAAGCCCGCACTCGTGGCCCAGAACCCGAAGCTCGCCAACTACGGCGCGTTCGCGGGGGCCCAGAACATCGACTGGACCAAGGTCGGCTTCACCAAGTAACACCGCACGAGCGACAGCGCTCGCGCAACACCGCACCACCCCTCGACGGGCCCGGACGCACCCCGCGTCCGGGCCCGTCCCACGTCCGTGGCCGCGCGTCGTCCCCTCGCGGCGCACCGTGCCCCTACGGTGAGCGCATGAGCATCCCCGAGGTCGGCGACCGGGCACCCGACTTCACCCTCCCCGGCACGACCCTGCACGCCGGCACCCGGATCGACGGGGAGTACGCCCTCGCCGCCGCGATCGGGCGACCGGTCGTGCTCGCCTTCTACCCCGGTGACGCCACCCCGCGGTGCACCGCGCAGCTGTGCTCGTACCAGGAGGAGCTCGACGACTTCGTCGAGCTCGGTGCCGTGGTGTGGGGCATCAGCCCGCAGGCACTCGACTCCCACGAGGCGTTCGCCCGCGGTGCCTCGCTGACGTTCCCGCTCCTCAGCGACACCTCGGGCGACGTCGTCCGCGCCTACGGCGTGCAGGCGCCCGGGATCGGTCTGCGCCGGTCGGTGTTCGTGGTCGACGCGGACGGCGTGGTGCGCTGGCGGCACGTCGGGCTGGTCGGGCTCCGATTCCCCCGCGCCGCGACCATCCGCGAGCAGGTCGAACAGCTCGTCAGCTGACCCGGGGCGCCCGGAGAACGACCCTTCCTGAAGGTTCTGCGTCGACCGTTGACACCCGGACGGGGGTGCGCGGAACATGGTCTGCACGAACCGACCACGAGGGTCAGCCTCCCCGGGGAACCAGGTCGTCCGAGGGTACGCGCCGGTGTGTCACATCCGCTCCCCGGACGTCCCCGGGGAGGCACTCACGTCCCCCGGTGGGTCGGACACGGTGGAGCAGGCACCGTGGAGCCGACCCGGTGGAGCAGGCACCGTGGAGCCACCCGCCGCCGCGGTCCCGCCGCACCGCTCCCGTACGATGACGCGGTGACCACGATCATCGCCCCCGGCATGCGGCAGCTCGCGATCGTCCTCTGGGTCGTCGCGGTCGTGCTCCTCCCGCTCGCACTGGTCACCGGCGACCACCCCTGGCTCGCCCCCGTCCCGACCCTGTTCATCGCGCTCGTCGCCTGGGCGGTCCTCTGGCGTCCGCGGTTCGAGCTCCGCCCGGACGCACTGGTCGTCGTCGACGTGCGCCGGACGAGCACCTACGCCTGGCCGCGCGTGCAGGAGGTCCGGACGAAGTACGGCATCGAGGTCGTCTCCAGCGAGGGCGTGCGGCGGACCTGGCTGGCGACCCGGCCCACGGCCCGGCTCGCGGTCCGGCACGACGGTCGGCCGGGAGGCGCGACACCGGTCGACGTCGAGGCTGCGGCTGCCGAGGTGCGCGCGCTGGTCCCGACCGTGGTCGCGACGGACGGTCCGCCGCCGGCGACCGTCGTCGCGCAGCCGATCACGCACCGGGCGCACGGGTGGTCGGTGCTCGCGATGATCGTGCTCGGTGTGGCCGCGTCGATGGCGGCCGCGCAGCTCTGACCGCCGCGTCGGGATCCGCCGGGCGGCCGACCGGAGTCGCCGGAGCGGGACGCGCGGGGCGGAGCCGCCGCGCGCCTCCCGACCGGTCCCCCACCGGACGTGACGGGCACGACCGAGCCGCCACGCGCCTCCCGACCGGTCCCCCACCGGACGTGACGGGCACGACCGAGCCTCCACGCGCCTCCCGACGGGCCGCGCCGTCAGGCGACCGCGGTCACCGTCGCGGTCACGACGGAGACCACGAGCAGGACGCCCGCGACCGCGCCGAGGACGACCGGCACGCGGTCCCAGGTCGTCTCGACCGGAGCGACCGGAGCGACCGTTCCGGCGACCCTCCGTCGCTCCGCGAGGCGGTCGAGCAGCGGCCGCACCGCCGGGGCGTCCGCCGGTCCCCCGGCCCCGGGACGACGGCGGGGCAGCGCGGGGCCACCGCGACAGGTGACCGTCCGCCCGTCGACCGTGTCGACGAGGACCTGCCAGCGCTGGCGGACCGCCCGGACCGCCGGCCACGGCACCCGGGTCGTCCGGAGCGGGTTCACGACCGTGACCGCGTCGTCGTCGAACCGGATGCACGGCCGGACCGTGGCGACCCAGGTGACCCACACGGCGGCCGCGACGGGACCGAGGGCGACGAGGACCACGTCCCAGCTCCCGCGCGCCGCGGCGTCGGCCAGCAGGAGCACCCCCAGCACCACGACGAGGCCGGACGCCACCGCACTTCCGCGACCAGCGCGGAGGACGACGGGGCGTCCGGCCTCGGGGTGGGGCAGCGGGATCAGCGCCCGAACTCGAACCCGGCGCCGGGGATGGCGGCGAGCAGGTCCTTCGTGTACTGCTCCTGCGGCGAGGCGAAGACCTCGTCGGTGGTCGCCTTCTCGACGATCTGTCCCTTGCGCATGACGCACACGTTGTCCGCGACGAGGCGGACGACCGCGAGGTCGTGCGTGATGAACAGGTACGTCAGGCCGAGCTCGGTCTGCAGCTCGGTGAGCAGGTCGAGGATCTGCCCCTGCACGAGCACGTCGAGCGCCGAGACGGCCTCGTCGAGCACGATGACCTCGGGCTTGAGCGCGAGCGCACGGGCCACGGCGATGCGCTGCCGCTGACCGCCCGAGAGCTCGTTCGGGTAGCGGTTCACCATCGACTTCGGCAGCGCGACCTGGTCGAGCAGCTCGAGCACGCGGGCCCGGCGGCTTGCCTTGTCGCCGACCTTGTGCGTCGCCAGCGGCTCCGCGATCGTGTTGCCGACGTTGTACATCGGGTCCAGGGAGCCGTACGGGTCCTGGAACACCGGCTGCACGCGACGGCGGAAGTCGAAGAGCTCCTTGCCCTTCAGCGCGCCGATGTCCGTGCCGTCGAAGGTGACCGACCCGGACGTGATCGACTCGAGCTGCAGGACGAGCTTCGCGACGGTCGACTTGCCCGAACCGGACTCGCCGACGAGCGCCGTGGTGGTGCCCTTCGGGATCGAGAACGAGACGTCGTCGACGGCCTTCAGCTCGCGGCTCTGCAGGTTCTTGCCGCGCAGCTTGTAGACCTTCTCGAGGTTCTTCACCACGATGAGGTCCTCGGCGGGACGCTGCTCGCGCTCGTGGGCGCGGGCGATGAGCTCGTCGTCCTCGCTCCCCGCGTCGGCGATGTCGATGCGCTGGTGCTGCACCTTCGACTGGATGCGACGGCTCGCGAGCGACGGTGCCGCCGCGACGAGGCGCTGCGTGTACGGGTGCTGCGGGTTCGCCAGGATCTCCTTGGACGGACCCGACTCGACGACCTGGCCCTTGTACATCACGACGAGCTTCTCGGCGCGCTCGGCCGCGAGGCCGAGGTCGTGCGTGATGAACAGGACCGAGGTCCCGAAGTCGCGCGTCAGGGTCTCGAGGTGGTCGAGGATGACGCGCTGGACCGTGACGTCGAGCGCCGAGGTCGGCTCGTCGGCGATGAGCAGCTGCGGGCGGCTCGACAGACCGATGCCGATGAGCACGCGCTGCCGCATGCCGCCGGAGAACTCGTGCGGGAACTGCTTGAGCCGGGTCGCGGCGTCGCCGAGGCCGGCCTCCTGCAGCACCTCGACCGCGCGCGCGCGGATGGCGTGCTTGCCGGTCGCCATGCCGTTGGCCTTGATGGCCTCCTCGACCTGGAAACCGATGGACCACAGCGGGTTGAGGTTCGACATCGGGTCCTGCGGGACGTAGCCGATCTCCTTCCCGCGGATCTCCGACATCTCCTTGTCGCTGAGCCCGACGAGCTCGCGCCCGTTGAACTTGATCGACCCGCCGGTGACCTCACCGGTGCCGGCGAGCAGCTTGATGATCGCCTGCGCGCTGGTCGACTTGCCGGAGCCCGACTCGCCGACGATGGCGAGGCGTTCGCCCTGGTCGAGGGTGAAGTCCACGCCGCGGACGGCCTGGACGAGACCGCTCTGGGTCCGGAACCCCACCTGGAGGCCGGAGACCTCGAGGAGCGGGGTGCCGGGGGTGCGGCGGCGGTCGGTGGTGGGATCGGTGAGCGTCTCGGTCATCGACGGGCCCTCGCCTTCGGGTCGAGCGCGTCACGGACCACGTCGCCGAGGAGCAGGAACGCGAGCACGGTGATGGACAGGGCGGCCGAGGGCCAGAAGATCGTCGCCGGGTTGGTGCGGATCGACGTCTGCGCGGTGCCGATGTCGAGGCCCCAGCTGAGCGCCGACGGCGGCAGACCGATACCGAGGAACGACAGGGTCGCCTCGGCCACGATGAACGTGCCGAGCGAGACCGTCGCGACGACGATGACCGGTGCGAGCGCGTTCGGGATGACGTGGCGCACGAGCGTGGTGAAGCGGCCGACGCCGAGCGCCGCCGAGGCGGTCACGTAGTCGGACTGCTTCGCGCTGAGCACGGCACCACGCATGATGCGCGCGATCTGCGGCCACGCGAACGCGGCGAGCACGAGCGCGACGGTGATCGCGTTGCGGGCGGGGATGACCGACATGATCACGATCGCGCCGAGGATGGTCGGGATCGAGAAGAAGATGTCGCCGATGCGGGACACGATCGTGTCGAGCCAGCCGCCGTAGAACCCGGCGAGGGCGCCGACCACGATGCCGACGATCGACACGAGGACCGTCGCCACGAGGCCGACGATGATCGAGTTCTGCGCGCCCCAGATGACACGGGCGTACACGTCGTAGCCCTGGCGGGTGTACCCGAGCGGGTGGCCCGGACGGGGACCCTCGTCACTGAAGTCGAGGTTCGCCGCACGCGGGTCGACGTGGGTGAACAGCCCGGGGAAGATCGCGACGACCAGCACGAGCAGGATGAGGACGGACGAGATCCAGAACGTCGGACGGGTGCGCATGGAGTCCCATGCGTCCGTCCAGGTGGAACGGGTCTTCTCGTCCTCGTTGACCTGGTCGACCGCCTGCAGCGGCGTCTCCTCGATCGGCGCGACGTAGTGCGTCGCGGAACGGGACTCGGCGTTACTTGGCATAGCGGATCCTCGGGTCCAGGACGGCGTAGAGCAGGTCGACCAGGAGGTTGGCGAGCATGAAGATGATGACCATCACGGCGACGAACGACACGACCGTGGGGCCCTCGCCGAGCTTGACGGCCCGGAACACCGTGCCACCGACACCGTTGATGTTGAAGATGCCCTCGGTGACGACCGCGCCGACCATCAGGTTGCCGATGTCGACACCCAGGTAGGTCACCACGGGGATGAGCGAGTTGCGGAAGATGTGCACCCCGACGACCCGGCGGCGCGGGAGCCCCTTGGCCGTCGCGGTCCGCACGAAGTCGGCGCTCATGTTCTCGGCGACGCTCGCGCGGGTCAGGCGGACGATGTACGCGAACGACACCGACGCCAGCACGATCGCCGGCAGGACGAGCTCCGACCACGGTGCCTGTCCGGAGACGGTCACGCGGAACAGCCCGAGCTGGATGCCGAACACGTACTGCAGCAGGAAGCCGACGACGAAGGTCGGGACCGAGATGAGCAGCAGGGACACGACGAGGGCCGTGGCGTCGAACCACTTGCCCTTCTTGAGGCCCGCGATCACGCCGACGACGATGCCGGCGACGGCCTCGAAGACGAGCGCGAGGATCGCGAGGCGTGCCGTGATCGGGAAGGCCGACGCGAGCTGCTGCGAGACCGGCAGGCCCGAGTAGGTCACGCCGAGGTCGCCCTTGAAGACCCCGCCGATCCAGAGCAGGTACTGGACGATGAACGGCTTGTCCAGGTTGTACTGCTGCCGGAGCTGCTCGATCACCTGCGGCGTCGGCTGGCGGTCGCCGAACAGCGCGGCGATCGGGTCGCCGGGCAGCGAGAAGACCATGAAGTAGATGAGGAACGTGGCCCCGAAGAACACGGGGATGAGTTGCAGGAGGCGCTTGCCGAGGTACCAGAGCATCAGATCGCCCGGTCCTGTGCGGCGCGCATGTCGTTCAGGTTCATGTCGTGAGGGGTGGACGGTCCGCGGGTCGGCACGGGTGTCCGGTGCGGGCGGCGGCGCCCGCGGTTGTGGGGGAAGGTGTGACCGCCGTGGTACGGGGGCCCGAGGACCGTGTGGTCCCCGGACCCCCGTCCGGTGGCCGCGGAGCAGGATACCTGCTCGCGGTGTGTCTCCGAGGAGACGGGTGTTACTTCTTGACCTCGACGTCGTAGTACAGCGGCACCGAGTCCCAGCCGAACTTGACGTTCGACACGTTGTCAGCGGACCAGACACCGGTCACGTTGGCGTACCAGAGCGGGATCTCCGGCAGGTCCTGGAACAGCAGCTCCTGGGCCTGGTCGAAGTACTTGTTGCCCTCCTCGACGGAGGACGCCGAGCGGCCCTTGGCGAGCAGCGCGTTGTACTCCGGCGAGTCGTAGCGCGCGTAGTTGCTCGACGAGCCCTTGCCCATGGTCGGGCCGAGGAAGTTGTACAGCGACGGGTAGTCGGCCTGCCAACCGGTGCGGCTACCGCCCGTGAGCTTGTCGTTCTTCTGCGCGTCCAGGGCTTCCTGGAACGTCGGGATCGCCTTGCCCTCGGCCTTGATGCCGAGCGTGCTCGCGATGGAGTTCGTGACCGCGGTCACCCATGCCTCGTGGCCACCGTCGGCGTTGTAGGCGATGGTCAGGGTCTCGTCGTACGGCGAGATCTTGTTGGCCTGGTCCCAGAGGTCCTTCGCCTTCGACTTGTCGTAGTCGAGGACGTCCGAGCCCTTGAGGTCGTCCGACCAGCCGGCGATGACCGGGGACGTGAAGTCCTTGGCCGGGGTGCGCGTGCCGTCGAAGATCTTGTCGGTGATCTGCTTGCGGTTGATCGCCATCGAGATCGCCTCGCGACGCAGCTTTCCCTCTTCACCCTTCCAGTGGTCGAGGTAGTAGGGCAGGTAGAAGCCCTGGAAGATCGCTGCGGCCTGGTTGACGTTCGAGTCGGGGAAGTCCGACTTGTAGGTCTTGAAGGCGGCGTCCGGGATCGCGTCCAGGATGTCGAGGTTGCCACCCTGGACGTCCGCGTAGGCGGTGTCCTGCGTGGTGTAGAACGTGATCGTCAGACCACCGTTCTTCGGCTTGCGCTTGCCCTCGTAGTCCTTGTTGGTGACGAGCTTGATGGACTGGTTGTGCGTCCACGCCTTGTCGTTCGCCAGCTTGTAGGGACCGTTGCCGATCGGGTTCTCGCCGAAGGCCTTGGTGTCCTTGTAGAACTCCGACGGCAGCGGCATGAAGGCCGAGTAGCCGAGCGACAGCGGGAAGTCCGACTGCGGGGAGTTCAGCGTCACCGTGAACTCGGAGTCGCTCTTGACCTTGAGGCCGGTGAGCTCCGAGTCCTTCTCGGCGTCGTAGCCCTGGATGTTCTCGAAGAAGTAGTTCGCGCCCTGCGCGTTCGAGAACTGTGAAGCCCAGTTCCACGCCTTCGTGAAGGACTCCGCCGTGACCTTCTCGCCGTTGGTGAAGGTGTAGTTGGTGTTGAGCTTGATGTCGTAGGTCTTGGAGTCATCGGTGGTGATGCTCTTCGCGACCTCGTTGACCGGCTTGCCCTTGGCGTCGTACGAGACGAGGCCCTCGAAGATCGACGTGATGATCTTGCCGCCACCGGTCTCGGTGGAGTTCGAGGGGATGAGCGGGTTCTGGGGTTCGCTGCCGTTGGTGGTGACGATCCCGGACGCGTTCGTCGAGCCCGAGTCACCGCCGTTGCTGCTGCTGCTGTTGGTCGAGCAGCCGGTCAGGGCGAGTGCTGTGGCCCCGAGCACGGCGAGGGCTGAGAGCCCAGCGCGCTTCTTGATCAAGGTTCCTCCTGGTGCATGGGACGCGCCAGGCACAGAGGTGCTACCGGGCGCGCTTGTCCTTGCACTGTAGGCAGTGGCGCGACCGCCGACCAAACCCTGCGGCCATCGGTTACAAACCGGAAACCAAGTTGCACGATCCTTGCGGCAGGATGCAAGTTCCGTGCGCTCTACGGCTCGTAGAGCGGATTCGTTGCTTCTGCAACGAACTTGTTGCACTGCTCGACAGCCTTGTGCAAGCAGCCGGCCACCTCGATGTGGTGGAGCGCTCCGACCCTCGAAGCCCCTCTGGGACCGTCCGGGACGACCTCGGGACCCTGTCCGGGGCCAGCCGCGCTGGTCTGCCACCGACAGTGCGACCGACAGCGCCACCGACGCAGCGAGCCCCGCCCGGCAGGACCGGACGGGGCTCACGTTACCCCCTTCCGGGGGTGTGTGACGCGATCAGGCGAAGGCCTCGATCGGCGGGCAGGCGCACACGAGGTTGCGGTCGCCGTACGCCTGGTCGATCCGGCGCACCGGCGGCCAGTACTTCCGGGCGACGATCCCGGGCGTCGGGTAGACGGCCTGCTCGCGCGTGTAGGGGTGCGTCCACTCCCCCGTGATCGCCGACGCCGCGGTGTGCGGCGCGTTGACCAGCGGGTTGTCGTCGGCCGGCCACTCGCCCCGCTCGACCGCTGCGGCCTCGGCACGGATCGCGAGCATGGCGTCGACGAAGCGGTCGAGCTCGGCGAGGTCCTCGCTCTCGGTCGGTTCGACCATGAGCGTGCCCGCGACGGGGAAGGACATCGTCGGCGCGTGGAAGCCGTGGTCGACGAGGCGCTTCGCGACGTCGTCGACCGTGATGCCCGTGGTGTCCCGCAGGGGCCGGAGGTCGAGGATGCACTCGTGCGCGACGAGCCCCGCGTCGCCGGTGTACAGGACGGGGAAGGCGTCGCGCAGCCGCGCCGCGACGTAGTTCGCCCCGAGCACCGCTGCCTCGGTCGCCCGGGTGAGGCCCTCGAGCCCCATCATCCGCACGTACGTCCACGTGATCGGCAGGATGCTCGGGCTGCCGTACGGTGCCGCACTGACCGGACCACCCGCGTGCGCGAGCCGACCCTCGATCGTGACGTCGGCGGAGGAGGAGCCCGGCCGACGGTCCGCCTGCTGGGCCATCGGGTGCGCGGGGAGGAACGGCGCGAGGTGCGCCTTCGCCGCGACCGGACCGACACCCGGACCGCCACCGCCGTGCGGGATGCAGAAGGTCTTGTGCAGGTTGAGGTGCGACACGTCGCCGCCGAAGTCCCCGAAGCGGGCGTGCCCGAGGAGCGCGTTGAGGTTCGCGCCGTCGACGTAGACCTGGCCGCCGGCGTCGTGCACGGCGTCGCAGATGTCGCGGATGTCGTGCTCGTAGACCCCGTGCGTGGACGGGTACGTGACCATGAGCGCGGCGAGCTGCGCGCCGTGCTGCGCGGTCTTCGCGCGGAGGTCGTCGAGGTCGACGTTGCCGTTCTCGTCGCACGCGACCACCACGACGCGCATGCCGGCGAGGACCGCCGACGCCGCGTTCGTGCCGTGCGCGCTCGACGGGATCAGGCACACCGTGCGCTCGGTGTCGCCGTTCGCCAGGTGGTACCCGCGGATCGCCAGGAGGCCGGCGAGCTCGCCCTGGCTGCCGGCGTTCGGCTGCAGGGACACGGTGTCGTAGCCGGTGACCTCGGCGAGCCAGGTCTCCAGGTCGCCGATCATGTCGAGGTACCCCGTGACGTCGTCGGCGGGCGCGAACGGGTGCACGTTCGCGAACTCCGGCCAGGTCACGGCCGCCATCTCGGTCGCCGCGTTGAGCTTCATCGTGCAGCTGCCGAGCGGGATCATGCCGCGGTCGAGCGCGTAGTCCTTGTCCGACAGGTGCTTCAGGTACCGCATCATGCGGGTCTCGCTGCGGTGCGCGCTGAACACGGGGTGCGTCAGGTAGTCGCTGCTGCGCAGCAGACCGGACGGGAGGCCCGTGGTCGCGTCGCGCACGGCGCGCTCGGTCGCCGGGACGGTCGCGTCCACGGCCCCGAACACGTGGGCGAGCGCGCTCACGTCGTCCGGCGTGGTGGTCTCGTCGACCGACACCTGGAACGTGTCGGCGTCGACCTGGTGCAGCAGGTAGCCGGCGTCGCGGGCGGCGTCGACGAGCGCGCCCGCACGGCCCTCGGCGCGGAGCACCAGCGTGTCGAAGAACGCGTCGTGCTCGACGGCGAGTCCGGCGTCGCGTGCCGCCCCGGCGAGGGCGCCCGTCGTCCGGGCGACGCGGTCCGCGATGAACCGCAGCCCCTCGGGGCCGTGGTAGACCGCGTACATCGAGGCCATCACGGCGAGCAGGACCTGCGCGGTGCAGATGTTGCTCGTCGCCTTCTCGCGGCGGATGTGCTGCTCGCGGGTCTGGAGGCTCAGGCGGTAGGCCATCTGTCCGTCGGCGTCGAACGAGACACCGACCAGGCGACCGGGCAGCTGGCGCTCGAGACCGGCACGGACGGCGAGGTACCCGGCGTGCGGGCCGCCGAAACCGAGCGGGACGCCGAAGCGCTGGCTCGTGCCGACGGCGACGTCGGCGCCGAGGTCGCCGGGGCTGGCGAGCAGCGTCATCGCGAGCAGGTCGGCCGCGACGACGGCGATCCCGCCGCCCGCGTGGACGCGCTCGATGGTGGCGCTCGGGTCGACGACACGGCCCGAGGCGCCCGGGTACTGCAGGACGACACCGAACGCGCCGTCGAGCTGCTCGTCGGACGGACCGGACACCGCGTCGAACCCGCGGAGCTCGATGCCGACGGCGTCGGCGCGGTGGTCGAGGAGCGCGCGGGTCTGCGGCAGGAGGTCGGCGTCCACGAGGAACGCGTCGCCCGTCACCTTGGACGCACGACGGGCCAGGAGCATGCCCTCGACGACGGCCGTGCCCTCGTCGAGCATCGACGCGCCGGCGGTCGCCATGCCCGTGAGGTCGGAGACCATCGTCTGGAAGTTGATGAGCGCCTCGAGCCGGCCCTGCGAGATCTCGGGCTGGTACGGCGTGTAGGCCGTGTACCAGCTCGGGTTCTCGAGCACGTTGCGCTGGATCACCGCGGGCGTGTGGGTGCCGTGGTAGCCGAGACCGATCATCGCGCGGCGGACGGTGTTGCGGGATGCCTTGGCGCGCAGCTCGGCGAGCGCCTCGGTCTCGCCGACGGCGGCCGGGATCGAGGAGCGCTCGACCGGGGCGGCGTGGATCGACTCCGGGATCGCCGCGCGGACGAGGGCGTCGAGCGACGGCTGCCCGACGACCTCGAGCATGGCCCGCTGGTCGGCCGGCGTGGTGCCGATGTGCCGGTCGGCGAAGGTGGTCTGCAGGTTCTCGTCCCGCGTGACCGTGGGCTGCTGGTTCGCGTCGAGGGTCGTCATGCGATGGACGCCCGGTACGCGTCGTGGTCCATGAGGTCCTCGGGGAACGAGGTGCCGTCCACCTTGAGCTTGACGAGCCAGCCGGTGCCGAACGGGTCCTGGTTGACGGTGTCGGGTGCGTCGACCACGGCGTCGTTGATCGCGACGACCTGGCCCTCGATCGGCGCGAACAGCTCGCCGACGCTCTTGGTCGACTCGATCTCGCCGATCTGCTGGCCGGCGGTCGTCGTGGTGCCGACGGCGGGGAGCTCGACGTAGACGACGTCGCCGAGCTGCTCGGCGGCGTGGTCGGTGATGCCGACGGTGACGGTGTCGCCCTCGACGAGGAGCCACTCGTGGTCGGCGGTGTACTGGAGTGCGGTCTGGTCGGTCACGGGGCTCAGCCTCTCGGGGTGCGGCGGTAGAAGGGGAACGGGACGACGGTGCTGGGGACGGCGGTGCCGCGGACGTCGATGTGGAGGACTCGTCCCCCGTCGGCGTCCGAGACCGCGGCGAGCGCCGCCGGGTCGACGAAGGCCATCGCGACGGGGTGCCCGAGCGTCGGCGACAGCGCCCCGCTCGTCACGGTGCCGACCACGGCACCGTCGAGCTGGACGTCGTAGCCGGCCCGGGGTGCGCGCCGGCCCTCGGTGACGAGGCCGACGAGCACGCGGGCGTCGTCGGCCGGCACGACACCGGCATCGCCGACGAACGATCCCTCGGTCGCGACCACCCGGCCGAGCCCGGCCTGCGCCGGACGGACCTCGGTGCTCAGCTCGTGCCCGTAGAGGGGCATGCCGGCCTCGAGCCGCAGGGTGTCGCGCGCGGCGAGACCGGCCGGGACGACACCGCGGTCGGCGCCGGTCTCGAGCAGCGCGTCCCACAGCGCGACCGCGACGTCCGGGGCGACGTAGAGCTCGAAGCCGTCCTCGCCGGTGTAGCCGGTGCGGGCGACGAGCACCTCGCTGCCGTCGAACGTGGCGTGCAGCACGCGGTAGTAGCGGAGCTCGTCGAGCGGGGTCTCGGGCTGCAGGCGGTCGGCCACGACCAGGGCGTCGAGCGTGCCCGCGGCGGCGGGGCCCTGGATCGCGACGAGCGCGGTGGTGTCCGAGTCGTCCGACACCACGACGTCGAAGCCGGCGGCGCGTTCGGTCAGCGCGGCGACGGCGACCTCGCGGTTGGCGGCGTTCGCCACGACCAGGAAGACGTCCTCGTCGGTGCGGTAGACGACGAGGTCGTCGAGGATGCCGCCGTCCTCGGCGAGCAGGAGCGAGTACTTCGCCCGACCGACCGGCATCGCGCCGAAGGTCCCGGCGAGCGCGTGGTCGAGGAACGGGACGGCGTCGGAACCGGTCACGCCGACCTCGGCCATGTGCGACAGGTCGAAGACACCGGCCGCGGTGCGCACGGCGTGGTGCTCGGCGAGGTCGGACGAGTACCGCACGGGCATCCGGTACCCGGCGAAGTCGGTGAAGCTTGCGCCCGCTGCTTCGTGCGCGGGTTCGAGGGGGGACGAACGCATGACGGAGTTCTCCTGGCATCGGCAGGTCCCGACGGCCGTCGTCGGGCGGAACTCCCCCTCTGTCATGGGCCTGAGAGTTTCACCGCGGCCCGTGAGGTCCGGCGGCTTTCACCGTGGGCGAGACACGGGCCGGTCCCGGTGGGGGACCCGTGGCTGCTTTTCAGAGTGGCCTGTCCGCTGCGGTCTGGGACCTGAGAGATTGACGGGGAGGTTGCTCCTTCGGTGCCGGGCGCGTGCGCTCGACTCTCCCGCGGCGGGTGATCGGCCGGTGTTCAGTTGTCCGCGACGAGCATAGCGATGCCGCGTTTCCGGCATGTGACGGATCCGGGCTGCGGAGGACGTTCGACGACTCGTAGAATGCGGGGATGGCAGGACAGCGATCGCGCCCCCGCGGGCAGCTCGAACAGGCGGTGCTCGAGACGCTGTGGTCGGCGGACACCGGGATGACCGCGCGACAGGTGCTGGACGCGTTCCCCGAGCCGCGGCCGGCACTGACGACCGTCCTCACCGTGCTCGACCGGCTCGGCCGCAAGGGCCAGGTGGACCGGCAGGAGCACGACGACGCACCCCTGACCTTCCGCGCCGTGCACACCCGTGAGCAGCAGACCGCGTCGCTCATGTCGAACGCGCTCGCCGCCGCCTCCGACCGCGAGGCCGCCCTGCTCCAGTTCACCGGCTCGCTCGCCTCGGACGACCTCGACGTCCTCCGCCGGGCCCTCGACGCGCGAGCGCGTTCCTGACCGGGCACCGCCAGTGGTCGTCGCCGGGGTCGCGCTCGTCGTGTCCGCTCTCGTCGTCGTGGTGGTCGCCCCCCGGGTGCTGACCCGTTCGGCGTGGACGATCAGCCACCCGCGCACCGCACTGGTGTCGTGGTCGCTCGCGGTCGTGCTCGGGGTCGTCGGCTTCGTGCTCGGCATCGCGTTCGTGGTGCTCGCCGACCGACCGCTCACCGACCCGTTCCGGCTGGACGACTCCCCCACGCACGGCCTGAACATCGGCGTCGCGCTCCTCGCCGTGCTCGCCTTCGTCGTCGCGGTGCGGGTCCGGCCGGGCGCCGAGCAGGTCGCCGTGCGCGAGGCGATGCGGGCCGGGGCAGCACCGCACCGTGAGATCGACGGCACCCCCGTCGCCGTCGTCGAGGCGGACCACGCACTGGCCTGTGCCGTCCCCGGCCGGGAGGGCGGGGTGCTCGTCAGCACCGGGCTCGCGGACCTGCTGCGGACCGACGAACTGGAGGCCGTGGTCGCCCACGAACGCGCGCACCTGACCCAGCGCCACGCGGTCGCGGTCGCGGTCGCCGAGTCGATCGAACGTGCGGTCCCGTGGGTGCCCGGCGCGCGCGCCATGGCGCGCTCGACGCGCGTCCTCGTCGAGTTCGCGGCGGACGACGCGGCCGCACGCCGCGTCGGGCGGGACGCGCTGCGTCGGGCGGTGCTCGTGGCGGACGGGACGAGCGCACTCGGGGCGATCCGCGCCTCCAGACTGGAGTAGCGGCCACCGTCGGAGGTGAGGCATAGGGTGAACGCACCGTGAAGCCACTGACCGAAGCAGACATCCGTTCGTCGTTCGTGAACGCCACCCCGGAGGAACTCGAGCAGCTGCCGATCCCCGGCCTGCACGAGATGCTCTGGGACGAACGCGAGTTCCTCGGCTGGCGCGACCCGCAGGCCGCCCGCCGCGGCTACATCGTGTCGTGGGTCGACGACCGTCCCGTCGGGATCGTCGTGCGCTCCGCCGGTGGGTCGCTCCGCCCGGGGATCGCCGCGATGTGCTCCTTCTGCCACTCCCCGCAGCCCGCGACACAGGTCCGCCTGTTCTCGGCGGCACGCGCGGGCGAGTCCGGACGCAACGGCAACACGATCGGCTCGTACATCTGCGAGGACCTCGGGTGCTCGATGCTCATCCGCACCGCCCCGCCGCACCTGAACCCGCCGGCGACCATCGCGATGCGTGGCGAAGCGCTGCTGCGCCGGGTGCAGAACTTCACCGCGGACGTGTCGAAGACCGCGTGAGCCGGTTCGCGACCGCTCGTTGGGCCGTCGTCGAGGAGCTCGGCGACGGACGGTGGCGACTGTCGGTTCGGGACGAGGCGGACGACGAACTCGGCGCGTTCGGGCTCGGGGTCGAGGGGGCGTGGGACCCGGACGTCGAGCCGCACGTGGGGTTCGTGCTCGTGCAGCTCGGGGTGACGCTCCGTGGGGCACGGCCGTGGCACGAGGACGAGCTCGGGGACCAGCGGGCGGCGGTGCTGCCGCTCGGTTGAGTGGCAGCGCGGTCGGTCGTCGGGACGGGGCTCGGTCGCATCGTCAGGGCTCCGTCGCATCGTCGGGGCTCGCTGCCGGGCCGGGGCTCGATGCCGGGCCGGGGATCGCTGCCGGCCTGCGCCGTCAGCGCTCGGTCGCGGCGATGAAGTTCCGCAGGATCTCGCGGTCGTCGTCGGCACGCACCGCCCAGTGCAGCTCGCTCCGGTGCTCGTCGCCGTCCAGCGGCAGCAGCACGACCGTGTCCGGGGCCGCGAGCGTCGCGCTCTCCGGTGCCACCGTCACCCCGAGCCCCACCCCGACCAGGTGCAGCACGGTGGCCCAGGTCGTGGCCTCCTGGACCACCTGGGGGCGGCGTCCGTCCACGACGACCGGAGCCAGGTTGCGCTCCGTCGCCACCGCACCGGCGATGGGCGGGAAGAACACGAACGGCTCGTCGACGAGCTCGGTCCCGGCGATGCTCGCTCGGCCGGCGAGCCGGTGCCCACGCGGGACCGCCGCGACGAACCGCTCGGTGCGGAACGGCAGGAGCCCCACGGCCGGGTCCGGGTCGGGGTCGCGCACGACGGCCAGGTCGAGCTCGCCGCGGACGATCCGGGCGAGGAGCGTCGACGAGTAGCCCTCGGTGAGCTCCACCCGCACCAGGGGGAAGCGCTGCCGGAACACCTGGACGCGTTCGACCGGTCCGAGGGGCAGCGCCGAGACGACGAACCCGACGTCGAGCCGACCGACCTCGCCACGGCTGACCCGGACGACCTCGTCGAGGTCCCGTTCCGCCTGCTCGAGCAGCGAGCGCGCACGACCCTGCAGCACCCGCCCGGCGGGGGTGAGCGCGACGCTGCGCGACGTCCGGACGAACAGGTCGACGCCGAGGTCGCGCTCGGTGCGGCGGATCTGCTGCGACAACGCCGGTTGTGCGATGCGGAGCCGTTCGGCGGCCCGACTGAAGTGCAGTTCGTCGGCCACCGCGAGGAACGCCCGGAGCTGGCGCAGGTCCACATCCATGCACGCAGCGTACTGATCCACCGTGATCGGTATTGGACGTGCATGCATCGACCGTCCGAGGATGGACGCATGCCCGACACCGCTGCTGCCGCTGCCGCTGCCTCACCCGCACCCGCTTCCCACCCGGCCTCGGCCCTGGCCATCGTCGAACTCGCGACGCCCGCCGATGCCGATGCGTTCCGCACCCTCAACGAGTCCTGGATCGAGCGGTACTTCACGCTCGAGGACGAGGACCGCGCGATCCTGGGCGACCCGGCCGGCCGCATCGTCGAGCCCGGGGGCGCCGTGTTCGTCGCCCGTCTGGACGACGAGGTGATCGGGTGCATCGGCCTGATGCCGGTCGGCGACCGGGTCTTCGAGCTCGTGAAGATGGCGGTCTCCCCCGCACACCAAGGGCACGGCACCGGCCGGAAGCTCATCGCGGTCGCGCTCGACCGGGCACGGGAGCTCGGTGCTCGACGCGTCGTCCTGGAGAGCAACAGCCAGCTCGCGAGCGCCGTGCACCTGTACGAGGCGTTCGGGTTCCGGCACCTCGGGCACGACGAGGTGGCACCGAGCCCGTACGTCCGGGCGGACGTGCACATGGTGCTCGACCTGGCGTGACCGGACCGGCGGTAGCGTCGGGCGCGATGGACATCCGCTCGCGTCAGGACGCCGACCTCGTGCCCCTCGTCGAGGTGCTCCGGCGGACACACGAGGGCGGGTACCCGGCGCACTGGCCCGTCGACCCCGAGCGATGGCTGTCGCCGCCCGGGTTCCTCGCGGCGTGGACGGCGCTGGTCGGCGACGTCCCGGTCGGCCACGTGGGGCTCGCTGCTCCCGATCCGGACGCACCGCCGCTGGTCACCCGCCTGCTCGTCCACCCGGACCACCGCGGACGCGGGGTCGCCGACACCCTGATGGCGACGGTCGAGGCGACGGCCGGTGTCCTCGCCGGGCCGGCCCGCGGCCTGCAGGTCCTCCGGCTCGACGTCACCGAGGAGACGCCCGGAGCGTGGCGGCTGTACGAGCGGCGTGGGTGGCAGCTGACCGGACGCCGACCCGCGGACTGGCGGAAGCCGGACGGGTCCGTCCCGGTGGTGCGCTGGTACGAGAAGCGTCTGGGGTGAGCCGGTACGCTCGCGGCATGGCGACGTACCAGGTGCAGGCCGTCCGAGAGCGCGGCGCGTGGCAGGTGTTCATCGAGGGGACCCTCGTCACCGAGGTGGTGCGGTGGCCGTCCGTCGCCTTCGTCGCCCGCGAGTTCCTCGCGATGGACCGTGACGACGACCTGCGGATCCAGGTGGTCGGTCGCAACCAGTACGTCGACGCCTGACCCCGTCCCCGTTCCCTCAGCCGGCCGTGCGCGTCCGGGAGTAGGCGCTGCCGTCGGCGTCGCGCACGACGAGACCGAAGTCGACCAGGTACCGCCGGAGCGTCACGGGATCCTCGTGGAACCGCCGGAGTCGCTCGGTGACGGCGCGTTCGTCGAGGACCTCCTCCGGGGTGAGCGCCCGCTCCACGACCCACTGCAGCACGGCTCGACGGTCCGCGGGCGATGCCGGGTACTGCGCGATCCGGCCGTCCTCCAGGAAGCGCTCGACGCCCTGCGGTCGCGCTGACGTTCCGGCCGCCAGCGCGGCGGCGAACACCTCCGGTCCCGCGACGTACCCGCCGTCGTCGGTGACGGTCACGAGTCCCACGCGCTGCAGCGCCCGCAGTGCACGTCGGGTCCGGGCCGGGAGCTGACCGCCCTCCCCGTCCCCCGCAGGCGACGACACCACGCCGAGGACGACCTGGGCGTACACCCGCCGACGGTCGTCGTCCGCCAGCACGGCGAAGACGGGTCGCCAGTCACGTTCGGTGTGCTCGGTCACGTCGGTCCCCTCCTGTCGGTCCTCCGCACGTGCAGCTCGGCGCGACGGATCCGATCGCCCCGGGGTGCTCTGCTGACGCCAAGGCTCCCACGCCGCTGCCACGCCGACCCGCGCCTCGTCGCAGCGCACGGGATCCCGCGCGGCGACGACGGCCGCTGGTCACGCCACGTGCCAGACCAGCCCCTCCTGCGCCCCCGACGGGTACGCCGCCGCGATCCGGTGCACGGCCTCGCGCAGCGTCTCCGGCGAGCAGGCGAGGTTGAGCCGGGCGAACCCCCGCCCCTGCGCGCCGAACCCGAGCCCGGAGTTCAGCGCCACGTAGGCGTTCTCGCGCAGCGGCACGGCCGGGTCGTCGCCGAGCCCGATCCCCCGGAAGTCGAGCCACGCCAGGTAGCCGGCGCGCGGACGGGTGTAGACGACGCCGGGCAGGTGCTCGGCGAGCAGGGTACCGAGCAGCCGTTCGTTCGCGACGATCCGCCCGACCACCTCGTCGAGCCAGTCCGTCGCCAGGCTGAACGCCGCGAGGTTCGCGTGCAGCCCGAGGATGCTCGTGCGGCAGGCGACCTCCTCCCACAGCGACTCGAGCAGGGCGGCGGTGCGGTCGTCTCCGGCGACGATGACCGAGCACTTCACGCCGGCGAGGTTCCACCCCTTGCTCGCGCTCGTCACGCAGACGCTGCGCGCACCGGCGGCCTCGGCCACCATCGAGAACGGGGTGAACCGGACGCCGGGGTGGGTGAGCGGCGCGTGGATCTCGTCGCTGACGACCAGGACGTCGTAGCGCGCGGCGAGGGCGGCGAGCGCCTCGAGGTCGGCGCGGTCGTGCACGAGTCCCATCGGGTTGTGCGGGTTGCAGAGCAGGAACACCCGGACACCGTCGGCGAAGGCCCGCTCGAGGCCGTCGAGGTCGAGTCGGTAGACGCCCCACTGCTCGGCGAGCGGCACCTCCTCGACCTGACACCGTGCCTCCTCGACGAGTTCGAAGAACGGCGGGTACACCGGCGGCGTGATCGCGACCCGGCCGCCGTCGGGCAGTGCGAGCCGCAGCGTCTCGACGATCCCGACGCTGACGTCGGTCGCCAGGTGGATCCGTGCCGGGTCGACGTGCCACCCCCACCGGTCCGCCGCGAACCGCGCGAACGCGGGCGCGAGCGGACCCGGCCCGTCCAGGTAGCCCAGGTCGGACTGCTGCACCCGTTCGACGAGCGCCTGCCGGATCGCCGGCGCGACGTCGTGGTCCATCTCGGCGACGAACAGCGGCAGCACCTCGGGTGCGTACCGCGTCCACTTGATGCTCGTCCGCACCCCGCGGAGCGTCCCGACCGGGTCCTGCTCGTCGTCCGCCATGCGTCCCAGCATGCATCGGCCGGGAGGCGCGGTGCGAGTCCGGCCGTCATCCCGCGTCGCACAGGTGGTCACGTCTCCACGCATCGGCCCTGTGGACACAGGACGGTCGTCCACAACCCGCCTGCGACCGCTCCGCAGGGCCGCGCGTCGGCCTACTCTCGGCTGCATGACCACGAGCACCGCCGACAAGGCGACCACCCTCCAGCAGCTGCACGAGGCCCCCGAGATCCTCCGCGTCGTGAACGTGTGGGACGCGATCAGCGCCAAGGTCGTCAGCGACCTGCCGCACACGAAGGCGATCGCGACCGCCGGGCACTCGATCGCAGCGTCGCACGGCTACGAGGACGGCGGCATGCCCCTCGACGTCGCCCTGGCCGGGGCAGCGACCGTCGTCGCGGCGACCGACCTGCCCGTCACCGCCGACCTCGACGACGGCTACGAGGACCCGGCCGAGACGATCCGGCGTGCCATCGCCGCGGGCGTCGTCGGTGCGAACGTCGAGGACCGCCTGCGTCCCTTCGACGAGGCCGTCGCCCGGGTCGCTGCGATCACCGCCGCAGCCGAGGCCGAGGGCATCGCCTTCCAGCTCAACGCCCGCACCGACGCGATCGCGCGCGGTGGCGACCGCCCCATCGACGAGAGCATCGAGGACGCCATCGCCCGCGGCAGGGCGTTCCTCGACAACGGCGCCGCCCTCGTGTTCGTCCCGGGCGCGATCCAGCGCGACGTGGTCGAGCGACTCGTCGACGGGCTCGGGCGCGGCAAGCTCTCCGTGATCGGCCTGCCCGGTGCCCTGCCCGCCGCCGAGTACGAGGCGCTGGGCGTCGCCCGCATCTCCTACGGGCCGCTGACGCAGCGCGTCGCCCTGCGTGCGCTGCGCGACCTGGCGACCGACCTGTACGGCGACGGCGTCGTGCCGGAGGACACCCCGGTCCTGAACTGAACCCCGTGCCGGACGGGAGGCGCGGGGTACAGCCGCACCGCGCCTCCCGTGCGGACACTGGACGTCGAGCGCGACCTCGCGTACAGTGTCTCGTTGGTGCACTGCAGCGAACCCATCTGACTCGCGCACACCGACCGTCTCGCAACCGGCCCACCTGGGCCGCATTCCCTCGAGACCACCGCTCGATCCGAACGGACGAGCTGCACGTCGAGACACGACGTGCGCGCCCGCACCCGATGCGTCGCGCCGGACTGGGACGTCCGCGCCGACACCGGGCAGCACGGGCGCCGAACGACCAGGAAGTACCGCACCATGAACACCATCACCACGAACACCCGCATCACCATCACGGGGACCGCACTCGCCGCCCCCGTCGTCTCCCCCGACCGCATCGCCGAGTTCCCGGTGCGCGACGACCGCTCGCAGCGCGAGTACCTCGTCCGCATCCCCGCCGACGACCTGCGCACCTTCGTCACCCGTGACGCCCGTGTGGACGTCGACGGCGAGTCCGGCTGGACCGTGCCGGGCCGCTCCTGGCGGGGCGAGGCGAGCCGGACCATCCTGCTCGCCGGGTCCGTCCGCGCCGGCGAACTCGCCCTCGCAGCCTGATCGGCTGAGCGGTCGGTCGCCTGACCGACCCACCGCCACCACCACGAACGCCGCCGGCACGACGCCGGCGGCGTTCGTCGTTCCCGTCCGGGAACTGTCGGGACCTCTGGTCAGCCGGTCGGCTGGTCGTCCGCTCCGCGGAAGTGCTCCCGCTCGTCGGCGTTCACCGGCCGCTCCGGCCCCGCGCGGCGAGCGGCGTCCCGGAGTCGTCGGATGAACGCCGGATCCTCCGGTTCGAGTTCGTCGTCCGGCGCCACCGTCACCGTCAGCTCGCTCGACGGGCCGACCAGCAGCAGCGTCCGCGTCACGGTCCCGTCGTCACCGACCGACGGCACCGAGATCGCGTCGGTCCGGCCGTTCGCACCGAGCGCTGCCGCGTAGTCGACGACCGCGTCGGCGATCAGGTCCCCCGTCAGGATCAGGGTGGCGTCGTAGTGGATGTACTTCACGTGCCCTCCCGCAGTTCGTGCCACTGACGGTAGGTGCCGGGCGCCGAGTCGCCGTCCGGGCTCTGCGTTCTGCGGCCAGCCGGCCGCACGACGGACGGTCAGTACTCGCCCTTGATGACGAAGTAGGACCCGCGGATCGTGCCGGCGAGCTTCGACCGCTGCCGCGCGAACTTGAAGGCGCCGAGCTCGTCGGGCACCTCCATCCCGTCGGACAGCTTGAAGCCCACCGCGCGCTTGCCGCCCGGTTCGATGGCCCACAGCACGTTGACGGACAACCCGGACTCGTGGAACACGTACGTCCAGCGCACCCCGTCGACCTCGAACTGGGTCGCCTCGAGCACAGGGGACGCGACGACGATGCCCCGCTCCTCGCGCAGGATCGTCGCGACGTACTCGACGAGCTCCGGGACCTCGGCTGCGGGCTGCGTGGTGAACGTGAGGTCGTACTTGTTCCGGAAGTACCGGGCCTCGTTCGCGCGGAGCCCGGCGAGCGCCTCCGCGACCGGGGAGGACTCGAGACCCTCGGTGGAGACGGTGACGAAGTCGACGACGTGCGGCATGGGTGGCTCCTGTCGGAACGGCGGGTACCGGCGATGTCGTGACGCCTGCGCCTCTGGTGCGCCACACCGTACCGGATCAGCGGTTCGTCGTCAGCCCTCCGTCACCCGCGCTGCCGACCGAGTGGACCGGTGCGTCGAACGGTCCTCAGACCTGCGGCGGGTCGGTCCGCAGGCGGCGGGCCTCGGGCTCGTCCGAGTGTGACGACGCGGCGTCGGCGAAGCGGCCGCCGCCGACCGCGGTCGTCCGGCGGGCGAGCTCGTTGACGAGGTCCTCGTCCTCCGGCTCCAGCTCGTCGTCGGGAGCGTCCTCGACCATGATCTGCGATGCGGGCCCGAGGAGCATCTCCGCGGTCACGCCGTAGCCCTCGGCATCCGCGGTCGGGACCTCGACGATGTCCGTCGTCCCGTTCTCCCCCAGCGCTGCCGCGTAGGCGAGCACCGCCTCGGCGATCGCCGTTCCGGTCATCACACGGTTCTCGCCGTACACCACGTACTTCATGGGAACCACTCAACGCCCGCGCTCACCGTCTCCCTCAGGTTCGAGCCGCCAAAGGGTACGGACTGCGCGTATCGGCGGTTCCCAGTACTGGGGGTGTCCGCCCGGACCCGCACCGAGTGGACTGGACCCATGCAACCGCTCGCGACCGTCGACACGTCCTCCCTGCTCCGGGTCGAGGTGGTCGCCGCGATGATCCGTGTCCTCCGGGTCCGCGCGCTCCACGAGGTCACCTACGAGCACGTCGCCACCGAGTCGGGCCAGCCGCTCGACGTCGTCCACGATGTCTTCCCCACCTGGGACGGGCTCCTCCTCGCCACCATCGACCAGTGGAACGCCGAACGTTCCAACGGCCTGATGCCGGTCGCCGAGCGCAGCGGCGCCGTCGTCTTCCTGCGCGCGATCGTCAGTGCGAACGTCGCCGACCCGTCGCTCATGCGCTTCCTGACCTCGACGCTCAACATCGCCGCGACACCGCACCACCCGCTCGCGCCGATGCTGCACGCGCGGTGGCGTCGGTTCCACGCCTTCGTGCAGCACGCCCTCGAGCACGACGTCGAGATCGGCCGCGAGCCGGGGACGATGGAGCCCGCACGCGGCGCCGAACAGCTGCTCGCGACGTACGAGGGACTGCAGCTGCAGTCGATGGTGCGGCCGGAGATGGACCTGCTCGAGTCGTTCGACCGCGCGGTCACCCGACTCCGCGAGGGGTGGACGCGGTCGTACGTGCCGCCGGTGTGGGACCTCGCCGAGGCCGACGCGGTCTGACTTCCGGTCAGCGGCCCGAGCCGCGTCCGGTCGCGGCGGCCGGCGGGCGAGCCGACACCGATCATCGCCGTCGCTCGACGCCGCCCGGTCCGGCGATGTCGACTGCGACGATCAGTTGTTGAAGCGGAACTCCACCACGTCGCCGTCCTGCATGACGTAGTCCTTGCCCTCGATGCGCGCCTTGCCCGCGGCACGCGCCTCGGCGATCGAGCCGGTCGCCATCAGGTCGTCGAACGAGATGACCTCGGCCTTGATGAAGCCCTTCTCGAAGTCGGTGTGGATGACGCCAGCGGCCTGCGGAGCCTTCCAGCCCTTGCCGATCGTCCACGCACGCGCTTCCTTCGGCCCGGCCGTCAGGTAGGTCTGCAGCCCGAGGGTGTCGAAGCCGATGCGCGCGAGCTGGTCGAGGCCGGACTCGGTCTGGCCGGTCGACTCGAGCAGCTCTGCGGCGTCGGCGGGGTCGAGGTCGATGAGCTCGGACTCGACCTGCGCGTCGAGGAACACGGCCTGGGCCGGAGCCACGAGGGCCGCGAGCTCGGCCTTGCGTGATGCGTCGGTGAGGATCGCCTCGTCGACGTTGAAGACGAAGATGAACGGCTTGGCCGACAGCAGCCCGAGCTCGGCGATCGGCGACAGGTCGATCGAGGTCGCGGACAGCAGGGTGCCCTGCTCGAGCGCAGCCCGTGCCTCGCGAGCGGTCTCGAGCACGACGGGCTCGGCCTGCTTGAGCTTGAGCATCTTCTCGTAGCGCGGGAGCGCCTTGTCGATGGTCTCCATGTCGGCGAGGATCAGCTCGGTGTTGATGACCTCGAGGTCGTCCTTCGGGGAGACCTTGTTCGCGACGTGCACGACGTCGTCGTCGGTGAACCCGCGGACGACCTGGGCGATGGCGTCGGCCTCACGGATGTTCGCGAGGAACTTGTTGCCGAGTCCCTCCCCCTCGCTCGCACCCTTGACGATGCCGGCGATGTCGACGAACGACACCGGAGCGGGCACGGTCTTCTCGGACCCGAAGAGCGTCGCGAGCTGGTCGAGCCGCGGGTCGGGCAGGTTCACCACGCCGACGTTCGGTTCGATCGTTGCGAACGGGTAGTTCGCGGCGAGGACCTGGTTCTTGGTGAGGGCGTTGAACAGGGTCGACTTGCCGACGTTCGGGAGACCGACGATTCCGATGGTGAGAGCCACGGGACGACAGCCTACCGGCGGCGGCCCGCCGGGGCCGACCCGTGCCTCCCGTCCGACGCCGTCAGCGCGACAGCGCTGCGGTCCGCCGCTCCACCAGTCCCAGGACGTCGGCCTGGAGGCGCTGCGAACGTCGCCAGTCGCCGGTCACCTCGAGCGCGTGGTCGGCTCCCTCGACGGTGTGCAGTTCAGCACGCGTCGTCCCGACCGCGTGCGGCGTCCACAGCGCGTCGGCGGAGCCGCCGACGGCGATCGAGCCCGCTCCGGCCGCGGCGAGCGCCGCTGCCACCGCCGGGTCGGTGAGCACCGGCGTGAGCCACACGCCGTCGACCGTGTGCCGGACGGCCCACGGCAGCGCGAACGAGCCGAACGACTTAGCCACGACGAGGTCGGGACGGCGGCCGTCGAGCGCGCGCTCCACCTGACCCTCGACGAACGCGACCGGGTCCACCTTCGCCGCGGCGTCGATCGTCCAGGCCGGCGCGACGACCTCGGCACCGTGCTGCTCGGCGATCGACCGTGTCCACCACAGGAGCGGCGCCTGCTGGCCGTACCCGGCTCCGGGCAGGACGAGGACGAGGGGGCGTTCGGCGCGCGTGGTCACCTCCGCACGCTACCGGCGCCCAGCCGCAACGCCGAGGTCGCGCGCGGACGATGTCGGGACCCCGTGCGACGATCGGGGCCGTGCCGTTGAACTTCACCGCGATCGACTTCGAGACCGCCAACAGCTCGCCCGCCAGCGCCTGCTCCGTGGGGCTGGTCAAGGTGCGCGGGGGTCGCGTCGTCGACCGAGCGTCCTGGTTCATCCAGCCGCCGGTCGGGCACGACGCCTTCCTCGAGTGGAACACGCGCATCCACGGCATCGTCGCCGAGGACGTCGTGGGCGCCAAGGGCTGGGCCGAGCAGTACCGCGACATCGTGGCCTTCGCCGAGGGCGACGTCCTGGTCGCGCACAACGCCCGGTTCGACATGGGCGTGATCGCGGGCGGCTGCTCGGCGACCGGGACCGAGCTGTCCGAGCACCACTCGCTGTGCTCGCTGGCGGTCGCGCGCAAGACCTACACGCTCGACTCGTACCGGCTCCCGATGGCGGCACGGGCCGCGGGGTACGAGGGCTTCCAGCACCACGACGCCGCCGCCGACGCCGAGGCCTGCGCGGCGATCGTCGTGCACGCCGCGGGGCAGCACCGGTGCGACACGGTCGAGGCGCTCGGTGCGGCCACCCGGGTGCACATCTCGCCGGTCCGACCGCGCGCGGAGCAGCCGACGCCGGCGGGCCAGCCGCGGCCGGCGCGGCAGCCGAGGCTGTCGAACCGGCCGATGATCTTCGCGGACTGATCCGCGGGCGGCGCGGGGCACGCGACCCGCGCGGTGCGGTCCGCTGTCGTGCGTCGACGACGGACGGGAGGCGCGGTGCCAGCCGGCACCGCGCCTCCCGACCGTCGTTGCGTTCGACGCTGCGTCCGTCGGGGTGACGGTCAGCGCCCGGGGATCGTGATCGTGAAGCGCTCGTCGAAGTACATGTACTTCACGACGAGCTTCCGGACCGACGCCGGGATGTTGCGCAGGGTCGTGGCCTTGCCCTCGGGCGTGCCGACGATGTTCGCGTAGCCGTTGCCCTCCTCGTCGCCGATGAGGAAGCGGGTCTCCGGGGACGTCGCCGTGAGCGTGATGGAGCCGTCCGCCGCCACGTCGGTGACGCGGACGGGCGAGTCAGCTGCCTGCTCGCCCTCACCCTGACCCGCGCCGGGCTCCGGGATCGGGGTGAAGCCCGGGTCGACGTTGCCGTCCGACGGCTGCGCCACCACCGGCTCCGGCGCGGCGCCCGGCCCCGGCGTGAAGCCCGGGTCGACGTTGCCGTCCGACGGCTGCGCCACCACCGGCTCCGGCGCGGCAGCATCCCCGGTCACGGTCACCGTGGCCCAGCCGCTCCAGTTCCAGGGCGTGCCCGCGCGCACGAGGACACGCTCGCCGGCCTTCGTCCGCGGGACCACCACGGAGAAGTGCCCGTCGGCGTCCGCGGTGCCGATCTGCAGCGCGGCGCCGAGCTCGGACCGCGCCTGGACCGTGTTGCCGGGGGCGGTGGTCCCGGTCACGACCGCGTTGCCCTCCGAGGCCTCGGCACGCAGGTCGGTCGGCTTCGCTGCGGCGACGTGCACCGTGATCGTGCCCCAGCGCTGCTCGGTGCCGTCCTGGACCGTGACCGCGGTGATGTCGTGCTGCCCGCGGCCGAGCGCCTCGGCCGGGGCGCAGCCGACCGACTGCTGGGTCGGTGCAGCGACCTCGCACAGCGTCTTCTGGCCCTCGACGAACCGGATCGTGGTGGCGGCGGCCGCCCACCCGAGGATGAACGGGCGGTCCGACTCGGCGGCGTAGACGTACTTGTGGTCGACGTAGTCGAAGGGCTTCTGGCCGTCGACGGACTGGATGATCGCCGTCGGGTGGTCAGCCGCCGACGCGACGGACGGGACGAGGGCGCCTCCGGCGGCGACGAGGCCGACCGCCACGACGGCGGTGGTCTTGGTGATGCGCGGCATCAGGATCCTTCCTGCCCGTGTGGGTGGAGCACGTCGCTCCGCCACCCCACAGGACCTGCAACATCCTGGATGTCGTGTATGAAAGACCCTCGAACGCGATGCCTTCAGCGTCCGACTCAGGCCGACGGCACCGCCAGTTCCCCGGTCTGGTACTGCGCCCGCCCGAACCCGAAGGACCAGTCCTCGGGACCGTTCTCGACGTACCCGATGAAGACGTCCTCGGAGGCGACGCCGACCGCGACGAGTCGCTCGTGCACCGCGGCGTACAGGGCTGACTTGGCCTCCGCGCTCCGGCCGCGCTGCGTGAAGACCTGCACCATCACGACGCCCTCGGTGCGCTCGAAGCCGAGGCCGGCGTCCTCGGCGATGATCTGCTGCGCCGGGTGCTCCGTGACGATCTGGAACCGGTCGCGGGGCGGGATGCCGTACTGGTCGACGATCGCGGCGTGGATCGCGTCGGCGACGGCGCGGACCTGCTCCGGGGTGCGGCCGGTGGTGAGGTCGATACGGACGAGCGGCATGACGAGTCTCCTGCGGGTGGGTGCGTGGCGGGGTCGGGATGCGCGCTGCTCACGACCGGGCGGCGGACGGGAGGCGCGGTGCCAGCCTGCTCCGCGCCTCCCGTCCGGCACACGGTGCGTCCCCAGGACCGCACCCCGGTCCGTCACCGACGGGTCGGCGCGTCCCGCGTGCCGGGAGGCGCGGTGTCGGTGGGCTCTGCCAGGGTCGCGTCATGCAGATCCTCGCGTTGGTCATCGGTCTCGTCCTCGGCATCGCCGTCGGAGCGGTCGTGGCCTTCGCGCTGGCCCGCTCGCGGGCCGGCGTCGACGCCGCCGCCGCGCACGCCACCGCGGACGCGCTGCGCGCCCAGCTCGCCACGGTCCGGTCCGACAGCGAGGAACGCCTCGACGCGCAGGACGCGCAGTACCGCCGGCAGGTCGACTCGCTCGAACGTCGGGCGGCCGAGTTGGAGCACCTCGTGCAGCGCATGCACGGCGCCGACGCGGCCCGCAAGCAGGACGAGTCGAAGGTGCTCTCGGCCCTCAGCCCGGTGGCGCAGACGCTCGACGTGATGCGCGCGAAGATCGCCGAGCTCGAGCAGTCCCGGAGCGAGCAGTACGGCGCCCTGTCCGCACAGCTGCGGTCGGCGGCAGAGTCCGAGGAACGCCTGCGCGCGACCGCCGACACCCTCGCGAGCGCGCTGTCGTCGAACAGCACCCGCGGCGTCTGGGGCGAGACGCAGCTGCGCAACGTCGTCGAGGCCGCCGGCCTGCTCGAACGCGTCGACTTCGACGTGCAGTCGTCGGTCACCACCACCGCGGGCGCGGCCCGTCCGGACATGGTCGTGCACCTGCCCGGCGGCAAGACGATCGCCGTCGACGCCAAGGTCCCGTTCAGCGCCTACCTGCAGGCGGCGGAGATCCCGGCGACCGCGGGCGGGGCCGAGGGGGCGCGACGAGACCAACTCGTCGCCCAGCACGTCAAGGCGCTCCGGGCGCACGTCGACGCCCTCGCCGCGCGCGAGTACTGGTCGGGGTACGACGCCTCCCCCGAGCTGACGATCGCCTTCATCCCCTCGGAGTCGCTCGTCTCCAGCGCCCTGTCCGCCGATCCGGGGCTGCTCGACCACGCGTTCCGGAAGCGGATCGCGCTGGCGTCGCCCGTCACACTGTGGTCGGTGCTGAAGACCGTCGCGTTCTCGTGGCAGCAGGACGTCGTCACCGCCGAGGCCCGTGAGCTGTTCCGCGTGTCGCGGGAGCTGCACGGCCGGCTGTCCACGATGGCCGCGCACGTCGACAAGCTCGGGCGTTCGATCCGCGGCAGCGTGGTCGACTACAACCGGTTCGTGGGGTCGCTCGAGCGCCAGGTGCTGCCGAGCGCCCGGCGACTGTCGCTGCTCGACGAGTCGAAGGTGATCGCGGACCCGGCCGCCGTCGAGGACGAGCCGCGGCTGCTCACGGCGCCGGAGCTCGTCGGCGCCCTCGACGAGGACTGACCCCGGGGCGCTGCGCCGCACGCCCGCCGCGGGCGGACCGCCCGGGCGTGCGGCGGGCGCGACCGCCCGGTCGCCGCGGGTGGCCGCCGGTCGGCACGGTCCCGGCGCGACGTGCTCGCGCACAACGGAAAGCAGCTCGCACCACGTCACTTCGCGGCGCGAGGTGCTTCCGCTTGTGCGGGGCGCCGCGCGGCTGCGCCGCGGGCCGCGCCGCAGGCCGCGCGGTCCGCCGGCCGCCGCGGCCGGCGAGCTGCCGCAGGCGGGCTCGGCGCGTCCCGGCGCGACGTGCTCGCGCACAACGGAAAGCAGCTCGCACCACGTGATCACGTGGTGCGAGCTGCTTTCCGTTGTGCGGAGCGCGGAGCGACCTTGCGGCCGCCCGCGGCCGGCGGCAGGCCGCGCCGGCGGCCGGCCAGCCGGCCGCGCCTCAGCGGATCAGAACCACTTCTCGGCGCGGTGGTCCGCCTGGATGCGACGGATCGTGTTCGAGCGGGAGCGCAGCACGAGCGAGTCCGTGTGGATGACGCCACGCGAGCGACGGACCCCGTCGACGAGGACGCCGTCGGTGACACCGGTCGCGACGAAGAACGTGTTGTCGCCCGTCACCAGGTCGTCCTGGTCGAGGACCTTGTCGAGGTCGTGGCCCGCGGCGAGTGCACGCTCGCGCTCCTCGTCGTCCTTCGGCTGGAGCTTGCCGAGGATCACGCCGCCGAGCGCCTTGATCGCGCACGCGGTGATGATGCCCTCGGGCGTGCCGCCGACGCCGACGCACATGTCGATCTTCGAGCCGGGCAGCGCCGCCGAGATGCCGCCGGCGACGTCGCCGTCGAGCAGCAGCCGGGTGCCCGCGCCGGTCGCACGGATCGCGCGGATGAGCTCGTCGTGACGGGGACGGTCGAGGACGGCGATCTGCATGTCCTCGATGTCCTTGTGCTTCGCCTTGGCGAGCGCACGGATGTTCTCACCGATCGGCTTCTCGAGGTCGAGGACACCACGACCCTCGGGGCCCGCGGCGATCTTGTCCATGTAGAACACGGCCGACGGGTCGTACATCGAACCGCGGTCGGAGACGGCCATCACCGAGATGGCGTTCTGGCGGCCGGCAGCGGTCAGCGAGGTGCCGTCGATCGGGTCCACCGCGATGTCGCAGGACGGGCCGTGGCCGTTGCCGACGTGCTCGCCGTTGTAGAGCATCGGGGCGTTGTCCTTCTCGCCCTCACCGATGACGACGACGCCGTCGAAGTTGACGGTGCCGAGGAACTTGCGCATCGCGTCGACCGCGGCGCCGTCGGCGAGGTTCTTCTCGCCCCGACCCACCCACGGCTGTGCACGGATCGCAGCGGCCTCCGTCGCACGCACGAGCTCGAGCGCCAGGTTGCGGTCGGGCTGGAGGAACAGGGAGCCGGTCTCAGTCGTGGGAGTCACGACCAGAGCCTACCGACCGGTGGCCACCCGGGGCCGCGCAGGCGGCGGTCGTGAACGCATGTGCACGACCACCGCAGGCGGTCTGCGGAACGGGCACCGCGCCTCCAGTCCGCCTGACTAGGCTCGGACGGGAACCACACGTCGAAGGAGATCGCAGTGCCCATCGCAACGCCTGATCAGTACGCCGAGATGCTCGAACGAGCGAAGGCCGGCAAGTTCGCCTACCCCGCGGTGAACGTGTCCTCCTCACAGACGATCAACGCGGTCCTCCAGGGCCTGCAGGAGGCCGGCTCGGACGGCATCATCCAGGTCACCACCGGTGGTGCTGACTACTTCGCCGGCCACACCGTGAAGAACCGCGCGGCGGGTGCCCTCGCGATGGCGCGCTTCGCCCACGAGGTCGCGAAGAACTACGACATCACGGTCGCCCTGCACACCGACCACTGCCCGAAGGACGCCCTCGACGGCTTCGTCCTCCCCCTCATCGCCGCGAGCGAGGAGGAGGTCCGCCAGGGCCGCAACCCGATCTTCCAGTCGCACATGTGGGACGGCTCGGCCGTGCCGCTCGACGAGAACATCGAGATCGCCCGGACGATGATCCAGAAGACCCGCAACATCAACGCCATCCTCGAGGTCGAGATCGGCGTCGTGGGCGGCGAGGAGGACGGCGTCCAGCACGAGGGCACGAACGACGCGCTCTACACGACCCCGAACGACGTCGAGAAGGTCGTCGACGCGCTCGGCCTCGGCGACCAGGGCCGCTGGATCGCCGCGCTCACCTTCGGCAACGTGCACGGCGTGTACAAGCCCGGCAACGTCAAGCTCCGTCCCGAGCTCCTCGGCGAGATCCAGGCTGCCGTCGCGCAGAAGCACGGTACCGGCGAGAACCCGCTCGACCTCGTCTTCCACGGCGGTTCCGGCTCGACCGACGACGAGATCCACGAGGCCGTGCGCAACGGCGTCATCAAGATGAACATCGACACGGACACGCAGTACGCGTTCACGCGGTCGATCGCCGACTCGATGTTCCGCAACTACGAGGGCGTCCTCAAGGTCGACGGCGAGGTCGGCAACAAGAAGCAGTACGACCCGCGCGCCTGGGGCAAGGTCGCCGAGACCGCCATGGCGGCGCGCGTCGGCGAGGCCGCGAAGGTCCTCGGCTCGGCCGGCCACACCAAGGGCTGATCCTCCGGACACCAGCCGGGAGGAACGGGGCGCGTCCGACGGACGCGCCCCGTTCCGCGTCCGGTCACCCCCACGGCCCGTGCCACGATGGGCGGGTGACCTCCGACGCCATCGCCTCCGCATTCGCCCAGTACGTCACCGAGTCCCCCACCGCGTTCCACGCGGCGGCGGTCGCCCGTGACCAGCTCGTCGCAGCGGGGTTCACCGAGCTGTCCGAGCTCGACGCCTGGCCCACCGAGCCCGGCGCCTACGTCGTCGTCCGGGACGGCGCGGTGATCGCCTGGCGCCTGCCGGAGTCCGGGACCGCGACGACGCCGTTCCGCATCCTCGGCGCGCACACCGACTCCCCCGGCTTCCGGATCAAGCCGAACCCGACCGTGCGGGTCGGCGGCTGGGAGCAGCTCAACGTCGAGGTCTACGGCGGCGCACTGCTGTCGACGTGGTTCGACCGCGACCTGCGCATCGCCGGCCGGGTCGTCGACGCCGACGGCTCGGTGCGGCTCGTGGCGACCGACGCCGTCGCCCGGATCCCGAACCTCGCGATCCACCTCGACCGCGGGGTGAACGACGGCAAGGAGATCGACCGGCAGCGGCACGTCCTGCCGGTCGTCGGCACGGACGGCACCACGGGCGGCACCGACGTGCTCGGGTGGCTGCGCGGCCGGCTCGGCGAGACCGCGGTGTCGTGGGACCTGTTCCTCGCGGACACCCAGGCGCCGGCGCGGATCGGGATCGGGCACGAGTTCCTCGCGTCGGGGCGCATGGACAACCTGACGAGCGTGCACGCCGGTCTGCGCGGGATCGTCGAGGCCCCGGCCGACGGCGACCACGTGCCGGTCTTCGCCGCGTTCGACCACGAGGAGATCGGGTCCTCGACGCCGTCCGGCGCGGGCGGACCGTTCCTCGAGGACGTGCTCGGTCGCGTGCAGGAGGGGCTCGGCGCGACCCGGTCCGAGGCCGCGCGGGCGTTCCGTGCCTCGTGGCTGCTGTCGAGCGACGCCGGGCACCTCGTGCACCCGAACCAGTCCGAGAAGCACGACCCGACGAACCGACCCCGGCCCGGCGGTGGTCCGCTCCTGAAGATCAGCGCGAACCAGCGCTACATGACCGAGGCGAAGGGCGAGGCCGTGTGGGCCGCCGCGTGTGACACGGCCGGAGTGCCGTGGCAGCCGTTCGTCAACGTGAACACGATCCCGGGCGGCTCGACCATCGGCCCGATCGCGGCGACGCGGCTCGGCATCCCGACGATCGACATCGGCGTCGGCCTGCTGTCGATGCACTCGGTCCGCGAGCTCGTGCACGTCGACGACCTCGCGGCGCTGCACGGCGCGGTCGCCGCCTTCCTCGCCGGGTAGCGTTCCGGGCCGGCTCGGCGTCGTCGAGCCGGTCGGGGTCAGCCGCCGGAGTGCTGCAGCACGGCCTGCAGGAAGCGGGGGTCCCGCAGCACCACGGCGATGAACGCCGCCACGCTGATCGCGGTCGCGACGACCCCGCCGAGCAAGGGCACCCAGAAGGTCCACCGGCGGGCCCGCAGGCGTCGCGCCGACCACCACGCGACCAGGGCGAACACGACCACGTTGCCGATCGCGCCGACGACGGCCGCCGTGGAGAGCGCCGCCGGGTCCGAGAAGGTCGTGTACTGCCGCTCGAAGGTCTCGCGGACCGAGGAGGCCACCTGCGAGACGGCGAGCGCCTGCACGGTCGAGAACAGTCCCGTCGCGAGCAGGCCGACCGTCACGACGAAGTCGAGCGGCGTCGCGCCGTAGCGGTTGCCCGCGCCCGGTGCGCCCTCCGTCGCAGCGGCGCGTCCCTCGGGCCGAGCAGCGGTCCCCGCTCCTGGCCGCCGGGTCGAGGCGGAGGACCCGGTCGTCTGCGCACCTGCGGCCGCGGCACGCTCGCGCTCGTCGCGGCGCTCCTGCTCGACGAGGACCGGGTTCACCCAGCCCTCAGGCGCGTACTCGCCGTACCCGGGTGCCGGCGTGCCGTGCACCCGGCCGTCCGCGCGACCGGCGGCCGACGTGGCGGAGGCGGGGCGTGCCTCCCGGCCGAGGGCCGTCTCGTCGACGTGACCCGGCTCGCGTTCCGGAGCCGCCGACCACTCCCCGCCGCTCACCGGCGACGCCCGCCGAGCGAGCGCGTCGGGTTGCCCGACGCGTCGGTGCGGAGCTCCTTCGGGAGCGAGAACATGAGGTCCTCGTGCGCGGTGACGACCTCCTCGACGGCGCCGTAGCCGGCGTCCGCGAGCTGCTCGAGCACCTCGGTGACCAGCTCCTCGGGCACCGACGCGCCGCTCGTGACTCCGACCGTGGCGACGCCGTCGAGCCACTCCTGACGGATCTCCTCGGCGTAGTCGACGCGGTGCGCGGCCGCGGCGCCGTACTCGAGGGCGACGTCGACGAGCCGGACGCTGTTCGAGGAGTTCGCGGACCCCACCACGATCACGAGGTCGGCGGCGGGCGCGACCTTCTTCACTGCGACCTGGCGGTTCTGCGTCGCGTAGCAGATGTCGTCCGAGGGCGGGTCCTCGATCGTGGGGAACCGCTGCCGCAGCCGGCGGACGGTCTCCATCGTCTCGTCGACGCTCAGGGTGGTCTGGGACAGCCAGACGAGGTTGTCGGGGTCCGGCACCTCGAGCGTGGCGACGTCCTCCGGCCCGTTGACCAGGATCGTCCGCTCGGGGGCGTGGCCCATCGTGCCCTCGACCTCCTCGTGTCCGGCGTGGCCGATCAGGACGATCGTGCGCTCGGCCTTCGCGAAGCGCGTGGCCTCGCGGTGGACCTTCGTGACGAGGGGGCACGTGGCGTCGATGGCGTGCAGGTCGCGCTCGGCGGCACCGGCGACGACGGCGGGCGAGACCCCGTGCGCGCTGAAGACGACGTGGGCGCCGCGCGGGACCTCGGTGACGTCGTCGACGAAGACGGCTCCGCGCTGCTCGAGCGTCGACACGACGTGCACGTTGTGGACGATCTGCTTGCGGACGTAGACGGGCTCGCCGTACTGCTCGAGGGCCTTCTCGACGGCCACCACCGCACGGTCGACGCCGGCGCAGTAGCCGCGGGGAGCGGCGAGCAGCACCTTCTTGGTGCCGGCGACGGGTTCGTCCCGCAGTCGACCGCGCGCTGCGTGCACCCGCGGCGGGGCGAGCGGGACCGTGCGGCCGTTGGTGATCGTCACGCCCTCGATGATAGGTGGCGGGCAGGGGCGCGGCCTGGGTGCCGTGGACCGCCCGCCGCCCGGTGTCGCCCGACCGCGGCGAGGGCCCCGCCGCCCGGTGTCGCCGGGATGCGGCAGCATTGGGGGCATGGCGATCGAACAGGGACCCCCGACGGCGGACGACCCGTGGCCCGTCGCACTGCTCGGGGCGAAGCTGCGCGACTGGATCGACCGGCTCGGGGTCGCCTGGGTCGAGGGCGAGATCACCCAGTGGAACGTCGCCGGCGGCAACGTCTACGGCAAGCTCAAGGACGTCGAGGTCGACGCCACGGTGTCCTTCTCCATCTGGTCGAGCGTGCGCTCCCGGGTGCCGGCGGACCTGAAGCAGGGGGCCCGGGTCGTCGCCGCGGTCAAGCCGAACTACTGGGTCAAGGGCGGCTCGCTGACCATGCAGGTCGTCGAGATGAAGCACGTCGGGCTCGGTGACCTGCTCGAACGGCTCGAACGCCTGCGTCGCACGCTGGCGGCCGAGGGGCTGTTCGACCCCGCCCGCAAGAAGCGTCTGCCGTTCCTGCCGCACCGCATCGGGCTCATCACCGGCAAGGACTCCGACGCCGAGAAGGACGTCAAGCGGAACGCGCAGCTCCGGTGGCCGCAGGTCGAGTTCCGCACGGTGCACACCGCGGTGCAGGGCGAGCGCGCGGTCGGCGAGGTCACGGCGGCGATCGTCGAGCTCGACGCCGACCCGACGGTCGACGTCATCATCGTCGCGCGCGGCGGCGGCGACTTCCAGAACCTGCTCGGCTTCAGCGACGAAGGGCTCGTGCGGGCCGCCGCCGCGGCGAGCACCCCGATCGTCTCGGCGATCGGCCACGAGGCCGACCGGCCGATCCTCGACGAGGTCGCCGACCTGCGGGCCTCGACGCCGACCGACGCCGCCAAGCGGGTCGTCCCCGACGTCGCCGAGGAACTGGCCAACGTCCGCCAGGCCCGCGCCCGGCTCGGCCTGCGGCTGTCGCACGTGCTCTCCGTCGAGGCCGACCGGATCGCCTCGCTGCGGTCCCGTCCGGCGCTCGCGTCGACCGCGTGGCTCGTCGACACCAGGGCCGAGGAGATCGCCCGCGACCTGTCCCGGGCCCGGGAGCTGCTCGACCGTCGGCTGGAGCGCTCGCACGCCGAGGTCGGCCACCTGACCGGCCGGCTGCGCGCGCTGTCGCCGCGGGACACCCTGCGCCGCGGGTACGCCATCGTGCAGACCGCGGACGGCGGGGTCGTCCGCGGCTCGGAGGACCTGCGGGGTGCGACGCCCGTGCACGTCACGCTCGGTGCCGGGACCGCGACGGGCACGCTCGAGCCCGACGGGCCGGGGCCGGACGGCGCCGGGGCCTGACGTGCCCGACCCGGACCGGGGCTCGACGAGGCCGGACGGCGCAGGGCCCCGATCGGGACCGGGGCCGGGGCCCGCCGTCCGTCCTCCACAGGGGGTACCGCGCGGTACGGCACGTCGGAGGGTGCTCGGTAGGATCGAGGGGTGTCGACCCAGCAGGAACCCACGCCGTCCGACGTGCAGTCACTGAGCTACGAAGCGGCGCGCGACGAACTCGTGCGCGTCGTCGGCGAACTCGAGCAGGGCTCCGCGACGCTCGAGCGGTCGCTGGCCCTCTGGGAGCGCGGCGAGGCCCTCTCCGCCCGCTGCGAGGAGTGGCTCGTCGGCGCACGTGCCCGGCTCGACGCCGCCCGTGCCGCCGGCACTGACCAGGACGCCGACGGGGGTGCCCGGTGACCGACCCCGACGGCCGCCCGATCGTCGCCGAGCTCGGCCGCCCCGAGACCCCCGAGGAGACCTGGGCGCGCAAGGACGCCGCCCGCCGCTCCCGCCGCGAGCACCAGACGGCGTTCAACCTCGTCCTCGCGCTCATCGCGTCGCTCGGCATCGTGCTCTTCCTGGTCCTCGTCGTGGTCCGACCCGACCAGACCGTCGACCGCTCCGTCGACTACCAGCAGATCGCGTCGCAGGCGAAGGTCCCCGGGGTCGAGCTCGCGGCTCCCGACCTGCCGAAGGGCTTCTCGTCGAACCGCGCCGACTTCCAGGACGGCTCCTCCGACCAGGTGCGGGTCTGGACCGTCGGCCTCGTGACCCCGGACCGCCAGTACATCGGACTGCAGCAGGGCATCGACGCGAACGCCTCGTGGGTGTCGAACCAGCTCGACCAGAAGCCGGCCACGGGTGTCCGCACCATCGCGGGCACGAAGTGGACCGTGTACGACCGCCGCGACGAGGGCAAGGACGCCGGGAACCACGCGTACTCGCTCGTCACCACCATCGACCGCAACACGATCGTGCTGAGCGGCACCGCCGACGACGACTCGTTCGAGACCGTCGCGAAGGCGGTCACCGAGCAGTTCTCCCGGTAGCGTCAGCACCGCAGCTCCGTGGTCGCACCGTCCCCGTGCGCCACGGGCCGTGACGAACCCCGACCCGATCCGCACCGCCCGAGGAACCTGATGACCGACCGCGCCGCCTCCACCCCGTCCGAGGCCCTGCGCCTGCTCGTCGAGGGCAACTCCCGCTTCGCCGCCGACAAGCGCCGCACGGGCCGCATCGACCCGGACCGCCGCACCGAGCTCACCGGCTCGCAGGCACCGTTCGCGACCGTCCTCGGCTGCTCCGACTCGCGCGTGCCGTTCGAGCACGTGTTCGACGCCGGCATCGGGGACGTCTTCGCGATCCGCAACGCCGGTCAGATCGTCGACGACGTCGTCCTCGGCTCGATCGAGTTCGCGGTCGTCGCGCTCGGCACCCCGCTCGTCGTCGTGCTGCGCCACACCCGCTGCGGTGCGGTCGCCGCCGCCCGGTCCGGTGAGCCCGTGCAGGCCCCGCACCTGCAGGCACTGGTGGACGCCATCGCCCCCAGCGTCGAGCGCGTCCGGGCCACCGACCCCGACGTGCCGCAGGAGGTCGTCGGCGCCGCCCACCTCGAGGCCACGCTCCGCCAGGTGATCGAGCGGTCCGGCGTCGTCTCCGACGCGATCGCAGACGGTAGGTTGGCGGTCGTCGGGGCGACCTACGACCTCACCACGGGCGAGGTCTCCTTCGACACCGTGGTGGGCCAGGCCTGACACGAGGCCGACCGGCCCGCCAGGCCGGTCCCCGCCGCGACGAGCGTCCCGGACGACCTCCGGGGCGACCCACCGCCAGGGCAACCCGCCCCGGCAGCGCACCCCAGGAAGGACCACGACGACGTGACCGACACCACTGCGACCGACACCACCGGCTCCCCCGCAAGCGACGGGTACCGCATCGAGCACGACACGATGGGCGAGGTCCGGGTCCCCGTGGACGCCCTGTACCGCGCACAGACGCAGCGCGCCGTCGAGAACTTCCCGATCTCGGGCGCCGGGCTCGAGCCGGCGCAGATCGTCGCCCTCGCCCGGATCAAGCGTGCCGCGGCGATCGTGAACGGGCAGCTCGGCATCCTCGACGCCCCGATCGCCGAGGCCGTCGCCCAGGCCGCCGACGCGGTCATCGGCGGGGACCACCACGACCAGTTCCCGGTCGACGTCTACCAGACCGGCAGCGGCACCTCGTCGAACATGAACATGAACGAGGTCCTCGCGACGCTCGCCACCCGGATCGCCGGGACGGACGTGCACCCGAACGACCACGTCAACGCCTCGCAGTCGTCGAACGACGTCTTCCCGACCTCGGTGCACGTCGCCGTGACCGAGGCGCTCATCCGCACCCTCGTGCCCGCGCTCGAGCACCTCGCGGAGTCCCTCGAGGCCAAGGCCACGCTCTGGGCCGACGCCGTGAAGTCCGGCCGCACGCACCTGATGGACGCCACGCCCGTCACGCTCGGGCAGGAGTTCGGCGGCTACGCCCGCCAGGTCCGGCTCGGCATCGAGCGCGTGCAGGCCACGCTGCCCCGCGTCGCCGAGGTCCCGCTCGGTGGCACCGCGGTCGGCACCGGCATCAACACGCCGAAGGGCTTCCCGCAGCAGGTCATCGCGCAGCTCGCCGAGGACACCGGCCTGCCGATCACCGAGGCGGTGGACCACTTCGAGGCGCAGGGCGCGCGCGACGCCCTCGTCGAGGCGTCCGGCGCCCTCCGGGTGATCGCGGTCAGCCTGACGAAGATCAACAACGACCTGCGCTGGATGGGCTCCGGCCCGAACACCGGCCTGGGCGAGCTGCACATCCCGGACCTGCAGCCGGGCTCGTCGATCATGCCCGGCAAGGTCAACCCGGTGATCCCCGAGGCGACCCTCATGGTCGCGGCCCGGGTGGTCGGCAACGACGCGACGATCGCGTGGGCCGGGGCCTCCGGCTCGTTCGAGCTCAACGTCGCGATCCCGGTGATGGGCACCGCGCTCCTCGAGTCGATCCGCCTGCTCGCGAACAGCTCGCGGGTGCTCGCGGACAAGACGATCGACGGCCTGCAGGCGAACCTCGAGCGGGCGCGCGCCTTCGCCGAGTCCTCGCCCTCGATCGTGACGCCGCTGAACCGCGCCATCGGCTACGAGGCCGCCGCCAAGGTCGCGAAGTACGCCGTCGCCGAGGGCGTCACCGTCCGCGAGGCCGTCGTCGCCCTGGGGCACGTCGAACGCGGCGAGGTCACCGAGGAACAGCTCGACCGCGCCCTCGACGTGCTCAGCATGACGCGCCCCGCCTGACCAGCGTGACCCCCTGACGGACGGGAGGCGCGGTGCCAGCGGGCACCGCGCCTCCCGTCCGTCGTCCGGTCGCGCCCACCGCGCGCCGGCTCGTCCACGGCCCCTTCCCCGTGCCCTGGATCGCGAAAGCGACAGATCGCGCTGAACCATCAGCGGCGATCTGTCGCTTCCGCGGACAGGACGGGCGCGCGGTCCCGCGATCTGTCGCTTTCGCGGGGCGGGCCGGCCGGGGCCGGACCCGGCCAGGGCCGGCCGCGCGCTACCCCAGGTCGGGCGAGTCGAGCAGCTCGGTCACGAGCGCCGCGATCGCCGAGCGCTCCGACCGCGTCAGCGTGACGTGGGCGAACAGCGGGTGTCCCTTCAGCCGCTCGATCACCGAGGCGACGCCGTCGTGCCGGCCCACCCGCAGGTTGTCGCGCTGGGCGACGTCGTGGGTGAGCACGACGCGGGAGTTCTGCCCGATGCGCGACAGCATCGTGAGCAGGACGTTCCGCTCGAGCGACTGCGCCTCGTCGACGATCACGAACGCGTCGTGCAGGGACCGACCGCGGATGTGCGTCAGGGGCAGCACCTCGAGCATCCCGCGCTCGACGACCTCCTCGAGCACGTTCTCCGACACCAGCGCACCGAGCGTGTCGTACACGGCCTGTGCCCACGGGTTCATCTTCTCGCCGGCGTCACCGGGCAGGAACCCGAGTTCCTGGCCGCCCACCGCGTACAGCGGGCGGAACACCATGATCTTCTTGTGCTGCTGCCGCTCGAGGACGGCCTCGAGCCCGGCGCACAGCGCGAGCGCCGACTTCCCGGTCCCGGCCGAGCCGCCGAGCGACACGATGCCGATCTCCGGGTCGAGCAGCGCGTCGATGGCGAGCCGCTGCTCGGCCGACCGACCGCGGAGGCCGAAGACCTCGCGGTCGCCGCGCACGAGCGCCACCGACCCGGCGGTGTGCACGCGGCCGAGGGCGGAGCCGCGCTCGGAGTGGATGACGACACCCGTGTTCACGGGCACGTCCGCGAGCTGCGCCGAGGCGATCTCCTCGCGCTCGTACAGGTCGCTCATCTGCTCGCCGGAGACCTGCAGGTCGGTGATGCCGGTGTAGCCCGAGTCGACCGCGAGCTCGGCGCGGTACTCCTCGGCGGCCATGCCGATCGACGACGCCTTGACCCGCAGCGGCAGGTCCTTCGACACGACGACCACGTCGAGCCCGTCGTTCGCCAGGTTCGACGCGACGGCGAGGATCCGGGAGTCGTTGTCGCCGAGCTGGAGTCCCGAGGGCAGCACCGACTGGTTCGAGTGGTTCAGCTCGACCCGGAACGACCCGCCGTCGGCCAGGGCGATCGGGAAGTCGAGGCGTTCGTGCTCGATGCGCATCTCGTCGAGCAGCCGGAGGGCCTGTCGCGCGAAGTACCCGATCTCCGGGTCGTTCCGCTTGGCCTCCAGTTCGCTGACGACCACGACGGGCAGGACCACGGCGTGCTCGGCGAAGCGGAACAAGGCCCGCGGATCGCTGAGGAGCACCGATGTGTCGAGCACGTACGTGCGTTGGGCGACCGAGGTGGACGAGTCCGCGGTGGGGTGCTGCTGGGTTCCGCGCGAGACGTTCTGAGAGGTCACGACCACTCCATCCCCGGGCCGCGAGCAGCCCGGTCCATGTCCTCGACGCGGCCGTGGAGCGGGTCTCGAAGCACCGACCGTGGCCGCCTCGACCGGGCGCTGTGCCCGATGTGGCGACCGTACGTCCGGCCCGTGGCGTCCGACCCGCGACACGCTGCGCCCCAGGTTACGGTCGCGTGAACGGGACGGTGCGGGGTGCTACTGCATCGTGGCGTAGGACAGGCAGGCGTCCCGGAACATGTCGAGCGTCTCGTCCGTGGTGGACGCGAACACCGACACCCGGGCGACCCCGAGCCGCGTCGTCGCGGTCACGCCGTGGTTGTGGAACGCGGCGGACAGCGCGGTGAGCCGGCCCTGCGGCGGGCGGAGCGTGACGATCCCGGCACGCTCGCGCGGGTCGCGGCTCGACTCGATGACCAGGCCGAACTCGTCGGCGATGTCGAAGACACGCTCGACACGGTCGGCGACGACCCGCTCCACCTCGGCGACCCCGACGGCGACGAGCCGCTCGAGTGACACCGCGAGGCGCGCCTGCGCCACCGGGTCGACGCGGGTCATCTGGTAGCCGGCAGCGCCCGGCTTCACCGCGGGCACCTCGGTCGGCCACCCGGTGGTGCCGTGCGGGCCGGACAGCGCCGGACGCAGCCGGTTCAGGGCGCGGTCGCTGAAGGACACGAACCCGGTGCCCCACCCGGCGTGCAGCCACTTCTGTCCACCGGTCGCGACGACGTCGGCGGCCTCGTAGGGCGCGTCCACGACGCCGAAGCCCTGGATGGCGTCGACGACGAGCAGGCGGTCGCCGATGACCTCGCGGATGCCGGCGAGGTCGGCCAGGTACCCGGTCTGCCAGTCGACGAGCGAGACGGCCACGGCGGTGACGTCGTCGGTCAGGCGCGAGGCGATCAGCTCGGGTGTCATCCAGCCGGCGCCGGCCTCGACGACGACGGGCTGCACGCGGCCGCCCGTGGCCGACGCGGCGCTCGCGAGGGCGAGGGGCAGCGACGGGTACTCGTCCGCGGCCACGAGCACGCCGCCGGTCATGCCGAACGCGGCGTGCAGCAGGCCCGGGGTGGTCGCGGTCTGCGACACGACCTGGTCCTCGCGGCGGCCGACGAGCCGTCCGGCGACGGTGCGGACACGGGCGTCCTGCTCGTCGAGCGTCTCCATGGCCCCGAAGCGCATGTGCTCCTGGATGGTGCCGAGCACGCGCTGTTCCTCGAGGACGGCTGTCTGCACGGGACCGAACGCGGCGTGGTCGAGGTAGCCGGGCTCCTCGGCGAAGCCGGCCGCGTACTCGGTGGTGTTCACAGGGGCAACCTTCCGTGGGACGAAAACCCTGTGAGTCTACTGGGATGGACCGGTCCGACCGAACGCAGGCCACCAGGCGCACATCGGTCGCGCCGGGGCGGGTGCCCGCCGGCAGCCCGAGCACCGCCCGGGCAACCGCCCGCCGGCCGCCCGAGCACCGCCCGGGCAACCGCCCGCCGGACGCCCGAGCACCGCCCGGCAACCGCTCGTCAGCCGCCGAAGCGCCGCGACCGCCGACCGAAGTCGCGGACCGCGCGGAGGAAGTCGACCTGCCGCAGGTCGGGGTAGAACGCCTCGACGAAGTAGAACTCGCTGTGCGCGCTCTGCCACAGCATGAAGTCGGAGAGCCGCTGCTCGCCCGAGGTCCGGATCACCAGGTCGGGGTCGGGCTGCCCCTGCGTGTAGAGGTGGTCGCCGATGAGCTCGGGGGTGAGGACCTCGGCCAGGGTGTCGAGCGTGCCGCCGCCCTCGCCGTGGGCCCGGACGATGCTCCGCATGGCGTCGGCGATCTCCCGCCGTCCGCCGTAGCCGACCGCGAGGTTGACGTGCAGCCCGGTGTGGTCCTTCGTGCGTTCCTCGGCGGACTCGAGTGCGGCGACGAGGTTCTCCGGCAGGCCCTCGTTCGCACCGACGTGCTGCACCCGCCAGTCGCGGTGCTCGGCGAGCGTGCCCGCGAGGTCGGCGATGATGCCGACGAGCTCCTCGAGCTCCGCGCCACCGCGCCCGGTCAGGTTGTCGGCGGACAGCAGGTAGAGCGTCACGACCTGCACGTCGACGTCGTCGCACCAGTCGAGGAACTCGGGGATCTTCGCGGCGCCGGCCCGGTGGCCGTGGGCCGCGGACTCCAGCCCGAGCTGCTTCGCCCAGCGCCGGTTGCCGTCGACGATCATGCCCACGTGCTTCGGCATCGCCTGGCCGTCGATCTGGCGGCGGATGCGTCGCTGGTAGGCGCGGTAGAGGATCCCGCTGCCTGCCCACTGCACCTTGCCCGCCACGGCACGACTGTAGTGCACCGTCGCGCCGTCCGTGCGATGCTCGGCTGCCGTTCGGCCAGCGCCCCTACTGTGTCGTCCCATGCAGGACGAGACCGCGACCCTCCCCCACGTCCCGTTCACCGAGGAGGCCTCCGCCGCGCAGGAGGCACCCCGGCCGGCCTGGCGTGGGTGGATCCACCTCGGCACGTTCCCCGTCGCGGTCGCGATGGGCGTCGTGCTCGTCACCCTGGCCGACAGCGCGGCGGCGAAGGCCGGCAGCGCCGTGTTCATGGCGACGTCCCTGCTGATGTTCGGCGTCTCCGCGACCTACCACCGGTTCCCCTGGGGACCGCGGGTGAAGGCCGTCCTCAAGCGGATCGACCACACGAACATCCTGCTGCTCATCGCGGGCACCTACACGCCGATCGCGATCTGCGCCCTGCCCCACCAGCTCATGGTGGTCGTGCTCTGGGTGATGTGGACGGGGGCCGCGCTCGGCATCGCGTTCCGGGTCCTGTGGATCGGTGCCCCGCGCTGGCTCTACGTGCCGATCTACCTGGTCCTCGGGTGCGCGGCGCTCGGGCTCCTGCCGCAGTTCTTCGCCGCGAGCGTCCCGATGACCGTGCTCGTGCTGTCCGGCGGCCTCGCGTACGTCGTCGGTGCGCTCGTGTACGGCTTCAAGCGTCCCGACCCGGCGCCGACCGTGTTCGGGTTCCACGAGGTCTTCCACGCGCTGACCGTGGTCGCGTTCGCCGCCCAGTGGGTCGGCGTGCTCATCGTGGCGCTGCACCCGGTGCGCTGACCCGGACCACCGTTCCGACGGTCCTCACGGACCGGGCCGTCCCCGGGGCGCCACCGGTCACGACCGCTCGGGACCACGTGACGGACGGGAGGCGCGTGGCGGGCCCGCCACGCGCCTCCCGTCCGTCACCGGGTCGCGACTAGCCGCGTTCGGTGTCGTCGCCGACGTCGGCCCGGCCGTCCTCGGCCGCACGCCGCTCCGGCTCGTCCGTCACGGCACCGGTGTCGCCGGCCTCGAGCCGCTCGCGCACCTCGGCGCGGTAGCGGGTGCGACGGATGCGTCGCGTCATGTCGACGACGAGGAAGATCGTCACGACGGCGACCACCGCGATCGCGATGAAGCCGACGACCCCGGGGGTGACGTCGACGTCGGGGACGACCGACGGGCTCGGGCTCGGTGCGGCGGCGGCGAGGGCCGTCAGGATGGTGCTCACGCGGCGTGCTCCTGGTCTGCCGGGATCCCGGCGAAGAGGTCGGACTCGGGCAACTCGGTGGGCACGCGGGCCTCGACGAGCTGGTAGTCCTCGGTCGGCCAGACGGTCGCGAGGAGGTCGTTCGGCCAGTAGAAGAACGCGCTGTCCGGCGGCACCTGGCTCGCGTGCGCGCGCAGGGCGGCGTCACGGGCGTCGAAGTACTCGTGCACGTCGACGTGGGTCGTCGCGAGGTCGGGCCGGTCGGCGAACCGCTCCACCCACTCGCGGAGTTCACCGAGCGCCGGGCTGTCGGGCTCGCGTTCCTGCAGGGCCTCGAAGATCGTGCGGAAGCGGCGGGGGTTCATCGTGCGCTCGTAGTAGAGCTTCGCGACCTCCCACGGCTCCCCCGCGTCCGGGTACTTCGCCGGGTCGGCGGCGTCGCGCCAGGCGGCCACGGAGACCTCGTGCGTGCGGATGTGGTCGGGGTGCGGGTACCCGCCGTTCTCGTCGTACGTGACGAGCACGTGCGGACGGAATCGACGGACCACGCGGACGAGCGCCTCGGTCGAGTACTCGAGCGGGACGGTCGAGAAGGTCCCGGGTCGCACCGTCTCACCCTTCTCGGCGTCGGGCAGCCCGGAGTCGTGGTAGCCGAGCCAGAGGTGGTCGATGCCGAGCGCGGCCTGCGCGGCGGCCATCTCGGTCCGCCGGTAGCCCGCCATGTCGCGGTGCGCGCGCGTGGTCGCCGGCTCGCCGAGCTGCTCGTTGAGGACGTCGCCGGCCTCGCCGCCGGTGCACGACACGACGAGGACCTGGTGGCCCTCGGCGACGTACCGGGCCGCGGTCGCCGCCCCCTTGCTCGACTCGTCGTCGGGGTGGGCGTGGACGGCCAGCAGGCGGTACGGCACGGTGATCCTCACGGGTGGCGAGCGGGACGGTGGTGGGGTGTCGGGCGGCGTCGCACGGGCGGCACCACCGGGACGTGACGCACACCGACGGTGTCCGGGGACCCGGGCGGCACACAGCGGGGCGTGAACTACCCTGGGATCAGGATAATCACCCCAGGAGCCCCGAACTGTCCGAACCGCTTGCACCCGACGCGTCCACGACCGCGCGTCCCACCGGCACCGCCGCACTGGACGACCGGTACGGACGCACCCCGGACCGCCGCAAGCGCTCCCGACTGTTCGGCGTGGTCGCGGCGGCCGCCATCGTCGTCGTGTTCGCCGCATGGGTGATCTGGGCCGGTCTCGACCAGAGCTCGCACGGCCTCGACAACACCGAGGTTGGGTACACCGTCGTCTCCGAGCACCAGACCGTCGTGCACTCGCAGGTCTCGGTCGACCCCGGGACCGAGGCGAAGTGCGCCGTGCAGGTGCTCGACAAGGGGTACGCGATCGTCGGGTGGAAGGTCATCACCCTGCCGCCGTCGGACCAGCGCACCCGCACCGTCACGACCGAGGTCAACACGGCGACTCGCGGCGTGACCGGCTTGATCCACGACTGCTGGGTTCCCTAGACTCGTCTGATTCGCGAGCGAGACCGGCCACACCGGCCGGTCTCGTTCTCTGTCGAAGGGAACCCACATGAGCAACGACCCCCAGGTCACCTGGCTGACCCAGGAGGCGCACGACCGTCTGACGGCCGAGCTCGAGCAGCTCTCCGGCCCGGCCCGCAAGGAGATCGCGGACCGCATCGAGGCGGCTCGCGAGGAGGGCGACCTCAAGGAGAACGGCGGCTACCACGCCGCCAAGGACGAGCAGGGCAAGATCGAGGCGCGCATCCGCCAGCTCACCGAACTCCTCAAGCACGCGACCGTGGGCGAGGCCGACTTCGACGGCACCGTCGAGCCGGGCACCGTCGTCACCGCGGTGATCGCCGGCGACGAGTCGACCTTCCTCGTCGGCAACCGCGAGATCGTGGCCGACGGCTCGGACCTCACGGTGTACAGCCCGGTCAGCCCGGTCGGCGCCGCGATCGTCGGCCTGCGCGCCGGTGACACGACGACGTACACGGCGCCGAACGGCAAGGAGATCGCCGTCGAGGTGACGAAGGTCGAGCGCTACGAGCCGTAGGCTCCGCCGCAGCACCTGACGACGCGCTCCGCTCCGGCGGGGCGCGTCGTCGTTCGTGGGCGGGGCGCGTCGTCGTTGGTGGGCGGGGCGCGTCGGTCTCGGGCGGCACGCGTCAGTGCTCCTCCGGCGGGGCGCGTCGATCTCGGGCGGCACGGGTCAGTGTTGCTCGGGCGGCACGCGTCAGTGCTCCCCGGGCGGCACGCGTCAGTGCTCGAGCAGCTCCGGCTGGAACCCGACCTCGTGCAGGCGCTGCATGACCTCCTGCGCGTGCTCGGGACCGCGGGCCTCGATCGACAGGTCGAGGGCGACCTCGTTGATGACGAGCCCCTGGCCGTGCCGGGTGTGCAGGACCTCGACCACGTTCGCCCCCGCGTCGGAGATGACCTGGGCGACGCGGGCGAGCTGGCCCGGACGGTCCGGCAGCATGATCCGGATGCCGATGTAGCGCGACGCGGCGACGAGTCCGCGCGTGATCACGCGCTCCATCATCAGCGGGTCGATGTTGCCGCCACTGAGGAGCACCACGGTGCGCCCGGTGTCGCGGACCGCGCCCGACATGATCGCGGCGACGCCGACCGCACCGGCGGCCTCGACGACGAGCTTCGCCCGTTCGAGCAGGACCAGGAGCGCCCGTGCGGTGTCGTCGTCGGAGACGGTGACGATCTCGTCGACGTGGTCGCGGATGATCGGGAAGTTCATGTCACCCGGTCGGGCCACCGCGATGCCGTCGGCGATGGTCGGTCGGGTGGTCACGGTGACCGGCTCACCCGCGCTGATCGAGGACGGGTAGGCCGCGGCGTTCTCGGCCTGGACCCCGATCACCCGGATCTCGCGACCGAGGCGCTCGGCGGTGCCCTTGACCGCGAGCGCGATCCCGGAGATGACCCCGCCGCCACCGATCGGCACGACGACCGTGTCGACGTCCGGCACCTGGTCGAGGATCTCGAGCCCGAGGGTGCCCTGCCCTGCGATCACCGCGGGGTGGTCGAACGGCGGGATGAAGACCGCGCCGGTGCGGTTCGAGAACTCCTTGGCGGCGCTCAGGGCTTCCTCGACGGAGTGGCCGCGCAGGACGACCTCGGCACCGTAGTGGCGGGTGGCCTGGAGCTTCGGCAGGGCGACGCCGACCGGGGTGAAGATCGTTGCGGGGATGCCGAGCTCGCGAGCCGCGAGGGCGACGCCCTGGGCGTGGTTGCCGGCGCTCGCGGCCACCACGCCCGCGGCACGCTCCTCGGGGCTGAGCGCCGCGAGCCGGTTGTACGCACCGCGGAGCTTGTACGCCCCGGTCCGCTGCAGGTTCTCGCACTTCAGGTGCACCGGGGACCCGAGCAGTCCCGCGAGGAACTCCGAGGTCTCCATCGGTGTCACCCGGGCGACCCCGGCGATGGTGCGTCGGGCGGCCTCGATGTCCGCGAGCGTCGGGAACGCGGCGGTCTGCTGCTGGGGCACGCTGGTGTCGGTCACGGACCCATCATCGTCGTTCGGGGCCGGTGCGGCGAACTCGTGACACGGATCTGTGGACGGACTCAGCCGTCCACAGCGGGTCGTGCCGGAGGTCAGCCTGCCGTGCCCTTCGTGGCCGTCGGCTGCTCGTCGCTGCCCGGAGCGGGCACGCCGTCGGGGTGCCGCTTCCGCCACTTCCGCTTCCGCTTCGCCTCGACGCTCGCGTGGTGGTCGCGCTGCTTCGCCTCGAGCACGTGGTCGGAGTCGAGGCCCTTCCACCGGCCGCTCGCGATCGTCGTGACCATCGAGTTGACGGTGGCGATGAGGGGCACGGCGAAGAACGCCCCGGCGATGCCGGCGAGCCCGGACGCGGCCGTGACGCCGAGGACCACGGCGAGCGGGTGCACCTTGACCGCGCTGCCCATGACGAGCGGCTGCAGGATGTGCCCCTCGACCTGCTGCACGACGAGGATCACGCCGAGCATGATGACCGCGGCCACCCACCCGTTGAAGATGAGGGCGATGAAGACGGCCAGGAAGCCGGTCACGATCGCACCGACGACCGGGATGAACGCGCCGAGGAAGACGAACACCGCGATCGGGATGACGAGCGGCAGCTGCAGGGCGGCGGCGCCGATGCCGATGCCGACGGCGTCGACGAAGGCCACGAAGATCTGCACGCGGATGAAGCTCGTCAGGGTGGTCCACCCGGCGACACCGGCGCCGTCGATGGCCGAGCGCGCGTTCTTCGGGAAGAGGCGCACGGTCCAGCGCCAGACGTTCTTGCCGTCGATGAGCAGGAAGATCGTGGTGAAGATCACGACGAACAGCCCGGCGAGCAGGTGCGTGAGCGACGAGCCGGCACTGGCGACGCCGGACAGGATCGAGCCGGAGTTGCTCGAGAGCCAGTCGGTGGCCTGGTTCAGGTACCGGTTGACGTCGTCCTGGCTGATGCCGAGGCCCGAGTTCATCACGAAGTCGCGGATGGTGTCGTACTGCGACAGGGTCCGTTCGCGCAGCGAGGGGTAGGACGCGGCGATCTGGTCGACGACGAGCCAGACGAGGCCGGTGACGGCGGCGAGGCCGCCGACCAGGCTCACGACCACGGCGACCCACTTCGGCACGTGGTGGCGCTGCATCCAGTTCGACAGCGGCACGAGCAGCGCCGCGACGACGATCCCGATCAGGAACGGGATGAGGACCTCGCTGAACAGGGTCACCAGGTAGATGACCACCGCGACGACGCCGATCACGACGAGGACGCGCCACGACCACGCCCCCGCGATGCGCATGCCCGCGGGCACCGTCTCGTCGACGACGGGATCGGGCTGTGTCTTCTTTCCCCAGGCCATGTCCGCCACTGTACCGACGCGACAGATCGGACGTTCCAGATGCGGCATACACCGCGGACACCCCGTGTCGGCGGGGATCGGTAGCGTCGGGCGCATGGTCAGGACGACGCTCTCCGCCGCCGAGGCACGCCGCATCGCGCTCGGTGCCCAGGGCTTCGCCGCCCCGCGACCGGCGACCGTCGGGACGCGGTCGCTGAACACCGTCGTGCACCGACTCGGGCTCCTGCAGATCGACTCCGTGAACGTGTTCGAGCGGTCGCACTACCTGCCGCTCTTCGCCCGGCTCGGTGCCTACGACCGGTCGGCCCTCGACCGCCTGACGATGACGAGTCGCGGCCCCTACGTCGAGTACTGGGCGCACGAGGCGGCGTTCGTCCCCCGCGCCGACCTGCCGCTGTACCGCTGGCGGATGGACGCGTACCGCGAACGGGACGCCGGGCCCACCCGCGCCACGGGTGTCGAACGGACGGCATCGGTGCGACGGGAACTCCTGGCGCTGCTCCGGGCCGAGGGGCCGATGCCGGCGAGCGCGGTCGAGCACGAGTCGAACGTCCGCCGCGGGCCATGGTGGGGGTGGAGCGACGTGAAGACCGGGCTCGAACAGCTCTTCCGCTGGGGCGACGTGGTGAGCGCCGGACGGGCGGGCTTCGAGCGCGTGTACGCCCTGCCCGAGCAGGTCCTGCCGCCCGGGTTCCTCGAGACCGCCCCGGACCGGCACACCGCGATCACCGAGCTCGTCCGACGCGCCGCGCGGGCGGTCGGCGTCGGGACCCGGGCGGACATCGCCGACCACCACCGGCTGCGCGCCGACGACACGGCAGCGGCGATCGCCGAACTCGTCGACCGCGGCGAGCTCGTGCCGGTCGAGGTGGCGGGCTGGCGGGACCGCGCCTGGATGCACGTCGACGCCCGGCTGCCGCGCCGCATCGACGCCGACGCGCTGCTCAGCCCGTTCGACCCCGTCGTGTGGTTCCGTCGCCGGGCGGAGCGGATGTTCGGGTTCCACTACCGCATCGAGATCTACACGCCCGCGCCGCGCCGGGTGTTCGGCTACTACGTCCTGCCCGTGCTGCAGGACGACCGCCTGGCCGGTCGGGTCGACCTGAAGAGCGACCGGCAGCGCGGGGTGCTCCGCGTCCGGACCGCCTGGCAGGAGCCCGGCGGACAGCTCGACGCCGAGCGCCTGGCCGAGGCGCTCCGGCGTGCCGCCGCGTGGCAGGGGCTCGACGGGATCGAGGTCACCGACCGCGGGTCGGCAGCGTCCGCGGTGGCCGGGGCGCTCGGCGTCCCCCTCGTGCCGCACGTGTCGGCCGACGACACCGACGCCGCGGAGCCCGCACCCGAACCGACGGCGGACTGACCGGCCGCGGTCCGCGACGGACGGATGAGCTCCGACGGCCGCCCGTCAGAACTGGACGCGCGGCGGTTCCGCGATCGCCGCGGGCTCCGCGGTCTCGAAGAACCGCGCCTCGGTCACGCCCTTGCTCCTGGCGAAGGCCGAGTTCGGGAACGAGCGGATCTTCGTGTTCAGTTCCCGCACGCCGCCGTTGTAGGCGCGGCGGGCAGCCTGGATGCCGTCCTCGGTCGCGACGAGCTCCGACTGCAGCTGCAGGAAGGTCTGGCTCGACTGCAGCTGCGGGTACCCCTCGGCCACCGAGAACACGCTCTTCAGTGCCTTCTGCATGTGTCCCTCGGCGGTGGACGCACTCGTGGCGTCGGTCGCACGGAGGGTCTCCGCCCGCGCCGCAGCGACGTCGTCGAAGACCGCCTTCTCGTGGGTCGCGTACCCCTGCACCGTCTCGACGATCGTGGGGACGAGTTCCGCGCGACGCTCGAGCTGGGCCGCGATGTCCGACCACGCGCCGTCGACGCGGGCCTGGAGCGACACCATGGACCGGTAGCTCACCCAGAGGGCGATCCCGACCACGACGAGCAGGACCACCACCACTCCGACGACGATCAACGTCGTGACGAGACCGGTGTCCATCGCGTGTACTCCTCTGCGCGTCGGGTCCCGCGGGGTGCAGCGCGGGTGCGAGGCCGTCTGACGGCCGTTGTCGATCCTACCGAGCAGCACCCTGACCGCCGGACGGGAGCCTCGGTTCACGGGGGATTCCCGAGTGGCGTCCACCTCGCGTGCGGCAGTCGCCCTGGCCGACCGGCCGACGTGGGTGTCATCCGTGTGGTGGATTGACCCGAGCGCCGCGATCACGTGTGATGGAAACGGTGAACACGCTCGGGGACAACGTGGACGAACGGGCCGTCGGGGACGACGGCCCAGCCGAGCGACCCCGCGGGCGTCGACGAGCCCGCGCGGGTGCCCTCGGCGCCGCCCTCGTCGCCGCGGTCGCCGGCCTGCTGGTGATCGCCCCCGCGGCGCTGGCCGACACCGCCGCACCCGCCACGACGACACCGGCGGTGACCGCCGGGAACACCGCGACGGCGTCGCCGCTGACCGCCTCCACCGAAGCCCTCGCCGCCGAGGCCCCCGCCGCGGCCGAGGCCCAGACCCCTGCCGCCGGCTCGTCGACCGGCGCCCCCGACCGCACGCCGCTGCTCGGCACCCTGCCGCCGGCCACCGGGCGCCCGGGGACACCGACCCCGACGCCCACCGACCCACCGGTGACCCGTCCCACGATCGCCGACCCGGGCGACGTGACGACGGCGACGGTCCGTTTCAACGGCAGCGGCACGGCCGGGCACGCGGTGCAGGTCTCCGGTCCGGCTGACACGGGCTGCGGGACGACCGTCGCGGCCGACGGCTCCTGGGCGTGCCTGGCGACGGTGCGCTCGGGACCGCAGCAGGTCTTCACCGTGACCGACCGCACCGACCCCGCCCTCGGCTCGGCCGCCGCGCCGGCGTCGGACGTCGTCGTCCCGCCCGTCGTCACGACCGCCGGTGCCACCGTCGGCCCGGTGAGCGGCACCGGCCTCGCCGGCGCCCGCGTCGCCGTCGCCGTGGCCGGTTCGACCGGCGAGGCCTCGGCGATCGTCGGGGCCGACGGTCGCTGGACCGTGCCCCTCGCGGCCACCGGTGCCCAGGACGGTCAGCTCACCGTCACCGCCACCCAGACCGCGAGCACCGCGGCCGGCTACCGGTCCGACCTCCGCAGCGCGGCGTCCGCACCGCAACGCGTGGTCCTGGACCGCTCCGCGCCGGCCGCCCCCGTCGTCACGGCGCCGGTGTCGGGCGACCGGCTGACCGAGGCCACCACCACGGTCAGCGGCACCGGCGAACCGGCTGCCGTCCTGACGGTGTACCTCGACCGCGCACCCGTCTGCCGCACGACCGTCGGTGGTGACGGAACGTGGCGGTGCACCACGTCCGGCCCCGGCGCGACGGCCGGCTCCCACGACCTCACCGCGACCCAGCAGGACGCCGCGGGCAACTTCTCACCGTCCTCGTCGGTCGTGCGGGTGGTCGTCGCCGGGGACGCCGTCGCGGGCGCCACCGCCAGCGCCGGCACGCCCACCCCGGGCCGGGGCACGACGCCGACGCGTGCGGGTGCCGGTCCGGGTGCGACGGCCGGTCCGGGCACGCCGGTCCCGGACCCCGCGGGGACCGGGACGAGTACCGGCGCGCCGTCCGACGGTGGCGCGGGGACCACGGGCGGCCCCTCCGCTGGTCACGGCGGCCCCGGCTCGGGCGCGTCACGCGACTGGACCGGACCCGCGGGCGACTGGACCGCGTCCACCTCCTTCGACCGGGGCGTCCCGACCGTCCAGTCGTCCTGGTCGTGGCCCACGGCGGGCACCGCCGCCGCCGTCGCCGTCGGCTTCCTGGTGCTCGTCGCGGCACCGTTGGCGCTCGTGGGAGCGGCCGCGCGGGGACGGCTCCGGAACCCGTTCGTCGGTCTGCTCGGACGGAACCGACCGCGATCCGAGCGTCGGCCCGGCGACGAGGTCCTGCCGACCTGGGCGGCGGTCACCCTCGGTGTCGGGATCGTCGCCGTCACGACGCTCCTCGGCGTCGGTGTCTCCCTCGAGGCCCGGTACGTCCGCCTCGCCCTGGCCGTCCTGGTCGGGTCCGCCCTGCTCGCCGCGGCTGTGGTCCTCGCCACGCGCTGGGCGGCCGGCTCGGACCGTGCCCTCGTCGGCTTCCGCGTCTCGCCGTGGCTCGTGGCCGTCGCACTCGTGGCCTGCGCGGTGACCCGGGCGGCCGACTGCTCCCCCGCGCTCGTGCTCGGGCTCGTCCTCGTCCCCGTCGGTCGCCCGGGCGACGGCACCGGGTCACTCCGCCTCGCGTCCACGACGGCGAACGGGGTGCGCGTCGCGACGGCACGGACGACCGCGGTGCTCGTGCTGGCGGTCACCGGGTGGGTGCTGCACTCGCTCACGCCCGAGACCGGGTTCCTGCCGGCCCTCACCTCCGAGGTCGCGACCACCCTGTGCGTCGGCGGCGTCGGTGCGCTCGTCGCGTCGCTCGTCCCCGTCCCCGGCACAGCGGGCGCGGTGCTGCTGGCGCACGCCCGGACGCGGTACGTCGCCCTCGCCGCGGTCTCGCTCGCGCTCGGCACGGCGGTGCTGTCCGGGCCCGGTACGGCCGGTCCGGCCGGCACCGCGGCCACGGCGGTCGCCGTGACCTGCGCGCTCGGGGCGCTCGCGACGTGGTGGGTGCTGCGCCGGACGGCTCCGGTCGCCGCGCGCTGATCCCCGCGGGCGCCACGGCGCCGGGCCGGGAGGCGCGGGTCGGCTCCTCGACGTCGGCCCGGCGCTGCCCCCTGGTCGGTGCGGTCAGGCACGGTCAGGGTGACGGCTCGTCCACCGGCATCGTCGGGATCGACCGCGTGTGCGGCGCGTTGCGCCGGAACAGGCCCGGCAACAGCCCACCGAGCTTCGTGCCGATGCACAGGCTCACGAACGTGGCGATGGGCGTCCCGAGCGCGACGGGGTCCGAGGTGGCGACGGCGACCAGCCCGACCGTCCCCGGGACGAGCAGCAGGAACGCCGGCAGGAACGACACGGTCGCCGGGATCGCGGGCACGAGCCGTTCGAGCAGACGGGTCGCGACGAACAGGACGGCGGCCGTGACGCCGGTCGCGACGACGCTGCCGGCGATGGGCGTCACGCCGGACACGAGCGCGTAGGCCGCGGTCATCACGACGACGGACGCCACGGTGAGCTTCCACCCGGCGACGAACACCAGGCTGATCCCGACCGCGAGCAGGGCGACCGCGACCCAGGACACCCAGTAGGGCGGGACGGCCTCCCACCCGGCGCGGTCCGTGCCGACCCCGGCGACCTCGCCGACGAGCGCGGCGGAGGCCGGGTCGACCCGCAGGCCCGTCAGCGCGCTCCCCGCGGCGATGCCCGCAGCCATGAAGCCGAGCATGATGAGGCCCTGCACGAGCCGCGACGCCCCGGTGACGATGTCCGCCGCCGTGAGCTCGAGCAGGGCGTTCGTGATGAGTGCGCCGGGCACGAACACCGCCACGGGTGCGCACACCGCGTAGAGCGGCACGTGGTCGAACCCGGTCCCGGCGGCGACGAGCCCCACGATGGACGTCGACCCGAATGCGGCGAGGAACGGCACGATCGCGACGGCCTCGCGGAACCGCCGGAGCACCAGGCTGAGGACGCCGACGAGCGCGCCCACGCCGAGGGCCACGAGCACCGCCCACCACGGGCAGCGGAAGACGACCGCGAGCCCGGCCGAGGTCAGGGCGTTCCCGAGCACCCACGGCAGCCCGGGCGGCGGGACGGTCACGGCGCGGATCGCGCGGACCCGGGCGGGGATCTCCGCGAGGGCGATCGACCCGCTCTCGAGGCCGAGCACCAGTCGGTTCGCGCGGGCGACCTGGCGGAACGAGAGCTCGACGCCCTCGGCGTTCACGATCGTGGCGGCGCCCGTCGAGGTCTCGCTCACCATGACGAGTGCGGGGAGCACCCCGATCGCGAGCGACGGTCCGACCCCGGCCGTGTCGCGGGCCTTCTCGAGCGCGGACCGCACGTCGGTGACCGAGCTGCCGGCGTCGAGCAGGAGCGCGCCGAGCGTGCCGAGCAGCATGCCGGTCGGGACCGTCTCGCCGTCGACGACCTCGACGTGGGCCTCGGGGCGACCGAGGGCGTTGCGCAGGTTCGCGAGGGCGCTTCCGAGTCCGACCACGGAGACGATGCTAGGTCCTCGCGCCCGGTCGCCGGACCCGGCCACGGGACGGACGCGGGCCGGGCGCCCGAGGCGGGTCGCGCCTCCAGGCCGTCCCGTACCCCCGGTGGGACTCGAACCCACAACTCGGCGATTTTAAGTCGCATGCCTCTGCCAGTTGGGCCACGGGGGCGGGCCGCAACAGCCTACCGACGCCGCAGGGCGGCCACCCCGTCCGGGGTGGCCGCCCTGCATGTCGAGCTGGTGCTACTTGGCGTCGGCCGTGGCCTCGACGGGCGCGGCGTCCTTCGAGACGTCCTCGGCCGGGGTGGCGTACGCCGGACCGGCGGCGTCGGCGGGCTTGCCCTCCTCCGGAGCCGGCGCGGCGGCGGGCGCCTCGACGGCGGCCTTCGGACGCGACGCGAACGTCTCGAACGCGGTGCGCGGGGTCTCGCGGTCGTCGAGCGACGCGATGTCGCGGCCGAGGAAGAAGCCACCCACCCAGTCGCCGATGACGCGCCACTTGCGCTCCCACGACGGCATCGCCAGGCCGTGGTAGCCGCGGTGGGCGCCCCAGGCGAGGAAGCCCTTCATCGCGAACTTGCCGGACTGGAACACGCCGGTCCCGAGGCCGAGGCCCGCGACCGCACCGAGGTTCGCGTGCTTGTAGTCGACCGTCGCCTCGCCGCGGATGACCGCGACCAGGTTCTTGGCCAGCTGCTTCGCCTGACGGACCGCGTGCTGGGCGTTCGGGACGCAGAAGCCGCCCACGCCGCCGCCAGTGAGGTCCGGCACGGCCGCGACGTCGCCGCAGGCCCACGCGTCGGCGACCACACCGTTGTCGTCCACGACCCGGAGGTCCGGCTGGACGCGGATGCGACCACGCTGCTCGAGCGGGAAGTCGGTGCCCTTGACCATCGGGTTCGCCATGACGCCCGCGGTCCAGATGATGAGGTCGGACTCGATGGTCTCGATCGAGTCGTCCTTGGCCTTGAGCTGGCAGACGCCGCCCTCGGCCGAGGCGAGCTGCGTGTCGAGGTGCACGACGGCACCGCGCGACGCGAGGTTCTCGAGCACCCAGTGCGTCGTCTCGAGCGAGACCTCGGGCATGATGCGGCCCATCGCCTCGACGAGGTGGAAGTGCGTGTCGTCGAAGGACAGCTCGGGGTAGCTCTTCAGCAGGTCCGAGGCGAACGAGCGGAGCTCGGCGAACACCTCGATGCCGGCGAAGCCACCGCCGACGACGACGACCGTGAGCAGACGGTCGCGCTCGGGACCGGCCGGCAGGGTCGCTGCCTTGTGGAAGTTCGTGAGGATCTTGTCGCGGATGGCCGCGGCCTCCTCGATGGTCTTCAGACCGATGGCCTCGTCCGCGACGCCCGGGATCGGGAAGGTGCGCGAGACGGCACCGGCGGTCATGACGATCTGGTCGTACGACTCCTGCCACGGCTCACCGACGGCGGGCGTGATGGTCGCGGTCTTGGTGGCGTGGTCGACCGCGGTGACCTTCGCCGTGACGACGCGGGTCTTCTTGAGGTGACGGCGGTGCGAGACGATCGCGTGGCGCGGCTCGATGGAACCGGCGGCGACCTCGGGCAGGAACGGCTGGTACGTCATGTACGGCAGCGGGTCCACCATGACGACCTCGGCTTCGCCCTGGCGAAGGTGCTTCTCGAGCTTCCAGGCGGTGTAGAAACCGGCGTAACCGCCGCCGACGACGAGGATCTTGGGCACGGGGGATGATCTCCTTGGATGGGGGTTTGCCGAGAGTCAGGTCAGACTTCGCCGCCACCCGCCCCGACTCCAGCGTCTGCCAGGCCATCATACGCCCGGCACTCACACCGGGAGGGCGACCAGGCGACTCGTTCGAGTGCGCGGTCGCCGATGGGGTTGACGCCGGGTCCGGCGGCGAGTGCGTGTCCGACGAGCGCGTGCAGGCACTTCACGCGGGTGGGCATGCCACCTGCGCTGATGCCGTCGATCTCGTCGACGTGCTCGATGGACTCACGGTCGGCCAGGTAGGACTCGTGCGCGGCCCGGTACTGCGCCGCCACGGTCTCGTCCTCGAGCAGGGCAGCCAGTTCGGGCATCACCTGGTTCGCCTCGAGGGTGCTGACCGCGGCGGTGGCCGCGGGGTGGCACAGGTAGTACAGGGTCGGGAACGGGGTGCCGTTGCCGAGCCGGGGCTTCGTCGACACGACGGTCGGGTTGCCGCAGACGCAGCGTGCCGCGATGCCGATGACGTCACGCGCCGGTCGTCCGAGCTGCGCCGAGACGACCTGGATGTCGCGTTCGGAGGGCGGGTCGAAGGGAGGTGTCGTCACGGGCACGTGAGCCTAGCGGAGTCCCGGCCGGGGGCCTACTCGGTGACGGCGCCCCCCTGCCGATGGTCGAGCCCGGTTCCCTGCTCGGGTCGGGCCCGGCTCACTTCCCGGTGGAGGACCCCGTCGGCTCGCCGGTCCCCGAGACGTCGGGCGCCACGAGCTGCTCGGTGGTCTTCTTGGTCAGGCCGGACTCGAGCACCGACGACAGCATCGCCTGCACCCAGTCGACCTTCGGCGTCTGCACCTTCGCGCTCACCGGGCTGCCGGAGTCGGTGGTCGTCCGGTCGTCACCGCGACCCTGGTCGGCGCCCATGACGAGGTAGCTCTCCTCGCCCGGGTAGACGTAGAGCAGCCGGTCGCGCGCCTGCGCCTCGATGTACGCGGGGTCGTCCCACCGCGCGACGTCCTGCTTCTTCTGCGCGACGTCGGCCTTCTGCGCGGCGACCTCGCGCTGCTGCTGGGCGATCTGCTCCTGCTGCTGCACGAGCGTCCGCAGCGAGGGCGCGAGCACCACGACGAACAGCACGATGATCGCGAGCATGAGCAGGCTGAACCCGGAGAACCGGATCGAGCGGTACCAGGGCTGCTCGCCCGTGCCGGTCGCCGGCATGGCCACGGGGACGCGGCGGACGCGGGGCTTCTGACTGGGCACGGTCCGACGATAACCCGGGCCGGTCGGTCCCGTGGCCCGGCACGCGGACCGTCGTGCGTCGCTCGGCACCCTCCCAGCGGCCGGGAGGCGCGACGCACCTCTGCCGCGAGGGGCGCCTCACCACACGGCTGGCCGGGCCCCCGAGCGGGCAGGACGTGCCGCTCACGTCCGCCGCGCGGGCCGGATCGGTCGGGCGGCGGCGCCCGTCGTGACGGATCGGGCCCGCTCGGCGACGGTGACGGGCGCGCCGCCGAGCGGGCCGGACGTGCCGGGAACGGCGAGACGCCGCCCTCCCGGAGGAGGACGGCGTCCGACGTGTGACGGTGTGCCGACTACAGGGCAGCGGCGCGCGGGAACGCGGTGCGGCCGGCGTAGACCGCGGCGTCGCCGAGCTCCTCCTCGATGCGGAGCAGCTGGTTGTACTTCGCGACGCGGTCCGAGCGGGCCGGGGCACCGGTCTTGATCTGGCCGCCGTCGACCGCCACCGCGATGTCGGCGATGGTGGTGTCCTCGGTCTCACCGGAGCGGTGCGACAGGATCGCGGTCATGCCGTGGCGCTGCGCGAGGGAGACGGCGTCGAGGGTCTCGGTCAGGGTGCCGATCTGGTTCACCTTGACGAGGATCGAGTTGCCGGCCTGCTCGTCGATGCCCCGCTGCAGACGCTTCGGGTTCGTGACGTACAGGTCGTCGCCGACGAGCTGGAGCTTCGAGCCGAGCTCGGAGGTGAGGTGCTTCCAGCCCTCCCAGTCGTCCTCGGCGAGGGCGTCCTCGATGGTGACGAGCGGATAGTTCGCGACGAGGTCCGAGAAGTACCCGGTGAACTCCTCGCTCGAGAGCTGCTTGCCCTCGAACGTGTACTTGCCGTCGTGGAAGAACTCGGTGGCGGCGACGTCGAGGCCGAGCGCGATGTCCTTGCCGGGCGTGAAGCCGGCCTTCTCGATCGCGGCGAGCAGGAAGTCGAGCGCGGCGCGGTTCGACGCGAGCTCCGGCGCGAAGCCGCCCTCGTCGCCGAGGCCGGTCGCCAGGCCCTGCTTCTTCAGCTCGCCCTTGAGGGCGTGGTACGTCTCGACACCCCAGCGGAGCGCCTCGGAGAAGCTCTCGGCGCCGTAGGGCACGAGGAAGAACTCCTGGATGTCGACGTTGGTGTCGGCGTGCGCGCCACCGTTGACGACGTTCATCAGCGGGACGGGCAGCGTGTGCGCGTTCGGGCCACCGAGGTAGCGGAACAGCGGCAGGTCGGCCGAGTCGGCGGCGGCGCGGGCCACGGCGAGCGAGGCGCCGAGGATCGCGTTCGCACCGAGGCGCGACTTGTTCTCGGTGCCGTCGAGCTCGATGAGCGCGGCGTCGACGAGGCGCTGGTCGGTGGCATCGAAGCCCTCGAGCGCCGGGCCGATCTCGTCGAGGACGGCGTCGACGGCCTTCAGGACGCCCTTGCCGCCGTAGCGGTTCGCGTCGCCGTCGCGGAGCTCGTACGCCTCGAAGGCGCCGGTGGATGCACCGGACGGCACGAGTGCGCGCGAGACCACGCCGTCGTCGAGGAGGACCTCGACCTCGACCGTCGGGTTGCCTCGGGAATCGAGGACTTCGCGTGCTCCTACGGCATCGATCACGGCCACGGGGTACTCCCTACACGTTCGGTTGGTGATTGCGGGGTCGATCCTAGCGACGCCGGGTGGACGGCAGTCGCCCGTGACGTCCCGCGGACGGACTCAGGCGAGCGGTCGGAACTCCACGCCCTCGAGCGTCTCCGTGTCGGCGCGCACGCTCGCGAAGGCGTCGAACCCCTGCTCGGCCAGTCCCGCGAGCAGGTTCTTCGTGTTCTTCGTCCGTCGCTCGAGTCGGACGCGTCGGTGTGTCGCGAGCGCCTCGGACTTCAGCGCCGCGAGCCGGACCGGGTCGACGTCCTTGTCGTACACGAGCACGACGGCGTCGGACTCGGCCGACTCGGGCAGCGTCACGAGGTCGACGAGCCGCTCGAACCCGAGCGAGAAGCCGACGGCCGGGACGTCCTGGCCGAGGAACCGCCCGATCATGCCGTCGTAGCGTCCGCCGCCGCCCAGGCTGTAGCCGAAGTCGGGGTGCGCGACCTCGAAGATCGTCCCCGTGTAGTAGCCCATGCCGCGCACGAGCGTGGGGTCGAAGCGCAGGTCGACACCGGGCAGCGCCGAGCGCAGACGCTCCAGGTCGGCGAACGCCTCGGCGTCGAGCCAGTCGGCACCGCGGGCGGTGTCCCAGTCGGCGGCCTCGAGCGCGCGGATGGTGTCCTCGAGCCCGGGCAGGTCCGCGCCGATGACGTCACGGAGCTCGGCGGCCACGCCGTCCGCGCCGATCTTGTCGAGCTTGTCGACGGTGATGAGCGCGCGGTCCGCCGTCGCCGGCTCGGCGATGCCCCACGAGGCGAGCAGGGCCAGCAGGATGCGGCGGTCGTTGATGCGGATCGTCGTGCCGGCGATGCCGAGGGCGTCGAGCGCCGCGGTCGTCGCGCGGATGAGCTCGATCTCCGCCAGCTGGCCGGGCTCGCCGAGCACGTCGATGTCGCACTGCACGAACTGGCGGTAGCGCCCCTTCTGCGGGCGCTCCGCACGCCACACGGGAGCGATCTGCACCGATCGGAACACCGACGGCAGCTCTGCCCGGTGCGAGGCGTAGAAGCGGGCCAGCGGGACGGTGAGGTCGAACCGGAGCCCGAGGTCGGCGAGGTCGAGAGGCGCCTCGGCCCGCTGCAGGTCTTCGACGCCCAGCCCGCGCTTCATCACGGCGAACGCGAGCTTCTCGTTGTCGCCGCCCAGGCCGGAGTGCAGGCGGGCGGCGTCCTCGACCACGGGGGTCTCGATCTCGTCGAACCCGTGGCGGGCGTACACGTCGCGGACGACGCCGAGCACGTGCTCGCGCCGGGCCTTGTCCGCGGGGAGGAAGTCACGCATGCCACGGGGTGCCGTCACGGTCGTCGCCATGCCTCGATCCTGCCAGAACGGGTACCGCCGGTTGCGCACCCGATTGGCCGGTGATACGCTACATCCAGAACCTCGGTTCGGTGACTGCCTGATCCGGTCACCGGGCCGTTCGCGGGGACGAAGTGCTGCAACGTCGCCCCGCGGTTCGAGCGGGTGTCCCTGGTGATGCGTTCCCTGGCGCGTCGCGACCCGCTCGCGGGCGTCCTCCTTTTTCGGGTTGGGAGGGCGCCCGCTTCTCGTTGTCGATGTGGTGCGGACCACCTTCGGAAGTGCAGCCATTCGAGCAGCCAACCGCCCTGGCGAACACTCAGTCGCAGGTTGCTCTGGAATCGGCGGCGTTGATGTTCGGCTCGCCCGCGGCAGCCACCTCGACGACGATCGCCGTGCGCGCGGTCTTGCCGGGCTCGATCTTCGAAGGGAACTCGTTGCCGCCAGAGTGCCCGGCCTTCGTTCCGCCGGATGTGTAGAAGTCGACGAAGCAGATGGGCGCGTCCGCGCTCGAGCTGGTGTTCCTGACATTCAGCACGACCGAGACCTCGGTCGAGTCGACGTCCGCGATCGACTGCAGCTTCGTGTCGCATGACGCTCCCCCGCTACAGGCGGTGGTGAGTAGGAGTAGGGCGGCGACAACCGCGGCGCCCGGGATGATTCGTATGAGCGCACGCTACTGAGGACCGCCGACCGGGCGGGATCGAGTCCGCTCAGAGTCGGAAGCGGATGCCATCACCAAGCCGGATGGTGACGCGGCCACGGGTGTTGACGGCGACGCCGGCGCGGCGCGCGCTGGCCGAGACGCCGCGCTTCAGAGGCTCGCAGTGACGCCGGGGGCGATGCGGCGTCGTGCTCGGAAGATCAGTCCCATGTGCTTGATCCACACCGCTCGGTGCCGCCTCGGCGCACCTTTTCGACACGTGAGGCGCGAGAGCAGAAGTCGACCAGTCGCATGGCTGCACGAAGCACCCAAGCGGCCAGGAGGCGTCCGTCGACAGTGGGACGCTTCTACCCCCGAATGGGGCGTAGAACGTCCTTGCCGCCGAGGGACGGCGGCTCAAAGCAAGGGGAGAATTATGCGGAAGAAGCTCTGGGGAATCGGTCTGGCCGTCGTGGCAGCGATTGTCTTCACCCCACAGATGGCGTCAGCAGCAACGACCACCACGCCCTCGGTACAGACACCCGGCGGAGCACGAGTGCTCCTGAACCCCATAACGATCGGATCTTGCAACTCGGGACTCGGCGACGTCAGCGTGCAGCGTATGAACGCGGCGAGTGTCGGCACGATCGACCTGTTCTGCGGTGACAGCAAGTCCGGATATGTGCACATCCGTGACCGCCACCAGAAGGACTGGCAGACCGTCATCGACCTTACCCATGGCGGGGGGACACTCTGGGATGACTTCATGGTCGCTTCGACCAGCCAGATCGTCTCGAACCCGTCCGCCGGCTACCCCAAATCCGAGGGCAGCGGGAAACTCTGCTACACAGCTCCGATCGTCATCCACGACCCGGTGACGAAGACCGTCTCGACTTACCACCCGACGGTGATCGTGTCCCAGAATCGCAAGCTCGTCATCACTTCCTTCCCGACGAAGGCCGCGCCGAACTGCACTGGCGACTAGGGACGGGACGCGAGGGGGTGAGGTAGCGTTGCTCCTCACCCCTCGCGGTGATCATGAATCGAGTTTGTATGGGCCACGAGAAGTCAGAGCTGATCCTGTCCGTCGACTACGGGCAGTCTTGGCCGCTTTCGGACATCTTCTGGGCCGAGCGCCCCGACTGGGAGTCCCTGCTGCCGCGGGAGCTCATTGGACGATTGGAAGCGTGGGCTCGCTTCTTCCGCGACCACGCAGACGACGAGACAGGGTTGTTCGGCTCGGAGGAACGTCGCCGATGGTTCGACCTCGAGGGCTTCGCGCTCCGGAAGACCCTTGAGCAAGAGGTGGGCGACCAGTACGTGATCCGACTCGAGCTGTGGTTCTGACCTCTCGTGGTCGCCGAGGTCCACGATTCACGTCGGTCCGGCTGATGTCGGCGGCCCCCGCGACCGTGCCCGCATGGCCGAACACCGGTGGGCACCTCCTGAGCACCAGGACGTCCCGAGCTACGCCGCGGACTCGCTGCGCTCCTTGCCGTTCAGCGAGTCGGACTCGCCGTCCTGCGAGGCCAGCGGCGATCGCCTTGGTGGCGAAGGAGGCGAGGCGGTGGCGTTCCTGGTTCTCGAGAACGATGGGGACGCGAATGCACTCACCGGTCTTCGTGTCGCAACCGAACTGGGACAAGGCGATGGTGTCGCCGACGAGGATGTCCTCGATCGTCGTGCCGGGTGCGAGGTCTTCGATCTTCTCGGCGATGAGGGTCGCGTAGCGGTCGGCGCGGATCCGGGACTGGGTGACGAGGCGGAGGAGCACTTCGCCGGGGTCGTCGACGGGCTGCCCGAGCGTCCACGCGGTGAGTTCGGCGCGGACGGCGCTTTCGCGTCGGTCTTCGGGTTCGCGCCGCCGTTCATGCGGCAAACGGTGCCGCCGGCGATCGCATTGTTGCGGCACGGGTCACCTGATCGAGTGCTGGCACGGCACCTCAAGATTCCCCTTATTTACGCCAAAGAACGCCTATGGGAATGCGAAGGACTGTGGATTCTTTGCAATCCACCAGAAATATTCGCTGACCTGAAATCGGCTCACAAGGGGCCAGGTTATATCTAAAGGAAGATTCAAATGACCGACAGCAAGAAGAACAGCGGCGACGACGAGTCCTACCGCAGTGCAAAGACGGCCCAGTATGTGACTCCGAAGTACGCGAAGTCACACCCGGCCACGACCGTCGGAGAGAAGCGCAAGTAAGCCTGGCAGGGCGCAGCTTCTAACCGATCAGCCGGGGTCGTCCATCAGGACGGCCCCGGTTCGTCCCTCACCGTAGCACCGCCCTCACGAGGTCGTGCCTGCGCGGCGCCAGCGGCCTTTTCAAATGTCGTCCCGCTCGGGGTCCTGCGAGTCGGAACGCTTCCAGTCGAATCGAGGGCGGATGGCGGCGGCGAAGACCACGAGCACGACGAACACACCAGCGACAACCATAGTTGTCACGCGTCGGGCCCCTCGAGGTCCCGCTTCCGCCGCCGTGCACTGGTGAAGTGTGGTGGTGCGTGTCGGCGGGTCCGGGGAACAGGTGAGCACCCCGGGGACTGCCGCGCGCGGGTTTCCCTCGGGGCGCTCGACCGGTTCATTCGCGGTTCTCACGGGTCGCTGAGCCGGCAAGCTCGACCTCTTGTCGTTACCGCGGCAATCGACGGGGTCCGTGCGAGCGACCACACCGCACGGATGGCCAGGACCGGGAGGGGAACGACGAAGGGCCGGAACCGTGTGGTTCCGACCCTTCGATGCTCTGGTGCCGCGAGTACCCGGTGGGTGCAGCACTCGCCTCGGGTCGAGCGTATCGACGAAAGCTTCAGCGTGTTGATGCCCCTCGCTCGGGTGTCGCGCCCGCGTGCAACATCACAGTTCGGGCGACAGTTCGGCGCGCCCCCGGGCCTCGAGCATCCCGACCGCCGCCCGGAGCCCGGCGACCGGGTCGATCCCGGCCGCCCGTGCCGCGGCCACCTGCTCGAGCACGGCGATCCCCCACCGAGCGTCCGCACCGGGGTCGCTCGACCCGTCGGCCTGCGACTCGTCCGCACGCCCCGCACCTGCCGACGCCACTCCGTGTCCCTCGCCGGACGCACCTGCACCGGCACCGGCTCCGGCACCGGCACCGGGTGCGGCAGCAGTGCCGGACCCGGCACCGGTGACCGCCGCCAGCACCGCGTCCGCATCGCCCCGCTCCTCGAGCCGCTCGAGCAGCTTCACGGCTCGCTCCAGCGGCGGCATCGCCCGCGGCACCCCGTCGAACACGCTCCGCCGCCCGGCCTTCTCCGCCGCCTTCGCCGCGCGCCACACGCGGACGACCTCGTCCTCGGTGTCGGCGCGCTCGTCACCGAACACGTGCGGGTGCCGGCGGACCATCTTGTCCCGGACGCCGGCGGCGACGTCCTCGAGGTCGAACCCACCCGCGGCCGCGGAGACCCCCGCGTGCAGCACCACCTGGTAGAGCACGTCGCCGAGTTCCTCACGGAGGTCGTCGTCGTCCCCGTCGTCGATCGCGTCGACGAGCTCGTACGCCTCCTCGACCGCGTAGTGCGCGAGCGAGGCGTGGGTCTGCGCACGGTTCCAGACGCACCCGCCCTCGGGAGCGAGCAGGCGGTCGACGACGGCGACGAGGTCCGGGACGGCGGTCATGCGGCCATGCTCGCACGCGGGGCCCGGTACGATGGGCCCAGGTGTGTCGGGAAGTCTGGTCGACGGTCCGTTGCCCGAACCCACACACCGGAGGACCATGTCGGCACTCGTCCGCTCCCCCCGCTTCAGCGCGATCGCGCTACTCACCGCCGCCGTCCTCGGACTCGTCGTGGCGAACTCGCCGCTCGGCCCCGGCCTCGAAGGCGCCCTCGACGCCCACTCGCCGTGGGGTGCGGTCGGCCTCGACCTGTCGGTGTCGCACTGGATCAGCGACGGGCTGCTCGCGGTGTTCTTCCTGCTCGTCGCGATCGAGCTCAAGCAGGAGCTCGTCGACGGGGAGCTGTCGAACCCGAAGACCGCGGTGGTCCCCGCCATCGCAGCGGTCGGCGGCGTGGTCGTCCCCGCGGGCATCTACCTCGCCGTCACCACGGGCACGGCGTACCAGCACGGCTGGCCGATCCCGACCGCGACGGACATCGCCTTCGCGCTCGGCGTCCTCGCGGTGTTCGGCCGCGGACTGCCCTCGACCCTGCGCGTGTTCCTGCTCGCACTCGCGGTGCTCGACGACCTCATCGCGATCGTCATCATCGCGGTGGTGTTCGCGCACGGGACGGACTTCCTCGCCCTCGGCGGTGCCGTCGTCGCGCTGCTCGTCTTCGCGGTGCTCGGTCGACTGCTCCGTCCCGGCCGCAGCGCGCAGACGTGGATCGTCGTCGCGATGGTCCTCGTCGGGCTCGTGACCTGGTGGCTCGTGTACCACTCGGGGGTCCACGCCACGATCGCGGGCGTCGCGCTCGGGCTCGTGCTCCCGCGCCGGCCCGCACACACGCTGCACGAGCACGTCGAGCCGTGGTCGAACGCGGTCGTGCTGCCGGTGTTCGCCTTCGCCTCGGCTGCGGTCGTCGTCCCCGCGGTGGGCATCGGGGAACTCTCCCCGACGTTCTGGGCGGTGGTGCTCGCGCTCCCCGTCGGCAAGGTGCTCGGCATCACGCTGTTCGGCGTCGTCGCGACGAGGGTGTTCCGCGCCCCGGGCCGGTCGCGCCTGTCCTTCGGCTCGATCGTCACCGTCGGCGTGCTCGGTGGCATCGGCTTCACGGTGTCCCTGCTCATGAACGAGCTCGCGTTCGCCCGGAACGAGGAGATCCTCGACGAGGGCGTCCTCGCCGTCCTCGTCGGCTCCGGCATCGCGATCGTCGCCTCGGCGGTCGTGGTCAGCGCGAAGGCGCGGCACCACCGCGCCCGCCGGGCGCTGTCCGAGGCCGAGGTGACCGAGTAGGTCGACGCGCTGCGGCAACACCGCCGTCGGACGACAGCGGCGTCGTCGCGCCGATGCGGCGTCCGCGACGGGGCGCGACGGGCGGTCTGCCGCGACCCCGGGGCGGACGGGAGGCGCGGTACCAGCCCGCCACGCGCCTCCCGCCCGACCACGGGCCGGACGGGAGGCGCGGTACCAGCCCGCCACGCGCCTCCCGTCCGACGACGGGACGGGCCGGAGGCGCGCTGCCGGCCGGCCACGCGCCTCCGGTCCGAGAGGACGACCCGACGGGCCGAGCCGGTCAGGCGACGCGCGTCAGGCGGCGGTCGACTCCGCGGGCGTCTTCGAGGCCCCGTAGACCGCCGTCAGGATTCCCTCCACCCAGTCGATGAGCGCGTCGTCGGGCAGGGTCTCGCCGTGCGGCTTCGGCAGCGGGATGCTCGACGCGTCCTGCTGCGGGAACCAGCGCGCCCCGGGGTACATCCGCGCGAGCCGGACCTGCGCCGAGTCGGGCAGCTCCTTGCCCGCGACCCGCAGGTTCGAGCCCATCACGACGACGTCGGACAGGCCGACCTGCTGCGCCATCCGCCGGAGCCGGGAGACCTCGACGAGCGTGCGCACCGCCTGCGGGGGCTGGCCGTAGCGGTCGGTGAGCTCGTCGAGCACCATGTCGATCGCCTCGGCCTGCGCCGCCGGGGCCGACGCCGCCGAGAGCTTCTGGTACGCCTCGAGGCGCAGGCGCTCCGACTCGACGTAGTCCTCGGGGATGTGCGCATCGACCGGGATCTCGAGCCGGAGCTCGGTCTGCCCCTCGGCGACGTCACCGCGGAACTGCGACACCGCCTCGCCGATCATCCGGAGGTACAGGTCGAAGCCGACCCCGGCGATGTGGCCGGACTGCTCGCCGCCGAGCAGGTTGCCCGCACCGCGGATCTCGAGGTCCTTCATGGCGACCTGCATGCCCGCGCCGAGCTCGTTGTTCGCCGCGATGGTCTCGAGGCGGTCCTGCGCGGTCTCGGACAGCGGCTTGTCCGGGTCGTACAGGAAGTACGCGTAGCCGCGCTCCCGGCCACGGCCGACGCGACCGCGCAACTGGTGCAGCTGCGAGAGCCCGTACTTGTCGGCCTTGTCGATGATGAGCGTGTTCGCGTTCGCGATGTCGAGGCCGGTCTCGATGATGGTCGTCGAGACGAGCACGTCGAACTTCCGCTCCCAGAAGTCGACCATGACCTGCTCGAGGGCGCCCTCGGACATCTGGCCGTGCGCGACCTGGATCCGGGCGTCGGGGACGATCTCGGCGAGGTGCGACGCGACCGACTGGATGTCCTTGACGCGGTTGTGCACGTAGAACACCTGGCCCTCGCGGAGCAGCTCGCGCCGGATCGCCGCGGCCACCTGCAGGTCGGACTGCGGTCCGACGAACGTGAGGATCGGGTGGCGGTCCTCGGGCGGGGTGGCGAGCGTCGACATCTCGCGGATGCCGGTGACCGCCATCTCGAGCGACCGCGGGATCGGGGTCGCCGACATCGCGAGCACGTCGACGTTGGTCTTGAGCTTCTTGAGCTGGTCCTTGTGCTCGACGCCGAAGCGCTGCTCCTCGTCGATGATGACGAGTCCGACGTCCTTGAACTGGATGTTCTGCGACAGGATCCGGTGCGTGCCGATGACGATGTCGACGGTGCCGTCCGCGAGGCCCGCGATCGTCTCCTTCGACTCCTTCTCGGACTGGAAGCGGCTCAACGCGCGCAGGTGCACCGGGAAGCCGGCGAACCGCTCCTGGAACGTCTCCATGTGCTGGCGGACGAGCAGCGTGGTCGGCACGAGGACCGCGACCTGCTTGCCGTCCTGCACGGCCTTGAACGCGGCACGGATCGCGACCTCGGTCTTGCCGTAGCCGACGTCACCGGACAGCAGCCGGTCCATCGGGATCGGGCTCTCCATGTCGCGCTTGATCTCGTCGATCGTGGTGAGCTGGTCGGCGGTCTCGGCGAACGGGAAGGCTTCCTCGAGCTCTCGCTGCCACGGGGTGTCCGGGCCGAACGCGTGGCCCTTCGACGCCATGCGCGCCGAGTAGAGCTTCACGAGGTCGACCGCGATGTCGCGGACCGCCTTGCGCGCCTTCGACTTGGCGGCCGACCAGTCCGAGCCGCCCATCTTCGACAGCGTCGGGTTCTCGCCGCCGACGTAGCGGGACAGCTGGTCGAGCTGGTCGGTCGGGACGAAGAGCTTGTCACCGGGGTAGTTCCGCTTGGACGGTGCGTACTCGAGCACGAGGTACTCGCGCTGCGTCTTCACGGCGTTCCGGCCGCCGGAGCTCACCTCGCGCGAGACGAGCTCGACGAACCGGGCGATGCCGTGCGTCGCGTGCACGACGACGTCGCCCGGCTTGAGCTGCAGCGGGTCGACGACGTTCTTGCGACGACCCGCGAGCTTCTTGACGGTCCGAGCGCCCTGCTGGACGCTGCGGCCGTAGAACTCGGCCTCGCTCAGGACGGCGATGCGCGGGTCGGGGGTGGCGAAGCCCGCCTCGACCGACGCGGTGGTCACGACCGCGACGCCGGGCTCCGGCGGTGCGGTGAGGTCGCCGGCGCGGGCGGCGACACCGGCGTCGGCGAGCACCTGGACGGCGCGCTCGACGAGGCCCTTGCCCTGCGCCGTCACGACGACCGCCCACCCGTCGTCGACGAGCTGCTTGACGTGCCCGACGGCACCGTCCGCGCTGCCGGCGAAGCTCGGGATCGACTCGGCCCGCACGCGGATGTACTCGCCGGCCTCGCTCGCGGCCTCGGCGTCGGTGAGCACGCGGTCGCGGTCGCCCTCGTCGAGCCCGGAGTCGAACGGCGTCACGGTCCACCAGGTGCGCTGCCCACGGCCGTTCTTGAGCTGCTGCACGGTCAGGAAGTTGCCGGCGTCGAGGTCGATCGGTGCCTGCGCACCGGCGACGGCGGCGCTCCACGCGGCCTGCAGGAACTCGGTGTTCGTCTCGGCCAGGCTGTGCGCACGGCCGCTCACCCGCTCCGGGGACAGCACGGCGATCGTCGCGGCCTCGGGCAGGTACGAGGTGATCGGCACGAGGTCCTGCACGAGCGCGGGGGCGAGGGACTCCATGCCCTCGACCGGGATGCCCTCGGCGATCTTGGCGAGCATCTGCGACAGGTTCGGGAACTCGTGCAGCATCTCGCGGGCACGCTGCCGGACGTCGTCGCTCAGCAGCAGTTCGCGGGAGGCGGTGAGCTCGACCACGCCGAGGTCGTCCTCGGTGGTGCGCTGGTCGGCGACCGAGAACGCCTTGATGGCCTCGATCTCGTCGCCGAAGAAGTCGACGCGCACCGGGTGGTCGGCGCCCGGCGGGAAGACGTCGAGGATGCCACCGCGGACGGCGAACTCACCACGACGCGTGACGAGGTCGACACGGGCGTACGCGAGGTCGACCAGCTGCGCCGCGATCCCCGCGAGGTCGTTGCCGCGCGAGTCGGTGCGGAGGACGACCGGCGCGAGCGAGGTCAGGTTGCCCGCGATCGGCTGCAGCGCCGCACGGACGCTCGCCACGACGACGACGGGACGGCGATCGGCCGGGTCGGCGTCCTGCCACGCGGCGAGCGTACGGAGCGTCGCGATGCGGGTGCCGACCGTCTGCGCGCTCGGGCTCAGGCGCTCGTGCGGCAGGGTCTCCCACGCGGGGAACTCGAGGACCTCGGCATCGGGCACCGTGCACGTGAAGGCGCTGCGGACCGCCTCGGCCTCGCGCCCGGTGGCGGTCACCACGAAGAGGCACTGCGGGCCGGAGCGCTCGGCCAGGAGGGCGGCGAGCAACGGCACGCGCAGGCCGTCGACGACGGAGAAGTCAGCGTCACGCCCGGCGGCGCGGAGGACGCGATCGAACGCGGAGGCGCGCAAGAGCGCAGGGATGATGCCCGAGATCGTCACTCAGGAGATGGTACCGGCGCCCTCCGACAGCGGGCGCGGCGTGCGCGACGGGCGAACACACCGCCCCGTGCTGCTCCGGTGTCAGGCCCGACGTCGTCGGGCGACGATCCCCGCCGTCCCGAGCAGCACGAGGGACCCGGCGAGCACGAGGACGGGGACGACCGGCCCGCTGCCGGTCCAGGCGAGGTCGCGCGCGTGGTGCGGACCGTCGGCCGGTCCCGACGCCACCGGGCCACGGCCGGGAGGCACGGTGCCGGTCGTGCCGCTCGCTGCGGTCGGCAGGGCGGTCGCCGGGGCGGTCGGATCGGCGGCGCGGGTCGCCGACGGGCCCGGCGACGCCGCGGCGGTCGGGGCGGGCGTCGGGTCGGCGCTGGGCGTTGCGGACGGGACCGGCACCGGCCGCCCGGAGGACGTCGCCGTGACGATGCGCTGCCGGTTGTAGTCCGCGACCACGAGGGAGCGGTCCGCGCCGACGGACACGCCCGTGGGGTTCACCAGCGCCGTCCCGTCGGGCGCGGTGGAGAACGCCACCGACCAGGAACCGCCCGTCCGCGCCCAGACCCGGCCCGCGCCGTTGTCCACGACGAAGACGTCGCCGCCGTCGACGGCCACGCCCCGCAGCACGCTGCCCGCGTGCCGGGGGAACCCGAGGGACACGACCGCCCCCGTCGCGCGGTCGAGCCGCCAGACGTCGTCCGTCCGGGCATCGGTGACCGTGAGGACGGTGCCGTCGGCGGAGCGTGCGACGCCGGCCGGGTCCTGCCAGGGGCCGGCGACCGTCGTCCAGGTGTCGGAGCCGAGCTGCGCCGTCCAGAGGCGTCCGCTGCCCGGCACCGCGGCGAACACGGTCGTGCCGTCCACGGCGAGTCCGGCGACCTGACCCTGCACCGGCGGGGCGGCCTGCCGCGTCACGGCCCCCGATCCCGGGTCGACCGTCGCGAGGGCCGGGCGACCGGCCTCGGCGACCAGGACCCGGCCGTCCGGAGTGGTGGTCACGGCGGACGGGTTCCACATGTCCCGCTGTCCGGTGCCGAACGGGGCGACGACGCTCCACACCCCGGTGGTGCTCCGCCGGAGGACGCCGTTCCCGGCGAGGTCGGCGACGAGCACCGACCCGTCGGCGTCGACGTGGACGTCGTTCGGCGCCGTGAAGGACGAGGCGACGGGCGGAGCGGACACGTCCGCACGCGTCGGCGTCCACGTCTCGCTCGTCGAGGAACCGGCCCCGTCGGCCAGCGCGGCACCCGCGCCGGCCAGGACGACCGCGAGCACCGCTGCGCCGACGGCCAGGACGGTGCGGGACACCGCCCGCCCGACGCTCGGACTGCTCCGGCCCGGTGTCGTCGGTCGTCCGGTCGCGACGTGTCGCGGCGTCCGGGTGCTTCGCCCCATGGTGGTCCCCCTCGTGGAGGACGCTCCTCCGCCGCAGACCGTACTGACGGGCGGGGGACGACGTGGTCCCCCAGTTCGGGGACCGTGGACGCGTCCTCCGGTCAGCCGGGCACCCGCGCCGTGTCCCCTGCGGTGCCGGTGGAGCGCCGGACCGCAGCCGACGGGACGGACACCGGGCGCGCCCTGGCGCCGGCCACCGCTGCCGGACCGCAGCCGACGGGACGGACGCGGGGTGCGCCTCCCGGCCGGTCCGACGCGCGTGCGGAGCCCGGTCCGCCGACGCCGATCAGGAGGGGGCGTGGACGCGCTGCTGCGCGGCGAGGAGCCCGAGCTCCGCGATCGCCTCGACCGCCTCCGCGCCGTCGGCGAGGAGGTTCGGCAGCGTCTTCTTCTCGGTCGGCGAGAAGTCGCGGAGGACGTAGTCGGCGGGGTCCTGTCGACCCGGGGGACGGCCGATGCCGATCCGCACCCGGGAGAACTCGTTCGTGCCGGTCGCCTTGATGATGTCGCGCAGGCCGTTGTGCCCGCCGTGACCGCCGCTGCCCTTGAGACGGACGGTGTCGAACGGCAGGTCGAGCTCGTCGTGCACGACCACGAGCTCGGCGGGGGTGGCGCTGTAGAACCCGAGGACGCTCGAGACGGGTCCGCCGGAGGTGTTCATGAACGACCCCGGCTTCGCGAGGACGATCCTGGTGCCGCCGGGGACCAGACGCCCCTCGGCGACCTGGTTCGGCGTCTTGTGCTTCTTGAACGTCGCACCCATGCGGGCGGCGAGTTCGTCGAGGACCATCTGGCCGACGTTGTGGCGGTTGCCCGCGTAGCCGGGCCCGGGGTTCCCGAGCCCGACCACGACGAGCGTGTCCACTGCCATCAGCGTCGGCCAGACGTCCGCGAGGGTGTGCTTACTCGGAGTCGACCGGGGCGGAGCCGCCCTCGGCACCCGCCTCGGCGCCGGCCTCGGCAGCTGCCTCGTCGGCGGCGTCGTCGTCGGCGGTGCCACGCGGGGTGACGATCTGGACGACGAGCGCCTCGCCGTCGGTCTCGAGCTCGGCGCCGGCGGGCAGCTCGAGCTGCGACGCCAGGACCTGCGTGCCGTCCTCGAGGCCCTCGACGTCGACCGTCACGTGCTCGGGGATGTTGGTCGCCTCGACCAGGAGCGAGACCGAGGAGAGGTCCTGCACGTGGATGGTGCCGGAGAAGGACTCACCGGTCACGACGACGGGCACGTCGACCGTGACCTTCTCGCCACGACGCACGACGACGAGGTCGATGTGCTCGATGATCTGGCGCACCGGGTCACGCTGGACGTCCTTGACGAGGGCGAGCTGCGAGGTGCCCTCGATGTCGAGGTCCACGACCGCGTTCGCGGTGCGGACGAGGAGCATCGTCTCGTGGCCCGGCAGCGACACGTGCTGCGGCTCGGTGCCGTGGCCGTAGATGACGGCGGGGATCTTGTCGGCGGCGCGGAGCTTGCGGGCCGCACCCTTGCCGAACTTGGTGCGGATCTCGACTGCGAGCGTGGTGTAGTCGGCCATGGTGCCTCCTGGTCTCGTGGGCGACACCGGGGTGCCGGCATCGTGGGGTCTGTGGTGTTGCAACTCGAACGCGTGCACGCGTGAGGAACGTTCCCAGAGCTTGCCGGGCATCCGCCGCGTCGATCACGGCCGCGCGAACGCGACCCTCGCCGAAGTCGTGCGCCACTCTACCAGTACCGTCCCGGGCGTGTCGTACCGCGGGGGCGGTGGTGCTGGTGCTGGTGCTGGTGCTGGTGCTGGTGCTGGTGCTGGTGCTGCGTGGTACTCCGTCAGCGTCCGACGTCGCGTCGGTGGTGCTGGGCGGCGCGCAGGAGGTCGCGGGCGCGGTCGCTCGCCTCGGCCGCGGCGTCCCGGGCCCGCTCGGCGCGCTCGACCGCGGTGGCCGCGTCGGCGAGCCGGCGTTCGAGGTCGGCCCGGCGTTCCTCCGCCCGCTCGAGGTCGGACTCCGCGGCGTCGAGGGCGGCGTCGGCGGTGCGGGACTCGGCGCGGGCGGTGGCCTCGGCCTCGCGGGCGGCGTGCTCCTGCTGTGCCCGCTCGTGCTCCTGCTGCTCGCGCTCGCGCTCGCGCTGGTGGTGCTGTTGCCGGCGCTCGTCCTGGTGGTGCTGCGGCTGCTGGTGCGTCGTGGTGGCGGCGCGACCCGCTTGCCGGGACCGGCGCGCGCTCTCGATCGGGATGGGTTCCGCGTCCGAGCCGGACCACGCCTCCGGCACGGCGTCGGGGTCGGCGAGCGCACCGTCGAGGTCGACCGCATCGAACCCGGCGCTCTCCAGGGCACGGACGAGCAGCCCCGAGCGGACGGCGGCACCGGCGTGCGGGTCGACCATCGCGGCCTCGACGGTCGCGCGGACCTGGTCGAGGACCGCCGGGGTCACCGGGTGCCCGGCGTCGGCCGCGCGGTCGGCCCCGGCGCGCACGACGGCGTCGACGACCACGGACCGCTGCCGTCGGAGCTGCCGGATGGCGTCCGGGTCGGCGTCCGCCTGGGCCTGCCGGATCGACGGCCCGAGACCCACGGCCTCGTCGAGCGCGCCGTCGTGCGCGAGCAGGTCGACGACCCAGGCCGCGGGTGCGGGTTTCCGGAGCCCGCCGATCCGGGTCGCGAGGGGACGGTCGTCCGCGCGGACGGCCCGCTGCCGGGCGGTGCGCTCACGGACGAAGTCGGCGGGCGCGACGAGGAGCAGTTCCCTCGCCACGTCCGCGAACTCCATCGCCCCAGCATGCCCCGGGTGCCACGGTGCGCTACCAGTCGTGGACGGTGCCGTCGGCCAGGCGGTTGAACGGCAGGTACGCCTGCTCGTAGGGGTACTTCCCCGCCTCGTCGACGTCGAGGGACACCCCCAGGCCGGGCTCGTCGCCGGGGTGCAGGTAGCCGTCGGTGAAGGTGGACGTCTGCCGGAACACCTGGTTCGTGCGCGGCCCGTGCTGCATGTACTCCTGGATGCCGAAGTTGTGGATCGCGAGCCCGAGGTGCATCTGCGCCGCGAGCCCCACCGGTGAGATGTCGGTCGGGCCGTGGAACCCGGACTTCACCTGGTACAGCGCCGCGTAGTCCATCGTCTTGCGGAGCGGCGTCACCCCGCCCATGTGCGTCACGGCACCGCGGACGTAGTCGATGAGCTGGTCGCGGATGACGTCCTTGAAGTCCCAGATCGTGTTGAACACCTCGCCGATCGCGAGCGGCGTCGTGGTGTGCTGCCGGACGAGCTTGAGTGCCTCCTGGTTCTCGGCCGGAGTGCAGTCCTCGAGCCAGAACAGGTCGTAGGGCTCGAGGGACTTGCCGAGCTTCGCGGCCTGCAACGGGGTCATCCGGTGGTGACCGTCGTGCAGCAGGGGCAGTTCGGGGCCGAACTCGTTGCGGACCGCCTCGAACACGGTCGGCACGTGCCGGAGGTAGGCGCGGGTGTCCCAGTCCTCCATCGCCGGGTACGCCCCGCGCTGCGCCGGCTCGAAGTCGTACCGGACACCCGCGTTGCCCTCGGTCGTGCGGTTCGACGCGATGCCGTAGATGCTCTCGAGCCCGGGGACGCCGGTCTGGACGCGGATGGACCGGTAGCCCTCAGCCTGGTGCTCCCGGATCGAGTCGAACAGCTCCGGGAGCTCCTTGCCCGAGGCGTGCCCGTACGCCATGAGGCCGGTCCGCGACGCCCCGCCGAGCAGCTGGTACAGCGGCATCCCCGCGACCTTGGCCTTGACGTCCCAGAGCGCCATGTCGACGGCGGCGATCGCGGCCATCGTGACCGGGCCGCGGCGCCAGTACGACGAGCGGTACAGGAACTGCCAGGCGTCCTCGATCCGGCTGGCGTCGCGCCCGACGAGCAGGGGGACGACGTGCTCGGCCAGGTACGCCGCCACGGCGAGCTCGCGACCGTTCAGCGTCGCGTCGCCGAGTCCGGTGACCCCGTCGACGGTGGTGATCTTCAGCGTCACGAAGTTGCGGTCGGGGCTCGTGACGACGACCTCGGCGCGGTCGATGAGCTGCCCGCGGTCGGTCGACGCCCAGGTGTCGGGCCGCCCGGCCGTCGGGTCGGTCGCGGCACCGCCGTCGGTCGCGCCGGGGACCGGTGCTGCGGGGTTCGTGGTGCCGGTCGTGCTCGCGTCGGTCATGCGTGGACTCCTTCGTCGGTGCGTGGGCTGCCGGCGGCGCTGCCGGTGTCGTGCGCCGCGGCTCGGATGCGGTCGGCGGCCGCCGTCACGGCGGCGACCACGGGCGTGGTGTCGAGGTCGGGTGCGATCACGGCGAGCACGGCGTGCAGGTCCGAGTCTGGCCCGGGCGCACCGGGGTCGGTCACGAGCGCGGGCTGCTCGGTGCAGTGCAGCCACCAGGCGGCGATCGCGGTCGCGGCACCCGGGCCGATGCCCGCGTCCGGGTCGCGGTCGCGTCGTCGGCGCACGACGTCGACGACCCGGACGGGCAGCTTCTCGGAACCCCCGGCGGCGATCTGGCGGAGGGTGTGCCGGATGCGCGGGTTCGCGAACCGTCCGAGGAGCGCTGCCCGGGCCGCGGTGGTCTCGTCGGCCGGCAGCGTGAGCTCCGCCGAGGCCTCGTCCCACAGCTGGTCGACGGCGGCACGGCAGCGCGGATCGCCCACCGCCTCGGCCACCGTCTCGTGCCCGAGGAGCATCCCGAGGTACGCGAGCACCGAGTGCGCGCCGTTGAGCAGCCAGAGCTTGCGCTGCTCGAAGGGCGTGACGTCACCGACGAGTCGGACCCCGGCGGTCTCCCACGCCGGTCGGTCGACCCCGGTGAAGGCGTCCTCGAGCACCCACTCGGCGAACGGCTCGGTGACCACGGGCACCCGGTCGCCGGGCAGCGCCCCCGGCAGGTCGGCGAGGCCCGCGACGTCCGCGTCGGTCGTCGCCGGGGTGATCCGGTCGACCATCGACGACGGGAACGCCACGTGCTCGTCGACCCAGGTGCGCAGCGCCGCGTCGTCGACCGCCGATGCCACCGCCCGCCGGAGCACCTCGCCGTTGTGCGTCAGGTTGTCGAGGCTGACGAGCGCGATCCGCCCACCGCCGGCGTCCCGTCGCGCCGCGAGCCCGTCGACCAGGCGGGCCGGGACGTCGGAGTCCGCGCGGTAGCCGGCCTCGGTGACCGTCAGCGTCACGATGCTCGTGTCGGCGGACGCGACCGCGCGCCTCCAGGCCTCGTCGTCGCTGCCGGGGTGCGCGGCGACGATCGCGTCGACGACCTCGGCGGTGTCCCCGGCCGCGGCCCGGGTGACGAGCGTGTACCGGCAGTCCTGCGCGGTGAGCGCCTCGGCCGCGTGCGCCGAACGACCGGTGAACGCGGTGATGCCCCACGGCGCACCCGCCGCCCGCTGCGTGTACCAGGCGAGGTGCGCGCGGGCGAAGGCACCCACGCCGAGGTGCACGATGCCCGGCCGTCGGGTGGTCACGCCGTCACCGGGACCAGGGACCGGAGGTACGCGAGGTTGTCCGCGGTGCGTTCGGCGAGCGGCAGGGCGGTGGAGAAGTCCTCGACCGTGACCCAGCCGTCGTAACCCACCTGGCGGAGTGCGTCGAGGTACTCCCCCACCGACGCCTGGCCGTCGCGCAGCGGTGCCCACTCGTGCTGCCAGACGCGACTGCCGTCGGCACGGGTGTCGCCGGTGTCCACCCACCGGGCGTTCTTGACGTGGGCGTGGGCGAGGTACGGACCGAGGAGCTCGAAGGCCGCCAGGTGGTCCTCCTGCCCCTCGATGACGAGGTTGCCGAGGTCGTGGACGACGCCGACGTGCGCGGGATCGAGGCCGTCGAGGAGCCGCAGGGCCGCGGAGGCCGAGGGGGTGATCGTCGTGTGGTGCAGCTCGACGAGGGCCTTCACCCCGAGGTCCGCTGCGCGACCCGCCGCCCACTCGAGGTCGGCCCGCGTGCGGTCGAACAGTTCCCCGTAGGTCGCGCCCGTCCGTTCGCGCTCACGCCGGTACATCGGCATGGTGACCCGGACCTGGCGGGCACCGAGCTCGGCCGTCACGCGGAGCATCGTCTCGACGCCCTCGTGGTCGGCGACCGGCTGGTAGCCGCCGATGCCCGAGTACCCGAGCCCGGCGGCGTCGGTGGTGCGCGCGATCTCGCCGACCTGGTCGACGATGCCGGTGAACTGCCACGTCGACCGGTTGCCGACCCAGAACGCACGGTCCGCCGGCACCTGCTGCCCGTCGGCCGGACGGTCGTCGACGACGCGCCACTCGATGCCGTCCCAGCCCTGCTCGGCGAGGGTCTCGGCAGCCTGCGACGGCGTCCAGTCGGGGGTGGAGGCGGTGAACACGGAGAACTTCATCGGGTTGCTCCTTCGCGGGTGGTGACCGGGACGGTCGGGACGACGTCGTCGTACTTCCCGTCGATGACGTCGTCGATGCGCACGGGCTGCCCGAGCGTCGCGCTGACGTAGAGCCCGCGGACGGTCGCGAGCGAGACGAGTGCGGCGTCGACGGTGACGCCCGGATCGCGGCCCTCGCGGATCGCCGCCACGACGTCGGTGTACTGGCGTGCGTGCCCGGCGGCGAAGTGGTCCGGTTCGCCCGGTCCGCCGACGACGTGCTCGGGCGGGACGACGGCGTCCTTCTGGTCGGCGGCGTCCGTGACCGCCGTGGTGTTCGCGGTGGTCGACGCCGACTCGAGGGTGGCTGTGTCCGGGGCGACGTGGAAGTACGCGAGCCGGTCGTCGTCGACGATCGCGGAACCGTGCGTGCCGTACACGGCGTAGCGCGCCGAGAGGCCAGGGTAGGCGGCGGTCGTGCAGTGGATGACGCCGAGCGCACCACCGCGGAACCGGACGGTCGCGACCGCGGTGTCCTCGACCTCGATCCGGTCGTGCGCGAGGAGCCCGACCTGGGCGGAGATCTCCTCCGGACGACCGAGCGCCCAGACGAGCAGGTCGACCGTGTGGACGCCCTGGTTCATGACCGCGCCGCCGCCGTCGAGCGCCCAGGTGCCGCGCCAGTCACCCGAGTCGTAGTACCCCTGCGACCGGTACCACGCGACGCTCGCGACGCCGGAGGTCACGGTCCCGAAGGCGCCGCTGTGCGCCGCCCCGGCGACGGCGACCGATGCCGGGTCGAACCGGTGCTGGCTGATGACGCTCGTGACGAGCCCGCGCGTGCGGGCCTCGGCTGCCAGCCGGGCGATCTCGCGTGCCCGCGGCATCGTCGTGTCGAGGGGCTTCTCGATGACGACGTGCTTGCCCGCGGCGAGCGCTGCCTCGGCCAACTGCACGTGCATGCCGGACGGCGAGCAGATCGCGACGACGTCGATGTCGGTCGCGGCGATGGCCTGCTCGATGGTCGCGGTCGTGACGGGGCGGGGCACGCCGAGGGCCTGGAGTTCGTCGGCGGCGCTCGTGGCCGCCGCAGGGACGGCGTCGACGAGGGCCACGACCTGCAGGTCGGGGTGCTGGACGGCGACGCGGGCGTGGTGGCGGCCGATGACGCCGGCGCCGACGACTGCCAACTTGAGTGGTGAGGTCATCGCAGGGTGACTCCGATCTGGTCGGTGAGGGCGCGGAAGGCACGACCGGCGCGACCGAAGGCCGCGGGGCCGGAGAACCCGCCGAGGTGGGTGAAGTCGCTGAGGTGCGGTTCGAGCGAGGCGTACCCGGAGTACCCGGCGTCACGCAGCGCGGTGAGGGTGTCGAGCAGTTCACCGTCGCCCTCGCCCGCGGGGACGACGGACGAGTCCGCCGCGAGGGCGTCCTTGACCTGCAGGTAGTCGACGTACGGGGCGAGCTGCGCCCATCCGTCGGTGAACGGGCGGACCCCGCACTGGACGTAGTTCGCGTTGTCCCAGGCGAGTCGGAGCGCGGGCGACCCGACGCTCTCGACGATGTCGAGCACGCGGTCGGGGACGTCGCCGTAGATGTCCTTCTCGTTCTCGTGCAGCAGGGTGACCCCCGCGCGCTCCGCACGGTCGGCGAGCGCCCGCATCCGGACGAGGACGTCGTCGCGGACGTCCTCGGCGCTCCGGCCCGGGAAGAAGAACGAGAAGATCCGGATGTTCGTGGTGCCGAGCGCGCGCGCCGCGGCGATCGCCCGGCCGAGCCGCCCCACCTCGTGCTCGACGGGCTCGTCGACGGGCACCTTGCCGATCGGCGACGCGATCGCGGACACGGTCTGGCCGCGTTCCCGGAGGACACGGTGCAGGCCGGCGAGCTGGTCGTCGTCGAGGTCGACGACGTTCACCCCCCAGGCGCTCCGCACCTCGATCGCGGAGGCGCCGAGCGCCTGCAGCACGGCGACCTGGACCGCCGGATCGGCGTCGATCTCGTCGCCGAAACCGGAGAGTTCCCAACTGGGCTGGGTCATGACGTTCCCTTCGTGGTGACCGGGGTACCAGCCTGGAGGCGCGGGGCGGGCCCGCACCGCGCCTCCAGGCTGTCCGTGGAGGAGTGCACGCTGTGCACAGCGGCCTACTTGACGGAGCCGGCCGTGAGGCCGCCGACCAGGTAGCGCTGGAAGACCAGGTAGAGCGCGACCACCGGGACGGCGCACACGATCGAGGCGGCCATCATCTGGCCGTAGATCGGGACGGCGCCGCCCTCCTGGGCGGTGCCGAGCACCTGCAGGACGACCGCGACGGTGCGGGTGTTCGGGGTCGTCATGATCGTGCTGAACAGCACGTCGTTCCAGCCCAGCAGGAAGGCGAAGATCGCCGACACGACGATGCCGGGCCAGGACAGCGGCAGGACGACGCTCCGCAGGATGCGCCCGCTCGAGGCGCCGTCGATGCGTGCGGCCTCCTCGAGTTCCTTCGGCAGACCGCGCAGGTACGTGACCATGACCCACGTGGAGAACGGCAGGGCGAAGGTCAGGTAGGTGACGAAGAGGCCCCACCGGCTACCGATCACCTGCACGCCCGTCGCACTCGCGATGTTCGCGAACACCACGAAGACCGGCAGGAGCAGGAGCGTCCCGGGGACGGACTGCAGGGCGAGGAGCCCCCGCAGCATCGTGAGGCGGCCGAGGAAGCGGAACCGGACGAGGACGTAGGCGGTGGACACGGCGAGCGTGGCGCTCGCGACCGCGACGGCCCCGGCGGTGAGGAGCGAGTTCACCAGCCCCTGGCCGAGGGCGACGGTGTCCCAGATCGCGACGTAGTTCGCGAGCGTGAACTCGGACGGGAAGTACTCGCCCCGGGCGACCGCGACGTCGGAGTTGACCGAGCCGAACAGGATGTAGAGCACCGGGGCCGCGATGAAGGCGGTGATCACCGCGATCACGAGGACGAGCAGCCACCGCGGCAGGAGCCGGGTGACGTCGGTGTCGTACGGGCGTCTGCCGGGTCGTCGTCCCGGCGCGGTGATGCTCTCGGTGAGCGTCGCGGTCGGACGGGTCCGGGTGGTCCCGGCGAACGGCGTGCCGTGGGCGCTCATGCGCGGGCTCCCTCGATGTCGGCCGCCGCGGGGGCGGCGAGCGTCGCGAGGTCGGCGCGGCGCTGCTTCCGGGTGGGTCCGGCGTCGTCGCCGGTGTCGAGCTTGACGGCCCGCAGGTACACGAACAGCGGGATCGCGACGATCACGAGCGAGCAGATCGCCATCGCCGCGGACAGCCCGAAGCGGAACGACTGGAAGCTCGCGATGTACGTCAGGACGGGCATGACCTCGACGCTCGAGGGCAGTGGGATGCCGAACAGGACGAACGGCAGCGTGAAGTTGTTGATGTTGTGCAGGATCGAGATGATCACCGCGAGGCTCAGCGGGCCCCGGAGGTACGGGAAGACGATGTACCGGAGCTTCGCCCACCAGGTGACGCCGTCGAGAGCCGCGGCCTCGTGCACCTCGCCGTCGACGGCCTGCAGCCCGGCGAGCGAGAGCAGGTAGACGAACGGCCAGCTCGTCCAGACCATGACGCCGGCGAGCGCCCAGTACGACGCCGAGCCGTTCAGCCAGAGGACGTCCGTGCCGAACACCGTGTTCACCACGCCCTGCGGCTGGAGCATCGTCCGGAAGAACGTGCCGACGACGAAGGCCGGGAGCACGTACGGGATGAGGTAGACCGAGCGGACGAGTCCGCGCCCGGGGAACCGGTTCTGCGTCGAGATCGCCGCGGCGACACCGATCGGCACGGTCGCGGCGGTGACGAGCACCGACAGCGACACCGAGATCCACACCGAGTGCAGGAGCGGTGAGTCGGTGAACGCCTCGACGAAGTTGGCGAGTCCGACGAACGGGGCGCTGAACCACTGGCGGAGCGTGTACTGGTCGAGGTCGAGCATCGCGATGTACACGCCCACCAGGAGCGGCACGACGATGACGACGAGCATGAGCACGCCACCGGGCAGGAGCATCCACAGCGGACGTTCGCGCCGGTACAGCGGTGTGCGGCCGTGCGGACGGACCTCGCGCGGCGGGCGCTCGGCGTCGCGTGGTGCCCGGGTCTGGACCTGCGTCATCACAGGCCTCCGTTCTTCTGTCGGTCCAGGGTCGCCTGGGCGTCCCGTTGGGCGGCGGCGAGCCGCTTCCGGAGCTGGTCGTCCGTCACCTCGCCGCTCTTCAGCGAGGGGATGGACTGCACGACGACGTCGACGAGCGAGAGCTGGATGTCGGACCACGCACCGGTGAAGGCGGTCGGCTTCGAGAGCTTGCCGGCCTGGACGATCGGGGCGAGGTCCGGGTTCTCCCGCGCGATCGTCTGCGCGGCCTCGGTGTTCGTCGGTAGCTGCCCGAAGAGCTCGAAGTAGCGCTCCTGGGCCGCGGGCGACGAGACCTGCTGCACGAAGTCGAACGACAGGTCCTGCTTGGTGCCGTAGTCGGCGACGACGAGGTTGTCGCCGGACAGGATGCTCGCCGCCTCGATGCCGTCGGCGGGACGCTCGGTCGCCCCCGGGGGCACGGTCGGCAGCAGCGCGTACTGGTACTTCCCGTCGACCGCCGACCCCTTCAGCGTGTTGAGCGAGGTCGTCGTCGTCATCGGGAAGAACGCGGCCTTGCCGTCGGCGAACTGTGCGAGCGCCTGGGCGTTGTTCCACCCGATCGCCGCCGGGTCGACGACGCCGTCCTTGGTCACCCAGTCGAAGTAGGTGCGGTAGGCGTTCTCGACGGCGTCGGCGGAGATCTCGGCCTTCGAGCCGTCGACGATGGTGTTGCCGGCGTTCTCGGCCATGCCCCAGACGAACTTCCACGGGTCGAAGCCGTCGGCGTAGGCGACCGCCATGCCGAAGTGACCGTCACGCGTCGTCGCCTCCGCGTCCGCGGTGAGCGCGTCCCAGGTCGTCGGCAGCTCGGTGATCCCGGCCTGTGCGAGGAGTTCCGTGTTCACCGCCATCACGAACGGGCGGCTGGCGAACGGGATCCCGATCTGCTTCGACGCGCTCGGCCCGGAGATGCCGAGCGACGCGGCGTCGAACTGGTCCTTCCCGCCGACGGCGCGCCACTGGTCGCTGCCCATCTCGACGAAGGCCCCGGTGGCGTAGGCGGTGGGGGTGAACGTCGTCCCGATCGCGTAGACGTCCGGCCCCTGCCCGGAGATGACGCTCGTCTGGATGGCGGTCAGCTCCTCCTGGGGCGAGGAGTACGTCTCCCACTGGATGTCCGCGCCCGTGGTGCGCTTGAACTCGGCAGCGGTCTCCTGCTGCCACTGCTTGCGTTCCTTCGGGTAGGTCGTGTCCGCGGCCATCATCACGCGGAGGGTGGCCGGGTCGTCACCGCTGCCGTCCACGACCGCGCAGCCCTGGAGCGTGAGGGCGGCGACCGCGACGACGGCGGCACCGACGAGTGCGCGGGTCCTGCGTCTTCCTGTGCTCATGCGGGGGTTTCCTCCTCGAGACCTCCACCGGGCGGCGCTGCCCGGTCCCCGGCGGCGCTGCCGGTTGCGCACCACTGTCCCGCCGCTGGCAACAACCGGCAACCGGTTGCCAGTTGTTGCCAGCCCGTCCTACCGTCGGTCCACCGGCGCGACGAGGCGGCGGTGCCGACCCGTCGTCGCGACGGTGCGGATCCGCTCTCGCGACGGTGCGAGGCAGGACCTCGCGACGGTGCGAGGCAGGACGGAGGAGCGGTGCGCGAGACCGACACCACCCGGCGGGTGACCATCCGGGACATCGCCGACGCGACCGGCGTCGCCCCCTCGACCGTCTCGCGGGCGCTCGCACTGCCAGACCGCGTGAACCGGGTCACGCAGCAGCGCATCCAGGAGGCAGCGCGGTCACTCGGCTACGTGCCGAACCAGCAGGCGCGCGCCCTGACGTCGGGACGCACCCGGGCGGTCGCGGTGCTCGTGTCCGACATCACGAACCCGTTCTACTTCGACGTCATCCGCGGCACGCAGCACCAGCTGGCCGCCGCCGGGTGGACGCAGCTGCTCGTCGACACCGAGGAGTCCGCCGAGGCCGAGCTCGCCGCCCTCGGCGCGATCGCGACCAAGGCGGACGGCGCGGTGCTCACCGCCTCGCGACTGTCCGACGCGCAGATCGCACGGTTCGCCGAACGGACCCCGCTCGTGGTCGTGAACCGCCGGCCCGCGGGCGTCCCGTCGGTGCTCATCGACACGCCGGGCGGGGTCGAGCAGGCCGTGCAGCACCTCGTCTCCCTCGGCCACCGGGACGTCCTCTACGTCGCCGGACCGGACAGCTCGTGGTCGAACGAACGGCGGTGGCGGGCACTCGTGCGGGTCGCGAGGCGTCTGGGTGTGCGGGTCGCCCGCATCGGCCCGCACGCACCGTTCGTCGACTCGGGCGCAGCAGCCGCCGACGCCGCGGTGCACGCCGGGGCGACCGCGTGCATCGCCTTCAACGACCTCATCGCGATCGGCATGCTCGGGCGGTTCCGGGAACGCGGCGTCCGCGTACCCGAGGACGTGTCCGTGGTCGGCTGCGACGACATCTTCGGAGCGGACTTCTGCAACCCGCCCCTCACGACGATGACGTCACCCATCGAGCGGGCCGGGCAGGTCGCGATCCGGATGCTGCTCGGTCGACTCGGGGCACCCCCGGCGGACGGCGCGGGCGACGAGCACACGGCCTCGGCCGTCGCGCTCCCGACCCACCTGACCGTGCGGGAGTCGACCGGCCCCGCACCGGGTGGCGGACCCTGACCGGTCCCCCGACCGCCCCGTCCCGTCCGCTCGCCCCGCCACCCGCACCGAAGGAGCCGTCGATGCCCCGCACGACCACCGCCACCCCCCTCGCACCGCACCCGGACCGGCTGTTCCCCGCGGACCCCGGTGCCCGCGCCGTCGCCCGCACCGTGTACGACGCGGTCCGCGACGCGCCGATCATCTCGCCCCACGGACACGTCGACGCCGCGCTGCTCGCGGACGACCAGCCGTTCCCCGACCCCGCCGCGTTGCTGGTCACGCCCGACCACTACGTCCTGCGGCTCCTGCACGCGAACGGTGTCGGACTGGAGGCGCTGGGACGCGAGGACCGTTCCGGGACGCACGCCGTGCCTCCCGGCCGCGCGATCTGGCGGACGCTGGCCGCACACTGGGAGGACTTCACCGCCACCCCCGTGCGCCACTGGTTCGAGACGGAGCTGCACGACGTGTTCGGGCTGACCGAGCAGCCGTCGGCCGCGAACGCGGACGACCAGTACGACCGGATGGCCGCGCTGCTCGCCGAGCCGCGCATGCGGCCGCGCGCCCTGTTCGACGCCTTCCGCATCGAGGTGCTCGCCACCACGGACGGTCCCGCCGACGACCTCGCCGCGCACGCGCGGCTCGCAGCGGACCCCACGTTCACCGGTCGCGTCCTCCCCACGTTCCGCGCGGACGCGGTCTTCGACCCCTCCGGGCCGGACTGGAGGCGCGTGGTCGCGTCGGTCGGGGAGGCCGCCGGCATCGACACGGGCACCCACGACGGCCTGCTGGCCGCGCTGCGCGCGCGGCGCCGGTACTTCCTCGAGCACGGCGCGACCGCGACCGACACGGGGGTCCTCGACGCCGGCTCCGCCCCGCTGTCCGCCGTCGAGCGCGCCCGCATCCACGCCGCCGCGGTGCAGGGGCCGGACCGCGTGACCGCCGCCGAGGCCGTCGCGTACCGCCACGACATGCTGTACCGCTGGGCCGAGATGAGCGTCGAGGACGGCCTCGTCATGCAGCTGCACCCCGGGGTGCTCCGCAACCACCACCGCCCGACCCTCGAACGCTTCGGCCCCGACACCGGACACGACCTGCCCACCGTCGGGGCGTTCACCGAGCCGCTCCGGCCGCTGCTCGAGGCCTTCGGCACCGAGCCCGGCTTCCACCTCGTGCTGTTCACCGTCGACGAGACCGTGTTCTCGCGCGAGATCGGGCCGCTCGCCGGCTTCTACCCCGCCGTGTACGCCGGTGCGCCGTGGTGGTTCATCGACACCCCCGCGGCGATCGGGCGCTACCGGGCAGCGGTCACCGACTCGGCGTCGTTCACGAAGACCTCGGGCTTCATCGACGACACCCGGGCGTACTGCTCCATCCCCGCACGGCACGACATGGCGCGGCGTGCGGACGCGGCGTACCTGGCGTCGCTCGTCGTCACGCACCAGATCAGCGAGGAGGACGCGGTGGTGACCGCGCGGCGGATCGTGTCGGACATCCCGCGGGCGACGTTCAAGCTCTGAGGCCTGCGGGCGGTTCTCGCGGGCTGAGGCCTGCGGGCGGTTCTCGTGCGCTGAGCCCCGGAGCGGAGTGGACGAGCGGACACCGACCGGGCGTCGCGGTCGGTACGGTCGTCGGGTGGACGACCGGGTGGACGAGCGGGTGCGGCAGGCCTACGACGAGCGGGCAGAGGAGTACGCGGCGGCGCTCGGCTCGATGGCGGCCGTGCACCCGTCGGACCGCGCCCGGGTCGAGTCGTGGGCGGCCGCGTGCGACGGTCTGCTCGTCGACGCCGGGTGCGGGCCGGGACACTGGACCGCACACCTTGCCGGACTCGGGCACCGGGTCGTCGGGCTCGACGTCGTGCCGCGGTTCGTCGACATCGCCCGACGGTCCGCGCCGGACGTGTCGTTCCGCGTCGCGACGCTCGAGGCGACCGGCCTCGGAGCCGGGAGTGCGGGTGGCGTGCTGTCCTGGTACTCGCTCGTCCACCACGACCCGGAGGCCGTGCCGGACGCCCTCGCGGAGTTCCGCCGCGTCACGGCCGACGGCGGCGGGCTGCTCGTCGGGGCGTTCTCCGGCGCAGCGCTCGAGCCGTTCGACCACGCCGTGACCGCGGCCTGGCGGTGGCCGACCGATCGGCTCGCGGCGGTCATCGACGAGGCGGGGTTCGCGGTCGTCGACGTCGAGGAGCGGGCCGACGCCGGTGTGCGGCCGCACCTGGCGATCAGCGCGGTGCGGGTGCGGTGACCTCGTCGCTCACGCCTCGACGACACGAGGGCCGAGCCCCGCGGCGCTCTCGGGGAGGTCTGCGAGGGCGGCGGGTGACGCGGACCTCGGGCGTGCTCGCGGATGTCGCTGCGGTTCGCACCTCCGCGGTCACGGCTGCCAGCCGGGTGTCGCCAGGCCCGTCTCGTAGGCGAAGACCACGAGCTGCGCCCGGTCGCGGGCACCGAGCTTGATCATCGCGCGGGACACGTGGGTCTTCGTGGTCATCGGGCTGACGAACAGGCGCTCGGCGATCTCGGCGTTCGTCAGGCCGAGCGCGACGAGCTGCATCACCTGTCGTTCCCGCTCGGTCAGCACGTCGAGCGCCGGCGCGAGGGCGGACGGCTTCGCGTGCGTCGCGTAGGCGGCGACGAGGGACCGTGTCGCCCCCGGGGACAGCAGCGACTCCCCCGCGTACACCGTCCGGATCGCCCGGAGGAGCTCGGCGGGCTCGGTGTCCTTCACGAGGAACCCCGCCGCTCCGCCGCGGATCGCCTCGAACACGTACGCGTCCTCCTCGAAGGTCGTCAGGATCACCACGTGCACCGCACCGAGGTCCGGGTCGGTTCCGATGCGTCGCGTGGCGTCGAGCCCGTCCGACCCCGGCATCCGGATGTCCATGAGCACCACGTCCGGGCGCTCCCGGCCAACGAGGTCGACCGCGGTGTCGCCGTCGCCCGCTTCCCCGACCACGGTCATCCCGGGTTCGGCGTCGACGAGTGCGCGGAGGCCGGCGCGGATCAGCACCTGGTCGTCGACGAGCACGACACGGATCGGTGCGGTGACGGTCGCGTCGCTCATGCTCGGTCCTCGGGTCTCGGGGCGGGGCGGTCGGAAGGCGCAGGGCGGTCGGAAGGAACAGGGCGGTCGGAAGGCGCAGCGTGGTCGGTCGGCGCGGGTCGGTGCGCCAACGCAGCGCGGTCGGCCGGCGCAGCGCGGTCGGTCGGCCCGGGTCGGTCCACCAGCGCAGCGCGGTCAGCCAGCGCGGCGCGGTCAGCCAGCGCGGCGCGGTCGGCCGGGCGGGGCAGGCGTGCCGCGACCCGCCAGCCGCCGCCGGGCAGCGGTCCGGCCGTCATCGTCCCGCCGACCGCGTCGGCCCGCTCGCGCATGCCGATGAGCCCGTTGCCGGCGTCGCCGAGCCGGACCGAGGGCTGCGCAGCCGGGTCGGCGCGCGGAGGAGCGTCCGGTCGCGGGCGGTCCTCGACCACGAGCTCGACCACGTCCGGTCCGACACGGACGTCGACCGTCGCGCGGTGGCCGGGCGCGTGCTTCATCACGTTGGTGACGGACTCCTGCACGATCCGGAAGGCGTTGCGGTCGACGATGCCGCCGATCGCCGTCGGGTCCCCGTCGACACGGACCGACACGTCGACCCCGGCCGCCCGCGCACGGGCGACGAGGTCGGGGACACGGTCCAGCCCGGGGACCGGGTTCCGTTCGGGAACGCGGTCCGGTCCCCCGGCCGCCGCCACAGCCCGCGCCGGTGCTCCCGCCCCCGCGACCGCCTCGGTCCCCGACGCCGTACCCGTCCCCGCAGCCGTACCCGTCCCCGCAGCCGTACCCGTCCCCGCAGCCGTACCCGTCCCCGCAGCCGTACCCTCAGCCGTCCCGGTCCCCATCCCTGTTCCGGTCCGTGTCAGGCCCGTCCCGTCGGCCGAGCGCAGCACGCCGAGGATGGCCCGCAGCTCGACGAGCGCGTCGCGGCTGGTGTCCTTGATGCTCGTGAGTGACTCCTTCGTCGCCTCGGGGAGCCCGGCGCCGAGGTGCAGTGCCACCCCGGCCTGCAGGTTGATGAGCGACATGCTGTGGGCGACCGAGTCGTGCAGTTCCCGCGCGATCTGGACGCGCTCGTCGCGGGCGCGCTGCTGCTCGGCCGCTACCCGAGCGCGCCGCCGCTCGGCGACGCGCTCGGTCCGGTCGCGGGCGAGCTCCGACACGACGATCGTCACGGTGACCCAGGCCAGGGCGAGGAAGACGCCGTCGAGATCCGCGCCGGACGACCGTCCGACCAGGTCGTCGGCGGTCGGCAGCAGCGCGACCGCGACGGCGGCGGACACCAGGACGGCGCTCCGGTGTCCACGGAACCAGGCGTTCGCCATCGCCATCGTGAGCGCAGCGACGAACGGTCCGCGCGCGGGGACGAGGACGGCGTACCCGACGGTCGTGCAGAGGGTGACCACGAGGACCGTCCGCGGGAAGGACCACCGCCAGGGCAGGGCGACGACGCCGGCCACGAGCAGCACGACCGCGAGCGGCACGACGTCGACGGGCGGGCTCGGTGGACCACCGATGACCCAGTGTGGTCTCGCCCCGGGGCCGGGGCCGGGACCGCCCGGACCGCCCACGACACCCGAGGCGAGCAGGGTGCCGGCGATCTGCACGACGGCGATCGGGAGCACCCGCCCGATCCGACCGAAGCGCGACCCACCGAGGACCCGGCGGGTACCGGGCGGCGGAGCAGGGGCGTCGGTGGTCACGGGGCGAGCCTAGGTCCGTCGCTCCCGCGCGACGACCCGTCAGCGCCGCATCTGTGGACTACTCCCCCGGGCGTACCCGGCTGTGGAGGAGGACCGCGGGACCCACCGCGGGAGCAGACGGAAGTGGGCCTCCCCGGCGGACGCGTGGCGTGCCTCCAGGCCGGACGATCGTCCTGTCGCACCAGCGACGACCACCGGACCACAGGAGGACCCCGTGCACACCGCTCTCACCACCCTCGCCGCCGTCGGCCCCCACTGGCACGCCGGCCCGCCGTTCCCGGCGTTCCCCCTGCTCCTCGTCCTCGTCCTCGTCGTCGGCGCCGTGTTGTTCGGCGTCCTGCGCCGCGGATCGTGGCGGGCGCGCTCGGACGCCCGGTCGGTCCTCGCCGACCGGTTCGCCCGCGGCGAGATCGACGCCGAGGAGTACCGCGGACGCCTGTCCGAGCTCAGCCGGAAGTGACCGCGAGTGCCGACGTGATCGTCACCACCGTGTCGTCGACGGGACCGTCGATCGACACGAGGACGGCGGTCTCGTCGGCCTGCGGGCGCTCGAGGGTCGCGAACTGCGAGTCGAGCAGCGACGTCGGCATGTACTCGTGGTGGCGGTGCGACTGGCGCACCGCGACGAGGTCGTGGGAGCCGTCGAGGAAGGCGATCACCAGGTCGGGCGCGGCCGCACGCAGGCGGTCGCGGTAGGCGCGCTTGAGCGCGGAGTTCGCCATGACGCACCGGTGCCCCGAGGCCTGGACCTCGGCGATGCGCGTCGCGCAGGCGTCGAGCCACGGCCAACGGTCCTCGTCGGTGAGCGGCACGCCCTGCCGCATCTTCTCCTTGTTCGCGGCCGGGTGCAGGTCGTCCGCGTCGACGAAGACGCTCGGCTGGCCCTGCTCGGCGAACGCGTCGGACAGCGCCTGGCCGATGGTCGACTTGCCGGAGCCGGAGACCCCCATCACGAGCACGGGCGGGAGGACGTCGCTGTCGGTCATCCCTCCACAGTATGGGTCTGGTGAACGCTCGTACCCAGTTGCCACAGCATCCGTGCGGACCGGGGCGACGGCTCGTAGGTTGGGGCCAACGTCAGGACGAAGGAGACCCACGTGGCAGAGAACGACGGACAGGCGAACATCGGGGTCATCGGCCTCGCCGTGATGGGGTCGAACCTCGCACGGAACCTCGCATCACGCGAGGGGAACACGGTCGCGGTCTACAACCGCACCTTCGCGCGCACCGAGGAGTTGATGCGTGAGCACGGCGATGCCGGGTTCATCGCGTCCGAGGACATCGACGGGTTCGTCGCGTCGCTGTCCAAGCCACGGACCGCGATCATCATGGTGCAGGCCGGCAAGGGCACCGACGCCGTCATCGAACAGCTCGCCGAGCGGTTCGAGGAGGGCGACATCATCGTCGACGGCGGCAACGCGAACTTCCACGACACCATCCGTCGCGAGCACGACCTCAAGGAGAAGGGGCTGAACTTCGTCGGGACCGGCATCTCCGGTGGCGAGGAAGGGGCCCTGCACGGTCCGTCGATCATGCCGGGCGGCTCGGACGAGGCCTGGGAGACGCTCGGGCCCATCCTGAAGTCGATCGCCGCGGTCGCCGAGGGCGAGCCCTGCGTGACCCACATCGGGACCGACGGTGCCGGCCACTTCGTGAAGATGGTGCACAACGGCATCGAGTACGCGGACATGCAGCTCATCGCGGAGTCGTACGACCTGCTCCGTCGCGCCGGGGGCCACAGCGTCGAGGAACTCGTCGAGATCTACGGCAAGTGGAACGAGGGAGACCTGGAGTCCTACCTGATCGAGATCACCGGCGAGGTGCTCAAGCAGCAGGACGCCGACACCGGCAAGCCGCTCGTCGACGTCATCCGTGACGAGGCCGGCTCGAAGGGCACCGGTGTCTGGACCGTGCAGAACGCGGTCGGCCTGGGCATCCCGGTGTCCGGCATCGGCGAGGCGGTGTTCGCGCGCGCCGTGTCGTCCAAGCCGTCGCAGCGTGCCGCCGTGCAGCAGTCCGTGCAGCGGCGACCGGACGTCGTCGAGGTCCCCGACACGTTCGAGGACGACGTGCGCGCCGCGCTCTACGCGTCGAAGGTCGTCGCGTACGCGCAGGGCTTCGACGTCATCATCGCCGGCGCGAAGGAGTACGGCTGGGACATCGACCTCGGCAACGTGGCGAAGATCTGGCGGGGTGGCTGCATCATCCGGGCGCAGTTCCTCAACCGCATCGTCGAGGCGTACGACGAGAACCCGGGACTCGAGTCGCTCCTCGTCGACCCGTACTTCGCGAACGCCGTCGCCGAGGGCGAGGCCGCCTGGCGCCGGATCGTCGGCATCGCGGTGGCGTCGGGCATCCCCGCACCGGGCTTCTCGTCGGCACTGGCGTACTACGACTCGCTCGCGTCCGACCGTCTCCCCGCGTCGCTCATCCAGGGCCAGCGGGACTTCTTCGGCGCGCACACCTACCAGCGCATCGACAAGGACGGCACCTTCCACACCCTGTGGTCGGAGGACGACCGCCGCGAGGTCGAGCAGGAGCCGTCGACGCACTGACGTCCGCAGGAGCACCGACATCGGCGGGTGCACCGCGAGGGTCGCTCTGGGAGGAGCGGCCCTCGTGTGCGTCAGGCGACGATCCGCTCCCGGGCGAGATCGGCGACCAGCCGGTCCAGGCGCGGACCGCGGCCGAGCAGGCGCTTCGACCCGGGTGCCGAGCGCACGAAGAAGGTCGCGACGGCCGTCGAGTCGTCGGGACGCACGTAGTGCAGGGCGACCGCGCTCGCGCGCCGCTCCCCGTCGACGTCCTCGATGCCGACGTGCACCACCCGGCTCCAGCGGATGACCAACAGCCTGGTCGCCCGACGCTCCTCGAGTTCCCAGAGCGAGGCCTCGGTCGCGCCGAACGCCCACGTGACCCGCTGTCCGAGGTCGGCGTCCGGCCGCGCCCGGCGCACCGCGTCCCGCAGCTCCGGTGTCGGGGCCGCGGGCACGAGCCAGACCGTCGGGTCGATGCGGCGGATCGCCAGGGCCAGGGCCTCGTCCGCGCGACGACGACGGACCGCCTGCGCGCGGACGACCGCGGCACCGACGAGGAGGACCCCCGCGGTGATCGCGAGCAGCTCGACGACGCCGAGGAGCGTCAGGTCGGTCTGCGGCGCCGCCGTCACGACGGCGACGCGGGTGCCGAGCAGGACGGCCCAGACGGCGAGGACCACCCAGCGCAGGACGGTGATGCGGCGCGCGGTCGACATCCGACGCCGCGGCACACCGGCACGCGGCGACCGCTCGACACGGCGCCGGCCGGTGGCACGTCCGCGACCACGTCGGGGGACGCGGTCGGGGGGCTTCGGCACGGTCCGATCCTCGCACGGGTGGCGGGCAGCGCGCTGTGGCGGTCGGTGAACGGTCCGGGAACCCGGTGGGTGGCAGCGGCTCCCTCCTCCACAGGCCCCGACGGCAGTCGCGCCGTCCACAGTCCCCCGACTGTCAGCGCATCCGGGGTCCCGCCGACCTACGCTGCTCGGGTGACCACCGCAGACCGTCCGCCGGCACCCAGCACGACACCGGCACACAGCACGACACCGGGAGACGACGCTCCGCAGCCCCCGGTGGGCCGCCCAGTCCTGTTCGCCGCTGCCTGCGGGGTCGTCGCGGTCGCCGTCTTCCTCGGCGTCGCGGAGCTCGTCGCGCTCCTGCTCGGTGGGGCGGGCAGTCCGCTCGTGGCGGTGGGGTCTGCGGTGATCGACCTCGCACCGCCGGCCGCGAAGGACCTGATGGTCGGGCTGTTCGGCACCGGTGACAAGGCCGCGCTGTTCGTGCTGATGGCCGTCGTCACCGCCGCGGTGAGCGCCGGCGCCGGCGTCCTGGAACGTGCACGGCCGCCGTTCGGTGCCCTCGTGTTCGCGCTCGGCGGCGTCCTCTCCCTCCTGTCCGTGACCACCCGCACCGGGAGCGGGACGTGGGACGGCGCCCCGACCGTGCTCGGCGTCGCCGCGGCGGTGGTCGTGCTCCGCGTGCTCCTGCAGCGGCTCCGACGGTGGGAGGCTGCCGCCGCGGTGCCGTCCGCCGCACCCCGGCCCGCCGGGACGGAACGCCGCGCCTTCCTCGTGTGGGGCGCCGCGACCGCGGTGACGGCGGTCGTCGTCGGCAGTGCCTCCCGGATCGGGACCTCCGCGCTGCAGGCGGCCGCAGCCGCGCGTCGTGCGATCCGCCTCCCGGCGCCCGCGACGGCCGCCCCCGCCGTGCCGGCCGGTGCCTCGCTCGACGTGTCCGGCATCAGCCCGTACGTGACGCCGAACACCGACTTCTACCGGATCGACACCGCGCTCCGCGTACCGTCGATCGACCCGGCACAGTGGCGGCTCCGCATCCACGGCGCGGTCGACCGCGAGGTCGAGCTGACCTGGGACGAACTGCTCGCGCTCCCGCTCGAGGAACACATGGCCACGCTGAGCTGCGTGTCGAACGAGGTCGGTGGCGACCTGATCGGCAACGCGATGTGGCTCGGCTACCCCATCCGCGAGCTCCTGGCCCGGGCGGGTGTGCACGACGGCACCGACATGGTGCTGTCACGGAGCAGCGACGGTTTCTCGGCCGGGACCCCGCTCGACGTCCTGCAGGACGAGGGGACGGCGGCGTTGCTGGCCGTCGGGATGAACGGTGAGCCGTTGCCGCCGGAGCACGGGTTCCCGGTCCGCATGGTGGTGCCCGGCCTGTACGGCTACGTCTCGGCCACGAAGTGGGTCACCGAGCTCGAGGTCACCCGGTTCGCCGACGCACAGGGCTACTGGACGCCCCGCGGGTGGTCGGAGCGGGGGCCGGTGAAGCTCGAGTCACGGATCGACACCCCGCGCGACGGCAGCACCGTGGACGCCGGAGCAACGGTCGCGGTCGCGGGCGTCGCGTGGCAGCCCCACACGGGCGTCAAGGGCGTCCAGGTGCAGGTCGACGACGGTCCGTGGCAGGACGCGACGCTCGCAGACTCCGCGTCGGCGGACACCTGGCGCCAGTGGGTCTGGCGGTGGCAGCCCACCGCGGGGTCGCACCGCCTGCAGGTGCGAGCGATCAGTGCCGACGGGCAGGTGCAGACGAGCGTCGAACGGCAGCCGGCGCCGAACGGTGCCTCCGGGTGGCACAGCGTCCAGGTCAGCGCGGGCTGACCCGACCGGTGCGGGCTCACCCGACCGGTGCGGGTTGAACCGCCGAGTGCGGGCTGAACAGCTGAGTGCGGACGGCGCCCGACCACCCCGGGCCGAGCCGGCCGCCACGGACTGCGCCGGGTCAGCGCGGTGGACCGCCGGTCAGCTCGGACGGACCGCCACCACGCAGGTCCCGTCGACCGCGTCGTCGTGCACGACCTCGACGGCGAAGCCCGCGGCTGCGAACGCCGCCGCGGAGGTCGCTGCCTGCTCCTCGGACACCTCGATGACGACCGCACCGCCCGGCCGGAGCCACTCCCCCGCGCCCGCAGCGATCCGGCGGTGCAGGTCGAGCCCGTCCGGGCCGCCGTCGAGGGCGACCGTGCGCTCGTGCTCCCGAGCCTCCACGGGCATCAGCGCGATCTCCGCCGTCGGCACGTAGGGGGCGTTCACGGCGACGACGTCGACCGCCCCGCGGAACCGGTCCGGCAGCGGCGCGAACAGGTCGCCCGTCACGACGATCCCGCGGTCGCCGATGTTCTCCGCGGCGACGTCCGCTGCGTCCGGGTCGACGTCGGCCGCCACGAGGTCGAGCGCACCGACCCGGCCGAGCAACGCGACCGAGATCGCGCCGACCCCGCAGCACAGGTCGACCACGCGGTCGTACCGCTGGAGCCGCCGGGCTGCCTGCTCGACCACGACGGTCGTGCGGGTGCGCGGGACGAACACGCCCGCGGCGACACGGACCCGGTGCCCGTCGAAGGCCGCCCAGCCGAGGACGACCTCGAGCGGCTCCCCGGCGAGCCGACGCTGCACGAGCGTCCGGAGTCGCACGGGGTCGCCGTCACCGGCCTCGAGCAGGAGGTCGGCCTCGTCCTCGGCGAAGACGCTGCCCGCCGCCCGGAGTCGGGCGGCGAGCGCGTTCCGCGCGGGGTGGACCGGGGCGGTCACGATCGCGCGACCGGACCGCGACGGCGCATCCGCCGGGCCGGAGCGGTCACGATCGACCGACCCGACCGCTCCGGACCCGTGCGCTACGCCGCACCGTCGAACATCGAGGTGACCGAGCCGTCGTCGAAGACCTCGTGGATGGCCCGGGCGATGAGCGGCGCGATCGGCAGCACCTCGAGGCGCTCCCACCGCTTCTCCATCGGCAGCGGCAGCGTGTCGGTGACGACGACGCGGTCGATGAACTTGCTCTGGAGCAGCTCGGTCGCGGGGTCGGAGAAGACGGCGTGGGTCGCGGCGACGACGACACCGGTGGCGCCGGCGTTCTTCAGGGCCTCGGCGGCCTTCGCGATCGTGCGGCCCGTGTCGATGAGGTCGTCGACGAGCAGGCAGACGCGACCGGACACGTCGCCGACGATCTCGTGCACCGAGACCTGGTTCGGGATGAGCGGGTCGCGACGCTTGTGGATGATCGCGAGGGGCGCGCCGAGCTTCTCGGACCAGATGTCGGCCACGCGCACGCGCCCCATGTCGGGCGACACGACGGTGAGCGTCTCGGGGTCGAGGATCTGCTTGAAGCGCTCGAGCAGCACCGGCATCGCGAACAGGTGGTCCACGGGGCCGTCGAAGAAGCCCTGGATCTGCGCGGCGTGCAGGTCGACGCTCATGATGCGGTGCGCGCCGGCCGCCTTGAACAGGTCGGCGACGAGGCGGGCCGAGATCGGCTCGCGGCCGCGGCCCTTCTTGTCCTGACGGGCGTACGGGTAGAACGGCGCGACGACCGTGATGCGCTTCGCCGAGGCACGCTTGAGCGCGTCGACCATGATGAGCTGCTCCATGAGCCACTCGTTGATCGGCGCGGTGTGCGACTGGATGACGAACGCGTCGCAGCCGCGGACCGACTCGTCGAAGCGGGCGTAGAGCTCACCGTTCGCGAAGGTGCGCGCGTCGGTCGGGACCAGGTCGACGCCGAGCTCGGCGGCGATCTGCTCCGAGAGCTCCGGGTGTGCTCGTCCCGAGACGAGGACGAGTCGTTTCTGGCCGGTGGTCTTGATTCCGGACAAGTGCGGTGCTCACTCCCTGACCCCGTGGGGTCGATGCCGACGGCCGGGTCAGGCTGTCGTGTTCTGTTCGCCGTGCGCGCGCCGAGCCGCCTCGGCCGCCGGCGAACCGGGCCGGTGTTCCTCGACCCATCCGTCGGTGTTGCGCTGCGGGGCGTAGCTGATGGCCAGCGACCCGGCCGGTACGTCCTTGCGGACGGTCGTACCCGCGCCGGTGTACGCCCCGTCGCCAATCCTAACGGGGGCGACGAAGACGTTGTGCGATCCGGTCCGCACGTTCGACCCGACCTCGGTGCGGTGCTTGTGCACGCCGTCGTAGTTCGCGGTGATGGTGTTCGCCCCGATGTTCGAGTCCTCACCGACCTCGGCGTCGCCGATGTACGACAGGTGCGGCACCTTGCTGCCGCGGCCGATCACGGCGTTCTTCGTCTCGACGAAGGTGCCGATCTTGCCCTGGTCGCCGAGGATCGTGCCCGGTCGGAGGTAGGCGAAGGGGCCGACCGACGCACCGGCACCGACGACGGCGAGGGTGGCGTCGACGCGGTTCACCGTGGCGCCGGCCCCGACCTCGGTGTCGCGGAGCGTCGTGTCCGGCCCGACGACGGCACCGGCGGCGATGGCGGTCGCGCCGAGGAGCTGCGTGCCCGGCAGGACCTCGGCGTCGGGCTCGATCGTCACGGCGAGGTCGATCCAGGTCGTGGCGGGGTCCTGCACGGTCACCCCGGCGAGCTGGTGCCGGCGGACGATGCGTGCGTTGAGCTCGCGTGCCGCGTCGGACAGCTGCGCGCGGTCGTTGATCCCGGCGACCAGCCACGGGTCGGTCAGCGTGACGACGTCGACCACGCCGCCGCGCGCCGCGACGAGGGCGGGGACGTCCGTGACGTACTTCTCGCCCTGCGCGTTCGCGGTGGTGAGCTCGGGCAGGACCGCGCGCAGGTGCGTGACGTCGAAGGCGTAGATGCCGGCGTTGGCCTCGGTGATGGTGCGCTGCTCGTCGGTCGCGTCCTTGTGCTCGACGACCCCGACGAACGCCCCGGAGGCGTCGCGCACGATCCGACCGAGACCGGTCGGGTCCGGGGCGATCGCGCTGACGAGCGTCACTGCGTTGGGGACGTGGGCGTCCGCGAGCCGCCGCAACGACGCGGCGTCGAGCAACGGCACGTCGCCCGAGAGCACGACGACCGCTCCGTCGAAGTCGGCGGGCAGCGCCTGCACGGCGACCTCGACGGCACGACCGGTACCGGGGACGTCGTCCTGGTCGACGACGATCGCGCCCGGGGCACGCTCGGTGACCTCGGCCGCGACGCGCTCCCGTTCGTGCCGGACGACGACGACGACGTGCTCGGGCTCGATGGTCGAGGCGGTCCGGAGCACGTGCGCGACGAGCGGCAGGCCCGCGAGGCGGTGCAGCACCTTCGGGGTGGACGACTTCATGCGGGTGCCCTGGCCGGCGGCGAGGACGACGACGGCGATGCGCTGGTCGGTCATGCCTCCATCCTGGCGCACGCCGGCCGGACGGGTGTCACCCTGCCGGCCCCGGCCCCGCGCACGACGCCCGCCCGCCCCCGTCAGCGCACCGCCTCCGCCGGCTCCCGCCGCACGAAGGCCATCAGCACGAGCCCCGCGACGAGCACCACGACGATGCCGAGGATCCCGAAGCGCGTCGACCCGGTCACGCTCACCGCGACGCCGAACAGCGCCGGCGCCAGGAACGACGCCGCCCGCCCGGTGGTCGCGTACAGGCCGAACAACTCCCCCTCGCGCCCCGGCGTCGCGAGCCGCGCCAGGTACGCCCGGGACGACGACTGCACCGGTCCGACGAACACGCACAGCGCCAGGCCGAGCACCCAGAACGCGTTCTGCGCCGACCCCGCGAACAGCACCGCGGTGCCGCACACGACGAGGCCGACGAGCGACACGGAGATGATCGCCCGCGACCCGAACCGGTCGTCGAGCCGCCCGGACACGAAGGTCGCGATGCCGGCCACGACGTTGGCGACGATGGCGAACAGGATCACCTCGGACGCGCTGAACCCGAAGACCTGCGCGGCGATGATGCCGCCGAACGTGAAGACCGCGCCGACGCCGTCACGGAACACGGCACTCGCGACCAGGAACGCGAGCACGTTGCGCCGCTCGCGCCAGAGCCGGGCGACGTGCCGGCCCAGGTCCCGGTAGGCGGACAGCAGTCCGCCGCTGGTGGTCTGGTCGCGCGCGGCCTCGGGCACCGTGACGAACAGCGGCACGGAGCTGACCGCCAGCCACACGGCCGCGATGCCGATCGCGACGCGCACGTCCCACTGACCGGTCGCGACGGTCGCGGGCAGCTGCAGGAGTCCGGCCACCCCGGGCGTGCCGAAGTCCTGGATGCACAGGACGAGCAGCACCACGAGCAGCACGATCCCGCCGAAGTACCCCGCGGCCCAGCCGATCGCCGACACCCGGCCGGTCTTCGCCCCAGCCGCGACCTGGCCGAGCATGGCGTTGTAGCCGACGGTCGCGATCTCGTAGGCGACGGTCCCGATGCCGAGCAGCGCCGCACCGAGCACGAGGTACGGCTGGCTCGGCGCGACGAAGACCATCGCCCCGATGGACAGCGCGATGCCGATGGTCGCGATGAGCACCGACCGGCGCCGGTGTCCGGAGGAGTCGGCGAGCCGTCCCACCGCGGGCGCGACGAGCGCGACGACGATGCCCGCGAGCGTCAGGGCGGTCGAGACGGTCGCCGCGTTGTGCGCGAGCTCCCGCTCGACGGCCCGGGTCGCAGCGGCGGACCCGTCCTCGGCGGCGACGAGTCGCGGGTCGACGAAGGCGCGGCTCGCCAGGTACGTGCTGAACACGAAGGTCGTGACGACGGCGTTGAACGCCGCGGACCCCCAGTCCCAGAGCGCCCAGGACACGAGGGCACGTCGGTCGGTGCGCTGCGGCACTGCCGCCGCCGGTGTCGCGGTCATGCGCGAACCGTAGCGCGTCGCGGTGTCGCTCCGGTGCCCCCGGTCCGGGTGCGGCGGCAGGTGCGGTCGCCGGGCGCGACCGCGGGACGGACGGGAGGCGCGGGTCGGGCCCGCGCCGCGCCTCCCGTCCGTCCCGTGGTGGCGGACGGGAGGCGCGGGTCGGGCCCGCCACGGGCCTCCCGTCCGCCATGGGTGACGACGCGACGGCCGCGGGTCGCGTCGCGGACGCGGGTCACGAGGCGGTGGGGACGCCGTTCGGGTAGACGACCGACTTGAGCGATGCCGGGTCGGTGTCGCTCTCGAGGGCCTCGCGGACGTCGTCGAGGCCGAAGCGTCCCGTGACGAGCGCGTCGAGGTCGACCTGCCCCGAGGCGACCAGGTCGATCGCCACCGGCCACGTGTTCGTGTACCGGAAGATCCCGGTGACCGTGACCTCGAGGTTCTGGATGTGCTCGACGGGCAGCACCATCTCGGAGTTGCCGAGCCCGACCAGGACCGCCGCTCCCGCCGGGCCGACCGCCTTGATGCCGTCGGACACCGCGCGCGGCGCACCGCTGGCGTCGATGAAGGCGTCGACCGGCACGATGTCCGCCGTGACGTCCACCGCGACGGGGTCGACGACCTCGGTCGCGCCGAAGGACAGCGCGCGCTCGCGGCGCTCGGGCACGAGGTCGCTGACGACGACCCGGGTGGCGCCGAACGCGCGGGCGACCTGCGCGCAGATGATGCCGATCGGACCGGCTCCGGCGATGAGGACGCTCGAACCGGGGACGATGCCGGCCTTGCGCGCTGCGGCGATGCCGACGGACAGCGGCTCGAGGAGCGCGCCGGCCTCGAAGGACACGGCGTCGGGCAGCGTGTGGGCGAACTCGGCCTCGATCGTGACGAACTCGGCGAAGGCGCCGTCGACCGGCGGCGTCGCGTAGAAGCGCATGTGCGGGCAGAGGTTGTAGCGGCCGGCCAGGCACTGCGCGCAGCGGTGGCAGGGACGCTGGGGTTCGATCGCGACACGCTCTCCGACGCGGGCGGGGTCGACGCCCTCGCCGACGGCGGCGATCGTGCCGGACAGCTCGTGCCCGAGGACGAGGGGCTCCTCGACGACGAAGTCGCCGATGCGGCCGTGCCGGTAGTAGTGCACGTCGGAGCCGCAGACGCCGACCGCGGCGACACGGACGAGCACGTCGCCCGGGTCGACCGCGGGGACCGGGCGGTCCTCGACGGTGAGGTCCTGCGTGCCGAGCAGCACGCTGACGCGCTGGTGGGTCTGGTCCGGGGTGGTCATGCGGATCTCGCTTCCTCGACCGCGTCGTCGCGGTCGGACGTGGTGGTGGGTGTGGTCGGCGGGACGGCGGGCGGGGCCGTCGTCGTGGCCGTGGTCGGTGCGGTCGCGGCCGGTGCGGCGGCCTGGCCGTCCCGGAGCAGGTCGGCGAAGCCGAGCTCGGCGGCGCCGCGCACCAGGACGTCCCGCCCGAGGGCCGACGGCACCACCCGGAGCCGGTCGGTCATCGCCGCCATGGTCTGCGCGCGGACCTCGTGCTCGACGCGGTCGCCGACGTGCCCGAGCAGTTCGCCGAGGAACCCGCCGAGCACGACGACCTCGGGGTCGACCGTGTGCACGGCGTTCCGGATCGCGGTCGCGAGGGCGGTCACCTGCCGGTCGACGACCTGCTCGACCTCGGGCCGCCCCTCGGCGAGCGCCGTGGCGAGGGCGTCGAGGTCGTCGGGCGCCGTCCCGGTGACGGCGGTGAGGGCGTCGCGGGACGCCTCGGTCTCCAGGCAGCCCACCGCGCCGCAGTGGCACCGGATGCCGTTCGCGGCGACGAAGGTGTGCCCGAGCTCGCCCGCGTACCCGTCGGCCCCGCTGAACGGTCGGCCGGCGCTGACGATCCCGCCGCCGATGCCGCTCGCCCCGCCGTTCAGGTACACGAGGTCGTCGACGCCGCGCGCGCTGCCGTACAGCCGTTCGGCCCAGGCGCCGAGGTTCGCGTCGTTCGCGGCGCGGACCGGCAGCCCGAGGCGCTCCCCGAGCACCCCGGCGAAGGGTTCGTCCCGCCAGCCGAGGTGCGGCGCGTCGCGGACGACCCCGTCCTCGACGCGGACGATCCCCGGCACGGCGACGCCGACCCCGACGACCCGGAGGCCCGGAGCTGCCCGGGCGGTCAGCACGCCGAGCACGCGCGCCACCGCGTCGACGGCGTCCGCGGCCCCGGGCACGGCGGCCTGGGGTTCGACGAGCCGGTCCCGCACGGTGCCGTCGAGCGCGACGAGGGCCACCCCGACGGCGTCGATCTCGACCGTGACGGCCGCCGCGACCACGTCCGCCGACGCCCGCACGATGGGGCTGGGTCGGCCGACGCCGGCGCTCGGGCGGTCCGCGCCGGGGCCGCCCGGGACGGGGAACTCCTCGTGCACGAGTCCCTGGTCGACGAGCTCCCCGACGATCGCGAGCACGGTCGAGCGGTTCAGGCTCGTGCGCCGGGTCAGCTCGGCGCGCGAGACGGGGCCGCCCTCGTGCACGATGCGGAGGACGCGCGCCGCGTTGCCGGGCGTGGTCGTGGCCGGTCGGGCCATGGGTCCTCCTGGGGTCGGGGTGGTGGTGGGTACGAAGTTTCCCAGAACGCCTGCGATGGGTGGCGGGAACGGGCGTCCCCGGTCGTCCCGGCGGACCGGGTACGCCCGGTTCGACCCAGCACGCCCGGTTCGACCCAGCACGCCCGGTTCGACCCGGCACGCCCGGTTCGACCCGGCGCGCCCGCCCCCGGGCTCAGCGCGAGCGCGAGAACGCGGCGTCGAACGCGGCGTCCGGCGGCGCGATCGTCCCGAGCCGCCGCACGAACGCGAGCGCCTCCGGTCCGCCGACGAGCCGGTCCATGCCGGCGTCCTCCCACTCGACGCTCGTCGGCCCGTCGTACCCGATGTGGTTCAGCACGCGGAACACCCGCTCCCACGGCACGTCCCCGTGCCCGGCGCTGACGAAGTCCCAGCCGCGCCGGGGGTCGCCCCACGGCAGGTGGGACGCGAGCCGCCCGTTGCGCCCGTCGAGCTGCTTCACCGACTCCTTGCAGTGCACGTGGTACACCCGCTCGGCGAAGTCCATGAGGAACACCGCCGGGTCGAGGTCCTGCCACACGAAGTGCGACGGGTCGAAGTTGAACCCGAACGACGGCCGGTCCGCGAACACCTCGAGCGCCCGCTTGGCCGTCCAGTAGTCGTAGGCGATCTCGGACGGGTGCACCTCGAGTGCGAAGCGCACCCCGACCTCCTCGAACACGTCGAGGATCGGCGACCAGCGGTCGTGGAAGTCCTGGTACCCGGCGTCGATCATGCCCGGGGGCACGGGCGGGAACCCGGCGACGGTCTTCCAGATCGACGATCCGGTGAACCCGGTGACGGTCGAGACGCCGAGTGCCGCGGCCGCCCGGGCGGTCCACTGCAGCTCCTCGGCGGCGCGCTGCCGGACGCCCTCGGGGTCGCCGTCGCCCCACACGTGCGGCGCGAGGATGTCCTCGTGCCGCTGGTCGATCGGGTCGTCGCACACGGCCTGGCCGGTCAGGTGGTTCGCGATGGTCCAGACCTGCAGCCCGTTGCGCTCGAGGACCGCCTTCCGGTCCGCCACGTACGCCGGGTCCGTCGCGGCGCGCCGGACGTCCAGGTGGTCGCCCCAGCAGGCGATCTCCAGGCCGTCGTAGCCCCACTCCCCCGCCAGGCGGGCGACCTCCTCGAAGGGCAGGTCCGCCCACTGGCCGGTGAACAGCGTGACCGGTCGCGTGGACCGGGCACCACCCTCCGGCCGGGAGGCGCTGCTCGCGCCCGTCTCGCCGGTTCCGTCCGTCGTCGTCATCGTCGTCGTCCTTCCTCGCGTGTGCGTCGGGTCACCAGGACCCCGGGGTGGCCCCGCCGGGCACGGTGTCGGGTCGGTCGACGCGCGACCGCACGTCGACCACGGTGTGCTCGCGGGCCGCGGTGGCCACCGCCTCCATCACCTCGAGCACGTGGAACGCGAGGTCGCCGGACGCCCGGTGCGGACGGTCGGTGGCGATCGCGTGCGCCATGTCGGCGAGGCCGTAGCCGCGACCGGCGTCGGCGTACCCGGCGCTCGTCGGCAGCTCGCGCCACTCGCGGGTGGCCGCGTCGGCGATCGACACCGCATCGGAGAACCGGTTCGGGTCGGGGACGCCGAGGGTGCCCGCGGTGCCGTACACCTCGAACAGCGGCGCCCGGGTGGCCCACACCTCGAACGACACCGTCAGCGTCGAGACCACGCCGTCGGCGTGCTCCAGGACCGCGACCACGTGCGTGTCGACGTCCACCCGGAGCGGTGTGCCCGAGGCGGGGCCGGTGCCGATGGTGCGCTCCCGGTCCGACCGCGTCGAGGCACCGCTCACCCGGACGACCGGCCCGAAGAACGACACCAGGCTCGTCAGGTAGTACGGCCCCATGTCGAGCAGCGGGCCGCCGCCGGGCTGGTAGTAGAACGCGGGCGCCGGGTGCCACAGCTCGTGTCCGGGCGCCGACCACGACACCGCGGCCCCGACCGGGGTGCCGATCGCACCGCTGTCGAGCGCGTGCCGGGCGGTCTGGATCCCGGTGCCGAGCACGGTGTCCGGCGCGCTGCCGACCCGCAGGCCGGAGCGTCGCGCCAGGTCGAGCACGGGCTGCGCCTCGGCCGTCGACGTCGCGAGCGGCTTCTCGCCGTACACGTGCTTGCCGGCCTCGAGCGCCCGCGTCGCGACCTCGGCGTGCGCGGCCGGGATCGTCAGGTTGAGCACGACGTCGACGTCGTCCGCGGCGATGAGCTCGTCGACGCTCGTGCCGCGCACGCCCTGGGCGGCCCCCACCGACCGTGCCCGGTCGACGTCGATGTCGGCGACCGCGGTCAGCTCGAGGCCGGGCAGCGCCGGGAAGTGCTCGAAGTACTGCTGGCTGATGACGCCGACCCCGACGACCCCGACCTTCATCGGCTCGCCCACAGGAGTCCCCTCTCGATGATCGTGCGGAGCGGCTGTGACCCGACGACCTCGAGCCGGTGTCCGGGTGCCGAGACGAACACACGTCCCTGCCCCCACTGCCGGGTCCAGATCGCCGGCGCGGTCACCGGGCGGTTCCAGGCGTCGAAGTCCCGGGCCTCCTGCGTGGTGGTCGCCAGCACGTCGTTGTACTCGTCGGAGAGCACCCAGTACTGCTCGGTCACGAGGTCGAAGTCCTCGATGCCCTGCGTGATCGGGTGCTCGTGCCCGGCCTCGGTGATGTGCACCGTGTACGGGATGTAGTTGTCGGACTGCTCGCCGGTGCGCTCGGACGGGTGCTTGCCCGCGTGGTGCGCGAACTGCCCGCCGACCATGTGCAGGTAGTCGGCGGTGTTGCGGAAGGCGTCCGCGATCCCGCCGTGCCACCCGGCGAGCCCGGCACCGCCGAGCACCGCCCGCTGCAGCCCCGCGAACTCGTCGTCGGCGATGGTCGACATCGTGACGACCTGGACGATCAGGTCGACGTCCGCCATGACCGACTCGTCGGCGTACACCGCGGTCGAGTCCGACACCCGGACGTCGAACCCGTGGTCGCGCAGGAACGGCACGAACAGGTCGGTGGTCTCGACCGGCATGTGCCCGTCCCAGCCGCCCCGGACGACCAGGGCCCGGCGCTGCTGCGTCTCGGTGGCGCTCATCGGATGGCCGTCCAGCTGCTGCCGTCGGCGGCGCTGCGCTCGACCGCGTCGAGGACGCGCTGCACGTGCAGTCCGTCCGCGAACGAGGGCGAGGGGTCGGTGCCGGCGACGATCGCGCGCACGAAGTCCGCGACCTGGTGGCTGAAGGTGTGCTCGTAGCCGATGAGGTGCCCGGTCGGCCACCACGCGGCCATGTACTCGTGCTCCGGCTCGGTGACGAGGATGCGGCGGAAGCCCTGCTCCCCCGCGGGCGCCGACGACTCGTACAGGCGCAGTTCGTTCATCGACTCGAGGTCGAACTGGATCGCGCCCTCGGAGCCGCTGACCTCGAGCGTCAGGCCGTTCTTCCGACCGGTCGCGTAGCGCGTGGCCTCGAACGAGCCGATCGCACCGTCGGCAGCGCCGCCGACGAGCCGACCGAGGAAGAACGCGGCGTCGTCGACCGTGACCTGCCCGCGCTCGCTCGACGCGGTGCCGGACAGTCCGACGCCCTCGGCCATGAGCGGGCGCTCGTGCACGAAGGTCTCGAGCGTGCCGGACACGGTCGACAGCTGTGCGCCCGTGACGTGCTCGACGAGGTCGATCGCGTGCGCGCCGATGTCGCCGAGCGAGCCGGAACCGGCGAGCGCCTTGTCGAGGCGCCACGTCATCGGGCCCTCGGCGTCGGCCAGCCAGTCCTGCAGGTAGAGCGCGCGGACCTGGCGGACGGTGCCGAGCCTCCCGTCCTGCACCAGCTGGCGTGCCAGCGCGATCGCGGGCACGCGACGGTAGCTGAACCCGACCATCGCGCGGACGCCGCGCGCGGCAGCGGCCGTGGCCGCGGCGGTCATCGCCTCGGCCTCCTCGACGGTGTTGGCGAGGGGCTTCTCGCAGAGCACGTGCTTGCCGGCCTCGAGCGCGGCGATCGCGACCTCGACGTGGGACGAGCCCGGCGACACGACGTCGACGACGTCGATCTCCGGGTCGGCGACCACCTGCCGCCAGTCGGTCGAGGCGGTCTGCCATCCGTACTTCGCGCGGGCGGCCTCCGCACGCTCGGCGTCGCGGCCGACGACCACGGCCATCTCGGGTTCGACCCCGAGGTCGAAGAACCTCGGTGCGGTCCGCCAGGCCTGGGAGTGCGCCGCCCCCATGAAGCCGTGTCCGACCATGGCGACCCGCAGTCGACCCGGTCCGTGTCCGTCCTGTGCCATCCACTCGCTCCTTTGCGATCCGGTGCTTGCCAGAGTCAACACTACCGCTTATGTTGGGCGCGGCAACATTTTGTTTCGACGACGAACGGTGATCCACCATGGCAACGACGCCCACCCGTGACGACAAGTTCTCCTTCGGTCTCTGGACCATCGGCTACAACGGCTCCGACCCGTTCGGCGGCCCCACCCGTCCCGCGCTGGACGTGGTCGAGGCGGTCGAGAAGCTCGACGAGCTCGGTGCCTACGGCCTGACCTTCCACGACGACGACCTGTTCGCGTTCGGCTCGACCGACGCCGAGCGCCAGACGCAGATCGACCGCCTCAAGGGCGCGCTCGACGCGACCGGGGTCATCGTCCCGATGGTCACCACCAACCTGTTCTCGGCGCCGGTCTTCAAGGACGGCGGCTTCACCTCGAACGACCGTCAGGTCCGCCGGTTCGCGCTCCGCAAGGTGCTCCGCAACCTCGACCTCGCCGCCGAGCTCGGCGCGAAGACCTTCGTCATGTGGGGCGGCCGCGAGGGCTCGGAGTACGACTCCGCCAAGGACGTGCAGGCCGCACTCGAGCGATACCGCGAGGCCGTCAACCTGCTCGCCCAGTACGTCACCGACAAGGGCTACGACATCCGCTTCGCCATCGAGCCGAAGCCGAACGAGCCCCGCGGCGACATCCTCCTGCCGACCCTCGGCCACGCGATCGCGTTCACCGAGACGCTCGAGCGTCCGGAGCTGTTCGGCATCAACCCCGAGGTCGGCCACGAGCAGATGGCGGGCCTGAACTTCACCGCCGGCATCGCCCAGGCGCTGTACCAGGGCAAGCTCTTCCACATCGACCTCAACGGCCAGCGCGGCATCAAGTACGACCAGGACCTGGTGTTCGGCCACGGCGACCTGCAGAACGCGTTCTCGCTCGTCGACCTGCTCGAGCACGGCTCCCCCCAGGGCGGCCCGGCGTACGACGGCCCGCGCCACTTCGACTACAAGCCCTCGCGCACCGAGGACATCACGGGCGTGTGGGACTCGGCGAAGGCGAACATGCGCATGTACCTGCTCCTCAAGGAGCGCGCGCAGGCGTTCCGCGCCGACCCCGAGGTGCAGGCAGCCCTGTCTGCCGCGAAGGTCGACGAACTGAGCACCCCGACGCTGAACAGCGGCGAGTCGTACGACGACTTCCTGGCCGACCGCTCCGCCTACGAGGAGTTCGACGCCGACGCGTACTTCGGCGGCAAGGGCTTCGGCTTCGTGCGCCTGCAGCAGCTCGCCATGGAGCACCTCATGGGCGCGCGGAATTGAGTGCAGACGCGCCACCGGCTGCATTCCGCGCGCTGAGGCGGCCTGCCGCCGAAGGGTTGAGCCAGCAGCTGGTCGCAGGGGTCGACTCGTCGACCCAGTCCTGCAAGGTCACGATCCGTGACGCGGCGACCGGCGCGGTCGTCCGGGAGGGGCGCGCGTCCCACCCGGACGGCACGTCCGTCGACCCCCGCCACTGGTGGGACGCGCTCGGCGCCGCGATCGCGGACGCCGGCGGCTTCGACGACGTCGCGGCGGTCGCGGTCGCCGGGCAGCAGCACGGCATGGTCGCGCTGGACGCGGAGGGGCACGTCGTCCGCGACGCGCTGCTCTGGAACGACGTCCGCAGCGCCGACGCGGCCGCGCAGATGGTCGAGGAGCTCGGCCGGGAGGCATGGGTCGCCCGCACGGGTCTGGTCCCGGTGGCCTCGTTCACCGGCACGAAGCTGCGCTGGCTCCGCGACGCCGAACCGGAGCACGCCGGCCGCGTCGCGGCCGTCGTGCTCCCCCACGACTGGCTGTCGTGGCGGCTGCGCGGGTACGGCCCGGCGGACGAGAGCCCGCTCGGCCCGGACCTCGACGCCCTCGCGACCGACGGTTCGGACGCCAGCGGCACCGGCTACTGGGACCCGGTGCGGCGGGAGTACGACGGCGAGCTGTTCGAGGCCGCGCTCGGCCGTGGCCTGCGGGTCGCGTCCGGCTCGGTCAGCGCGGGCAGCGCGGGCAGCGCGGCCGACGCGGTCGTGGTGCCGCGGGTCGTCGCGCCCGACGAGGCGATGGGCGCGCTGGCGTCCGACGTCACGCTGCCGGGCGGCGCCGTCGCCCGTGCCGGACTCCTCGTCGGCCCGGGACTCGGCGACAACGCCGGGGCAGCGCTCGGCCTCGGACTGGGCCCGGGTGACGTCGCGGTGTCCCTCGGCACGAGCGGCACCGTCTTCGGGGTCACCGACACCGAGGTGACGGACCCGAGCGGGACCGTGGCGGGCTTCGCCGACGGGACCGGGTCGCGCCTCCCGATCGTCACGACGCTCAACGCGGCCCGCGTGCTCGAGGTGGTGGGCGGCCTGCTCGGCGTCGACCACGGCGAGCTCGGCGAGCTGGCGCTGCAGGCGCCGGCGGGTGCGGACGGCCTCGTGCTCGTGCCGTACTTCGTCGGCGAGCGCACGCCGAACCGTCCGGACGCGACCGCCTCGCTGCTCGGGATGACCCCGGCGACCACAGACCGGGCGCACCTCGCCCGTGCCGCCGTCGAGGGCATGCTGTGCGCGCTCGCGGACGGCCTGGCGGCGGTCGAGGACACCGGTGTCACGGTGTCACGCCTGCTGCTCATCGGCGGGGCCGCGCGGAACGAGGCCGTCCGGGCCGTCGCCGCGCAGGTGTTCGGACGCGACGTGTCGGTCCCGGAACCGGGCGAGTACGTCGCCGCCGGTGCCGCCCGGCAGGCCGCCTGGGTGCTCACGGGTGCCCTGCCGTCCTGGGAGGTCTCGGCGACGCTCGTCCCCGCAGACCCGCGCCTCGAGGTCCTCGAGCAGTACCGCACCCACGCGCTGCGCTGACGCGCGCCCGGCGCGCCCCGCGCGCCCCGCGCGCCCCGCGCGCACCTGATGGAATCGGGCGTACCCGGTCGGACGGATCGACCGGGTACGCCCGATCCGTGCCGGTACGCCAGATCCGTGCCGGTCCCACCCGATCCCCCGGAGGAACCCCGTGCCGCGCACCGACCTGCCCCTCGACCAGCTCCGCACCCACCGCCCCTCGGTGCGGCGTCCGGCCGACTTCGACGCCTTCTGGGCGGACACGATCGCCGAGGCCCGGGCAGCAGGAGCCGGCACCGCGCCCGTGACGACCCCGGCCGCGACGCCGGTGACCGCCCTCGACGTGCAGGACCTGACGTTCCCGGGCTTCGGCGGCGACCCCGTCCGCGCGTGGGTCTCGCGGCCCGCGGGCACCGCCGACCAGGACCTGCCCGTCGTGGTCGAGTTCCTCGGGTACGGCGGCGGCCGCGGCCTGCCCGGCGAACGGGTGTCCTGGGCGCTCGCGGGCTTCGTGCACGTCGTGATGGACACGCGCGGGCAGGGCAGCGGCTGGGGCTCCGGCGGCGACACCCCCGACCCGCACGGCTCCGTGCCGCACGTCGGCGGGTGGATGGCGAGCGGGGTCGACGCCCCGGCGAACCACTACTACCGCCGGGTCTTCACCGACGCGGTACGGCTCGTCGAGGCGGTCCGCACGCTCCCCGGCGTCGACGCCGACCGGGTCGCGCTCACCGGCGGCAGCCAGGGTGGCGGGATCACCCTCGCCGCCGCGGCCCTGGTGGAGGCGCACGTCGGCCCCCTCGTCGCGGTGCTGCCCGACGTCGCGTTCCTGTGCGACTGGGAGCACGGCACCGACGTCGCGGTCGGCGGCCCCTACCTCGAACTCGCCACGTACCTGTCCGTCCACCGCGACGACGCCGACCGGGTCTGGGACACGGTCGCGTACTTCGACGGCGTGCACTTCGCCGAGCGCATCACCGCGCCCGCACTGTTCTCGGTGGCGCTCATGGACGACGTCGTGCCGCCGCGGACGACCTTCGCGGCGTACAACGCGCTCGGCTCGACCGACCACGAGATCGCCGTGTACCCGTACAACGGCCACGAGGGCGGCGGCTTCCGCCACTGGGAGCGCCAGGTGGCGTTCCTGCGCGAGCGCCTCTGACGGGACGGGCGTCCCCGACGGCTCAGCGCCCGAGCAGCTGTGCGACCGCGTCCACGACGACCTGGCGGCGGCGCGCGGCCACCACGGCCGACACCGTGCCGGTCGCCTCGGGCGGCAGCGTCGCCCAGACCCCGGCGAGCTGCAGCACGAGCGCGAACAGCACCGCCGGCCGGAACGACCGCGGCAGCACCCCGGCACGCTGCGCACGCTCGACCTCGGCGACCGCGGCCTCGTGGCGCTCGACGAGCGCGGGCACGACGGCGTCCGCGCGCTCGAGCCGCTGCCAGGTCGCGAGGCGTGCGATCCACGGCCGCTCGACGAGCGCGTCGTGGAGCCGTCCCGCCCACGCGGGCAGGTCGTCGGTGTCGAGCGGCACGGCGTCGTGCAGCCCACCGAGCTCCTGCACGAGGAGCGCGTCGAACAGCCCCTCCTTGCCGCCGAAGTAGTGGAAGACCTGCGCCTTGTTGCTGTCCGCCGCGGCCGCGAGCCGCTCGACGCGACCCCCCGTCAGGCCGAGGGCGGCGAACTCGTCGCGGGCGGCTTCCAGGATGCGTGCGCGCATCGCGTCGGCGGCAGGGGGCGTGAAGCGGGCCATGCCACCACGGTACCGACCCGACGGACGGTCGCCGTCGCGACGTGGTGACCGGACGACGAACGGGAGGCCCGTGGCGGCGTGGCCACAGGCCTCCCGTTCCGTCGTGTGGTCGCGTCCGCTACTCGGCGGCGTCGTCCTCTTCGGGGTTGAAGTGCGAGTCGTCCCCGACGAAGCCGGCGGCGACGCCCTCCGGGTGGTCGGGGATCGTGCCGTCCTCGCCGAGGCCGTCGGGCTTCGGCGTGCCCTCGGGGTCGTTGGTCGGTTCGCGGGTGACGTCGGCGTCGGACATGGCGTGCTCCTTCAGCTGAGGGGTCTCACACGCTACTCACGCTCCCCGGGGACGAGCGGTGGGGTGCGTGGAGCGGCCGGAGCGCGGCGGGTGGCGTCAGACGCGCGCCCAGGTGACCACCCGCCGGTCGGCGAGGGACACCTCGCGGACCGGACCGGTCACCCGCACGACCGCACGGTCCGTCGTCGAGCCGGGGACCTCGTACCGGACCGGCCCGTCGCCGGACGCGACGATCCCACCCGTCGGCACCGGGCCTCCCGGCCGGGACGCGGCCGCGTCGGACGCGACCCAGACCTGCACGTCGCCCGGTTCGACCACCTTGCGCATCGCGCGGTCGGTGAAGCCGAACCGCTGCACCGGCACGTCGAAGCGGACCCGGGCGGACGCCCCCGCGGCGAGTGCGACGCGTGCGTAGCCGAGCAGCTGCACGACCGGACGCGTGACCGACGCCTGGACGTCGTGCCCGTAGAGCTGCACGACCTCCGCGCCGTCGCGTGTCCCCGTGTTCCGGACCGTGACCGTCGCCGCGAACGCCCCGTCCGTGGTGACCGTGTCGTCGACCACCAGGTCCTCGTACGCGAAGGACGTGTACGTCAGGCCGAAGCCGAACGGTCGGACCGGCGTCGAGTCGGTCGCGGTGACGTCCGACGGACCGCCGAGCCGCGGGTGCAGGTACGAGTACGGCTGCGCCCCGGCCGAGCGCGGCAGCGACACGGGCAGGCGCCCGGACGGTTCCGCGCGACCGGTGAGCAGGTCGGCGATCGCGAGGCCGCCGCCCTCCCCGGGGAAGAACGCCTGGACGACCGCGGCCGGCTTCGGCTGGTCCCCGTCGAGGGCCCAGCCGATCGCGTACGGGCGCCCGGTGAGCAGCACGACGACCGTGGGGGTGCCGGTGGCGACGACGGCCTCGACGAGCTCGCGCTGCACGCCGGGCAGGTCGAGCGACTCGGAGTCGTTGCCCTCCCCCACCGTGCCGCGTCCGAACAGGCCGGCCTGGTCGCCCACGACGACGACCGCGACGGCGGCGTCCTGTGCGGCGGCCACGGCGTCGGCGAACCCGGAGCGGTCGTCGCCCTCGACCTCGGCGCCCGGTGCGTACCGGACGGCGTCGTCGCCGAGGACGTCCCGCAGGGCCTCGAGGACGGTCGGGATCGCGAAGCCGAGCGGCAGGCCGGGGTGCGTCGCGAGCACGTGGTTCGCGAAGGAGTAGCAGCCCTGCAGGGCCTCCGCGCGGTGGGCGTTCGGGCCGATCACCGCGACGGGGCCCCGCGGGGCGGCAGCGGTGTCGGCGGCGTTGCTGGTACCGGTGGTGGTGTCGGCCCCGCGACCGGCGTCGCCGTCGCCGCCGTCGCCGGCGGCGACGGCGGGACCGAGCGGCAGGACGCCGTCGTTCGACAACAGCACGAGCGACTCCGCCGCGAGCCGACGGGCCAGCGCCTGGTGCTCCGGCGAGTCGAGGTCGATCCCCGTGGGGGGCTCCCCCGTGAACGCGTCCGGTTCGAGCAGGCCGAGCCGCTCCTTCTGCCGGAGCACGCGCAGCACGGCACGGTCCACGAGTGCCTCGTCGACCTCGCCGCTCCGCACCCGCTCGACGAGGGGGGCGAGGTACGCGTCGCCGGTCGGCAGCTCGACGTCGATCCCGGCCGTGAGGGCCATCGCCGCCGCCTCGCCGCGGTCCCGGGCCACGCCGTGCATGACCTCGAGGAACGCGACCGAGAAGTAGTCCGCGACGACGGTGCCGTCGAAGCCGAGCCGACCACGGAGCAGGTCGGTGAGCAGCGCGGGGTCCGCGGCGACGGGCACGCCGTCCACCTCGGCGTAGGAGTTCATCACGCTGCGGGCGCCGCCGTCGAGCAGCGCCATCTCGAACGGCGGCAGGAACACGTCCGCCACCTCGCGCGGTCCGGCGTGCACGGGTGCGTGGTTCCGACCGGCACGTGAGGCCGAGTAGCCGAGGAAGTGCTTGAGGGTCGCGTCGACCCCGGCGCTCTGCACCCCGCGCACGTAGGCGGTGCCGACCGTCCCGACGAGGTACGGGTCCTCGCCGATGCACTCGTCGACCCGTCCCCAGCGGGGGTCGCGGACGACGTCGAGCACGGGCGCGAGGCCCTGGTGCACGCCGAGCTCGCGCATCGACCGGCCGATGACCGCGCCGACCTGCTCGACGAGCTCCGGGTCGAAGGACGCGCCCCAGGCCAGCGGCGTCGGGAACGTCGCGGCCTGCCACGCGGCGAGCCCGGTGAGGCACTCCTCGTGCACGAGCGCGGGGATCCCGAGCCGGGTCTCGCGCTGCAGGCGGCGCTGTTCCGCCCACAGCCACGCGGCCCGCTCGTCCGGTTCGACCGGCCGGGTGCCGTACACGCGGGTGTACTGCCCGAGGCCGTGACGCGTGGTCTCGGCGAGGGTCTGCCCGTCCTGCGCGGCCGCCATCTCGCCCTGCATGGGGGCGACGACGCCGTTCTGGTCGAGCCAGTAGCCGACGAGCTGCGCCGTCTTCTCCTCGAGGGTCATCGCGGCCAGCAGCGCGGTCGCGCGGTCGGGGGCCGTCGCGTCGTCGACGCGGGTGGCGTCGGACGGGAGGCGCGTGGCGGCGCCGCCACGGGCCTCCCGTCCGTCGGTCGGGTGCGTGGTCGAGTCGAGCGTCGTCACCCCTTCACCGCCCCGGTCAGGCCGCCCACGATGCGGCGCTGGAACACCGCGAAGAAGACGAGCGCGGGGATCATCGACAGCGACGTGAACGCGAGCACGCGGGCGGTGTCGACCGAGTACTGGGACGAGAACGCCTGCACGCCGAGGGGCAGCGTGTACGCCGACGAGTCGTTGAGGATGAACAGCGGCAGCAGGTAGCTGTTCCAGCTCCCGATGAAGGCCAGGATGCCGACCGTGACGACACCGGGCAGCGACAGCGGGACGACCATGCGGAAGAAGAACCCGAGCCGGCTGGCACCGTCGATGGCGGCCGCCTCCTCGAGCTCGTCGGGGATCGCCTTGAGGAACGGCACGAGGATGATCACCGTCGTCGGCAGCGCGAACGCGATCTGCGGCAGGATCACCCCGGCCAGGTTGTTCGTCAGACCGAGGTCCTTGACGAGCAGGTACAGCGGCGTGATCGCGACCGTGATCGGGAACATGAGTCCCGCGGCGAAGAGCGCGTAGAGCGCTCCGCTGCCGCGGAAGCGGTAGCGGGCGAGGACGAAGCTCACCATGAGCCCGAGCACGACGACGCCGACGGTCGTCGTGACGCCCGCCACCACCGAGTTGCCGAGCTGCTGCCAGAAGACGCCGCTCGACAGGACGTCGAGGTAGTTGCCGACGTTCCACGGTGCGGGCAGACCGGCCGGGCTCGCCGTGATCTGCGCGTTGGTCCGGAACCCACCGAGCACGATGTACGCGACCGGACCGATGCACACCGCGATGAACAGCAGCGCGATGAAGTACGTGCCGAGGTTGCGCTCGCGCCCGACGGGCCCGGAGTCGCGCGGACGGCGGCGCGGTGCGACGAGGGAGGCGGTGGCGGTCATCGGGTGGCCTTCTCGGTGAGGGCGCCGGCGGTGTCGCGGCGCAGGACGAACCGCTGGTAGACGAGGGCCACGACCAGCGAGATGAGGAAGATCACCACGGCGACGGCGTTGCCGTACCCGTAGTTGCCGGAGAGCCGGCCGTTCGCGACCATGTACGTCGCCATCGTCGAGGTCCCCGCGGTCGAGGCGATGTACTGCCCCCAGATGATGTAGACGAGGTCGAACAGCTGGAGCGATCCGATGATGGACAGGAACGCCCAGATGCGGATGGTCGGGCCGAGCAGCGGCAGCGTGATGCGGCGCTGGATCTGCCAGTAGCCGGCGCCGTCGAGCTGGGCGGCCTCGAACAGCTCCTCCGGGATGCTCTGCAGGCCGGCGAGGAACAGGATCACCGCGAAGCCGATGTACTTCCACGAGATGATCGCCAGCAGCGTCCAGAGCGCGATGTCCGGGTTCGACAACCAGTCGGCGCGCAACGCCCCGAGGCCGACGGACTGGAGCAGGTCGTTCACGGCGCCGCTCGACTGGAGCATCAGGCTCCACCCGGTGCCGACGATCACCTCGGAGATGACGTACGGCACGAAGATGAGCACGCGGATCAGGCCCCGGCCGCGGATCCGCTGGTTGAGCAGGAGCGCCAGGATGATCGCGATCGGCCCCTGCACGACGAGCGAGCCGATGACGATGAACAGGTTGTGCCACAGCACGCCCCGGAAGTCCGGGTCGGTGAAGATCACCGTGTAGTTCTGCAGGCCGACGAAGTCGGTGGGGGTGCCGTAGCCCTGCCACTTGTAGAAGCCGTAGTACGCGGCGAGCACCACGGGCAGGATGACGAACCCGACGAACATGATCGTCGCGGGTCCGGCGAGCAGGGCGATCTCGACCCGCTTGCGGACGTCGGCGGCCGGCTTCGCGCGGCCCCGGCCGGCCGGGGCCGACGGCGTACCGTCGACCCCGGTCAGGTCCTTCCCCGTGTCCGTCCGCGCACCGGGGCGGGACGGACGGGGGGCGACTGAAGTGGCCATCGGTCGGGTCAGCCCTTCGCCGCGGCCTGGTTGACGGTCTTGACGATGTCCGCCACGTCACCCTTGCCGGCGAGCAGGTTCACGACGCTCGTGTTCAGCGCGTTGCCGACGTTCTGGCCGTAGAGCGTGTCGAGGTAGTTCGACACGTACGGGGCCTTGTTGTAGGCGGCGAGGACGCTCTTCAGGTAGGGCTCGGTGACGACGGACTGCGCCGACTCGTTCGCCGGGATCGCGTTGAACGCCTTGTAGTAGGCCTCCTGCACGGGCTTCTCGGTCATGTAGTTGAGGAACTCCGTGCACTCCTTCTTCGGCGCCTCGGCCGAGCACGAGTACCCGTCGACCGCACCCATCATCGATCCCGGGGCGCCCTTGCCGCCGGAGACCTCCGGGAACGGGAAGAAGCCGAGGTCGGCGAGCGGCTTGCCGTCCGGGGTGAGCGAGGAGATCACACCCGGGTCCCACGCACCCATGAGCTCCATCGCAGCCTTGTGGTTCGCGACGAGGCCGGCCGAGCTGCCGGCGCCCTGCTGGGCGGCCGTGGTGAGGAAGCCGTCGTTGAACGGCTTCGTGTCGAAGAACGCCTTCGTGTCCTCGCCGGCCGCCTTCCAGCAGCTGTCGGTGAACTTCAGGTCCTTGGCGGTGTCGTTCAGCGTCGAAGCGCTGCAGGCGCGGAGCGCGAAGTTGTAGTACCAGTGCGCGGCCGGCCAGGCGTCCTTCGCGCCGACGGCGACCGGCTGGATGCCCGCGGCCTTGAGCTTGGCGATGTCGGCGTTCAGCTCGTCCATCGTGGTGGGGGTGCCCTCGATGCCGGCCTGCTTGAAGAGGTCCTGGCTGTACCAGATGCCCTCGGGGTTGACGTCGACGGGCATCGCGTAGGTCTTGCCGTCGAGCTCGTAGCCCTTGAACGCACCGGCGCTGATCTCGGTCTTGGCGTTCTTCCCGATCGAGCCGGAGATGTCCATGAGCTGCCCGGCCTTGGCCATCGCGGCCATCTTGCCGCCGCCGCGCTGCAGGAACACGTCCGGGGCTGACCCGGAGTTCAGCGCCGTCTGCAGCTTGCCGTCCAGGTCCTCGTTCTGGATCGCCTGGATCTTGATCGTCACGTTCGGGTGGGACTTCTCGAACGCCGCGACGGTGTCCTGCCAGAAGGCCTTGCCCGGTCCCGTGGTCGAGTTGTGCCAGAAGGTCATCGTGACCTTCCCGTTGCTGTCTGCCGCGTTGCCGCCCGCGGAACAGCCCGCTGCGGTGAGTGCGGTGGCCCCGATCAGCGCGATGGCTGCGGCGGCCCGGATCTTCCTCGTCATCGTGGAACTCCTGGTGTGTCGTCGTCGTTGACAGGCGCGACATCGAATGCCGCTGCGGAGAGCGTGCCAGGTGCTCGCGGTGCTTGTCAATCGTTATCGATAACGTTTTCTATCCGTGATTCGGACCCCGTCACCGGCCCTCTGCGGCGGTACGGTGAGCACATGCAGACCGTCCTCGACACCCCGCCCGGGCCGGGCCGGGTCACGATCGCGGACGTCGCGCGCGCCGCCGGGGTCTCGATCCCGACGGTCTCGAAGGTGATCAACAACCGCGACGGTGTGGCCCAGGCGACGATCGTCCGCGTGCAGGAGGTCGTCGAGCGCCTGGGCTACGAGACGTCCCTCGTCGCCCGGAGCCTGCGCAGCTCCCGGACGAACGTGATCGGCATCCTCGTGACCGAGTTCGAGCCGTTCTCCACCGAGCTCCTCCGCGGGGTCTCGGCAGCGACGACCGGCACCGGGTACGAGCTGCTCGCCTACGCCGGTCTGCTCACCGGGTCGAGCCGACCGGGGTGGGAGCGGCGTTCGCTCTCGCGTCTGTCCGGCACCCTGATCGACGGTGCGATCGTGGTCACGCCGTCCGTCGCGCTCTCCGGGGCGTCGATCCCCGTCGTCGCCATCGACCCGCACACCGGGCCGGAGGGACACGCCACCGTCGACACCGACAACGCGGCGGGCGCCCGGCAGGCCGTCGACCACCTGCTCGGCCTCGGCCACACCCGGATCGCCCACCTGAGGGGCCGCGGCGACCTCGCATCGTCGCAGCTGCGCGAGGCGGGGTACCGGTCGGCCCTGGCGGCGGCCGGGATCCCCGTCGACGAGCAGCTCGTCCGAGCCGGCGACTACCAGGAGGAGCGCTCGGCCGCGGTCGCGCACGACCTGCTCACCCTGGCCGACCGTCCGACCGCGGTGTTCGCGGCGAACGACTCCTCGGCGATCGGCGTCATGCACGCCGCCGAGGCGCTCGGGCTCCGCGTCCCCGAGGACCTGTCGGTCGTGGGGTTCGACGACGTCCCGCAGGCCTCCACGACCACGCCGCCGCTGACCACGGTCGCGCAGCCGCTGGTCGACCTCGGCGCGAGTGCCGTGTCGATGCTGCTCGGCATGCTCCGCGGCGAGCCCACGAGCGACCACGTCCGCCTGCCCACGACCCTGCGCGTGCGGAGCACCACGGCGCCCGTCCCGCGCTGAGGCGCGGCCGGGCCGGCCCCGGCCGGCGCCGCGCGGGCCGACGCCGCGCGGGCCGACGCCGCGCGGCCGGCACCGGCCGACGCCGCGCGGCCGGCGCCGGCCGGCCTGCCGCTCCGCACAACGGAAAGCAGTTCGCACCACGGAATCCCGTGGCGCGACGTGCCTTCCGTGGTGCGCGAGCACGGCGCGCCACGGCGCGCGGGGCGCGGGGCGCGCGGCGCGCCACGGCGCGCGCCATGGCGCGCGCCACAGATGGGCAGGGCGCGGAGCGCCGGCCATCCCGGCGACGCGCAGAGCGCGCGCCCTCCGCACAACCGGAAGCAGCTCGCACCACGGAAACCCGTGGCGCGACGTGCTTTCCCCGGTGCGCGAGCACGTCGCGCCACGGCGCGGCGCTCGCGCCCCGCGCCACAAACAGGCAGGGCGCGGAGCGCCGTCCGCCAAGGCGACGCGCAGAGCGCGCGCCCTCCGCACAACCGGAAGCAGCTCGCACCACGGAAACCCGTGGCGCGACGTGCTTTCCCTGGTGCGCGGGCACGTCGCGCCACGGCGCGGCGCTTGCGCCCCGCGCCACAGACAGGCAGGGCGCGGAGCGCCGGCCATCCCGGCGACGCGCAGAGCGCGCGCCCTCCGCACAACAGCAAGCACCTCGCACCACGCAATCGGTGGTGCGACGTGCCTTCCCTGGTACGCGAGCACGTCGCGCCACGGCGCGCGGCGCTCGCGCCGCGCGCCACAGACAGGCAGGGCGCGGAGCGCCGGCCGCCAAGGCGACGCGCAGAGCGCGCGCCCTCCGCACAACGGGAAGCAGCTCGCACCACGGAAACCCGTGGCGCGACGTGCCTTCCGTGGTGCGCGAGCACGTCGCGCCACGGCGCGGCGCGGCGCGGCGCGGCGCGGCGCGGCGCGGCCGGCGAACGCCGGCGCCGCCCGCGCCCGCGAGCGCGTCAGCGCCGCAGCGTCTGCTTCGGGTACTCGCCGAACCGCTCCGCGTACGACGCCGAGAACCGACCGAGGTGCGCGAAGCCCCACCGCCGCGCCACGTCCCCCACGGCACCGGTCTGCGGCCCCGCCTCGAGCAGCTCCTCGTGCACGCGGTCGAGCCGGACGTGGCGCAGGTACGTCAGCGGCGACACGTCGAACACGCGCCGGAACGACTCCTGCACGGTCCGGACACTGAGCCCGGCCACGGCGGACAGGTCGGTGATCGAGACGTCCTCGGCGGCGTGCGCGTGGATGTACTCCACCGCGGCGCGCAGTCGGGCGTTCCGGGGCTCGGCGAGCACGTCGGGCAGCGCGTCGACCTGCGGCGGGAACATGTCGAGGAACACCTCGGCGGCCGCGACCTTGGCGTCCTGCCAGGCGTCCGACTCCGACCCCCCGACGCGCAGACCACGGGACAGCGCCGTGAGCGCACCCTGCCACCGCTGCCCGATCGTGGCGTCGGGCTGCCGGACCCCGTCGAAGCGCAGCTCGTGGTCGCCGACCTCGGTCCGGGTCGCTGCGACTCGCCGGATGAACTCGCGGTCGAAGTGCACGAGGCGCTGGTCGTAGTCGGCGGTGACGAACCAGAACTCCTCGTCCGGCGGGAACAGCACCGGGACGTCCTGCTCCATCGGCCACCGCTCCCCGCGGAGCTCGACCTCGCCGGTCCCCGCGCTGATCCACGTGACGACGTAGTCGCCGCCCGCCGGGACGACGCCGCGGATCTCGCCGTGCATCTGCGAGCGGCGGATGGTGACCTCGCTGTCACCGATGGCCGTGTAGCGGTAGTCGAAGCGGCCGTCGGTCGGCCCCGCGGACCACCGATCGGCCCGGTAGATGCCACCGAGGTCGCGGATGGCGGTCTCGGGACGGGTGCCGGCGACCTCGAAGCGCACGGGAGCGATGGTCGCCTCGGCGCCGAAGGCCTCGATGAGGGGGTCAGCCACGGGACACTCCGTCCGGGTGCGATGTCCGCATGACGCAGTCCATCTCGTTATCTGGATACGCTTCTGGGGTACGGGCGGCGTATTGTCGCCGAGGACCGACGCGCACCGAGGGGGCGACCACGTGAGTGAGATCGACCTGACCGCCGCGCTGACCCGACTCGAGGCGGCGATGGGGGCGCTCCGCGGGCGCCTGCGCGAGCGGCTGTCGGTGTCCGGCACCGACCTGACCGTGCTGCAGTTCGTCGCACGTGCCGCGGCTGCCGAACGCCAGGTCCGCGTGAAGGACCTCGTCTCGCACCTCGGCCTGACGAGTCCGGCGGTCACCGGCACGGTCGACCGCCTGGAGCGGGCCGGGCACCTGTGCCGCGTCCCGAACCCGGACGACGGGCGCAGCCGGTTCATCGAGCTCACCCCGGAGACCCAGCGCGCCTACGCCGCCGCGATGGACAGCACGAACGAGCATCTGCACGAGCTGTTGTCCTCCTTCTCGGAACGCGAACGGGTCAAGTACGTGCGGGTCATCGACCGCGTGGTCGAGGCGCTCGAGTACGGCGCTCCGACCCCCTGACGCAGAGTACGGGCGGGCGAGGACACCACTCGAACGTTTGTCCAACAAGCGCAACTAGGTAACTTCCCGACCTATCTTGCCGGACGTGGCCCGCCCTGGTCCGTACCGTCGCCCGTGGGTGCCCCGTTCGGGGGCGATTCAGGGAACCAGGGAGAGAACCATGGGCGCGTACCAGTCCCAGCCGGGCATCGACCCGGTACGCATCGAGACGTTCCGTCGGATGCGCAAGCGTTGGAAGTACGGCGAACTGCAGGACGGTGCCGGTCTGTACGCCGACTTCTTCACCGACACCGCACGGGACCCGCGCCGCAGCTGACGGCGTGTGACCGACGGTCGCCACGGCGACCGAACGACGGACGGGAGGCCCGTGGCGGGATCGCCACGGGCCTCCCGTCCGTCTGCCGGTCACCAGCGCATCCGCCGCCCGCCGACACGACGCAGGTCTCGTCGACGAGTGCGCGGCCACCCTCAGCCCTTCACCGCCCCGGAGGTCAGGCCGGACACGATCGACCGGCGGAACACGAGCACGAGCACGACGATCGGGACCGTCGCCGCGACGCTCGCCGCGAAGATCTGCGCGAACGGCACCGTGAACTGGGTGCCGAACAACGCGATGCCGACCGGGATGGTGCGGAACGAGTTCTCGCTGTTGAACGTCAGGGCCATCAGGAACTCGCTCCACGAGGCCGTGAACGTGAACACCCCGACCGTGAACAGCCCCGGCTTCGCCATCGGCAGGATCACCGACAGGACCGTCCGCCACGCGCCGGCGCCGTCGATCTCGGAGGCCTCCTCGATCGTGGAGGGGATCCCCTGCAGGTAGTTCCGCATGATCCAGATGGCGAACGGCAGGTTGAACGCCACGTACGGCACGATCAGCCCCGGGTACGAGTTGAGCAGGCCGAGGTTGCGCTCGAGCAGGTACAGCGGCGTCAGCACCGCGATCGCCGGGAACACCGACAGCATGAGCAGCGACGTCATCACCGCCGTGCGGCCCCGGATCCAGCGCCCGGCGAGCGCGTAGCCGGCCAGGAACGCCAGGCCGAGGACGATCACCGTCGTCGAGACCGACACGATGACGCTGTTCACCATGTACTGGCCGAGGGCGTTGTCCCGGAACGCGACGACGAAGTTGTCGAACGTCAGCGCCCGCGGGAACGCGGTCGGCGGCGACTGGGCGATCTCCGACGAGGGCTTGAGCGCCGTCGTCACGAGCCAGTAGAGCGGCAGGGCGGTGAGCACGGCGATGACGACACCGCTGACGTTCACGGTGTTCACCCACCGGCGCCACCCCTTGCGGACACGCTGTCGGGGCATCAGTCGTCCCCTCCCTTCGCCTGGTTCCGGAAGGCCCGGAGGAACAGCAGACAGCCGACCGCGACGATGAGCGCGGTGCTCGTGGCGATCGCGGCGCCCGGGCCGATGTTGATGTCCTGGAACAGGACCTTGTAGCCCATGATCGCGAGCGACTGCGTCGTCGTGCCCGGTCCGCCGTTCGTCAGGACGAAGGGCAGGTCGAACACCCCGAACGCCTGCAGCACGCGGAACAGCACCGCGATGGTGAGCGTCGGCACGAGCTGCGGCACGACGACCCGCCAGAACGTCTGCCACCCGTTCGCGCCGTCGAGCTCGGCCGCCTCGTAGTGGTCCTCGGAGATCTGGACGAGGCCGGCGAGCAGGATGATCGCGACGAACGGCGTCGTCTTCCAGATGTCGGCGACCATGAGCCCGGTGATCGCGGGCACCGGTTCGCCGAGGATCACCGGCGCGTCCCCGAACAGCCCGAAGAACCACGTCGCGACGCCGTAGGTCGAGTCGTAGACGTACTTCCAGAGCTGGGCGTTGACGATCGTGACGAGCGACCACGGCACGAGCATGAGCGCGAGCATCCAGCCGCGCGTGGCCCCGAGTCGCTCGAGCACGAGGGCGACGAGCATGCCGAGGACGAGCTCGACCGAGACCGTCACGACCGTGTACAGCACCGTGAAGCCGAGCGCCCGGTACCAGTCGGCGCTCTGCAGCAGGGCCGCGTAGTTGCCGAGCCCGAAGCCCTGGATGCTGAACCCGTCGTAGCCGATCTCGACGTCGGCGAAGCTCAGGACGATCGAGTACACGACGGGGAAGATCGTGACCGCCGCCACGACCAGGAGCGCCGGGGCCGCGAAGCCCCACGCACCCCGCGCACGCACGCGCTCCATCCGCGACCGCGCGCTCGTCGGGCGGTACCCGTCCTGGCGACCCGCGCCTCCCGGCCGGTGCCCCGCACCCGACCGGACCGACGCGCGTGACGTGCGCGTCCCGGTGTCGGCGCTCACAGCGCCGCGCCCTGCAGGGCGAGCTGGATGGCGGAGGCCATCGCGCTCGTGCCGCCGTCGACCGACGTCTGTCCGCCGAGGATGCTGTTGCCGTTCTGGTAGACGCCCTGCGAGACCTTCGGGTAGTACGCCGTCGAGGTCGGGCGGGGCACGAGCGTGATGCCCGCGGCCGTGTCGTACGTCGGCCGCTGCTGGCGCTTCGCGTCCTGGCTGACGAGGGTCGCGCTGCGGGCCGGCAGGACTCCGCCCTCGCGGGTGAGGAGTTGCTGCGCGGTCTCGCTCGACATCCAGCTCGCGAACGTCAACGCCGCCGCGGGCTGCTGCGTGTGCGGGTTGATGTAGTTCCCCCAGCCCCCGATCGTCGAGTGGTGCTCGTCCATGCCGTCGAACGTCGGCCGGGCGGCGAGCCCGACCTTGCCCGCGACCGCGGAGTCCGGCCCGTTCGCGATCCCCCACGCGTACGACCAGTTGCGGAGGAACGCCGCGCGACCGCCCGAGAACGCGTCGTTCGTGTCCTGCTCCTGGTAGGTCAGGGTCGCGCGGGGAGCGGCGCCGTCGGTGATGAGCGAGCGCATGAACTCGAACGCGCGCTTCGTCTCCGAGCTCGTCGTCTCGGGCCGTGTCAGGTCGTCGTTGAGGAGCGAACCGCCCGCGTCCGCGACGAACTCGGTCACGTTGCAGGTGAGTCCCTCGTAGACGTCGCCCTGGAACGCGAGGCCGTAGTCGACGTCGCCCGTGTCCACGAGCTTCGCGGCGGTGGACTTGACCTCCTCCCACGAGCGCGGGACCTGGAAGCCGTGCTTGTCGAGCAGGTCCTGCCGGTACAGGAAGAACGACTCGTCGATGTAGAGCGGGAACATGTAGTACGTCCCGTCGACGCTCGCCGCCTGCCGGAGGCCCTCGGGGAACTGCTCGAAGAAGTCCGCCCCGACGAGCTGGTCCACCGGCGTCGCGAGCTTGTTCTTCGCGAACTGCCCCGGCCAGGCCACGTCGCCGAGGTACACGTCCGGGGTCGGGCTGCCGGCGGCGATCTGCGTCGTGAGGCTGGTCCGGTTCGTGTCGGTGTCGCTCGGGGCGCTGACGATGCGCACGCTGATGTTGGGGTGTTCCTCCTGGAACGCCGCGATGAGGCGGCGACGGAGGTCCCCGCCGTCCTTCGAGGCGACCTGCCCGGCCCACCAGCTGATCGTGACGTCACCCTCGGGTGGGTCCGTCGGCCAGTCCTCGACGGTGGTGCGCTCGGGACGGGTGGAGCAGCCCGCGAGCAGCAGCACCCCCGCTCCCCCGAGCAGGAACAGTCTCCGGTCGATTGCCATCCGTCCTCCTCGACGTGTGGTGCTGCGAACCTGTGAGACCACACAACCAACGGTCCCTGGGAGTGGGTGCAGGGGTGGGTCTGCGGGCGGGGTGGGTGTGCGGGGTGGGTGGGTGTGCGGGCGGGGTGGGTGTGCGGGCGGGGTGGGTGGGGCCCGTCGCGAAAGCGACAGATCGGTGCGAACAGTCGGCGGGGAACTGTCGCTTCCGCGACCACGTCGGGCGGGGCAGCGCGCGATCTGTCGTTTCCGCGGGGTGGACCGGCCGCGAGGCGGACGGGAGGCGCGGTGCCGGGCCGCCACGCGCCTCCCGGCCGGTGGGTGGGTCGGCGCAGCGACCCCACGGGCTCAGCGACACCTCACGCAGCCGGCAGGCCGTGAGGTGTCGCTGGGCGCGTGAGGTCTGTCGCGAGAGCGACAGATCGGCGCGAACAGTCGGCGGGGAACTGTCGCTTTCGCGACCACGTCGGGCGGAGCAGCGCGCGATCTGTCGCTTCCGCGGGGCGGACCGGCCGCGGGACGGACGGGAGGCGCGGTGCCGGGCCGCCACGCGCCTCCCGTCCGGTGGGTGGGTGGGCCGGTGCAGCGACCTCACGGGCTCAGCGACACCTCACGCCGCCGACGGGCCGTGGGGTGTCGCTGGGCGCGTGGGGTCTGTCGCGAGCCCGGCGGGTCGGGTGGGGCCCGCCGCGAGAGCGACAGATCGGTGCGGACAGTCGGCGGGGAGCTGTCGCTTTCGCGACCACGTCGGGCGGGGCAGCGCGCGATCTGTCGCTTCCGCGGGGCGGACGCACCGCGGGGCGGACGGGAGGCGCGGTGCCGGGCCGCCACGCGCCTCCCGGCCGGCGGGTGGCTGGGTGCGTCAGCATCCTCACGGGCGCAGCGACACCTCACGCGGACGGCAGACCGTGCGGTGTCGCTGGGCCCGTGGGGTCAGACGCGCGGGGCCGGAGCCGGTGCGGTCGACTCGGCGGTGCGGAGCACGCACGGCAGCAGGAAGTGCGGGAGCTCGGTCGAGGTGCCGTCGAGCTGGTCGATGAGCGCGTCGGCCGCACGGACGCCGAGCTCGTGACCGGGGGCGATCATCACCGCGAGCCGCGGGTGGTGCTGGTCCCCCGCCGCGGCCGAGGACGCGATGCTCAGCACCGACACGTCGTCCGGGACCCGACGACCGGCGGACCAGAGCCCGACGAGCAGCCCCGCCGACGAGTCGTCCTTCATCACGAGCACCGCGGTGACGTCGGGGTCCGCCGCGAGGAGTTCCCGGGCTGCGGCACGGCCGCCCTCGCTCCCGGACGCCGCGTACACGATCGTCCCGGCGCCACCGCGCTCGGCGACGGACGCGCGGAAGGTGTCCTCGACGCGGAGGTGGGGGGCGTACCCGGCCATCGGCGTGCCCTCGAGGTTCTCGAGCACGAGGCCGAAACGCCGGTGCCCGAGGCCCTGCAGGTGGTCGAGGCTGTCCTCGATCGTGGTCTCGAAGTCGATGTCGACGAACGGCAGCGCGCTGCTGTCCCGGGTGCGACCGATCAGGGTGAACGGGACGCCGAGCTCGGTGAGCTTCGCCACGCGCGGGTCGTCCATCCGCACCTCCATGAGGACGACACCGTCGACGAGGCCACCGGACACGAGGTCGTCGAGGTCCTCGCCGGCGGGGTCCACCGGCCAGAGCACGAGGTGGTGGCCGCGCTCCGACGCCCGCTCGGCAGCGCTCATGAAGAACTCCGACGTCGTCGGGCTGAAGCGGTTGCCCGTGGTCGGGAACAGCAGGGCGATGATCCGGGTGCGCCGGCTCGCGAGGGCGCGCGCGACGACGTTGCCGCGGAACTTCAGCTCGCGCATCGCCGCGGTCACCTTCGCGGTCGTCGCCGGTGTGACGTACTTCGTGCCGTTCACGACGAACGAGACCGTCGCGATGGACACCCCGGCACGGTCGGCGACCTGCTGCATCGTGGCCACGGCACCTCCTGCGGGCGGACGGACACGCCGCCGTGGTCGCGGCGGCTCACACCGCCGTGGTCCCGGCGGCTCGCACCACCGGGTCACCGGTGGCCACCGCCGTGGGTCCGGCGGTCGTCACGAGCATAGTCCTCGGTCGTCACCAGAAAAGCGCTTTACAGGTGAAGCGCTTTTCTGTTAGCTTCTCGCCCCAGGACCACCGCGACGACGACGTCAGTGGAGTCGCCGCACCGCGTCCTTCCCCGCATCCGCGAAGAGAAGAGCAGTCGATGAAGCCTGGTTCCCCCTCCCCGTCCCGCAGGACGCGCGCCCTCGTCGGCGCCGTCGCCGCGATCGCGACGATCCCGCTCGTCCTCACCGGCTGCTCCGGCGCCGGGTCCGCCTCGTCCGGCGGCGGCAAGACCCTCACGATCGAGGACTACTACGCCGCGAACTACGACCCGATCTACCAGCAGTGCGCGAAGGAGGTCGGTGCCGAGCTGAAGATCAACCACGTCGCCGGCGCCGGTCTGATCTCGAAGGTGCTGCAGCAGGCGTCGTCGCGGACCCTGCCGGACGTGCTCATGCTCGACAACCCCGACGTGCAGCAGATCGCCGCCTCCGGTGCGCTGTCGGACCTGGCGGACTACGGGCTCGACGCGGACGACGACGTCCCGGGGGTCAAGGGCGCGAACACGTACAAGGGCAAGCTCTACGGTCTGCAGCCGGTCACGAACTCGATCGCGCTCTACTACAACAAGAAGATGCTCGCCGACGCGGGCATCCAGCCCCCGAAGACGTGGGACGAGCTCAAGGAAGCCGCGAAGAAGCTCACCAGCGGATCGACCTACGGCTTCGCGATGAGCAACATCAACACGTACGAGGGCACCTGGCAGTTCCTGCCCTTCTTCTGGTCGAACGGCGGCGACGAGAAGGACATCGCGACGCCCGAGGCCACCCAGGCGCTCCAGCTCGTCGAGGACCTGCAGAACGACGGCTCGATGTCGAAGAGCTCGATCAACTGGGCCCAGGCCGACGTGAACAACCAGTTCATCGCGGGCAAGGCAGCGATGATGATCAACGGTCCGTGGCAGCTGCCGGCACTCAAGAAGGCGAAGGACCTGGAGTTCGACAGCGTCCCGATCCCGACGCGCACCGGTTCGGAGACCGTCGCCCCGCTCGGTGGCGAGGCCTTCACGGTCCCGCAGACCGGCGACAAGGCCAAGATGCAGCTCGCCGGCAAGTTCGTCGGGTGCCTCAACAGCGACAAGATGCAGAAGGTCTTCGCCGGCACCACCGGCAACGTGCCGACCAACATCGAGGTCGGCACCGCCTGGGCGAAGGACCACCAGGACGTGGCCTCGTTCGTGACGACCGTGCAGACCGCCCGTGCCCGCACCGGTGAGCTCGGTCCCGACTGGCCCAAGGCCGCGACGAAGATCTACACCGCCGTCCAGCTCGCCCTCACCGGCAAGGCCGACCCCGAGCAGGCGCTCGAGCAGGCGCAGTCGCAGAACCAGTAGTGGGAGACGGGGAGCCGACCACGCGGTCGGCTCCCCGCACCCCGGACGGAAGGACCTGACATGAGCGCCTCGACACAGATCCGGCCCCGGACGACGACGTCCCCGGCCCCAGCACGACCCGGACAGCGCCGCGCGCGCATCCGGTCCGCCACCACCCGGTGGTTGTTCGTCATCCCGGCCGCCGTCTTCGTGGCCGTCTTCTTCGGCTACCCGGTCGTCAAGAACGTCCTGATGTCGTTCCAGGACTACACGACGAAGACCTTCTTCACCGGCGAGGCACCCTGGGTGGGCCTCGGCAACTACGTCTCGGTCTTCTCGAGCAGCGTCTTCACGACGAGCGTGGTGAACACGGCCCTGTTCACCGCGGGGTCGATCGTCCTGCAGTTCGTCCTGGGCCTCGGCCTCGCGCTGTTCTTCCGGCGGCACTTCCCGCTGTCGGGCTTCCTGCGCGGACTGCTCCTGCTGCCGTGGCTGCTGCCCCTGATCGCGTCGAGCGCGGTCTGGAAGTGGCTGCTCGACCAGGACAGCGGCGCCCTGAACCAGCTGCTCGGCGTCGTCGGCATCGGTCCGGTCCCCTGGCTCGTCAGCCCCAGCCTGGCGCTCATCGCGGTCATCGGGGTGAACGTCTGGCTCGGCATCCCGTTCAACACCACGATCCTCTACAGCGGGCTGCAGTCGGTCCCGCCGGAGCTGTACGAAGCCGGTGCCCTCGACGGTGCCACGGGCTTCAAGGCCTTCTGGTACATCACCTGGCCGAGCATCCGGTCGGTGGTGAGCGTGGTGATCGTGCTCGGGGTCGTCTACACGCTGAAGGTCGTCGACATCATCCTCGGCCTGACCGGCGGCGGACCGGCGAACTCGACGCAGACCCTGGCCACCAACGCGTACCACCAGTCCTTCATCAACTTCCAGTTCGGCATCGGAGCCGCGGTGAGCAACGTCCTCATCGTCGTCTCGTTCGTCTTCGCGATGGTCTACATCGCGATCTCCAGGAAGGCGGTCGACGAATGAGCGTCGGACTCGCGAACCAGACCGTCACCGTCACCCGGGCGATCACGACCGAGCGGACCGCGCGGGACCGGCGTCCCCGCCGCTCGGCCAAGGGGCTCCCCTTCACGATCCTCGGCATCGTGTTCCTGGCGATCATGGTGTTCCCCGTCTACTGGATGGTGAACACGAGCCTGCAGGCCACCTCGGGCGCCGCGACCGCGACCTGGTTCCCGTGGAACCCGACGTTCGCCGGGTACCAGGCGGCGTTCGCCCAGCAGGGCCAGAACTTCGTGTCGAGCATGATCATCGGCCTCGGCACCGTCGTCCTGACCCTCGCGATCGCCACCCCCGCCGCCTACGGCCTGGCCCGGTTCCGGATGCGGGGCACGCGGACGTTCCTGCTCGTGCTGCTCATCACGCAGATGATCCCGGGCATCGTCATCGCGAACGCGCTCTACACGCTGTTCAACAACGTCGGACTGCTCAACAGCTACGTCGGGCTCATCCTCGCCGACAGCGCCGTGCAGGTCCCGTTCGCGATCCTGCTCATGCGCGCGTTCATGGAGTCGATCCCGCCGAGCCTGGTCGAGGCCGCCCTGGTCGACGGCGCGACCGACCTGCGCGCGTTCGTGTCGATCGTCCTGCCGATCAGCCGCAACGCGATCGTCACGGCCGCGCTGTTCACGTTCCTCGGTGCGTGGGGTGACTTCCTCATCGCGCTCACCCTGACCTCGACCGACGCGGTCCGCCCGATCACGCTCGGCATCTACAACTACATCGGCTCGAACGTGACCGACTGGGGACCCGTCATGGCGACGTCCGTCCTCGCGTCGCTCCCGGCAGCCGTGCTCCTCATCGTCGCCCAGCGCTACATCTCCGCCGGCGCGCTCGGCGGTGCGGTCAAGTGACGACCGGCCCCGCCGGCCACCGCCACACCGCGACCGGCCCCGCCCGCCACCGCCACACCGCGACCGGCCCCGCCCGCCACCGCCACACCCCGACCGGCCCGGCCGGCCACCGCCACACCGCGACCGGCCCCGCCCGCCACCGCCAGACGGCGACCAGCCCGCCCGGCACCCGCCGAACCGCGACGGGCACGACCGGCCCGCCCGGCACCCGTCGCACCGCGACCGCACACTCCGACGCACCCGCGTCCCCTCAGTCAGGAAGGCCCACACCATGACCACCACCCCGCTGCGCATCACCGTCTGGGGCGAGAACGTCCACGAGCAGGTCGAGCAGCACGTCGCCGAGCGGTACCCGGACGGCATGCACGGCGCGATCGCCGACGGCATCCGCGAGCACCTGCCCGAGGCCGTCGTCCGCACCGCGACCATGCAGGAGCCCGAGCACGGCCTGACCGACGCCGTCCTCGCCGAGACCGACGTCCTGACCTGGTGGGGGCACGCCGCGCACGCCGACGTCGACGACGCCGTGGTCGACCGCGTCCACAAGCACGTCCTGTCCGGCATGGGTCTCGTGGTGCTGCACTCCGGCCACTGGTCGAAGATCTTCGGCAAGCTCATGGGCACGACCTGCACGCTCCGGTGGCGCAGCGAGCACGACCAGGAACTCGTCTGGACCGTGAACCCGCAGCACCCGATCACGCGCGGTGTCCCGAACCCGATCGTCATCCCCGAGCAGGAGATGTACGGCGAGTACTTCGACGTCCCCACCCCGGACGAGCTCGTGTTCATCTCGGGGTTCACCGGCGGCGAGGTGTTCCGGAGCGGCATGACCTACCGCCGCGGCTTCGGGAAGATCTTCTACTTCTCCCCGGGCGACCAGGACTTCCCCGTGTACCACCACCCGGACGTCCGCCGTGTCATCGCGAACGCCGCCGAGTGGGCCCGGCCCGAGCGCGAGCGGGAGCTGCCGACGCTCCGCCGGTACGACCTCGGCGAGTACTTCGACGGCCAGCACTACCGCGGCCCGTTCGACGACGCCCCGGAGGACGAAGCCCCGGCGGACAGCGCCCCCACAGACTCCCCGGCGGACAGCGCCCCCACAGACTCCCCGGCGGACAGCGCACCCACAGCTGCCCAGGCGGACACCGCCCAGCACGGAGCCGGGGCCCGCGCATGACCGACCACGCCCCGCTGCGGGTCGTCCAGGTCGGCGCCGGCGGCATGGGGCGCGCCTGGCTCGCGACGGTCGCCGCGGACCCCGACGTCGAGCTCGTCGGGGTCGTCGACCTCGACCTCGACGCCGCCCGCGCCGGGGCCGAGCTCGCCGGGGCGCCGGCCATCCCGGTCGGCAGGGACCTGACGGCCCTGCTCGCCGAGACCGGCGCCGAGGCGGTCCTCGACATCACGGTGCCGGTCGCGCACCACCCGGTCACGATGGACGCCCTGCACGCGGGGCTGCCGGTGCTCGGCGAGAAGCCGGCCGCGCAGACCGTCGCCGAGGCGCTCTCCCTCGCGGCCGCCGCCGAGGTCACCGGGCAGCTGTTCATGGTGTCGCAGTCGCGTCGGTACAACGACCAGCTCGTCGCCTTCCGGCAGCACGTCCGCGCGCTCGGCGGCGTCGGGAGCCTGAACACCCGGTTCGCGAAGGCGCCGCACTTCGGCGGCTTCCGCGAGGAGATGGACGACGTCCTGCTCCTCGACATGGCGATCCACGCGTTCGACTCCGCCCGGTACGTGCTCGAGCGGGAGCCGGTGTCGGTGACGTGCGACTCGTGGAACCCGTCGTGGTCCTGGTACCGCGGGCACGCGAACGCCGCGGCCGTCTTCACGTTCGAGGACGACGCCCGCTACGTGTACGACGGCTCGTGGTGCGCGCCGGGCGACGAGACCTCGTGGAACGGCGACTGGCGTGCCACGGGCGCGACCGGCTCGGCGGCCTGGGACGGCGACCACGACCCGTCGAGCGTGGTCGACGGCGCTCCGGGCACGCCCGAGCCCGCACCGGGCGTCGGGACCGAGATCGCGGGCGCGCTCGCGTCCTTCGTCCGCGCGGTGCGCACCGGCAGCCGGCCCGACGGCGAGGTGCACGGCAACGTCATGAGCCTGGTCATGGTCGACGCGGCGATCGCGTCGGCGCGGTCCGGGCAGCGGGTCGTGATCGACGAGGTCCTGGAGCGGGCGCACGCCACCGCGATCGCGGACGAGCGGGACGAGGCGGTCCGCGAGCGGCTCGCCTCGTGGGGACCGGTCCGGCAGGCGCTCGCGACCGACAGCGGCGCGCTCGCCTGACGCGGTCCACGCGACCACCCCACGGACGGGAGGCGCGGTGCCAGCCGGCACCGCGCCTCCCGTCCGTCTCCCCGCCCGTCCGGCGACCGCGCCCACCGGACGCACCGCCCACCGGACGCACCGCCCACCGCGGCACGGCGCACACCGCGGCGCGGCGCTGACCGGGACCCGGCGCCGACCGTCGCTCAGCGCGGGATGATCGAGAACAGGAACTTCTTCCGGATCATGTACCAGACCAGCAGGATCAGCACCGTGTGGGCCGCGAACCCGATCCAGCCGTTGAACCAGTCCACGCCCGGGATCGACGCGATCGCCAGCGCGAAGAACACCTGCCACACGAACACGTAGAGGCTCGCCTGCCCGATCGGGATCCACAGCCAGCCGATCACCGCGGCGATCGGCTTCCAGAACACCGTGAGGATCGCGTACGACACGATCGCGAAGAACGCGATGTCGACGAGTCGGCCCCACTGCAGGTCGACGCGCTGGTAGGCCGTGTTGTAGAGCTGGTCGTACATCGTCGCGGGGAACGGTGCGGGGGTGAAGCCGAACTGGTTCCCGGCCCAGACGTAGACCAGGAACAGCGCGTACCCGGTGATCCCGACGCCGATGAGCACCTTGCCGAGCCGGCCGGTCAGCGCGCCGATCACCTGCCGGCGGTAGTAGCCGAGCACCAGGCCGTGCGTGAACACGACCTGCCAGGTGAGGAGCGGGAAGACGGCCTCGAACTGCGAGTTCAGGGGACGGAACTCGGGGTTGAGCGCCTGGAAGACGTAGACACCCCAGCTGACGAGGAGGAGCGCCCACCAGAAGCCGCGCCGGATCACCCACATGAACACCGGGATGAACAGGCTCAGCACCACGAACAGACCCATGATGTTGAACGGCCACGGCCCCATCTCGAGCAGCAGGAACTGCTTGATCGCGAACCAGGGCGGCGGGTACGCCAACAGCTGCATGGCGTTCGGGTACAGGTCGTACACGCGCCCCTCGGCCCCGACGCCCCCGGTGCCGGTCCCCCGGTCGGTGAAGGTCGTGATCGCGTCGGTGTTCAGGAACGGCACGAAGCTCATCGCGAAGACGACCAGGATCACACCGAGCGTGACGAGGTACTGCTTGCGGGCACGCTTCCACGCGCCGACCGCTGCGACCCACTCGCCGAACTTCTTGATCGCGAACGGGTAGGTCATGCCGAGGACCATGCCGGACAGGAACACGAACATCTCGGCGCCGGTGATCGCACCCGTGGCGTGCAGCGTGATGTACGAGTACGGTCCGCCGATCTCGATGTGCGTGATCACCACGGCGAGGATGATGAAGCCGCGGAACAGGTCGAGCCGCAGGTCGCGTCCGGGCTTGCCGTCGTCGGGGTAGCGCCAACTCGGCAGCAGTCGGCCGACGAGCCCGCTGAGCAGGAACACCGCGGCCAGACCGGCCGACAACCAGACGATCCACGCCATCTGGTCGCCGCCGGTCTCGTACTCCTGGCTGATCGCGGCCGCGCCGTCCTGCGGCGTGACCCGGTCGGTGACGGGGCCGCCCTCGAAGCGGTCGGTCGCCTGCAGGTCGGTGCGGAACGACCCCGCGACGGCCGGCACCGCGGTGTCACGCCAGTCGGCGACCCGGTTCCCGGCCTCGGGTTCGCGACGGTTCGTCTCGAGGAACGTGACGCCGCGCACATCCGGGCGGTCCTGCACGGCGGCGAACACCTGCCGCCACCAGGCCTGCTTGACCTCGAGCTGGCTGGCGCCCTTCAACGAGTGGTCGTACAGCGCCCCGGTGTCGAGCAGCATCGGGCGGTCCTCGCCCGTGGCGAAGCGCTCGGTGAAGGTGCCCTCGGTCTGCGGCTGCTGGTAGCCCCAGGTCTCGTCGAAGCGGGCCTCGACCTCGCCGGCGGTCGGCTCCTCGTTCGTGGTGAGCGGGACGTCGCGTCCGGCGGCCTCGGTGGACTTGCCCTTGCCGAAGAAGAACATCGACAGCCCGACCCAGTCGACGCTCCCCGCGCCGGGCCAGTAGGGGCCGTACGGGTCGTCCGCGGCGTCGAGCTTGCCGTCGCCGTTCGTGTCGGCCTTGGCCACGTCGACGGCCGAGAGGTCCTCGAGCCGACCGGCGGACTCGCCGAACGGGTAGCCCGCCCCGTACGAGGGCGACCACACCATGGCCGCGTCGGAGTCGCCCCGGTGGACGACCCCGGCGAGCGTCCGGAAGGCGCTGACGTACGCGGTCGGCTGCTGGCCCCAGCGGACCCACGTGCCGTTCATCTGCGGGGCGAAGCGGACGAGCACCTGGGTGTCGTACTGCTCGTGCGACTGCGCGAACAGCTTCTCGGCCGCACGGGCGTCGTCGCGGGTCAGGGAGGCGAGCGACTGCGTCGGCGTCAGGGTCACGACGAGCACGGCGCCCTGGGCCGCGGCGGCACGGCTGGCGCGGTCGTACTGCTCGCGGGCGGTGCGGTCGAACGGGTAGTCGAGCTCGACGCCGTACATCGACGGGGTCGCGCCGAGGCGGCCGGCGTAGCCGTCCGGCGCGTCGGCCCCCCAGTCCAGGTCGGGTCCGTACCAGGCCCGGCCGTCGGCGGGCAGCAGGCCGGCACCCGTCCGGGAGGCGCTGGTCGCCGTCCCGGGTGCGGTCGCGCCCGACGTCGGTGCGGTCGAGGACGTCGGTGCCGGGGACGACGTCGTGTCCGGGGACGAGGTCGCCGCGGTCGCGCTGGCGGCGGTCGCGGCCGTCGCGGGCACGCCGACGCCGAGCAGGAGCGTGCCGCTGACGACGAGGAGCGCGACGGCCTTGGCCAGGACGCCCCTCACCGGTTGCACGCGAGCGTCCAGATGTTGTGCCCGCCCGCGTGCTCGTGGTCGAGCCGGTCGAGGGCGGCGATCGCCAGGGCGAGCCCGCGTCCGCTCTCCGCGTCGACCTCGGCCATCGTCACGGCGGACAGGTCGATGTCCACCGGCAGCCCGTTGTCGGACAGCACGGCGATCAGCTCGCGGTCGGTCGCGCGGAGCTCGACGCTGTACCGCCGACCGGCCTCGCGGTCGGCGCGGCGGGTGTGCTCGACGATGTTCGCGGCGACCTCGGCGAGCGCGGTCTCGAGTGAGAAGCGCAGTCGGGCGTCGTCGACGTCGAGCGTCTCCCACCACGCGGCGAATCGGTCCTGCACCTCGTCGAGGGACGCGGCGACGGCCGGCACCTCGAACGTCACGTGCTGCTCGGTCACAGCGGGCCTCCTGCGGTCGAGGACTCGTGTTCGGACTGGGGCGTGCCCGGACCCGGACCGCGGTAGCGCACGGCCCGGATCACGATGCTGAAGATGAACAGGTCGAAGAGGACCCATGCGGTGTTCACGAGCGGGGCGATGCCCTCCGCCTGACCGGTCAGGTACCGGATGCCGATGAGCACGAGCGCGGCGACGAGCGCCCCCATCGCGTACAGCTGCGGCTTGACGAGGTCCCATCGCGGCTTCTGCTCGGACTCGTCGCGGACCTTCGGCGTGACGCGGAACCCGAGCGGGCGACCGCGGAACACGTTGTCGAAGGCGCTCGTGACCGACTCGATCCACACCGGGAACAGCGCGAGCGAGTACTGCTGCCCGCGCCAGGTCGGTCTGCCGGCGGCCACCACCCAGAACAGCAGCTGGTTGAGCACGAGGAAGGGGATGAGCCGGACGAAGAAGTCGACGCTGTACGCCTGGACCGGGACGACCCCGAACGACAGGCAGAGCACCGGCGCCGCGATGTAGACCACCGCGGCGAACCCGGACAGGTAGCTCCACATCGTCGAGAAGTACATGAGCCGCTGCCCCCACGACAGGCCCTTCTGCACGAGGGGGTTCTCGCGGAAGAACACCTGCATGGTGCCCTGCGCCCAGCGGAGCCGCTGCACGAGCATGGTCGGCAGGTCCTCGGGCGCGAGGCCCTTGGCGAGGATCTCGTCGTGGTACGCGGAGCGCCACCCGAGGCCGTGCAGGCGCATCGCGGTCGCCATGTCCTCGGTCACCGAGATCGTCGCCAGCGGCATGATCGGCTGCGCCTCGTCGTCGCGGTTGACGTCGAGCGCGCGGGCGAGCACGGCGATGGACTCGATCGCGGCGACCGGCGACGCGTCGCGACGGCCGAGCACGTCGAGCGCCGCGTCGTCGAGCCCCGCGAACGTGTCCGCCTCGGTCGACATCGCGGCGAGCTCCTGCAGGTCGCGGCGCACGGACTCGAGGTCGGCGGCCGCGAAGCGGAAGGCGATCGCGTCGATGCCGCGCTGGAAGTCGTACGTGACGTCACCGAGCGGCACGCCCCGGTCGACCTGGTCGCGGGCGCGCTCGACGACCTGCTCGGCACCGTCGAGGGCGTCGAGCACGCGCGGGTCGGTCTCGGTCTCGCGCGCACGGGCCAGGAGCGTCCGCGAGGTGCGGATGGTGCGCTCGACCGACTCCTGGACCTCGCGGACGTACCGCGTCACGCCGAGCTGCATGAGTGCCTCGCGCCGGAGGATCGCGTTCGAGCCGCAGAAGAACGCGGCGTTCCAGCCGTCCTTCGACTGCTGGATCGGACCGTAGAACAGCGGGGCCTGGCTGCCGAGCAGGTCGGCATCGGGGACGTTCTCGAACCACTGCGGCGTCTGCACGAGCGCCATCCGCTCGTCCTTGAAGTAGCCGAGGGTGCGGTCGAGGATCTCCGGCTCGGGCACCTGGTCGGCGTCGAGGATGAGGAGGAACTCGCCCTGGGTCGCGAGCAGGGCGTTGTTGAGGTTGCCGGCCTTGGCGTGCCGGGGGCGGTCCACCCAGTCCGCACCACGGGTGATCACGCCGATGCCGAGCGACTCCGCCGCCGCGCGCATCTCGGGGCGGTTGCCGTCGTCGAGGATCCACGTCTCGTGCGGGTGCGTGATCGCCTTCGCCGCGCGGGCGGTGCGCACGACGAGCTCGACCGGCTCGTTGTAGGTCGTGATGAAGACGTCGACCGTGACGTCCCCGTCGGGCTTCGTCGGCGGTTCCCCGCGCTCCCGGAGCCGCCAGGCGCCGAAGGCGAACAGGAGCGAGTCGATCACGCTGTAGGTCTCGGCGAGGATCAGCGGCACGGCGATCCACCAGGAGTGCCAGTTCACCGACGCCGCCCAGCGCCACACGATGTAGTTCAGCCCGGCGATCGACGCGAGCAGGGCGACCGTGCGGACCGCGGCGAGCCGCCGGGGCGGGGTGCCGGACGTCAGACGTCGACGGTCCTGACGACTGACGTCGATCGCGGTCATCGGCATCCTCCCCTGATGTGCCGGGCGACGCTGGTGAGTGCGTCGGTACAGGCCTGTCTACCGTAGGTGCACCACACCTGTCAGCCGACGCCCCGTTCAGGGGACGGGATGCGGCGAGGCGAGGCCCAGGTCGTGCGCGAGGCGGACGACGACCTCGTCGAAGTACGCGGCGTGGTCGGACACCGACCCGACGGCGTGCCCGAAGAGCTCGAACGACAGCATCCCGTACACGGTGGTCCAGGCCATCAGCGTGCGGAGCACGACCTCGGGTGCGGGGTCGGCGTGGAAGCCGTGGGTCGCGGCGTACCGGACCGCGTCGGCGACGGACGCGGCGGTCCCGGGGCGCGAGTCGACCGACGGGCCCGCACCGAGCCTCCAGTCCGGGGGCAGGGCCGACCCGGGGACCGCGGCCCACGCGTCGGTGACCACCCGCAGGAGCACGTGCGTCGTGCGCGACGCGGGCGCGACGGTGTCCTGCGGCGCGACGTAGCCGGGGACCGGCGAGCCGTAGAGCAGCGCGAAGTCGCCGGGGTGCGCGACCGCCCACCCGCGGATCGCGCGGCACGCGGCGACCCAGCGACCGACGTGGTCCGCGCGGTCGACGGGCGACTCGGCGGCCTCGACGGCGGCACCGAGCTCGTCGTAGTCGAGCACGAGCAGCGCCGTGAGCAGGTCGTCGCGGCTCGGGAAGTACCGGTACACGGCAGACGAGACCATGCCGACGTCGCGGGCGACGGCGCGGAGGCTCAGCTGCGCCGGCCCCTCCTCGGTCAGCCGGGCCCGTGCCGCGTCGAGGATCGCGGTGCGGACGGTCTCGCGGGCGAGCGCACGCGCGGTCGGGGCCTTGTCCACCATGCCGTCCAGCCTGCCACGCGAGAGCAGTGCACGCGAACGAGAGCACTGCTCTTGCAATCTGCGCCGCCGTCCTCCACACTCAGTTCCGAGAGCACTGCTCTCCCAGACCTGCCAGGAGGCACCATGTCCCGTCACCACGTCGTCGTCGGCGCCGGCCCCGTCGGCCGCCACGTCGCCGCCCACCTCGCCGGGCGCGGCGACGAGGTCGTCGTCGTCACCCGCTCCGGACGGGACAGCGGGGTCGCCGGCGTCCGGCACGTCGCCCTCGACGCGTCCGACGCCGCGGCCCTCACCCGGGTCACCGAGGGCGCCGCTGCCCTGTACAACTGCGCGAACCCGGGCGACTACACCCAGTGGGAGCGCGTGTGGCCGCCGCTCGCCACCGCGCTGCTCGAGACCGCCGAGCGGACCGGCGCGGTCTACGGGATCACGGGCAACCTGTACCCGTACGGCCCGGTGACCGGACCGATGCGCGCCGACCTGCCCGACGCGGCGACCGACCACAAGGGCGTCCTCCGGGCCCGGATGTGGGCGGACGCCCGCGCCGCGCACGAGGCCGGCCGGCTCCGCGCCGTCGAGGTCCGCGGCGCCGACTACGTCGGACCGGGCGTGGGGGCGAACGGGCACGTCACGCGGGTCCTCCCCGGGGCGCTGCGCGGGAGGGCGGCCACGGTGATCGGCCGGACCGACCAGCCGCACTCGTACACCGACGTCGGGGACGTCGCCCGCACGCTCGTCGCCGCGACCGACGACCCGACCGCGCACGGGCGGACGTGGATCGTGCCGACGAACGCGCCGCGCACGCAGGAGCAGGCGCTCACCGACGTGCTGCGGTCGGTCGGCAAGCCCGCCGTGCGGGTCCGGTCGCTGCCGATCGGGGTGTTCCGCGCACTCGGGACCGTCGTGCCGTTCATGCGCGAGGTCGCCCAGCTCGGCTACCAGTGGACCGGGCCGTACGTCGTCGACGACCGCGCGACCCGGGCGCACCTCGGGCTCGAGCCGACGCCGTGGGACGAGGTCTGCCGGCGGACCGCCGAGGGCACGACCGCGTGACGGATCCACCGACGGACGGGAGGCACGGTCCGGGTCCGGACCGTGCCTCCCGTCCTCGGGGCGGTCGCCGTCGGCCGACGCCCCCACCGACCGCGGACGCTCGCTCCGGGCGGTCCCCCGTCAGGCGCCGGTGACCGGGACGTCCCAGTAGGACGGCTGCTCGTACTGCTCGGACCAGCCGCGGCGCAGGCGGGTCGCCGCACGGTCGAACGCGTCGACGAGGTCGGTGTCCGCGGTGAGGAGCGCCTGCAGCCGGAGGCCGTCGTGCAGGGCGAGGAGCTGCTGTGCACCGCGGACCGGGTCCATCGTCGCGGGCTCCCGACCCTCGCGGACGTCCGCGGCCAGGCCGTCCCGGATCGTCTGCCGGAAGCGCCGGTACGTCGAGCGGTGGTAGTCGGCACCGTCCACGGTCGGGTCGGCCGCAGACGCCAGGCTCGCGGCCAGGAGCTCGACCAGCGCCGGTTCCTCGGACTGCGCGAGGAGGAGGGCGTGCAGGAACGCGACCGTGCCCTTCTCCGCGATGAGCGGCGTCAGCGGACCCGAGACCGTCCGCGTCCACCGCTCGACCGTGGCCGCGAGCAGCGACCCCTCGGTCGGGAAGACCTGCCGCAGGTCCTCGACGGGCATGCCCGCGTGCGCCGCTGCGACGTCGAGCCCGAACCGCGAGACACCGCCGTCGCGCAGCGCGATGATGGCGCCGATGATCGCCAGGGAGCGGGGCGCCTCGTCCTCCTCCGCGGTCCGGCTCGTCAGCGGCGCGAGCGGGTGCTTCCGGAACCACTCGAGCAGCCCGCGTGCCCGGGCCGACCCGAACGCCGGGTCGGCGGGTTGCCCGGGGGCGAACAGGTCACTGAAGCCCGGGACCTGCTGCATCAGCGGATCGAGTGGCTGGAACGCCATCGACCAGTCCGGGAACGACCGCTGCTCGATGGGTTCGTCGAGCAGCACCCGCACGTTGGTGTGGCGGGGGTCGAGGCGGACCTGCTCGAAGCGGGCGCCCACGACCTCGTCGTCCCCCTCGAGGATGCCGATGCAGTTGTCGGCCTTGTGCGCGAGGATGCCCGTCACGCCCATGCTCGTGTTCTTCTCGCGGCCGACGGCCAGGATCTGGGCGAGCTCCGCGTCCGTGATCGGACGGGTCTGCGTGCTGGTGTAGACGATCGAACGCATGGGTGGGTGCCTCCTGACGGCTGGACACGGTGCCCTCGTCCGAGTGAACCGCTCTGTCCACCGTGCCGCAACCCCCCGACCGGCCGGTGGACGACGACGGGCGTGCCCGGACCTCGGGAGGTCCGGGCACGCCCGTCGGGACCGGGGACGCCGCAGCGCGCCCGGTCAGCGCATCAGTACCGCGGTCGGCGCGCACCGCGGTCGTCGCCGCCGCGGTCGTCACGGTCGCCACCACGGGAGTCGCGGTCGTAGCCGCCCCGGCCACCGCCGCGCGAGTCGCGGTCGTACCCGCCGCGCGAGCCGCGGTCGTCGCGACGGGCACCGCCGCCGCGGGAGTCCGGGCGGATCTCGATGAGCTTGCCGCTGATCCGGGTGTCCGACAGGCGGTCGAGCACGCCCGGGTCCATGTCCTGGGGCAGCTCGACGATCGAGAAGTCCGGGCGGATCTGGATCGACCCGAAGTCGTCGCGGCGGAGCCCGCCCTCGTTCGCGAGCGCGCCGACGATCTGGCGCGGCTCGACACGGTGCCGGCGGCCGACCTCGATGCGGTACGCGGCCATCGGCTGCGAGCGACGGGGACCGCGCTCGGCACGGTCACCGCGGTCACCACGGTCGGCGCGGTCGTCGCCACGACGGCCGTCACGGTCGACCTGGTTGCGGAGCGCGTCCGAGTTCGGGTCGAGCAGCAGCGGGTCGTCACCCTGGGCGACGACGGCGAGGGCCGCGGAGACGTCCTCGGCGGGGACGTCGTGGTTGCGGACGTAGTGCGCGATGACCTCGCGGAACTTCTCGATGCGGTCCTGCTGCTCGAGCGCGGCGGTGATCGCGTCGTCGAAGCGGGTCAGGCGCGTCTCGTTGACGTCGTCGATCGTCGGCAGCTGCATCTGCGTGAGCGGCTGCTTGGTGTGGCGCTCGATCGCCGAGAGCAGGCGACGCTCGCGCGGCGTGACGAAGCTGATCGAGTCGCCCTTGCGGCCGGCACGACCGGTGCGGCCGATGCGGTGCACGTAGGACTCGATGTCGACGGGGATGTCGAAGTTCACCACGTGGGTGATGCGGTCGACGTCGAGACCACGGGCCGCGACGTCGGTCGCCACGAGGATGTCGAGCTTGCCCGACTTGAGCTGGTTCACGGTGCGCTCGCGCTGCGCCTGGGCGACGTCACCGCTGATGGCCGCCGCAGCGTAGCCGCGGGCCCGGAGCTTCTCGGCCAGGGTCTCGGTCTCGCTCTTGGTGCGGACGAAGACGATCATGCCCTCGAAGTCCTCGACCTCGAGGATGCGGGTCAGGGCGTCGACCTTCTGCGGGTACGACACGATGAGGTACCGCTGCGTGATGTTCGCGGCCGTCTTCGTCTTGGTCTTGACCGTGATCTCGGACGGGTCGTTGAGGTACTGCTGCGAGATGCGGCGGATCTGCGCGGGCATCGTCGCCGAGAACAGCGCGACCTGCTTGTCGTCCGGGGTCTCGGCGAGGATCGTCTCGACGTCCTCGGCGAAGCCCATCTTGAGCATCTCGTCGGCCTCGTCGAGCACGAGGTACTTCAGCTCGGACAGGTCGAGCGTGCCCTTCGCGATGTGGTCCATGATGCGGCCGGGGGTGCCGACCACGACGTCGACGCCGCGACGCAGGGCCGACAGCTGCACGCCGTACGCCTGACCGCCGTAGACCGGCAGCACGTGGACGTGCTTCATGTGCGACGCGAACTGCTCGAAGGCCTCGCACACCTGCAGCGCGAGCTCGCGGGTCGGTGACAGCACGAGCGCCTGCGGCACCTTGCTGCCCGACTCCATGCGGGACAGGATCGGCAGCGCGAACGCCGCGGTCTTGCCGGTTCCGGTCTGCGCGAGGCCGACGACGTCGCGGCCCGCGAGCAGCGTCGGGATCGTCGCTTCCTGGATGGCGGAGGGGGTCTCGTAGCCGATGTCCTTGACGGCCTTGAGCACCGGGTCGCTCAGGCCGAGGTCGGCGAAGGTCACCACGGGCCCCTCGTCGGCGGTCTCGGTGGTGGTGGCGGTGTCCGTGCTCATGCGGAAACGGTACCGCGGACGTGGCCCCCACGGCGACCCGGCCCGCCTGCGGGCGGCCCGGACCGGGGCCGGACGGGAGGCTCGTGGCGGTGCCGCACCGCGCCTCCCGTCCGTCAGTGGGTCGCGACCGGAGGGTGCGTGGCGGGCCCGCACCGCGCCTCCCGACCGCCAGCGGGTCGGGTGGGCAGGGTGCGTGGCGGGCCCGCACCGCGCCTCCGACCGTCGCCCGACCGCGCCGCGGACGCGGGCCGCACGCTCAGGCCGGGCGGTCGCCGTCCGGCGCGCCGATGCCGAGCACCGTGTCCGCGCGGTCGTTCAGCCGTGCCAGCAGTCCCGCGAGCGTCTGGAGCTCCTCGGTCGCGAACGCCTGCGTGAGCTCGTCGGCGACCTCGGCCCCCGCGCCCGCCAGCGTGTCCAGGAGCTCCCGACCGGCCGGCGCGACCGACACGAGCGCGGCGCGACCGTCGGCGGGGTCGGGGGCGGTGTCGAGGTGCCCGGACTCCACGAGCGAGGCGACCCGGCGGCTGACGACCGGGCGGGACAGCCCCGTGGCGTCGGCGATGGCCATCGAGCGCACCGCGCCGGACCGGTCGACGGCGCGGAGGATCACGCGGGCCGTCGGGTCGAGGCCGCCCTGGGACTCGATCAGCGACGCCCGCAGGGTCTGCCGGACCCAGAGTCGGTCGAGCTGGGCACGGAGCAGTCGTTCGGCGTCGGCTCGGGCGTCGGTCACGGGCTCAGGCTACCGGTGACCATTTAGTTGCTTCGTGGAAGCAATGGAGGTATCGTTGCGCGGTCTGCAAAGTTACACAGCCCGAAAAAGGAGTTCGATGACCGCCACCGCACCCGTCCCGGTGCAGCACGGCCGCCACGCCGCCGTGCCCGACGCCGCCCCCGGCGCGACCGGCGCACCCGCGTCCGGCGCACCCGGGCAGCCGCTCATGACGCACCGCCAGATCCTCCTCGTGATCTACGGCCTGATGGCGGGAATGTTCCTGTCGTCCCTCGGCCAGACGGTGTTCGGCACGGCCATCCGCACCATCGGCGACGACCTGCACGGGCTCGACCAGCAGGCCTGGGTCACGACCGCCTACCTGATCACGTCGACGATCGCGACGCCGATCTACGGCAAGCTCTCCGACATCTTCGGCCGCCGGCCCCTCTACATCTTCGGCATCGTCGTGTTCATCCTCGGCGCCGTGCTGTCCTCGATGTCCACCTCGATGCTCATGCTCGCGGCCTTCCGCGCCGTGCAGGGCATCGGCGCCGGCGCGCTCATGTCGCTGCCGCTGGCGATCATGGGCGACATCCTCGCCCCGCGGGAGCGCGCGAAGTACCAGGGCTACTTCCTGGCCGTCTTCGGCATCTCCTCCGTGATCGGCCCACTCATCGGCGGGCTGCTCGCCGGCTCCTCCGAGATCCTCTGGATCACCGGCTGGCGCTGGGTCCTCCTCATCAACGTGCCGATCGGCATCGCCGCGCTCGTCATGGTGATCGTCTTCCTGCACCTGCCGAAGGTGCACGGCAAGGGCGACAAGCCGAAGGTCGACTGGTGGGGCGCCACCGCGGTCATCGTCACGCTCGTGCCGCTGCTGCTCGTGGCGGAGCAGGGCCGCACCTGGGGCTGGGGCTCCCCCGCCGCGATCGCCAGCTACGTGATCGGCGTCCTCGGCCTCGTCGCGCTCCTGCTCGTCGAGTCGAAGATGGGCGACGCCGCGATCATCCCGCTCAAGCTGTTCCGCTCGGGCACGTTCTCGATGGCGACCGTCATCGGGTTCCTCGTCGGCTTCGCGATGTTCGGCGCGATGCTGACCATCCCGCTGTACCTGCAGATCGTCGTCGGGCTCACCCCGACCGAGTCCGGCTTCGCCACGCTGCCGCTCGTGGGCGGACTGATGATCGCGTCGATCACGAGCGGTCAGATCGTCGCCCGGGTCGGTCGTTACCGGATCTTCCCGGTCATCGGCACGTTCCTGGTCTCCGCCGGCTACGTCGTCCTGACCTTCATGACGATCGACAAGCCGCTCTGGTTCCTCATGATCGGCATGTTCCTCATCGGGCTCGGGCTCGGCTCGGTCATGCAGTCGCTGACCCTCGCCTCGCAGGGGTCCGTCGAGGCCCGGGACATGGGCGTCGCCACGTCGTCGGCCACGTTCTTCCGCCAGATCGGCGGCACGCTCGGCACCGCCGTGCTCCTGTCGATCCTGTTCTCGGTCATGCCGAGCAACATCCTGTCGGCGACCGCGAACCAGGCCGACCTCAAGCCGGCGCTGTCCGCCGCGCTCGACCCGGCCGTCGCGGGCAAGGCCGCGAACCAGGGCGCGATCGACAAGATCTGGGCCCCGATCACCACGCCGCTGCAGCAGACCGTGCAGTCGAAGCTCGACGACGCATCGGTCGAGGCGAAGGCCGCCGCCGACGCCCAGGTCACGGCGAAGGTGACCGCCGCCGTGCAGGCACAGGTGGCCGCGGGCGCCCTGCCCCAGGCCGCCGCGCAGACCGTCACCGACCAGCAGGTCGCCGACGCCACCCCGGCCGCCGAGGCCGCAGCACTGCAGGCCGTCGCGGAGCAGGCCCACGCCAGCGTCCAGGACGGCACCGTCTCGGTCGACTGGTCGGACGCCGCGCAACGCTCCTACTGGGTCGACCAGCTGACGCCGGAGCTCGCGAAGAAGATCGAGGACGGCAGCGGCTCGAGCAGCAACGCCACGAGCACGAACGACACCTCGTTCCTCACCGGCGCCGACAGCCGCCTCACCCGGCCGTTCATGGCGGGCTTCAACGCCTCGTCCGTGACGATCTACTGGGTCGGCCTCGGCGTGATCCTGCTGGCGTTCGTCCTCACCTGGTTCTTCCGTGTGCCGCCGCTGCGGCAGCGCTCGGCGCTCCAGGAGCAGCACGACGACGCGAACGGCGGCTCCGAGCAGCCCGACCGGTCCGACCGCTCCGACCGCTCCGGTCGGTCGGCGGAGGACGACCTCGAGGTCCAGGCCGGGCTCGCCGCGGCCGAGGCCGGCAGCTTCACCGGCCCGATGACCGGCTCCACGCCGACCCAGCGCCGATGACCCCCGGGCCGGTCCCGCCACCGCGGCGGGGCCGGCCCGTCGGTCTCGCCACCGTGGCGGGACCGTCCCCTCGGCCGACCGGCCCGACCAGCGACCTCCCCCGAACCAGCACAGGAGTGCACGTGACCACGACAGCAGCACCGGAGCCGGCCACCGCGCCGTGCACGCTGCGCGAACGGAAGAAGCAGCAGACCCGGCAGGCGCTCCACGACGCCGCGCTCACGCTCGTGTCCGAGCACGGTCTCGACGGCGTCACCGTCGAGCAGATCTGCGGCGACGCCGACGTCTCGCCCCGCACGTTCTTCAACTACTTCACGTCGAAGGCGCACGCCGCGCTCGGGCTCGACACCGTCGAGGTCCCGGAGTGGGCCGCGACCCGGTTCACCGAAGCGGACGGCCGGATGGTCGACGACCTGTGCACGCTCGTCGCCTCGACGGTGCCGCTGTCGCAGGACCGCCGCCGGATGAAGGAGCTGCTCGTGCTCCGGCCCGAGATGGCCCCGATGGTCATGCAGTGGATGGCGGAGTCCCGGCAGTCGCTGCTCGCGACCGTGTCGACCCGCACCGACGAGCAGACCGCCCGCACCGCCGTCGGGCTCGTGCTGTCCGCACTGTCCGAGGTGGCGCACCGCGACACCGTCGGGGACAGCGAGGAGCTCGCCGCCCGACTGCGGGCCGTCGTGGCCGAGATGGGTGCGCTGGCCGCGGGCTGACCCCGTCGGACGGGAGGCGCGGGTCGCCTCGGTCGTGGAGGTCGCGGACGTCGGTGGTCACCTTCGTCTGCGGCTGCGGCTGCGGCTGCGGCTGCGGCTGCGGCTGCGGCTGCGGTAGAAAACTACCGCTGTCGGTAGTTTTCTACCGCTCACGCGGGGGAACAGCGGGGCGCGGTGGGGGTACGGTCCGGGCATGGACACGAGCGGACCGGCGCCGTACTTCCTGCTCCCGGGCACGGCGCGCACAGCACTGGAACGGTGGCAGCGCGTCTTCGGGGGCGAGCTGCGGATCGCGACCTACGGCGACTTCTCCCGCGAGGACGGCCCTGCGGACGCGGTCGCGCACGGCGAACTCGTCGGCGACGTGCACGTGTTCGCCGCGGACGCGGGCGGCGACGATCGGCCATTCGCCGCGACCGGCCTGCTCTTCTCGCTCCTCGGCGCCGCGGACCCCGAGGTCCTGCGTCGGTGGTTCGCCGCCCTGGCCGACGGCGGCGCGGTGGTCGACGACCTGCAGGAGCGGCCGTGGGGCGACTGGGACGGCACCGTCCGCGACGCGTTCGGCGTCACGTGGTTGATCGGGTTCGAGGCGTCCGCGCTGCGGTGAACGCCCGGGTGGACGCCGGGCGGGGCGCGGCGCCGCCGATCGCGGCGTCCGGGGCCGCGCGGGGACTAGGCCGCGTCGACCGGCAGCAGCGGGGCCCAGAACGCGTCCGGGCCGTCGGCGACCACGGCCTCGCGCTCGAACCGGAAGCCGTACTCCCGCACGAAGTCGAGGGCGGCGGCCTGCTCGTCCTCGGCGTCGTCGTGGTCGGCCTGGAACAGGTAGACGCCGTGCCCCATCGCGACGCCGGAGTCGCTGATGACGGACAGGTCCCACCGGCCCTCCTCCGCGCGCTCGATCCGGACGACGGCGGCCTGTGCGGCGGTGAAGTCAGCCATGCCGCGAGCATACGGACCACCCGCTGCGTCCGTTCAGGGCCGGGCCGCCCCGTAGCCTGACCGGATGGACGCTCCGCAGCCGTCCGGCACGACGAAGCGCCGGGTCACGCTCACCATCGCCCGACCCCGCTGGACGTGGGGCGGCCGCCCGACGGTCGTGGTCGACGGCGTCGGGCAGCCCGCGCAGTGGGGCACCGGGACGTGGGCGGTCGCCGACGACGGGTCGACCGACCTCGGCGTGTACCTGTACAACCGGGCCTGGCGGTGGGGCGCGGCACACGCGACGGTGTCGTCCGGTGCGCCCGCCACCCTGACGTACCGCGCGCCCGTCCTGCCCCTCGGTGCCGGTTCGGTCACGGTGCCCGCCGCGGGAGGGCCGTCAGCAGCCCACCGGTAGGGTGAGCGGCATGTCTGTCGGGTTGCTCGCCGTCGTGGACGACATCCTGTCCGCCGCCCTCAAGGCCAGCGCGAAGACCGCCGGCGTGGTCATCGACGACGCGGCCGTCACGCCGCAGTACGTCCAGGGGCTGCAGCCGGCGCGCGAACTGCCCGTGGTCGGCCGGATCGCCCTCGGCAGCCTGTTCAACAAGTTCGTCATCATCATCCCGCTGGCGCTCCTGCTCTCGGCGTTCGCGCCGTGGGTGCTGCCGTGGCTGCTCGTGCTCGGCGGCACGTACCTGTGCTTCGAGGGCGCCGAGAAGGTCACCGAGTGGTTCGGCGTGCACCACGACGCCGGGCACGCCGAGGAGCAGCCGACCTCGGAGCCGAAGCTCGTGTTCGGGGCGATCCGCACCGACCTGATCCTCAGCACCGAGATCATGCTCATCGCGCTCGCCAGCCTCGACACCGACATGGCGTTCTGGCCGAAGGTCGGGGCGCTCGCGCTCATCGGAGCCGGCATGACCGCGCTCGTCTACGGTGCGGTGGCGCTGCTCGTGAAGGTCGACGACGTCGGGCTGTCGATGATGAAGCACCCGGTCCGCCGCACCCGGCGGGCCGGCGCCCGCATCGTCCGCGCCATGCCGGGCGTCTTCCGGTTCATCAGCATCGTCGGCACCGTCGCGATGCTCTGGGTCGGCGGGCACCTGGTGATCGCGAACCTCGCCGAGACGCTCTGGTCCGGTCCGTACGACCTGCTCCACGTGGTCGAGCACGCCGTCGAGGCCGCCGGACCGGTCGTGACGTGGATCGTCGACACCGCGGTGTCCGCCGTGTTCGGGCTCGTGCTCGGCATGGTCGTCGTCGGGATCGTGCTCGGCATCGGCCGTCTCCGCGGACGCGGGCAGCACTGAGCCGAGCGGTCGGGACCGCCCGGATGGTCGGGGCCGGTCCGAGCGGTCAGGACGACGCCGAGGGGTCGGCACCGGCTCGAGCGGTCAGGCGTCGGCCTGGTCCGACCGCCACTGGCACCACGCGCCGAACTGCGCCTGCGCACTGCCGAGCGTCGTGTGGGACCCGCGGACGCCACCGTCGGCGGAGACCAGCTCGTACTGCCGCCCGTAGGTGATCGTGGCGACCACCGTGCCGTCGACGGAGGCGGTCCACCTCGTCGCGGACTCCTGTTGCCAGGCGGTTGGTGCGTACGACATGGGTGGCTTCCGCTCGGTGCCGCAGGCGCCCGGGTGGCGGAACGACCACTCGGACGCTACGCCGTCCGCCTGGACGGTCCGGCAGCCAGGTCGACGCACCGACGGCCGCGGGCACGCGGGCCCCGACCGGTCGTCCGGGCGTCAGAGCTCGACGTCGCTCCCCATCGTCACCGTGCGCTGCGCCGGCAGGCCGAAGCGGGCGGCCGGGTCGGCGGCGTTGTGCGCGAGCCCGACGAACAGCTTCTTCCGCCAGCGCGCCATCCCCCGGTTGCCGGGCTGCGGCCGGAGCGCACCGCGCGAGATGAAGTACGACGCGTGCTGCATCGCGTCCGGCTCGATGTCGAGCACCTCGGCCAGGCACGCGGCGTGCAGGGCGCGGGGCAGGTCCTGGTCGTCCGAGAAGCCGAACTTCACGGTGATGTGGTCGATGCCGTCGTCCTCGTAGCCGAGGTCGTCGCGCGTGAAGGCCTTGGCGTGCGGGACGTGCGGCACGTTGGCGGTCAGCACGGACACGATGAGCACGGTGCGGTGCATGACGTGGTTGTGCTCGACGTTGGCCCGGAGCGCGAGCGGGGTCGTCTCCTTGTTCGGGTGCGGGAAGATCGCGATCCCCTCGACCCGCGGGATGTGCTTCGTGTTCACCCGCTCGATGAACTCGGCGAGGGACCCCTCACGCTCCTTGCGCTCGTCCTGCACGAGCTGCCGACCGCGGCGCCACGTCGTCATCAGCGTGATGACGGCCAGCGCGATGAGGAGCGGCACCCATCCGCCGTGCACGATCTTCGACAGGTTGCCGGCGAGGAAGGTCAGCTCGAGTCCACCGAACACGACGGCGGCCGTCACGAGCTTCCAGGTCTTCCACTGCCAGAGCGGCTTCACCACGAGCAGCAGCAGGAGCGTGTCGACGACGAGCGCGCCGGTGACGGACACCCCGTACGCGGTGGCCAGGCTCGCCGAGGACCGGAACGCGAGCATGATCGCCATGACGCCGATGAACAGCAGCAGGTTGACCGCCGGCAGGTAGATCTGACCGCCCTCCTGCCGCGAGGTCTGCCGGATCGTCAGCGGCGGCAGCAGCCCGAGCTGCACGGCCTGGCGGGTGAGCGAGAACGCCCCGGAGATGACGGCCTGGCTGGCGATCACGGTGGCGGCGGTCGCGAGCACCACGACCGGGAGCCGCAGTCCGTCCGGGAACAGCAGGAAGAACGGGTCCTTCGCGGTGGACGGGTCCTCGAGCACGAGCGACGCCTGGCCGAGGTAGTTCAGCACGAGCGCCGGGAACACGACGAAGAACCAGGCCCGCAGGATCGGGGTGCGGCCGAAGTGCCCCATGTCGGCGTACAGCGCCTCGGCACCCGTGATGACGAGCACCACGGCCCCCATCGCGACGAACGTGATGTACGGGTGCGCGATGAGGAACGCGATCGCCCAGGTCGGCGAGAGCCCCTGCAGGACGCCCGGGTGGGCGATGATGTGCGGCACCCCGGCGATCGCGATCACGGCGAACCACAGGAGCATCACGGGGCCGAACAGGTTGCCGACCTTGCCCGTGCCGAACCGCTGCACCACGAACAACAGGACGAGGATCACCGCGGCGATCGGGACGATGAGGTGCTCCACCGACGGGGCTGCGGTGGACAGGCCCTCGACCGCGGACAGCACCGAGACGGCCGGCGTGATGACGGAGTCGCCGTAGAACAGCGAGACGCCGATGATCCCGATGACCAGGAAGATCGTCGCGCCCCCTCGGCGCTTCGCGTAGAGGCGGCGGGCCAGGGCGGCGAGCGCCATCACGCCACCCTCGCCGTTGTTGTCGGCGCGCATGAGGACGAGCACGTACTTGATCGACACGACGACCGTGACGCTCCAGAACATGATCGAGATGACGCCGTAGACGTCCTCCTGCGTGGCCTTGACGATGCCGCCGTCGATGGTGAACACGGTGCGCAGCGCGTACAGCGGGCTCGTGCCGATGTCGCCGAAGACGACACCGAGGGCGGCGAGCGCGAGCGCCGCGACGCTCTTCGAGGGTCCGTGCGTGCCGTCGTCCACGGTGGCCGTGGCGTGCGACTGTGAGCGTGTCTCGGTCACGCGGATCTCTTCCGTCGGGGTCGTCCGGGCGACGGCCGCGGATCATCATCGCACCGGAGGGGGTGTTCCGCTCGCAGCGTCCACCGAGGTGCGGCCGCCGGTGCGGAGACCGGACCGGCGGTGCCGTACCCCGGTCCCTCGACGCGTACAGGAACCGGGTCCTACCGTCGGCGACGTCGACAGCGCGGGCACCCCGCGCGGAAGGAGCACCTGATGAACCTGGACGGCTTCGAGCCCGTGCAACTGATCGTCTTCGTCGTGGCCGTCGTGCTGGTGTTCGGCGGGCTGATCTCGAGCCGCCGGCGCCGCTGAGCGGCGGGCACGCGGCGGGCACGCGGCGGGCGTCGGGACGCACGTGCGGCGTCGCGCCCCGCGCGTCGCGTGACCACGGACCGGACGGGAGGCGCGGTACCGACGGGTGCCGCGCCTCCCGTCCGTCACGTGGCCGGGTCGGGCCGGGGCGGCCCCGCCAGGTGGCGTCCGGCTGACGACCGACCGGCGGACGGCGGAACCCGGTCGCCCGGTCGCCCGGTCGGGTCCGACGAGGTCCGGTCAGGCCGCCAGGCCGGTGAGCACGTCGTGCGCGACGCGCGCCGAGCGCGCCGCCGCGTCGTCCAGGTGCTCCTTGAACTCGTCGCCGTCGGGGGCGCAGAGGTCGCTGATCCCGCGGATCGAGACGAACGGCATGTCGTGTACGTGCGCGAACTGCGCGATCGCGGCGGACTCCATGTCGACGGCGGCGACGTCGGGGAAGGCGTCCCGGAGCAGGCGGGCGCGGCCCTCGGTCACGAAGACCTCGCTCGACCCGATGGTCGCCGGTCGGATCCGGTAGTCGGCGCCCGAGCCGGTCGCGAGCGCGACCATGCGTGCGTCGGGCGCGTACCGCGGCGGCATGCCGGGCACCTGGCCGAGCGCGTAGCCGAACGCCGTGGCGTCCGCGTTCACGTTGACGTAGTGGTCGCCGACCACGACGTCCCCGATCGCGATGCCACGCATGAGGCCGCCCGCGGTGCCCACGCTGAGCACGGGGACGGCGCCGAAGTCGTGGTAGCAGTGCGCGACGGCGGCGGTCGCGTTCGTGAAGCCGATGCCGCTGCGTCGCAGGGCGACCACGCGGCCGCCCACGTCGAGCAGGTGGTGCCGGTCGTGGCCGCCGACGGGCCCGTCGTCGATCACGACACCGCCGAGCAGGGTGGCGACGGCCGCGAGCTCCTCGCTCATGGCGGCGATCACGACGGCGACGGGTCCCTGCTCCTGGTGCACCGGACGATCCTCGCACGGGCCGCGGACACCGCCGGACCGATCGTCCGTGCTGCCGGACCGGTCGCCGCGGGACGCCGTCCCGGTCCCGCACTGCGGCGCGCGGGGCCGCCGGGTGACAGCATGGCCGCATGCGGAATCGTGTCGGCCGTGACGAGCGTGCGGGACTCCGGGCATTCCGGAACCAGTTCGCCGTGGTCGCCGGGATCATGCCCGTCATCGCGTTCGTCCTCGTGGTCGACCGCGACGAGGTCGGCGTGCTGGCGACCGTCGGGACCGCGCTCCCCCTCGTCGCCCTCGCCGTGACGGCCGCCGCGCCGCCGAGGGTCGACCCGCGGTGGTTCGCCGCCGTGCTCGCCGCCGACGTCGCCGGGATCGCGCTCATCCGCGGTGACGTCCCGACGATCGGCGTGAGTGCGCTGTTCGTCCTGCCGGCGATCTGGTCGGGCTACGCCTTCGGGTTCCGCGGCGCCTCGCTCACGGCGGTCGTCGCGATCGGCCTGCTCTGGGTCGGTGCCCCCGGCGAGTGGGCCGTCGTCGACGCCGAGGACACCGCTCGGCTGGTCTCCCTGCCGCTCGTGATCGCGGCGGTCAGCGGGACGTCGTCCGTCCTCGCCCGACGGGGCAAGGCGCGGCAGCAGCTCCTGCTCGGGCAGGCCGCGCTGCTGCACACCCGGCTCGCCGAGGTGACCGCCCGCGAGGAGGCCGTCCGTGCCGTGCTCGACTCGGTCGACTTCGACGTGCTCGCGTTCGACCCCGAGGGGCGCACCACCGTCGACAACGCCGGCCGCGGCGGAGCGGCCCTGCTCGACCTGGCCGCGCGCGGCGGGAGCACCGACCTCGACACCCTCGTGCAGCGCACGGTCGACGGCACCGAGCTCGACGGCGAGCTCGTGTCGGTCCGCCGCGAGGACGGCTCCGTACGGACCTACACCGTGAGCACGCGCCTGCTCCCCGACGCGGCCGGGGCCGAGGGCGGCGCGGGCGGGGTGCTCGTCGCGCGGGACGTCACCGCCGAACGTGCGGCGTTGCAGGCGCGCGAGGACCTGGTCGCGTCGGTCTCCCACGAACTCCGGACCCCGACGACCGCGGTCCTCGGCTCGGTCGAGCTCGCCCGCGAGGTCGAGGGCCTGCCGCCCGCCGCCGAACGCATGCTCGACGTGGCGTCGCGGAACGCCGAACGCCTGGTCGAGCTCGTCGGGGGCATCCTGCAGGCCGCGCGCGAGGACCGGGTGGACCTGGTGCCCGCGCCGTTCGACCTGCTCGACGTCGTCGGCGCCGCCGTCGAGGCCGCCGAGCCCGCGGCGCGCGTGGCCGGGGTCGAACTCCGGACCACGCCGACCGAGGCGCCCGTCCGGGTCGTCGCCGACGCGTTCCGGATCCGGCAGGTCGTCGACAACCTCGTGAGCAACGCGGTGAAGTACAACCGGGACGGCGGGTGGGTCGAGATCGGCGCGCACGCCGTCGGCGACAAGGTGTGGTTGATCGTGCGGGACGACGGGATCGGCATCGCGGACGGCGACCAGGACCACCTGTTCGAACGGTTCTTCCGCGCCGAGAGTGTCCGCCGCACCGGGGTCCACGGCACCGGGCTCGGGCTCGCCATCAGCCGGCAGATCGCCCGACGGCACGGCGGCGACCTCGTGGTGACGAGCGCACTCGGCGAGGGCACGACCGTGACCATGACGATCCCGGCGGCACCGCCGGCGACCACGACGAGGGGAGCCCGCGCGTGAACCCCCTGCTGCTCTGGGCGACGATCGGGAGCGGGCTGCTGCTGCTCGTGACGGTCCTCGCCGGCCGACGCTGGCGCCGACGCCGGACCGACGTGCCGCGGTCGGCCCTCGACGCCGCGGTCGCCTCGGTCGGTGCGTTCCTCGTGCTCGTCGCCGCGTCGTTGTTCGCGAGCGACCAGACCCGCGTGCTGATCGTCTGGCTCGTCGTGCTGCTCGCGGTCGCCCTGTTCTGCATCGTGTTCCGCAGCCGTCCCGAGGTGCTCGCCGAGGACGACGCGTCGGTACCGCAGCGCGCCGAGGTGCTCCCCGCCGTCGTCCGGACCCTGGAGCGGGCGGACTACCACCAGGTGTCGCTCGTGCGGGTCGCCGTCACCCTCGAGGACGCCGCCCTGCTCACGACCGCGTTCGGCGTGGGCGTGACCGGGGGTGCCCGGGCGATGCTCGCGCGCGCGGTGGTCGCGGTCGTGCCGCCGGACGCGACCGTGTGGACCGAGGACGCCGACCGGGTGGTGGCCCTCGTGCGCCAGGAGGAGTGCGACCTCGGCGCGTGGCGGAGCCAGGTCGAGGCCGCCGTGGCGTCGTCGACACCCGGGCAGGTGCCGACCGTGCCGTCGTCGTCGTGGCGGACCACCTCGACCGACGACCACGGCTACGCGCTGGCCGACCTCGAGGCCGAGGAGCAGGGCTGAGCGCTGCCGGGCCGCGCGCCGCCCGGCCACGCGTCGCCGGGCCGCGCACCGCCGGGCCGCGGATCGCTGGGCCGCGCACCGGGCCACAGGCCGGGCCGCGCGCCGGGCCGCGCGGGACGGTCCAGAGCGGATCTTGAGCATCCGCTGCGCCGGACCCGCGCCGCACCAGAGGCCGTCGTCGGAGACTCGTTGCAACCGCATCGAGACCCGAACGATCAGGAGCCCCACGTTGTCCACGACGCAGACCGCCGGCACCGCAGCCTCCACCCCCGTCCGCACCTCGCCCTCCGCCGAGGAGCGACTCCGGTACACCCGCCGCCACGACCCCGAGCTGGCCGCGTCGGTCATGGACGACCTCGACGCCCTCCCCGAGTACCGCCCGTCGATCGGCTGCGTCATCCCCGCGTACAACGAGGAGGAGACCATCGGCGCGGTCCTCCGCTCCCTGCTCGAGCAGACCCGCCTGCCCGACGTCGTGCACGTCGTCATCAACAACACGACCGACCGCTCCTTCGACGTCGCCGCCGAGTTCGCCGGCCCGCACCGCGTCGAGCGCGACGGGGTCGAACAGCGCACCGAGGTCTACGTGCACGACATCGGCGAGAACGCGGACAAGAAGGTCGGTGCGCTCAACTACGGCTTCAGCCTCATCGAGGGCTGCGACTACATGCTCGGCGTCGACGGCGACACCACGGCCGATCCTGAGGCCGTCGAGTGGCTCGCGCAGGAGATCGTCTCGGATGCGCGCATCGGCGGCATCTCCGCGATCTACTCGATCGACGACCGTCCCTTCCGCGGCGTCGTCCCGCGCTTCCTCATCGCCGGACAGCGCGCCCAGTTCGCCGCGTTCAACATGCAGAACATGCTCAAGGGCCGGAACATGGCGGTGCTCGGCGGGCAGTTCTCGATCTTCTCGATGCGCGCCCTGCACGAGGTCATGGAGGCGAACCACCAGGGCTCCCCGTGGGTGAAGGACAGCGAGGTCGAGGACTCGCTCCTGTCGCTCCAGGTGAAGAGCGCCGGCTACCTCACGAAGATCAGCGCCCGTGCCCGCGCCGACGTCGGCGGCATGCACACCCTCCGCGGCCTCGACGCCCAGCAGGTCAAGTGGAACTTCGGCGCCATCGAGCTCATGTGGCCCGGGCAGCGCGGCGACACGAAGGGGCAGCCGTTCCACCCGAACCTGCGGCTGCGGTGGCTCGAGCACGCGTCGATGGCGATGAACTTCCTCACCCGGGTGCTGTTCGTCCTGCTGCTCGTGGCGTCCCTGTCGATCCACGCCTTCGTCTTCAGTCCGCTCTGGCTCGTCCCGCCGGTCGTCGCGGTCGCGCTGAACCTGCGCGTCGTCGCGTCCATGAAGCACCGCACCTGGCGGGACGTCCTGTTCGCCCTGCTGCTCGTGCCCGCCGAGGTCTACATGTGGATCCGGCTCGGCCACTTCCTGCGCGCGTGGACCCGCTTCGGCAGCAAGAAGCAGACCGACAACTGGGCCGAGCAGGCCAAGGCCGAGCGCGGTTCGGGCAACGCCCACCTCGCCCCGGTCGTGATCGTCCTGCTCGTGATGGCCGCCGCGGTGTTCGGCTGGCTGCAGCTCGACGTCGTCACGCAGGCGCGCATCCTGGGCTCCGGCTGGCCCGTCCTCGCCGTCATCACGGCACTGCAGACCCTCGGGATGGTCGGCAAGCTGCTCCGCCGCCAGTTCGGGTACAAGGTCTGACGGGTGCCGCCCTGCGCCCTACTCCGCGACGTACCCCGGGTCCCCGGGGCCCGTCAGGCGGTACCCGACGCCCCGGACCGTCACGACGAAGCGTGGCGCGTTCGGGTCGTCGGCGAGCTTGCGGCGCAGGTTGGCCATGTGCACCTCGACCGCACGGCGGTCGGCGTCGCCGATGTAGTGCGTGGTGACGTACGCGTCGTTCCGGATCGCGAGCGCCAGGTCCGCCTTCGACCGCACGCGACGCCGGGAGTCGACGAGCGTGGCGATCAGGTCGAACTCGGTCTTGGTCAGCTCGACGGGCGTGCCGTCCACCTGGACGAGCCGCGCCTCCGGGTCGATCGCGAGGCCGTTGTGCCGGACCCACGTGCCCTCGTCCTGCGCCGGGGTGGTGACCGCCGCCGGGACGGTCGGCACGACGGCCCCCGCGGCCTCGGCACCCCGGTCCGGTACCCGCTCGGCAGGAGCGGCCTCGACGGCGGGCGCGGCGGCGGGGACCCACTCGGGTGCGACCGGGGCGGACCCGACCGGCGACACCGGAGTCGCCGCACCGACGCCCGCGGCGAGCGCCCCGGCCGTCGGTGTCGCGGCACCGACCGCGCGGACCGCAGGCGCGGAGCCGTCGGTCTCGACGACCGTGCGCGGTCGGCGGAGCATCGCCCCGAGCCGCGCGCGGAGCTCGCGCGGCCGGAACGGCTTGACGATGTAGTCGTCGGCGCCGGCCTCCAGGCCCTGCAGCACGTCGATCTCGTCGCCCATCGCCGAGATCATCACGATGTAGGTGCTGCTCGACGCCCGGATGCGTCGGGCCACCTCGAAGCCGTCGATCCCCGGCAGCGACACGTCCAGGGTCGTCACGACCGGCTCGTGCGCGAGGACCGCGCGGACGCCGTCCTCGCCGTTCCCGGTGCTGACGGTGGAGTAGCCGGCCTGCGTGAGCACCTGCTCGAGCAGGTAGCGGATGTCGAGGTCGTCCTCGATCACCACCGCGACCCGTCGGTCCTGGTCGGTGTCGGTCATGCTGGTCCCCTCCCCCGACACGGGGGAGCCCCGTGAGCGGCACGCTGGTGGTCGTGGACGCGCACCCGGTCGGCGACCGCTACGAGTGGCTCGTCCCATCGGAGTATGGCAGCCGGCTCCTGCACGCGGTGAGCTGGGGTGCCGCGCTGCGGGAGTTCTCACCGCCGCCGCACGTGCTCCTGCTGGCGGATCCGGGGGTGGTCGACGCGGCCGCGGTCGGTTCGGTGGTGCGGATCTGCCGGGCACTCGGGGTCCGGGTGGTCTGCGACGCCTCGCGGCTCGGCCCCGACGCGGTCGGTGCCGCGCGGTCCTGCGGTGCGGTCGTCTGGGACGGCTCGCCGGTCACCGCGGGCGACGCGTTCGGCGCGGACGCGGCGGGCTGACGCCGTCGCGACGACGGACGGGAGGCACGGTGCGGGGCCGCCACGCGCCTCCCGACCGGCACGTGGGGACGACGGGAGGCGCGCACCGGGGCCGCCACGGGCCTCCCGTCCGCCTCGACGCGGTGCCGACCGCGGGGTCAGCGCACCTCGAGCGCGTACAGCGAGTACCCGTACGGCGTGCCCCGTTCGACGCCCTGCAGCCGCAGCGTCCGCCACGAGCCGTGCAGCGCGACCCGGTCGGTGCCGCCGTCGCCGTCGGTCACCGTCGCGACCGTCGTCCACGCGCCCGTCGTGCCGTCACGGCCCTCGATCCGGTACGAGCGGCCGTACGCGGCCTCCCACCGGATCGTCGCCTCGTGCACCGTGTGCACCGCACCGAGGTCGACGTCGAGGTGGGCGGAGTCGACGTGCTCGCTCGCCCACCGCGTCCCCGGGTCGCCGTCGACGGCGAGGCGGGCCGGGGTGCCGGCCGACTCGTCGCCCGATGACCGCACGGTCGCGCGGCGGGCGAGGTCGGGTGTCGGCGCACCCTCGGTGGAGAACACCCGGAAGGACCACACCGAGACGCCGTACCGCGTGTTCCTGGTGTCGGCGACGAGCCGCACGTACCGACCGCGCACCCCGTCGAGGGCGTGCCGCTCGGTCCCGCCGCTCCCCGCGTCCGTGGTCGCGACCGTGCGCCACGGATCGGTGTCGCGGTCGCGGACCTGGACCCGGTCGGACGCCGCCGAGGCCGCTTCCCACGCGACCTCGACCCGGTCGAGCGGCAGCACCGCGCCGAGGTCGACCGCGAGCCACTCGCCGTCGTGGGCGGTGCTCGACCAGCGGGTCGTGTCGTCGTCGTCCACGGCCGCGTCGCCGGCCAGGTCGCCGCGCTCGTCCGACGAGGTCGTCACGGGCTTGCCGACCGCGACGTCCCGGGCCGCTGCGGGGGTGGCCGGGGCGTCGAGCGTGCGGACCACGGCGGTGCCGGCGGCCTCTCCCCGGGTCGCCCGGACGGTGATCGTCGCGCCGGGGGTACGGGGTGCGGTGACGACCCCGGCGTCGGTGACGGTCGCCCCGTCGCCCGGGTCCGTGGCGGTCCCGCTGCCGTCCGCAGCGTCGACGGTCCACGTCGGGCGCGCCGGTCCCTCGAGCAGCCCGCCGGCGCCGTCCGCGTCGAAGCCGTACGCGGCGAGCCGGACGGTGTCGCCGGACCGGACGGTGGCGCTGCGCGGGGCCACGAGCAGGTCCCGCACGGTGACGGCCGACGCCGCGGGGGTCCCGGTGACCCGGACCTCCCACACCGAGTAGCCGTACTGCGTCAGCCGGTCGGTCAGGTGCAGCCGGACGTACCGGGCGGTCGCCCCGACGGGCACGGTGTCGGCGGCGGCGTCGGTCTTCTCGACCGTGCGGACGTCGCGCCAGGGACCGTCCGCCGCGTCGGCCACCTGGACGACGTAGCGTGCGGCCGCCGCGGCCTCCCAGTCCACCTGCACGGTGTCGACGTCGCGGGCACCGCCGAGGTCGAGCACCAGGTCGACGTCGTCGACACCGTGGCGGCTCTCCCACCGGGTGGAGCGGTCACCGTCGACGGCCCTCGCGGCCGTGCTCCCGCCGTCGGTCGAGGTCGCGGTGGCCCGGACGCCGGGGACGACGGGGACCGTGACGACCGAGGACACGACCGCGGTCCCCTCGACCGTGGCCGGTCCGGCACCGACGGTGGCGACCAGGTAGCCGGCACCCGGTCCCGTGGTGGTCAGGGTGCCGTCGGCGGTGACCGAACCCGGCGCGGTCGTGCTCCACACCGGCGGGGCGGGCAGCGCGGCGGGGTCGCCGTACTGGTCGTGCCCCTCGGCGCGGAAGGTCACCGGGGTGCCGACGACGAGCCGCTCGACGCCGGGGGTCACCGTGAGGCCGGTGAGCACGGGCGTCGGGGCCACCCGGAACCGGTGTTCGCCGTGCACGGAGCCGACCGTGGCCGTCACCGTCGCGACGTCCACCGGGTCGGCGCCGGCGTGCAGGGTGCCGTCGGCGTCGATCGTCCCCGAGGACGTGGTCCAGCGCACGCCCTCGAGCGGCACGGTCGCGCCGTACTGGTCGGTGCCGGTCGCGGTGAGGTGCACCGTGCTCCCGGGGGCGACCGTCCTGGCGCCGCCGTCGAGGGCGACCGCGACGTCGGTCAGCCGGGCGTCGAGGTGCGAGGTGATCTGCGTCCGGGCCGGGACCGCGATCTGCCCGATCACGCGCTGCCCCTCGTAGACGTCGTAGGTGTGCTGGACGTCGTCGATGTTGTCGAGCACGTACGAGTACGTGCCGTCGGCGGCCCGGAACACCTGGCTGAGCGGGTTCGAGGTGTGCCGGTCGGTGACCTCGGTGCCGACGGTGCGGTTCGACATCGCCTGGTGGTAGACCAGGCCGGCCATCGACTGCCCGGTGACGGCCGGGTCCTGCTCCGCCCAGAGCGCCGCGTGCACGTCGGCGTAGGTGTCGGGGTCGTACTGGGCGAGGAAGCCGAGCACCACGTTGCCGAGGGCGTCGCCCATGTCGCTGAACACCGCCGCGGCGTGGGCCGTGTCGACACCAGGGCGGTGGTCGGTCAGGTCGACGCCGTACAGCCGGTCGATGGTCGCGGTGTCCGCCCGGTAGTCCGTGACCAGGAAGGACAGCAGCGGCGAGCGCACCGGCCAGTCGGCGGGCTGCCGGTCGGCGGTCGGACCGTCGAGCTCGGCGGGCACGAGGGCCGCTGGCAGGGTCTCCGGCGTCCAGTACGCGTCCGGGAACACCACGGTGCCGTCCTCGGCGACCGAGACGTACAGCGTGTCGGTCGCGCGGTCGTACAGCGGGTTCGCGGCCGTCCGGGCGGTGACGTACCCGGGGTGGTTCCGCTCGGCGGCGCGGACGGCGTCCTGCAGCTCGCGGATCGCCGCCGGTCGGTCCCGGGTGATGACGGCGTCGCCGTAGGTGCCGACGCCCCACCACTTCTTCGTGAGCATCTGCACGTGGCCCGCGTTGCCGCCGACCACGCCGTCCTGTCCGACGACCTGTGGTCGTGCGCGCATCATCTGCCGCATGAGCGACGCCGAGAAGTCCGGGTCCCACCCGAAGTACGCGAACCACGGGGCGGTCGGCATCCACTGGATGCCGTAGATCCAGGCCGGGTCGCCCGAGAAGTACGTCGCCTCGGCCTGGCCGGAGTCGAACAGGATGCCCGCCTGCCCGGCCCGGTACGCCGCGGGGAACGCGCCGTTCCCGTCGTACGCCTTCGACGCGGGGTTGCCGTGCGCGTTCTGGTAGTAGTCCCGCACGGCCGCCCGCTCGGTGACGTACTGCATCGCGCCGGTGGCCTGCATCTCCTCGTCGCCGAGGACGGTGCCGAGCAGGAACAGCCCGGCCTCGGACTGGACCGCCTCGGACGACGACTCCTGGTTGTTGCCGCCCGGCGAGGAGACCCCGCCGGCGTTCGAGTGCCCGGTCCAGACGCCGAACGTCCGCAGGTACGGGAAGCGGGCGTCGTCGCGGTCCCAGTTCGCGTACTGCTTCGCGACCAGGGTGGCCATGTCGCCGTAGCGCTCGGCCCACGCCGGGTCGGCCCGACCGAGCATCGCGGTCGCGAGCGCGAAGTAGCCGTAGTGGAAGTGGTTGTCGTTGAACTGCGCCGAGCCGTACGAGTCGCCGAAGCCGATCAGGGCCTTCCACGTCGGGTACATCGCGAAGAAGTGCTCGCGCTCCCCCGCGGAGTACGTGTACCAGTCGGTGAGCGCCCGTTCGAGCGTCGACCGGAGCCGCTCGGCGTCCGCGTCGTCGCCGATCTGGTCGGCGATCGTCATGTACGCGCCGAGCTGCTGCAGGTCCTTGCCGCCCCAGTAGGTGTCCCCGCCGTAGGTGGTCTTCGCGGCGTAGTCGGCGAGGTACCGCCGCATGACGTCCTCGCGGTACGGGTCGTCGCCCGTGGCCGTGGGTTCCGCGCCGACCGGGGTGAGCCCGCTGAACGCGTAGCGGAGCGTCCAGCCGTCGTGCCCGACGGTGGTGCGCATGGTGCCCCGGGGCGTCGCGTACGTGGCCCCGGTGAAGCGGAGGTCGTTCGTCGACTCGGCGTACTGGTGCTGGAGCCAGCCCTGCACGGTGTCGTGGTCGGTGCCCTGCAGCAGGTCGGTGCGGAGCGACCAGCGCTGCTCCACCTGTCCGGCTGCGGGGTCGTACGAGTAGGCCATCGTGGTGTCCCGCGGCACCGCGAACGCCGTGCGGTGCAGGTCGTCGAGCGTCAGCCCGTGCTCGGGCACCGCGCTGACCACCAGGTAGGGCGTGCCCGCGGACGCGTCCAGGACGTCGCCCGTGCGGGTGAACGTCGTGCCGGTCGGGGCGTGCACGCCGAACACGTGCCCGTCCTGGCGGATCTCGAAGCGGTCGGCCGTGATCGTGCCGGTCAGGCGCTCGCCGTCGCCGTCCGTGAGCGTCGCACCGGGCTGCAGCGTCAGCCGAGGGGTCGCGCCGTGGAACTCGAACCACTCGTAGGGCGAGCCCTGCACGCTCGTGACGTCGACGGACTGGCCGCCGGGGCCGTCCTGGGGCATCCGCCAGCTGACGTTCCAGTCGCCCCACCGCAGGGCGTCGGCCTCCTTCGCCGAGAACGTCGTGGAGGACCGCTCGGCGAGGCCGTCGGGCGCGTCGGTCAGCAGCACCTGGTCGAGCAGGACGTGCGCCCAGCCGGCGCGCAGGTCGTCGACCACGCGGAGCTGCGCGGTCCTGCCGCGGAGCGCCGAGACGTCCCACGACGCCCACCGGAGCACCTCGCTGTCGGTGCCGGTCGCCTGCTCGACGACCTGCCCGTCCACCAGGAGCTGCACCGCCTCGTGGTCGGGGTGCCGGCCGCCGCCGACGAGGAACGCGAGGGTCGACCGGTCGATCGTGAACGCGGGCGAGGTGAGCGTGCCCGTCGCGCCGTCGCCGTCGTCGTCCGTGAAGGAGTCGAGGAAGCCCTTCCCGAGCCACCCCGAGACCGCGCTCTGCCCGCGTGCCGTGCCGGTCGCGGTCGTCGTGAACGCGTCGCCGGTCGCGGTCCAGTCGGCGGGGACGCCGTCCTCGAAGTCGGCGAGGAGCCGGTCGGAGGCGTCCGGGGTCGGCTCGACGGTCGCGCCGACGGTGATCGGGGCGTCGAGCCGCATGGCCGTGCCGTCGGCGTTCCAGGTGGTCGGGTAGCTGAGCTTCGTCCCCGCGGCGCTGTTCGACGACACGAACGGGTAGGCCCACATGTCGCCGGACCAGCGGCTGACGAGCAGGTCGGTCCACCACTGGTTGGTCGGCACCGGCTTGCCCGCCTGCGACGGGTCGACGTACAGGTGCTGGTCGACGGTGGCCTGCACGTCCGCGATGTCGGGCAGGCTCCCGGGCGGGGTCGGGGCGTAGGAGCCGGCGCCGACGCGGACGCCGTCCGCGGGCGGCCCGGCGGGCGCAGCAGCGGCGGCGGGTGCGGCGGGTGCGGGTGCGGCAGCGGCGGGTGCCGCGGCTGCCGGGTGCGCGGTGCCGACGGCGGAGAGGGTCAGCGCGCCGACCACGAGCGCGACGACGGAGGAGCGGACGACGTCCACGGTGGGTCCCTTCCGGGGAGGTGGGTGTCGGCGGGGGCCGCGGCCGACGGTCGCGCTCGGGTGTCGCGGGTCCCTGTCGGCAGTGCGGCGGCGCCCGTCAGCGTCCCGGGTCACGAGATCGAGGAAGTGTCGTGTCTGGTCCGGAGAGCGCGGCCTGGCCGGACGGGAGGCGCGGGTCGGGGCCGCCACGCGCCTCCCGTGGGGTGGGCGCGCAGGACGGGAGGCGCGGGTCGGGGCCGCCACGCGCCTCCCGTCCGGCGGGCGGGCACGACGGGAGGGACGGGTCGGGGCCGCCACGCGCCTCCCGGCCGGTCGTCGGTCCGGTCGTCAGTCCGGTCGTCAGTCCCGCGCGGTGGCGGCGGGCCGTGCGGACAGCACGTCGGCGACGGCCGACGCGAACGCGTCGGCACCGGCGTGGTCGTCCGCGGTCACGGTGACCACGGCGTCGCGGTCGAACAGCAGCATCTGGCCGTGTGCGCCGTGCAGCCGCCAGAGCTGCCCGGGGCCGTCCCACCCGGCCATCGCGTACCGCTCGTACCCGGGACCGGCGCCCTCGCGCTCCACCCAGTCGGAGTGCAGCGCCTCGCACCAGCGCGCCGCGACGACCCGGTGGCCGTCGACGACCCCGCCGTCCCGCACCAGGCGTCCGATGCGGGCGAGCTCCGACGTGCGCAGGGCGATGCCCTCGCCGCCGGCGACGAAGCCCCGCGCGCAGCGCGCCCAGCCGACGTCCGCGATGCCGAGCGGTGCGAACACGCGCTCGGACACGAACGCGCCGACGTCCCCGACGTGTCGTTCGAGCACCCGCATCGCCGTGTACGTGCTCGCGTTCGCGTACTGGAACACCCGGCCCCGGGAGGGCCGCGACAGGAACTCCGCCGCGAGGTCCGGCCATTCGGTCAACTCGGTCGGCGACCACGGCATGTCGACGCCGCTCGTCATGGTGAGCAGGTGCCGGAGGGTGACCCGGTCGGTGCCCGCGCCGGTGCACAGGGCGGGCAGCGTGGCGGCGACCGGCCCGTCCACGTCGACCAGGCCGTCGTCGGCCGCGATGCCGACCGCCAGCACGGCGACGCCCTTGGCGACCGAGTGGACCTCCTCGCGCACGTCCGGGGTCCAGCGGTGCTCGACCGTGTCGTCACCGACCCGGACGTGCAGACCGTGCGCGCGGAAGCCGGTGGCGGCGACGTGCCGGACGAGGGCGTCGAGGGCCGCGTGCGCGGGGGTCGGCTCGGCCGGGGTCGGCTGCGCGGAGGCCGGCTCGGCCGGGGTCGGCTGCGCGGAGGCCGGCTCGGCCGGGGTCGGCTGCGCGGGGGTCACCGGGCCATCCTGCCGCGTCCGGTAGGCTCCTCGCTGTGTCCGGCACGGTGCCGGAGTGGTCGCGGAAGGCGATCCGGGCTGAAAACCCCACGACGCCTTCCCGAGAACGGAACCACTCCGCCATGCCCACCTCCCCGTCCACCGGCACCACGCCGACCGTCGGTCCTCCCGCCGCAGGCGCCTCCGCCGGGTCCGCTCCCGCGACCGGCTCGACGCCGACCGGCTCGACGCCGACCGGCCGGATCGACGCCCGCTCGCGGCTCGTGCTCGTCACGCTCGCCGCGGCGCAGCTGCTCGTCATCCTCGACACCACGATCGTGAACATCGCGATCCCGCAGGCCGCGACCGAGCTCGGCCTGACCGCCGACGGGCGGCAGTGGATCATCACGGCGTACGCGCTGACCTTCGGTGCCGTCCTGCTCATCGGCGGGCGCATCGCCGACTACTGGGGCCGCAAGCGCACGTTCGTGCTCGGTGTCGTCCTGTTCGCGGCGGCGTCGCTCCTCGCCGGGCTCGCGACCGTCCCCGCGATGCTCATCGGCGGCCGGGTGCTCCAGGGTGCCGGTGCCGCGCTCATGGCCCCCGCGGCGCTGTCGCTCGTGAGCGTCACCTTCCCGTCGGGTCGTGCCCGGAACACCGCGTTCGGGGTCCTCGGCGCGATCACCTCGAGCGGCGCGGCCGTCGGCCTCCTGCTGGGCGGGGTGCTCACCGAGTTCGTCGGCTGGCGCTGGTGCCTGCTCGTCAACGTGCCGGTCGCGGCCGTGGCCGTCGTCGCCGCGGTCCTCGTGCTCCGCGAGAGCCGTGCCGAGGGCCACGGACGACTCGACGTCGCCGGTGCCGTGACCATCGCCGTCGGGCTGGGCGCGCTCGTGTACGGCTTCACCCTCGCCGAGCGGGGCTGGGTCGAGGGCGGCGCGCTCGTCGCGATCGGCATCGGTGTCGTGTTCCTCGTCGCGTTCGTGCTCATCGAGCTGCGGGTCGCCGCGCCGCTGCTGCCGCTGCGGGTCGTGCTCGACCGGAACCGCGGCGGCGCCCTCGTCGTCCAGACCTGCGCCGGTGCCGTCATGGCGACCGTGACGCTCTACGTCACCTTCCACCTGCAGCAGGTCCTCGGCTTCGCGCCGCTCGTCTCCGGCGTCGCGACACTGCCGCTCGCGCTCGCCATCGGAGCGGTCATCCCCGTGCTCGTCAAGACCGTGCCGCGCACCGGCCCGAAGCCCCTCATGGTCGTCGGACCGGTCGTCGCGGGCATCGGCGTGCTGCTGCTCACCCGCGTCTCGGCCGACGGCTCGTACTGGACCGACGTGCTGCCCGGCCTGGTCGTGATGGGCGCCGGCATGGCCGCGATCTTCGTCCCCGCGCAGAACATGGCGCTGTCCCGGGTCCGCCCCGAGGACGCCGGCGCCGCCGCGGCCGCCGCGAACGCGACGAACCAGATCGGCGGAGCCGTGGGCCTCGCCGTGCTCACGAACCTGTACGTCGCGCACGCCGGGGCGGGCCGCTCCGCCGGTGCACTCGTCGCCGGGTACGACTCGGTGTTCCTCGGCGCAGCCGTGGTGATGGCGATCGCCGTCGTCGCCGCGGTGGTGCTGCTCCGCAACCCGCAGCTCGGGGAGGACGCGGGGGCACAGCAGCTGCCGGCGATGCACTAGGCGGTCCCGTCCGTCGCGGCGTGGCCGGCGCGACGCGGCCCGCGGCGCGGCCCGCGGCGCGGCCGGAGCGGCTCGACGCGGCTCGACGCGGCGCGGCCGGGCGGCGCGGCCGGTCGGCGCGGCCGGTCGGCGCGGCCGGTCGGCGCAACGCGGCCGGAGCGGCGCGACGCGCGGGCGGCCGACCCTGCGTCGCGCCGGCGGCCGACCCGGCACCCGTCGGTCGGCCGGCGGCCGACCCGGAACACCCGGCGGTGCGTGGTCGGCGACCCGCGCACCGGGCGCACCACGGGCCTCCAGACCGTCACCGGGGTCGCGTCCTGCCGCAACCCTGACGCGTGGGACGCGCACCCGATCCACTGGCCGACCGACGGCTCGGCCGCGGGCCGCCGTCAGGGCAGGATCGCGTCGACGTACCCGCCGTCCGCGCGGACCGCACCGCCCGTCGTCGCCGAGGCCAGCGGCGACGCGAGGTACGTCACCATGTGCGCCACCTCCTCCGGCTCGAGCAGACGCTCGACCAGCGACTGCGGACGGTGCTGCCGCATGAACTGCCGCTGCGCCTCGTCCCAGGGCAGGTCCTCGCCGACCATCTCGGCGACGAAGTCCTCGACGCCGCCCGTGTGCGTCGGGCCCGCGAGCACGGTGTTGACGGTGACGCCGGACCCCTTGACGGCCTTCGCGAAACCGCGGGACACCGCGAGCAGCGCGGTCTTCGTCATGCCGTAGTGGATCATCTCGGCGGGGGTCACGACCGCCGAGTCGCTCGCGATCGAGACCACGCGGCCCCACCCCTGCTCGGTCATGCCCGGCAGGTAGGCGCGCATCAGCCGGACCGCCGCGAGGACGTTCACCTCGAAGTAGCGTCGCCACTCGTCGTCGGTGATCGCGAAGGGGTCCTCGCTGCCGAAGATGCCGAGGTTGTTCACGAGCACGTCCAGGCGCGGGAACCGGTCGAGGACCGTGGCGGCGCCCTCGGCGGTGGCCAGGTCGGCGGCGACGCCGTGCACCTGCGCTCCCGGCACCTGCTCGCGCACGGCGTCGACCGCCTGCGTGACGCGGTCCTCGCTCCGTCCGTTCACGACCACGGTCGCGCCGGCCCGGGCGAGGTCGACGGCGATGGCGAGACCGATCCCCTGCGTGGAGCCGGTCACGAGGGCGGTGCGGTGGTCGAGGTCGATGCTGGTCATGTCCAGCACGGTAGCCGCCGGGCGGACGGGATGGTCCACTGCGTAGGCTGTGGGCAACACCTGTCGTTCAAGACGACGGGAACCCGCAGGCAAGTCGAAGGAGAACGCCGATGCGCGCCGTGATGTTCGAGCAGTACCAGACCTTCCCGTCCCTCACCGAGGTCGAGAAGCCGGTCCCCGGTCCCGGGGAGGTGCTGCTCAAGGTCGCCGGAGCCGGCGCGTGCCACTCCGACGTCGCCGTGTACCGCGAGTTCCGCGAGGGCCAGCCCGGTGCGCAGGCACCCGGCTTCGTGCTCGGCCACGAGAGCTCCGGCTGGGTGGAGGCCGTCGGCGAGGGCGTCACCGGGTTCACCCCCGGGGAGGCCCACCTCGTCTACGGCCCCGTCGGCTGCGGGCACTGCTCGTACTGCTCGAAGGGGCAGGACACCTACTGCGAGAACGCCGCGACCAACCCCTACGCCGCGATCGGCCTCGGGCGCGACGGCGGCATGGCGGAGTACGTCACCGTGCCGGCGCGGAACCTCGTCCCGCTCGGGGACGCCGACCCCGTCGCCGCGGCACCCCTCGCCGACGCGGCACTCACGCCGTACCACGCGATCAAGGGCGCCCTCCCGGCCCTCGCCGGCGGCGGCAAGTACGCCCTGGTCGTCGGGCTCGGCGGCCTGGGCCAGATCGCGGTGCAGATCCTCACCGCGCTCACGGGCGCCACCGTCATCGCGACCGACGCCAAGCCGGAGGCGATGGAGCGCGCAGCAGCGCGTGGCGCGCTCACCGTGCCCGCCGGTCCGGACCAGGCAGCGGCCATCCGCGAGCTCACCGGGGGCAAGGGCGTCGACGCGGCCTTCGACTTCGTCGGGGTCACGCCCACCATCGCCACGGCACAGGCCTCGATGGCGATCGGCGGTCGCCTGGTCGTCGTGGGCATCGCGGGCGGGACCGTCGAGTGGAACTTCTTCTCGACGCCGTACGAGTCGACGATCACGAACACCTACTGGGGCACGATCGAGGACCTGCACGATGTCGTCGCCATGTACCGCGCCGGCCAGATCGAGCCGGACGTCGAGCGGTTCTCGCTCGACGACGCGCTCGAGGCGTACCGGAAGCTCGAAACCGGGGAACTCTCCGGGCGCGCGGTCGTCGTCCCCACGATGTGACGGGGCAGGCCGACCCCGGCGTTCCGGGGTCGGCCCGTGGATGTGCGTCCGTCCGGGCGGCGGTCAGCCGTTCCAGGCGTTGCCCGTCAGCCGTTCCAGGCTTCGCGGACCGCCTCGGCCAGCCGTACCCGGGCGTCGTCGTCGGTGGCGACCGCTCGCGGCCGGTCGATGGTGAGCCTGCCGTCGCGGAGCGTGAGCTGCGCGGTCTGCAGCGGGAGCTGACCGGCGATGCCGACCTGCACCGTGGTGCCGTCGGGGAGCACCGGCCGCACCGCCTGCACGAACGCGGGGACGTCGTCGATGCGCTGCAGGGTCGCGGAGATCGACGCGTTCGTGGTGGTCGTCGGACTCGTCGGCGTCGACGGGGACGGGCCGTCCGACGGGTCCGCGCCGAAGAAGGACGCCCGCGCGGGCAGGAAGGCGGTGAGGCGCCGGGCGACCGCCGCGGACGCACCGAGGCGATCGGCGGAGCCCTGCACGAGGAGCCCTTGGTGGTCCCCTGCGGCCGCCGCTGCCGACGACCCGACCGACAGCGTCCGCACGGGTGCGACCGGCGACGCCGCGGCGAGCGCCTCGGCCGCCGCGAGCGCCGTGTCGACGTCGGCGGCGGTGACGGTGACCCCGGTGCGGGTGAGCTCGACCGCGGTGACCCCGGGACGTGCCGCAACACGGGCGAGCCGATCGGCCTCAGCGTACGTCCCGGCGTCCGGTCGTTCGTCGACGTCGTCACCCGGGTCGCGCTTCGTGACGACCCCGCCGTCCACGATCGCCGCGGCGTCCGGCGCTGCCCGCTCCAGCACGGCGGTCACGTCGGGCACGTCGGCCAGGTCCGCGGTGTGGACGTGCACGAGTCCCCGGCGGACGGTGGCAGCGGTCAGCCGGTGCGCAGCGGCCACCTGCCCGAGGGCCGCGACCTCGGTCGCGGGATCGCCTGCCGAGTCCGTGATGGACCAGTCCGGGTCCCGCCGTCCGGTGGTGTCACGTGCCGGGTCGTTCCAGGCGCTCGCGGTCGCGGTGACGTCGTCCCACCCGGACCCGTCGGCGGCCGCCCGCACCGCCGTCCACCCGGTGACGAGGTCGGCGGGGTCCGCCACCTGCAGGTCGAGTGAGCGGACCTCGCCACGGACGGACAGCACCGCGCCGAGCCAGCGGTCGTCACCACGGAGCCCGTCCACGACGTCGAGCACCCGCGCGTTCGCCGTCTTCGTCGGTTGGACGGTGAAGACGAAGCCGTCCGCCTCGACGTCGGCGGAGTAGGTGACGCTGCCCCGGTGGTCGGCGATCCACTGTCCGACAGCATCGGTGACCCGCTGCAGTCGGTCGTCCGACAGGTCGTCCTCGGTGACGACCGTCGCGGTCGTGGTCCCGGCGAACGGCAGGTCGTTCGAGCCGTCCGCACGGACCGTCGCGACGCCGTCGATCCGCGCGAGCTCGTCGCGGGCGGCGTCGGCACCGGCCGAGCCGGCGTCGACGTGGCCCGTGCAGCTCGTGAGCAGGAGCGTGGCAGCGGCGAGCAGCGCGGCGACCGCAGTCGTCCGGGTGGTGGTCGAGCGCACGGAGCCTCCGTCGGGGCGTGCCGCCGACGACGGCTCAGTCATGGACGTAGCGGTAGGTCGGCTCCGGTCGGTCGAGACTGCCGACCCAGAACCCGAGTTCAGCACCGTCGCGGTACGCCGTGCTGACGCGGCGGTCGTCGGTGGCCAGCCGGACCGCGTGCGGATCCCCGTCGGCGAGACGCCACGTCCCGGTGAACGACACCGGCGCGGAGCGGTCGGCACACTCCGGGAGGCCCGACCACGGGGCGTCGACGTCGCAGGCGATGTCGTACGGCATGTCCACCACCGCGAGGGAGCCGTCCTCGTGCAGCACCATCCGGCTCGACGGGTCCGAGGACAGTGTCCACGAACCGACCGGGTCGACCGGTGGCGTCGTGGACACGGACGAGCAGCCGGTCGTCGCCGCGAGGGTCACCGCGGCGAGCACCGCGGCCACCGGCAGTCGGTCGTGCATCGTGCCCCCTCCCCCTGTGCACCGCTGCGAGCCGGACGGTCGCGTCCCCCGTAGCCCCTTCGTCCAGCCAACCAGATCGACGGCACACAGTGCTCACGGCAGAAAGCCACGAGTGTGTCGAGCCGTCCACGCGGGTCCGCCCGACCTTGACCCGAGATGGAGCCGTCGTTCCCTGTGCGGCGGGATCGGTCGGACCGCATTCCCACCTCTTGCACGCGAGGTACGGGACTTGGTGGGGACAGGAACGACACCTGGACGAGCGACGGCACCAGCGGCGACTTCGCCCCTCGCCACCAGCGCCCCGCAAGCGCTCAGCCGCAGAGCACGCTCATGACGAGTTCGATCGGGATACCCGCAGCGTCTGCGAGCTTGTGCGCAGAAAGGTGCGCGCCAGCGAGCCGGATGGCTTCGTTGCGAAGTTCGAGAATCTCTGCGTGGTCTTGTCCTGCGATGAAGTTCGCTATGCGGTGCAAGGCTCCGACGGTTGCCGCCAGCGCAGGGCCGTCATCCGGAGCGAGGGATGGTGGCATCGGTCAAGCGTGGGGGTTTCGAGTCAGCGTCGCGACGAACAGCCCCCGGGTCGCCCTCCGCAGCAGCAACATGGGGCCGACGACCACGACGATGTGCGCAATGGCGAACGGCGTCGCTCCGGCGCTCTGCGACTGCGCCGGAGCGCCGGCAGGATACGCAGACGGGAAGCGGAAGGCGAGGCTGAATCTCAGTAGCGCCGTGCGGCCCTGTCCGTTTCGACTCGTGGTAGGTCCTGACACGTTCCCCCTCGTCAGCGAATCTGCCGTCGGCAGGCAGAGCGACCTCAACCTAACTTCTCTAGAACCACTTGTCTACGGCCCAGAGGTTGACGCGGTCTCCTGCGGCTCGGCCGAATACTCGCTCTGCACGGGGATCTCCCGCCGAGCGAACAGGAGTTTCAGATGGCTTTGACCAAACGTTGGGGGCGCTTTGGAGCGACGGCAGCAACGGTATGCACCGTCGTCGGCCTGACGCTCGTTCCCGCTGTATCAGCCTCCGCGACGAGGGGACTGCTGCAGGTTTGGTTGACTCGTTCGTTTAGGCCGCGAGTGCGACCTGTGGGTTGATGATCGTCTCGTACTCGATTGGGGTCAACTTCCCAAGACCGCGTTGGCGTCGTTTCCGGTGGTAGGTCGCTTCGATCCAAGTGATGATCGCCAGCCGGAGCTCTTCCCGGGTCGTCCATCGTTTCCGGTTGAGGACGTTCTTCTGCAGCAGGGCGAAGAACGATTCCATCGCAGCGTTGTCCGCGCAGGCGCCGACTCTGCCCATCGATCCGAGGAGCCCTGCATCGCAGAGGGCGCGGACGAACTTCTTCGACCGGAACTGGCTGCCGCGATCCGAGTGGACGACCGTCCCGGTCGGGTTCCGGCGGTGCACCGCCATCTGCAGGGCTGCGACGGCGAGCGAGGACCGCATCCGATCACCGATCGAGTAGCCCACGATCCGGCGGGAGCAGGCGTCCTTGATCGCGCAGAGGTAGAGCTTGCCCTCCCCGGTCGGGTGCTCGGTGATGTCGGTCAGCCACAGCCGGTCCAGGTCTGGTGCTGTGAACGTTCGCCGGACCCGGTCGTCGTGCACCGGCGGACCGGCCTTCCGGGTCAGGCCGCGCTTCTTCGAGTGCAGGGACCAGAGCCGCTGCTGCGAGCACAACCGCCACACCCGACGCTCGGAGGTCCGGTGGCCAGCCGCGGCCAAGTCGTCAGCGATGAACCGGTACCCGAACGTCGGATCGTCGCGATGCGCGTCGATGGCGGCGTTGGTCAGGTGCGCGTCGTCCCAGTCCCGTTTGGACACGGGGCTGGCGCGCCAGCGATAGAACGCCTGCTTCGAGAAGCCCAGTACCCGGCAGGCCACCGCGACAGGAACACCGTCGTCGGCGAGTTCAAGGACCAGCGGGTAGATCATTTTGGGAGTTGTGACTGCGCGAAGTACGCCGCTGCCCGGCGGAGGATCTCGTTCTCCTGCTCGAGCAGCCGGATCCGTTTCTGCGCCTCCCGCAGCTCGGCTTGCTCCACCGCTTTCAGCGACGGCGGCTCTGCGACCCCGATGCCGTCGTCACGGTCCGCGAGGCGCAACCAGCGGGCCAGGCAGGACTCGGAGACGCCGAAGTCCTTCGCGACCTGCCGCACTGACGTCTCGCCCTTCCGGGCGACCGCGATCACGTCACGGCGGAACTCTTCCGGATACGCCTTCACCATGGCGCACATCCTTCCAGCAGGAGCCAATGCCCCTACCTCTCAGGAGTCAACCGAACCTGCAGCAGTCCCGAGCGATGATGCCGCGATCACAGCTCACATGAGCGACTGGTACGCCGCGCGCGGCGTCCCAGAGGCAACCTACGGCCCGCTCATCGACCGGTTCCTCGATGGCGGGATGATGGATTCGATGCGCGAAGGCCAGTCTCCGGCCTCGGTGAAGGTCCTCCAACGCGACGGATTCACGGTGACGCAGTACGTCTTCGCGGACGGTTCGATCTCCGAAACGGAGATGCAGAACCCGAACGCCGGTGGCGGGGCCGGCATCTCCCGACGAGCCGTGACCCCGCAGTCGGTGGGTCAGTGCGCGAGCACCACACCGAGTCACTACGACACTCGGTACAACAACTGTGTCGTCGCCGCGGACAACAGCTTCTTGCAAGTCGCCTTCCATGCCACGTACGACATCGTGCAGGGAGACAACAACGATCTGATCAACGAAGTCTCTGCACCGTACGCCTACGCGATTGCGGGTACGGCACCGACGCCGTCCCTCAAGATCACGAAGAGGAACGAGAACGCGTCCGGACCGGCGACCGCAACAGCAACGACTGTCTACAACTCTTCGAGGGGCGGCGGCTCCTTCACGGCGAGCCTCTCTCTCAAGGTCGGCAACAACAAGGCAACCAGCACCAAGGGAGGCTCCTGGTGAGCACGACGAACTCGGTCAAGAAGGTCACAATCACTGCCGTCGTCGTCGGGGCACTCTGCTCCGGCATGTTCGGCGCGCTTCCCGCTTCGGCCACGACGACGACCCAGGACCAGACAGCGCTCCGGGAATGGTTCACCAGCCAAGGTGTCCAGTCGGCGACGCAGGATGCGCTCATCGCCAAGCTCGACAGCGGCAGTCTCCTCGACTCGATGTCGCAATCCGTTGAACCGACCAGTACGACCAGCGTGCAAACAGCGACCGAGCTCGTGAGTCGATCCGTCTACCCAGACGGGTCCGTCGCCGTCACCTCGCTCGAGAAGCCGGCGGTCACCGCTGGGGGTGCGAAGGCCGGGTCTCGCTCGCTTCAGCCCCAGCAGATCACAGGATGCAAGGAATCCAACGGTGGCGGCTACGTCGTCGAGTCCAACTGCAAGGTCGAGATCGCCACGGGCCCGTACGACCTCTGGTTCAACGCGACCTACGAGCGCTACACCGGAGGGGCACAGATCGACACCGCGAACAAGGCGAACGCGGTGGTGAAGTACGGCAATCTGGTTGCTGCACCGACCGTGACCATCAAGCGGAAGAAGCAGGACGGCTCCCTCGAGGCGTACGCACAGGAACACGCGCTGTACAAGTCGACCAGCCTCGGATCGAGCGAGGATCTCTACGTCTCGCTGCGGGTCACGACATCGAGAGCTTGGACGACCAACTACTGATCGCGCGCTCGGCGTAGAGTCAGCGCAGACGAACCTGTCCGTCTTCTTGAGGGGAATCCAATGCTGATCCCAGGTTTCATCCCGGTCGTGCTCGTGGTCACGTTCATCCTGATCGGCACCGCGGTGTGGGGGTCCTTCAAGAAGGGACCGACCCAACGCCGCCAGGACTCCGAGGCACGCGACCGACGGGCACAGCACACGGGCGATCAGCCCTAGCGGTCAACAGGAGAGGCATGCCTTCGGGCGTGCCTCTCCTGTCTTGTGCGCGTGCATCGCTTCGTTCGAGCTGCAACCCCGTGCAGGATGCCCGCAACACCCGGAGCATCATCGGACGGAGTGCCGCTGGTTGGTTCGAACTACCTTCCGTTCCGCGCGAGGTGTTCGGCGCGTCCGCGGATGCCAGTGATGCGCCGATCCCGGACATCAGTCCTGACGGGCGTTCCACGGGTTCCGGGGATGCGCTCGTCGTCGACCGCCGCCGAGGGGAAGCCGGAGGCATCCGCTCCGCGCTCGACCAGACCCACCGGGGCGCCTTGCGCCCGCAACAGGACGAGGCTCGACAGGTCCTCTGCCGCTGGCGTGGTGAGGTGCCCGGCGAGACGGCGTTCTTCGAAGAGGCCCACGTAGACGTGCTCCCGCTCGGCGGAGTCGTCGCTGTTACCGACCAGCACGGCGAGTCCGCATTCCGCAGCAGCGCCCTCGACGCTGCGGGCGACGTCCGAGACGAAGAGGTTCCCGGCGTCGAGCACGACGAGGCCGACCGTCGTGCTGCGTCCGGCGCGCAATCGTCTCGCCTGGTCGTTCAGAAGGAACCCGACTTCCGAGATGGCGCGCCGGATCCGGTCCGCCCGCTCCGCCTCCAGGATTCGAACCCGGACCTAACGGCACCAAAGGCCGTCGTGCTGCCGTTACACCAAGGCGGAACACACCCCTCGGGGTGCGCGACCATCCTCCCACGACCGTGCGGCTGGCCGTGTCCGACGGGTTCGGCCAAGATGGAGGGATGCCGCAGCAGGACGAGGTCGACCGGATCGTCGCTGCGTGGCGCGGGGAACGCCCCGACCTGGACTTCGGCCCGCTCGAGGTCCTGTCCCGCGTGGACCGGCTCGCCCGGCACCTCGACCGTGCTCGACGAGCAGCCTTCGATGCGAGCGACGTCGAGCCGTGGGAGTTCGACGTGCTCTCGGCCCTCCGCCGTGCCGGTGAGCCCTACGAGCTGAGCCCGAAGTCGCTGCTGCAGCAGACCCTGGTGTCGAGCGGCACGATGACGAACCGCGTCGACCGGCTCGCCGCCCGGGGCCTGGTGTCCCGCCGGACCGACCCGCGGGACGGCCGGGGCATCCTCGTGTCCCTGACCGCCACCGGTCGCGCGGCCGTCGACGCGGCGATCGCCGATCTGCTCCGCGCCGAGCGGGACATCCTGGCGGGTGTCGCCGACGACGAGCAGGACCAGCTGTCCGGCCTCCTGCGGCGCCTGATCCTCGGGCTGGGCGACTAGCGCGTTCCTGGACGCGCCGCGAACGGTCGATGGAGCAGGAACCGTCGGCTGAACGCCCGCCACCCGACATCGTCTGCTCCATCCCCGCGACGGGACGCGAGCCAGCGCCACCGCCGCCCGGAGATGTCAGACCCCGAGCACCTCGGCGACCTCGAGCCACCGCTCCTCGAGCTGCTCGACCTCGGCGTCGAGCGCCGCGAGCTTCGTCTGCAGCTCCCCGAGCCCCGCGTAGTCGGACTGGTCGTGCGCCGCGAAGGCGTCGAGCAGCTTCTGCCGGTCGGCACCGGCCTTCGCGATCTTGCGGTCGAGGGCGGACATCTCCTTCTCGGCGGTGCGACGGTCCGCACCCGACAGCGCCGGAGCCGAGCCGGCCCCACCGGCCGTACCCGCGCCTCCCGACCCGGCCACGGACCCGGCCGAGCCCGTGGACCCGGCCGTGTCGGGCCTCCCGGCCGAGGCGGCGGCAGCCGCTGATGCGGTCTGCGGGACGGAACCCGACGCGCGCAGCCGCACGTACTCGTCGACGCCGCCCGGCAGGTGCCGGAGGCGACCACCGAGGACCGCGTACTGCTGGTCGGTGACGCGCTCGAGCAGGTACCGGTCGTGCGACACGACGAGCAGGGTGCCCGGCCAGGTGTCGAGCAGGTCCTCCATCGCGGCGAGCATGTCGGTGTCGAGGTCGTTGGTCGGCTCGTCGAGGATGAGCACGTTCGGCTCGTCGAGCAGGATGAGCATGAGCTGGAGCCGGCGCTTCTGGCCACCGCTCAGGTCCTTCACCGGCGTCGACAGCTGCTCGGACGTGAACCCGAGCCGCTCCAACAGCTGCGACGGCGTCATCTCCTTGCCGTCGGCGACGTAGCTCGTCTTCTTGCGGGCGACGACCTCGCGGACGCGGTCGTTCGCGAACTGCGCGAGGTCGGCGAGCTGCTGGTCGAGCACCGCGACCTGCACGGTCTTGCCGGTCTTCACCCGGCCGACGGTGGGCTGCAGCTTGCCGGAGACCAGGTTGAGCAGCGTCGACTTGCCGGCACCGTTCGGCCCGAGGATGCCGGTCCGCTCCCCCGGTGCGATGCGCCACTCGATGTCACGCAGGATCACGTCGTCGCCGAAGGTGACGCCGATGTCGAGCAGGTCGACGACGTCCTTGCCGAGCCGCGCGGTCGCCGTCTGCGACAGCGCGACGGTGTCGCGGATCGGCGGGACGTCGTCGATGAGGGCGTTCGCCGCGTCGATGCGGAACTTCGGCTTGCTCGTGCGCGCCGGGGCGCCGCGGCGGAGCCACGCGAGCTCCTTGCGCGCCAGGTTCTGGCGACGCTGCTCGGACGCCGCTGCCTGCCGGTCGCGCTCGACGCGCTGCAGGATGTACGCCGCGTAGCCGCCCTCGAACGGCTCGACGACGCCGTCGTGGACCTCCCACGTGTCGGTCGACACCGCGTCGAGGAACCACCGGTCGTGCGTCACCACGACCATGCCGCCCTGGTTCGACGACCAGCGACGGTTGATGTGGTCGGCGAGCCACTGGATGCCCTCGACGTCGAGGTGGTTCGTCGGCTCGTCGAGGAACAGCACGTCCCAGTCGCCGACCAGGAGCTTCGCGAGCGCGATCCGTCGCCGCTGACCACCGGAGAGGTCGTCGACGACGGCCTCCCACGGGATGTCCGACACGAGGCCGCCGATCACGTCGCGGATCTTCGGGTCGCCGGCCCACTCGTGTTCCTCGAGGTCGCCGACGACGGTCGCGCCGACCGTCGCACCCGCCGGCAGGACGTCGCGCTGGTCGAGGTACCCGACCGTCAGGCCGCGGCGGTGTGTGACACGACCGGCGTCCGGTTCGAGGCGCTGGGCCAGCAGGGCGAGCAGGGTCGACTTGCCGTCACCGTTCCGGCCGACGACGCCGATCCGGTCGCCCTCGTCGAGGCCGATGGTGACGCTGTCGAAGACGACACGGGTGGGGAACTCGAGATGCATGTTCTCGGCGCCGAGGAGATGAGCCACCCGTCAAGGGTAGGCGGCGCGCGGGGGTGCGGGGTGCACGGGGCGGGCGCGGGGTGGGCGCGGGGCGCGGGGGGCGCGGGGGGGCGCGGGGCGCGGGGGCGGCCGCGGAGCACGTCGCGGTGCGACGTGCTCCCGAACAAGGGAAAGCACGTCGCGCCACGGCGAACCATGGTGCGACGTGCCGCCGGTTGTGCGGGAGGCGCCGCGCGCCGCCGCGCCGCGCCACCGCGCCACCGCGCCGCGCCGGCCGCCGCGCGCCGCGCCGCGCCGCGCCGCGCCGCACCGCGCCGCACCGCGCCGCACCACGGCGCACCGCAAGACCACTCAGAGCGACGCGACCCACTCGTCGGAGCCATCGGTGAAGCGCTGGTGCTTCCAGATCGGGGTGCGCTCCTTGACGCGGTCGACCAGGTCAGAGCACGCCGCGAAGGCCTCGGCCCGGTGCGGTGACGACACCGCTGCGGCGAGCGCCACGTCCCCGACGACCAGGTCCCCCACGCGGTGCAGCACCGCGATGCGGACACCGGGGTGCTCCTCGGCGATCGACCGGGCGACCTCGGCGATGACCTCACCGGCGCTCGGGTGCCGCTCGTAGCCGAGCGCAGTCACGCCCTTGCCGCCGTCGTGGTCGCGGACGATCCCGGCGAAGGTGACGACCGCGCCGTCCTGCTCGGTCTCGACCGCTGCGGCGACCTGCTCGACGGACACCGCGACGTCGACGACGTCGGCGAGCAGGACCCGCTCGGCGGCGGTCACGAGGTCGCTCCTTCAGCGGTGCGTGACGCGTGGCCTGCACCGTCGGTCGTGCGCGGTGCGTGCCCCGCTCCGTGCACCTGCGCGAGCACGTGGTCGAGCAGGCCGTCGATGACCGCCAGCCCGTCGGCGACACCGCCGCGCGATCCGGGCAGGGTGACGACGAAGGCTCCGGTGGAGGCGATGCCGGCCACACCGCGGCTCAGCAGCGCCGTCGGACCCGCCCCCGCGAGACCACGGCGGCGGACCTCCTCGAGGACACCGGGGAGTTCGAGGTCGAGCAGCGGTGCGACGGCCTCGGGCGTGCGGTCGGTGGGCGTGACCCCGGTTCCGCCGGTCGTGACGACCACGCGGGCGTCGGCCAGCAGCGCTGCGGTGACGGTCTCGGCGATCGGTCCGCCGTCAGGCACGATGACGGGTTCCTCGACCACGAAGCCACGCTCACGCAGCCACGCGGCGATGCCCGGGCCGGTGCGGTCGAGGGACGGCTCGGTCGCCGCGGAGGTGGAGACCACGAGGACCGCGGCGCGGCCCCTCGTCGCGGTGTCGTCGGTGGGTCGGTCGGTCATCGGGCGCTCCAGTCCCCGGAGCGTCCACCGTGCTTCTCGAGCACGCGGACCTCCGTGATCACGGCCGCACGGTCGACGGCCTTCACCATGTCGTAGACCGTCAGCGCCGCGACGCTCGCACCGGTCAGCGCCTCCATCTCGACGCCCGTGCGCGAGGTCGTGCGCACGGACACCTCGATCCGGACGTGGTCGCCCTCGCCCGTGATGTCGACCTCGACGCCGGCGATGGGCAGCGGGTGGCAGAGCGGGACCAGGTCGGAGGTCTTCTTGACGGCCATGATCGCCGCGATGCGCGCGGTGCCGATTACCTCGCCCTTGGGCAGCGAGCCGTCGATGATCCGCCGGACGACGTCGTCCCGGGTGACCAGCGTCGCCGTCGCCGTCGCCGAGCGCGCGGTGACGTCCTTGTCGGAAACGTCGACCATGTGGGCGGTGCCGTCGGCGCGGACGTGGGACAGCTCGCCCGCGGCCTCCGCGGCGAGCGGAGCGTCGACGAGCGGAGCGTCGGCGCCCGGCGCGTCGCCGCCGCGGTCGGGTGCGCCGCGGTCCGGCTCGTCGTCGCCGTCCGGGGAGGCGCGGTGGTCGTCGGTCATCGGAGGCTCCAGACGATCAGGGGGTCGCCGGGTTCGATGGTGTCGGTTCCGACCGGGACGTGGACGAGGTGGGTGGCGGCCGCCAGGTGCGCGAGCAGGTGCGAGCTCGGCCCGCCGACGAAGTACACCCGGCCGTCGGCGACCCGACCGCGACGGACCTGGTGCTTGCCGACCGGCGAGGTCGCGGACTCGGCCGCCGGCAGCTGCTCGGCGGGCCGGTCGGGGGCGCCGACGGCCGCGGTGAGCACAGGGCGCAGGAACACCTCGAACGACACGAGCGCCGACACGGGGTTGCCGGGGAAGGCCACGACCGGGACGGTGCGGCCACCGAGGGTGACCGAGCCCGACGCCTGCGGCCCGCCGGGCTGCATCGCGACCGGGGTCACGGCGAGCCCGAGCGGTTCGAGGGTCTGCCGCACGACCTCGTACGCCCCGGCGCTGATGCCACCGGTCGTCAGCACGAGGTCGGCCCAGTCACCCACCGCACGGTCGAGTGCCTCGACGAAGCGCTCGGGATCGTCGCTCAGGCGCACGGCACGCGTCACCGCGCCGACCTCGGCCAGGGCCGCACGCAGCGCCACCCCGTTGGCGTCGCCGATCAGGGCCCCGGCGGCGCCCGGACCATCGAGACCGCCGAGGTCTGCACCACCGTCGGCACCGTCGCGGCCGTCAGCACCGTCAGCACCGTCAGCACCGACCGGCTCCTCGCCGCGGAGCTCGCTCCCCGTCGAGACGACGAGCACCCGCACCGGCCGCACCACCTCGACGGAACCGACCCCCGCCGACGCGAGCGTGCCGAGCAGCGCGGGCGTCACCGGCGCCCCGGCCGGCGCGAGCTCGGCCCCGCGGGCGACGTCGCTGCCCGTCGTCCGCACGAACGTGCCCGCGGTCGTGCCGGTCGGGACGGTGAGCTCCGCGAGCGCGAGTGCCTCCGGGAACCTGCCGGGCCGGACCGCCTCGACCGGGACCACGGCGTCGGCACCGATCGGGATGCGCGCTCCGGTCATGATCGGCGCCGCGCTGTCCGGCGGCAGCGGGGCCGGCACGGTCCCCGCGGGCACCGGGTCGACCACGCGGACGGTCCGACCGGCGTCGCCCGCGCGCACGGCGAACCCGTCCATCTGGCTGTTGTCGAAGGTCGGCAGCGGGACCGGCGCGGACACCGCGGTCGCGAGCACGCGGCGGCCCCGTCCGGCGTCCGGGGCGACCGCGAGGTCGTCCGTCGAGCGGCGTTCGGATCCGAGCGCGGCGAGCACCGGCGCGAGCAGGGCTGCGACAGCGTCGCGGTGCTGACCGATCGTTCGCACGGGGGCCTCTCGAACAGGTGGGGTGGTGCAGTGGTCGCCCGGCTCTCGGCTGCTGCCGGAGGGGCGTCGCTAGCGTATCCAGGGCGCACCGCGCACCGAGGACATCCGGAGGACCTGTGGAGGACGACGTGAGCACGACCGCACCTGTGGACGGAACGACCGCACGCATCGGGGTGATCGGCGGCTCCGGCCTGTACCGACTCTTCGAGGAGGGCACGGCCGACGAACTCGTCGTCGAGACCCCGTTCGGCGCGACGTCGAGCCCGATCACCGTCGGCACCATGTCCGGCAAGCGCGTGGCCTTCCTCACGCGGCACGGTCGCGAGCACTCGGTCGCCCCGCACCTGATCAACCACCGCGCGAACCTGTGGGCGCTCCGCTCGCTCGGCGTCCGCGCGATCGTGTCCTCGAGCGCCGTCGGTGGCCTGCACCCCGACTACGCGCCGGGCACCTTCGTGGTCACCGACCAGCTCATCGACCGGACCTGGGGGCGCGCGGACACGTTCTTCGAGGACCAGGTGCAGCACCTGTCCTTCGCGGACCCGTTCGACCCCGTACTGCGTCGCGCGGCGATCGACGCCGTGGCCGCCCTCGGCGTGCCGTTCCGACCGACCGGCACGTGCGTCGTGATCCAGGGACCGCGCTTCTCGACGCGCGCCGAGTCCGTCTGGCTGCGCGAGGCCGGGGGCCACACCATCAACATGACGATGACGCCCGAGGTGCCGCTCGCGGCCGAGCTCGGCATCGGCACCGTCAACCTGTCGTTCGTCACGGACGCCGACGCGGGCCTCGCCCCGGCGACGGACGAGACGGCGGCTGGCACCACGCCCGCCGACGACACCGCGGCCCCCGTCACCCACGCCGCCGTGATGGAACGCCTGGCCCGCGCGAACGAGGTCATCGTCCGCGCCATCGGCGACATCGTCGCGGCGCTGCCGGACGACTACAGCCCGCGTGAGCTCGTGCCCGCGGCGGCCAGCGAGAGCGTCCTCCGCACGACGGTCGAGCCCCGCGCGTGAGCCGCCTGCTCGTCACCGGCGGCGCGGGCTTCATCGGCTCCGCGATCGTCCGTCGTGCACTGGCCGAGGGCCACGAGGTGCGCATCCTCGACTCCCTGCGCGACGACGTCCACGGTGACCCGGGCGAGGTCCTCCGCGCCCACGAGCAGCAGGGCATCGCCTTCGTGCACGGCGACGTGCGCGACCGCGTGGCGCTCGAAGCCGCACTCGACGGAGTCGACGTCGTCTGCCACCAGGCCGCCAAGGTCGGGCTCGGCGTCGACTTCCAGGACGCCCCCGACTACGTCTCGTCGAACGACGCCGGCACCGCCCACGTCCTCGCCGGCATGGACCGGAACGGCATCGGTCGCCTCGTCGTCGCGAGCTCGATGGTCGTCTACGGCGAGGGCGCCTACACGACCGCCGACGGTGAGCCGATGCGCCCGCCGGCCCGCCGCCGCGAAGACCTGGACGCCGGTCGCTTCGACCCGATCGGTCCGGACGGTCGTCCCCTGCTGCCGGGGCTGATCGACGAGTCGGCCGCCCTCGACCCGCGCAACGTCTACGCGCAGACGAAGGTCGCGCAGGAGCACCTCGCCTCCAGCTGGGCGCGCGCGACCGGCGGGACGGCCATCGCCCTGCGGTACCACAACGTCTACGGGCCGGGGATGCCCTCGAACACGCCCTACGCGGGCGTCGCGTCCCTGTTCCGCTCGGCGCTCGCCCGCGGCGAGGCCCCGCGGGTGTTCGAGGACGGCCGACAGCGCCGCGACTTCGTGCACGTGGACGACGTCGCCGGCGCGAACGCCGCCTCGATCGCCGCGACCGCGGACCTGCCGGCGGAGACGTTCCGCGCGTACAACGTCGGTTCCGGGGTCGTGCACACGATCGGTGACATGGCCGCGGCCATCGCCGGTCCGGACGGTCCGCAGCCCGTCGTCACCGGCGAGTACCGCCTGGGCGACGTGCGGCACGTCACAGCTTCGTCCGACCGGATCGCCGCCGAGCTCGGGTGGCGCGCGCAGGTCGACTTCGAGCGGGGCATGCGCGAGTTCGCCACCGCCCCGCTCCGCGCCGCCGTCCGCTGACCGAACCACCGGCAGCACCCGCCCACCGGCACCGCCGGACCGACGCAGCGCATCGACCGCCCGGCGCACCGCGCCGGGCGCGACCGCGAGCACATCCGCACCCGCATCCACCGGCGCCCCGCGCCCGCCCCGCCACCCGCCCGACGCACGCGGCGCGCCGGGCGGCTGGCGCGCCTCCAGGCCGTCCCCCGAACGCGTGGCAGGACAGCCACAACACGCGCGGACCACCGCGCGGGGGACACCGATCCTGTACCCCGCTCCTCCGCGTCGTGTTCAGTCGACACCATGGACCACCCACCGGCCGACGCGCCCGACCCAGCCGCGCCCGCGACGCGCGCGACCGACGACGGAACCCGTCGATCCGGCGACCCGCACCGAATGGTCCACATGAACGTCGACGTGATCCTCCCCTGCCTGGACGAGGCCGACGCGCTCCCGACGGTGATCGGCCGGCTGCCCGAGGGCTACCGCGCGATCGTCGTCGACAACGGCTCGACCGACGGGTCGGCCGAGGTCGCGCGCGCCCACGGCGCCACCGTCGTGACCGAACCCGTCAAGGGCTTCGGGTCGGCCTGCGCCGCCGGTGTCGCGGCCGCGACCGCCGAGTACGTCGCCTTCTGCGACGCCGACGCCTCGATGGACCCGGCCGAGCTGCCCGACCTCGTGGCGCGCGTCGCCGACGGCCGCACCGACCTCGCCCTCGGCCGCCGCGTCCCGACCACGCGCGGCGCGTGGGCACCGCACGCCCGCTTCGCGAACCGCGTCCTCGCGATCCTCATGCGCCGCGCGACCGGCTACCGGCTGCGCGACCTCGGCCCGATGCGCGTCATGCGCCGCGCCGACCTCGTCGCGCTCGACCTGCAGGACCGCCGCAGCGGTTACCCGCTCGAGATGGTCCTCGCGGCGCACGCCGCGGGGTGGCGTGTCGACGAGTCCGACATCGGCTACGCCCAGCGCGTCGGCGACAGCAAGGTCACCGGCACGCTGCGGGGCACCGTCAACGCGGTGCGCGACATGTCGCGCCTGCTGCGCGAGTACGGCCGGGAGGCACGTCCCCGGACCGTCGCACCCGGTCCCGTCCGGCACACGGCCGGGTCCCACACGGAAGGAGCACGCCCATGACGGACGTCACGGTGGTCGTGGTGGCCAAGGAGTGCCTGCCCGGCAAGGTGAAGACCCGGCTGACGCCGGCGCTGACGCCGGCAGGCGCGGCACGCGTCGCGGCGGCGTCGCTGGCCGACACGATCGCCACGGTCCGCGCGCTCCCCGCCGCACGCCGCGTGCTGCTCTACGACGGGGTCGTGCTGCCCGAGGGCACCGACGACTTCGAGGTGCTGCACCAGGTCGGCGGCGGCCTGGACGAGCGGCTCGGCGCGATGTTCGACGCGATGACCGGTCCGACGCTCCTGGTCGGCATGGACACCCCGCAGGCGTCCACGTCCGACCTCGCCCCGGTGTTCGACGAGCCGGAGCGCGACGCGTGGTTCGGCCCGGCCGAGGACGGCGGCTTCTGGTCGCTCTACCTCCGCGAGCCCGACGGGGCCCTGCTCCGCGGCGTGCCGATGTCGCAGGACGACACCGGCGCGGTGCAGCGCTCGCGCCTGACCGAGGCCGGGCTCGACGTCGGCGTGCTCGAGACCCTGCTCGACGTCGACACCGTCCCCGACGCCGACCGCGTCGCCGCGCTCGTGCCGGAGTCCCGGTTCGCCGCGGCGCTCCGCGACGAGACCCTGACCGAACTCGCCGAGTGTGGAGGTACCCGATGACGATGCACGACACCGTGACCTTCGGCGCCGGCGGGGGCGAGCCCTACGCGAACGCCCTCCGCACCGACGGCCGCATCCGCCTGACCGACCCGGCACGCCCGGACGTCCACGTGACGATGGACGTGGGCCGGTGGAACGCGGCGGCGGACCGGGTCGACCGGTCGCTGCTCGACGGCGCCGACGGCCCCGTCATCGACATCGGCTGCGGACCGGGCCGGATGCTCGTCGCGGCACGGAACCTCGGCATCCCCGCGCTCGGGGTGGACGTCTCCGCCGAGGCCGTCGCGATCGCCCGACGCTCCGGCGGCACGGCCGTGCAGGGGTCGGTGTTCGACGAGATCCCGAGCGAGGGCCGTTGGGACACCGCGCTCGTGATCGACGGCAACATCGGCATCGGCGGTGACCCCGTCGCCCTGCTCGTCCGCTGCGCCGAGATCGTGCGCGACGGCGGCCGGGTCGTCGTCGAGACGCACACCGACCCCGCTGCCGACCGGTCCTTCGAGGCGCACGTGGTGGACGCCGACGGCAACCAGAGCGCGGCGTTCCCGTGGGCCGAGGTCGGCATCGACGCGCTGCTCGGGCACGCCGAGGTCGCGGGCCTCCGACCGCGACAGAGCTGGACGGTCGGCGGACGGACGTTCTGCGAGCTCGTCGCCTGACCGTTTCCCGCATCATGCAACGTGCCCTTTCTTGCATCATGCAATACAGGGGCGTAGGGTCGGGGTACCAGCCGACGGCGTCGTGACCGTCGGACCTGACGGCGCACGATCCTCGGCACGACGACGAGGAGCACCCGTGCAGATCCGACAGAACCCCCTCGGCGGCGCCTACGTCTCCGGTCTCGAGCACCGCGACGAGCTCGGTGCCTACGCGGTCCAGGCCGCCTGGCGCGCGGTCGGGAGCTACACCGGCACCGGCTCGGGCCGCGCGCTCGGCCGGTTCGTGGACGTGGAGACCCGCCGCCCGGGCACCGCGACGAGCTCGAACCGGACCGTCACCGGCTCGCTGCGCACCACGACCGGGTCGTTCCGCACCGCCTGAGCGCGGAGCGGACCCTTCCGGCGGCTCAGCCCGCGGGAAGGGCCGGCTCGGTGCCGGGGGCAACAGGCTGCCGGGGTCCGCACGCTGCTGGGGCCGGGACCCTTTCGGCACGGTCGGTCACCGGCTGCTCCCCTGCTCGCGCTCGGGACGCAGCGGACGCGGGTGTTCGAGCCGTTCGACCAGCCCACGGAGCCACTCGACCGGGCTCACCCCGAAGTCCCCCTCGAAGTCGATCGCCGCGCTGACCCAACGGACGTACGCCAGAACGGATTCGTCGTCCGGCAGTTCCCGCTCGAGCAGGCGGGCCTCCGCGACGTACTGGTCCCGGGCGGTCGGCCTGAGACGGTCGAGGGAATCGGCGTAGAGCGACTCCGCATCGGGGTAGTCGAGGTCCCAGTCGTAGTTGAAGGACGCTGCCAAGAAGTCGTAGATGTGCGGCGCGAGCGCGCCGAGCTCTCGCAGGCGCTCAGGCGTCAGGCGCATCGAGGAGCCCTCGTACGTGTCGCCGCAGGTCCCCGAGCCACTGTGCCGGGGTCCGCCCGGTGTCGAGCGACGGGTCGAGGCCGGTGTCGATCGTGCCGAGCAACCGCTCGACCTCGTCGTCGGTGCGGTACTCGGCCGCGATGGCGCTGAGTTCGGCATCGACCTCCTCGAGCTTGCCGCGGTTCATCCGTCCGAACGCGTCGTCGTACACGCGCTCGGCCGTCTCGTACTCGTCGCGCCAGTCGTAGTTGAAGTACGCGCCCATGAGGGTCCAGAAGTGCGGGTACTGCTTCGTCAGCGATTCGAGGTCCACGGGGCTCACTTCGTCGGGTACGAGGGGCAGCCCTCATGCTCGGTCAGCACGAGAGCACATCCTCGATGCGTGCTGCGATCTGCCGCAACCACGTCCGGTCGTCCAGGCCATCGTCCTCGGGGACGTAGTTGCAGTCGAGTTCGACCAGCCGTCCGCCGAGAGCTGCGGCGTCCGGCAGCACTTCGTCAAGGTCGCGCACGTCCACGAGCAACGCCTGCTGGTCCTCGTGCGACGTGACGGCCAGGAAGTGTTCGAGCGCGTCGGCGGCCCGGTAGGGAGCGTCCGCCCAGTCCTGGTGGAAGTAGGCCCCGACGAAGCCGTCGAACGCGCTGAAGTTCAGCGCGGTGGTGCTCGACAGCGCCGGGTAGGCGGTCAGGACCGTGTAACCGGCCGGCTGGTCCGGAGCAGCGGTCAGGACCACGCGGACGGCGTCGAGGTCCTGGACCCAGCCGAACGGCATGCCGCGGCCGGTGACGGCACCGGACACCGCGTAGACACGGAGTGGGCTCGGGCAGCCAGCGGCGACCCACGCGCGGATGCGCAGGTGGTTCACGTCGAGGGCTTCCGCGACGATCCGGTCTGCCTCAGCCGTCCCGCAGGTGAACACCGAGGTGCCGGTCCTGACGCTGTGTGACACGTTGCGCTCCTTCTTCGTGGTGACGGGACGGCTGATCGCGGCCGATGCGATCGTGCTCCGTCCAGCTGACGGGTACAGCTCCGTCGGTGCTGCCGGTCATCCGCTGCTCGACTCCCGGTGATCGGACGGGAGCGGACGCGGGTGTTCGAGCCGTTCGACCAGCCCACGGAGCCACTCGACCGGGCTCACCCCGAAGTCCCCCTCGAAGTCGATCGCCGCACCGACCCAGTAGATGTACTCCAGAACGGACTCGTCGTCCGGCAGTTCCCGCTCGAGCAGGCGGGCCTCCGCGACGTACTGGTCCCGGGCGGTCGGCCTGAGACGGTCGAGGGAATCGGCGTACAGCGACTCCGCGTCGGCGTAGTCGAGGTCCCAGTCGTAGTTGAAGTACGCCGCCAGGAAGTCGTAGACGTGCGGCGCGAGCGCGCCGAGCTCGCGAAGACGCTCGAGAGAGGGCTTCACTAGATCACCGGCGCCGGGAACGCCGTGAGGACGACGTACGGCGGATTGCGGCCGGGAACGTACTTGAGCACCGTGCGCACCACCGTGTCGTCGTGCATCTTCGGGGTCCTCGCGGGATTGTAACCACGACCGACGACGCGATCCGCCGGCCACTCGAAGGCCTTGGTCTTCAAGTCGATCTCACCTCGCTGCATCTGTCCGATCCACTCCTGCACTGCTCCGTGGTTGAAGTCGAGGTCGTTCGCGACGAGGCGGTTCACGTCCTCGACCGGGACGGTCCACGCGCTGTTCCGGATCGTCCCGCCCTTCCGGGATCGGATCCAGTCATCGAGCTCCTGCCCGTGCAGATCCTCCCGCACGTGCCGACTCAACGTGTGACCGCCGGCCTTCTCGGCGGCCGCGAGCCCGCCCGCGTCGATGAAGGGCTTCGACTCGACGCCGTGCGGGAGGGATCCTTCGTCGTGCGGACGGATCAGGTCCGGGTGCTCGTCGACGAACTTCGCCATCTCGCCACGGAGCATCTGGTCGAACGCCCCGTCGCCCGCGCCCGTGCCCGGGGTGAAGTGCTCGCTGCCCGTGTAGTCCCGGTAGGTCCGGTCCACCAGGTCGTGCAGTGCGTCGATGCTCTCCTTCGAGGCGCCGTTCTCCACCCACGACCGCACGTCGCGGCTCAACCCGTGCAGCCCGAGCTTCCCGAGGCCCTCGGCGAGCTCGGCCGCCTTCGCGGTGTCCTTGGCCACGCCGCCGGGACCGGCGGCACCGAGACCGAGGCCCATCGCCGCTGCGCCGGCGGCGGCACCGGGGTGCTCCTGCGCCTCGGCCCACCAGTCGCCGATCGCCTTGCCTGCTGCGTCGTGCGCCTTCGCTGCCGCGCCGTTGCGGTCCGCCGCTGCGTCCAACCAGGCGAACGGCGACAGGAAGAGCCCGAGGGTCGCCGCGCCGTCGAGGACCCCGCCCCAGGTCGAGCCGAGGGTGTCGGTCGACCAGACGCCCTGGTTGTCGAACCCGAGCATGTGGATGCCGCTCTCCATGGAGTTGAGCAGCTCGTCCAACGCGCCCTCGGAGAACTGCTCGCCGCAGGTCTTCCCCTCGGCCGTGCCCACCGCGCTCCACGGCAGGTCCACGCCGCGTGCGTTGAGGTCGTTCTCCGCGGGGGCGACGTACGCGCCCGCGAGCGTCGCCCCCGACGCCTTCTTGATCGCCGTCGCGCAGTCGGCCTGCGCCTGCTCGAGCAGCGCGACCTGGGCGTTGATCCGACGGATGAGCTCGTCGTTCTCGTGCTTCGTGACGACGTCCTCGTACCAGGGCACCATCGTGTCCTTCGGCGTCGGGTCGGTGCGGGTGGCGCCGTACGCGTTCCACGACCCGTCGACCTGGGGGCCGGTGCTCATGGCGTAGGGAGACGTGACCTTCGGGACGCTGCCCTGGACCCGGGCACGGAACGCCGCGGCCTCGACGCGCAGGTCGTCGAGCTGCCGCTTCGGACCCGCGGCGTCGGAGGCGTACGTGTCGAGCGCCTTGGCCACCCCGCGCGCCGCGGCTCCGATGGTGTGCGTGTCCGCGACGACCGGGTCCATCAGGGCGAGCACCTGCCCCGACTCCGGCGCCTCGTAGACCCCGGCCAGGGCGTGCCACCGACCGGGGATCTCGTCGGCCACGGTCCGGAGGGAGTCCCCTCCCCCGGAGATGGTGCTCGCCGCGGACGACACGGCCGCGAGGTCGAGGTCGGCGCCCGGGATGCCGTCGGGGTCGACGAGCCCGTGGTCGCCGATCGCGACGCCGCTCACCGGTCGCTCCCGGGCACGCTCGTGCCACCTGGCTCGGCCGCCGAGCGCGCGAGCACCGACAGGTCGTTGGTCTCGTGCGCGGTCGTGCCGGCGCGCTGGACGTCGGCTGCCATCTGCAGATCGCCCTGCTCGTAGGCGCCCAGGGCACCGCGGACGCCCTGCACGCCGCCCACGAGTCGCAGCGTGACCTGCTCGACGTCGTCCGCCACCTGCGCGACGAACGCACCGAGGGCCTCGCCGACGACGGCTCCGGCCCCGCCCGCAGCGTCCGCGACCCCGGTCTGCACCGACCGCAGTGCGGTGGCCGTCCCGTCCAGCGACGTCTGCATGCCGTCGAGCACGCCCCGAACACCGGCGGGATCGATCTTCCAACCCGCTGCACTCATCGAACCTCCCCCGTCCGACCTCCATCGTGACCCGGCACCGGGCCGGGCCGCAACCTGTCACCACGGACCTCCCGGGCCAGGTGGGCCGCGGCACGCCACCGCTCGGGTTCCGCGCCGTCGAACCAGAAGAGCGCTCCGGGGGTCCGCACCGGACCGACGGGACGACCGCCGAGTGCCGCGACGGAGGCCGTCAGGCCCCGCGCCCGCAGGGCGCGCGCCCCGGCGAACACCGCGAGCGGTGTCACCGGTCCCCGCAGGACCGCGTCGGTGACACCGTCGACGCGACCACGGCTGGTCGAGAACAGGCCGGACTGCGGGTGGCGACCCAGACTCGCCGACCGGAGGCCCGCCTCCAGTCCGTCACGCAGGCCGCCCGGGTCGTCGATCGCGACCACGACACGGAGGGTCTCGAACACCGACCGCGGGCCGCGTTCGACGACGAGCAGCCCGCCGACGCCCCGGTCGGCCCCGCCGACGACGAACGTCGTCGGCGCGGGCGACCGACGTTCGGCGATCTCGGTGACGGAAGCGGCGGTGAGCGGCGCGTCGCCCTCGTGCCGCGACCACGACGGTCGTCGGCCGAGGGCCGCGAGGAAGCGTTCCGACGCGGGACCGAGCAGGGTGCGCGGCGACGGAGCGTGCTCGACCGTCAGGTCGACGTGGAGGAGGTCACCGACCGGCGCGCCCGCGTCCCCCGCTCCCGCCGCCGGCCGCCACCGCCACCCGTGCTCCGCGAGCAGGTGGAGCGCTGGCCACGACAGCACCGCGCCCGGCGCGGTCTCGACGACGCGTTCCCCGTCGTGTCCCAGCCGAGCCGCGAGCGCCGCGTCCGCGCGGACGATCGTCATCTTGCTCTCCCCCGTCGGGCCACCGTCCGTGGTCCCGCCAGCAGCCTACGCAGCCAGCCGTCACCCTCGGACACCCGGACGGGGCTGGTGCCAGGATGGGTCCATGAACGACCGCGCCGGCACCCCCGCGACCGCAGACGACCTCGTCGACCTCGACGCCCTCCTGGCCGCGTACCACGAGCGTGTCCCGGACGTGTCGATCCCCGAGCAGAAGGTGGTGTTCGGCACGTCCGGGCACCGCGGTTCCTCGCTCGACACCGCGTTCAACGACACGCACATCGCCGCCATCACGCAGGCGATCGTCGAGTACCGCACGCAGCAGGGCACCGACGGTCCGCTCTTCATCGGCCGTGACACGCACGCGCTCTCGGCTCCCGCCGAGCAGACCGCGCTGCAGGTGCTCGCCGCGAACGGCGTCCGCGTGCTCGTCGACGACGCCGACGGCTTCGTCCCGACCCCGGCCCTGAGCCACGCGATCATCCGGTACAACCGCGCGGGCAACCCCGACACGGCCGACGGCATCGTGATCACGCCGAGCCACAACCCGCCGCGGGACGGTGGCTTCAAGTACAACCCGCCGCACGGCGGCCCCGCCGACAGCGACGCCACGTCGTGGATCGCCGACCGGGCGAACGCGATCATCGCCGGCGGGAACGCCCAGGTGCGCCGCCAGGAGACCACCGACGCCGAGGGCTACGACTACCTCGGCACGTACGTCGCCGACCTCGAGCACATCATCGACATCGACGCGATCAAGCGCGCGGGCGTCCGGATCGGGGCGGACCCGCTCGGTGGCGCCTCGCTGCCGTACTGGGAGCGCATCCGCGACCACTACGGACTCGACCTGACCGTGGTGAACCCCGAGGTCGACCCGACGTGGGCGTTCATGACGCTCGACTGGGACGGCAAGATCCGGATGGACCCGTCGAGCGCGAGCGCGATGGCGTCCGTCGTGGCCCGCAAGGACGAGTTCGACGTCCTCACCGGCAACGACGCCGACTCCGACCGCCACGGCATCGTCACGCCCGACGCCGGGCTGATGAACCCGAACCACTACCTCGCGGTCGCGATCGAGTACCTGTACGCGCACCGCCCGGAGTGGCGCGACGACGCCGCCATCGGCAAGACCCTGGTGTCGTCGAGCATCATCGACCGCGTCGCGGAGTCGCTCGGCCGTCGGCTGTGGGAGGTCCCGGTCGGCTTCAAGTGGTTCGTGCCCGGGCTGATCGACGGCTCGGTCGCGTTCGGTGGCGAGGAGTCCGCGGGCGCCTCGTTCCTGCGCAAGGACGGCACCGCCTGGACGACCGACAAGGACGGCATCATCCTGGCGCTCCTGGCGTCGGAGATCACCGCCGTGACGGGCAAGACCCCGTCGCAGCTGTACGCCGAGCTCACCGAGCGGTTCGGCGCGCCGGTCTACCAGCGCGTCGACGCCGCGGCGAGCAAGGAGCAGAAGGCCCGCCTGTCGAAGCTCGACGGTGACGCGATCACCGCCGACACGCTCGCCGGCGACCCGATCACCGCGAAGCTGTCGAAGGCGCCGGGCAACGACGCCGCGGTCGGCGGCGTGAAGGTCGTCACCGACAAGGCCTGGTTCGCGGCCCGGCCCTCCGGTACCGAGGACGTCTACAAGATCTACGCGGAGAGCTTCGTCGGGCAGGAGCACCTCGAGCAGGTGCAGCGCGAGGCGAAGGAGATCGTGGACGCCGCACTCGGCGCCTGATCCCGAGCCCGGCCCCACCGCCGGTCAGCACACCACCCACGACGAGACGCCGCCCGTCACCCCGGCGGCGTCTCGTCGTCCGGCGAACGGCACCCGGCACCCGGCACCCGGCACCCGGCACCCGGCGTACGCTCCCGGTCATCTGAGCGACGCCCTGCCGATCCGTTCAGGAAGCCCCTCCCCGTGCGCCGATCAGTTGCGGCGGATGTAACTTTGCAGGACGCGCAAGTTCACCACCTCCTCCAGGAGCCACTCCGCATGACCCAGACGGCGACCGCACCCGCGGCACCCACCACGTCCTCGAACGCGGTGATGAACCACCGGCAGATCCTGCTCGTGATCTACGGCCTCATGGCCGGCATGTTCCTCGGCGCCCTCGACCAGACCATCGTCGGCACCGCGATCCGCACGATCGGCGACGACCTGCACGGGCTCGACCAGCAGGCGTGGGTGACGACCGGGTACCTGATCGCCTCGACCGTCACGACCCCGATCTACGGCAAGCTCTCCGACATCTTCGGCCGCCGCCCGCTGTTCCTGACCGCGATCGGCATCTTCATCGTCGGCTCGTTCGCGGCGTCGTTCTCGACGTCGATGCTCATGCTCGCCGGGTTCCGCGCGCTGCAGGGCCTCGGCGCCGGTGGTCTGATGTCCCTGCCGCTGGCGATCATGGGCGACATGCTCGCCCCCCGCGAGCGCGCCAAGTACCAGGGCTACTTCCTGGCCGTGTTCGGCATCTCGTCCGTCATCGGTCCGCTGGTCGGCGGCCTGTTCGCCGGCGCGTCCCAGATCCTGTTCGTCAGCGGCTGGCGCTGGGTCTTCCTGATCAACGTCCCGATCGGCATCGGCGCGCTCGTCATGGTCCTCACGTTCCTGCACCTGCCGAAGTTCGGCGACCGCAAGAAGCCGCGGATCGACTGGTGGGGCGCGACCCTGGTCATCGTCACCCTCGTCCCGCTGCTCCTCATCGCCGAACAGGGCCGTGAGTGGGGCTGGGACTCCCCCGGCGCGTTCGCCTGCTACGGCATCGGCGCACTCGGGCTGATCGCCTTCGTCATCGTCGAGCGGTCGATGGGTGACGACGCGATCCTGCCGCTCAAGCTCTTCGGCTCGCACGTCTTCTCGATGGCCGCCGTGCTGAGCGTCCTCGTCGGCTTCGGCATGTTCGGCGCGATGCTCACCATCCCGCTGTACCTGCAGATCGTGAAGGGCGTCACGCCGACCGAGTCGGGCTTCGCGATGCTCCCGATGGTGCTCGGTCTGATGATCTCGTCGATCGCCTCCGGCCAGATCATCTCCCGCACCGGTCGGTACCAGGTGTTCCCGATCACGGGCACGGCCTTCACCGCGATCGGCTTCACCGTCCTGACGTTCCTGACGGCCGACCGACCGCTCTGGTTCCTCATGCTCGGCATGTTCGGCATCGGCCTCGGGCTCGGGCAGCTCATGCAGACGCTCACGCTCGCGGCGCAGAACTCCGTCAGCCCTCGGGACATCGGCGTCGCGACGAGCGCGGCGACGTTCTTCCGCCAGATCGGCGGCACGATGGGCACCGCGGTGCTGCTGTCGGTCCTGTTCTCCCTCATGCCGACGAACATCACCGGCGCGATGCAGGACGAGTCCACCCTCAAGCCCGCACTGAACGCCGCCCTGACACCCTCCGTCGCGAACGCGTCGGACAACAAGGGCGTGATGGACCAGATCTGGTCGAAGATCGTCCGCCCCGTGCAGCAGAACGTGCAGAAGGGTCTCGACCAGGGCGCCGCGGCGGCGAAGCAGGCGGCCGACCAGGCCGTGACGCAGAAGGTCACGTCCGCCGTGCAGCAGCAGGTCGCGTCCGGCGCGATCCCGGCCTCCGCAGCGGACGCCGTCATCGCCCAGCAGGTGGCCGCCGCGAAGCCGCAGGCCGAGCAGCAGGCGCTCGAGACGGTCGCCGCGAAGGCGAACGCCGAGGTCGTCGACGGCACGGTGCAGGTCGACTACAGCAACGCCGACCAGCGCCGCGCCGTCGTGGACGAGGTCGCGCCGAAGCTCGTCGACCAGCTGAAGCAGGGCAACACCGCCGCGAGCTCGGGAGCCGGGTCCGCCACGAGCGACACCTCGTTCCTGAACGGCGCCGACCCGCGGCTCACCCGTCCGTTCCTCGTCGGGTTCAGCAGCTCGGCGGTGGTCGTCTACTGGGTCGGCCTCGCCGTGATCCTGCTCGCCTTCGTCCTGACCTGGTTCTTCCGCGTGCCGCCGCTCCGCAAGGTCTCGGCGCTGCAGGAACAGGCCGACGCCGCGAAGGGTGCGCAGCGCGCCGCCGACGACGAGCGGTCCGCCGCGGACCGTCTGGCCGCCGACGCCCAGCGGGCCGCGGCGAACACCGGATCACTCGTGACGCCCGACACCGGCTCGATGCGCACCGTCCCGACCTCACCGGACGTCGCGGCGCAGCCCCGCCCCGCCGGCTCGGCGGTCGGGTCCGGTCGGACGGGAGGCGCGTCCTCCTCCGCCGCTGCGGGTCACGGGACGCGCGACCAGGCCGTCCAGACGACGCACGGCGCGCACGCGGCCCCGGCACCCGTCGACGAGCCGCCCGCGGTCACCGGCGCGCTGCGCACGCACCCGGCGCACGCCGCCGGGACCGAGGCGGGCAGCGCCTCCCGACCGGACGCCGACGAGCACCCGCACGGGCGGCACTCGGCCGAGTAGCCGCACCCGGCGGCCGACGGCCGCCCCCACCAGACGAGCAGGGCGCTCGGCGTGACCACGCCGAGCGCCCTGCTCGTCTGCGTCCCCGGCCGTGCCCGGCCGTCCGGAGCGATCAGGAGTCCGCGGTGGGACCGTCGTCCGAGGTGGCGTGGCACGTGACCGCACCGGGGTGCACGGCGGACGCCTTGCCCGTGCCACCGGCGAAGACCTCGACGGCCTTGCCCGCGTGCAACGCGGTGGGGACGACCACGTCGTGCGGGTCCGTGATGCCGCCGACCTCGGCGTCGACGCGGTACTCGACCGACGCCGAGGCGCAGTCGGTCGTGGGCGTCACCGCGATCGCGACACAGGAGTCGCCGTCGCAGCCGTCCGGCAGGTCGGCGGCGTCGGGGTGTGCGTCGATGTCCTGGGTGGCCGAGACCCGGTCGGCCGCGGCGGCGTCGCCCGAGGTGCAGGACACGTCGCCGATGGTCGAGTCCTCCTCGTCCTGGTACGACACGGCGAGCACGAGCGGCACGTCGGCGGACAACTCGACCGTGCGCTCCTCGACCCGGCTGGGCTCCTCGTCGTCCATGTCGGCGAAGTACCCGATCGTGACGACCGCGAGGCACGACCGGTCCGTGTCGATCTCGTACGGGTCGCAGAGGTCGTCGACGTCGGTCGTGCCGCACGTCGCGTCCCACTCGTCGTCACCGTCCAACCAGGACGCGGTCGTCGACCCGTCGTCGGACGACCACACCTCGACCGGGCCGTCGTCGGAGTACCCGTCCGCGGCCGCGGCCGCTGCGGCGATCGACTCGGCCGTGTGCGCGATCGGCGGCGCGACGGCGAACGAGGCGCCCGCCACGAGCACGAGGCCCGCGACCCCGGCGGTCAGGACGGTCAGCACGCGGTCGACCCGGGCGCTCAGACGGGACGGCGCGCCCTCGTGGAAGGGGTGCGCCGCGGGGACCGACCACGCTGCGGCGTCCCACGCGGCGGACGCCGTGTGCGGGTCGGTGTCGGGGTGCGCGGCACGGGCCCGTTCGGGCAGCTCGACCGCGCGGCGGCGGGCGGCCTCGGCGAGGACCGCGGCGAGGGCGGCCCGCCGACGGTCGGCGAGCCGGACGGCCCCGACGACCCAGAGCGCGACCCCCGCGATCAACGGCACGAGGAGGGCCAGTGCGGCGACCGCGAGGGCGCCCGTGTCGGCACCGCCGACGACGAGCCCGACGAGCACGCCGAGCGACAGGACGGCCACCCCGGCCCCGACGGTCGTCGCGACGACGAGCGACCGAGGCTGACGCCGGCGGAGCACCCGGGTCGGCACCCAGAACACCCAGCCGCGGGGCGCGGGCGGGACGTCGTCGGCCGGGGTCCACCCGGCGGCGGGCTCGGCGCCCTGGAAGAGCTCGACCCACTCGGCGGACGGCGTCGGCCAGCCGGGCGGGGTGCGGAAGCGCAGGGGGGTGGTGGTGTCGTGCACGTCGTGATGCTAGTGCCGGGCGGGAGCGCTCACAGCCCCACGTTCGGGAGCGCGCGCCCGAACGGCTCCGAGGCCGGGGGCGTACGGTCCCCTGCATGGCAGCACCCGAGGTCCGCAACGACACCGACGCACAGCAGTACTCCCTCGTCGAGGACGGCGAGGTGATCGGCTTCGCGGCGTACGAGATCGACGGCGACGAGATCCGGTTCACCCACACCGAAGTCGACCCGGCACACCGCGGCGGCGGGCACGCGTCGATCCTCGTGCAGCACGCCCTCGACGACGTCCGCGAGGGCGACCGGCGCGTCGTGCCGCTGTGCAGCTACGTCAAGGCGTGGATCGAGCGGCACCCGGACTACCAGGAGCTCACCACCCGCTGACCGACTCCGGTCAGGCCCGACCGACTGCGCTCAGTACGGCCGGTCGAGCGTCCCGGGCCGTGCCTCGTGCCGCCCGGCCCCGCGGACGGCCGGCACGCGGATGAGCACGGTCCCGCTGAGCAGGTCGTGGTCGTGGTCGGCGGGCGTCGGCGCCTCCCGCGGCAACCGCGACTGCCGTTCGGCCTCGGCCTGTGCCTCGTGCCGCGTCGGCGCGAACACCTCGTCCATCATCGACACGACACCGCCGGATCCGCCGCTCCGGGTGGCCTTGTTCGACAGGTCGATCCACCCCGCGCGATCGGCGATCCCCATCACGACGGCCGCGACGGCCACCGCCCCCAGGAAGATCAACCAGTTCACGGGCACGACGCTACGTCAGGGGCTCGGAGCAGGCCTCCGCCGCGCGGATGATCTCGACGATCCGGCCGGACGAACCTGACCCGAGGCGACCAGGCCGCACGAACCCAGCTCGAGGCGACCCGGCCGGACGAACCTCGCCCGAGACGACCCGGCCGGACGACCCCGGCTCAGGGCACCCGCTCGAGCCACTCCCGCGTGTCGAACTTCGTCGCCACGAGCTCCTGCGCCCGGGCCCGCTCGGCCTCGGTCACGTGCCCCTCGTGCGCCCCGTACAGCTTCGTGAAGGTGCCGATCAACCGGTCGATGATCTCGGCGCGGGTGAGCCCGGTCTGCGAGCGCAGCGGGTCGACGCGCTTCGCCGCCGAGGTCGTGCCCTTGTCGCTCATCTTCTCGCGACCGATCCGCAGGACCTCGACCATCTTCTGGCCGTCCATGTCGTAGCTCATCGTGGCGTGGTGCAGCAGTGCACCGGTGCCGAGGCGCTTCTGGGCGGCGCCGCCGATCTTGCCCTTGGTCGAGGTGATGTCGTTGAGCGGCTGGTAGTACGCCTCGATGCCGAGCGACTTGAGTGCCTCGATCACCCACTCGTCCAGGTAGGCGTACGAGTCGGCGAAGGTCATGCCCTGCACGAGGTCGGTCGGCACGTAGAGCGAGTACGAGATGATCGCGCCCGCGTCCATGAACATGGCACCGCCGCCGGAGATCCGACGGACCACCTGCACGCCGTACTTCTCGGCACCCGCGGGGTCGACCTCGTTCTTCAGCGACTGGAACGACCCGATCACGACGGCGGGCTGGTCCCACTCCCAGATGCGCAGGGTCGGGCCGCGGCGTCCGGCACCGACCTCCTCGGTCAGGACCTGGTCGAGTGCGAGGTGCTCGTTCGGGCTGATCGGGCCCTCGTGCACGATCTCCCAGTCGTACTCCTGCCACGTCGAGGCCCGCGAGAGCGCCCGGCGCACGGCGACGCCGACGGACTCGGGTGTGAAGCCGAGCAAGACCGCGTCCGTGGGCAGGGCACCGCGGACCGCGGCGGCGACGCCGGCCGCGTCGGTGGTGGCGGGCAGGCCGTTCACCGCTTGGTCGATGAGCGGGAGCGCGTCGTCGGGTTCGAGGAAGAAGTCACCCGCCAACCGGAACTCCTGGATGCTCCCGTCGACGACCTCGAGGTCGACGACGACCAGCTTGCCTCCGGGGACCTTGTACTCACCGTGCACGCGTCGAGCCTACGCCCGCCACGCGGTGGCCCGTCGGCCTGCCGCCGGACGGGAGGACCGTGGCGGGGCCCGCCCCGCGCCTCCCGTCCGCAGCCGGGTACTGACGGGAGGCCCGTGGCGGGCCCGCCCCGCGCCTCCCGTCCGCAGCCGGTCGCGTCAGCGACCCACGTGCCCGTCCAGCCACGCGACCAGGTCGGCGACCACCTCGTCCCGGTTCGTCTCGTTGTAGACCTCGTGCCGGGCCCCCTCGTAGACGTGCACCTGCACGTCCGACAGGCCCCCGCGACGGCGGTACGCCTGCGCGAGCCGCTCGATCGACCGCGGACCGCCGAGGGTGTCCTCGGAGCCGACCTGCAGCAGCATCGGCAGGTCGTGCGGGATGCCCCGCCGCGGCACCCCGAGCAGCCGCAGCGTGTCGCGCAGGCCGAAGAGCTTGAGCACGTCCGCGTCGACCGCGAGCGGGTCCGCCTGGATCGTCTCGATGATCGCCCGGTCGCGGCTGATCCACTCGTACCGCGTGGGGCCGGAGCCGGCGTGCCGGGCGTTCAGGTCGCCGCTGTTCATCCAGCCGGGCAGTCGGTAGGCGGTGGCGGAGAGCACGACCCCGTCGTACGCGTCCGCTGACGTGTTCACGATCCGCTGCGCCATCAGGGAACCCCAGGAGTGCCCGAGCAGCACGAACGGCAGCCCCGGGTCCTGTTCGCGGGCGACCGCGGTCATCTGCTCGACGGCGGCGATCGCGGCCCGCAGTCCGCCGGGGCCGAGCCTGCCCAGCCGGGCGTGGTCGCCGTGCCACTGCGCGAGGCCGGTCCGGCCGTGCCCGCGGTGGTCGTTCGCGTGCACGGTCCAGCCGGCGCGGACCAGGTCCTGCGCGAGCGCCTCGTACCGGAGGGAGTGCTCGCCGACACCGTGGGCGATCTGCACGATGCCCCTCGGCCGACCGGCACGCCACGTCGAGTACACGATCTCGACGCCGTGTGCGTCGGTGAACGAGGAGTCCCCTCGGGCTGCGGAGAACGTCGGCATGGCTGCATCCTGGCAGACGGCGGCCCGGCCCAGCGTGTTCATCCGGCGTTCACGCAGCGGGGGCGCAGCGGGCCTACCGTTCCGCGCATGGACGTCCTCGTCACCGTCGTACTGGTGATCCTGGTGGCCCTCGTGTTCGACTTCACGAACGGCTTCCACGACACCGCGAACGCCATGGCCACCTCGGTCGCCACCGGAGCCCTGAAGCCCCGGACCGCCGTGCTCATCTCCGCCGTCCTCAACCTGGTCGGCGCCTTCCTGTCCACCGAGGTCGCGAAGACCGTCTCGCAGGGGATCATCCGCGAGGGGCAGGACGGCATCCAGATCACCCCGACGATGATCTTCGCGGGCCTCGTCGGGGCCGTGCTCTGGAACCTCGCCACCTGGTACGCCGGTCTCCCGTCCTCGTCCACGCACGCGCTGTTCGGCGGGCTGATCGGGGCGTCGGTGGTCGGCGCCGGGCTGCAGTCCGTCGACTGGGCGACCGTGCTGTCCAAGGTCGTGCTCCCGGCGCTGCTCTCCCCCGTCATCGCCGGGGTGATCGCGCTCGTCGCGACGTACCTCGCGTACACGCTGACGCGGAACGCGACGACGCACGGTGCCGCGACCGGGTTCCGGCACGGACAGACGATCTCGGCGTCGCTCGTCTCGCTCGCACACGGCACGAACGACGCCCAGAAGACGATGGGCGTCATCACGCTGACGCTCGTCGCCGCCGGGTACCAGCCGTCGGGCAGCGGCCCGGCGCTGTGGGTGGTGCTCGCGTGCGGCCTGGCGATCGGCCTCGGCACGTACACGGGCGGCTGGCGGATCATGCAGACCGTCGGCAAGAAGATCTCGGACGTGCAGTCGCCGCAGGGCTTCGCCGCCGAGACGAGCTCCGCCGCGACGATCCTGGTGTCGTCGCACCTCGGCTTCGCCCTGTCCACCACCCACGTCACGAGCGGCTCGGTGGTCGGCTCCGGCCTCGGCAAGAAGCTCGCGGACGTGCACTGGTCGGTCGTCGGGCGGATCGCCGTGGCCTGGGTCGTCACGCTGCCGGCCGCCGCGGTCGTCGGTGCCCTGGCGACGCTCCTGGCCTCGACGAGCACGATCGGGCTCGTCGTCGTCGCCGTCCTGGCCCTGCTCGGCGGTCTGGCCTTCGCCGCCCTGGCCCGACGCCGACCGGTCACCCGCGAGACCGTCAACGACGAACGACCGGCCGCCGAGCCGGTGTCGGCCTAGGGAGGCGCACGTGTCCATCGACCTCAGCAGCATCGGGATCGTCGCGGGCGTCGGCTTCGTGGCCGCCGTCGGCATCGTGCTCGTGTACACGCTCGGCCTGCGCCTCCTCGGGGCCGGGCAGCCCGTCGACGTCGACGGTGAGCGCACCCGCGACGCGGACGAGACCGCACGCACCGGACGGACCCCGGCGGCCGCGCGCTTCGGTGCCGGCGTGTGCTTCACGGTCTGCGGCGCCGCGGTCCTGTACGGGATCTGGCTCACCGTCCCCCAGTTCCACTGACACGGCGGCGGCTCCGTCCCCGGGCGGAGCCGCCTGCCTGCTGATCCCCCACCACCGCCAGCACCACAGCCACAGCCACAGCCACTGCCACCGCAGCCGCCAAACCAGTTCGTTCGCTGAACTAATGAGGTAGGCTAACGGTCGTGCCCGACACCTCCCTCGCGACCGACCTGCGCATCGCCGTCAACCGGCTCTCGCGGACGCTCCGCGCGCAGAAGGCCGACGCGGCGATGACCGACGCCCAGTTCTCCGCCCTCGCCAGGTTGCACCGCGAGGGCGCGATGACCCTCGCCGAGCTCAGCCGGCAGGACGGCGTCACCCCGCCCTCGATGACGAAGACCGTCGCGGTGCTCGTCGACCGCGGCCTCGCGACGAAGGGCGACCACGGCGACGACCGCCGCAAGGTCCGGATCTGCGTGACGCCCGCCGGCTCGGCCGTCGTCGAGGAGACCCGTCGCCGCCGTGACGACTGGCTGTCCCCGCGCCTGGGCACGCTCACCCCCGACGAACGCCGCACGCTGGCCGACGCCACCGAGATCATGAGGAGGCTGGCCCAGCAGTGACCGCCATGTTCCGTTCCCTGGCCGCCCGCAACTACCGCATCTGGTTCGCCGGCGCCCTGGTGTCCAACGTCGGCACCTGGATGCAGCGCACCGCGCAGGACTGGATCGTCCTCACCGAGCTGTCCGACAACGACGCGGTCGCCGTCGGCGTCACGATGGCCCTGCAGTTCGGGCCGCAGCTCCTGCTCCTGCCGCTCACCGGACTGGTCGCCGACCGCTTCGACCGCCGGAAGATGCTCATGCTCACGCAGGGGCTGATGGGCGCGCTCGGCCTCGGGCTCGGGCTCATGGTCCTCACGCACACCGCGACGCTCTGGTCGCTCTACGGCTTCGCGCTCGCGCTCGGCGTCGTCGCAGCGTTCGACACCCCGATCCGGCAGACCTTCGTGTCGGACGTCGTCCAGGGCGAGCACGTGTCGAACGCCGTCGCGCTGAACTCGGCGTCGTTCAACGCCGCGCGGCTCGTCGGCCCGGCGGTCGCGGGCGTGCTCATCGCCGCGATCGGCTCCGGGTGGGTCTTCGTCATCAACGCGGCATCGTTCCTGGCCGTGCTCGTCGCGCTGCGGTTCGTCGACCCGAGACAGCTCGCCGACCGCCCGAGGGCCGGCCGCGGCAAGGGCCAGGTCATCGGCGGCTTCCGCTACGTGCGGACCCGGCCGGACATCCTCGTGGTGCTCTGCATGATCTTCGTCGTCGGCACGTTCGGCGTGAACTTCCCGATCTTCACCTCGACCATGGCCCGCGTCGAGTTCGGCAAGGGCGCCGGCGAGTTCGGCCTGCTCAACTCGGTGATGGCGATCGGCTCGGTGGCGGGCGCACTGCTCTCCGCCCGTCGTGACCGGCCGCGGATGCGCACGCTCGTCGTGGCGTCGGCGGGCTTCGGGATCGCCTGCACCGCCGCGGCGTTCGCCCCCACCTACTGGACGTTCGCCGCCGTCCTGGTGTTCGTCGGGCTCGCGTCCCTGACGTTCATGACGACCGCGAACGCACTCGTGCAGACCACGACCGCGCCGGCGATGCGCGGCCGCGTGATGGCGCTGTACATGGCCGTGTTCGCCGGCGGCACCCCGCTCGGCGCGCCCATCGTCGGCGCCGTCGCCGACGCGTTCGGCCCGCGCTGGGCCATCGGGGTCGGCGCGACCTCGGGCTTCGTGGCGCTCGCGATCGCGCTCGTCTGGCTCGTCCGGTGGCAGCGCCTGCGCCTGCGCTACGACGCCGAGGCGCCGCTGCACCTCGCGGTCACGCACGCGGTGCCCGTGGTCGGGACGCGCGCGTCGCGCGCCGCGCTGCGGCGCGAGCTCGAGCGCGAGGAGGCCGTCGCGGACCGGTCCAGCGCCGTCTGACCCGACCGGCGACGGACGCCAGGCACGGTGCCGCGCCGCCACGCGCCTCCCGGCCACCACGCGCGCGGCCGCAGAGCCCGCCGCACCGCGGTCACGCGCCTCCGGACCCGCCACCGACGGACGGGAGGCACGGCGCCGCCCCGCCACGCGCCTCCCGGCCGCCACGCGCGCGGCCGCAGAGCCCGTCGCACCGCGGCCACACACCTCCGGACCCGCCACCGACGGACGGGAGGCACGGTGCCGCCCCGCCACGCGCCTCCCGGCCACCACGCGCACGGCCGCAGGGCCCGCCGCACCGCGGTCACGCGCCTCGCGGCAGCCGGGTGGAGGGCCGGCGCGGACCACCCGGAGACCGGCCGCGCCGGCCCGGTGCGCTCAGCGCACCGGCGCCGGTGCGAAGACGCGTGCGCCGAGCGCGCCGACCACCGCGTCGACGCTGGCGGCCAGGCGGGCGACCGCGGCACGCAGCGCGTCCTCCGGCCCGCCGACGTCGATCCGGCCGAGTGCCGCACGTGCCCGTCGGAAGCCGTCGACCTCGTCGGCCAGGCACGCCGGCGCCACGTCGTCGAGACAGTCCTCGGCGCGCTGCGCCAGGAACGCGAGCGAGCGGGGACTCGTGGCGTCGTGCAGCAGGAACGACGCGACGTCGGCGGGCCGCGGCGGACGGTGCCCGTGCCCGCGCCGGAACGCCTCGACCGCACCGCACGCGCGCAGCGCCGTCGTCCACGCGTGCGCCGACGGCGCGCGGTCCTGGTGGGTGGTCGGTCCCGGGTCGTCCGGTGCCGCGCCGGCCGACGCACCGGGTCGTCCCGACGTCGACACCGGCTCGGGACGGCCTGGGTCCGCGGTCCCGCCCGGGCCGGTGTGGACGAGCTCGGAGGCGAGCAGGCGTGCGGTCACCGCGCACCGGAGCAACGACCGGCCGAGCGTGAAGAACTCCCAGACCTCGTCGCGGCTGGCGTCCCCCTCGACCACGCCGACGGCGAGGGCGCTCCGCTCCCGCACCCACCCGAGGAACTCGTGCGACCGGTCGAGCGCGACCTTCCGGGGCATCCGGGACCGCGTCGCGTCGAGGCAGTCCCAGAGCTCGGTCGCGACCACCTCGCGGGCACGTCGGGCGTGGTCGCGGGCCACCCCGACCGCGTGCGCGATCGACGCGGCTTCGTGCCGGTCCAGCGCGAGCGCGTCGACCGTGGCCGCGGCACCGGGGTCGCGCTGCCGCCCCTCGGCGCCGAGGACGGAACGCAGCGCGGCGGTGCTCGCGACCCCGTCGGCACCGAGGTCGGCGCGCACGACGTAGACGTCGAGCATCCGGGCCACCACGTCGGCACGCTCGACCGCGCTCCCGACGTGGAACACACTGCCGGCGAGACGGTTCAGCACGTCGGCTCCTGCATGGGGCGAACCTACTGACGGGGCGTTGCGACGGTGTTTCGGGCGGAGGTCCCCGGTGTTGCGGGTGTGTCGCACCAGCCGTTCTCCGCGCACTCGCTAGACAACCTAACTAGAGCGTCTAGCATTGTCCGCATGACGACCGAGGTGACGGACACCACCACGGGCTTCTGGTACGGAACGGATTCCAGGGTCGACGCGGTGGACGTGCTCAACGCGCTCCGGCGGTACCGGAGTGCCGAGAGTGCCGCACAACGACGGGCACGCGAGGCGCTCGGCATCGGCGAGAACGCCCTGCTCGCACTCCGCGTCCTGCTCGACGCCGAGGCCGCGGGCCGCGCCGTCAACGCCAAGGAACTGGCCGACCGGCTCGACATCACGCCGGCGTCCACCTCGGCCCTCGTCGACCGACTGGTCCGCAGCGGTCACGTCGAGCGCCACGCCGACCCCCACGACCGCCGCGGGGTGCTCCTCACGGCGACGGGTGGTTCCATGCGCCAGGTCCTGCAGGTCATCGACGAGCTCGACAACCGCGCGATCGAGGTCGCGGAGCACCTGCCGCCGTCGGACATGGCCGTGGTCGTCGGGTTCCTCGAGCAGATGGCCCGCGTGGTCGACCGCGACATCGAGTCGGCCGAGCCCGCCCGTCGGAGCGCCTAGCCCGGTTCGACCGTGTGCTCGCCGCCGGGTCCCGGGGTGCGCGCGTAGCCTGACGCCATGTCCGCCGACGACGCTCCCCGTACGGCACCGGCGCACGACCCCGAGGACGACATGCCCTACGCGGAGCTCGACGCCCGGGCCCGCGCCGACGCCGCGCTCCGGCGCATCCGGGGCGGTGCCGACCCGGCCCGCGAGGCGTTCGACCTCGCCAACACGATGAACGACGAGGCGGTCGGGCGGCTGGCCGGTGCCGTCCGGCGGTGGCTCCGCCGGTCCTGAGTCGCGGGCCCGGGTCACCGTGCCCGCGCGGACGTCGGCACCGCACGCGAGCACGGCACCGACGTCGTCGTCAGAAGGCGGTACCGACCGCGGCGATGTCGTCGTCCCCGTGCCCGGCCGCACTCGCGTCGCGGTAGACCCGGTCGAGTGCGTCGAGCAGCGTCGTCGACACCCCGGTCGAGCGTGCCGCGTCGGTGATGAGGCCGATGTCCTTGCGCAGACCGTCGAGCGCGAACTGGGCGGGGAACTCCCCCGCGAGCATCGACGCGCCCTTCGTGTGCGCGTAGGCCGAGTCGCTCGCCGATCCCTCGATCGCGTCGAGGAAGAGCTGCGGGTCGACGCCGAGGGCGCGTGCCACCGCGAGGGACTGGCCGGTGGCGGCCGTGATCGCAGCGATCCAGGCGTTGGCGGCGAGCTTCACCGCGGTGCCGTCGCCCACACGCTCGCCCGCGCGGACCGTCTTCGCACCGATCGCGTCGAGGACCGGCTGCACGCGGTCCAGCACGTCGGCGGGGCCGGCGGCGAGCATCGTGAGCTTCCCCTGCTCGGCGGGGCCCTTCGTGCCGAGCATCATCGCCTCGACGAGGGGCACGCCGGACTCCTCGGCGAGCCGCACGACGGTCTCGGTCCCGGAGGTCCCGATCGTCGACGCCTGCACCCACACGGCGTCCCGCGGCGCGGCACTCCCGGCCGCCCGCAGCACGTCGACGACGGCGTCCGTGTCGAAGAGCGTGAGCAGCACGACCTCGGCCTCGGCGACCGCGCTCGGGGCGTCCTGTGCGACCGTGGCGCCGTCGGACGCGAGCGGGGCGGCCCGTTCGGCGCTGCGGTTCCACACGGTGACGTCGTGGCCCTCGCGGAGGAGTGACCGGGCGACGCCGGCTCCCATCGTCCCTGTTCCCAGCACCGTCACGCGCACGTCGAGTCTCCGTCCCGTGACGGCACCGTGCCGCCACCCGGCCGACCGTACGCGCCGGGTCCGGAGATCGACGGGGCGCACGAGGGATGCGCGGGGGCACGGCTGAACATCGGCGCAGCCGGGGGCTCCCCTGGCCGGGTCACAGCACGCCGCGTGCCGCCAACCAGGGCTCCGGGTCGACGGGGACGCCGCCGACGATGACCTCGAAGTGCAGGTGCGGCCCGGTCGAGACCCCGGTGCTGCCGACCGCGCCGACCTGCTCGCCGGCGGTCACGACCTGGCCGACCCGGACGTCGATGCGGGAGAGGTGTCCGTACCGGGTCCGCGTGCCGTCCGGGTGCTGGAGCAGGACCTGGTTGCCGTAGCCGCCGAGCACCCCGGCCGAGACGACCCGCCCGGACATCACCGCGAGGGCGGGACTGCCGCTCGGCGCGGCGAAGTCGAGTCCGTGGTGGTCCGTCGAGCACGCCCCGCAGCCGGCGACGTGTCGACCGCCGAACCCGCCGGCGATCGGGACCGCGCCCTCGACCGGTCGGACCACGGTCGAGGTGATCGTCGTGCGCGGCCAGCGGTGCCCGTCGTCGTCGATGTCGACCTCGTACCCGTCGCGGGTGATCGTGGTCGTCGGTACCGACGGCGCGGCGAAGTGCTGCGTCGTCACGCGTCCGGCCGCGGGCGTCGTGGGGACCGCGGTCGCCTTCCGGGCGTCACCGACGGCGACGAACAGGCACGCGGCGAGCACGGCGGCGGTGACGGGGACGAGCTTGGCGGACGCCTTGTGAGCGGCCGCGCTCCGTTCCGTCCGGGCCGGTGCGCCGACGAACGGACGCGCCGGCGGCGTCGCGCGGACGGTCGGAGCCGCCCGCCTCGTCGTACCGGGGAGCGGACCCGCCGGCGGCGTCGCGCCCCGGATCGGGGCGGCACGACGGGCGGCGCGACGCGGGGATGAGACCGGGACGGCGGAAGGGGGGACCGCCGCCCCGGTGGTCAGGAGGCGTCCGGCACCGCGTGCGGCACCGGCAGGCGTCGGGGCAGCAGCACGGCGTGCAGCCCGGCGCGGAGAGGAGACCGGAGCGGCGGCAGGGGGGACCGCCGCCCCGGTGGTCGGGGGCCCGGCGACACCGGCTCGCGAGGAGCGACGGCCCGGGGCGACGTGTCGAGCGCCGGCACGTCGTCGCGGGGCGGCGCGCATCGGGAGGAACTCGGTGGCGGACATGATCGGACCGGACGGAGAGCGGTCAGGCGCGGACGACACCGTCGCGGGTGATGCGCTCGAGCTCGTGCACGACCGCGTCGACGACCACGCGGGTCAGGGCGTCGGCGACTGCCTCGACGAGGCCGAGCTGCTCCGCACCGACGACGTGCTCGTTCCCGAGCGCCGCGCGCGCCTGCGCCGGGATCGCGTCGATGGCGGTCACGAGTGCGGCGGGCACGAGGGCGGACTGCTGCGGCGGGACCGGTGCAGCGAAGGGAGAGGTCGGCGCGGTGACCGAGGTGACCGACGACACCACCGGGACGGCACGGTCGGCGTCGTCACGCGGGGTGCCAGTGGGGCCGGTGTTCGAGCGACCGGTGACCTCCGCGGCGGCGTCCGCCTGGGCGGTGCCGGTGCTGCTGACCGGGCCCCGACGGGAGGCGCGGTCGGCGATGGAGTCGAAGAGCGGGGTGGAGGACATGCTGCGTGCCTTCTGATCGAGGTCGGGTGGTCCGGCCCGCCGAGCGTTCGGACGCTTGCGGGCACGACCCCGATTCAACCACTGATATGCAGAATGTGCAATAGCGTGCTCCAGGATCAGTCCGGTTCGACCGCCTGGGTCGGGTCGTCCCGCCGGAGCACCTGCCGCACGCGCTCGACGATCGTCGACGGCGGGTTGTTGTACGCGTTCGCCGGCTCCTGCCCGCTCAACGCCTGGATCGCCGCCATCACGGCGTCGGTCGCGTGGCGTCGAGCCCGCCCGGACGACGCATCACCGAAGCCGGACAGGTCCATCGGCGCGCCGAACTCGATCGTCACGCGGGCGAGCTTCGGCACCTTCGAGCCGACCGGCTGCACGTCCTCGGTGCCGGTCAGCGCCACCGGTACGACGGGGGCGCCGCTGGTGAGGGCCAGCCAGGCGACCCCGGTCCGACCCTTGTAGAGCCTGCCGTCGAGGGAGCGCGTGCCCTCGGGGTAGATCGCGAACGCCTCCCCCGCCTCGAGCCGTTCCAGCCCCAGGTCGAGGGCCTGCTGCGCCGCCGCACCCGCACCGCGCTCGACGCCGATCGCGCCGATGCCTCCGAAGAACGCCCTCGACACCGCACCGCGGAAGCCCGTGCCCGTGAAGTACTCCTGCTTCGCGAGGAACGAGACCTTCCGCGGCGCCATGAGGGTGATCGCCGGGGAGTCGATGAAGGACCGGTGGTTGCTCGCCAGGATCACGGCGCCGCGCTTCGGCACGTTGCGCCGACCGACGATGCGGGGGCGCCAGAGCATCCGGGCGAGCGGGGTCACCACCGCGCGACTGAGCGTGGTGGTGATCTTCGTCGAACCGGACACCGGGGCCTCCTCGTGGCGGGGTCTCCGAGTGTAGTGAGCGCGCCGGGACCCGCATGCCGCGTGCGGCATGGGTCCGCGGTAGGTGCCCGGGACACCGCGCAGCGGCCCCGGGTCAACGCCCGCCGTGCGCTCCGCGCCGGTCAGTCGGCGTGCGAGGACACCACGTCGAGCACGGCACGGCCGTAGTGCTCGAGCTTCGCCGCACCGACGCCGGAGATCTCGGCGAGCTGGTCCTGGTCGGCGGGACGCACAGCCGCGATGCCGCGCAGGGTCGCGTCGTTGAAGACCACGTACGCCGGGACGCCCTGCTCGCGGGCCTGCGCCGCACGCCAGGCCCGCAGCGCCTCGAACAGGCCCACGGCCTCCTGCGGCATGTCCGTCACGGCCTGCCGCCTGGTCCGGGACGTGCGCGGCGCCTTGACCGGGTCGCGGCGCATGAGCACCCGGACCCGTCCGCTCAGGACGTCGGCGCTCGTGGGGCTGAGCACGATCGTGCCGTAGCCGTCGCCCGACACCGCGGCGTAGCCCTGCGCCAGGACCTGCCGCGCCACCGCGCGCCACTCCCCCTCGCTCAGGTCGCTGCCGATGCCGAACGTCGCCAGCGAGTCGTGCCGGAGCTCCTGCACGCGCGGCGACTGCTTGCCGACGAGGATGTCGACGAGGTGCGCGACGCCGTACCGCTGCCCGCGCTCACGTTCGAGCCGGACGACCGTCGACAAGAGCTTCTGCGCCGGGACGGTGCCGTCCCACGGCTCGGGCGGCGCGATGCACGTGTCGCAGTTGCCGCACGGCGTGGACTCCTGGCCGAAGTACGCCAGCAGCCGGACCCGGCGGCACTCGATCGTCTCGCACAGGGCGAGCATGGCGTCGAGGTGGGCGCTGAGCTGCCGACGGTGTGCGGCATCGCCCTCGGACTGGTCGATCATCCGGCGCTGCTGCACGACGTCGTTCAGGCCGTACGCGAGCCACGCGGTCGAGGGCAGCCCGTCCCGCCCGGCACGACCGGTCTCCTGGTAGTAGCCCTCGACCGACTTCGGCAGGTCGAGGTGCGCCACGAAGCGGACGTCGGGCTTGTCGATGCCCATGCCGAACGCGATCGTGGCCACCATGACGATGCCGTCCTCGCGGAGGAAACGGGACTGGTTGCGCTCGCGCACCTTGGCGTCGAGACCGGCATGGTACGGCAGTGCCGGGATGCCCTGGTCGGCGAGCGCCGCGGCCGTGCGCTCGACCGAGTTGCGCGACAGGCAGTAGACGATGCCGGCGTCCCCGCTGTGCTCCGTGCGGATGAACGTGAGCAGCTGCTGCATCGCGCCGGTCTTCGGCTCGATCCGGTACTGGATGTTCGGCCGGTCGAAGTCGGCGACGAAGTGCGCTGCGTCGTCGAGGCCGAGCCGCCCGGAGATCTCACGGTGGGTCTGCGGCGTCGCCGTGGCGGTGAGCGCGACCCGCGGCACGGTCGGCCACCGCTCGTGCAGGATGCTCAGCTCGAGGTAGTCCGGCCGGAAGTCGTGGCCCCACTGGGCGACGCAGTGGGCCTCGTCGATCGCGAACAGGGCGATGCGGGCGCGGTCGAGCAGGGCGCGGGTCGACTCGAGCCGCAGGCGCTCGGGCGCGAGGTAGAGCATGTCGACCTCGCCGGAGACGACGGCACGCTCCACCCGCGAGCGCTCGTCGGGCCCCTGGGTCGAGTTGAGGAACGCCGCGCGCACGCCGTTCGCCGCGAGGGCGTCGACCTGGTCCTGCATGAGGGCGATCAGCGGCGAGACCACGACCCCGACGCCGTCGCGGACGAGTGCCGGGACCTGGTAGCAGAGCGACTTGCCGCCACCGGTCGGCATGAGGACGAGGGCGTCCCCACCGGACACGACCTGGTCGATGATCGCGGCCTGTTCACCCCGGAAGTCGTCGTAGCCCCACACCCGGCGCAGGACGTCGAGCGCCGCCGAGCGTGACGGGGACACCGGCGCGACGGCGGGCGCGGGCGTGGAACTCATGCCACGAGCCTACGGGCGACGGGCGACACCCACCGCGCTGTCCACACCCTGTCCGTCGGAACCGGCCCGATGACCCGAACCCACCCGCTCACCGGACCCGGCGGGGTCACCCGACCCGGCCACGTCGTCGACACGCGCCGGCGCGTCCGACCAGCCCGCGCCTCCCGGCCGGAACCACCGCGACCCACCCGCGAACCCGGGCGGTGTCCCGCGGAACCGGGGCGCCTCGTGACCGGCGAACCGCCGGTCCAGCCCCCGCCACGTCGCGAGCACCTCGACCATCCCCCAGTAGAGCAGCGACGTGCCGAGCGTGACGAGCCACCCGCCGACCGTGCCCTGCGCGTCCTGCGACGTCAGGTCGATCCGCGACCACCCCGGCGCCTGCAGCACGAAGATCATGATGTTGTTGAAGGCGTGCTGGAGGACCGTCGCCTCCATGCCGCCGGTGCGCAGCACGATGATCGCGGCCACGAGACCGAACGAGCCGACGTCGAGGATGCCCCAGACGTTGTAGCCGTTCGGGATGTGCAGCAGGGCGAACACGACGGTCGAGACGACGACCGCGACGACCGTGCCGACCACGCGGACCGGGATCCACGAGCCGATCGTCTGCATGAGGAAGCCGCGGAAGACGTACTCCTCGGCAGCGCCCTGGAACGGCACGAGCAGCAGGACCAAGACGATCGTCAGCGTGAGCGTGCCCGCCGAGACCGTCGAGTGCCCGATGGCGGCGTGGTCCCACCCGAAGCCGCCGTCGAACGTGAACATGCCGATCGTCTGGACCGAGAACATGATCGCCGCGACGACGAGCGTGGGCAGCAGGCACCACGCGGTCCACCGCCACCGCACCCGGAAGCGCGTCGACGACAGGACGTTCGCGGGACCGAGCTTCGCGAGCTTCACGGCGAGCAGGATCCCGGGCAGCAGCACCACGAGGGACACGAGCGACAGCGACAGGACCAGCGGGTCGGTGGGGTCGAGTGCCCCGCTCGACAGCTCCTGCTGGAAGCGCATCAGCCCCTCGGGACCCTGCGAGGCTCCGATCGGGACGAAGTACGCGACCGCGAGCACGACCTGGGTCGCGACGTACCAGCCGGCCAGGACCGCGAGCGCGACGAACGGGCGCCACCACCGCCAACGGGCGTCGACGCGGGGCAGGCGGTGGTACGGAACGCTCACCCTGCGCAGGCTACCGGGCCGGGCAGGATGGGACCCGTGACCACCGTGCTGCTCGCCCTGACCGGGGCCGTCGTCTACGGCGCCGCCGACTTCCTGGGCGGTGTCGCGGCGAGGCACCTGCGTGCCGTCACGGTCGCGGCGGCCACCGCCGCGGTCGGGCTGGTGCCGCTCCTGGTCGGGGTCCCGCTCGTCGGTGCCGACCTCTCGGGGGCTGCCGTCGGCTGGGGGCTCGTCGCCGGGTGCTCCGGCGGGATCGGCGTCCTGCTCCTGTACCGCGCGCTCGCCGTCGGGCCGATGAGCGTGTTGTCGCCCCTCACGGCCGTGTTCGCGGCCGTCGTGCCCGTGGTGGTCGCCCTGGTGCGGGGCACGGTGCTGTCGCCGACGGGGTGGGCCGCGCTCGTGGTGGCGGTCGTCGCGGTGGTGCTCGTCGCGGCGGTGCGCGACACCTCGGGCGCGCGGGTCACGGCCGTCGGACTGGTCACGGCAGCGGTCGCGGGGTGCGGCTTCGGCGGGATCGTGCTCGCCTACGACGCGACGCCGGACGGGTCCGGGGTCGCGCCGCTGCTCGTCGCGCGCGGGGTGCAGACGGTGCTGCTCGGTGCGGTGGCGGTGGTGGTCGCGGTGCGCACGGGTGGCGCGGGGCGGCCTGGAGGCGCGGTGCCGGCGGGCGGGTCGGCGCGGCCCGGTGCGTCGCTGCGGTCGGGAGGCGCGGTGCCGGTCGGCGGGGCGGGGCGCGTGGGCGGGTGGTCGCGTCGGGTCGTCGCGACGGTCGTCGCGTGCGGCGTGCTGGACGCGTTGGCGAACGTCTGCATCCAGGCGGCGCTGCGCGCCGGGGAGGACCCGTCGACCCTGCCGGTCGTGAGCGTGCTCAACGCGCTGTACCCGATCGGGACGGTCGCGCTCGCGGGGGTGGTGCTGCGCGAGCGGCTCACCGCGGTGCAGTGGAGCGGGGTCGGGCTGGCGTTCGCGGCGGCCGTCGGGTTGGCGCTCGCGTGACGTCGGTCAGTCGTCGGCGACGAGGCGCTTGCCCAGGGACACCGCGTGGTCCTCGGCGTACCCGAGCGAGGCGTAGAAGCCGAGCACCTGCTCGTTGCCGGCGCGCACCTGCACGTTGACCTTCGGGCAGCCGCGCTCGAGCAGCAGCCGCTCGAACTCGGCCATGAAGGCACGGCCCAGGCCGGTGCCCTGCTGGTCGGGCCGGACCGCGAGGTAGTTCACCCAGCCGCGGTGCCCGTCGTAGCCGGCCATGCCCGCGCCGAGCAGGGCCGGGGTCCCGTCGTCGTCCGGATCGGTCTGTTCGGCGACCAGGAAGAGCTCGGGCTGCTCGGCGGTCTTGCGGGCGATGTCCCGGTGCGGGTCGTTCCACGGACGGAGGAGTCCGCAGGCGTCCCACAGTGCGACGACCGCGTCGGTGTCGTCCTCGTGGAAGGTCCGGAAGCGGTACGGCACGTCCACAGGCTAGCGCGGCCCACACCGGACGGACGCTCACGTCTGCTATACCTGGTCGACCACCGCATCCGTCGGATCAGGAGCACCGTGACCGCACACGACACCATGCCGTCGCGGCGATCCGCGCGGGGCGAGGACGACACCCGGACCGGTCGACGGCGTCCCCGTCAGACCGTCGGTGGTGCGCTCGTGTCGCTCGTCGCCGAGCTGCTCATCATCGCCGGTGCCGGCACGGGACTGTACGTGCTGTGGACGGCGTGGTGGACGGACGTCGTCGCGGTGAACGAGCAGACCGCCCTCGTGCAGGACCTGGAGCAGACGCCGGTACCGACCGCCGCCGGGACCGAGCACCGGGACGCCGCGCCCGTGCTGCCCGAGCCGCCGGACGTCACCTCGGTCTTCGGCACGATGCAGATCCCCCGCTTCGGCGCCGACTACGTTCGCCCGATCGGCGAGGGCACCGACCGCGAGAAGGTCCTCAACACGATCGGCCTCGGCCACTACCAGGACACCGCGATGCCGGGCGCCGAGGGCAACTTCGCCGTCGCCGGGCACCGCGTCACGTACGGCAAGCCCCTCAACCAGATCGCCGACCTCAAGGACGGCGACTCCGTCGTCGTGCGCGTGACCGACAAGGCGAAGGGCTTCGACGTCTGGTACGTCTACAAGGTCACCGACTCGCAGATCGTCACGCCCGACAAGATCGAGACGATCGCACCGGTGCCGAACCAGCCCGGTGTGGCGCCCTCCGCCGAGGACCGCTGGCTCACGCTGACCGCCTGCCACCCGATGTGGTCCGCGAAGGAGCGGTACGTCACGCACGCCAAGCTCGACTACTGGATGCCCGCCTCGGAGGGCACCCCGAAGGAACTCTCGGAGACCCCGCAGTGATCTTCCCGTTCGTCTGGCGCGTGCTGCCGGGTCCCGTCGTCCTCAAGGTGCTCGAGCTGCTCGTGCTGCTCGCCGCGGTCGTGTGGGTGCTCTTCACCTTCGTGTTCCCGTGGATCGCGGCCGACATCCTGCCGCCGCCCGACGGGACCGTGGACGTCTCGCCGACGCCCTGACCCGCCGGCACGGTGGACGTCACGCCGACGCCCTGACCCGCCGGCACGGTCGGTCCCGGGCGGTGGGGGTCAGACCGTCGTCGTGACGCGGGACCCGCCACCCGGCGCGCGACGGACCGCGATCCGCTCGGGGATCCGCTGCTTGAGCTCCTCGACGTGGCTCACGATGCCGACCTGCCGACCGCCGGCCGTCAGGCGCGAGAGCTGCCCGATGACGTCGTCGAGCGTCTCGGGGTCGAGCGTGCCGAACCCCTCGTCGACGAACAGCGTGCCGAGGGCGACCCCGCCCGCCTCGGCCTGCACGACGTCGGCCAGCCCGAGCGCGAGGCACAGGGACACCGTGAACGTCTCGCCGCCGGACAGGCTGCCCGGGGCGCGGAGCGTGTCGGTGGTGTGGTCGTGCACCGCCAGTGCGAGGCCGGTGCGTCGGGCGCGTGACCCGGCCTCGCGCTCGTCGGACGTCTCGAGCGTGAAGCGGCCCGCGAGCATCCCCCGCAGCCGGTCGTTCGCGGCGGCGACGACGTCCTCGAAGCGCCGCATGAGCACGTAGGTCCCGAGGGTGATCCCGCTCGGGTTCACCGAGGCGACACCCGAGGCCACGTCGGCGAGCCGCACGACCGCGCGGCTGCGGGCCGAGGTGGCGTCGCGCGACCGGACGGCACGGTCGAGGTCGGCGGCACACGCCGCGGCCGCTCCGGCTCGGTCGGCCGCGGACTGGGCGGTCCGGGTCGCCGTGTCGGCACGGTCGGCGGCCTGCACCCGGGCCTCGTGTGCGGCGTCGACGTCGAGCGGCTCGTCGCCGAGCGCGGCCGCCTCGACGACGTCCGGTGCGGCGAGGCCGGCCTCGACCACGGCCCGCTCGCGCTCGGCGGTCGTCACCTCGGCGCGCAGGCGCTCCTCGTCGGCGGCGGTCAGGCGAGCTGCCCGGGCGTCGGCGACGTCGGCGAGGCCGTGCTGGTCGAGCGCTGCCCGGACGTCGCGCTGCCGGTCCTCGGCGATGCGCTCGGCCGTCGTGACCCCGGCCTCGGCGACGAGGACCGCGTCGAGCTCCGCGACGAGGTGGTCGAGCGCTGCGACCGCCTCGTGGAGGGTCGCTGGACCGTCGGTGGACGGGTGCGCGCTCGACGCCGGACGACCCGTGGGCGCTCCGGTCGGGTGCTGGTCGGGTGTCTGCGCCCCGCCAGTCCGCGGTTCCGCCCGCAGGTGGTCGCGCGCCCGTCCGAGCGCGGCGTCGACGGCGGCGGTGTCGTCCGCGAGCCGTCGGTCCTCGTCCGCGCCGGTGGCGACCAGCACCGCGTGCCGGGACCGGACGGCGTCCCGCTCGCGTTCGAGGGTCGTGGTGCCCTCGTCGTGTGCGTCCCGCTGCCGGTCGAGGTCACGCACCTGGACCGCTGCCTGCTCGGCGGCGGCCACCCGGGCGTCGGCCGCGGCGGCGCGCTCCGCGAGCGTCGCGGCGTCGAGGGCACCGACCGTCTCGTCGAGCCGCTCGAGGAGCGCCCGGGCGACGGCGAGGTCGGCCGCGGCGTCGGAGAGTGCCGTCTCGGCGATCCGGGTCGCCCGGGACGCCGCCTCGACCGCCTCGACCGCGGGGTGGTCGTCCTGCGGTGCCGCGGGGTCCGGGTGCTCGACCGCGCCGCACACCGGGCACGGCGCCCCGGCTTCGAGGGCCGCACCGAGCTCGCCCGCGAGGCCCGCGATCCGCCGCGACCGCACGTCGTGCTCGGCCGCGAGTGCACGCTCGGCCGTGGCCCGCGCGGTCGCGACGGCACGCTCGGCCGTCTCAACCGACCCGCGCGCCAGGTCCCGTGCGGCCAGTTCGGCACGCAGGTGCGCGACCCGCTCGACCTCGAGCCGCGCAGCCTCGGCGTCCGCCGCGCGCTCGGTGGCGGCGCGGAGCCGTTCGACGAGCTCGGCACGCTGGGTCGGACGACCGGCGATCTCCTCGTCGAGCGCCGCCGCGCGGTCGAGCAGCTCCGCCACCCGTCGGCTCGCGTCGGACCGTGCTCGACGTCGGGCTCCCAGGGAGTCCTCGACCGCCACGAGGTGCCGGACGTTGCCCAGGAACGCGGTCAGCGCAGCGCGTCGTCCGGTGGCGTCGGCGTCGGGCCGGAGGCCGATCCGGGCACGGAGCGCCGCAGCAGCCTCGGCCGCCCGGGTCGCACGCTCCCGAGCGGAACCGAGCGCATCGGCGGCGAGCACGACCGGGGTCGCCCTGGCGGCGAGTCCGAGCCGTTCGCGCACGGTGGCGATCCGGGCGGCGCCGTCGTCGAGCGCGCGCTGCCGGTCGAGCAGTGCGGCCCGGCGCTCGCGGGCGGCGACCCGGGCGCGGACCGTCTGCTCCCGGAGCGCCGCAGCCTGTGCCGCGGCGACGGCGGCGTCCCGCGCGGCCGCGGCCTCGTCGGCGGTGGACCGCAGGGCGGCGACCGTCGCGTCGACCTGCTGCTCGTCGGGGTCGTCGACCCCGGCCGCCTGGGCGAAGCGGCTGAGGGCGTCGCGCACGCGGGCGTCGGCGCCCTCGACCTCGGCCTGCACGGCCCGGCGTCGGGCGGCGAGTTCCTCGGCGGTGCGGTCGTAGACCTGCGTGCCGAACAGCGACTGCAGGAGCTTGCGGCGTTCCTCGCCCGGGGACCGCAGGAAGCGCGCGAACTCCCCCTGCGGCAGGACCACGGTCTGCAGGAACTGGACCTTGTCGAGTCCGACGATCCGCGCGACCTCGAGCCCGACCTCGGGGATGCGGGACGAGACCGGCTCGCCCACGGTGTCGGCGGGGTGCGCGAGCCGGAACAGCTGCGCGGACGCCTGCTGCCGCACGGTGCCCGTGCCGCGCTGCTTGGGGCGGTCGTACTGCGGGGTGCGTCGGACCCGGTACACGCCGGCACCCGTCTCGAACACCAGGTCGACGAAGGGCTCGACCCCGGGGTCGGCGTGCTGGCTGTGCAGCCGGTCGGGCGTGGAGGACTCGCCCGCCAGCCCGCCGTACAGGGCGAACACGACGGCGTCGATGATGGTGGACTTGCCCGAGCCGGTCGGGCCCTCGAGCAGGAACACCCCGGACGCCGCGAGCGCGGCGAAGTCGATCGAGACCAGGTCGGGGTAGGGCCCGACGGCTTGCAGGTCGAGTCGGTGCAGGTACATCAGCGGGCCCCGTCGGCGTGCATCGCGAGCAGTGCGGCCTCGTACGCCTCGGTCAGGACGGCGCGGTCGTCCTCGCTCGGTGCCGCGCCGGTGGCGAAGGCGACGAAGTCGGCGGCGACCTCGACGGGGTCGGACGTCGCCGAGACCGCCGTGGCGACCGCACGCTCGGGCCGTTCCGCGGGCTCGTGGGTGATCGCCAGGGCGTGCGGGAAGTGGTCCTTCACGCGGGCGTACATCCGTTCGGGGTGGACGGTGTCGGTCACCGCGACGCGGACCCAGGCGTCGGCGTCGGACGCGTGCGCGCCGGACTCGACGTCGGCGATCGTCGCGCGGACGTCGACGAGCCGGCGCGGCACGGGGGTCGGGACGAGCTCGACCGTCACCGATCCGTCGGCCTCCAGGTCGACGACGGTCACGCTCTTGCGCTGGTGCCGCTCGCCGAACGAGAACGCGAGCGGGGAGCCCGCGTACCGGATCCGGTCGTCCGGCCCGACGCGCTGCGGGCCGTGCAGGTGGCCGAGTGCGACGTAGTCGACGCCGTCGAACACCGAGGCGGAGACCACGTCGACCCCGCCGACCCGGATGTCCTGTTCGCTGTCGCTCGGCGCGGCTCCGCCCACGAAGGCGTGTGCGACGACGACGCTCCTGGTGCCCGGTCGGGACGCGAGGTCGGCCCGCACGCGTTCGGTCGCCGCTCCGAGGACCGCCTGGTGCGACCGGGCGAGGGGCTCGTCGGGGACCGCGGCGAGGGCGTGGCGGGTGAGGTCGGGGTGCAGGTAGGGGATGCCGTACACCGCGACCGGTCCGGCGTCGTCGGACAGGAGCACGGGCGTCGCGATGCCCGCCGGCTCGGCGAGGATCCGGACGCGGTCGTGCATCACCCCGGCACCGAAGCCGAGCCGCGCCGCGGAGTCGTGGTTGCCCGGCGTCAGGACCACCGTGGCGGTCTCGGCGAGCCGCTCGAGCGCGCGCGACAGGATCCGGACGGCGTCGACCGGCGGGATCGCGCGGTCGTAGACGTCACCGGCGATGACGACGAGGTCGACCGCCCGCGCACGGACCGTCTCGACGAGGAAGTCGGTGAAGGCGGCCTGGTGCTCGAGCAGGTCCGCACCGAGCAGCGTGCGGCCGAGGTGCCAGTCGCCGGTGTGCAGGATGCGCATGCCGTCACGGTAGCGGCGGCCGGGGACATCGCCCGACGCCCCGCGGCGGCCTGTGGAGAGCGCGTCAGCTGCAGGTCAGGGACAACGACGTGACGACGGTCACCGTCGGTTGCGCGTCGCCGTCGGCAGACCAGACGCTCCCCGGACCGGCGTCGAGCGCACGGACGGTGATCTTGCCGCTCGTGATGTCGAGCAGCCCCGCCGTGACGACGACACTCGTGGCCGCGGCGTCCGGCGAGGCGATCCGTGTCCCACCCCAGGAGACGTCGTACCCGCGGATCGCCCAGTTCGGCTTCGTCCACGAGATCGTGACCCCCTTCCCCGGTCCGTTGGACACGCAGGTCACCTTCGTGGGCCCGGGCATGACCGCAGCGGTGACCCTGGACGGCGGCGACGTCGTCGACGCGGCGAACGGCACCGCCTCCGCGCGGTCCGGCGCGACCAGGCCTACCCCACCGAGCACGGCCACCGTGACGAGCAGCGCACCCCCCTGCCGGAGCGCTGCGTGCCGGGCACCGGCCCGCGAGCCGTCCCGCACGGCCGGGCCGCGAGCCGAGCGACGGCCGTGGACGCGCGTGCCGCCGGACGGTGGCGGCGGGGCGGACGCACCACGCGCCTCCCGGCCGGCCCGACGCAACCCGCCGTCCACCGCGCACAGCGCGAGCAGACCGGCGAGGACGGCCGCGGCACCGGCCACGGCTCCCCACCGCCCCTCGTGCGCCCACGCGACCGGGACGCCGACCCACGGCACCCGGAGGTAGCCGACCCCGTGCACGGCCGACCGGTCGAGCGGGGTGGAGTCGGCCGCCGGGTTCGCGTCGCCCTTCGTGACGAGGGTCCCGTCGTCACGCGCCTCGACGTAGCGGTGCAGGCGGAGGTGACCGGGCTGGTCGGGGTCGTCGGCGAGCAGGACACGCCCCGGGACGACGTCGGGCTCGGGCACGGGGCGCGAGACCACGACGTCGCCCGGCGTGAGCCTCGGGGCCATGGAGCCGGTGACGACCGTCGTGGGCTGCCACCCCAGGACCGCCGGTGCGGCGGCCCACAGCGCGAGCCCGACGACCGTCGCGACGATCGCGCGCGCGGCCGTCCCGACGACGACGCGCGTCCAGTCGAGGGCCTCGAGCACGGCGTCCGGACGGGCGTGGCGGTGCTGCCCGCCCACGCCGGTGCTGTCCATCACGGTGCCCGTCGCGGATCAGCTGTTCTGTGCCTCCCAGGTGAAGCCGATGGACGCGGTCTTCCCCTGCGCGGTGGTCGGGGTGTCCGAGGCGACCGTGTAGGTGAACTTGTACACACGGGTCTGGGACGTGGCACCGCCGGTCGTCGCCCAGGAACCGAGCCCGTTGCCGTAGTTCGTCGCGGTCGACCCGAACTGCGAGAGCAGCCCGGTGAACACGGGCTGGCCGGCGTCGGCGGTGAACCCCGTGCACGAGGACGTGCTGCCGCCGGAGCCCGCCTCGACGAGCAGGTTCGTGTGGGTCGCGAGTTCGCTCGTCGTCTGCGCGCCGGTGCCGTAGAGCTTCACGACGGCGGGCAGGGACCCGGTGGAGGTGACGGCGATGCACTTGGAGCCGGTGGACGAGGGCTTCAGGTTGGTCGCGGTGAAGAGCGCGGTGTCGTTGTCGTCGTCCGTCAGGGCGACGCTGCCCGCGGTCCAGTTGCTGGTCGGGTTCGTGGTGGTGGCCGAGAACGCCGAGTACGAGGCGGTCGAGACGACGACGCCGGACGCGACGATGGCGGCGGGGACGGCGATCCAGGCTGCGATGCGGGCAGCACGAGGCGAGACACGGGACATGGTGGTCCTCCGAGAAGGTGATCTGATCGGTTGCGGTCCCGGACCCGCGGTGGTTGGTCGCGCTGCAGAACCTGGTGGTTGCGCACCACCGTACGACGAACCTGAGGACTCCACAACGTTTTTCCTGGTACCGGAGATGGGGGTTGCTTGATCGTTCACATTCTTGTTGAATGAGACAGTTCGTCCACCCGGGACGGCACCACCCGAGACGAGACCCGTGACGATCGCCGCCCCCGTCGTGCCCACCCCGACCGACGGCCTGTCGTCCGCCCTCCGAGCCTTCCGGACGCTGCAGACCCAGCACGCCCGCGTCCTCACGCAGGAGAGCGCGGCCCGCGGGCTGCACGCCACGGACCTCCGGTTCGTCCTGGTCGTCGCGGGCACCGAGGGGGCCGGCCTCACGCCCAAGCAGGCGGCCGACCACCTCGAGCTGACGACCGGCGCGATGACCTCGCTGATCGACCGGCTCGAGCGTCGGGGCCACCTCGAACGCCGCCCGAACCCCGGCGACCGGCGGAGCATCCTCGTGCAGCTGACCCCGACCGGGGCGCAGCTCGCCGACGAGGTCGTCGCCGTGTACCGCGAGGCCTTCCGCGACGGCGTCCCGGCGTCGGAGCTCGCCGCGCTCGCGGCGGCGTTCACGGGCGTCGGTGCCGCGCTCCGTCGCCACCGTCCCTGACGGTCGGGCCCCGGCCCGGCCGCGTACGGTCGGGCGCATGACCCCGTCCGAACTCCTCACCGAAGCGTTCTCCCGCATCCCCGAGACCGTCGACCGGTCCCTCGACGGCATGTCCGCGGACCAGCTCGCGACCCGACCCGCCGCCGGTGCCAACACGCTCGCATGGCTCGCCTGGCACACCGCACGCGGCCAGGACGCGCAGGTCGCGGCCCTCGCCGGCAGCGAGCAGGTCTGGACCGCGGACGGCTGGGTGGAGCGCTTCGGGCTGCCCTTCCCCGCCGAGGCGCTCGGCTACGGCATGTCCCGCGACGACGTCGGTCGGGTGCGTGCGTCCGCCGAGCTGCTCAGCGGGTACCTGCACGCGGTGCACGAGCGCACCGTCGCCTACCTCGGCACGCTCGCGCCCGAGGACCTCGACGAGGTCGTCGACGAGGCGTGGGACCCGCCCGTCACGCGCGGGGCGCGTCTGGTGAGCATCCTCGACGACTGCACGCAGCACGCCGGCCAGGCCGGCTACGTGCGCGGCCTGCTCTTCTTCTCGCGCTGACCCGCGCACGTCGCGGTGCGCGCGGGGTGCGGCACGACGGAACGGGAGGCGCGGTGCCAGCCGGCACCGCGCCTCCCGTTCCGTCGTCCGGTCGCGACTAGCGCGCGGCGAGCTCCGCCACGATGCCGTCGCCGGGGCCCGCCTCGACGAGCTCCGCCTCGATCTCGGCGTTGTCGAGGATGCCCTCGATCTTGCGGCGGCGACCACGGGGGACGATCGTGACGACCGTGCCCTCCTTGCCGGCACGGCCGGTGCGGCCGGAGCGGTGCAGGTACGCCTTGTAGTCGTCCGGGGCGTCCGCCTGCACGACGAGCGAGACGTCGTCGACGTGGATGCCGCGGGCGGCGACGTCGGTCGCGACGAGCACGTTCACCCGGCCGCTCGTGAGCAGCTGCAGGTTGCGGGTCCGGCGGGACTGGTTGAGGTCGCCGTGCAGCGAGGTCGCGCGGATCCCGGCGTCCTCGAACTGGTCGGCGAGGCGCTCGGCGTAGGCACGGGTGCGGGCGAAGACGATGGTCTTGCCCTGGCCGGCCACGAGCTCCTCGAGCACCTGGTCCTTCTGGCGCTGCTCGACCACGAGCACGCGGTGGTCGATCGTCGAGGACGCCTGGTCCTCGCCGGCGACCTCGTGGACGCTCGGCTCGTGCAGGAACTCCGACACGAGCGACGCGACCTGCGCGTCCAGCGTGGCGCTGAACAGGAGCTTCTGGGCGCGGTTGCCCTGCGGGGTGACCTCGGCGGTCGCGGCGAGGATCTCGCGCACGGGCTCGAGGAACCCGAGGTCGCACATGTGGTCGGCCTCGTCGAGCACGGAGACGACGACCTCGCTGAGGTCGAGCTTCCCCTTGTTCATGAGGTCCTGCACGCGACCGGGGGTGCCGACGATGATGTCGACGCCGCGCTCGAGGGCGCCCTCCTGGCGGCCGTACGGGACGCCGCCGTAGATCTGCGTCGTGAACAGACCGACGGAGCGGGCGATCGGCTGCACGGTGCGGTCGATCTGCAGCGCGAGCTCGCGGGTCGGGGCCAGGATGAGCGCACGCGGGGCGCGGCCCATCTTGCGCTTCGTCCCGCCGCCGTGCTCCATGAGCTTCTCGACGAGCGGGGCGCCGAACGCGATGGTCTTGCCCGAACCGGTGCGACCGCGGCCGAGGACGTCCTTGCCGGCGATCACGTCGGGGATCGTGGCGGCCTGGATCGGGAACGGGCTCGCGGCGCCCATCTCGGCGAGGGTGCGCACGATGTTGCCGCCGATGCCGAGGTCGCCGAAGGTCACGCCCTCGACGTCCGCGGCGACGGTGGACGCCGCCTGGAGCTTCTCGAGCTTGACGTCGTCGGCCGGCACGTACCCGCGGCCGGCGTCGTCGCGGCCGGTCGAGCGCGGGGCACGGTCGTCGCGGTCGGAGCGACGCGGGGCACGGTCGTCACGGTCGAACCGGCGGGGTGCACGGTCGTCGCGGTCGTCACGACGCGGCGCACGGTCGTCACGGTCGAACCGGCGGGGTGCACGGTCGTCCCGGTCGTCACGACGCGGAGCGCGATCGTCGCGGTCGAACCGGCGCGGAGCGCGATCGTCGCGGTCGAACCGACGCGGCGCACGGTCGTCCCGGTCGAACCGACGCGGCGCACGGTCGTCCCGGTCGAACCGACGGGGTGCACGGTCGTCGCGGTCGAACCGACGGGGTGCACGGTCGTCGCGGTCGTCACGACGCGGGGCACGGTCGTCACGGTCGAACCGACGCGGGGCGTCCCGGTCGTCACGACGCGGGGCACGGTCGTCACGGTCGAACCGGCGCGGCGCACGGTCGTCGCGGTCGAACCGTCGGCCACCGCGCTCGTCGTCACGACGCGGCGCACGGTCGTCACGGTCGGACCCACGCGTCGGGCGTCCCGCGCCGCGGGGCTCCCACTTCGTGCGGGCGGGGTCGCGCGGCTCCCAGTTCGGACGCGCGGGGCGGTCGCCCTGGGCGGCGCGTCCACGACGCTCCTCGGCGTCCCAGCGCTGCTTCTGCCGCGGCGCGGCGGGATCGGCGGCACGGAAGCCGCGGTGCTTGGCCGAACGGGCGGCGGGGGTGCCGTTCGCGTGGCGGACTCGGTCGGAGGCGCGGGAGTTCGCGCCCTTGTCGTACGGGGCCATGACTGCTTTCCGGGGTGCGGACGTGCCACGCAGCCCGGCAGCGACATCGGCGGGGGCGGTACGTGGAGAGGGGGTTCATCCCGTCGTCGGATCGACGTGATTCCAGCCCTCGAACTACACAACACCCAAAAACGTCCGCGGCGCGCAGCCGCGGTGTCGAAGGCCGACCGAGGGAGTCTACGCGACCCGGCGCCCGAAGGCCAGCCCCGTGGTCACCGGACCGGCGGGACGGAGGCGGGGCGCGCCTCCCGGCCGACCCGCCGACTCAGGACGCAGCGAGCCTGCGACGCTGCTCGGCCACGTCGAAGTCGGCGGCCGGCCACGTGAGCTGCATGTCCTCGAGGGCGCGGAGCAACAGCTGCTGCACCGCCAGTCGTGCGTACCACTTGCGGTTCGCCGGGACCACGTACCAGGGGGCCCGGGCGGTCGACGTGCGGTCGAACACGACCTGGTACGCCTGCTGGTACTCGTCCCACCGCAGCCGCTCGTCGATGTCGGCCGGGTTGAACTTCCAGTGCTTGTCCGGACGGTCGAGCCGGTCACCGAGCCGTTCGCGCTGCTCGTCCGCCGAGATGTGCAGCATCACCTTGACGATCGTCGTGCCCTGCTCGGCCAGACGGTCCTCGAAGTCGACGATCGCGCCGTAGCGGCGTTCGATCTCCTCCGGGGGCGCCATCGCCCGGACGCGCTGGATGAGGACGTCCTCGTAGTGCGAGCGGTCGAAGACGCCGAGCTGCCCGGCGGACGGCAGCTCGCGCTCGATGCGCCAGAGGAAGTCGTGCGCGCGCTCCTCGGCGGTGGGTGCGCCGAAGCCCGCGTAGTGGACGCCGTTCGGGTCCACCGCACCGACGACGTGCGAGACGATGCCGCCCTTGCCCGCGGTGTCCATCGCCTGCAGGACGAGGAGCACGCGGCGTTCGTCTCCGGCGGTGCTCGCGGCGTGCAGGCGTTCCTGCAGGGCGGCCAGCCGACCGGCCCCGGCGGCGAGCGCCTCGAGCCCGTCGATCTTGCGCCCCGCGAAGCCGGGGGTACGGTCGGGGTCGACGCGGTCGAGGCGGAACCCCTCCTCGACGCGCAGCAGGGGCTCGGGGTCGGCGTTCCAGGCCTTGCGACGGCTCACGGGGTCCTCCTGACGGGTCGGCCCCCATCCTGGCACCCGGACGGCGGGTGGGTGCTCGGGTGCGTGGCGTCTCCGCCGGACGGTGGGGTGGGGTCGTCCCGTGGGCGGACGTGCCGCGTCGTCGGCCGGGTTACCGTGGACGCGATGAGGTCCGGTCGCCGCACACCGCTCGCGCTCCTCGCCGCGGTCGTGGCGCTGGTGTCGCTCGTGTCGTGCTCTCCCGACCCGGCCGCCGACGGGGACACCACGGTCACCGCGGACCCGGTGATCTACCCGCTGTCGTTGCGCTACCCCGGCATCGACGTCGTCGAGGACGTGCCCTACGGGTCCGACGCCCTGCAACGGCTCGACGTGTGCCTGCCCGCGGACAGTGCGCCGGACACGACCGCGACCCCCACCCCGTCGGGCTCCCCCACCCCGTCGGGCTCCCCGACGCCGGAGGGCCGCGGCGGACCGCGTGGCGGGTCATCCGGTCGGCCGGCGGTGGTGATGGTCCACGGCGGCAGCTGGTCGCACGGCGACAAGGCCACCGCGGCGTACCGGGCGGTGTGCCAGTACCTGGCGTCCGAGGGCTTCGTGACCGTGAACGTCGACTACCGGCTCGCCCCGACCGACCCGTTCCCGGCGGGCCTGGACGACGTGCGCCGCGCGCTCGACTGGGTGTTCCGACCGACGACCCTGTCGACGTACGACGTCGACCCCGGCCGGGTCGGGCTGTTCGGCGGCAGCGCTGGGGGCAACCTCGTCGCGATGACCGCCGTCACGGACCACGAGTCCGCCGCGTACGCCGCGGGCGACCGGGTCCGGGCGGTCGTCGACCTCAGCGGGCCGACCGACCTCACCGAGCGGTCGACCCGCGCCGACGGGGTGTCCGCGTCGTTCCAGCGGAAGCAGCTGCTGTACCTGGGGTGCCGGACGTACACCGACTGCCCGGCGGCGGAGCGGGCCTCGCCGGGGTTCCACGTGACGGAGGACACCCCGCCGTTCTTCATCGGGCACTCGACCGACGAGTTCATCCCGCTGTGGGAGTCCCGGGAGTTCGTGGCGACGCTCCGGTCGCACGACGTGTCGGTGACCTTCGTGGCGGTCCAGGGGTCGGCGCACTCGATCGCGCAGCTCGACCGGGCGATGAGCGAGCGGGTCGTCGGGTTCCTGCGGCGGCAGCTGGACTGAGGGCGGCCGGGCGGTGTCGGCCGGGCTGCGCCTGCGCCGGCCGCCGGTCCCGGGCTGCGCCGGCCGTAGGTCCCGGGCCGCGTCGGCCGCCGGCCCCGGGCCGCGTCGGCCGCCGGTCCCGGGCCGGTTCGGCCGGGCGGTGTCCGTGTCCCCCGGACTCGGGCGTGGCGCTCCGGTCCCGACACGCCCAGACTGCCGGGGTGACCGACACGACGACCCGCCCCGCCCGCACCACCGCCGAGTGGCAGCACCGGGGACCGCTGCGCGTCGCGGTGGAGCTCCTGCTCGGCCTGTCGTTCGTCGCCGCGGTCGCCTTCGGCGGGTACGCGGCGTCGACCGGGCACCTGGCCGTGCTGGCCCAGCTCGCCGCGATGGTGTTCCTCGTGACGCTGACGTGCGTGCTCGTGTCCTGGTTCCGGACGGCCGAGCCCGGGACCGGCGACCGGGGCTGAGCCCGGGCGTCGCGGCCCCGGTCACGACCGGACCCGGCGCGCCCCGGTCACGACCGGATCCCGCGCCCCCGTCACGACCGGATCCCACGCGCCCTGGTCACGATCGGACCCGGCGCGCGCCCCGGTCAGACCGTCGGCGCCTCGGCCTCGCCGTGCGCCGCAGCCCCGGCTCCTGACCCAGACCCAGACCCAGCGCCGGGCTCCGCCCGACGCTCCGCCTCGGCCCGACGGTCGGCCCGCCGCTCGAAGAACCCCTCGACCAGGGCGTAGAGCGCCGGCAGCACCACGAGGGTGAGCAGCGTCGACGACACCAGGCCGCCGATCACCACGAGTGCGAGCGGCTGCGAGATGAACCCGGACTTCCCGGTGAGCCCGATCGCCATCGGAAGCAGCGCGAAGATCGTCGCGAGCGCGGTCATCAGGATCGGTCGGAGGCGTCGGGTGGCGCCCTCGACCAGGGCCTCGTGCACGCGCAGCCCGCGGCGTCGGTACTGGTTCACGAGGTCGATGAGCACGATCGCGTTCGTCACGACGATGCCGACGAGCATGAGCAGGCCGATGAGCGACGCGACGCCGAGCGGGATGCCGGTGACGATCTGCAGCAGGAGCGCCCCGGTGGCGGCGAACGGCACCGACGCCAGGAGCATCACGGGCTGCCGCAGGCTGCGGAAGGTCGCGACCATGATCACGTAGACGATGAGCACCGCGACGAGCACGGCCAGGAGCAGCTGGCTGAACGCGGACGACTGGCTCGACGCGACACCGCCGATCGACGCCGAGGCACCCTTCGGCAGGTCGATCCCGTCGACGGCGGCGGTGACGTTCTGCACCGCTGCCCCGAGGTTCGACGCGTCGGGTGTCACGGTGATCGTCGCCGTGCGCACGGCGTTCGACGTCGTGATCGAGGTCGGCCCCTCGGACTGCTCGACCGTGGCGAGGTCGGACAGCGGCACGGCGCCGGTCGCCGTCGGGATCGAGAGCGACCGCAGCGCGTCGATCGTCGTCGGCGGCGCGGGGTCGGCGATGTAGACGTCGAGCGTCGCGTCGTCGATCTCGACGGAGCCGGTGTCCCGGGGCGACACGGCCGCGGCGACGAGCCCGCCGACCTGCGTCTCGGTGAGACCCCGCTCGGCGGCGGCACGGCGGTCGACCTTCACCGCGAGGTACGGCTCGGCGGCGGCGAGGTTGCTCGTCGCGCTCGTGGTGCCGTCGACGCCGCGCATCTTCGCGAGCACCGTCTTCGCGGCGGTCTGCAGCTCGGACTGGGTCGGCGCGGTGACGTCGACCTCGATGTCGCTCGACCCGCCGAACCCGCCGCCGGCCGACGACAGGCTGACCTCGCCGACGCCGTCGATGCGGTCGATCCGCTGCCGGGCGGTCGACTGGATGGTGGTCTGGTCGCGGGCCGAGTCGGTCGTGACGTTGTACTGCACCGAGGCCGACGCCCCGCCGCCGAACGCCGCCTGGATCGACTGCCCACTCGTGCCGATGGTGGTCTGGACGGTCTCGACGCCGGGGACGTCCTGCAGCACCCGTTCGACCTTGCGCGCGGCGTCCGCCTGCACGTCGAGGCTCGTGCCGGCCGCGAGGTCCTGCGTCACCGTGAAGGTGTTCTGCCCGGAGTCGCCGAGGTAGTTCGTCTTGACGAACGGGACGGCGGCCGCGGTGCCGCCGAGGACGAGCAGCGCGAGCACGAGCACGAGTGCCGGTCGGCCGATCGCCCACCGGAGCACGGGCTGGTACCCGCGGCGCAGGCGGTCGGGGGCGCCGGCGTCGTGCAGGTCCGCGCCCGACGCGAGCGAGCCGGTCGAGCCGGTCGTGGCCGCCCGGCCCGCGGCGTGCGCGTGGCCCTTCGGCGCACGGAGGAACCAGTACGCGAGCACCGGCACGATGGTGAGCGACACGAGCAGGGACGCGATCAGGGCCATCGTGACCGTGAGCGCGAACGGCCGGAACAGCTCGCCGACGAGCTCGGCGACGAACGCCACCGGCAGGAACACCGCGACGGTGGTCAGGGTGGACGCGGTGACGGCGCCGGCGACCTCGCGGACGGCGTCGAGCACGGCCCGGCCGCGGTCGACGCCCGGTTGCAGGTGCCGCTTGATGTTCTCGATGACGACGATCGAGTCGTCGACCACGCGTCCGATCGCGATCGTGAGCGCGGCGAGCGTGATGATGTTCAGCGTGTAGCCGGCGGCCTGCATGCCGATCGCCGCGAGGAGCACCGACGTCGGGATGGAGATGGCGGTGACGATGGTCGAACGGACGGACAGCAGGAACACCAGGATGACGATCACGGCGAACCCGAGGCCGAGCAGCCCCTCCTCGGCCAGGGAGTCGATCGACTGCTGGATGTAGGGCGCCTGGTCGAACACGACGGTGAAGCGCGGGTCGCCGGTGACCTTGGCCTCGATGCCGGGCAGGGCGTCCTTCACGGTCTCGGACACGTCGACCGTGTTGGCCTCCTGCGTCTTCGTGATCGCGATCGTCAGCGCGGTCTTGCCGTCGACCCGGCTGATCGACGTCCGCGGGGACTCCTCGATCTGCACGGTCGCGACGTCCCCGAGCGAGGTCGCCGTGGAGGCCCGGCTCGCGCCCGTCCCGCCCGTCGCGCTGGTCCCGGTGCCGGTCCCACCCGCAGCCGATCCCCCGGCGGTCCCGTCACCGGACGCGGCTGCACCGCCCGTGGCACCGCCGGTGCCGCCGGCACCGCCGGTCGCGGACCCGCCGTTCGCGGATCCGCCCGTGCTCGCGGAGGACGACGTGGACGACCCGCCGGACGCCGCCGTCAGCGGCAGCGCCTCGATGTCGGCGATCGACGCGATCCGCTGCCCGGTCTGCACCGAGAGCGTCTTGCCGTCCTGCGTGATGGTGCCGCCCGGGATGAGCGTGCCGTTGTCGTCGAGCGCGTCGGAGATCGACTGCGAGGTGAGCCCCCGCGCCGCGAGCTCGTCCTCGTTCGGGGTGATCACGACGCGGCGACCGGGGTTGCCGAAGACGTCGGCCTGGCGCACCCCGTCGAGCTTCTCGAGGTCGGGGATCGCCGTGGCGTTCAGCCGGTCGACGAGCTGCTCCTGGTTGCCGGAGGCCGTGACGGCGAGCTGCAGGACCGGCAGGTCGTCGAACGACCCGGTCACGATCTGGGTCTGCACGGTGTCGGGCAGCGAGAGCGCGTTGACCGCGGTCTGGATCTTGTCCTCGGCGCTGGCGAGGTTCGAACCGTAGTCGAACGACGCGGAGACGACGCTCTGCCCGGTCGACGAGGTCGCGCTCGTCGACTCGAGGTTCGGGACCACCTGGATCGCCTGCTCGATCTTCGTCGAGACGTCGTTCGACACGACCTCCGGGGTCGCCCCGGGGTAGGCGCTGACGATGGCGACCTGGGGGAACTCGACGCTCGGGATGAGCTCCTGCTTGAGGTTCGTCAGTGCGACGCTGCCGAACACCGCGACGACGATCGTGACGAGGGCGATGAGCGCGCGGTTCCGGATGCTGAAGACCGAGAGGAAGTGCACCGTCCGATCCTCCCAGCACTCCCTGCGAGTCGGGACCGCCCGAGGCCGGGCAGCGCGGCCGGGCTGCACGTCCGGGCTGCGCGTCCGGCCGACCCGACCGGGCAACGCGGTGGGCCGGCTCCCGGGACGGCCGGCGGACGGTCAGCCGCCGAGCAGCAGGTACGCGGCCAGCACCCCGGCGGCCCCGACGACCCCGGTCACGAGCGCGACCGTCCGGGCGGTGGTGCTCGGCGCCGTCCACACGGCCACGCCGAGCACGACCATCCCGATGACGACCTGGGCGATCCAGCCCGGCAGCGTCTCGGCGGTCGCGACGCTGTGCAGTGCCCGCACCCCCTCGCCGACGAACACCGCCGCGACGACCCCGAGGGCACCCGCGCGCACCACGGGACCACCGACGCGCAGGGCGACGGCGACCCCACCGGCGAGGAGCCCGGCCGGGACCCCGACCACCACCCAGAAGCCGGTCGGCGACAGGACGTCGGGGTAGCCGCGCAGGTTCGTGGCCGCCCAGTACCCGACGTGCATGAGCTCGAGCAGCACCACGCCGAGCAGCATCGCGAGCGGCAGGGCGACGCGGCCGGTCCGGACCCGTGCGAGCAGGCACAGGAGCACCGCGACGCCGAACCAGGGCGCCGCGGAGTTGGCCGCGACGGCGAACGCCTGGACCGCCTGCCCGAACGAGGTGAGGACCCCGACGAGCAGCGCCGCAGCCAGGGCCATCGTCACGCGTGCAGCGGCGGGGACGGCCGGGACGACCGGAGCGGGGTCACGGTGTGCGGGCGAGATCGGGGTCACGGTGAGCAGCCTGACGGGCGACGGCAGCCCGCCGCGTCACCCTGCCGGGCGACACCGTGCCGGTGACCTCCACCTGTGGGATGACACAGCGGAGCACGCCGGCAGCCCGGACCACCGTCGCGGGCTCGCACCACCGCGACGGCCCCGGACCACGGCGGCGGGCTCAGACCACCGCCGCGAGCGACCCGCGCGCCCCCGCACCGACCCCGCCGACCCGCGCCCACGCCCGCTCGAGCACGTCGACCATGCGCTCCCGGTCCCCCGCCGACCCGGTGTACGGCACCCGCAGGAACCGCTCGAAGCCGCCGTCGGGGCCGAACACCCCGCCGGAGGCGAGCACCACGCCCTCGGCCCGAGCGGCGAGCACGAGCGCGCTCGACACCGGCCGCCCGAGCCCGACCCACGTCGTCAACCCGCCCGCCGGCGACGGGACGTCCCACTCGGGGAGCCGCGCGCGCAACGCGGCCACGACGTCGTCGCGACCGGCGCGCAGGAAGGTGCGCCGCGCCTCCAGGACGGCCGCCGTGCGCGGGACGAGCTCCCGCACGACCAGCTGGTCGAGCACCGGGGTGCCGAGGTCGCCCGTCGGGCGGGCGAGGAGCAGCCGTTGCAGCAGGTCGGGAGCCGCGCGGACCCAGCCGATCCGGAGCCCGCCCCAGAAGACCTTGGCGGCCGAGCCGATCATCACGACCCGCTCGCCCGCGGGGTCGGCGACGGCCAGGGGCACCGCGGCGGGACCGTCGATCCGCAGCTCGCCCATCGTCTCGTCCGCGACGACCACGGTGCCGGTCGACGCGGCGACGGTGAGCAGGCGGTCCCGGGTCGCGGCGGACATGACCGCCCCGGTCGGGTTGTGCAGGTCGGGCATGACGTAGGCGACGGCGGGTGCGGTCCGACGCAGGGTCGTCTCGAGTGCGGTCTCGTCCCAACCGGCGTGCGCGTCGACCGGCACCCCGACGAGTCGGCCACCGGCTGCGCGGAAGGCCTCGTGCGCGTGCGGGTAGGTCGGCGACTCGACGAGCACGGCGTCGCCGCGGCGCACGAGCACGCGCGCCAGCAGGGCGATCGCGTGCTGCGCGCCGATCGTCACGACGACCTGGGCCGGGTCGGTGGGCAGGCCGCGCTCGGTGTACCGCGCGGCGATCGCGGCCCGCAGGCCCGGGTCGCCGACGGTGTCGTACCCGATCCCGGCGAGCGCCGCGGGCACGTGCCGGACCGCGCGTTCGACGGCCTCGGCGACCTCGGGAGCGGCGTGCAGCGCGGCCTTCCGCAGGTCGAGCAGATCGCCGGGCACGACGCCGCCGAGCTGCTCCGGGTCGGGACGGCCGACCAGGTCGCGCGGCAGGTGGACGACGCTGCCGGAGCCCCGGAGCGACACGAGGAACCCGTCGTCGCGCAGCCGGGCGTAGGCGTTCGCGACCGTCGTGCGCGAGACCCCGAGGGCGTCCGCGAGGCCGCGTTCGGCCGGCAGCCGGACCCCGACCGGGATCCGCCCGTCGATGACGAGCACGCGCAGGGCGTCGGCGAGCGCCTCGTAGGCGGGGGCGTCGGAACCGCCGCGCCAGTCGGTGAGCAGGAGCGCGCCGGCGCGGGCGCCGAGGGGCCGGGGACTGCGGAGGACCGGGGTCACGGGTCCACGGTAGCCGGATTGGCTCTCGACCACCATGCCAATCCCGCGCCACCATCGGCGCATGTCCCGCTCTCCCGCGCTCGTGCTCCGCTCCGTGCAACTGCTCGTCGGGCTGTTCCTCTACGGGGCCGCGACCGCCCTGCAGGTCCGCGCGGTCGTGGGGGTCGGCTCGTGGACGGTGCTCACACAGGGTCTCGAGCACGTCCTCCCGTGGTCCTTCGGCGTGGTCACGGTCGTGTCGAGCGTCGTCATCCTGCTGCTGTGGATCCCGCTCCGGCAGCGCCCGGGCATCGGCACGCTGTGCAACGTGCTCGCGATCGGCCCGTCCGCCGACCTCGTGCTCTGGCTCGTCCCGGAACCGGACGGCATCGTGGCCCGCGTCGCGCTGTTCGTCGCGGGGGTCGCCCTGCTCGCCGTCGCGACGGCCTGCTACATCGGCGCCGGACTCGGCACGGGCGCTCGCGACGGACTCATGGTCGGCGTGCACGAGCGGTTCGGCTGGCCGCTCTGGCTCGCGCGCACGGTCATCGAGGTCACGGTCGTGGTGGTCGGCTGGCTGCTCGGCGGCGACGTCGGCGTCGGCACGGTGGTCGCCGCGTTCGCGATCGGCCCGCTGGTGCAACCGCTCATGCCGCTGTTCCGTCGGCTGCCCTGGTCGCCGGTGCAGGTGGTCACCGACACCGGCCGGGAGGCACGCCCCACCCCCGCCGCGGCACCCACGCCCGTCCCGTGACGGGGACCGTCCCCACCGGCTCGCTGGGGATGCGCTGAGGCCCGTCGCCCACCGTGCAGACGCGATGTATCGTGACCTCCACAACGCGATACAACGCGAGTACCAGGAGGCACCATGGCCCAGGAGAAGTGGCTCGTCGACGAGCCGAAGGTGATCGACACCGGGATCGTCCGCGCCCTGCGCGTCGGACTGGCCGGTGGACAGGTCGACGTCGTCGCGCACGACGAGCCGACCGCCCGCATCGAGGTGCACGGCGTGTCCGGCAAGCAGCTCAAGATCGAGCTGGACGGCGACACGCTCACCATCGACCACCCGCAGATCGGGTGGGAGGACCCGCTCGGCTTCCTCAAGTCCTTCCGCGGTCGTGACTCGGCCGACGTGAGCGTGCTCGTGCCCCGCGACGCCCGCGTGACCATCGGCGTCGTGTCGGCGGGCGCGCTGCTCTCCGGCACGAACCGCGGCGCCTCGGTGAACACGGTCTCGGGCGACGTCGTCGTGGACGGCCTGGCCGGCGACCTCGCGGTCCACGCGGTGTCCGGCACCACGACGGTCCGCGGACTCGACGGCGCCCTCACGGTGCGCACCGTGTCCGGCAACGTCGTCGCGACCGGCGCGATCCCCCGGCTCACGGCCGACGGCGTGAACGCCGACGTGCTGCTCGACCTGCAGGGCACGCCCGACTCCGCGCGGGTGAACACCGTGTCGGGGTCGGTCGACGTCCGACTCGAGGACGGCGTCGCCTACCGCGCGACCGTCAGCACCGCGACCGGCACGCTGCAGTTCGACGACGCCCAGCTGCGCGGCGTGCGCGGCTCGCACGTGCAGCAGTCCGGGGAGCTCTCGGGCCAGTGGCTCGACCTCCGCGTCAACTCGGTGTCCGGTGGCGTCGCCGTCGTGCACGCCCCGCCCGTGACCGACGCCTGGGCGGGCACCCCGTCCACCGAGCCGACCACCGGCACTGACGACCAGCCGACGGAGGCGCCCGCATGAGCCCGGTCTTCGCCCACGGCCACCTGCGCCTGTACCTGCTCGTCCTGCTGGCCGACCGCCCCATGCACGGGTACGAGGTCATCCAGGCCCTCGGCGACCGCTTCGGCGGCACGTACGTGCCGAGCGCCGGCACCGTCTACCCGCGCCTGGCGAAGCTCGAGGCCGAGGGGCTCGTCACCGCGACGACCGACGGCCGCCGCACGGTCTACGCGATCACCGACGCCGGCCGGGCCGAGCTCGACGCCCGCGCCGACGACATCGCCGCGGTCGAGAACGGCGTCGCCGACTCGGTGAAGTCCCTCGCCGACGGCGTCCGCGCCTCGGTGGGCGAGGCGATGCGGTCCCTCCGCGCCGACCTCGCGGCGAGCGCGCAGGCACCGCGCACGAAGCCGACCGCGCCGTCGGCCGGGCAGCCGGAGGACGTCCCGTCCGCGGGCGCCCGGGCACTCCGCGACGTCGAGACGGCCATCGCGTCCTTCCGGCAGCAGGTGGGTGCCGACCTGCGGAGCCGCGCGACGCGCGGCACGCTCACCGACGACGCGGTGACGCGGCTGCGCGACGGACTCGAGACCCTGCGCCGCTCGCTCTGACCGAGGCGGGCCGACGGACCGACGCGGGGCGCGCCTCCCGGCGGGCACGGCGGACCGGGGCACCTGTCGATCCGCACAGTGTTGACTCGTCCGGTGAACTGAGTAGGTTTGCCGCTCGTGACGAACGAGGTGCGGTCGCTCAAGGCGCGACTGATCGGGGATCCCCTCCCCTCCGAGAAGCTCGAGGGACAGCTCCTCCCGAAGCACCTGGCACTGCCGATCTTCGCGAGCGACCCGCTGTCGTCCGTGGCGTACGCGCCCCAGGAACTCCTCATGATCCTGCTGCTCGGCGGCATGGCGTTCCTGACGCTCGCGCCGTGGGTCGCCGCGCTCGTGGTGCTGCTGCTCGTCGTGGTCGTCGCGTCCTACCGGCAGCTCATCAAGGCGTACCCGTCCGGCGGCGGCGACTACGAGGTCGCGCACCGCAACCTCGGCGAGAAGGCCGGGCTCGTCGTGGCGAGCGCCCTGCTCGTCGACTACGCCATGACGGTCGCGGTGTCGGTCGCGTCGGGCGTCGACAACATCATCTCCGCGCTCCCCGGACTCGACCCGTTCCGCATCGAGGTCGCGGTCGCGTTCGTCGTGCTGCTCGCGGGGGTGAACCTCCGCGGCGTGCGCGAGTCGAGCAAGGCCTTCGCGGTGCCGACCTACCTGTTCGTCGGCTCCGTGTTCGTGATGATCGTCACCGGGCTCGTGCGGGCCGCGCTCGGGCACGCCCCCGTGGCCGAGTCCGCCGGGTGGACCGTGCAGAACGTCGAGCACACCACCCAGGCCGCGTTCGTCCTGCTGCTGCTCCGTGCCTTCGCGTCCGGCTGCTCGGCACTGACCGGCGTCGAGGCGATCGCGAACGGCGTGCAGGCCTTCCGCCGCCCGAAGATCGCGAACGCGCAGAAGACGCTCGTCGCGATGGGGTCGATCGCGATCGTGCTGTTCGTCGGCCTGGTCACGCTCGCCCTGGTCTCCCGCGTGCACTACGCCGAGCGGGCCTGCGACCTGCAGGGGTTCACGGCGTGCGCGACCGCGCCGCAGCGTTCCCTCATCGCGCAGATCGCCGCCGCGACGTTCGGCGACGGGAGCGTCCTGTTCTACGTGGTGCAGGCGACGACCGCTGCCGTGCTGCTCCTCGCCGCGAACACCGCGTTCAACGGCTTCCCGCTGCTCGGCTCGATCCTGGCGCGCGACTCGTACGCGCCGAAGGCCCTCTCCACCCGCGGCGACCGGCTCATCTACTCGAACGGCGTCATCGTCCTGGCGCTCGTCGCCGTCTCGCTGCTCGTCGTGTACCGGGCGAACGTCACGAGCCTGATCCAGCTCTACATCATCGGCGTCTTCGTGTCGTTCACGCTCGGACAGACCGGCATGGTGCGGCACTGGACCCGGCAGCTCCGCGAGGACCGGGACGGCACCCGGGCACTCGCCGGCGAGCCACCGCTCGACCGCGCACAGGTCCGGCGCTCCCTGACGATCAACGCGGTCGGCGCGACGTTCACCGCCGTGGTGCTGGTCATCGTCACGATCACGAAGTTCACGCACGGCGCCTGGCTCGTCTTCGTCATCATGCCGGTGCTGTTCGTCCTCATGCTCGGCGTGAACCGGTACTACCGCGACGTCTCGCACGAGATCGCGGTCGACGCCGAGACCCGGTTCGGTGCGAGCGGCGACCACGCGATCGTCCTCGTCAACAAGCTGCAGAAGCCCGTCCTCAAGGCCGTCGACTACGCCATCGCCGCGCAGCACGCCGGGCTCGAGGCCGTGCACGTCGCGATCGACGACGTCGAGGCCCAACGACTCCGCGAGCAGTGGGCGGAGCACGGCATCGAGGTCCCGCTGACGATCGTGCCGAGCCCGTACCGGGACATCTCGATGCCGCTCATCCACCACATCAAGGCGCGTCGTGCGGTGCACGGCGCCGAGGTCGTCACGGTCTACACGCCGGTGTTCGTCGTCGGCCACTGGTGGGAGACGATGCTGCACAACCACCGCGGCCGGCGCATCCGCAAGAAGCTGCTGCTCGTGCACGGCGTCACCGTGGCACTCGTGCCGTGGCTGCTCGACTCCTCCGAGCTGCTGTACGGCCGGCGGTCGCGGCCGCTGCCCGGTCAGGAGCGCCGGGGTGAACCGGTGCGGCCGGCGCTGCGGCGGGCGCCGCACGGGGGCGGGGCGGGGACCGGAGTCGGGACCGGTGCCGCCGCCGGTGCCGGTGCCGGTGTAGGTGTCGGCTTCGGGGGTGCTCCCTCGGGGACGCCGGCCGACCGTCTGCTGCGGTCCGACCGGCGCAACAGCCTGCGGCCGACCTCCGGCGACGACACGGGGCGGCCGACCGGCCCCGCGCGTCGCGCCACCCGCCCCGCCGGTCCCGCGGAGGGCCTCGACCAGTCCCTGTGCACCGGTGAGCTGCGGGTCCGCGTGCCGGTGGTGGCCGGACCTCCGAACGACGGCGGCGACCGGTCGTAGCATCGGTCCTCGACATGACGAACTCCGACCTGCGCACCTACGCGACCTTCGACGGCCACGGCGGCAAGGTGTCGCAGCGCGTCGAGGTGCTCGACCACACGCCGCCCGCCGCCGGCCCGTACGCGGGCCTGGTCCCGGTGCGCGGCGCACACCCGCTCGGAGCGGTCGACGAACGCCCCGCCGACGAGGACGCCGACCTCGCCCGCGGGGTCGCGAGCATCGGCTGGGTCGACCCCGCCACCCTGCGCGACTGGTACCGACCGGACCGCATCGTCGTCTCCCGTCTCGAGGCACGCCGTTCCGGGCTGGAGCCCGGCCGGTACGCCGACTCCCGCGGTCGCGGTCGCGTCCGCATCGACGGCCTGGAGGCGCACCTCGCCCCCGACGGTCGGCCCGCGTTCCGCGCACTGGCCGGCCCCGTCGACGCCCCGGTCGTCGACGTCCCGCTGCCCACCGACCAGGCGGTCCGCCTCGTCGCGGTGCGCGCGGTCGACGAGGGGCTCGAGGTCGTGACCACCCCGGTGTCGCCGTTCCTGGCGCCCGGGCAGCACGCCGTGTACGGGGCCGACGTCGTCGGGCTGCCACCGCGTCCGGCCACCGGGACGGTCGAGGTCCGGGCTGCCGTGCTGCTCGACGGGGACCTGCACGAGGTCGAGCGCATCGACGAGCGGGCGGCGACGATCTGGCTCCGTCGGGGCGGGTCGGAGGAGCCGGTGCCGGTCGCGTCGAGCGCGGTGGGGCCGGACCTGGTGCGGTACACGGTCGTCGGGGGCTGACGGACGGGACCGGGGTCCCTGCGCTCCGTCGTCCGCCGTCCGGGGCCGTGCTGACGGTCGCCGGCGGCCGTCCGTGGTGCGTTCCCCGTGGTCCGTTCCCCGTTCCCCGTGGTCCGTTCCCCGTTGTCCGCTGTCCGCTGTCCGCTGTCCGCTGTCCGGGGGACGCCGTGCTGCGGGCCACCCGCGGTCCCGCGCGTACCGTCACCGCCATGAGTGATGCAGACAGCGCCGAGCAGCAGACCCCCGACGCCGGCCACCAGGGCGAGACCCTCGGCGGCGCACGTCCCGACCCCTCCACCACCGCGAGCAAGGACCCGGAGCAGTGGGTCACCGGTGACGAGCCGATGACCGGCCCGCAGCGCAGCTACCTCGACACCCTCGCCCGCGAGGCCGGCGAGGAGCTCCCCGCCGACCTCACGAAGGCCGAGGCGTCGGAGCACATCGACCGCCTGCAGCAGCAGACCGGGCGCGGCGCCGACTCCTGACCGCGAGCGGACACCCCGTCCGGTCCGGACCGTCCCGTGGCGGTCCGGGCGGGCGGGGTGTCCTGCGTTCGGCGGACCGCCGTGCCGCGGTGTCCTGCGTTCGGCGGACCGCCGTGCCGCGGTGTCCTGCGTTCGGCGGACCCCAGCCTGGGGGAACCCTGGTGAAGTCCGGGACGTCCGCCTGGACGGACGGGGTCGGTGACGCGTCACCGTCTACCGTCGGCGGCATGCGAACGACATCGACCTCCATCGGCCTGACCGCGCTCCGCATCGTCCTCGGCGTGGTGTTCATCGCCCACGGCGCCCAGAAGTTCGCGCAGGGCATCCCCGGCGTCGCACAGGCCTTCGCAGGCATGGGCGTCCCGTTCGCCGAGGTCGCGGCGCCCGTCGTCGCCGGCCTCGAGGTCGTCGGCGGCGTCTTCCTCGTCCTCGGCGTCGCCACCCGCGTCGTCGAGGTCATGCTGGCCCTCGACATGGTGGTGGCCGGGCTGCTGGCCCACGCCGAGGCCGGGTTCTTCGCCCAGGACGGCGGCTTCGAGTACGTCCTCGTGCTCGCGGTGGCCTCGCTCGCGGTCGCCCTGACCGGCCCCGGACGGTTCTCGGTCGACGCGCTCGTGCTCCGATCCGCACGCCGGAAGCGCGGCGTCACCGAGCCGCTCCCTGCCTGAACGCGCCCGACCGCTCGGCGCGACCGAGTCGGAACGGCACAGATGGTAGAGTGGACGCCAGATTTCAAACCACGAATCGTTCGGTTCCCCGGGTCGCCTTCCGCACCCGCCAGGACCGGGCCAGAGCCGATCACGAGGGGGTCACGCATGGGGCGCGGCCGTCAGAAGGCGAAGCACACCAAGGTCGCCCGGGAGCTGAAGTACTTCAGCCCGCAGACGAACTACGGTGAGCTCGAGCGAGAGCTCTCCTCCGGGCACGACTCGGACGAGAACTCGTACATCGACCGATGGGCGGACCAGTACGGTCCGGACCAGTACGTCGAGGACGAGTCGGACGAGCTCGACACCCAGGACCAGAACAAGTCCGCCTGACCCTCGAGGTCTGACACGCCGTGCACCTCCGGGTGCACGGCGTCTCTGCGTGTACGGCGTCGTCGTGTGCACGGCGTCTCCACGTGTGCGGCGCACCTGTGGCTCCGGCGTCGCTGCGTGTACGGCGTCTCCACGCGCACGACGTCTTCACGCTGCGGAGTCGCGCGCTGTCCCCGTCCGCGTGCACGCACTCGCGCAACGCGTCGAGCCCACCCGCCGAGGTCGCACGACTCGCCGCGCGGGAAGCGTCGAGGTGCCGATGACGGCCCGCTCGGGGTGCCGGAATTGTGGAACCTCGGGCAGCGCGAACCGCCCACGCCGCACCGCCCACGCCGCACCCCGCGCCGCGCGGGGCCACTCAGGCCCGGTAGGACCCCACCAGGCGGACGGCTCCCCCGTCGACGCCCTTCGCGCCCTGCTCGAACCCGGTCAGGTCGCGCTGCGCCGTCGACACCGCACCGACCGTCCACGCGGGCAGCCCCGCGGCACCGAGCGCCGCGACGACCGACTCCGCCGCCGACGCCGCGACGACCGCGAACATCCCGATGCCGAGGTTCCAGGTCGACTCGGTGTCCTCGATCGGCGTCCCGGCCATGTCCGTGAGCACCCGGAACACCGCGGGCGGGGTCCAGGTGGCGCGGTCGACCTCGACCGAGGTGCCGACCGGCAGGACGCGCGCCAGGTTCGCGGCGATGCCACCACCGGTGACGTGCGACAGGGAGTGCACGGCGCCCGGCTGCGACCCGAGCAGGTCGAGCAGCGGCGCGGTGTACAGGCGCGTGGGCTCGAGCAGGGCCTCGCCGACGGAGACGCCGGTGCCGAACTCCGGCAGCTGGTCGGCGTAGCCGACGCCCTTCGTCGACAGGATGTGCCGGACGAGCGAGTAGCCGTTCGAGTGCAGGCCGGAGGACTCGATCGCGACGACCACGTCGCCGTCCTCGACCAGGTGTGCACCGAGCTGGCGGTCGGCCTCGACCACCCCGGTCGCGGCGCCCGCGACGTCGTAGTCGTCCGGGCCGAGCAGCCCCGGGTGCTCCGCGGTCTCGCCGCCGACGAGCGCGGTGCCGGTGGCCGAGCAGCCGCGGGCGATCCCGGCGACGATGTCGGCGATGCGCTCCGGGACGACCCGGCCGCAGGCGATGTAGTCCGTCATGAACAGCGGCTTCGCCCCGACCACGACGATGTCGTCGACGACCATGCCGACGAGGTCCTGGCCGATGGTGTCGTGCTTGTCGATCGCCTGTGCGATGGCGACCTTGGTGCCGACGCCGTCGGTCGAGGTCGCGAGGAGCGGCCGCGCGTACTCCTTGAGGAACGACACGTCGTAGAGCCCGGCGAACCCGCCGACCCCTCCGAGCACCGATGCGTTGTGCGTCGCCGAGACGGCGGACTTCATGAGCTCGACGGCCAGGTCACCGGCAGCGGTGTCGACGCCGGCGGCTGCGTACGGGTTCGGCATGCGTTGTCCTCCGCGGGGCATGGCAGACTTGTTCGGTACCACCCGATCCTACGGTCTGGAGCACTCCGCGAATGTGCGGCATCGTCGGCCTCGTTGCGCAGGGGCCCGTCAACCAATCCATCTACGACGCCCTGTTGCTCCTGCAGCACCGGGGCCAGGACTCGACGGGCATCGCCACGGTCGAGGGTCGCGTGCACCACATGCACAAGACACGCGGGCACGTCCGCGAGGGCTTCCGCACCCGTGACATGCGGGCACTGCTCGGGACGATGGGCCTCGGCCACGTCCGGTACGCCACCAAGGGCGTCGCGAGCAACGAGGAAGAGGCCCAGCCCTTCTACGTGAACGCCCCGTACGGCATCGTCCTGGTGCACAACGGCAACCTCACGAACACGCGGGAGCTCACCCGCGAGCTGTTCGACATCGACCGTCGGCACCTCAACACCACGAGCGACACCGAGCTGCTCGTCAACGTCCTGGCGCACGAGCTCCAGGGCCAGGTCCGCGGCAGCGAGCTCGACGCCGGCCAGGTGTTCGACGCCGTCGAGCGCGTGCACGAGCGCGTCGAGGGCTCGTACGCCACGATCGCGACGATCGCGGGCCACGGTCTGCTGGCGTTCCGCGACCCGTACGGCATCCGGCCGCTCATCCTCGGGCACAAGTTCGACGAGGCCGGGCAGCCCGAGTGGGTCGTCGCCTCGGAGTCGCTCGTGCTCGAGTCCGGCGGCTACGACATCGTGCGCGACATCGCCCCCGGCGAGGCCGTCTTCATCGAGATGAACGGCCAGATGCACGCCCGCCAGTGCGCGAAGGACCCGCGTCTCGTGCCGTGCTCCTTCGAGTACGTCTACCTGGCCCGTCCCGACTCGGTCATGAACGGCATCTCGGTCTACGAGGCCCGTCTCCGCCTCGGCAACCGCCTGGCCGACACGATCGCGCAGTACGCCCCCACCGGCGACATCGACGTCGTGATGCCGATCCCCGACTCCTCGCGTCCCGCCGCCATGCAGGTCGCGCAGAAGCTCGGCATCGACTACCGCGAGGGCTTCTTCAAGAACCGCTACGTCGGCCGCACCTTCATCATGCCGGGACAGGCGGAGCGCAAGCGGTCCGTCCGGCAGAAGCTCAACGCGATGTCCTCCGAGTTCAAGGGCAAGAACGTCCTCATCGTCGACGACTCGATCGTGCGCGGCACGACGAGCCGCGAGATCGTCGAGATGGCCCGGGCCGCCGGCGCGAACGAGGTCACGTTCACGAGCGCCGCTCCCCCGGTGCGCTTCCCGCACGTCTACGGCATCAACATGCCGACGCGCATGGAGCTCATCGCGCACGACCGGAAGATCCCCGAGATCAACCGCGTCCTCGGCAGCGACCACCTCATCTACCAGGAGGTCGCGGACATGCGCGACGCGATCATCGAGGGGTCGGACGTCACCGACCTCGAGATGAGCTGCTTCACGGGCGAGTACGTGACCGGCTCGGTCACGCCCGAGTACCTCTCCTGGGTCGAGGCGAACCAGCTCAGCTAGGTCGCGTCACGACGCGACCTACAGACGGACGGGAGGCGCGGTGCCGGCTGGCACCGCGCCTCCCGTCCGTCGTGTGGTGGCGACCGTCGTGTGGTGGCGACCGTCAGCGGTCGGTGTCCGCCGACGGGTCCGTGTCGGCCCGCGGGGGCTGCGCCGGGGTGCCGTGGTCCTCGATCTCGCCGTCGACGGTGTCGGGGACCGGTTCGACCGCGACGCGCTCCGCCGTCAGGCGGGCGGCCCGACGGGCGAGGACCCGGTCGAGCACGACGGCGACGACCGCACCGACGGCCGCGCCGATGGTGACGCCCCAGAGCGAGAAGTAGCCGACGAGGGTGCCGAAGCTGGCGTCCTGCTGGTCGCCGCGGTCGATGTCCATGGTGACCGACACGACGACGAGCGTGGCGAGGAAGCCGAGCACCGCTCCGCCGAGGATGAAGACCCCGAACTTGGGTGCGCGGCGGATGGTGACCTCGTCCGGCGAGGTGACGGCGTTCGGTGCCGGCGCCACGGACGGGCGCTCGTCGGGTCGGTCGGTGTCGCTCACCCGTCCATTGTCCCCCACTGTGGGACGTGCTCCGGCCTGGCGCCCCCGGCCCGTCCGGGAGAGGATGGTCGCTACCCGTCGGTATCCGCGGAACGCACCGGGTCGGGAGGGGACCGTGCCGTCGAGGACGATGTCCGACGGCCGGGTCGGTCCGGTGTCCCGGACACCGACGACGAGCGACACGACGAGCGACCACGAGGGGAGGCGACCGGTGCACGGACGGACCGCTGACGACGCCCGGCGCCCGGGGATCCCCGCGCGCGTGCCGTGGCCGATCGTGCAGCGCCGCGAGGAGGACCGTGCGGTGTCGGTCGTGGCGGAGCACCGCTGGAGCGTCGCACTGGTCGGCGCCCCCGGCCTCGGCAAGACCTCGACCGCCGCCCGGGTCACCGACCGGGTCGCCCGTCGCGACCCCTCCGGCCGCACCGTCGTCGTCCCGATCACCGCCGTCGCCTCGGGGCGTGCGATGCCCTTCGGTGCTGTCGCCGACCGCTTCGGGGAGCTCCCCGAGGCCCTCGCCGAGCTGGTGGACGACGCCGCGGCGGCACAGCGGCTCCGCGAGACGACCGACCTGGCGGACCGCGACGTCCTGCTCCGGGTCGACGATGCGGACCACCTCGACGCGATCTCCGCGCGCTACGTCGCGTGGCTCGTCCGCGACCAGGGTGCCCGGCTCGTCCTGACCTGCCGGGACTTCTCGGCACTGTCCGACCCGCTGCGCGCGCTGTGGCAGGACGACCTGCTCGAGCGCATCGACCTCGCGCCGCTCGACCTGCAGGAGACCGGCGACCTCGTGGCGAGCGCCCTCGGTGCCCAGCTCGAGACCGCGTCGACGGAACGCGTGCACCGCGCGACGGCCGGCAACCCGCTCTACCTGCGCGAGGTGGTCCGCGCCGCCCTCGCGTCGGGCGCCCTCGAGCAGACCGCGTCCGGGTGGTACTGGCGCGGCCGGGTCACGGCGTCGAGGAGCCTGGCGGACATGTACCGCACCGAGCTCGGCGCCCTGCCCGAGGACCTGCGCGACGTGGTCGACATCGTCGCGCTCGCCGACCCGATCCCGCTCGGACGCCTGCTCCGGCTCGTGTCCGGCGGCGACGTCGACCGGGTCGTGGGGCTCGGTCTCGTGACCATCGAGACCGGCGAGGACTGCACGCGGGTCGCGAGGCCCTCGCACCCGCTCGTCGGCGAGGTCGTCCGATCCCTGGTCCCGGTCGCCCGGCGCAGCGCCCTGTTCGCGCGCGCCAACGCCTTCCGCGCCGACCAGTCCGAGGGGGCACCGCCCGCCGCCCGGCTCCGCGCGGCACTGTGGGCCCTCGACTGCGGGATCCTGCCCCCGGTGGCGCAGCTGCTCGACGCGACGGAGATCGCCGTCCGCCTGCAGGAGCAGGAGAGCGCGACGGCGCTGGCGTCGGCCGCGCTCGGCACCGCCCTGACCGCCCGGGAGCGGGTCACCGCGCACGTGCTGCGCTCGATCGCGTTCTCGTACAGCACCGGGCGCGAGGCCGGGCGGGTGGACGCCGAGGCCGCGTGGCGGCTCGCCCGGACCCGACCGGCCGAGGTCGGCGACACGATGGTGGTCGAGGCCTGCGAGACGCTGGCGAACATCCGCCAGTTCCACGACGACGACGTGCTCGCCGCGGTCGCGCTGACCGAGACCGCGGCCGGGCTCGTCGGACCGGAGACCGCCGAGCGCCTGCGTCTGCTCCGCCTGGCACACCTCGGCTGGGGCGGCCGGTTCGAGGCCGTCCGCGACGAGGTCGAGCGCTCGGGCGTCCTCGAGCAGCCCACGATCCCGGTCGCGTTCCTGTGCGTGGCCCCCTGCGCCGTGATGGCACTCGGCACCGCGGGGCGGCTCGACGACGCCCTCGCACTGGGCCGGCGCGCGCTGGCGACCGCGGTCGAGCACGTCGAGGAGGCGCCGTGGAGCGTCGGCGAGGTCGTGTCGGTCCTGCACCAGGTGCAGGTCTGGCGCGGTGACGTCGCGACGATGCTCACCGAGATCCCCGTCCGGCGTGCGAGCCCGTTCCTGAAGTACGACTTCACCCTCGAACTCATCGGCGTCGGCAACCAGGCGCTCGGCAGCCGGCGGTGGGACGACGCCGTGACCGCCTTCTCGGCCGCGTGCGAGCGGTACGACGTCGCCGACCACGGCGGGTTCGCGGCCTACCCGTGGGCACGCCTGGCGATGGCGCTCGCGTACGCCGGACGCGCCGACGAGGCCGCCGTCGCGCTCGACCGTGCCCGCACGACGCCGCTCCGCGCGATGCGCATCACCGGGGAGCAGGTCGCGATGTCGATCGCGTGGACCGAGGCGGTGCTCGGGCTCCCGGCGGGACTGCAGCACGCGGACGACATCATCGAGCGCTCGACGGCGACCGGCGCCTGGGTGCACGTGATGTACGGGCAGGCGTTGCACTACACGAACGACATGATGAACGGGCGCGACGTGACGGGGTCGCTCGCCCGGATGCGCGCCGCCGCCGCACGGGTGGACGGGCCGCTCGCCGCGGCGATCGTCGAGTACGCCGACGCCGTCCGGTCCCGCGACAAGGGTCGGCTCGTCGCCGCGCAGGCCACCCTCGCGACGCACGGCATGGCGGTCTCGGCGGGACGGTTCAAGCCGCCGCTGACGCACCGGGAGTACGAGGTCGCCCAGCTGGCGGCGCAGGGGCTGAGCAACCGGCGCATCGCGGAGTCGCTCGGCCTGTCGGTCCGGACGATCGACGCCCACGTGTCGCGGGTGTTCTCGAAGTGGGACCTGCACGGGCGGTCGGAGCTCGCCGAGATGCTCGGACCGCGCTGAACGGACACCCGGACGCCCACGAGCCCACGTCCGGGCGCTGCCGACACCTGTCGCAGAGCCAGAATCGTGACGCCTCGTCACGGAAACGGGCGCGCGGAACCTGCGGATCGGTTGCGGATTGCAGCACGACGCGCCGCCACGGTTGACAACACGTGTGACACGTCGCGTACCTTGGACCCTGTCGCCGGGTTCGGACCCGTTCGGGTCGGGTCCGAATCCCGGCGACTTCTCACGTTACGCAACCGGTTACGTGCGGCGCATCGGTAGGACCTACCTAAAGCCGTGAGGCAGGCGAACGACCTCGGCGGGCGAGCGGCCTCAGGCCGCGACCCGCACCGGCAGGAACGCCGCCAGGTCGGCCCGCGAGCCGGAGGCACTGACACGTGCCGTCCCGACCGCGTCGGCCCAGCGCAGGTCGCCGGTCGCCAGGGCGAGCCAGGTCGTCGCGTCCATCTCGACGACGTTCGGCGGGGTCCCGCGGGTGTGCCGGGGACCGGGGACCGCCTGCACCGCGGCGAACGGCGGGACCCGCACCTCGACGCTGTTGCCGGGGACATCGTCGGCGAGCCGCTGCAACGTCCAGCGGACGGCGGTCGCGACGTCGCTCCGCACGGTCGAGCCCTGCTGCACGGCGGCGAGCGCCGCGCGCCCCTCGGCGTCCTCGATCCTCCGCGGTGGCATGTCCACAGGCTAGCCCCCGCTTCGCGGACGGCGTGTCGCCATCGGTAGGGTGATCGGGTGCGAATCCTCGTCCTCGGTTCCGGTGCCCGCGAGCACGCCATCACGACGGCCCTCCTCGCCGAGCAGGCCGGACACGTCATCACGGTGGCCCCCGGCAACGCCGGCATCGCCGCCGACGTCGAGACCGTGTCCCTCGACCCCACGAACGGCGCGCTCGTCGCCGAGTACGCGATCGAGAACGGCGTCGACCTCGTCGTCGTCGGGCCCGAGGCGCCGCTCATCGCGGGCGTCGCCGATCCCCTGCGCACCCGGGGCATCCCGGTGTTCGGCCCCGGCAAGGCCGCCGCGCAGCTCGAGGGCTCGAAGGCCTTCGCGAAGCGCATCATGGCCGAGGCCGGTGTGCCGACCGGGCGTCCGGTGTACGCCGGCACCGTCGACGAGGCCGTCGCGGCCATCGACGAGCTCGGCGCACCCTACGTCGTCAAGGCGGACGGCCTCGCCGCGGGCAAGGGCGTCCTCGTGACCGAGGACCGCCAGGCCGCCGTCGACCACGCGACGTACTGGTTGCAGCACGGCGGCGTCGTGGTCGAGGAGTTCCTCGACGGCGAAGAGGTCTCGTTGTTCTTCCTCAGCGACGGGCACGACGTCCGCGCGCTGAGCCCCGCGCAGGACCACAAGCGCCTGGGCGACGGCGACACCGGGCCGAACACGGGCGGCATGGGCGCGTACTCGCCGCTGCCGTGGCTGACCGAGCGGTGGGCCTCCGAGCGGGCGTTCGTCGACGAGGTCACCGACCTGGTCGCGCTGCCCACCGTCCGCCGGCTCGAGCACGAGGGCACGCCCTTCGTCGGCCTGCTGTACTGCGGCCTGATCGTCACCGAGCAGGGCGTCCGGGTGATCGAGTTCAACGCACGCTTCGGCGACCCCGAGACCCAGGTGGTCCTCCCCCGCCTCGTGACGCCGCTGAGCGAGCTCTTGTCCGCCGCGGCGACCGGGCAGCTCGCGAACGCCCCCGAGCCCGCGTTCCGCGACGACGTCGCCGTGACGGTCGTCCTCGCGAGCGAGGGCTACCCGGAGAACCCGGTGACCGGTCGCGTGATCACCGGTGTCGACGCCGCGAACGCGCGCGAGGGCGTCTCGGTCGCGCACGCCGCCACCGGGGTGCTCGACGACGAGCTCGTCGCGACCGGCGGGCGGGTGCTCAGCGTCGTCGCGACCGGGTCCTCGTTCGCCGAGGCCCGCGAGCGCGCCTACGCCGGGATCGGCGACATCGCGCTCGAGGGCGCGCAGTTCCGCACCGACATCGCCGCGAAGGTCGCCCGGTGACCGCCGCTGCCGAGCTGTCCGGTTGGCGGCACGTCTCCTCGGGCAAGGTCCGCGAGCTCTACGTCCCGGAGGGCACCGCGGACGTGGCGAGCGCCACCGAACTCCTGCTCGTGGCCTCGGACCGGGTGAGCGCCTACGACTTCGCGCTCGAACCCCCGATCCCGGGCAAGGGCGAACTGCTCACCCGGCTCGCGCGCCACTGGTTCGACCTGCTCGCCGACGTCCCGAACCACCTCGTCCCGGACGACGCCGGCGGCACACCCGTGCCCGCCGAGGTCGCCGCGCGGTCGATGCACGTGCTGCCGCTCGACATGTTCCCGGTCGAGTGCGTGGTCCGCGGGTACCTGGTCGGCAGCGGCTGGGCCGAGTACCGCGAGTCCGGCAGCGTCTGCGGCGTCGCACTCCCCCCGGGCCTGTCCGAGGGCGACCGCCTGCCGGAGCCGATCTACACGCCCGCGTACAAGGCGCCGCAGGGCGAGCACGACGAGAACATCTCGTACGAGCAGACCGTCGAGCTCGTCGGCGCCGAGGACGCGGCGACGCTCCGCGACCTGTCGCTGCGGGTCTACGCCGAGGCCGCGGCGATCGCGCTCGAGCACGACGTGGTCATCGCCGACACGAAGTTCGAGTTCGGCCGCGACGCCGACGGGGTCGTCCGGATCGCCGACGAGGTTCTCACGAGCGACTCGAGCCGCTACTGGGACGCCCGCTCCGGGAACCGCACCGACTCGTTCGACAAGCAGATCGTGCGCGACTGGCTCAGCGCGCACTGGGACCGGCAGGGCACCCCGCCGGTGCTGCCCGACGAGATCGTGACGCGGACGGCCCTGCGGTACCGGGAGCTCATCGAGCGCCTGGGCGCCTGACGCGGACCCCGCGCCGCAGGGCGCGGGTCGGGACGGACGGGAGGCCCGTGGCGGGCCCGCCACGGGCCTCCCGTCCGTCCCGGCGCAGCGCAGCGCGCAGCGTCCGCCGCGGCGCACGTGGTGCGCATCAGTCGCGCGCCAGCACCACCACGGTCAGGTCGTCGCCCGGGTCGTGCTCGACGGCACGGGCCCGCACGCGGGCGAGGAACGCGTCGATGTCGGGCTCCTCGCGCCAGAGCGCACCGAGTCGCGACAGCGCGGCGAGCGTCGAGTCCCAGAGCTCGAGCGCGCCGTCGCTCACGACGACGAGCACGTCACCGGGCTCGAGCACGATCGACCCCGACGTCCGCTCGAAGCCGGACGGGTGCAGGCCGATCGGCAGGTCGCTCGACAGGAGGGTCCGCTCGCCACCGTCGGCGCGCATCTGCAGGACCAGCCCGTGGCCGGCGTCGACGAAGTCGAGCTGTCCGGTCGCAGGTGCCAGGCGGGCGTGGAACATCGTCGCGAACGAGCCCGCGCGACCGAGGTCCGGCGCGACCTGCTCGTCGAGGGCGGCGACCACGTGCTCCGGGTCGGCACCGGGCCGCGCGAGGAGGGCACCACGGATCGTCGCGGCGAGGAGTCCCGCGGACATGCCCTTCCCCATCACGTCGGCGACGGTGACGTGCAGGTCGTCCCCGCTCCGGCGCCAGTCGTGCAGGTCGCCGGAGACCACGCCGTGCGGGACGGACATGCCGCCGATGCGGTAGCCGGGCACGCTGATCGGCGTCGGCTGCAGGTTCGCCAGGACGTCGCGGAGCCGGTCCTCGTCGGCGCCCGCGGCGAGCTCGCGCTCCGCCCAGACCCCGAGCTCCTCGAGCAGGGCGAGGTCGTCGGGGTCGAGCGTGCGCGGTGCCGGGTCGACCAGGCAGAGCGTGCCGACCTTGACGGCCTCGTCGCCGACGCGGAGCGGGACACCGGCGTAGAACCGGACGTTGGGGTCGTCGACCACCATGGGCATGTCGGCGTAGCGCTCGTCGGCCCGGGCGTCGGGGACCACGACGGGGCCGGACTCGGACAGCGTGCGCCCGCAGAAGGTGTCGTGCAGCGGGATCGTCGGGCCGAAGAACTGGTCGCTCTGCTGCGAGTGGATCGTCAGGACGTCGGTGCCGGCGAGGTTGAGGAACGAGCCCGAGACGCCGAACGCCTCGCGGGCGATCCGGGTGATGCGGTCGAAGCGCTCCTCGGCGCCGCCCTCGACGACGTCGAGCGCCGCGACGAGGGCCGCGCGTCGCGCGGCCTCCGGTGTGACCGGCGTGGCCGACGCGGCTGGGCCGACCGGCGCGGTCGGTTCGGCGGATCTGTCGGGTTCGGCTGATCCGGCCGGTTCGGCCGATCCGGTTCGTTCGGCTGATCCGGTTCGTTGGGCTGATCCGGTTCGTTCGGCGGAGGTTGGTGAGGTCCCCTGGTGCATGCCGTCAACGGTATCGCGGCGCGGGCGGCGTGCTCGTCCCCAGTCCGGAGGACCCCGCGCTGGGTATCCGCCGAACGCGGGCTGGACCCGGGGAGGAGCCCGGGGTCGGAGTCGGGGCGGCACCGGGCGCGTCCGGGCCCGCACCCGGCCGTCGGGCTGCGCCCCGCGGCGTACGCTGGCCGGGTGTCCCGTGGCCCCTCGTTCCTCCGTCCCGTCCTCGCGGTGACGGTCGTCGCCCTCACCGGACTGTCACTCACCGGCTGCGGGGCACACGACTCGACCGGGCAGATCACGGTCACGGTGTCGGCGGCCGCCGCGCAGCACCCCTACGAGGTGCAGGTCTACGCGGCGACCGGCAAGCTCTCCGAGCACCAGCGGGTGTTCCCGGGCGGGACCGCCGACTTCGCCGGGGTGCCGCTCGGCGCGGTCACGGTCCGTGCGCGCGACCTGTGCCCGGTCGAGACGACGGTGTCGAACGACGACGTCGCGACGGTCACGCTGGCGACGACGGGCTGCTGACGCCCGGCTGCTGACGGCGCGCTGCTGACGCCGGGCCGTCGCGGGTCGCCCGGTCAGGGGCGGTCAGGACGCCGCGGGCTGGGCCGGCTCGAGCGACCACGCCGTCACGCTCACGGTCGTGCCCGCGACCACGTCGAGGTCGACCGGCCAGGACCCGCGACGGTCGCCCGGGAACGACGCGGCCCACAGCGTGCGGGTGACGAGCGCGTCCGAGGTGCCCCCGGCACCCCAGCCGAGCGTCGTCACGGCGGACGCCCCGGCCGGCAGTTCGAACCGCGTGGGCCCGGGGTCGGCCGCGAGGTACGAGCCCCCGTGCTCCACGGTGACGTCGAGCTCGTGGCCGTTCTGGTCGGCGAACGCCACGTCGGGGTAGCCCTCGACGACGCACGGGGCATCGGTGGAGTTCGTCAGCCGGAGCGTCTGGCTGCGGTGCCCGAGTCCCGCGCCCGGATCGCCGAGCAGGAGCATCGCCTGGTCCTCGGTGCACCACGACGGGTCGCGCTCGGTGTCGGAGCCGGGCGCTGCGGTCGGGACGGGGGTGCCCTCCGCGTACGGGTCGGGCAGGGCGCCGTCCGCCGGGTCGGCGCCCTCGGCACGCGCGGCGTCCTGCACCGAGGCGACCCGTGCGGCCCGCAGCCCGGCCGTGCCCGAGCCCACCACGGCAGCCGCGGCCACGACCGCGACGAGGACGGTGCCGAGGCGCGCGGTGCGGCGACGCGGCCGCCCGGCACCCGCGGCACGGGACGGCCGTGCTCCGGCGCCCGACTCGGCGGCGCTCGACTCGGCGGCGCCCGACTCGGCGGCGCCCGACCCCGCGGGTGCGACGGCGCGCCGGACGAGCAGCGCCGGCAGCCACCCCTGCACGAGGCCCCACCACGCCCCGGTCGCGGCCTGGGTGCCGAGTCCGTCGGCGACCATGCGGAGTCGGGGTGCCGGCAGGTTGCCGACGATCGTCGCGAGGTCGACGGTGAGGCCCGCGACCGCGGCGGCGACCACGACCGCGAACCAGGCGACGACGAACCGTGCGGTCCGGTCGGTCGAGCGGTCGGCCAGGGGCAGCACGAGCCGGACCACGACGGCCAGGACCAGCGCCGCCAGCACGGTCTCGGCGACGCCCCACCCGACCGGCTGGACCCACGGCGAGAACGGCAGGGTCGCCGGCAGGACCGCGGTGACGCTGCTCGGCAGGAGGCTGTGCCAGGTCAGTGCGACCCCGAGGGCGCCGCTCAGTGTCCACAGGACGGCTGCCGCCACGGGGACGGCGACGAGGGCCGCCCGACCGGGGACGGTGCCTGGGCTGCGCCGACGTCCGGGGCGGCCGTCCCCCGGCGCGGTCTCGTCCCCCGGTGCTGCCTGGTCACCCGGTGCTGTCCCGGCGTCGCCACCGTCGTTGCGTGCGTCCACGTGCGTCCCCTCCCGATCGCCGGACGATCCTCGCACAGGTGCGCCGGGTGCCCGTCCGCCGCAGCCGCGAGGGTGGCCGCCGGGCACGGCGTCAGTGCGTCAGCGCGTCAGCGCGTCAGCGCGTCAGCGCGTCAGCGCGTCAGCGCGTCAGCGCGTCAGCGCGTCAGCGCGTCAGCCGATCAGTGCGTCAGCAGCACCTTCACCGCGCCGATCGCGAACGCGACCGCCGCGAGCACGATGCCGCCCCAGAGCCCGAGGAACGACGGCCGCCGACCGCTGAAGCGCTGCAGGAACACGCCGACGAGCCCGATGCGGACGACGAGGATCACGATCGCCGCGGTCTGCGCCCACTGCGCCGGCAGCCACCCCGCCCACGCGGCGGCGTAGAGGACGGCCGGGATGAGCCCCGAGGTCGCGATCGGGTTCGCGTCGCGCAGGATCGCCCCCACGGTCTCGCGGTGCTCCTCGTCGTCGCCGGTGTCCCCGATCGCGTGCGCGACGACGTGGGACAGCACGTGCGCCAGGTAGGTCAGCACCGCGGTCGCGAGGACCGTGAGCACCGCGGCGCCGTGCTCGATCTGCTCCGGCGAGGCCGCGATCGCGACGGCGAGCACCGTGATGTTGCCGTAGATGTAGGACGACATCCGGTCGCGCAGCCGCTCCACCGGGAACGTCGCGGGGTCCGGCCCTCGGCGACGAGCGGGGTCGGACGGGCGGCGGCTGGGTCGGGGCACGTCCCCATCCTGCCCGCCACGCGGCGCCGTGCGCCGTCGGGACGCCGGGTGCGGTGCCAGGCTGGGTGGGTCGGCGCACGGTCGCGCCGACCAGACGGGAGGCACGGCACATGTCCCAGCGACCACTCGCCCTGGTGACCGGGGTCGGCCGTCGCGCCGGCATCGGCGCCGCGATCGCGACGCGACTCGCGTCCGACGGCTGGGACCTCGCCCTGTCCTGGTGGGGTCCGTACGACGCACGCGTGCACGGCGGGGCCGACCCCGACGGGGTGGACGCGGTCGTCGCGGAGGCCGAGCGTGCCGGGGCACGCGTGACGCGCCTCCCGGTCGACCTGGCCGACCCGGAACAGGCGGCCGCGCTCGTGGACCGCACCGAGGCGGAGGCGGGCGCACCCGTGACCGCCGTCGTCATGTCGCACTGCGAGTGCACGGAGTCCGACTACGCGTCGACCACGGTCGAGTCGTTCGACCGGCACCTGACCGTGAACGTGCGGGCACCGTTCCTCATCGTGCAGGCGTACGCGCGCCGGTTGCGCGAGGGTGCCGACGCACCGGTCGACCGGCGGCGCGTGGTGGCGCTGACGAGCGACCACGTCGGCTACAACCTGCCGTACGGCACGAGCAAGGGCGCGCTCGACCGGCTGATGATCGGTGCCGCGCAGGAGCTCGGTGACGTGCACGTCAGCGCGAACGCCGTGAACCCGGGGCCGAACGACACGGGGTGGATCACCGACGAGATCCGCGAGGCGGTGGTCGCGCAGACGCCGCTCGGACGTCCCTCGACGCCGGGCGACACGGCGGCGCTGATCAGCTTCCTGCTCGGGCCCGAGGGCGGCTGGGTGAACGGGCAGCTGCTCAAGACGGACGGCGGGTTCAGCGCGCGGTAGGTGCGAGGCCGCGGTGGTCAGGTCCGGACCGCGACGATTTGGTTGACGCGTCAACCAAATCGGCGCACACTGGGGTCATGCACACGCAGGACCTCCTCGCCGCGGACACCGGGATGGGCGCCGTGACGCTCCGGGTCGCCGACCTCGACACGATGGTCGCGTACTACCGCGACGGCGTCGGACTGCGCGTCCTGACCGAGGACGGCGGCGTCGCGGTGCTCGGCCGCGGCACGACGCCGATCGTGGTCCTCGAGCACGCGCCGGCGATGCGCCACGCGGCACCGCACGAAGCCGGTCTGTTCCACACCGCGATCCTGTTCGACAGCCGAGCCGACCTCGCCGCCGCGCTGTACTCGGTCGCGACGAGGTACCCGCAGACCTTCACGGGCAGTGCCGACCACCTGGTGAGCAACGCCTTCTACTTCCAGGACCCCGAGGGCAACGGCGTCGAGCTGTACTGGGACCGGGACCGGACCGAGTGGTCGTGGACGCACGGCATGGTCGAGATGGACACGATCTACGTCGACCCGAACGCGTTCGTGCAGGAGCACCTGACCTCGGTTGCGCTCGAGTCCGCGGCCGCCCGCCCCGGTCGGGTCGGGCACGTGCACCTGTCCGTCGGGGACGTCGCCACCGCGAAGGCGTTCTACGTCGACCGGTTGGGCTTCGCGACGACCGCGGCGATGGGCGACCAGGCGCTGTTCGTCAGCGCGGGCGGCTACCACCACCACATGGCGATGAACACGTGGAACTCCCGCGGGGCCGGACGGCGACAGCAGGCACTCGGGCTCGGGCTCGTCCGGATCGAGGTGCCCGGGGCGGATGACCTCGGCGCCCTCGTGGCCCGGATGCACGAGGGCGGGGTGCAGACCGCGGACGACGGGCGGACCGTGGCGTTCGAGGACCCGTGGGCGAACCGCATCGAGGTGACCGCCCCCGGCCGGGGCTGAGCGGGCGGGGTTCGGGGGCCGGGGAGTCGGGCGGGCGGGTGTCGGGCGGGCGGCTGTCGGGGGGGGCAGGTGTCGGGCGGGCGTCGGGCGGGCGGGTGTCGGGCGGGCAGGTGTCGGGCGGGCAGGTGTCGGGCGGGCGGGTGTCCGGCGGGGGACTGTCGGGCGGACGGCTGTCGGGCGGGCGACTGTCATGCGAAAGCGAGAGATCCCGCCGCCCAGCCCCCGATGCTCCCGCGAAAGCGACAGATCCCGCCCGACTGTCGGCGGCGATCTGTCGCTTTCGCGAGGGGCCCACGCGGGAGACGACGGGGCGGGGAACCGCGGGGCCGAGCGGGCCGTGGCCCCGGCGCCGCGCAGCCGCACCCGGCAGGATGGGCGCGTGACTGACGACATCCGGTGGGAGGTGGTCGAGGAGAGCGCCCTGTCGCTCCCCGACCACGAGGCGATCGCGGCGATGCTGGGGCAGGCGTTCCCCGACTGGTCGCACTGGTACGTGGGTGGCCGGGACTACGCCGGCATGCAGCCCGAGCGACGGGTCGTCGGCCGGGACGCGGACGGGGTCGTGCTCGCCCACCTCGGGATCCGCCGCATGTTCGTCACGGTCGGCGGCGAGGACGTCCTGGTCGGCGACACCGGCATCGTCGCCGTCGCGCCCGGCCTGCAGGGAACCGGGGTCGGCCGCGAACTGCTCGACCGCGCGCACGCCGTGCTCGAGGGGCTCCGGGTCCCGTTCGGGCTCCTCGGCGCCGGCGAGGACCGCATCCCCTTCTACGCCCACATGGGCTGGCACGAGGTCGAGGGTGCCGTCGGGACGTTCTCGGCCTTCACTGCCGACGGGGTGGGTGTCACCGAGACCGAGCAGGTCGGGTGGATGATCCGCCCCGTCACCGCACGGCTCGAGGACTGGCCGACCGGCGAGATCCTGCTCAACGGCCAACAGGTCTAGCGCAGAGGACGGGGCCGCGTCCTGCGGAGCCGCCGACACGTCTGGACCCGGCGGGACGACGGACGGGAGGCGCGGTGCCAGCCGGCACCGCGCCTCCCGTCCGTCGTGTGGCTGACTACGCCTCGACCGCGACCTGCTCCGGCTGCTCGTTCGAGCCCGGGGCGCTCGGCGCCACGGCCGCGCGCACGCGCCCACCGAGGTCCGGGTCCACGTTCGTCCAGTAGGCGAACACCCGCTCGCGCAGGTCGTCGCGCGTCACCTTCGAGACGTGCCCGGCGATGTTGCCGACCAGGCGCTGACGGGCGGCGTCGTCGAGGACCTCGCGGTAGAGCGTCCCCGCCTGGCCGAAGTCGTCGTCCTCGGGGTGGAGCGTCGCGGCGGAGCGCTGCAGCGCGCCGTCGGACTCCCAACCCGGTGCCTCGTCCGAGGCACCCTCGGCAGCGTGCGCGCCACCGAGCGAGTTCGGCGCGTACACCGGGACCTCGGACTTCTGGAAGTCGAAGCGCATCGCACCGTCCTTCGAGTACGAGTGCACCTCGTTCTTCGGCGCGTTCACCGGCAGCTGCGCGTGGTTCGTGCCGACGCGGTAGCGGTGGGCGTCCGCGTAGCTGAAGATGCGCGCGAGGAGCATCTTGTCCGGGCTCGCCGCGATGCCGGGCACGAAGTTCGACGGGGCGAAGGTCGCCTGCTCGATCTGCGCGAAGTAGTTCTCCGGGTTGCGGTTGAGCTCCATCGTGCCGACCTCGATGAGCGGGTAGTCCGCGTGCGGCCACACCTTCGTCAGGTCGAACGGGTTGAAGCGGTAGCTCTCGGCGTCCGCGTACGGCATGACCTGCACCTTGAGCGTCCAGCGCGGGAAGTCCTCGCGCTCGATCGCGGCGTGGAGGTCACGGATGTGGAAGTCGGCGTCCTCACCGGCGATGCGGTCGGCGTCCTCCTGCGTCAGGGTCTTGTGGCCCTGCTCCGTGAGGAAGTGGTACTTCACCCAGAAGCGCTCGCCCTCGGCGTTGATCCACTGGTAGGTGTGCGAGCCGAAGCCGTCCATCTCGCGCCAGCTCGCCGGCAGACCGCGGTCGCCCATGAGCCACGTCACCTGGTGCGCCGACTCCGGCGACAGGGTCCAGAAGTCCCACTGCATGTCGTGGTCGCGCAGGTGCGAACCCGGCAGGCGCTTCTGCGAGCGGATGAAGTCGGGGAACTTGATGCCGTCGCGGATGAAGAACACCGGGGTGTTGTTGCCGACGAGGTCGTAGTTGCCCTCGCTCGTGTAGAACTTCAGCGCGAAGCCGCGGGGGTCGCGCCAGGTGTCCGGGGAGCCCTGCTCGCCGGCGACGGACGAGAAGCGCGCGAGCATCTCGGTGGTCTGGCCCGGCTGCAGGAACGCGGCACGGGTGTACTTGCTGACGTCCTGCGTGACGGTGAAGGTGCCGAAGGCACCGCCGCCCTTGGCGTGGACGACGCGCTCCGGGACGCGCTCGCGGTTGAACTGCGCGAGCTTCTCGACCAGGTAGTGGTCGTGGAGGGCGAGGGGGCCGTCGGCCCCGACACCCATCGAGTGCTGGTCGCTCGAGACGGGAGCCCCGCTGTTGGTGGTGGTGGTGGGCGTGTTCTGGTCGGACACGGTTCCTCCTCGGAGGGTTGGTTCGGTCAGGGGTGCTCGGGTTGGTCTGTGGAGTACCGCACGCTGCCTCCGTGGGTAGCGGGTGCAGCGGGGTGCGGCCTGGGTACGCGCTGGTCGGTTCCTGCGGATCGGTGCAGCCGGGAGGCCCGGGTGCGGTCCGGCGGTCAGCCTGCGGCGGGCGCGGGGTCGGGTCGGGCGGCGGGGCCGCGGTCGGGGTGCTGGTGGTCGGCCGGGTGCGTCGGCCGCTGGTCGGCCGGGGCCGGCTGTTGCCGGTGGGCCGGGGCCGGCTGCTGCCGGTCGGTGTCGTCCTGGTCTGTGTCGTGCTCGTCGGTTCCGTCGCGCTCGGCTGCGGCGCAGGCCTCGCAGATGCCCCAGTAGGTGACCTCGGCCGTCGTCACGGCGAAGCCGTGCGTCTCGGAGGGCGTCAGGCACGGGGCGTGTCCCACGGCGCAGTCGACGTCCTGCACCGCACCGCACAGGGTGCAGACGACGTGGTGGTGGTTGTCGCCGGTGCGCCGTTCGAACCGCGCGGGACTGCCCGCCGGTTCGATCCGTCGCACGAGCCCCGCGCCGGTCAGGGCGTTGAGGACCCCGTACACCGCCTGGTGGCTCGTCGTCGGGAGCTCGGCGGACACCGCGGTGAGGACGTCGTCCGCGGTGGCGTGCGGCATGGTCCCGACCGTGCGCAGGACCGCCAGGCGCGGTGCGGTCACACGGAGACCCACACCACGGAGGACGCCCGCGTCGTCGTGCTCGCTCATGACACCTCCGCTTTCCTTGCATCGATCAAGACAACCGTAACCCTAGCGGACCGAGGTCGGAGGGGAGCGAATCGACCCGCGTGTCGGCCGGTCGCCCGCGACCCGCTCCATTCGCTGGCGGACGCGCCACTCGGCGACGCATGCCGACACCGGCATGCGATGTGTAACGGTCCGGACGCGATCGCCTGGGACGGCGGTGGGAGTCGCCGATCGGCCGGTACCGTCCCCCTCATGTCCACGAAGCAGGGTCTGCCGGCACCGGCGACGAGCGCTCAGGACGTCCGGGGGATCATCGCGCAGCGGGACCTGGTCGTCGACCTCATCAGGACGGCCTGCGTCGTCCTCGTCGTCGTCGTGCACATCACGATGGTCGGCGTCGCCGTCGGGCCCGAGGGGGTCGCCGTGACGAGCCCCCTGCAGGAGGCGTCCTGGTACGTCGGGGCCACGTGGGTGGGCCAGGTCATGCCGCTGTTCTTCGTCGTCGGGGGCTTCGCGAGCATCACCGGGTGGCGCAGCACCGTCGCCCGTGGCGGTGGCGCCCGGGACTTCCTCGCCACACGGCTCGTGCGGCTCTACCGTCCCGCGGTCCCCCTGTTCGTCTTCCTCACGCTCGGGCTCGGCATCGCGACGCTGCTCGGCACACCGGGCGACCTGCTCGCCGAGGTCGCGTTCGGGATCGGTTCGCCGCTGTGGTTCCTCGCCGCGTACGGCATCACCCAGTGCTGCATCCCCGTCATGGTCCGCCTGCACGAGCGCGCGCCGTGGTGGACACTCGCCGGGCTCCTCGGGCTCGCCGTCGCGGTCGACGGGCTCCGCTTCGCGACCGGGGTCGCCGAGGTGGGACTCCTCAACCTCGGGCCGGTGTGGCTGTTCGCGCAGCAGCTCGGCTTCCTCTGGGCCGACGGCTGGTTCGCCCGTCGATCGCGCGTCGGCCTCGCCGTGGTCGCGGTCGCCGGGTACGTCGCGCTCGTCCCGCTCACGTCGGTCGGGCTCTGGGCGCCGGACTTGCTGCAGGACCTCAACCCGCCGATGCTCCCGCTCGCCCTGCTCGCGATCGCGCAGGCGTGTCTCGTGCAGCTCGTGCACGCGCCGCTGACCCGGCTCATGCGGACCCGTGCGGCACAGGGGGCGGTCTTCGTGCTCGGCCGCGACGGCATGACGATCTACCTGTGGCACCTGCCGCTGTACATCGCACTGACCGGGATCGCCCTGCTCGTCGGGGTCCCCTTCCCCGACCCGGGCTCGGGCACCTGGTGGGCGACGCGACCGATCGCCCTCGTCGTCGTGCTGGCCGCAGCGCTCGGCGTCGCGCGGGCCCTCCGCTGGTTCGACCGACCGCTGGCCCGACTGGCCCCGGGTGCGGACCGACCCGCGTGGCCCGTACTCGTGGTCGCGGCGCTCTGCACGATCGGCCCGGCGTTCGTGGTGATGCAGTTCCACCTGTCGCTCGCCGCAGCACTGCTCGGCGTCGTGGCGATCCCGGTCGGCGTCTGGCTGCTCGGGCGCACCGTGCCGGCGGTCGGCGTGCAGCGCATCTGAACCGATCCTCACCGGTGGGGACCCCGGCGCGGGTCACTCTGGGGCCTCCCGGGCGGAGGATGACGGGGCACCACCCGTCACGCCGCCAGGAGGCACCCCACGCCCGAGCCCACCGAGTTCTGGAGCACGTGGCAGCTCGACCCGCTGGCCCTCGTGCTGCTGCTCGTCGGTGCCGTCGCGTACGGGTCGTGGCTCGTCGGCGCCCGACGCCGCGGTGCCCGGTGGTCCCCCTGGCGGACCCTGTCGTTCGTCCTGGCCCTCGCCCTGTTCGGCGTGCTGCAGTTCGGGATCGTGGGGCGGTACGACCAGGCCCTCCGGTGGGCGTTCACGCTCCGGCTGGCCCTGCTGTTCTTCGCCGTGCCGACCTTCGCCGCCCTGGCCGCGCCGGTGTCCCTGCTCCGGGTCGGCGGGCCCCCGCGACTCGCACGGGCTGCCGACCGGGTGATGCACTCCCGGCCGGTCCGTGTCGCGGGCAACGCGATCGTCGCGCCCGTCGTGGGACTCGTGCTCTTCGCCGTCCTGCTCACCCCGCTCGCCGCGACCATCCGCGAGTCGTCGGTGTGGGCCGTGGCGATCACCGTCCTCGTGCCCGTCCTGGGCTTCGGCCTGCTCGCGCCGCTGTCCGAGCCGGGTGTGCTGCGGAGCTCGACCTTCGTGACCGTGGAGTTCCTGCTCGCGTTCGTGGAGCTGCTGCTCGACGCCGTCCCGGGCATCGTGCTCCGCGTCTCGAACCACGTGCTGGACGGGTCCCTCGTGCAGGTCGTGGGGCAGCCCTGGTTCCCCACTCCCCTGCGCGACCAGCACCTGGCGGGTGACCTGCTCTGGTTCATCGCCGAAGTCGCCGACGTCCCCGTCCTGGTCATGCTCTTCATCCGGTGGCAGCGGACCGACCGCCGCGAGGCTCGTTCGGTCGACGCCCTGTCCGACGAGGAGATGGACGCCCTGACCCGCGAGCACCTGCAGCGCCGCGGGTAGGGGCCGCGGGGTTGCCGGGCGGGAGCAGGGTCGGGCGACCGCGTCCCGGCGGACGCCGAACGACATCGCGGTCGTCGAACGACAGCGGCGATGACGCTCGCGGCACCACCCGGCACCCGCTCAGCGCGCGGCCAAACGCGTGCGACATCGCGGTCGTCGAACGACAGCGGAGATGACGCCCGCGGCACCACCCGGCACCCGCTCAGCGCGCGGCCAGGCGCGTGCGACATCGCGGTCGTCGAACGACAGTGGGGATGACGCGCACTCCCCCCGCGACATCGCTCCCGAGTCACCGTCGCCACCCCCGCCGACGCCGACGCCGACGCCGAACGACATCGCGGTCGTCGAACGACATCGCGGTCGTCGAACGACAGCGGCGATGACGCTCGCGGCCCCCGGTACCACCCGCGCTCGGACCCCCCGCGAACGACACCGGCCCCGCACCGCCCCACGACGGGGACAGCACGGGGCCGGGGTCAGCAGGGTCGCGGGTCAGGCCTCCGAGTGCCGACCGTGGTGGTCGGTCGCTGCCAGCTCCTCGACCGGGGTCGACGGCGCCGCGGCGTGCGCACCGGCAGGGGCACCAGCAGGAGCACCAGCGGGAGCACCAGCAGGAGTGCCATCGACAGCGCCGCCCCGCTCGCCCCCGGGCTGCGTCGCCACCGAGCCGGTCCCCTGCCACTGCGTGGTCTGCTTAGGCTTCGCCAGGAACAGCGCCGCGACGATCGCGACGACGAGCACCACGGCCGGCAGCACGAGCGACTGCCCCATCGCCGTGGCGAACGGCTGCTGCAGGAACGCGGGCAGTGCCCCGACCTGCTGCTCGGCCCCGCCACCGGCGCTCGAGCCGGCACCGGACGGGAACTCCGCCGTGATGCGCGCCTCGATCAGGGCCGCGATACCGGCCGAACCGAGCACGGCACCGATCTGCCGGGTGGTGTTGTAGACGCCCGAACCGGCACCGGCCAGCGCCGGCGGCAGGTTGCGCGTCGCGGAGACCGAGAGCGGTCCCCACATGCAGGCGTTCGCGAGCCCGAGGAGCGCGCTCGGCAGGAGCGTCCAGCCCCAGCCGGCACCGGAGGTCAGCAGCCCGGCGAACCAGAACAGCCCGCCCGAGAAGCAGGCGAGGCCGAAGGCCCCGACCCACCGCGGGTTCCACTTGTTGAGGTTCTTGCCCACGAGCGGCGCGAGCGCGGCGGACAGCACGGCCTGCGGCACGAGCAGCAGCGCCGCCTGGGTCGGCGAGAAGCGGAGCACGTCCTGCGCCCAGAGCATGATCGGCAGCGCGAACGACGAGATCGCGACGCCGACCGCGGTGATCGCGATGTTGGCGAGCGTGAAGTTGCGGTCCTTGAAGAGCCCGAGGGGCAGCAGCGGTTCACCCTTCTGCACGCCCTGCCAGACCACGAAGGCGACGAGCACGACGAGCCCGGTGACGATCAGCGACCAGACCGAGATCGGGCCGGTGATGGTCCCCCAGTCGTAGGTCTCGCCCTCCTGGATGCCGAAGACGAGCAGGAACATGCCCACCGCCGACAGCACGATGCCCAGGTAGTCGAACCGGTGGCCGTGGCGCTCGAACGACGGGACGAAGCGCTGCGCCAGGACGAACGCGACGACACCGACCGGGACGTTGACGAAGAAGATCCACTCCCAGCCGAAGCCATCGACGAGCAGACCGCCCACGATCGGCCCGACGAGCGAGGCGACACCGGCGACGGCGCCCCACAGGCCCATCGCGGCGCCGCGGTTCTGCGGCGGGAAGATGCGCGTGATGACCGCCATCGTCTGCGGGGTCATCATCGCGGCGCCGAGGCCCTGCACGACGCGGGCGACGATGAGCACCTCGATCGACCCGGCGAGCCCGCACCAGAGGCTGGCGAGCGTGAAGACGACGAGCCCGCCCTGGTACAGCACCTTCGGTCCGAAGCGGTCACCGAGGCGCCCGGTGATGAGCAGTGGCACGGCGTACGCGAGCAGGTAGGCGCTGGTCACCCAGATCACCGAGTTGATGTCGGCGTCGAGCGCCTGCGCGATCGTGGGCGTCGCGACCGAGACGATCGTCGAGTCGACGAGGATCATGAAGAAGCCGACGACGAGGGCCCAGAGCGCGGGCCAGGGCTTCTTCCCGTGCTGGAGGTCGGCTGAAGCTGTTGCGGTCATCGAGCGGGGTCCTGGTCCTTCTGGTGGTCGTGGTCGGGGACGGCGGGGCCGTCCCACGGGATGTCGCCGCCCGCGATGCGGTCGGCGGTGGCGGTCAGCCACTCGATCTGCGCGGTGAGCATGCCACGCACGTACGACACGTCGAGCCAGAAGCGCTCGGCGAGCTGCTTGGCCTGGAGGCCCGTGGCGGCTTCGTCGTACCCCGCGCGCTGGGCGCGCAGTGCGTCGGCGCGTGCCCGCAGGGCGGTCACCGCGTCCGTGGCGGTCAGGTTGTCGACGTGGGAGACCGCGAGCTGGAACTCGGGGTACTCGTCAGCCGGCTCCGCGATCATCCGCCGGAGGCCGGACTCGAGTTCCGCGCGGCCGTGGTCGGTGATCGCGTAGGTGGTGCGCTCGGGGCGGTTGCCCTCGCGCCCGGTTCCGAGGGCCTCGGCGAAGCCGAGGTCCACGAGCCGACCGATCTGGTGGTAGAGCGTGCTCGGCCGGACCTTGACGTTCTGGTCCTCGTGCCGGTGCAGCATCGTCTGGAACATCTCGTAGGGGTGCATGGGCGCCTCGGCGAGGAGGCCGAGCGCGGCGAACGCGAGCGGTGTGAGCGACGCCATCCGTGCCTCCTGTCCGGTGTTCCAACGCGACTATTCGACTTGGAACATACGCCTTGGACCATTTCTCCACAACTGTTCCGGCGCGGCGTGGGCGGACCCTAGACTGGAGCGGTCCCACCCAACCCACCCAAGCGCTGGAGTGAACACGTGCCAACCATCGTCGTCGAGGTCATGCCGAAGGCCGAGATCCTCGACCCCCAGGGCAAGGCGGTGGGCAACGCGCTCGCCCGTCTCGGCCGCTCCGACCTGACCGCCGTCCGCATCGGCAAGCGCTTCGAGATCGCGGTCGACGGCCCCGTCGACGACGCCAAGCTCGACGAGGTCCGCGCGATCGCGGTGGACGTCTTCTCGAACGCCGTGATCGAGGACGTCGTCTCCGTGACGGTCGCGGACGCGTGACCCGGATGCGCATCGGCGTAGTCACGTTCCCCGGCTCACTCGACGACCGCGACGCCCAGCGCGCGGTCCGACTGGCCGGCGGCGAGCCCGTCGCCCTCTGGCACGGCGACCACGACCTGCAGGGCGTCGAGGCGATCATCCTCCCCGGCGGGTTCTCGTACGGCGACTACCTCCGCGCCGGTGCGATCGCGGCGAAGGCCCCGATCATGGCCGAGGTCATCGACGCCGCCGGCAAGGGCATGCCCGTGCTCGGCATCTGCAACGGCTTCCAGATGCTGGCCGAGGCCCGCCTGGTGCCGGGGGCGCACACGCGCAACGCGCACCAGCAGTTCATCCGTCGCGACCAGAAGCTCCGCGTCGAGAACGCCGGCACCGCGTGGACCTCCGGCTTCGACGCCGCGCAGGAGATCACGATCCCGCTCAAGAACGCCGACGGCCGCTTCGTCGCGGACGCCGACGAGATCAAGCGCATCGAGGACAACGGCCAGGTCGTGTTCCGCTACGTCGGCGTGAACCCGAACGGGTCGATCGACGACATCGCGGGCGTCTCGAACGAGCGCGGCAACGTCGTCGGCCTCATGCCGCACCCCGAGCACGCGACGGAGGCCGGGTTCGGACCCGACACCCGCGCGGCGATGGCCTCCGGCACGGACGGCCTCACCTTCTTCACCTCCGTGATCGAGTCGACGCTGGTCAAGTGACCGCGACGCCGACTCCAGTGACAGGGAACGACAACACCGTGACGACCCACGTTCGCCCGAAGCCCGACACCGTCCAGGACGCCGCCGCGACGCCCGACAAGGAACAGCCGTACGAGGCGCTCGGGCTCAAGGCCGACGAGTACGCGAAGATCCGCGAGATCCTCGGCCGCCGCCCCACCTCGGGCGAGCTCGCCATGTACTCGGTGATGTGGTCCGAGCACTGCTCGTACAAGTCGAGCAAGAACTACCTCCGGCAGTTCGGCAAGAAGGTCACGCCGGAGATGACGAAGAACCTCATGGTCGGCATGGGCGAGAACGCCGGTGTCGTCGACGTGGGCAACGGCTGGGCGGTGACCTTCAAGGTCGAGTCGCACAACCACCCCTCGTACGTCGAGCCGTACCAGGGCGCCGCGACCGGCGTCGGCGGCATCGTCCGCGACATCATCTCGATGGGCGCACGTCCGGTCGCCGTGATGGACCAGCTCCGCTTCGGCGCGATCGACCACGACGACACACAGCGCGTCGTCCACGGCGTCGTCGGCGGCATCTCGTTCTACGGCAACTGCCTCGGCCTGCCGAACATCGGCGGCGAGACCTACTTCGACCCGGTGTACCAGGGCAACCCGCTCGTCAACGCCCTCGCCGTCGGCGTGCTCCGCCACGAGGACCTGCACCTCGCGAACGCCTCCGGCGCCGGCAACAAGGTCGTGCTCTTCGGTGCCCGCACCGGTGGCGACGGCATCGGCGGCGCGTCGATCCTGGCGTCGGACACCTTCACCGAGGGCGGCCCGACCAAGCGCCCGGCCGTCCAGGTGGGCGACCCCTTCGCCGAGAAGGTCCTCATCGAGTGCTGCCTCGAGCTGTTCCAGGACGACCTGGTCGAGGGCATCCAGGACCTCGGTGCGGCGGGCATCTCCTGCGCGACCTCGGAGCTCGCGAGCAACGGCGACGGCGGCATGCACATCTCGCTCGACGACGTCCTGCTCCGTGACCCCACGCTCACCGCCGAGGAGATCCTCATGTCGGAGAGCCAGGAGCGGATGATGGCCGTCGTCCGTCCCGACAAGCTCGACGCGTTCCTCGCGGTCGTCGACAAGTGGGAGGTCGAGACGAGCGTCCTGGGCGAGGTCACCGGCACCGGCCGACTCGTCATCGACTGGCAGGGCCAGGAGATCGTGAACGTCGACCCGCGCACGGTCGCCGTCGACGGCCCGGTGTACGACCGCCCGGTCGCGTACCCGACCTGGATCGATGCGCTGCAGGCAGACACCGCCGCGTCGCTCGACCGCCCGGCCGACGGCCCCGCGCTCAAGGCGCAGTTCCTGCAGCTGCTCGGTTCCCCGAACCTGGCGTCGAAGAACTGGGTCACGAACCAGTACGACACCTACGTGCTCGGCAACACCGCGCTGTCCTTCCCCGACGACGGCGGCATGATCCGCGTCGACGAGGAGACCGGGCTCGGCGTCACGGTCGCGACCGACGCCAACGGCCGGTACTGCCAGCTCGACCCGAAGCAGGGCGCGCGCCTGGCCCTGGCGGAGGCCTACCGGAACGTCGCCGTCACCGGTGCCGTCCCCGCCGCGGTCACCGACTGCCTGAACTTCGGCTCCCCTGAGAACCCCGAGGTCATGTGGCAGTTCTCCGAGGCCGTCGAGGGCCTCGCGGACGGCTGCATGGAGCTCGGCATCCCGGTCACCGGCGGCAACGTGTCGTTCTACAACCAGACGGGCACGACCCCGATCCACCCGACGCCCGTCGTCGGCGTGCTCGGGATCATCGAGGACGTCGCCCTGCGCGTCCCGTCCGGATGGCAGGACGACGGCCACAACATCTACCTGCTCGGCACGACGAGCCTCGAGCTCGACGGCTCCGCGTGGGCCGGCACCGTGCACGGGCACCTCGGCGGTCGTCCCCCGGCGGTCGACCTGCAGAACGAGAAGGCGCTGGCCGACCTCCTGCACGCGGCCTCGTCCGAGCAGCTGCTGACGAGCGCCCACGACCTGGCGGACGGCGGCCTCGGGCAGAGCCTCGCCGAGTCGGTGCTGCGGTTCGGCCTCGGCGCCCGCGTGGTCCTCGACGAGCTCGAGACGCGCGACGGCGTGGACACGGCGACCGCGCTGTTCTCCGAGTCGACGGGCCGGGTCATCGTGACGGTCCGCCGCGAGGACGACGTCCGCTTCCAGGGCCTCTGCGTCGGTCGGGGCTTCCCGGTCCTGCGCATCGGCGTGACGGACGCCGCCTCGGGTTCCCTCGAGGTGCAGGACGCGTTCGAGGTCACCCTCGACGAGCTCCGTACGACGCACGGCGCGACGCTCCCCGCACGCTTCGGCGACGTCATCACCGAGGACGTCACCGAGGGCTACGTGGGTCGCGGACCGCTCGACTCCGACGGCGCCTTCTCGCCGCGGACCGACAGCTGACGTCCGCACCCGTCAGCTGACGACCGCACCCGTCGGCTGACGACCACGCCCAGCGGCACGACCACGCCCGACAGCACGAGCGCACCGACGACGAACGGGAGCACCAGCACGTGACGACCGACGACCGCACGCCCTCCGACCAGCCCGACACGCAGGCCGGAGGGCGTGCGGTCGTCGTCACACTCCCCCTCGCCGAACTCGTCGACCGGTTCGGCCCCGTGCCGGACGGGGTCGAACTCGACGTGTGGGACGTCGAGTCGCCGTACGACCGACCGGACGACGTCGCGATCACGCTCCTGCCGTTCTACTTCGCCGGCCGGCACCGGTGGCAGTACGTCCACGACCTGCCGAACCTCCGGCTGCTGCAGCTGCCGAGCGCCGGGTACGAGCACGCGGTGCCCCACGTGCCGGGTCACGCCGCCCTGGCGAACGGCCGCGGCATCCACGACGACGAGACCGCCGAGCTCGCGGTCGGGCTCGCGCTGACGTCCCTCCGGGAGATCGCTGCGTTCCAGGCCGACCGTGCGGCCGGGGTGTGGGACGCACGAGAGACCCGTTCCCTCGCCGACCGCCGCGTGACGGTCGTCGGCTACGGTGCGATCGGCTCGGCGATCGCGACCCGGTTCGAGGCGATGCGCTGCCCCGTCACCGTCGTCGCCCGCACCGCGCGGGAGCAGGACGGCCGGCAGGTCCGCGCGTTCACCGACCTGCCCGCCATCGCGCGGGACACGGACGTGCTCGTCCTCATCACCCCGCTCACCGACGAGACCGACCGGCTCGTCGACGCGGGCGTCCTCGGGGCGCTGCCCGACGGCGCGCTCGTGGTGAACGTCGCCCGTGGCCGGGTCGTCGACACCGATGCGCTCGTCGCGGAACTCATGAGCGGTCGGCTGTCGGCGGCGCTCGACGTCACCGATCCCGAGCCGCTCCCGGCCGGGCACCCGCTGTGGACGACGCCGAACACGGTGCTGACGCCGCACGTGGGCGGCAACACGGACCTCAGCATGCCGCGGACCCTCGAGCTGATGCGCCGCCAGGTGGCCGCGCTGGCCGAGGGCCGCCCGTTCGACAACCTCGTCGAGGGCTGACCACCCGCGTCACCGCACCCCGCGCCACCGCGCCGGTCACTCCGGCGGCAGCGCCATCCCGAGGCTCGGCGCGACGTCCTCGAACCCGAGCGACCGGTACAGCCGCTGCCCGGGTGGATCCCCGACGAGGGTGATGTACGCACCCTGCGGTGCCCGCGCCCGGACGTCGGCCACGAGCCACTCGACGACCGCCCGCCCGAGGCCCTGCCGCTGGTGCGCGGGATCGGTCGCGATGTCGGCGATGTGGAAGTACCACCCGCCGTCGCCGATCGTCCGGCCCATCGCCACCGGCGTCCCGTCCGCGTCCACCACGTGGCAGGCGGACCAGCTGCCGGCGATCGCTCCCGCGCCCTGCTCCGGCTGCTTCGGCGACAGCCCGGAATCCCGACGCAGGCGCAGGTAGTCATCGAGCGGCGGAGCGCCGACCACGAGCTTGTACGGTGCGGCGACGGACACGGTCAGGACCCCATCGGGACGATGCACGCGGGGCTGCCGACGGCGATCTGCGCGACCGCCTCGCCGGGCACCCCGTCCTCACCGACGGGCAGGACCGCGATCGCGTCGGACATCTGGTTGGCCACGAGCACGTAGCCGGGCACCTGGGCGAAGTGTCGCGGCCAGACCCCACCCGACGAGGCACTCCCGACGACCGAAAGTCCATCGTCGGCGGTGTCGAGCACGACGAGCAGGTCCCGACCGCGGACGGCCACCAGGACCCGACCGGCCGCGTCGACCTCGACGTGGCTGAGCAGTGAGTCGCCGACCGGGCCCTCGAACGCTGCGACCGAGGCGACCGGCACGAACGCGCCGCCCTCGTCCCGACGCAACCGGTACACGCGACCGTCGAGCTCCCCCGCGACGATCAGGTCGACACCGCCACCGGCAGCAGCGGCCGCACCGGCAGCAGCAGCACCAGCACCAGCACCAGCACCAGCACCAGGGCGACCGGCACCGGAGGGCAGCCACGCCATGTGCCGCGGCCCGACCCCGGGTCCGAGGTGGTGCACCCGGACGAGCTCGATCGCCGGCTCCGCGGTCACCCGGAACTCGTGCAGCGCGTCGCCGCCGAGGTCGGCCACGAGCACCGTGCTCTCCGGCGTCGCGATCGACTGGTGGGCGTGCGGCCCCTCCTGGCGGTCCTCGACCGGACCCTCGACGTCGGGCAGGATCCCGGTGACGACGGCGGACTCGGGTACGACGACCCGGTCCCCGCTGCCGTGGACAGCAGCGGACGGAGCAGCGGCGGCGCCAGCACCGACGCCACCGGCCATCCCAGCACCAGCGCCAGCACCGGCCCCGCCAGCACCGACAGTGCCGGCTCCGCCGACCCCGCCCGCGCCACCGGACACAGCCGCCTCCGCCGCCTCGAGACCGATCGCCGTGACGGTCCCGGACACGTAGTTCGTGACGACGAGCGCTCCGGACGGGTCGACCCGCACGTGGCACGGCGCATCCCCACCCGCCGAGGCGTCCCACCGGTGCTCGAGCGCACCGTCGGCGTACCGGAATGCGGACACCGTGCCGTCGGCGGTCTCGGCCACGGCGTACACCCGGTCCTCCGACACCGCGAGGAACGACGGGTCGTCCATCACCGCGGCCGTCACGGCCTCGGTGCCGTGCACGACCGAGATGCCCGTCCCGGTGCCGCCGCCCGTGGCCGTGTAGGACCCGACGAGCAGGTGCAGGTCGTCGAGCCCCGGCACCGGCACCGGCACCGGCACCGGCACCGGCACCGGAGCATCGACCCCGCGGCCGTCGCTCACTGGGCGCCGCCCGCGATGCGCTCGTGGTGGTGGATGACCTCGGCGACGATGAAGTTCAGGAACTTCTCCGCGAACGCCGGGTCGAGGTGCGCGTCCGCCGCGAGCTGACGCAACCGCGCCACCTGGACCCGCTCACGCCCCGGGTCCGCCGCCGGCATGCCCGCCTCGGCCTTGAGGTACCCGACACGCTGCGTGTACTTGAAGCGCTCCGCGAGCATGTGGATGACGGCGGCATCGATGTTGTCGATGCTCTGGCGGATGCCCGCGAGCTCCTCGGCAGCGGCGGGATCGACAGCGGGCGTGGACTCGTCGGCGCTCATGCTCCGAGCCTAACGGCGACCCCACCGCCGTCGGCAGCCCCCGCACCCGACGACCCACCGCCGTCGGCAGTCCCCCGCGCCCGGCCCCGCGGCGTGAGCACTCCTCCGGCGGTGGGAGGATGGAGGCCATGTCGGTCCTGCTCGTGATCTCGAGCGTGTGTGCGGTCCTCGCGGGCCTCGTCCACGTGTACGTCTTCGTCCTCGAGTCCGTCGCGTGGAGCAGTCCTCGCGTCCGCCGGGTCTTCGGCATCGCGAACGAGACCGAGGCGCAGGCCACCCGCGCCCTCGCCTTCAACCAGGGCTTCTACAACCTGTTCCTCGCGATCGGCGCGGTCCTCGGTGTCGTGCTCGTCGTCGCGGGCAACGGCGCCACCGGGTGGACCCTCGTGGTGTTCTCGACCGCGAGCATGCTCGGCGCCGCGGTCGTCCTCGCCGGCACCGGGCGTCGGTACCTCAACTCGGCCTTCGTGCAGGGCGCCCTGCCCCTGATCACCCTGCTCTTCGCGTTCCTCGGCTCCACCTTCCCCGCGTCCTAGCCCGGCCGCCGCGCTCGGGCGTCGGTCACGGGCTGCCGTCCGCCACCTGGTCCCGCCCGGCCCTGTGGATTGAGCAGAAGACGTCGAGTCGAACACCCCGACCCGACGTCTTCTGCTCAATCCCGGGAGGGCGGGACCTCGGGAACGGCGGGACCCCCAAAGACGGCCGCACCCAGTCCGACGCACCCCCGGGACGGACGGGAGGCGCGGTGCCAGCCCGCACCGCGCCTCCCGTCCGGCAGCCGGTCACGCCCGGCGATCCCCCTCCAGGGAGCAGAAGACGTCGAGTCGCACACTGCGACCCGACGTCTTCTGCTCAATCCCGGGGCGGCCGGCTCCCGGCCTGCCCCCCGGCCGGACCGGCTCAGCCGACCTTCTTCGCCATCTCGTCCGGCAGGCGGTCGAGCGCCCACTCGATCGCCGCGGTCGTGCCGAGCGAGAACGCCGACGAGACGTCCGCGTCGCTCACCACGATGTCGTGCCCGGCCTGCACCGACGGCACCTTCTGGAAGAGCGGGTCCGCCTCGGCCTTCGACGCGTCGACGTAGATCGGCAGGATCATCGTCAGGTCGGCGTCGAGCAGGTCGAGGTTCTCCTCGGAGAGCTTCACCGAGAACGCGTCACCGGCCTGCTGGTCGATCGCCTTCGGGATGGTGAAGCCGAGGTTCCGCACGAACGTGGAGCGGGAGTCGTTCGACGCGTAGGCGCTGAACCCCTCGGACGTGTACGCGCCGACGACGGCCGTCTTGCCCTGGAACTCCGGGTGGGCCTTCTTCGCTGCCGCGAACGAGTCGTCGAGGCCGGCGAGCAGCTGCTTGCCCTGGGACTCCTTGCCGAGCGCCTTCGCGACGAGGTCGACCTGCTGCTCGGTGGTCGTCAGGTAGTTCTCGCCGCCCTTCGGGATCGCGACCGTCGGCGCGATGGCGGACAGCTTGCTGTAGCGGTCCTTGTCCCCGGAGCTCTTGGTGTCGAGGATCAGGTCCGGCTTGAGCTTGAGGATCTGCTCGTAGCTCGGCTCGAGCGTCTGGATGATCGTCGGCTTCTTCGTGTACTTCCCCTCGAGCCACGGGCCGACGCCGTCGCCGCCGAACGCGAGCCAGTCGCTCGCACCGACCGGCTGCACGCCGAGTTCGAGCGCCGTCTCGGCGTCACCCCAGCCGAGGGCGACGACGCGCTTCGGCTGCGACGGGATCTCGGTCGTGCCGAGTGCGGTCGTGATGGAGACGGGGAACGCGCCGGACGAACCGGTGGCGTCGTCCGAGGCGGAGCCCGTCGACGAGCCGGAGCTGCAGCCGGCGAGGACGAGGGACGCGGCGACGACGGCGCCGGCTGCGGCGAGCACGCGCCGGAAGCGGCGCGACGAGGGGGAGGTACGGGTCACGCAGGTGAGGCTACCCTAAGAAACCGTCGCTGGCCCGGTCGTCCGGTCGACCCGGATAGGCTCCGGACCGTGGAGTACGCAGACCCCGACCGCACCCGGCTGGCCGTCCTCGGCTCCCCCGTCGCGCACTCGCTCTCGCCCACGCTGCACGCAGCGGCCTACGCCGTGCTCGGGGTCCCCTTCACGTACGGGAGGCACGAGGTCGCGTCCGGCGGGCTCGACGCGTTCGTCGCGGGGCTGGGTCCGGACTGGCGCGGGCTCAGCCTGACGATGCCGCTCAAGCGGGACGTCGTCCCGATGCTCGACCGCGCGAGCGCGCTCGTCGACCAGCTCGGCGTCGCGAACACGGTCGCGTTCCGTCAGGAGGGCGACCGGGTCGTCCTCGCCGGCGTGAACACAGACGTCGAGGGCATCGTCCGACCGGTCGAGGCCCTCGGACACCTGCCCGGCGAGGCCACGATCCTCGGCGGCGGCGCGACCGCGACGAGCGCCCTCACCGCGGCGGTCCGGCTCGGCGCGGTCGCCGTTCGGCTGTTCCTGCGCGACCCCGCCAAGGCCACGCCCCTGGTCGAGCTGGCGGTCCGGCTCGGCGTGACACTCGACGTCCTGTCGATCGCCGACCTGCCGGGCACCCGGCACGGGTTCGTCGTGTCGACGCTGCCGGGTGGTGCGGCGGACTCCCTCGAGCTGGTGCCCGCGGGGCCGGACGCGGTGCTGTTCGACGTCGCCTACGAGCCGTGGCCGACCGTGGCCGCGCAGCGCTGGGCCGACGCGGGCGGTCGCGTGCTCAGCGGTCTCGACATGCTCACCGAGCAGGCGATCGGGCAGATCCGGTTCTTCCTGACCGGCGACCCGGACCAGCTGCTGCCCGACGAGGCGGCCGTGCGACGAGCGATGCGTGTCGCGGTCGGGCTGCCGGAGACGATCGGCGCCTGAGCCTGCGGACGACCGGACGTCAGCCGACGACGCCGTCGAGGTAGAACCAGCGGCCCTGCTCGCGGACGAACTCGCTCGTCTCCTCGAGCGTGCCGCGCTCGTCGTCGGAACGCCACCACGCGCGGAACGCGACCGTGCCCCGGGAGTCGAACGGGCCTCCTGACCGGGTGGCGACGACGTCCAACCGCGTCCACCGCTGCGCCGGGTCGAGCGTCAGCTCGTCCGGGCGGGTGCTCGGGTGCCAGCTCAGCAGCAGGTACTCCGACAGGCCGAGGGCGAACGCGCTGAACCGGGAGCGCATGAGCCGCTCGGCCGTCGGGGCGACGGCGCCCGCGTGCAGGGGGCCGCAGCACTCGCCGTAGGGGTTGCCGCTCAGGCAGGGGCAGCGCGTCTCGTCCGTGACCACGACGGCACGGTAGCAGCGGAGCCGTCCTGCACGGCACGGCAGCAGCGCGGCGAACCGGCACGGGTGTCGGTCGCGGCGGGCACACTGGGCGCATGTGTGGAAGGTTCGTCGTCACCGACACCACGGCCGATCTGCTGCCCGAGCTCGTCGGGGAGCTCGCCGCGCGCACCGAGCACGTCGACCAGGCCACCGGCGAGGTGCACACCGGCCTCGCGCCGAGCTGGAACGTCGCTCCGACCGACCCGGTGTACGCCGTCCGGCAGCGCCACGGGGAGCGCGAGCTGCCGCAGATCAGCTGGGGCTTCGTGCCGAGCTGGGCGAAGGACTTCCAGAAGCAGCGACCGAAGCCGATCAATGCCCGGATCGAGACCGTCGCGACGAGCGGCATGTTCAAGCGGGCGTTCGCGACGAACCGGTGCATCGTGCCGGCGCTCGGCTACTACGAGTGGGTGGTCCGAGAGGACGGCAAGGAGCCGCACTTCGTGCACGAGCCCGGCGGCGCCCTGGCGATGGCCGGGGTGGTCAGCGCCTGGCCCGACCCGACCAAGCCCGAGGACGACCCGGACAAGTGGCGGCTGTCCCTGGCGATCATCACCCGCGACGCGCACGTGGCCCCGGGCGAGGTGCACGACCGGATGCCGGCGTTCCTGACCCCTGACGGCTACGACGACTGGCTCGACGGCGGGCTGGCCCCGGACGACCTGCTCGCCCTGCTCGACCACGAGTCGCTCGAGGTCGCCGCGGGCCTGGAGCAGTACGAGGTCGCCCGCACGGTGAACAGCGTCCGGAACGACGGGCCGCACCTGATCGAGCCCGTGGACAGCGGCCCACGGGACGCGACGGCCCCCCGCTCTGGGCACACCTCGGTCCCCCTCTTTGGGGACAGCTCGCACCCCTCCTGAGCCCCAGCTGGACGGTCCTGTCCCCCTATCGTGATGAACGGTCGTGTACCCGACACGACCATGCATGACGAAGGAACACCCGTGCCCTCCTCGCACCGCGCCCGACCGCGCCGCCGAACCCTCCGGCTGGTCGCCGGGACCATCGCAACGACACTCGTCGCCGGGAGCGCAGCGCTCCTGAGCCCGATGACGGCCTCCGCGATGGCCAACCTGCCCGTGTCCGGCCTGTACGCCACCGTGAACGGCGACTCGACCATCTACTCGGTGGACCGCGCGACCGGCGCCGCCACCCCGTTCATCACCTCACCGGGGAACGTGACCGGGCTGAACCAGCTCGGCGTCTCCGGTGACGGCGGCCGGGTGTTCTTCACGAACGGCTCGACCATCTTCCAGTGGACCGCGTCCACCGAGACGTTCAAGACGATCCCCCGGCCGAGCTCCCCGACGGTCGCGACCCAGATGGGTGGCGTCGACCCCAAGACCGGCCGGTTCTACTTCGGCGGCCTGGACACGAACACGAACCTCTTCACGTTCCTGTACTACGACCCGGCGACCGGCCTCGTCGCGTCGAAGGCCGTGTCGGTCAAGCCGACCACGACCCCTCCGGGCGGCGCGGGCGACCTCGCGTTCGACCGCCAGGGCAACATGTACTTCATCTCGAGCGGCACGAAGTCCGCCCAGGTGTACCGCGTGAACGCCGCGGACCTCGGTTCCGACAGCACCAAGGCCACGCCGGTCGGACCGGCGATCGGCACGTCGGTCAACCTCACCTCGTTGGCGTTCGGCGACGACGGGTACATCTACATCAGCGGGTCCGGCGCGAACACCTACATGCAGGTGGACCCGGTCACCGGCGCCGTCAGCCCGGCGAAGTCGATCCGCTCCGGCACCACGGCGCTGAACGTGTACGACCTCGGATCGCGTGCGCTCCCGTCCACCGGCCAGTCGCAGGGCGGCTTCGACGAGGGCCGTGCGAAGCCGAGCGACGAGCTGACCACGACCATCAGCGGCGGGGGCATCCCGACGCCGGTGAGCGGGACCACGACTCCGGGAACCGACACCGTCACCGTCGGCCCGATCATCCTGCTGCCCGGCAAGACCTACACGGTCGACCAGACCCCGGGGAACAGCACGACCGACCCGAACGCCTACGACACGACGTACACGTGCACCGACCTGGTCAGTGGCGCGACCGTCGCACAGGGGACGGGCACCACGGCGACCTTCACCGTCCCCGCGGGCGGCGGCGACGTGCAGTGCGTGTTCTCGAACCCGCCCAAGCCGACCGTCACGAACACCTCGTCGACGGGCAACACCGCCGGCCAGCCGGTGACCGTCGACCCGCTGCAGGGCTCCGTCGGCACCATCGACAAGACCACCGTCACGCTCACCCCGAACACGCCGGGCTCGACCGTGTCGAACGGCGGCAAGCAGCTGACCGTCCCCGGCGAGGGCACGTGGACCGTCGACCCGCAGTCGGGCACGGTCACGTTCACGCCGGCGAGCGGCGCCACGGGGAACCCGACCCCGGTGACCTACACGGTCGCCGACGCCCACGGCACCCAGACGTCCGGCCAGATCGCCGTGACGTACAAGGGCAACGCGCAGCCCGACTCCGCGACGACCACCCAGGGTGCGGCCGTGACGATCGACGTCCTCGCGAACGACCAGGGCAGCACCGTCGCCTCGAGCGTCGTGTTCCCCCCGACCGGCCAGCCGAAGGGCGCGCAGGTCTCCACCGACGGCCGACAGGTGACGGTCCCCGGCCAGGGCACGTCCGCGATCGACCGGACGACCGGCACGGTCACCTTCACCCCGGACCCGTCCTTCCGCGGCACCGCGTCCCCGTTCAGCTACCGGGTCGCCGACGCCGACGGAGCGACGTCCACCGCGACGATCACCGTCCGGGTCGACGCCGTCGGCCCCACGATCACGAACGAGACCGCCACGACACAGCAGAACACCCCGACCACGGTCGACGTCGTCCGCGACGCCGCTCCAGGCGTGCAGGGCGGGAGTGCCGTCGACCCGACGAAGGTCTCCTTCCCGAGCACCGGACAGCCGGCCGGTGCCACCACGAGCACCGACGGCCGCCAGCTGACGGTCCCCGGCCAAGGCACGTACGCCGCTGACCCGACCACCGGGAAGATCACCTTCGCCCCGGCGCAGGGCTCCACCGGCACCACGACGCCCGTGACCTACCAGGTCGGTGACACCGGCGGCGCGACCGGCACCGGCACGCTGACGATCACCGTGACCGCCGTCGCACCGACTGCGAAGGACGACACCGTCACGCTCGCGCAGGGCGACTCGACCACGGTCGACGTCCTCCGCAACGACACCGCGGGCAACACGGCGACCCCGCTCGACCCGACCTCGGTGACGTTCACCGGCAGCACCACCGGAACCGGAGCCAGCACCGGCACCGGCACCGGAGCCAGCACCGGCACCGGCACCGGCACCGGAACCGGGGCCAGCAGCGTCAGCACGGACGGCAAGCAGCTGACCGTCCCCGGCGAGGGCACCTACGTGATCGACCCGAAGACCGGGAAGGTCACGTTCACCCCCGAGCCCACCTTCCGCGGCACGACGACGCCCGTGCCCTACCGGGTCGCCGACGTCGACGGCCACCCCGCGACCGCGACGATCACCGCGACGGTCACCCCGGTCGGCCCGGCGGCGCAGGACGACACCGCCACGACCGAGCAGAACACCCCGGTGTCGATCGACGTCCTCGGCAACGACGTCCCCGGCGTCGCGAAGGGCACCCCGATCGACCCGACCAGCGTGGTCTTCCCCACAGCCGGCCAGCCCGTCGGCGCCACCGCGTCGGCCGACGGTCGGACGCTCACGGTCCCCGCGGAGGGCACGTACGTCGTCGACCCGTCCACCGGCTCGGTGACGTTCACCCCCGCACCGGGCAGCGTCGGCACGACCACACCGGTGACCTACCGGGTCGCCGACACCGGGAAGGCGACGGCCACGGCGACCATCGCCGTCACCGTCACGTCGGTCAGCCCGACGGCGCACGACGACTGGGCGACGACCCCGAGCGGCACGACCGTGACGATGTCCGTCCTCGGCAACGACGACGCGGGCAACGTCGCGACGCCGATCATGCGCACCCGCGTGCTGCTCCTCGACGCCTCTCGGGCCTCGGTCTCCCGCATCGCGGTGCCGCGGGTCGGTACCTGGTCGGTCGACGCCGTCGACGGTGCGGTCTCCTTCGCGCCGGCGGCCGGCTTCTCGGGTCCGACGTCGGGGAACTACCGGATCCAGGACGTCGACGGCCACACCAGCGACGCGGTCATGACCGTCACGGTGGGCACCCCGCCCACCGCCGCAGACGACCACCGTGCCGGCGAGCCCGGCACCGGGATCAACGTCGAGGTCCTCGGCAACGACAAGGCGGGCACGACGCCGCTCGACCCGTCGTCGGTCCGACTCGTCGACCCGAGCACCGGCACGCTCGTCGGCACCCTGACGGTCCCGTCCGAGGGCACCTTCACGGTCCGACCCACGGGCACGGTCACCTTCACGCCGGTCGCCGGGTACGTCGGCACCGCGACGGTCGACTACTCGGTCGCCGACCAGGACGGCAGCCGCGCCACCGCGACGCTCGCGGTGACCTTCCCAGCCATCCCGGGCCTCGCGCAGAACCCGGCACCGGGCGGCGGCGTGGTCGTCACCATGCCGAGCGGCGACCGGCTGGCCTTCACGGGCTCGGACGTGCTGTGGCCGGGCCTGGTCGCCTCGTTCGTGCTCATGGCGATCGGGATCGGCATCGTGCTGCTGCACCGCCGCCGCACCGCGACGGCACCCTGACCCGGACGGGACACCGCCGCCGCACCGCGACGGCACGCTGACCCGGACGGGACGCAGAACGCCGGAGGGCCGGGGACACGTGATCGTGTCCCCGGCCCTCCGGCGTTGCGTCAGCTGATCACCGGGTCAGCAGTCCAGTGGTTCAGACGAGCGTGCGTCGCACGTCGGGCAGCAGCTCGTGGAGCCGCTCGGCCAGACGGTCCTGGGCTTCGTCGAGCGACCGGAAGTCGCCGACGTACTGCCCGTAGGTGTCCGACACGAAGAAGTGCGCACCCTGCTGGTCCACCACTCCCCCGTAGTAGCCGCCGTAGTTCGCGGCCCACAGGCCACTGTCGGCCTCCGACCACACGACGTGCGCGCGGCTCGGAGCGTCCGCGGAGACGACACCGGCGGCGATGCCGGTGATGACCTCGATGGTCGCCGTGTCCACGGTCATCGCGGACTGCTCGCGGTCGGCGACGATCGTGCTCATGGTGCTGCTCCTGCGGTTCGGGGTGTGGCTGGTGGTACGGGTGGTGCGGGCACTGCTGGTGGTGCTGGCACTGCTGGTGGAGATGAGGGTGCTCCTGTCGCGTCCGCCGGGTGGCGGACCGGGATGGTCGCTCGGCATCAGAGCGGGCGGATGACCGCCGGCAGCATCACGTGGAGCTGGTCGGCGAGCTTGGTCTGGGCCTCTTCGAGGGTCGCGAACTCACCCACGACGAGCCCGAAGGTGTCGGAGGCGACGTAGCGGCCGTCGCGCTTGTCGACGCTGCCGCCGAAGTAGCCGCCGTACGTGGCGATCCACTCGCCCTGGTCTTCCTGGGTCCACGTGGTCTTGGCACGGGAGGCGCGGCCGGCGTGCTCGGCTTCTGCCTCGAGGATCGCGATGATGTCGACGGTCTCCGTGTCGAGGGTGACCTCAGCGCGGGTGTCGGTGGTGACGGTGGTGCTCATGTCGCTCTCCTTCGCGATCCGGGGTACATCTGCTGACACCTGAAACCTACGAGACCGACCCCGTCCGACGCCAGCGAGGCCCGCCGATTCACGGTTCGCACCAATGCGGCCCGGGGGACAGCCCCGGATTCCCGGGCTTCGCGTGCCCCGAAGCGGGGTACAGCAGGAAAACGGGGTACTCGTTCCGCGGATGAACCATCCGGAGGTCGGCTCGCGCGGTCGTGGGGTCGCCGCGACGGCCGGGAGGCGCGGCACAGTACGGTCGGGTCCCGTGACCACTGCGCGGAGGACGACACTCGTGCGGATCGTGCTGTGCGCGGCCGTCGCGCTCGTGGTCGCCCTCCTCCTCGTGCCCGGTGTGTCGGAGACGCTGCGGGCCGTCGCCGCGCACGCGGCGGGCGCGCTCCGCGCGCTCGGACACGGCACCCTGGCCGTCGACGAGCGGTTCGCGCTCGCGATGGCGGTGACCGCGGTGACCGCCCCGCTGCCGCTGCTGCTGGCGGGGGCGAGCCGCGCCTCCCGGCCGGATCGGGTGCGGCAGCGCGCGGTCGTGAGCGGTCTGCTCGTCCTGGTGCTGGCGGTGCTCGCGGCGGCGCACGCCGACGCGCGGGTCGACCGCTTCCGGTCCGTCCTGGTCGCGGGGCTCGTGGGCGTCGCGGTCGGTGCGCTCCTCGACGCGGCCGTGCACGCGCGCGAGCGGGCCGCGCACGCCTCGGTGCGCAGCAAGCGCGTCGCCTGGACGCTGGCTGCCGGCTACGCGGTCGTGGTGGTCCTGGTGGCGACGGCGGGCTCCCCCGTCGACGGCGGCATCCAGCCGTGGCTGACGCGGGCGATCGCGGCCGGACACCGGCTCGGGGCGCCGCCCTGGCTCGGGTACGACGCCGTCGAGTTCACCGCGAACGTGGTCTTCTTCGCGCCGTTCGGGTTCCTGGCCGTGCTGCTGTTGGGTGCCCGGCGCTGGTGGGTGGGCATGGTCGGCGGCTTCGTCGTGAGCGTGTGCATCGAGACCGTGCAGGCGCTGTTCCTGCCGGCCCGGTTCGCGTCGGTCGACGACGTGCTCGCGAACACGTCGGGCGCGGTGCTCGGGGTGCTGGCCGGGATCGTGGTGCTGGGGCGGGTGCGGGACCGGTCGTGACCGGCGGCGCGACCGGTCGTGGTCGCGTGCCCGTCGTGGCCCCGTGTTGCGGGGTGCATCCTGCTGAGGCCGTTCGCAGCCCTGTCCGGCATCGGCACCGGCGGCTGGAGATGTGCTCGGAGCGCACCTGTCGGAAACACACGTGATCTACCGTCAGCGCATGGCCCGACCCGAACGCCGCCCGTACCGACCGCCCTCGATGTTCCCGTGGTGGCTGTGGATCGCCGCGCCGCTGGCGGTGGTCGCCGTCGTGGCGATCGCGTTGGTGGTCGCCTGATCGATCGCGAGCGCCGGACGCGCCGTCTCGGTTCACCGCAGCCAGGCGGACGTCGCGACTCCGGACGAAAGGGAAGGACCCCCGGCACCGAGGTGCTGGGGGTCCTTCTCAGTGGAGCGAGGCTCAGACGGTCTCGCGCTGGCGACGGACCGACTTGCGGACGACCAGCAGGCCACCACCGAGGACGATGGCGCCACCGGCTGCCCAGAGGCCGAGGGTGGAGATGGTGCCACCGGTGAAGGCGAGCTGACCGGGGGTGCCGGAGTTGCCGTTGGCGGCGACCGAGGTCGCGCCGGCCGGGACGATGGTGAAGTTGGCGAAGCCGGTGACACCCGAGGTCGCACCGGTGGCGGTGAGGTTGTAGGTGCCCGAGCCGCCGGCCGGGAAGGTGACGCGCACGGTGAGCGAGCCGTCGGCGTTCGCCGTGTAGTCGCGCGAGGTGGTCGCGACGGGCAGGGCACCGAGGGTGACGTTGCCGGCACCGGTGACCTGGACGCGGACGGCCTCGTTGTTCTGGAACGCACCCTTGGTGAACGCGACTGTGGCGGTGCCACCGGCGGTGTAGGAACCCGAGACGGACACGTCGGAGTCCGGCGTGTAGCCGGCAGCGTTGGCCGCGGTCGGGACGGCGATGAACGCTGCGCCCGCGAGGACGGCAGCGGCGATGAGCTTCTTCATGAAGTGGTTCCCCTAGTGATCTGATCCTTCAGACCCTGACACCCAGAGCCCGTGCACCGCTCGCAAGCCACGTGGTGAACGCACTTGCTATGGCGAAGTTCCCTCAATCTAGCGGGAATCCTCAGGTTGTTGCCACCAGATCCGAAAGTTTCTCGCCCCGTTACGGGGAGGAAACCCCGCCAGGCACGCCCTGACAGCAGGAGTCCCAGCGGATTGAAGAGGAAACCCCCGGTCAGGAGGCTCTTCGACGATGCTGATCGTCCGCTGGCTGGCGAGCTTCCGTCCGTCGCAAGTACTCAGATTCCGCAGGCACCCCCCGTTTTGGGGACGGCGTCGACTGCGTTCTGCGGAGCAACACGCCGGGACTTCGCCGACCGACGACCGGCGGAGTCCTATGGTTCGCGCTAGCCCTGCGGGACCGGCGTGGCGCAGTCGAAGCGCAGCGGCAGCGTCTTCGCCTGCTGGATGCCCGGCGTGGACAGCACCTCGGTGCCTGCCTTCGCGTCCTGCACCTCGCCGAGGAACGCGACCCGGAAGGTCGCGCTCTCGCCCGGCGCCAGGACCGTCCGGAGCTGTGCGACCGGGTGGCCGTCGTCGATGGCGGTCTGCACGCCGACCGCCTTGCCGTCCTGCGAGGCACCGAGGAAGATCGCGTTCTTCGGCGCGTAGACCGCGATGAGCGTCTTGATCTTGCCGGGCTCGGTCCCGAAGGCGCCGCCGCCAGTGACGTACTTCGGCAGGCTCGTCGCCGCGTCGGCCGGGGCCGTGTTCGTGATGGTGACCTCGACCGCCGAGGTCGGCAGTCCGTCCTTCCGGCAGACCGACGATCCGACCGAGACCGTCTTCTGCAGGTAGTAGTCCATCTTCGACCCGGTGCCGTCGTTCAGGTAGACGCCGAACTGGCGGGTGTCCCGCGACGCCGTCGGCAGCTCGCCGGCCATCGCCGTCCCCCCGATGAGGCGCTCCTCGCCGCTGTCGGCACTCCACAGTCGCAGCCGGTCCTCGCCCGACGCCTTCGTCAGCGCGGCGATGAACTGCTTCGCGTCGAACCCCCCGCTCGAGATCTTCTGGAACACCGAGCTCGCAGCGGAGGCGAAGAACGCGTCCTGCACGGCCGGGTTCGGGTACCGGACGTACACGCCGTTCAGCAGCAGCGACACGGCGTTGTCCGAGTTCAACGTGTCGCCGGTCGGGAGCTGCACCGGCCCGGTGGCCTGCAACAGGTACCCGAGCGTGACGGGGTCCATGGCGAGGACACCGTCGACCTCGGTGCCGGTTTCGCGCTTCCACATCTCGCGCGCGAGCGTCGCGGACACGTCGAACCGCGGCGTGAGCGTGACGTCCTGCATGTAGCGACCCGTGATGTCGCCGTACAGGCCCTTCGTGCCGTCGTCGAGCGGCAGCACGGACTCCGGGTACGGGCCGAAGGACTGGCCCGAGCGCTGCTCCTGGAGAGAGATGCCGCCGTCCTGCACGTTGAGCAGGGCCACAGCCCCGGGGATGCCTCCCCCGGCACGGAGCTCCGCGTTGTTCTGGAAGAGCAGCAGGTACCGGCGATCACCGTCACGACCGAGCATCGCCGGGGCGAGCTGGACGACTCGGTTCGCGACGTCGACCTGGCTCGACACGGACAGCAACGCATTCCGCAGCTGGTTCACTGCCGACGTGACCGGCGACAGCGTCCCGCTGACGTCGATCGCGTCGGCGTCCTGCTTCGCCCTGTCGATCGTCGTCGCCGCCTGCTGCACCGGTGCCTGGGCACGCACGAGGGGCTCGAGGTCGACCTTGCCGTCCTTCGGCGCGAACGAGTCGGTGCCGACCTCACCGACGACGCCGGAGACCGGCTTGATCGCGCCGGTCGCGATGTCGTCCACGATCACGGAGACCTGCCGCACGGCTCGGAGGTTCGTGCCGAAGAACGGCACGTACTGCGACGCGCCCCAGACCGGGTCCCCCGTGAGCGATCGCGCCGCGGCAGCCTCGTCCTGCAGGCTCGTGGCGGTCTTCTGCGCGCCGTCGGTGTCACCGCTGCTCAACTGCGAGCGGAGGGTCCCGACGTCGGCGACTGCACGTTCGAGGTGCCCCTTCGCGAGCACCCCGCGCACCCCCACCCAGGCGACGGCGAGGATCAGCAGGAGGACGACGGCCAGGACGATCCACAGCACGGTCCGGGCCCTGTTCCCCCGGGGTGCAGCAGCGCGTCGCGACTCGGGCTGGTCGGACATGGGCTCGATACTACGGGTTCCTCATGTCCGATCAGGGTCACTGACGGATCGAGTCGGCGTGCGCGTGGAACCAGTCGATCGTGCTCCGCAGGCCGTCCTCGAGCCCGATCTGCGCCGTCCAGCCGGCCTCAGCCAGCTTCGACACGTCGAGCAGCTTCTGGGGTGTGCCGTCGGGCTTCGACGTGTCCCACACCGTCTCGCCCGCGAACCCGACGACCTTCGCGATCGTCTCGGCGATCTCGCGGATCGTGACATCGGAGCCGGTGCCGACGTTCACCTGGTCGGGGCCGTCGTAGTGCTCGATGAGGTGGAAGACCGCAGCGGCCATGTCGTCGACGTGCAGGAACTCGCGCCGCGGCGTCCCCGTGCCCCAGTTCTCGACCGTGTCGACGCCGTTCTTCACCGCCTCGTCGTACCGGCGGATCAGCGCGGGCAGGACGTGCGACCCCGTCGGCGAGAAGTTGTCGCCGGGCCCGTAGAGGTTCGTCGGCATCGCGGAGATCCACGGCAGACCGTGCTGACGACGTACCGCCTGCACCTGGAGGATGCCGGCGATCTTCGCGATCGCGTACGCGTCGTTGGTCGGCTCGAGGTGCCCGGTCAACAGGGCGTCCTCGTGGATCGGCTGATCGGCCATCTTCGGGTAGATGCACGAGGACCCGAGGAAGACGAGCCGCTCGACGCCGTGCTCGACCGCGGCGTCCATGACGTTGACCTGGATCTGCAGGTTCTCGCTGAGGAAGTCGTGCGGGTACGTGTTGTTCGCCAGGATGCCCCCGACCTTCGCCGCGGCGAGGACGACGTGCTTCGGCCGCTCGCGCGCGAAGAAGTCGAAGACGGCCCCACGGTCCTTCAGGTCGAGTTCCGACGACGTCCGGCCGATCACGTCGGTGAACCCCTCGGCCTCGAGCTTGCGGGTCACCGCCGAGCCGACGAGTCCGCGGTGTCCGGCGACGTAGACCCGGTCAGACCGGTCGAGGGGGCCAGGGGTGAACGTGGTCTCGGGCATCAGGACTCCCAGCTCGCGAGCTTCACGGTGTCGATCCACGGGCGCCCCTCGTGCTCGAGCGCCTCGATGTCGGCGTCGACCATGATGCGGGCGAGTTCGGCCGTGTCGACCGTCGCCTCCCACCCGAGCTTCTCCTTGGCCTTCGAGGCGTCACCGACCAGGGCGTCGACCTCACTCGGACGCAGGTACCGCTCGTCGAACCGCACGTGGTCCTCCCAGTTCAGACCGGCGTGCGAGAACGCGGTCGACAGGAAGTCCTTGACGGTGAAGTTGCCCCCGGTCGCGAGCACGAAGTCGTCGGGCTCGTCGACCTGCAGCATCCGCCACATGCCCTCGACGTACTCCGCGGCGTACCCCCAGTCGCGGACGGAGTCGAGGTTGCCGAGGTAGACGTGGTCCTCGAGCCCGGCCTTGATGCGTGCGACGGCACGGGTGATCTTGCGGGTCACGAACGTCTCGCCGCGGCGCGGGGACTCGTGGTTGAACAGGATGCCGTTGACCGCGAACATGCCGTAGGCCTCGCGGTAGTTCCGGGTCACCCAGTAGCTGTAGACCTTCGCGGCGCCGTACGGCGAGCGCGGCCAGAACGGCGTCTCCTCGTGCTGCGGCGGCGGGGTCGCGCCGAACATCTCGGACGACGACGCCTGGTAGAACCGCGTGTGGATGCCCGACATGCGGACCGCCTCGAGCATGCGCATCGAGCCCACACCGGTGACGTCACCGGTGTGCTCGGGCTCGTCGAACGAGACCCGCACGTGCGACTGGGCGGCGAGGTTGTAGACCTCGTCCGGCTTCAGCTCTCCGAGCAGGCTCACCAGTCGTGCACCGTCACCGAGGTCGCCGTAGTGCAGGAACAGCTTGGCGTCGGGGTTGTGCGGGTCGACGTACAGGTGGTCGATCCGCGAGGTGTTGAACGTGGACGCGCGACGGATGACCCCGTGCACCTCGTACCCCTTGCGGAGGAGCAGCTCGGCCAGGTACGAGCCGTCTTGCCCGGTGATGCCTGTGATGAGTGCGCGCTTGGTCAATCGGTCCCCGCTTCAGTCGTGCCGACAACGGAAGTCCCGCCGCTTGGCCTGGCACCCACGATCATATCGATCCCTCAGCTTCCACCAAGCGGCGCTCCCGCTCACACCAACCCGCTCGTCGATCCTGGGACGCCTCCCGTTGAACAGCGAACCTTTCCGCGCCCTGCACTACCCCAGTCGCGTACATCTGTGACACGATCACCAAAGAATCTGAGGCGGCTTCGGCTCGCAGGGGCGATCGGGACGAGCGTCGTTTGCCTTGGCCCAACCCGATCACGAAAGCGCCGACGTAGGTTTGGACCATTGAAACTCTACATACTCATCGCATGCCACAACCGCCTGGAGCTCACCACTCGCGCGTTGCAGCAAGTGCAAGACGCCGCCGGGGACGCCGCGATGGATGTTCGGATCGTGGTGTTCGACGACGGCTCCACTGATGGAACTGCCGCAGCTATCCGATCGATGCAAGGACCGATCACCCTGCTGGAGGGCGACGGCTCTGCGTTCTGGGCCCGCAGCATGCACGAGGCTGAGAAGCACGTTCTTGAACGGGCGGCTGCGGAGGACTCCGACTTCCTTCTGTGGCTGAACGACGATGTCGACCTCGACCGAGCCAGCTTCCAAGCCATGCTGCGCGACGCAAGGCACGACCGGGTAACTGTCGGTGCCACTCTCGATCCGACGAACGGCTCGGTGACCTACTCGGGTCTACGGCGCTCAGGTATACACCCCCTCAACTTTGAACGCATCGATCCGACTGATCAGTCTGGAACGGTCGACACCTTCAACGGAAACTGCGTCCTAGTTCCCGTCGGACTTGCCCGCAAAATTGGCGGTATAGACGGACGCTTCTCCCACGGGCTAGCAGACATTGACTACGGGCTCCGATGCAGCCGACTCGACATCCCTGTCGTGCTCGCTCCACGCCCTATCGGCCGATGCGCGAGAAACCCCGCCCCCGCGAGGCAGTCAGCCTGGCATGACTGGCAATCCTTCCGGGGTGCGAAGGGCGGCGGAAATTTCCACTCACTGCGACTGATTCTATCGAAATCACACCCCTGGACTTGGTTCCTGCCCGTAGCGGCGTCGTACGCATCCTGGTGGGCAAGGCGAGCGAAGTCGGCACTGCGATGACGACTGCCGCTCTCGCACTAGCTGCCATCCTCGCACTCGCGCTATTCGGACTCGCCTTTCACTTCACCTCGCGATCCCCGGGCATTGTGGTTGCTTCCATCGTGGTCATCGTGTCGATCACATGGGAGGTGCCAAACCTTCCCCCCTTAGCTGATCTCGCAGGCTTCCAGATCTACTACCTCGACTTGCTGATGCTAACGTTGGCCGTCATCATGGGGGCCCGCTTGAACCAGATGCTCAAGAACGTCGGTATCGGTGCGTGGGCCTGGCTCATGCTCGGCCTTGTCATGCTTGCCGCCTACGTCCGAGGCGCTACCCAGCTCGGGATTCCTGAAGCAACCAACGAGTTCCGAGCGTATTTCTACCCATTCGCCGCCATCGGGTGGGCGCTGAGTCTCCCGTGGACCCCAGAGTTGACCTTCAGACTTGTACGTAGGCTCTCCCTGATCCTCGGTTGGGCACTTTCGCTTGTCGCCTTCATCCACATAGCGCGTTATGGCCTCGGAACCACGACCGAATTTGTCTCCGTCAACGCCGAGACCGAACAGACTTCGCGAGCACTTGTAGCCGGGCAGGCTTTGATGCTGCTCATGTGCCTCATCACGTGCTTGCACTTCTGGAAGGAAGAAGGACGCCGAACACATATCTGGAGCGCCCTGGTATTCGCCGTCGTAATTGTTCTTGCACAGGAAAGAACCGTCTGGGTAGCTGCATTGGGAGCGGCCGTCGCAGTTGGACTCGCTGGAAGCGCTGAGGTCAGGAAGCGGACTTTCGCGATCGTGGCCGTCGCGGCGGTCGTCGGGACAGTCGCCGTCGCATCCGGCGCCCTCGCACCGCTCGTGAACACGCTGGTGGGCGCGGCTCAGAACCTCAACACCTACGACGCTCGCACTGAGGGCTGGTTGAACTTGATCAAGGGCTCGATCGACCAAGGCGCCACTTCAGTTCTCTTCGGTGAACCGTTCGGCGGGGGCTTCGGCCGCCGCCAATCCGGTACCTGGGTCACGTTTGCGCCGCACAACTGGTACGTCAGCCTGTATCTACGTGTCGGCCTCGTGGGGATGGGCTTTTTCGTGGCATGCCTCATCATCGCCGCTGTGCGGCAACTGCGTCGTCGGCCGCCGGCCGCGATGCTTGCGCTGGTGACGACTGTGATGATCTTTGGTTGGACGTATTCCTGGCCCTGGTACATCTGCCTGTTTCTCGCATGGGCAGCCGTTCCCTCCGCCGCAAGCTCGAGCACTCAGGACCATGATCCATTGAACCGGCGTGCGCGCGAGTTCACGAGAAAGGGGCTCACTCACGTTGGACGCTGAATCGCCGCGCATTCGCGTGCTTCACCTCCTCGGTTCGCTCCGTCCGAGCGGCATGGAACGAATGCTCGTCTCGGCCGCACCGCATTTCACTGCACAAGGCATCGACTCCATGGTCGTGGGACTTGGGTCAGAACATCCGTTCGCTGAAGAGCTCCGCAGAGCCGGCTACGACGTCAGCACCCTGCGCACCGATAAGAACTCGCTCCGAGCAGCTCGTCAAATAAGAGATCTCTTGGTCGAAAAACAAGTCGACGTGGTTCACATCCATCCAGAAGCAAACTACCTACGAAACGTGCTGGCGGCGCGATGGGCCATCGGGGCAAACGGATCGATCATACGAACTGTCCACAGCATCTTCCCCGCGCGTGGGAAGTGGTGGTTGAGCAGGTTCGTGCAAGCAGCGGTGGCAGATCGATTTGTCTATTGCGTTGTCGCTCCTTCTCCGGACGTACAAGTGTATGAGCGCCGGATTGGACGGGCGACAACTCTGGTCATGAACTGGGTTGACGATCGAATGTTCACCTTGAGGGCGGAACGGGCAGCCCAACAGCGCTCCGTCGAACGTCGGCCAGTTGGCCTGCTGCTGGGGAACTGTGGCCAAGTAAAAAATCACAGCCAAGCTATCTCAGCGTCACTCGCCGCAGGACACGACCTTATTCACGTCGGAGATGAGCGAGACGCCGACGAGTACGAGGTCCGGCAATTGAACTCCCTCGATGCCAATGGGCAACTCCGAGCGCGCGGACCCAGCACGCCGGACCGAGCCTTGCTCGAAGCTGACTACCTAATGATTCCGAGCATTCGTGAAGGGATGTCAGTGGCGCTCGCTGAAGGCCTGACCGTTGGTTTGCCAGCAATAGTCAACGACGCACCGGGGCTCCGCTGGGCGGCGTCCATCCCCGGCGTGCAGGTGGTGAGCGGCGAAGCCCAGTGGTCGGCGGAGGTTTCTGCGATCTCCGTTGGAAGTTCCGCTGGACCCGTCGATTACGACTTCTCCGCGGCTCGCGGCGCGCGAGACTACGCACGCCTGTACCGTCGACAGTTGTTGGCCGCCGAGGGCACGGCAAGTTGAGGATCTGCGTCGTCGGTCCGTCATCCCCCCGCGAATTCGCTGGGGTGCTCGGGCGGACTCAAGATTCGATTCCGCGGGGCTTGGGCGGGACGCCGGTGAACACACTCGTTCAATCCCTGCTTGAACTTGGTCACGAGGTCGTACTCGTAACAGCGTCCGTCGATGTCGAGCGCACGTGGCGTGCTGACAACAGGTCGTTGACGGTGGTAGTGGTCCCCTACCGTTCAAGAGCTCGGCATCGAGCCCTCGACTTTTTCCGCGCCGAGCGCACGGCGCTGCGAGAGGCAATAGAGCAGGCTACTGCTGATGTCTACCATGCGCACTGGACGTACGAGTTTGCGCTCGCTTGCCTTGATGCAAGGGTTTCCCCCCTACTTGTGACCGCGCACGACGCGCCCGTCACGGTTCTGCGACGTATGCCGGACACATACCGCCTGATCCGCCTTCTCATGGCCGTATCAGTACGATTGCGAGCAAGTCACCTTTCTTTCGTTACGCCCTATCTAGCAAAACGCTGGCAGCGGGAAATGCGTTACCGACGGCCCACAAGTGTCATCACGAACCCGACACCGGCCCTAGCCTCACCAACGGGTCGGCGATCACCGAACCTCACCATACTCGACGTCGCCAATGGGTCACGCCTCAAGAACGTCAAAGCCCTGCTGCGGGCCTTTAAGCTCATCAAGGTCTCGGCGCCCTGTTCGCAGCTGCGTCTCGTCGGGCCGGGCCTGGAGCCCGACGGGAAGCTTGCCGGATGGGCCGGAGATCAAGGGCTTTCCGACGGCGTACATTTCTTAGGGGAGCTCAATCGAGAAGACCTGGCCGTCGAGTACCAACATGCCACGATCTTCTGCCATCCTTCCCTCGAGGAGTCGCACGGTATCGCCCTCCTGGAAGCCATTCATTTCGGCCTACCTGTGGTCGCTGGGGTCGAAGCCGGGGCCGTCGGATGGACCCTCTTCGACGGCGAGGCCGGTGTTCTCGTAGATGTCAATGACCCACGCGAGCTCGCGAAAGCGATCCTGGCTCTCGATCAGGATCAGGAAGCAAGCGCGGAGTTGGTTCAACGTGCGAGGCTTCTTGCCCAAGAACGATATGCACCCCAGGCAGTAGCCGCGCGCTACATCGAAGAATATAACGCACTATCAGCATCTTCCGAGATCCCTTCTCGCGGATAGCTCGCACGATAACATCTTTGCGGAGAAAATCGACGCGTGCTGACCCCGACACGAAGGCGATGCGCCCCGAGCAGTATGGGAATGGAGACCAAGTTTGTCCACGTTTGCTTTAGCATCTCGGGGCGCAGGCTTACTTCTCGTCACGCAAGCCGTGATCGGTGGAGGGCAATTCTTGTATTCGGCCGCAACCGCTCGCCTGTTCAGTCCCGCCGAGTTCGGGTCTTTTGTCGCAGTACTCGGCTTACAGGGGCTTCTCATCCTTGCTACGACCACCGGCCTGCCGTCGCTTGTTCTCCATCGCCCAAGCCTCTCGCGATCCGACCTCCGCTGGTTGCGCCTGTACGCCCTGATCGGTGGCGTTCTAGCAGCCGCTGCTTTTGTGTTGGCTTGGAAAGCCTGGGCCACGCTACTCAATGCGTCGTATGCCTTCGAATTCGTGCCGCTCCTCACAGCTTCCTTGCTGGTGTTCCCGATTGCGAGCGTTGAGTCGGCTCTCTTACGGCGGGAAGGACGGGCAACCGCGGACGCGATCTCCCTCTTGGCTGCCTTCGTGGTACCAGCGGTCGTGGCAATCTCAGGGGCACTGCTCTACCACGAACCGTGGGCGCTCGCTCTGGTCCCCGTGGTGAACGCACTCACACTGGGCACGATTGCATTTGTAGCGCGTACTAAGCGATATACGCGCTCGACATCAACCGCGCACCGAGAGTTCTTGCAATTCACTTGGAACGTCAGTCGACAGAACATCGTTTTCTACCTGATTGCGCAGCTTCCGGGTTGGACCCTCAGCGCTACGAGCGGGGCACGTACGTTGGGTGCGTTCAACCGAGCCACCTCCCTAACCCAGTCACTCAGCAACCCTCTGACCGTCGCTTTGAACCGGGCAACGCAGCCTCACTGGCGCCGGCTCAGTGACAAGCCCGTGAACATCCAGGGGGCGATGTTGGACTCGACCTCGCTCTCCTGCGCGGCATCGTTCACCCTTTTTGCGGTGGTCGCTGCCCTCGGAACGCGGCTGGCACCCATCTGGCTCGGACCTGGTTGGGACCAGGTCGGCATCCTCGTCCCAGGGCTAGCGATCGCTGCTGCGCTCCAAGTGCCGTTCAGCCTTCTCGCAGCGAGCCTCGAGATGAGGGGGATGTTCGCGCACGTGCGCCGTGGGCAGATCGGTCTGGCAACCGGTACCTCGCTGACACTACTGGCGCTGTTTCTATTCCACGACCCTATCTGGGCCTCTCTCGGGCTCGCCTTTGCTCAAGCCCTCGGACTGATCGCGCTTGTTCGAACGATCGCCGGCGGGAGAAACCGCTACCTGGCTGCACTTCTGAGGCGAATCCTCATGCAATTGCTTTGGTCATGCGTAATCGGACTGTCGGCCTTTGCAGGTGCTGCCGTGGCAACCACCTTGAAGTGGGACTTGATCTCCGATGCGGCCTTGACTCAATGCCTCGCGGGTGCCACCGCTGCGCTCTTCACGGTTATCATACTGTTGCGATGGCACCCCGTTCTGCCGGTACTGCACAGGCGAGGAGTGCGCTTGCCGAGAATTTTGGTGCGGGAAACCCGTCGATCGCGCTAATTGACCTGGATACCCGGACGGCCTTCGGGACGCACGGTGCTTTCCGCCATCACGCGCGGCGGGAGCGCAATATCGAGGGCTGCTCGATCCATATGTACGAAAGATGAGCGACACCGATCGCCGCTGCCATTCCACCTGCAGCCATGATCGGCACTTCAAGCCCGTTCGGCAGACCGAGCCGGCCAATGAACGCCCATCCAAGCAGAAGCACGGGGAAGTGCAGAGCGTAGAGGCTGTAGGAACGCGCGCCGAGCCAGACGATAGGACGCCAAGTCGGCACGTTCCAGTTCGAGTGTCGCGTCCGGATCAGCGCGAGGATCAATGCAGCGAAGCCGAGCGCCCAAAGCAGTTCCTCTGCCTTCGGCGGGATCGTCGGCCTACAAAGCCCCACCAGAAGGAAGATCGCGGCCACGGTGAACAAAGCGCTGCGGGGCGCGACCCATCGTCTTCCAACATGTGCCAGGATCGCACCCAGCCCGAACAACTCGATCAGAGAGAAGAATTGAAAGTTCAGCACCTGGTTACCAAGCCAGACAGCTACCACCAGAGCCAACACTGCGCCGTAGACGGAAATCTTCGAACGCAGGACGAAGATGAGCGGGAACAACAGGTACAACTGCACCTCCACCGCTATCGACCACAGTGGTGGGCTCACCTGGTAGATCCAAGCCGGATTGATGTTATGGATGAGCACGAGGTGAGCAAGCAAGCCGTCTGGCGTGATCGGAGCGAAGGTGGTCAGACTCTCCGAGGGTTCGAGGAGAACGTCGCCTGCTCCGATCACCACCAGCAGCCCTAACGCGAGCGCAAGGTAGTAAACGGGCAGAATGCGCCACAGCCGTCGCTTGAAGTAGCTGGTCAGCGCGGTCGCACCTCTACCGGCATCTCTGCGGCTCTCTTCGCTCCAATAGAGCGCGAACCCGCTGAGCATGATGAAGAGCCATACCATCGGGCGCCCGAAGAGCCACGGCCAAACAAGAAGCTGATCCGGGCTAGCTGACCAGATGGGTGTTGTTGTGTGGTCGGGAGGTACCATCCCAATGGAGTGCCCAACCGCCACCACGAAAGCCGCGATGCCCCGAAGGCCATCGATGAAGATCAGTCGCGGCGGGTAGGGCTGGCGCCGAGCATTGCCGTCGGCTCTCATGGTCGAATTTCGGTCTCGCACGCTGCCCGATCTCCCAAGGGGCGCAGACCGTCAACGGCACTCACCGCGGATGCGCAAACGACTGAAGGGCTCCTTCGATACCAGAAAGAAAATTCTCAACCATCGCGTCGAGAGTGAACCGTTCGAAGGATGCGTTACAGCCCGTGACAAGCGCCCGTCCGAGGCTGTCGTCCGTGAGAATCCGTATCACGGCCTCACTGTACTGCGCGATGTCGTTAGCCACCACGAGGGAATTCTTGCCGTGGTCTAGGTACTCGAATTCCGGAGCATGGAACGGGTAGTCCACAGTGACCAGGGGCACACCGGCGGCGAAGCTGTCAACAGCAACCAGTCCAACCCGTCCTGGCATCAACATCGCCCGGGACGCGGCAAGTGCTTTCGCTTTCAACAGCCCGGTCGCATGCCCAAGTGGCACAAGCCAGGGCCGCGTCTGCGCCTGTCCCCGAAGCCATCCCTCAAGTTCACCACTTCCTACCACCAGTAGACGGAAACTCGGGATGGCCGCCGCGATCGCGTCTCCTGCGGCGATGATGAAGTCCAGTCGTTTAGAGGCATCGAGTCCGCCGATGAACACGGCCGTCGCAGACCCAAGTCCATGTTCTTCGCGGAACGTGATGTCCGGACGTTCCCGTTCCTGCGTCACCGCGTCGCGTAAAGGCGAGCTATCGATTGTGTTCTGCACCACCGTGACTCGTTCAGGTGGGAATCCGGCGCGTAGGACATCGTCTGCGCCTCCCCTCGTATAGGAGAAAAACCAACGTGACCTGAGGGTCAACCATCGCTTCACCCGTTCCTGCAAACGCCCGGTGCGCTTGGTGTACGTGCGCCCATGTCCCCACATCGCAACACGACGGGATGTGGTTCCGATCAACAGGCGGTACGACTCGACGTTACGAACCGCTTGCTCTACAACGATGAGGTCGTATGGCCCACCTGCTCGCACTGGACGCAAGTCCCGGAGTGCGAGCTTTCGTCCCCCGAAGCCGATCCACCGAGTTCGAACCAGTTGCGCGACCTCTGGCACAACATTCGAATCTCCTCGTGCTCGCCATTCAGGCGGCACTTCACCGTGGAACACATGGACCGCGATGCCCCGAGTCGCGGCAACGGCCTTGAGCGCGCGGAAGAAGGGGACGCGATACTGAGGTAGCCAGGGATGAATGATCGCTACTTTGGCCGTCACCGCTTGCCCCTGCTTGCATCCAGAAGCGCCCAGTGCTCACGCAGGGCTGAGGCATCGAATCGGTCCGCAGTGACAGCTGCCGGCACACCGGCCACGATGCTGTTGGGCGGAACGTCCCGGGTCACAACCGCCCCCGCAGCAACTATGGCGCTGCGTCCCACAGTCACGCCCGACAGGATCACGGCCCCGAAGCCGATCCAGACATCCTCTTCAATCCGGGTGCCTTGACTCAGCGCTTCCGGCGCGTCTCCGATCCAGCGCGCTCGGCTCACGACCTTCCCGACCTCTCGCATGTCGTGGTCCGTCCGTCCGACTACGCCGACATTGTTTGCGATCAGCACGCCGTCGCCGATGCTTCCGTCGACTTGGATGGTGCAGTTCTTGCCCACATAGACGTCCGCACCTATGACGAGTTTCCGCGGTGCCCATATAACCGAACCGAAGCCCACATGAAAACCGCTACCCACTTCGACGTTGGCTCGCAGCGCCATTCGTCGTAGAATCAAATTCTTCAGCGAAGTCATCAAGGCCATGCTCTACTCCTTCAGATACATTAACCAGCAGCGCACTGGGATGATCGAACGGGATCTCCCGCAACGTCATCGACCTTCCTTCACAGCATCCTTCCGCCGACGCGAGATGGTGAGGATCACAAATTTTGCGTTACCGATCAGATAGCGCCTCCACAGTCTCCGAGGTTCCCGGAACAGTCGGTACAGCCATTCGAGACCGGTCCTTCTCCACAGCTCCGGAGCTTCTTCAACGTCCCCGGAAACAAAGTTGAATGCAGCCCCTACGGCCAGTGCGACCACCGGCAGCCGATTGGCAATGCGGAGAACCTCGTAGTCCTGTTTAGGCGTGCCGATTCCGACCCAGACCATGTTTGCGCCAGATTTCGAGATCCTCCGGTCGATATCCACGTGGTCTTCCCCATCCATCGGCCTGAAAGGAGGACTGAAGGCGCCGACCACCTCTGCCTCGGGAAACTGCGAGCTGACGACGGCCCGAAGTCGGGCAAGCGAGTCCGGGGTCCCTCCCAGTAGGAAGTGACGCACGCCGGAGACACGGGTCTGTGCAAGGAGTTCGCGAAATGCATCAGGCCCACGGAGATGCGCGACGTCTTTCCCGCCCCGCCTGGCGAGGAAGGCCAAGGGCGTGCCGTCCGCGAAGTTCACACCTTCTTGATTCAGCGCCCTGAGATAAACAGCGTCTGTGGTGAGCGAAACGGTGTAGGCGTTGACGAAGTGAACAGCAACCCCGCCTTGTTCGTGTCGGAGGGACGCGGCCTTCTGAGCCAACGAGTGAAGAAGCTCCGTCGGAGGGACGGCAGCAATCGGGATACCAGCGATCCTGGTGGTCGGAACACGCGGCACGTTCCCGGCGAGATGAGCTCCAGCCTGCTCGGGCGGCAAAGGCATCAATAGGCTCCTCGGGATGCAGATACAGCTTTGAACGTCTTCCAGAGCACGAGCAGGTCGCCGACCATCGACCAGTTCTCCACGTAGTACAGGTCCAACCGCACCGAGTCCTCCCACGACAGGTCCGACCGACCACTGACCTGCCACAGGCCGGTCATTCCCGGCTTCACCAGGAACCTGCGGTGCACGTGGGAGTCGTACCGCGCGACCTCGCTGGCGAGCGGCGGCCGGGGACCGACGAGCGACATGTTGCCGACCAGCACGTTGAACAGCTGCGGCACCTCGTCCAGGCTGTACCGGCGCATGACCGCTCCGATGCGGGTCACCCGGGGGTCGTCCTTCATCTTGAACAGGACCGTGTTCCCCTCGGCCCGGTCGAGCGCGCTGAGTTCCTGCAGGCGGGCCTCGGCGTCGACGACCATCGAGCGGAACTTGATCATGTGGAACGTCGAGCCGTTCAGGCCGACGCGCTCCTGGCGGAAGAAGACCGGCCCGGACGAACCGGCCTTCACCAGGACCGCGAGCAGGACGAGCAGCGGCGACAGCACGACGATGAGCAGCGCCGACCCGACCAGGTCGAAGGCGCGCTTCGTGTAGAGCTTCCGGCCGGAGTACGTCGGGGTCTCGACGTGGATCAGCGGCAGGCCCTGCACGGGTCGGGTGTGGATCCGCGGGCCGCCGATGTCGGTCAGGCTCGGCGCGACGACCAGGTGCTGGCGGCCGGGCTCGAGCGACCAGCTGAGCTGGCGGACGCGCTCGGGCGGCAGGTCGTCCGAGCTCGTGATGACGACGGTGTCCGCGCCGGTGGCTCGGAGCGCGGCGGCGACGTCGTCGATGCCGCCGTGGCTCTCGATGGTGCTGCCGGGCAGGACACCGCGGGTGCCGTCGGCGACCGCGGCACCGACGACGCGGTAGCCGGCCTCGGGCGAGCGGGCGAGTTCCCGCCCGATGTGGAGCACGCTCGCGGTCGACCCGACGAGCAGCACGCGCGCCGAGTAGCCGCCGTGCTTGCGCTCGGCGACGAGCCACTGCCGCCACATCCAGCGCGACAGCAGCAGGACGAGGATGCCGAGCGGGAAGGCGATGAGGACGTAGCCGCGGGCGAGGTCGACGCGCAGCAGGTACGCGGCGATCGCGATGAGACCGAACACCCGGACGCTCGAGTCGGCGACCAGGCGGTACTCCGAGCTGCCGACGCCGATGACGCGGGGGCCACGGGTGTCGTAGATCGCGAGGCCGGTCATCCACACGGCGATGACGACGACCGAGATCGCGAAGTAGCTGAGCTTGAGGTCGGCGGTGTTGGTCGCCAGGTCCGAGCTGAACCCGAGCCAGGCGATCTGCACGCCGAACACGACCCAGATCAGGGCGAGCAGGTCCGTCACCAGGACGCGCCGGGAGTACCGGTGGCTCCACTCCAGCGTGCTCGCCGGAGTGGTCGCGGCACGCGCGCCCTGGACGGTCACCGGGACCTCCCGCCTACCACGTCGCGCCCCCGTCGGTCGACACCGCGACCGCGTCCCCCACCCACGTCCACACGTTGACGCCCGCCCGGTCGATCGCGATCTGCGCGCCGTCGTCCGCCGGCTCGCAGCCGACGGCCTTGGCGGTGGTCGCGGGCGTCACGCCGACGGCGCTCATGGTCGCGATCTGGACGCCCTGGCACTCCGGCACACCGACGCGGGCGAGCGTGTACGAGGCGTCGTTCACGGCGACCCCGCGGACACCCGCGAGCGGCACCGACACCCACGCGCCGGTGCCGGCGCGCCACTGCACGGTGGTGTCGCAGACGACGATCGCCGAGCGGACGCCCTGGAACGCGTCGATCGGCTCGGGGCAGGGCGTCGGGACCGCGACGCCGTTGAGCAGCAGGCCGTCGGGCGTGATCGCGGCGCCGGCAGCGCCGGCAGTGGCCGCCTTCCAGGTCGCGCCGTCGTCGACGCTGGTGCGCTCGGTCGGCGCGCATCCGTCGCCGACGGCGGCGAGGATCGACAGTCCGCTGGTCGTGGCGCGCATGCCCCACAGGGCACGCACGTCCGGGCCGAGCGCGACGGGCTGCCAGGTGGTCCCCGCGTCGACGGTGTGCTCCAGCACCACGTCCGCAGCGGAACACGACGCACTGGAGGCGCGCCATGCCTCCCGGCCGTCGACGGCGGACAGCAGGTGGCGGGCCGGGATGCTCGACGCACCCTGCGCGGTGCCGCCCGCGCCCGGCGTCGCGGAGGTCGACGGCGTCGCGGAGGCCGACGGCGTCGGCGACGGTGTCGCCGTCGCGTCGTCGGAGGGCTCGCTCGAGTAGGTGGGCGCCGGACGGGGCGTCCCCGTGGTGGCGGGGTCGGTGCGGCCGAGCGCGAGCGCGACGAGCACCACGTCGATGACGACCAGCGCGACGATCACGACGGCGACGCCGATCAGCGTGTTCCGTCGCAGTGCACCGCCGAGGCTTCGGGTCCCCCGGTCACGAGCCATGTCGTCGTCCCCCGTCTCAGCGGTCGGCGCGGCGCAGCGTGCCGAGCTTCCCGCGGGCCTTCTTCGGCGGCTTCGCGGACGGCTGCGGCGGCTGCTCGTCGTCGAGGCCGTAGCCGTAGCCGTAGCCGTAGCGCCCGTAGCCGTAGGCCCCCGGCCCACGCACCGGCATCATCGTGATGACGAAGCCGGCGATCGGAGCGCCGACGTTCTCGAGCGACGCGACCGCGGCGGCGAGCTGGCCCTTGTGCGTCTTGCCGGACGCGACCGCGAGGATGGCGCCGGACGCCTTCTTCGACAGGATCGCGGCGTCGGTGACGGGCAGCAGGGGCGGGGCGTCGAACAGCACGTAGTCGAACTGCTGCTCGAGCGTCGCGATGAGCTCCTCCATCGCCTTCGAACCGAGGAGCTCCGACGGGTTCGGCGGGATCTGCCCGGCGGGCAGGACGACGAGGTTGCCGCGACCCCAGGGGTGCGCGACGTCCTCGAGCGTGGCGCGGCCGATGAGCACGTCGGTCAGGCCGGCGGAGCCGTCGACGTCCATGTACTCGCCGACGCGCGGGCGGCGCAGGTCGGCGTCGATGAGGATGACGCGGAAGCCGGCGCTGTCGAGCGCGATCGCCAGGTTCGCGACCGTGGTGCTCTTGCCCTCGGACTGCATCGACGACGTCATCACGAAGGTGCGCGAGCCGGTGCCGAGGTCGAGGAACTGCAGGTTCGTGCGGAGCGTGCGGAAGGACTCGGCGCGCGGGCTGCGCGGGTCGACCTGCACGATGAGGGGTCGCTCGGCGGCCTTGCCGTCGAACGCGATGCCGCCGACGACGGGCTTGTCGCTGATCTTCTCGACGTCGACCTCGGTGCGGACGCGGTTGTCGAGGGTCTCGCGCAGGACCGCGATGCCGACGCCGAGCGCGAGCCCGACGAGCAGGCCGAGGGCGATGTTCACGGGGACGTTGGGGCTGATCGGCGCGAGCGGCACGTCGGCCTGCTTCACGCGGGTCAGCTTGACGGTGCCCTTGCCGTTCGCGTCGGTGGACTCGATGTCCTGCACGACGTTGGTCAGGCTCGCCGAGACGGCGTTCGCGATCTCGGTGGCCTGCACCGGGTTCGTGTCGGTCACGGTGATCGAGATGAGCGTGGTGCTCGTCGGCGCCGTCGCCGAGACCATGGAGGCAAGCTGGTCGGCGTTCATGTCGAGCCGGAGCGACGAGATGACCGGCAGGAGCACGATCGGCGTCTGCACCAGGTTCGAGTAGGTCAGCACGCGCTGCTGCGTGAACGTGTTGCCCTGCGCCAGGTCGCTCGCACTGCCCGAGGTCTCGGTCGAGACGAACACCTGCGCACTCGCCGAGTACACGGGCTTCTTGAGCAGGGAGAACCCGGCCGCCGCGGCGACACCCACGAGGGCGAGCACGACGATCAGCACCCATCCCTTGCGCAGCACTGTGATGTAGTCGCGCAGTTCCACGCGGCCCGCCTTCCCCGATCCTGACCGTTCCTGTGGTCCCGACACAGGGTCTGCAGGGGTTCTCCCAGCAGTCGGCTTGTAAATAGTGCCACACGGATGAGGCCTACTCGCCTGTTGTGGCGGAAGTGACTCGACCGTCCTCTACGCTCGCCCCATGACGACGCAGCCGGACGCGGACACCACCGAGCCCTCGACCGCCCGGCAGCGGGACCTCGTCGCCCTGCTGGTCGCCCTCGTGGTGGCCGTCGTGCTCGCCCGGATCGTGAGCAGCCTGACCCTCCGCGGGGCCATCCAGCCGCCCGCGCTGCAGGTCCTCGCAGGCAACCTGTCGGTGTGGGTGCCGCTCGTGCTCGGCGCGGTGTGGGTGATCGCACGGACGGGCAAGGGCACGCTCGGCCGGTTCCGGATCGAGCTCGGCGACCTGGTGTTCGCGCTCGGGATCGTGATCCTCGCGCGGGTGGTCGACGTCGTGCTCGCGATCGCCCTGACCGGGACCACCGGACTGACCCCGGCACCGTCGCTCGGGGCACCGGACGTGGGGCTGCTCGTCGTCTCTGCCGTCGGCATCGTGATCGTGAGCCCGGTCATCGAGGAGACGTTCTTCCGCGGACTGTTCCAGCGGACCCTGGCGGCCGAGCTGACACCGCGCACGCAGTGGCTCGCGGTCGTGCTGACGGCGTTCCTGTTCGCCCTGTCCCACCTGTTCCTCGGCGCCGCGACGACCACGATCGCCGGGTTCCAGGTGTTCGTCACGACGTTCGTGCTCGGGCTGCTGACCGGCACCCTCGTCGCGATGACGAACCGGATCGGTGCGGCGGTCGTCGCGCACGTGCTGTTCAACGCCGTGGCGGTCGTCGCGACCTGGCCGCGCTGAGCCGCTCCTCCGGGAGTCGACCGGGCAGCGCCGGCGGCGCCGCTGCCACCGGCGTGGCCGGCTCGACCGGCTCGACCGGCTCGGCCGAGGGCCCGACCCGCCGCCGCTGGCTCGACTCGCCGCCGCCGGTCCGCTCCCCCGTCCCCGGGTGTGGTGGGGTTGCACCATGACCAGCGAGCTCGTGCCGTGGTTGGTCGCCGGGGGGCTCGCGGTCGTCGTGGTCGTCCTGGTGATCGTCCTGCGGCGGAACCAGTCCTCGGCCCGTGCCGCCCTCGCCGACGCCGAACGGCTCCGTGACCACCAGACCGGCACGCTCGAACGGGAGCACCGCGAGCGCACCGCCGCGGCCGAGGCCGAGCACGCCCGCCGGCTCGTCGCCGCCGACGTCGCACGCCAGGAAGCCCTGGCCGACGCCGAGCAGAGCCGTGACCTCGCCCGCCGCGGCATGCGGTGGGAGGAGGCCTCGCAGCGCACCATCCACGAGGTCTGCCGTGCGGTCGGGGTGAACGGCGCCCTGTTCACCAACGTCGTCTTCGCCCCCGTCGCCCGCGCCGAGCGCGACCGGAGCCGCAGCTTCGTCGCGCAGCTCGACCACGTCCTGGTGCTCGAGTCGGGCCACGTGCTCGTCGTCGAGAACAAGCGGTGGAACGGCATCGTGTTCGACGGCCGCAAGCCGAGCACCGTGCACCACGCCTTCCGGAACCTGCTCGACGAGTCCTCGCTGACCGGCTCCTTCGCCGTGCAGGTGCGCAGCCGCCGGGTGCTCGACCACGCCGACGAGGTCGAGCACTGGTGGCAGGTGCGCGTGCAGGCCGGCGGCGCCTCGCCCGCGCGCCAGGTCCGGCAGCAGGCCCGCCGGCTCAAGCACTTCCTGAGCGACGAGGACGGCGGCGGCCCCTCGTGGGTGCACTCGGCCGTGTTCTACTCCGGCGACGCCGCCGCGTACGTCCAGGCCGAGGACCGCGGGGAGAGCGAGACCGGCAGCGGCGGTGCCTCGACCGCGATCGTGACCGACGCCACCGAGCTGCAGAACCTCGTCACGACCCTGGTGCGCCGGAACGCCGTGCCGAACCGGGCCCGCACCGACGCCGTCGTGCGGAAGCTGCTCGGGCAGGGCGCCCACACGGTCACGCTCGGCACGTACCGGCTGCCCGAGCTGCGCGACTGAGCACGGCCCGGGCCGCCCCGGGACGAGGCCCCCGCGCCTCCGCACACGACGACGCCCCCGCTGCGCGTGCAGCGGGGGCGTCGCGCCGTCCGGAGGGGCGGCGCAGCTCGGCGCAGCTCAGCGCAGCGCGCGCAGGGCGTCCGCGATCGGCGCGAGTGCGGCGTCGATCTCGTCCGCGACCCGCACGTGCGTCGCCTCGGACCGCCGGTAGGGGTCGTCGACGTCGTCGTCCGCGGGGTCGGCCGGCGGCGGGACGGTCCCCCGCAGCCGGGCGATCCGGTCGACCAGGTCCTGCGCGGTCGCGATCCCGGCGAGGTCGCCCGGCTCGAGCCCGTCGAGCACGCGAGCGAACTGCTTGATCGTGAAGGCCCGCTTGGCCGTCCGGGGCGCGAGCGACACCACGGCCGCACGGTGCGACCGCTCGGCCGTCAGCACGAGGTCGGCCGACGCCGCGATCTGCTCGGTCAGGTAGCGCGAGCGGTGCGTCGACGGGTCGCCACCGAGCCGCGCGGACTGCGCAGCGGCCGGGCCGTCCATCGCGGCACCGTCGTCGGCGATCGTGCCGGCCGACTCGACCGTGAACGCGTGGGCGTCCGGGCCGAGCCGAGCGGTCAGCACCTGGGCGCCGAGCGGGGACCGGCAGATGTTGCCGCTGCAGACGAACAGGATCCGCATCGTCAGAGCGCCGCCCCGAGCAGGTCGTGCCGCACGACGATCGCGTCACGGCCCGGGCCGACGCCGATCGCCGAGATGCGGGCACCCGACATCGCCTCGACCGCGAGCACGTAGTCCTGCGCGTTCTTCGGCAGGTCGTCGAACGAGCGGGCGCCCGTGATGTCGTCGGACCAGCCGGGGAAGTCCTGGTAGATCGGCTTCGCGTGGTGGAAGTCGGACTGGTTGACCGGGACCTCGTCCACGCGCTGCCCGTCGACCTCGTACGCGACGCACACGGGGATGGTCTCGAGGCCGGTCAGGACGTCGAGCTTGGTGAGCACGAAGTCGGTCACGCCGTTGATGCGCGCCGTGTACCGGGCGATCGGGGCGTCGTACCAGCCGCAGCGACGGGGACGACCGGTCGTGGTGCCGAACTCGAAGCCGTTCGCGCGGAGGAACTCCCCCGACTCGTCGAACAGCTCGGTCGGGAACGGACCGGCGCCGACGCGGGTCGTGTACGCCTTGACGATGCCGATGATGCGCTCGAGCTTGCCCGGGCCGATGCCGGAACCGGTCGCGGCACCGCCGGCGGTCGCGGACGACGAGGTCACGAACGGGTAGGTGCCGTGGTCGACGTCGAGCATGGTGGCCTGACCGGCCTCGAACAGGACGGTCTCGCCCCGCTCGAGCGCCTGGTGGATCTCGAGCGCGGTGTCGGCGACCATCGGGCGCAGGCGGTCGGCGTAGGACAGCAGCGACTCGACGACCTCTTCGGCGTCGATCGCACGACGGTTGAAGACCTTGACGAGCAGGTGGTTCTTCTGGTCGAGGGCCGCTTCGACCTTCTGGCGCAGGATGTTCTCGTCGAAGATGTCCTGGATGCGGATGCCGACGCGGTTGATCTTGTCGGCGTAGGTCGGACCGATGCCGCGACCGGTCGTGCCGATCTGGCGCTTGCCGAGGAAGCGCTCGGTCACCTTGTCGATCGTGCGGTGGTAGTGCGTGATGACGTGCGCGTTCGCCGAGACGCGGAGCTTCGAGACGTCGACCCCGCGGGCCTTGAGCGCGTCGAGCTCCTGGAACAGCACCTCGATGTCGACGACGACGCCGTTGCCGATGACCGGGGTGACGCCGGGCGTGAGGATGCCCGAGGGCAGCAGGTGCAGGGCGTACTTCTCGCCGCCGACGACGACCGTGTGCCCGGCGTTGTTGCCGCCGTTGAACTTCACGACGTAGTCGATGCGGGAGCCGAGGAGGTCGGTTGCCTTCCCCTTGCCCTCGTCACCCCACTGGGCACCGATGATGACTGCTGCGGGCATGGAGGTTCTCCTCACGTTGGCGGAGGACCGCACCGGCGGGCTGGGCCGGTGGTCCACCCGAGTCTATCGACTGGTCACCTCCGCGTCACCCGCCTGTGGAGAGCACGGCCGCACCGCACCGACGAGATCGGGGACTCGTCCCGGCCAGAGCCGGGACCCGGGCGGTCACGGCGACCACGCGGGTCCGGCCCGACCACGAACGGACGGGAGGCGCGGTGCCAGCCGGCACCGCGCCTCCCGTCCGTCGAGGGGTGACGTTCCGCGCTCAGATGCGGAAGAAGTCCTGGTAGGACGGGTCGCCGACCGGCTGGGAGTGACCCGGCTCGGCGAGGCGTTCCTCGATCATCGCCTGGATGACGTCCGGCGGCGTGAGGCCGCGACGACGCCACTCCATCGGGTTCGCCCGGAGCTGCATCAGGCTGTTCTGCGTTCGCATGCCTGCAGCGTGGCACCGATTGTCTAGTTTGTCTAACTACATGTCCCCTTGCCGCACTGGGCGCACGGGCACGGGGAGGAACCGGACAGCAGGACGCCCCGCTACCGGTCGGTAGCGGGGCGTCCTGCTGTCGGCTAGCGGCGCGGAGCCACCGCCGCGGTCTCGGCGGAGGTCGCCGTGCCGTCCTGGTAGCCGGACGCCTTCGCGGTGACCGTCACCTGGAAGCGGTGCCCCGCGTCCGTGGTGCCGAGCGAGTACTGCTGCCCGGTCGCACCCGGCACCGCGACACCGTCACGGAGCCACTGGTACGAGTACGTCACCTTCTTGCCGTCCCACGACCCGTGCTGCGCCTTGAGGGTCTTGCCGACCTTCGGGGTGCCCGAGATCGTGACCGCGCTGCCCGGGCGGAGCGCCAGCGTCGGCGCGGTCTGCGCCGCCGCGAGCGTGTCCGCCTGGTCGCCCACCGCGTTGCCGAGGTGGAGCAGCAGGATGCGCGCCATCGTGACGTCGGCAGGACGCGTGACCTGCAGCGAGCCCTGGTCCGCGAAGAGCACACCGGTGGTGGTGCCCTGCGCGAAGGTCAGCGCCGGCTTCGTCGGGTCGTACGTCGCCTGGGTGGTCTCGTCGACGACGTTGGAGCCGCTCGTGGCGAGGGCCGGGGCGTACGCCGACTCGGTGAGCACCGAGTAGTCGAACGGACCGGTCGCACCGATCGTCGACGCCGAGACCGTCAGGACCTTCACGGCGCTGTCGAACGTGTTGACGTCCTGCCCCGCGGTCCCGCCGTTCAGCGGCTGCGAGTCGACGGTCTCGCCCGTCGCCAGGTCCACCGTGGTGGCGAACGTGGCGTCGACCGTGGCCGACTTCGCGTCGTACACCAGGTAGTCGGGCTTGCCGTCGCGGTTCGTGTCGATCATGACCTCGACGTTCGTGACGGCACCGGGGTTCGCGTCGGCGCCGGCGGTCTGCACGCCGAACGCGAGCGTGTCGGACGCCTTGTCGTAGTTCGCACCGTACGACCGGATGTCCGCCGCCTGGAGCGACTGCTTCGCCGCACCGGCCGGGAACGACTCCTGGCCGTCCGTCCCGCCGAGCACGAACGGCGCGACGACCGAGTGGTACCCGGTAACGGCGTCGCCCTGGTCGACCGCACGCCCGGCGAGCGCGAGGTCGGCCTGCGTCTGGGTGCCCGAGAACGCGATGTCCTTGCCGTGCACCGCACTGACCGGCTTCGGCGCCACGTAGGCACCGAGGCGGAGCGGGTTGAGCGACGTGTCGGTCGGCGTGAAGGCCACGACGCCCGAGGCCGCCGCGACGAACTCACGCTGGTACCCGGACTGCACCGACTCCTGGGTGGGGTCGATGACGCGACGCAGCTTCGACGGGTCGGCGATCGTGAACGTCAGCTTGACCGTCGCGGTGCCGTGGGCCGGAGCCGTGACCCGCTTGGTGCTCAGCGTGAACGCGACGCCCGGCTGGTCGACCTGCGGCTGGTAGGCCACGTCGTAGGTGTGCGCCCGGCCGTCGGTGTTCTGGATCTGCAGCGTGCGGGACTCGGTCGCGGCGCCGCTGACCTCGACGACACCGTACGAGGCGGTGACGAGCTGGTCGTTCTCGACGCTGCGGACCGTGGTGCCGGCGGTGACCGCCTGCAGCGCGTCGACGCGGCCGGTGCCCTGGCGGAGCAGCGTGGCCGTGCGGTCGCCCTGCTCCACGTCGTGCGTCGCGGTGTTCATCACGGCGGCCTTGACCTGCGGGGCCGTCCACGACGGGTGCGACTGGAACGTCAGCGCGACGATGCCGGCCACGTGCGGGGTCGCCATCGAGGTGCCGCTCATCGACATGCGGCCGTCACCGGTGCCGTTGGCCGCCGAGATCACGTTGACCCCGGGGCCGGCGACGTCGGGCTTGACGATGTCGTCGAACGAGCCGTGCACACCACGGCTGGTGAACGACGCGAGCGTGTTCACGTTCGCCTGCTCGGTCGCCAGCTGGAAGCCCTTGAGCTCCTGTGCGAACTGCACGTGCAGGGTCCCGGCCTGGGCAGCGGCCTGGAGGCTCGCCACACTGTCCGACGTGAGCTCGGCTCCCGGGATGGTCGCGTTGCCCGCGACGCCCGAGTCGAAGCTCGTCACGGTGCCGGCGAGCAGGACGCCGATGCCGCCCGCTGCCTGCACGTTGGTGAAGCGGACGCCCGAGCCGCACTCGAGTGCGCCGTCGGTCCACTTCAGCCAGACGACCTTGCCCTTCACCTCGGCGGCCTCGTCGGCGCTGAACGCCTGGCAGCCGTCGACGTTCGTGGTCGGCACGACGACGTCGCCCTCGACCGGCAGGGTGCCCTGGTAGTTCTGCGAGTACTGCGACCGGTAGGTCTTCGCGACGTCCGCGGGGGCGGTCGCCTTCACGCCGTCGAACAGGGACTGTCCGGTGGCGCTCGCGGCGACGGTCAGCGCGCCCTCGGCGTTGCCCGGCGAACCACCGATGTCGGTGAAGTCGTCGGCGTTGCCCGAGGCGATGACGGGCAGGACACCGCGGGCGGTGAGCGCGTCGATCTTGGCGTTGTCGGGGTCGTCCGGTGCGCCGTAGTCGGAACCGAGCGACAGGTTGAGGACGTTGATGTCCTTGCCCTCGGTCAGGGCCTTGCCGACCCAGTCGAGCGCGGCGCCGGTGAGGTCGGTCGAACCGCCGCCGTCACCGAACACCTTGAGGGCGTACAGGCCGGCCTGGGGCGCGGTGCCCGGACCGATCCACATGTCCTGGACCTGCTGCGTGGTGAGCTTCGCGTAGTCGCCGCGGAAGGTCTTCTTGTCCGCGGTGAGGCCGAAGCCCGCGGCGGTGCCGGCGACGTGGGTGCCGTGGTCGCCGCCCTTGCCGTCGATCGGGTTGGCGTCGGGCTTCGGGGTCGGGTCGTACGCGGCGCTCTTGGTGTCCGCGTTGTACGTGGGACCGGCGAAGTCGTAGCCGCCGAGGAACTTCGAGCCGTCGTACCAGCTCTTGTCCGGCGCGTTCGTGCTCGCGAGGGCCTGCTGGTACGCGGCGGTGGTGCCCGGTCCGCCGAAGTCCGCCTGCGTGTAGTCGAGGCCGGTGTCGAGCACGGCGACGTTGACGCCCTTGCCGGTCCGACCGGTCTGCTGCCAGGCGTCGAGCGCCCGGGTGTAGACGTCGCTCGCCGCGTTCTTCGGGGCGACGCCGTCCGCGCCGGGGGTGAGCAGGTCGGGGTCGACGCCGCTCGGTGCCCGCGAGGCGTCACCCGGGGTCGGGTCGACGATCTTCTTCGGGGTGAGCGGGATGACGCTCTCGACGTCGGACCGCTCGGCGATGCTGCGGAGCGCGTCGACGTCGGCGACGACGGCGACACCCGGGACGGTGTACTCGGTCGAGTACAGCTCGGTCGCCTTCGCGTCGGCCTGCTTGACGGCGGCGCTCACGGCGTCGACGGTCGAGGCGATCGCCTTGACGCGCTGCTCGGCCTGGGCGGAGCGCGACGTCGACTTCGTCAGGTCGCCGCCCTTGGCCTTCGCGTCGACGGCGAGCGCCCCCTCGCCGGTCGTCCGCACGAACGCGGCGATCGTCTTCGAGGGCTTCGCGTCGCGCAGGGGCTGGGCGAGCTTGAGGTCGGCCGACGACAGGCCCGTCGGGGCGGCGTCCGCAGCACCGCCGACGGCGAGTCCGCCGCACGTCAGGGCCACGGCGGCGATGCCGGCGGTCAGGACGCGGGTCACGCGGCTGCGCGGCGACCGGCCGTGCTGCGGGTCGGGGGTCGTCCGGGCGGACGGGTCGATGGGGGTGGTGGGTGGGCGTTCGGGTGTTGCACGGTTCACAGGGCGCACTCCTCGGGCTCCGTCCGTGGTGGGAATTCCTGTGAAGTTATGCGTTCGTTCACAGGGGCCGCAGTCCGCACTTCGGGGGACTGACCCTTGTTCGGGGGTACAGCTCCTGCGAACTTGCACACACGTGTGCACGTTATTACGATGGCCTCCATGACCTCCGCCGACCAGCCCGCGCGCGCCCCGCGGCGGGACGCGACCGAGAACCGGGCCGCCCTGCTCGAGGCGGCGAAGACCACGCTGCAGCAGGACCCGGACGCCTCGCTCGAGACGATCGCCGCCGCCGCGGGACTGTCCCGCCGTGCGGTCTACGGACACTTCCCCTCGCGGGACGACCTCGTGCGCGAGGTCGTGACCGCCGGGGCCGCCCGGATCGCCGCAGCCGTGCCGTCCCCCGCCGTGCTCGCCGACCTGCCCCCCGCCGCCCGGCTCGCCGCGATCGCGGTGACCCTGTGGTCCGAGGTGTCGCACGTGCGCTCGATGGCCCGAGTGGCCGTCCGCGGCCCCTTCGCAGAGTCGGTCGCGCAGGTGTTCGCCCCGCTCCGCGCCCAGGTGCGTGCCGCGTGCGCGCTCGGGATCGCCGACGGGTCGATGCGCGACGACGTCGACGCGGACACGCTCGCCCGCCTGGTCGAGGGTGCCTGCATCGTCGTGCTCGACGAGGCCACGCGGTCCGGTACGAGCGTCGAGGCCGGCCGCCGCACGGTCGTCCTGTCGGCACTCGGGACCGCGGGCATCGACTGGCGAACCGCGCTGCTCTCCGAACCCCCGGCGCCGGTGTCCCCCACCGCGTCCGCGCAGCCCGCCAGCGCGGTGTCCCCCACCGCGTCGGCACGGCCCACCCCAGCGGTGTCCCCCACCGCGTCGACGTCCCCGACCACCACCACACCCGTCCCGGCCGGCACCACGGCCACGGAGGACCACGCATGACCCTCGAACTCGACCACGTCGGCATCGGCGAGGAGCCCGGCGCCCCGCTGCCCGTCGTCTCCGCCGTCGCCGCACCCGGACGCCCCGGGGTCGTCGCCGTCGAGACGGAGCAGGCACCCGTGCTCGCGTCCCTCGTCGCCGGCGGCCGGATGCGTCCCGACACCGGGCGCGTGCTGCTCGACGGCCGCGAGGACCCCGCCACCCTGCGCCGGACCTTCGCCCTCGTCGACACCCCGGGCGTCGCCGAGCCCTTCCCGGTGATGAGCCTGCGCCGGATCGTGCGCGAGGAGCTCGCGTTCGCCGGGCAGCGCCCCTCCCGAGCGCACGTCGACGCCGTGCTCGACGAGCTCGGGATGCGGCACCTCGCCGACACGCACGTGCAGCGGGTCCCGACCGAGGTGCGGGTCCGGCTGCTCGTGGAGCTCGCGCTGCTGCGGGACGGGATCGAGGGCATCGTGCTCACGGCGCCCGAGCGGCACGGGGGCGCCGTGGCGGAGTGGTTCGCGGTGGTGCGCGAGGTCGCACGCCGTGGCGTGACCGTCGTCCTCGTCACCTCGAAGGCCGCGGCCGACGCGGTCGCGGCGCTGCTCGACACCGTCGACGCGACCCCAGGTGACGCGACCGGCGCAGCCGGTCCCGCTCCCGTACCTGCCCGGGGCGCCACCGCCCCGACCGAGGGTCCCGCCGACGCGACCCCGGACGGACGAGGCGAGCCGCGCCTCCCGTCCGACACCGACCCCGAAGACCCCGCAACCGTCCCGACGGAGGCACACGCGTGACCATCCCCTCGCTCGTCCGCGCCGAACTGGCGCGCCTCACCGCGACGCCGCTCGCCCGCCTCGCGTTCATCGCCCTCATGGTGGTGCCGCTGCTGTACGGCGGCGCCTACCTGTGGGCGAACCGCGACCCCTACGCGCAGCTCGACCAGATCCCGGCCGCGATCGTCGACCAGGACGCCGGCGCGACCCTCGACGGCGACCACGTCGACTACGGCAAGGACGTCGCGAAGGAGGCGATCGACGGCGCGAAGTTCAAGTGGACCGAGACCTCCGCGGCCGATGCTCGCTCCGGCGTGCGGAACGGCACCTACGACTTCGTCGTCACCATCCCGCACGACTTCTCCGAGTCCCTGGTGTCGGCGCAGGGCGACGACCCCCGACGTGCCGAGCTCGTGATGACCACGGCGGACACGAACTCCTACCTCGCCTCGACCATCGCGGAGCAGGCCGGCAAGACCATGCGCACCGCCGTCGCCGAGCGCGTCGGCAAGCAGGCGGCGAAGACCCTGCTCGTGGGGCTCGCCGACGTACGCGACAGCCTCGGCGACGCCGTCGACGGGGCCGGACAGCTCGCCTCCGGGGCCACCACGGCCGCGGACGGCGCCGGGCAGCTCGCCGACGGCACCGGCAAGCTCGCCGCGGGGGCCACCCAGCTCGCCGACGGGACCGCCGCGCTGCCGTCCCAGACGAAGCAGCTGGACTCGGGCGCGCAGCAGGTGACGTCCGGGGCGTCGACCCTGGCGTCCGGACTCGCCGACGCACAGCGGCAGACCGCCGCGCTGCCGGCACAGACCCAGCAGCTCGCCGACGGGGCGAAGCAGGTGTCGGACGGTCTGACGACCCTGACGCAGCAGACCGACCCGGCGCTCCAGGCACTGCAGACCGCGTCGCCCGAGACCGTCACGGCGGCGATCACGAAGGCCGCCGCCGACCGCGGGGTCACCCTCACGCCCGAGCAGCAGGCCGTGGTCGCCGCGACCGTGCAGGCCCAGCTCGCGGACGCGACGACGCAGCAGCAGCTCGCCGACGCGAAGACCGCGCTGCAGGGGCTCGACCGGCTCCGGGACGGCTCGCAGCAGGTCTCCGCCGGGGCGTCCCAGCTGGCCACGGCCGCGCCGACCCTGTCGAACGGCATCGCCTCGGCCGCCGACGGTGCGTCGAAGCTGGCGTCCGGTTCGTCGCAGGTCGCCGCGGGCACCTCGAAGCTCGCCGCGGCCGCACCCACGCTGTCGTCCGGCGCGTCCTCGCTCGCCACCGGTGCCACGTCGGCCGACCAGGGCGCGAAGTCCCTCGCCTCCGGCCTGACCGACCTGGAGTCCGGCTCGAAGGAGCTCGCGTCGAAGCTCGACGAGGGCCGCACGAAGATCCCGGCGTCCACCGCCACGCAGCGGAACGAGCAGGCGTCCGTCATCTCCGACCCGGTCAAGGTCGGCGACGACAACATCGCCTCGGCGTCGAACTACGGTGCCGGCCTCGCGCCGTTCTTCATCTCGCTCGCGGCCTGGATCGGCATGTACGCGCTGTTCCTCATCCTCAAGCCGATCTCGAAGCGCGCGATCACCGCGGTGCGCAAGCCGCTGTCGGTCGTGCTCGGCGGCTGGCTCACCCCGGCACTGCTCGGCGTCGTGCAGATGGCGGCGCTGTTCCTGATCGTGCGGTTCGCGCTCGACCTGGACGTGGTGCACACCGGCGCGACGATCGGGATCATGATGCTGGCCTCGGCGACGTTCGCGGCGATCATCATGGCGCTCAACGTGCTGCTCGGGTCGGTCGGGCAGTTCCTCGGCCTGGTGCTCATGCTCGTGCAGCTCGTCACCGCCGGCGGGACGTTCCCGTGGCAGACGCTCCCCGGGCCCCTGGCCGCGCTGCACTTCGCCCTGCCGATGACGTACTCCGTCGACGCGATCCGGCAGACGATGTACGGCGGGTCGGCGGGTGCCGCGTGGTCGGACGCCGGCGTGCTGGCGTGCTGGCTGCTCGGGGCGCTGCTGCTGTCGCTCGTCGTGACCGCGCGGCAGACCCGCTCCCGGACGCTGCGCGACCTGCGCCCGAGCCTGATCGGGTAGCGCGGGGCGGGCGGCGCGCGGGGCGGCCCCGCCCCCGCGCTCGTGCCGGTCCTGCCCGGGCCGGTCCCGCTCGGATGGAGCAGAAGACGTCGGGTTCGAACCTCGGACCCGACGTCTTCTGCTCCATCCGCGCGCGGGGATACGCCCGGGGACGTGGACACTGGCACGGGCACGGGGGCCGGACGGAACATGAACGCGCGGGCGGCCGCCGCTCGTCGATGGAGCAGGAAAGGTCGGGCGGGGGCTTCCGACCCGACGTCTTCTGCTCCATCCGCGCACGGGGGCCGGGGCGCGCGGGCGGCCGCCGCTCGTCGATGGAGCAGGAAAGGTCGGGTGGCCGCTTCCGACCCGACGTCTTCTGCTCCATCCGCGGGCACGGGAGCGCGGGCGCGCGGGCGCGCGGGAGCACCGGCGCGCGTCACGAGCGCGCCCGGAGGAGTGCGGCCAGCTCGGCGAGCGCCGCGCCCCGGTTCGTCGTCACGTCCTGCCGCGTCCACCGCAGCACGGACCAGCCGAGGGCGGCGAAGGCCCGGTGTCGGCGGAGGTCGTGCTCCCACTGCTGCTGGTCGGTCCGGTGGTGGTCGCCCTCGTACTCGATCACGATGCGCTGCTGTCGGTACGCGAAGTCCACCCGGCCGACGAACCGGCCGGCCGCGTCGGTGATCTCGACCTGCAGCTCGGGCTCCGGCAGCCCGGCGCGCACGATCCCGAGTCGCGCGTTCGTCTCCTGCGGCGAACCGGCTCCGACCCGGACGAGCTCGAGCGCGCGACGGAGCGTCGGTGCGCCGCGGCACGGTCCGCGAGCGGCGAGTGCCGCGCGGAGGTCCTCGACGCTGGTCGCACACGTCCGGCTCGTCACGACGGCGTCGCCGAGCGCCACGAGGTCGTCGAGCCCGAGGAGCGCCCCGCACTCGACCCACGTCGTCGCGGGACTGCTCACCGGCATCCCCCACCGCTGCCGGACGACCGCGTGGGCAGCGGCGGTCCGGTGTCCGCGCACGCCGTGGCGTCGCATCTGCGCGGCGGGCAGGACGCTCGTCACGTGCACCGGGTCGTCGCCGGGGTGCGCCCTCGGCAGCGGGAGCCCCCACAGCACGGCGGCGGAGACGTGACTGACGAACTGCCCCGGCTGCAGGACCGGGCGGAAGGCGCGGATGCGGTCGACCCCGGTGGGTGGCCGCGAGCGGTGCCACCGGAGGGACCGGCTCGGTCGGTCCAGGTCCCCACGGCGCAGTCGTTCCCGGTGCACCCCTTCCCGGTCGGCCGCGGCGACGTCGAACGGACGGGTACGGAGCGCGGGCGGGAGTGCTCGTGGCTGCATGCTCCGAGCCTCCGGGTGCCGGGCGCGACCCAGGGCCGGGCCGCCGCATCTGTGGACACGCGCCACGGGCCTCCCGTCTGTGGAGGAGGCACCCACCCACCGCGGCCCCCACCCGCGGCGGATGGAGCAGAAGACGTCGGGTACCGGGCATCGACCCGACATCTTCTGCTCCATCCCCGGGGAACAGGGACCGAGGAGGCCGGGGCCGGGGCCCGGGAGTCCGGACCCCGCAGGCCGCACCCAGGGCCCAGGCGCCGGGCCGGTAGGGTCGAGGGACACCACGGGAGGTCGAAGGCGATCATGGGAGACGGCAAGCCCGCCACCATCTACGACGTGGCCGCGCGCGCAGGCGTCTCGAAGTCGCTCGTGTCGCTCGTGCTGCAACGCTCGCCCCGCGTGAGCGACCAGCGGCGGCAGGCCGTGCTGCAGGCCATCCAGGAGCTCGACTACCGCCCCTCGACCGCGGCCGTCTCGCTCGCGGGCACCCGCAGCCGCACGGTCGGGGTCGTCCTCGACGACTTCCGGAACCCGTGGTTCGTCGACGTCCTGACCGGCCTGCGCGAGGCCCTCCAGGACCAGGGCCACCGCCTGGTCGTCGCCGACCGGTTCCTCAACACGGGCCTGGACGCCTCCCCCGTCGAGGGCTTCCTGTCCATGCGCGTCGAGGGCATCGTCATCGTGGGTGAGCCGGACACCGACCTCGCGATCCCGGCGAGCATGCCGGTCGTGGTCGCCGGCGGACGCGCCGCCCTCCCCCGCGCCGACACCGTCGCGAACGACGACCGCGCGGGAGGCCGGATGGCCGCCGAGCACCTGCTCGCACTCGGGCACACGCGCATCGGGTTCGTCGGCGCGACGTCGGCCGCCTCGGCGGAGCGGCTCACCGGCCTGGAGGCAGGGCTCGCCGCCGCCACGGACCCCACCGCCGTCCCGGGGTCGGCACCCACCCCCTCGGTCACCGGCGCCCCGTCCGTCGCGACCGCCGCGCCCGCTGCCGCCCCGTCCGTCGCCGGCACCGAGCGCACCGCGGACACCGCGCGCGCCGCCGGCGCCCCGTCGGTCGTCTCGGTCGTGCTGCGCGGGGAGCCCACCGAGGAGGCCGGCGCCCGCGCCCTCGACGAGCTCCTCGACACCCACCCCGACGTCACCGCGGTGTTCGCCGCGAACGACGTGATGGCCCTCGGCGCGATGTCCGCCCTGGCCGCGCGGGGTCTCCGCGTGCCCGAGGACGTGTCGGTCATGGGCTACGACGACACCCCGCTCGCGGCGACGGCCTACGTCGGGCTGACGAGCATCGACGATCGCAGCGTCGAGATCGGTCGGGGCGCCGGTGAGCGGCTGCTCGCGCGCATCGCCGACCCGACCACCGAGGCGCACGAGACCCTCGTCGAACCCCGACTCGTCGCGCGCCGCACCACCGCCGCCCGCTGACCCGATCGGCGCCGGTCAGCCGGGAGCCGGAAGCCGGAAGCCGGGCAGCGCAGCACCACCGGCACCGGCACGGAACCCGCCCGCGCCGCACGACCGCAGCCCGCCCACCCGGACCGGCGATCCCGCCCGTCAGCCCGGCAGCGTCGCGTGCTGGACGACCCAGCTGTGCATGACGATCGCCGCCGCCGCCGAGGCGTTCACGCTCCGCGTCGACCCGAACTGCGTGATCTCCAGGTGTGCGTCCGCGCCGGCGACGGCCTCGTCGGTCAGGCCGGGCCCCTCCTGGCCGAACAGGAACACGCACCGCTCCGGGATCGCGGCGGTCTCGATGCGCTCGGCACCCGGGGTGTTGTCGATCGCCACGATCGGTCGGCCCTCGGCGCGCATCGCCGCGGTGAACGCCGTGACGTCGGGGTGGTACCGGACGTGCTGGTACCGGTCGGTGACCATCGCGCCGCGCTTGTTCCACCGCCGCCGTCCGATGATGTGCACGGTCCCGGCGAGGAACGCGTTGGCGCTCCGCACGATCGACCCGATGTTCAGGTCGTGCTGCCAGTTCTCGATCGCCACGTCGAACGCGTGCCGGCGGGTGTCGAGGTCCGCGACGATGGCCTCCATCGACCAGTACCGGTAGCGGTCGACGACGTTGCGGGTGTCCCCGGCCGCGAGGAGCTCCGGGTCGAGCCGCGGGTCGTCGGGCCACGGCTCGGGGTGCGGTCCGACGCCGTTCGTGGTCGCCTCGTGTGACGGCGGGAGGACCGGCGGTGCGGCCGCGCCGGCGACCGCCGGGTCGGCGTCGGGTCGGCTCACGTGGGCCGGTGCCGTCGACGGGACCACGGGGTCGGACGGGAGGCGCTCGGTCACGTGACCAGCGTAGGGCGCGTGGGTCGCGCCTCCCGTCCGGCGACCCGGCGGACCCGCCGGTCCCGCGGGCGGAGGGCCGTCCTGACCGTCCTGCCGGTCCTGCCGGTTCAGCTGACCCAGCCAGTCGGGCGTCCGCCAGGACCGCCCGCGGCTCAGGAGGTGCCGGGGCGGAGGAAGTCCTCGGGGCCGGGGTCCCGCGTCGTCGCCGTGAAGATGCGCTTCCGGTCGCCCGGCCGCGCCGGGTCGTACAGCACCGTGACGGGCATGCCGACGACGGGTCCCTCGCCGTGCGCGAAGCCCTCGGTCCGTTCCACCCAGCGCCGCACGCCCTGCAGGTCGACGAACGAGAACGTCCACCGCAGCAGGGTGCGCGACGCGTCGGGGCTGGTCCCGCCGCTGACCGCGGTGACCTCGCCGACGACCCGGCGACCGTTCGCGAGCACGTCGGTGAGGCGTGCCCGTCGGTTGCCGCGTCCGAGCCGTGTCACGCCGCCGGCCACGAGGAGCAGCACCGTGACCAGCGTCGCGAGGGCGGGCACCCACCAGACCGTCGCGTACCAGATCCACTCGCCGAGGCCCCAGACCTCGTCGTGCCCGAACGTGGGGTCGACGGCGACCCCGACGCGGTCGGGCGCGGGCCACCGCGACGTCTCCCACCAGAGCATCGCCGTCGCGCCGAGGAACCACGGCTGCAGCGGTCCGACGCCCGCGAAGTCGCTCGTCCGGCCGGACCACCGGTGGTTCCAGCGGGAGTACACGGCCACGGCGACGAGGGTGCCGACGACGGCCCCGGGTGCGGCCCACCAGACCGACTCCGGGTCGGGGCTGTCCGAGAAGACGCTGTTCACCTGCATCATCCGGAAGACCAGGACGAAGCGGGACACCGCGAGGCCCGCCACCGCGCCGGCGGCGACGACGAGCACGGCGCCGACGACGGTCATCACGAGGGCGCCGGTCGTCCCGCGCCAGGCGGCCTCGCGCTCGCGGCGAACCTGCTGGGGGTCGACGGTGCTCATGCGCGGGCTCCCGGTCCGTCCGTCGCGGGGCCGGTGTGGCCGGCGTCCGACCCGTCGCCCGGCGTGCCGGTGGTGCCCGACCCGTCGCCCGCCGTGCCGGTGGTGCCCGTGGTGCCCGTGCCGGTCGCGCCCGAGCCGTCGCCCGCCGTGCCGGTCGCGCCCGTGCCGTGCGTCCGCACCCGTGCCTCGATGCCGGCCAGCAGCACGTCGAGCCCGAGGGCGAACCGCTCGTCGTACGAGTGCTCGCCGAGGATCTCCCCGACGAGTCGGTGCCGTTCCGGGCGTCCGGCGTCGGCGTCGCCCCGGCCGACCTGCACGCCGGCGTGCCCGACGACGAAGTCGTACACGACGAAGAACGCGTACATCGCCTCGCGCTCGGGGAGCCCGGCCTGCTGCAGCGCGCCGACGACCTTCGCGACGACGGCGTCGGACTCGGTCGAGGCGAGCGGGGCGCGCTGGCTGTGCGACTCGAGCACGAGCGGGTGGGTCCGCATGAGGTCGCGGAAGGTCGTGGCGAAGGTGCGCACCACCGCGCGCCAGTCCTCGGGCCAGACGAAGGTCGCGGTGAACTCGTCGACCGTGCGGCGGACGAGCTCGGCGTGCAGGTCGTCGAGGCCGCCGATGGTCCGGTGCACGGTCATCGGGGCGACGCCGAGCTTGGCGCCGAGGGCACGGAAGGACAGGCGGTCGAGGCCCTCCTCGTTCGCGATCTCGGTCGCGGCGTCGACGACCTGCTCGCGGGACAGCACGTTCGGGCGGCCGCGGCGACGGGCGGGCGGCGCGGGCTCGTCCGACGGCGTCGTCGGGGCGTCCGGTCCGCCGGTGGGGCGGGGTGCGCTGCTCGGGGGTCCTGGGTCGACGAGCACGGGGGTCCTCCTGATCCGGTACGGGTACGAAAATCCTAGGGCAAAGCCGAACGACGGTCGGTGTCCGCCCGGCCAGACCTCGGTGGCCCACCGGCCAGGCGTCCGGACGCACGACCGCCCACCCGCGCAGCCCTGGCGTCCCGCGCGCCCGGCTCCCCGTGGCCGGCGCCCGGTACGGTGGCACCATGGCGACGCGTGACGAGGTCGAGTGCTGGCTGACCGACATGGACGGTGTGCTCGTCCACGAGAACCAGGCCCTGCCGGGAGCCCCCGAGCTCATCCAGCAGTGGCTCGACGAGGGCACCGAGTTCCTCGTCCTGACGAACAACTCGATCTTCACGCCGCGTGACCTCAGCGCACGGCTCCGGAGCTCCGGGCTGCACGTGCCCGAGGAACGCATCTGGACGAGCGCCCTGGCCACCGCCGACTTCTGCCGCTCGCAGATGCCCGGCGGCTCCGCGTTCGTCATCGGCGAGGCCGGCATGACCACGGCCCTGCACGAGGCGGGGTTCATCATGACCGAGACCGCGCCGGACTACGTGGTCGTCGGCGAGACCCGCAACTACTCGTTCGAGGCGATCACCAAGGCCGTCCGGCTCATCCGCGACGGTGCCCGGTTCATCGTGACGAACCCCGACGCCACCGGCCCGAGCGCCGAGGGCGTCCTGCCCGCGACGGGCGCCATCGCCGCGATGATCGAGAAGGCCACCGGCAAGCAGCCCTACGTGGTGGGCAAGCCGAACCCGATGATGTTCCGGTCGGCGATGAACCGGATCGGGGCACACTCCGAGAACACGGGCATGATCGGCGACCGCATGGACACCGACGTGCAGGCCGGCATCGAGGCCGGGCTGCACACCGTCCTCGTCCTGACGGGGATCAGCGACCAGGCCGAGATCGACCGGTACCCGTTCCGTCCGAGCGAGGTCATCAGCGGCGTGCACGAGCTGGTGCGCCCCGAGCCGATCGAGGTCGAGCTCTAGCGAGCCCCGGAACCGGCTCACTCCACCGTCACGAGCGTCCCGAGCGGCAACGCGTCCAGCGCGGCCACGGCCTCGGCGGACAGCCGCACGCACCCGTGCGACACCGCACCCGAGTTCGTCGCGTTCCAGTGCAGCCCGATCAACCCGCCGTCGTGGCCACCGTACGGCTCGTCGGCCGCGCTCGAGTGCAGCGAGGTGAGCTGGATCGGGTGCTCCCCGGTGCCCTGCGACGGGTCGGCGTACCGCTCCTCCAGGTAGCCGGTGACCCCGGTCGGCGTCGGGGTGTCCGCCGTCCCGACGCCCGCCGCGAAGTGCTGCTGCACCGCCCCGGTCGACGCGGAGACGATCGACACGGACTGCTCCGTCGTCGAGACCACCACGCGCGCGGTCGGTGCCGCCACCGCGGTCAGCAGGTCGGCCGGCACCCACGCCGCGGTCTGCGCCGCCGCACCCCCGGCACCCGCCGCGGAGGGCAGCTGCCGCCGTGCGGGCGTCAGCACGAGCTCCCAGGGCCCCTGCCGTCGCAGCCCGACGACCGTCGTCGGCTGCTGCAGGAAGTCGGTCTTCGCGAACCGCGCCACGGGGGCGGTCCGGCCGTCGCCGAAGAGCGGCGCGTCGGCGGTCAGGTGGAACACGTGGGCCGCGGTGGTCGTCCGGTCCCACGGCAGCAGGCCGTCGACCACGGCGGAGTACTGCGCCTCGGGCAGGGCGGCGAGCGCCGCGGCGTCCACATGCGGCACGCCGGGCACGGGCGTCGAGGGCGCGGCTGCCGAGTGGGTCGTCACGGCGGCCGGGGCGGGGCCGCCGGCGGTCAGGAGCGGGACGGCGATCGCGGCCGCCGCGACGGCGGCGGCGACGCCGCCGACGGTGGTCCAGAGGGTGGAGCGCTGCACGAGGAGGACTTCCGGTGTCGGGGTGGCGGTGGGACGGACGGGAGGCACGGGGCGGTGGGGCACCGTGCCTCCCGCCCGTCACGGGGCGGCGGACGGGAGGCGCGCTGCGGACCGGCACCGCGCCTCCCCTCCGTCAGGGGCGGCGGACAGGTGGGGCGGGGCGGGCTGCCACCGCGCCTCCCGTCCGTCGGTGGTGGCGGATCAGCCGCTGACGACGGGCAGGTGCACCCCGGCCGGCACGGCGCCGGCTGCGCCGCCACCGCCCGCGGTCACCGCAGCCGTCACCGTGATGCCGAGCGGCGCGGCGAGCGCCGAGGCTCCGGAGGTGTCGACCAGGTCGAGCGTGTGCGTGCCCGCGGGCGTCGTCGCGGGGATCGTGACGGAGCCGGTCGCGGTGCCGTCGGCCGCGACCGTCAGCGTGCCGACCGTCACCGGGTCGGACCGCAGCACGACCCGGAGCGTGGCACCGGCGGGCAAGCCGGTCCCGCGCAGGGCGATCGCGCTGCCGGCCTGGACGGTGGTGCCCTGCGGGGCGGTCAGCACCCCGGCGACGACCGTGGCCGTGCCGCCGGTGGACAGCACCTTCGCGGTGCCGTCGGACGCGATCGCGACCGTGGCGCTCGTCGCGGCGGCCAGGTCGAGGCGCTCCCACGAGCCGGCGGCGGAGCCGGTCTGGTCGAGCGGGTAGCCCGAGTCGATCTCGGTCTGGGCGAGCACGGCGGTGCGCTGCGCGTCGGTCAGCGTCGGGAACGCCGTGCGGAGCAGGTCGGACGCGCCGGCCGGCACCGAGGGGGCCTGACCGGCGACGCCCGTGCGGGGGAAGCCGTAGGTCATGCGCTCGCGGTAGACCGTGACGGCCGATGCACGGTCGGTGACGACCTGCGCGGTGCCGCCGGGCATGGCCTGCCCGCCGTAGGGGTCGTCCGTGTAGCGCTTCTCGGCCGCGATGCACGACGCGAGGGTGCCGCCGCACTTCGCCTGCAGGTAGCCGACGAGCTCGGCGCGGGCGGGCTCGAGGACCTGGGTGCGGTACTGCTCGTCCGACCAGCGGGCGGCGAGGGCGGCCTCACCGTCGATGCGACCGCCCATGATGTCGAGCGGGTAGTGCACGCCGAGCACGATGCGGTCGTTGCCGGCCTCGGACGTGCGGGCGAGGATCTCGGGCGCGAGCTCGGGGACGAGCGTCGCGAGCGTGATGCCGGCCTGGTACGCCGTGGTGGCGTGCCCGGACGGGTACGAGCCGCCCTTGCAGATGCCCTGCTGGCCGTACGAGGCGTCGAGCGCGACGTCGTTCGGCGAGAACTCGTGCGTGGTGTCCGTCGTGGCGGGGACCCGCGTGATCATGAGGTTGCCCTTCGCGTCCGCCCAGGCCTTGCCGACGCGGTTCGCGGTCAGCGAGGACGCGTTGACGGTCGCCGGGTTGCAGTTCACCTGGTCGTCGCCCGCCGGCAGCGTCGCCGTGGGGTCGGTCGGCAGGTAGGGGCGCGGGTAGCTGAAGTGCGCCTTCGCGTCGCCGGTGCCGACGTACGCACCGGACGTGCCGGTCGACGAGTTGATCAGCGCGTTCGTCAGCGGGAGCGCGCCGCTCTGCCGCCCCTGCACGAAGAGCCCGCTGAGCACGTCGCCGAGCCCTTGGGACACCGTGAAGGACTGGTCGTAGGCGGTGTGGGTCGCGTTGTCGTACTCGGCGTCCTGCAGGGCCCGGAACTGCTGCGCGGGCGTCGCGTGCTGGTTGATCCAGCTCGTCAGCTGGTCGTTCGTGGCGAGCGTCGCGGGGTCGTCGACGGTGCCGTGCAGGTCGTTCTTCCCGGCGGACGTCCAGTACTGGTCGTAGCCGTTCAGCAGGGCGATCAGGTTCGGCTTCGCCGAGTCGCTCGGGTACGTCGCCGCCTGGGCGACGAGCGGTGTCCCGAGCACGAGGGCGGTCGCGACCGTCGCGACGGTCACCCCGCTGAGTGCGGTTCTGCGCATGTGTGGTGGTCGCCCGCGGGCGACGCCCCTTTCCTCGATGTACCGGAGTGGAAACACCGTGACGCTAAGGAGGGGCGGTTGCCGGACGGGGAACGTTCCCCCACCAGCGGGTGAACCGGACCGCAGGCTGTGGGGGTTCGCAGGCGGTCAGGCCACGGTCGGGAGGCGCGGCTCGGCACCCTGCCCCGCGTCCACCCCGACGGGTGGCACGTCCCGCCACCGGCGCCGCAGGCGGCGCGGCCGGTCGTCGTGCCACGCGACCATGCCGCCGGCGACGAGTCCGAACGCGAGCACGCCGAACGCGACGAGCCCGATCGCCCCGACGGGCAGCAGGCTCGCCAGGTCCCCGGTGTCCACCGTCGCCGACACCGCGATCGAGCCGAAGTCCCAGAACGCGTGCAGGAGCACGGGCAGCAGCAGGTTCCCGGTCAGCCGCCGGGACAGGTACAGCGTCGAGCCGAACGAGGCCGCGAACACCACCTGGAGCAGGGTCGAGCCGACGGGTGCCCCGGCGAGCACGTTGAGCAGGTGCAGCAGCCCGAAGAGCACGCACGAGGCGATCCACACGCCGAACTCGGGCAACCGGCGACGGAGCCCGACGAGCAGGACCCCGCGGGTGAGGAGTTCCTCGAAGAGGCCGACGAAGAGCACCCCGACGGTCAGCAGCACGAAGTAGTGGCCGGGCAGCGACGACCACCCGACGAAGGGCAGCTTGGCCGCGCACACCACGACGATGAGGACCGGAGCCGTCATCGTCCACCGCATCGGGGTGCGGCCCGGGTCGACGGTCGCGGTCCGCCACCAGCCGAGGGCCGTCACGTACAGCGCCAGCACGACGACCGCGATGCCCTCGGGCAGGACGAGCGCGTGCACGACGCTGTCGACGGTCCGGCCGAGGGAGTCGTAGTCGTCGCTCGGGGGGGACCGCCACGCGCTCACGGCGGCGAACGCCACGAGCGGGGCGAGTCCGAGCAGCAGGGACGGCGGCACCGGCCAGCGGCGTCCGCGGTCGCCCGTCCCCGTGACGCCCGTCGTAGGCGTGACGGCCGTGGCCCCGCGCCGTCCGTACCATTGAGGCATGCGGCTCCCCTCCCTCAGCACCATGGCAGAGGACTACGTGAAACTCGTGTGGAAGGACGGCGAGCGCGGCGGGACCGGTCTGGCGACGCGGGACATCGCCGCGGCGCTCGGGGTGTCCGCGTCGACCGTGTCGGGGAACCTCCGCAAGCTCGACCGCGACGGCCTGATCGAGCACACCCCGTACTACGGCGTCGTCCTCACGCCCCTCGGCCAGCAGGTCGCGGTGGCGATGGTCCGACGGCACCGGCTCATCGAGACGTTCCTGGTGCAGCGGCTCGGCTACGGCTGGGACGAGGTGCACACCGAGGCCGAGGCGCTCGAGCACGCGGTGTCCGAGACGTTCCTCGACCGCGTGGACGCCGACCTCGGCAACCCGACGCACGACCCGCACGGCGACCCGATCCCGCGCGCGGACGGCACCGTGCCCGACTCACCCGGCACGCTGCTCGGACAGGTCGCCCCCGGGTCGTGCGGCACCGTCGACCGGGTGTCCGACGACGACCCGTCGCTGCTGCGCTACTTCGACGAGCTCGGCGTCGGGCTCGGGACGCACCTGCGCGTGGAGCAGGTGCGGGACTACGCGGGCGTGATCGCCGTCGCCCGCCGGGGCCCCGGCGGCGAGGAGTCCCTCGTCGACCTGCCGGCCGCGGCCGCGAGCGCGATCTGGCTCGCCCCCGACGCCGACTGACGCTCCCGCACCCCGCGCGCTCGGGAGCCGAGTGTGCGGAACACGTCGCGCGCACCGACCGAGCGTGACGGATCGTGCCCGCGCGGCGGCCGCCGCATGGCGTGTCCCGCGCTCTCGCGCCGGCCGTCAGCCGGCCGTCGTGCCCCGGCGCAGCGCAGCGTCAGCTGCGAGCAGTCCCCGCCCGCCGGAACGGCGCCGCGAGCGTCGGCAGGACCGCCGCCCGCTGCACCCACAGCACCACGAGCGCGACGGCCACGTGCACGCCGCTCAGCACCCACCGCCCGCTCGTGTCGGTGACGACGAACTGCACCGCGAACAGGACCAGGAGCGCGATCGCCGACCACCGGTGGAACCGCAGCGCGACGATGATCGCCACGCCGAGCACGGTCTGCGACGCGGTGAGCACGAACTCCACGACCTGCCGGGCGTCGAGCGGCAGCCCGCCCGTCGTCCCGCCGCCGAGCACGTGCGCGATCGGCAGCGACCCGACGAGCAGCGACCACTGGTTGACCTTCGACGCGATGAGCGTCCCGATCGCCGCACCGCCCATCCCGCGCAGTGCGAAGAGCGCGGCGACGATGAACTCCGGCGCCTCGGTCGCGATCGGTGCGAGCCACTGCACGAGGAAGTAGCTGTCGACGCCGAGCGCGCTGCCGGACTGCACCAGGGCGTCGGCGAACGGCTCGGCCGACGCCAGGATCACCGCGGCCGCGACGACGAACAGCGCGACGACCGTCCAGCGACGGGCCCGCTGCGGCATCGCGGCGATGTTCCCGGCCATGCCGACGAGCTCCTCGTCGTCGTCACCGTCGGGCACCTGCGACGCACGCCACAGGTACGCGGCGAACGCGGCGAGCAGCAGCACCCCGAACCACACCGGGATCGACCCCATGGCCGGGATGAGGAACGCGACGAGGGCGAGCAGCGCGAGGAAGCCGATGTCCAGCCGCGAGGACTGCTCGAGCCGGAGCACCTTCGTCGCCGCTGCCGGGAGCGCCCCGACCCGCACGTACCGCCGGGCGACGAGCAACGAGATCACCACGACGAGCGGCCAGCCGAACCCGAGGAGCAGCCGGTTCGACCCGGTCATGTTGGCGGCGGCGAACTGCTCGTAGGCGGACTCCGAGCCGGACCGGAACGCGTAGTACAGGTCGACGGCGTACTCGGGCAGCACGGCGATGAGCGCGAGCAGGGCGATCGCGAGCGCACCCGCGATGTCCTTCTGCGCGGCCTCGGCGGCCCACGCGAGCAGGAACGAGGCCGCGACGACGGCCCCGCCGAACACGAGCAGGTCGACGACGGGGTTCGGCGCGAGCCCACCGACGCGGAAGACGACGGCGGGCAGGGCGAGCACGACGCACAGGGCGATGCGCGCCCAGGCGCTGCGCCCCATCCGTCGGGGCGCGCTCGACGTGTCGGTGGTCCGGGTGGACCCGGTGGCGGGCGCGGTGGTGTCGATCACGGGGTGGTCCCTTGGTCGGGCCGCACCGACTTGCGCAGGGGGTGGGAGCGCTTCGGCACGACGGAACGGCCGAAGGTCTCGCTCGCCCGCCGGGTGGGACCGGACGGGTGGTGCACCGGGCCGATCGTCGTGATGGCCAGTGTGTCGATGCACGCGCTGGGAGCTACTCCCCTTCGCCGACCACTCTGCCCGCCGCCGATCGGCACGTGCAAGCCGATCCGCCCTGTTCGGCGGCCCGAATCCGGGTGTTCCCCGGCCCGCCCCGGGCCGCCGGGCGCGGCCGTCCCGTCGCGCGGCGCACGACACGCGCGACCGCGTCCGCTCGGTGGAGCAGGAAGCGTCGGGTCGGCGGGCGCGACCCGACGTCGTCTGCTCCGTCGACGCGGTCGGCGCGACCAGGGGACGGACGGGAGGCGCGGTGCGGGCCCGCCACGGGCCTCCCGTCCGTCAGGGGGTCAGCCGGAGGCGCGCCCGCTGCGTCCCAGGGCCACCTCGCGTCGTGCGCGCTCGACGGCGAGCGCCGAGCCGGCGTCCGGGTCGGCGAGGAGCCGCTCGGTGTCCGCGACGTGCTCGCGGACGGCCTCGCCGCGGCGCGCGGCGGCGTCCGCGAGGACGGGGGCGACGACCTCCTCGCCGAGGGTGACGAGTGCCCGGCTCAGCGCGAGTCGCCGCTCCCGGTCCCCGGTGCCGAGTTCCCGCGCGAGCCGACGGGCCAGGGCAGGGCGCTCCTCGGTGGGCGCGAGCAGGACCGCGGCGCGCCAGGCGGTCCGGGAGACGCCGGGGTCGGGGTCGCCCAGTGCCTCGGCGACGGCCGGGTACACCGACCCGTCGCGGATCTTCGACAGCGTGTGGAGGGCCTGCGACCGGGCCTGCGCCTCGGGGCGGTCGAGCTCGTCGACCAACCGGGGCACGACCAGCTCGGCCGGGAGCCGCACGAGCGACCACGTCAGCGCCTCGCGCACCTGCAGGTCCGGCTCGACCGCGCACCGTTCGAGCAGGACGTCGAGGTCGGCCGGGTCGGCTGCGGTCCCGAGCGCCATCACGGCACGCAGGCGCACCGAGGGCCGGGGGTCGGTGAGGGCTTCGAGGGCGGTGGTCATCCGTCGATGCAACACCGCGCACCCGAGCGGCACCGTCACGCGGACCCATCCGGGGGCCAGAGCGCGGGCGTAGCGTGGCGCGGTCCGGGCCCGTCCCGGCCACCCCCACGACCACGAAAGGACCCCGCATGCCCCGCATCGGAACCAGCGACCTCCACGTGTTCCCCCTCGCCCTCGGCGGCAACGTCTTCGGCTGGACCGCCGACGAGCAGACCTCGCACCGCGTGCTCGACGCGTTCACCGGCGCCGGCGGCGACTTCGTCGACTCGGCCGACGTGTACTCCGCCTGGGCTCCCGGCAACGAGGGCGGCGAGTCCGAGCGGGTCATCGGCTCGTGGCTGCGGGCCTCGGGCAAGCGCGACGACGTCGTGATCGCCACGAAGGTGTCGCAGCACCCGCAGTACAGCGGCCTGTCGGCGGCCAACGTCGCCGCGGCGGCCCGGGCCAGCCTGGAGCGCCTCGGCACCGACCGGATCGACCTGTACTACGCGCACTTCGACGACCAGGACACCCCGCTCGAGGAGACCGTCCGCGCGTTCGACCAGCTCGTCCGCGAGGGCCTCGTGCGGTACACGGCCATCTCGAACTACTCGCGCGAGCGGGCCGAGGAGTGGATCCGCATCGCGAAGGCCGAGGGGCTCGCGCTGCCGGTCGCGATCCAGCCGCACTACAACCTCGTCACGCGCGAGCCCTACGAGTCGGAGATCGCGCCGCTCGCCGCCGCGGAGGGCCTGGGCGTCGTACCGTACTTCGCCCTCGCCGCCGGGTTCCTCACCGGCAAGTACCGGACGAAGGAGGACTTCGCGGGCAAGGACCGCGAGGGCCAGGTATCGGGCTACTTCTCGGACGCGGGGCTGGCCGTGGTCGACACGCTCGACCGCATCGCCGGTGCGCACGATGCCGAGATCGCCTCGGTGGCGCTGGCCTGGCTGCAGGGCCGGCCGGACGTCGTCGCGCCGATCGCGAGCGCGCGGAACACCGAGCAGCTGCCGGCGCTGCTCGCCTCGGCGGAGCTCGAGCTCACCGCCGACGAGGTGCAGGCGCTCGACGACGCGTCGGCGGCGGTGCCCGCGCAGGCGTGAAGCCCCGAGTGTCGCCCCGGGTCGGAGGTCTCCGACCCGGGGCGGTGCTCCTACTTGCCGGAGGGCGCCAGCGAGCCGGTCAGCATGTCCCCGGAGGACCGCGTCGCGAAGCACGAGATGAACGTGTTGCCCTGGTCCCACGTGGTCTGGTCGGGAGCGTAGGCACCCTGGACCTGCACGTCACCGACCTTCGCGGCCGCCGCGGTGTCGATCGCCTGCGCCGTCTGGCAGGTCTTCGCCGCCTGTGCCGCGAGGGCGTCCGGCCCGGGCCACTGGCTCGCCTCGACCTGCACGCGCGCGGTCAGCTGGGCGGTGTGCGGCGTCGAGCAGTCGACCACCGTGTACGAGTCCGCCCAGGCGTTCGTGTACGGCGTCAGGCACTCGCCGCCGGCCAGGTCGGTCCAGGTGTGGACGCCGGGCTGGGCCTGCGTGGTGGCGAACCGGAGCGTCGCCGCGGGCTGCGCGGCGGGCGTGCTGTCCGCGGCGGCCTCGGGCGTCGTCACCGGTGTCGCGGGCGCCGACGCGGCAGCGCTCGAGGTCGCCGCGGGCCGCTGCTCCTCGATCGAGCCGCCGAGGATCCACCGGGTCAGGGCGAAGACCGCGACGAGCAGCAGGACGATGAGCACGATCGAGCCGCCGATGAGGAGCTGCTTGCCGCGCTTGCCCTCGCTCCGGAGCCGGGCGACGCCCTCGTTGATGAAGTTGTCGCGGTCGCCGTCGTCCGCCCGTGCGGACGGGGTCGACCCGTTCCCGCGCGCGGACGCGGCGGAGCCCGGCGCTCCGGCACCGGACGCGGGACCGACGGAGGGCTGTTCGGCGGGGACGGCGCGACGGTCCTGCTGCTCGTCGGGCCGGACGACGGCGGGCATCATCCGCGTGCCGGTCGCCTCGGGGTCGTACCCGGTCTCGTCGAGCTGCTGCACGGCCTCGGTGCCGAACAGGTCCTTGATGACGCCGGTGTCGCTCGTCTCGCGGCCGTCCCACTCGGACTGGTCGAGGTCGTCGGGCGCCGTCGCCGGGAGCCGGTCGGGCTCCTCGACAGGGACCTGGTCGGGTTCCCCGGCGGCGCGCTGGTCGGGGTCGGCGGCCCACGGCAGGTGGTCGGCCGGGGTGGCGGCTGGCCGGGGCGCCGGCTCGGGCTCGACGAGCGGCGGGACGGGTGCGGCGGGCTCGGCGGCGGCAGGCACGGGCGGCGCGGCCGGCAGGACCGTCGTGCGCGCGTCGGCTCCGGGCCGCTGATCGTCGTGATCGTCGTCGGGCTCGTCCGCGGGCCAGCGTTCGTCGCCGCGGTCGACAACGTGCGGCTCGTCGGCGACGGGCGCGGGGAAGGACGGCTCGGCGGCGGTCGACTCGTCGCTGCCCGGTGCCGCTGCCGCTGGTGCCGCTGCCGAGGCTGGTGTGACCGGTCCGAGCGGGAACCCACCGGGAGGGGTGTCGACCTCGCCCGAGACGACGTCGTCGTCGGACTCGTCGGCGAGCGACCAGGACCCGGCGCCGAACGCCGTGGTGTCGAACGAGTCGGTGGTGAGCGTCGCGGGGACCTCGCCGGTCTCGTCGTCGCGGATCGCCCAGTCGAACGGACGCTCCGCAGCGGCGGCCCCGGCGGCCCCGGCGGCTCCGCTGCCGTCGTCGGCACCCTGCAGGCGCAGCAGCTCGGTGAAGCTCGGCGGCTCCTGGGCGGACGGCAGGACCTCGGGTCCGGAGGGCAGCACGCCGTGCACGCCGAGCGGCTGTGCGACCGGCCCGGTCGGGGTCGGCGGGGCGGCGGCGGCCGTGGGTCCGGGGCCGGTGGCCCGGCCGAGCCAGTCGACGTCGGTGCGGCCCTGGCCGAACGGGTCGGCGCGGCGTCGCTCGTCCTCGACGGCCCGGTTGTCGGCGGCGCGCTGGTCGCGGTGCGTCATCGCGGTCGGCAGGGCGATCGACGACGGGTGCTGTGCGCCCCCGGTCGGCGGGACGGGCGCTGCCGGCGGGATCCGGTCGCTGAGCGTCGCGCGCTCGTGCTCGATGCTCGCCTGCGGGTTCACCGAGGGTTCGCGGAGCTCGGCACCCATGGGGATCGCCTGCGTCGCGCCGGCGTCCAGCGGCTCGGCACCCGCGCGGGCGGCACCTGCGGCAGGCGCAGCAGGCGCAGCAGGCTCAGCAGGCGCAGCAGGCTCAGCAGGCTCAGCAGGCGCAGCGTCAGCGGTGCCAGCACCGGCACCGGAAGCGGCGTCGGCCGCGAACGGCTCCGGCAGCGGCGCCCCGGTCTCGCGGGCCGCGCGCTCGGCCTCGCGCCGCTCGCGGCGCGAGGGCCACTCGTCGGCCGTCCGCGGCGCTCCGAAGATGTCGGCGGCACTGCGGAGACCCGTGAACGGAGCGTCCGAGGCGGGCGCGGGGCGGGCCTCCCGTCCGTCCGCCCCGTCTACCGGGCCGGCCGTACCGTCGGGCTCGCGCGCGTCGTCCGGACGCTCCCCGGTCACGCGCTCAGCCCCAGGTCGGCCAACCCGATCGCCGCGAAGTACGGGTACCCCGCAGCCTCGATCCGCTCCTTCGCCCCGGTGTCCCGGTCGACGACGACCGCGACCGCGGCGATGACCGCGCCCTCGCGCTCGAGCGCCTCGGCGGCCTTGAGCGGCGACCCACCGGTGGTCGAGGTGTCCTCGAGCACGACGACGCGCTTGCCGCGCACGTCCGGGCCCTCGACCTGGCGGCCGCGACCGTGGTCCTTCGGCTCCTTGCGGACGACGAACGCGTCGTAGGACAGTCCGCGGGCGGCGGCCTGGTGCAGCACCGCGCTCGCGATCGGGTCGGCGCCCATGGTGAGCCCACCGACCGCGTCGACGTCGGGGACCTGCTGCAGCAGGTCCGTCATGACCTGGCCGATGAGCGGTGCGACGCGGTGGTCGAGGCTCACCTTGCGGAGGTCGATGTAGTACGAGGCCTGCTTCCCGCTGGTCAGCGTGAAGTCGCCGTGGAACACGGCATCGTCCGAGATGTGCTGGATCAGCTGTTCGCGCGCGTCGGTCACAGCCCACAAGGGTAGTCGGTCACCCCCGGATCGCGCCCGTCGGCCGCTCCCCGCGCCCGCAGGTGGCGCCCCGGCACCCTCGGTACGCTCCGCAGCATGCCCCACGTCGCGCCCGGAACCAGCGACGGGACGCCGTCCCCGGCGCCGGGTGCGCTGGCGGCGCCACCGGTCCGCCGGCCGTCCCGCCCGGTCTGGTCGACGGTCGGCCGGGAGGCACTGGGCGCGCTGGTCGCGCTGGCCCTGTCCGTCATCGCCCTGCGCCACCTCGTGGCCACCGAGCGGGTCGCCCTGCTCTGGTACGACGGCGACTCCGTCCTGCTGCCGCTCGTCGAGCGGTCGATCCGCCTCGGGCAGCCGTTCGAGTGGGCGATGTCCCCGGCGCTGTTCTTCTTCCCCGAGCTGCCGGTCTACCTGCTCTGCTCCCTCGTCACGGCGACGCCGCAGCAGGCGCTGGCCCTGAACGGCGTCCTCGTCCTGCTCGCCGTGTACGCCCTCGTGCGCGCGGCGGCGAACGAGCTCATGCCGGCGGCCCATCGGTCGGCGCGGATCGCGGTCTCGGCGGTGGCGCTCGGGTTCGTGACGCTGCTCGTGCTCACCGAGTCGTCGGCCACCGCGAACTCGCTCGAGCTGGCCTCGCTGCTGCTCACGACCACGTACTACTACGGGGCCCTGCTGGCGATGCTCGGCACCGCGGTGCTCGTGCTCCGGGCGGTCCGGACCGGGCGCGCGTCGACGACGGTGCTCGTGGTCCTCGTCCTGCTCGCGGCGTGCACCACCGCGTCGAACCCGCTGTACGTGCCGTGGTCGGCCGGTCCGGTCGTCGTGACCCTGGTCCTCCTCGCGCTCGCCCGGAGACTCCCCTGGCGTCCGGTGGTCGGCGTCGCCGCCGCCCTGGCCGTCGGCGCGGTCGTCGGGTACCTGCTCCGGGTGCCGCTCCGGCCGTTCGTGTCGCTCGACCCGTCGACCTACGTGCACCCCGACCGGGCGGGCACGACGGTGTCGTTCTTCGCGGCGCTGACCGACGACCGCGCCGGGTCGGCCTCCGGGGACGCCGGGCTGCTGCTGCTGTTCGTCGGGGTGCTGCTCGCCGCGGGCGGCACCGTCTGGGCGTGGCGGGCACGCACGAGCCGGACCGTCCTCGTCGCGACCGCGCTGCCGCTCGTGACCGTCGTCGCGGTGTCGGTCGGCGTGGTCGTCGCCGGGTCGTCGACGCCGCGGTACCTCGAGCCCGTCGTCACCGCGCCGCTGCTCGCCCTCGTGGCGGTCGCCGAGCTCACCCGCTCGGCGGTCCGGTCGACCCGGGTGCACCAGCCGCGTCGCGGGGTGCGGACCGCCCTCGCGGTCGCGGGCGCGGTCGTCCTGGTCGCCGGGATCGCGACCGCACCCGGGACGCTGTCCGCCGTGGCCCACGCGCGGTACGCACCCGCGGCCTGCCTCGACCGGTGGGCCGACGGCCGACGGGTGACCGGGGTCGGACAGTTCTGGACGGTGCGCCCGCTCGCCGCGTACGCCTCGTCGGACGTCGAGCTCCTGCAGGTCCGCGACACCTTCGAGACGTACCCGTGGCTGGTCGACCTCGGGGCCTACCGGGACGCCCGGCCGACCTTCGTGGTGATCGGGGCGAACGACGTCTGGACCACGGCCGTCGAGGACTCGCTCGGCCGTCCGGCGGCGATCACGCACTGCGACGGGTTCGACGTCTACGACTACGCGGGCACCGCCGGTGCGGCCGTCCTGCAGCGCGACGTGGTGGGCAGCGCCGACCGGATCCGGCGCGATCGCGGGTTCTGACACCGCACGGAGTTGTCCACAGCGGCGCGCCACCGCCGCGGGATGCCTGAACGGATGTATAGGCTCGACTCCGTGACTCGTCCCACAAGCCACCGCTCCCCGCGTTCCACCGTGCGCATCCGTCTCGCCGCCACCGCCCTGGCCCTGACCGGTCTGTTCGCGTCGGTGGTGCTGGACGCGCCGAACGCCAGCGCCGCGACGTACCCCTCGTGGGCCGACGTCCTCGCGGCCCGCGGCCAGGAGAGCCAGAAGCAGGAGCAGATCACCCAGATCCAGGGGATCCTGTCCGGCCTCGAGTCCGAGGTCGCCGCGGCCGAGGCCGAGGCCGAGCGCCTCGGTGACGACTTCTACGACGCCCAGAGCAAGGCGCAGGAAGCCGCCGCCAAGGAACAGAAGCTCCGCGCCGACGCCGACGAGCACACGAAGACCGCCGAGCAGAGCGCTGCCCAGGCCGGCCAGTTCGCCGCGCAGATGGCACGCCACGGCGGTGCCGACGTCACGGCGTCGGTCCTGGCCGAGGGCGAGAGCACCCGCGACCTGCTGTACGACCTCGGCGCGCTGAGCAAGCTCTCCGAGCAGGCCGACCGGGTCGAGGCAGCGGCCACCGCCGACGCAGCGGTCGCCCGTTCCCTGACGGCCCAGGCCGACCGTGCCTCCGCGGCACTCGACGAGCTCGCGGCCGAGGCCGAACGGCGCATGCAGGCTGCCCAGGCCGCGGCGGACCGGGTGCAGACCGCCTACACCGAGCAGCAGGACAACAAGGCCCGGCTCGACGCGCAGCTCGCGACGCTGGTCTCCGGCCGGGTGCGGACCGAAGAGGAGTTCGCCAAGGGCGAGGCCGAGCGCAAGGCGGCCGCCGAGCAGGCGGCGCGCGAAGCCGCGGCGGCACGACAGCGCGTGCTCGAGCAGCAGGCAGCGGCGGCCGCGAACCGCCCCGGCGGTGGGGGCGGCGCCCCGGCTCCGTCCACCGGCGGTGGCGGCGGTGCCGTGGGCTCCGGGTCCGGCAACGGCTGGGTCCGCCCGGCCGGCGGCTACGTCATCAGCCCGTACGGCTACCGGGTGCACCCGATCACCGGCAACGTCACGAAGCACGACGGCCTCGACCTGACGAGCGGCTGCTCGACGGCGATCGTCGCGGCGTCGGCCGGCACGGTCGACTACGTCGGTCGGTACGGCGGGTACGGCAACTACGTCCGCATCAACCACGGTGGCGGCCTCCAGACCGCCTACGGGCACATCGTCGACGGCGGGTTCCGCGTCGCGAAGGGCCAGCAGGTCTCGGCCGGGCAGCTCATCGCCCTCGTCGGCTCGACGGGCAACTCCACGGGGTGCCACCTGCACTACGAGGTCCACATCGGCGGCGCCACGACCGACCCGGCGCCGTTCATGGCGGCACGGGGCGTCCGCTTCTAGCCAGCAGCTCGCCGGCTCGGCTGCCGTCACGTCGGCACCGGTAGGTTCGATCCCATGCGCGTCGCGACCTGGAACGTCAACTCCGTCCGCACCCGAGTGGGCAGGATCGTCGACTGGCTGGTCCGCGAGGACGTCGACGTCCTCGGCATGCAGGAGATCAAGTGCAAGCCGGAGCAGTTCCCGGTCGAGGCGTTCGAGGCGGCCGGGTACCAGGTCGAGGCGCACGGCCTGAACCAGTGGAACGGCGTGGCCTTCGCGAGCCGTCTGCCGATGGAGGACGTCACCCGCGACTTCCCCGGCCAGCCCGGCTTCCTCAAGGGCCACGAGGGGCCAGACCTCCCCGTCGAGGCCCGCGCGATCGGTGTCACGGTCGAGGACGTCCGGCTCTGGAGCCTCTACGTGCCGAACGGCCGGGAGCTCGGCGACCCGCACTACACGTACAAGCTCGACTGGCTCGCCCGGCTGGCCGACCGCACGACCGAGTGGCTCACGGCGGACCCGTCGCTGAAGCTCGCGCTGATGGGCGACTGGAACGTCGCTCCGTTCGACCGTGACGTGTGGGACGTGCGCGTGTTCGAGGGCGCCACGCACGTGAGCGAGCCGGAGCGTGCCGCGTTCCGTGCCTTCGAGGAGCGCGGCCTGCAGGACGTCGTCCGGCCCATCGTGCCCGAGGGCTACACGTACTGGGACTACAAGTCCCTGCGCTTCCCCCGCAACGAGGGCATGCGCATCGACTTCGTGATGGGGTCGGAGGCGTTCGCCGACGTCGTGACGGACGCGTCGATCCACCGCGACGAGCGCAAGGGCGACGCCCCGAGCGACCACGTGCCGGTGGTCGTGGACCTCGACCTCGAGACCGCGCTCGACGACGACCGCCCGATGATCTTCTGACGCCGGCCGCCGTCGGCCGCCGCGCTCGGCGGGCCCGGCGCGCCCGCCGCGCCCCGCGCGCCCGTCGCGCCCCGCGCCCGTCGCGCCCGGCGACCGGCGGCGCGACGCGCCCCCGCACAACGCGGGGCACGTCGCACCACGGAACTCCGTGGCGCGACGTGCCTTCCGTTGTGCGGCGCGCCCGCCAGCCGCCGACGCGGGCCCGCGCCAGCCGGGCCCGCGCCCGGCGCGCCCCGGCCCGCCTACGGGTGCAGCAGCGCCGCGACGACGACGAGCACCGGCACCGCCCCGACCGTCGTGAGCAGCACGACGTCCCGCGCCACCGGGACCGCCGCCCGGTACCGCTGCGCGTAGTTGAACACGTTCTGCGCCGCGGGCAGCGCCCCGAGCGTCGTGAGCACGAACACGTCCTGGTCGTCGAGCCCGAACACGAACCGGGCGACCACGAAGGCCACCGCGGGCATCACCACGAGCTTCAGCCCGGAGGCGACCAGCACGTCGGCCCGGATCGCGGGGTCGCGCAGGGGTGCCGCACCGTGCAGGCTCATGCCGAAGGACAGCAGGACGACGGGCACCGCCGCCGCGCCCACGAGCGAGAACGGCTCGAGCACGGGCGCCGGCAGCTCGACGCGGAACGCCGAGCACAGCAGCCCGACGAGCGAGGCGATGATGATCGGGTTGCGGAACGGCCCGGCGACCCGGCTGCGCCACCCGCCGCCGGAGGCGGTGGCGGCGTCGAGCACGGTGAGGGCCAGGGGCGCGAGCAGCACGAGCTGCAGCAGGATCACCGGCACCACGGCCGTGGCCTGCCCGAGCACGTACACGGCGACCGGCAGCCCGATGTTGTTCGCGTTCACGTAGCCGGAGGCCAGCGCACCGACCGTCGTCGTCGCGACCGAGCGGCGCAGCACCACCCGGAACAGCACCACGGCGACGATGGCCACGGTCACGGCGCTCACGAGCGACACCCACAGCATCGGGGAGATCAGCGTCTCGATGTGCGCGGTCGCGATGGTGTGGAAGAGCAGGCACGGCATGAGCACGAAGAACGCCAGTCGGCTCATCACGAACTGCGCGTGCGGTCCGAGCAGGCCGGTGCGCCCCACGACGTACCCCGCGGCGATGATCGCGCCGATGATCGCGAACCCGGTCAAGACGCCACCCATCGGGTCCATCCTGACAGGACGTGGCCGGGGCGGGTCCCATGTGAGCCCGCACAGGTCGGAAATGCGCGGGCCGCCCCGGTGGTTCGACGGAGCATGACCGCGACGCCTGCCACGCTCTCCCGCTCGACCGACTCCAGCCAGCCGCTCGTGCCGCTGCTCGAGGAACGCTGGAGCCCCCGTTCCTACGACGAGACCGCGACCATCTCGGACGCGCAGTTCGACGCGGTGCTCGAGGCCGCACGCTGGGCCGCCTCCGCGATGAACCACCAGCCGCGCCGCTTCGTCGCCGGCCGCCGGGGCACCGAGACCTTCCGCAAGATCAACGAGAACCTGCTCGGCTTCAACGCCGCCTGGGCGTTCCGCGCCAGCGCACTCGTGGTCGGCATCCTCGAGACCACGACCGAGGACGGCGAGGCACGTCCGTTCGCGCAGTACGACCTCGGCCAGTCGCTCGCCGCCCTCACCGTGCAGGCGCACGCCGAGGGCCTGCACGTGCACCAGATGGCCGGCATCGACGCCGAGGGCCTCCGCGCCGCGTTCGACCTGCCCGAGCGGTTCCTGCCGTACACGGTCACGGCGATCGGCACCGTCGCGGACCCGTCGCAGCTCGACGAGAAGGCCGCCGAGCGCGAGACCGCCCCGCGCACGCGCCTGCCCCTCGACGAGGTCGTGCTCGTCAAGGAGTAGCCGTCACCGGGCCGGTGCCCGCCGGCCAGCCGAGCACCCCGAGCCCGCACCCCGCGGTCGGCTTCCCGCACGCTCCGGAGGCCGACCGCGGGGTGCGCCGCCGTCGTGGCAGGATCGAGGGCATGACCACGCCCCGCCTCGTCGCCTTCGACCTCGACGACACCCTCGCCCCGTCGAAGTCCCCGCTCGACCCGCGCATGCTCGAGACCTTCGCGTCGCTGTTGACCGCCGTCCCGGTCGCGGTCATCTCCGGCGGCAACTTCCAGCAGTTCGAGCAGCAGCTCGTCACCCCGCTCCGCGCCCGTGACGACCTGCCGCTCGACGACCTGCACCTGCTGCCGACCTGCGGCACCGCGTACTACCGCTGGTCCGGGTCGGACTGGGCCCTGCAGTACGCCGAGGACCTGACCGACGACGAGAAGTCCCGCGCGCTCACCGCCGTCGAGTCCGTCGCGAAGGCGAACGGGTACTGGGAGTCCGAGACCTGGGGGGACATCCTCGAGGACCGCGGCTCGCAGATCACCTTCTCGGCCCTCGGGCAGTCCGCCCCGGTGGACGTGAAGAAGCAGTGGGACCCGACGGGCGAGAAGAAGGACCACCTGCGTCGCCTGGTCCAGGCCGAGCTGCCCGACCTCGAGGTCCGCTCCGGCGGGTCCACGAGCGTCGACATCACCCGCAAGGGCATCGACAAGGCGTACGGCATGCGCCGCCTCTCCGAGATCACCGGCATCGCGCTCGACGAGATGCTGTTCGTCGGCGACCGCCTCGACCCCGAGGGCAACGACTACCCGGTCAAGGCCCTCGGCGTGCCCTGCCACGCGGTCGAGGGCTGGGAGGACACCGACGCGTTCCTGACGGAGCTCACCCCGACGCTGCGCTGACGCGCACCGGGACGGACGGGAGGCGCGGTGCCAGCCGGCACCGCGCCTCCCGTCCGTCCGCCGGTCACGTCGCGGACGCGACCCGGCACGCTCAGGGGATGCTGCGGACCGCCTCGACGAACGAGCGGATCTTCGCGACGTCCTTGACGCCGCGCTCGGACTCGACGCCGCTCGAGACGTCGACCCCGTCGGGGTCCAGTGCCTCGACCGCGGCGACGACGTTCGCGGGGGTCAGCCCGCCGGCGAGGATCCAGGCCTCGTCGATCCTGCCGGCGACGGTGGTCGGGTCGACCAGGTGCCCGCTCCCGGGCACGGCGGCGTCGATGAGCAGCAGGTCGTGGTCGTAGGCGGCACGCTGCTCGGTGGTCTCGCGGAGGTAGTCCTCGGCGGCGACCGCACGGATCGTGAAGAAGCCGGCGTCGCGGGCACGGGCGAAGTCGCTCGCCGACTCGCGACCGTGCAGCTGCAGGGTGGTGAGCCCGACCTCGGAGGCGATGCCGACGACCTCGTCGATCGCCTGGTCGCGGAACACCCCGACGGCGTCGATGCCGTCCGGCACCCGCTCGACGAGCTCCTTGGCGAGGTCCGCGGTCACCGTGCGGGGACTGCCCGCGGCGAAGACGAACCCGACCGCGTCGGCACCCGCGTCGATCGCGGCGTCCACGGTCTCGGGCGTGGAGAGCCCGCAGATCTTGATCCAGCGCTGGTCGGTCATGGACCCATCCTGCCAGGGCTGCCGGGGGCTAGTGCAGCGTGCCGGCCACGTACGCGGCGACGCACGCGGCGAGCACCCCGAAGGCCGCGAAGGACCCGACGAGCACGTTCCGGCGACGCCAGCGCCGGACGGCGGTGAACGTGCCGCGCTTGGCGTGCCGCCGTGCGGCGCGGTGCAGCTTGTGGGCGTGCTTGTGCTTCTCGCGGTCGGGGCCGAGCGGCACCGGACCGGTGACCTGCGTCGAACCGCCGCGTAGGGCGTTGGCGACGGCCACCGCGGTCGGGCGGCGGGACGGGTCGCGGTGCGTCATCTTGGCGAGCAGGTCGTGCCAGTCCGCGCCGACGCGCTCGGGGACGACGGGGTCGTGCCGGAGGCGAGCGAGAGCCGCCTCGATCAGGGTGCCGGAGTACTCCTGCTTGCCGGTCAGCGACTCGAGGAGCACGAGGCCGAGCGAGTACACGTCGGTCGCGAAGCCGATCGGCTCCCCGGCGACCTGCTCGGGGCTGAGGTACGCCGCCGTGCCGATGATCGTGCCGTCGTTCGTCAGTCGCGAGCCGTCGACGAAGTGCGCGACGCCGAAGTCGGTGAGCTTGACCGACCGGGCGAACCCGGAGGCGCCCTCGTCGTTGATGAGGATGTTCGCCGGCTTGACGTCCCGGTGCACGATGCCGCGCGAGTGCACGTAGGCCAGGGCGTCGGCGAGCTGGGCGCCGAGGTCGGCCACCTCGTAGTTGTGCAGCGCACCGCCCGCGAGCCGCCGGAGGAGCGTCGTGTCCGCGATGAGCTCCATCACGATGTACCGGTGCGGACCGTCCTCGAACTCGTGCGTGCCTGCGTCGTAGAGCGGGACGAGGCCCGGGTGCGACAGCATGCTGAGCAGGCGGATCTCGCGCTCCTGGCGGACCCGGTCGGCGGTCGTCATCGAGTCGGGCGTGGCGAACATCTTCACCGCGACGGCACGGTAGGTGTGCTCGTCGCGTGCCTCGTACACGGAACCCATGCCGCCGGTGCCGATGAGCTTCACCAGGCGGTACCGCCCGGCGAGGACCGTGTCAGCTCGGGCGCTGTCGACCAGGGTCATGGGGCACTTCGATCAGTCGTCGGTCATCGGGGATCCGCGGCAACTGCCGCAAGGTGACCTGTCGCCAACGGTACGCGTCCCACCCGCGTCCCGCAGGGGCGTTACGACATCGTGATGGGGGACAGAACCGCGTCGTTCCGCGGAAGTACGGGGGTACAGTCCGGGCTCACGACCACGCAGGACTACGCAAGGAGGACATCATGGCGCTGTCGAAGGGCGACGAGGTGCACTGGAACACCTCGCAGGGCACCACCACGGGCACCGTCGTCGAGAAGAAGACGAAGGACTTCACGTTCGAGGGGCAGCACTTCACGCCGACGGACGACGACCCGTACTGGATCGTCGAGTCGGAGAAGTCCGGCAACAAGGCCGCCCACAAGGAGTCGGCCCTCACGAAGAAGTGACCCGTCAGTCGTCCGCGGTCGTCGCGCGACGGCGACCGTGGACGGCTGCCGCGGGCTCGTCGTCGCGTCGCTCGGCGGTCGGCTCGTCCCGATCGTGCTGCAGCCCGGCGCTCGCCTCGTCCCGACCGGCTCGCCGCTGGCCGGCACTCACCTCGTCCCGACCGGCTCGCCGCTGGGCCCGTGCCCGGCGGACGCGCCGCACCACGAACGTGACCACGACGACCGCGATCGCGACGTAGAGCACCCGGTCGATCCACTCGGTGTACTGCTCGACCTTGTCGTACTGGGTCCCGAACGCGGCACCGAGCAGCACGAGGGCACTGTTCCAGATGCTGCTCGCGATGATCGTGAACAGCGAGAACGTGCCGAGGTGCATCCGGTCGGCGCCGGCGGGCAGCGAGATCAGGCTGCGGACGATCGGCACGAACCGGCCGAAGAACACCGCGCTCCGACCGTGCCGGTGGAACCAGTCGGCGGCCTTGCGGAAGTCGTCCTCGTCGACGAGGGGCAGCTTGCCGAGCCAGCGCACGGTCCGCTCGAAGCCGATCACCGCGCCGAGCCAGTACAGCACGAGCGCCCCGAGGTACGAGCCGAGCGTCGCGAGCAGCAGCACGAGCACCAGGTTCATCCGCCCGGCCCCCGCGAGGAACCCGGCGAGCGGCAGGATCACCTCGGACGGGATCGGCGGGAAGACCGTCTCGACGAAGAGCATGACCGCCACGCCCCACTCCCCCAGGGCGTCGATCACCTGCAGGACGAAGCCGGACAGACCGCCGAGGTCCTCGGTCCCCGTCGCCCCCTGGGCCGCGCGCACGGTCGTGGTGGGCAGGGTCGGCGGCAGCGTGGGGGCGGTCGTCATGGGTCCACTCTGTCTGAGCGTCCTGTCAGATCCCGACACGGGACCTGGACGTGCGCCGAGGAGACGAGGGCAGGGACGCCGACGGACCGGCCCGCGTGGCGTCGCGGAGGCGACCACGGACGGACGGGAGGCGCGGTGCCCGCTGACACCGCGCCTCCCGTCCGTCAGGTGGTGACGACCGTCAGACCGCCGCCGGAGCGCGCTGACCGACCGTCTCGCCGGCCACCGCCGCCTCGTGGGCGGCCGCGGCGTCCGCCGCGGGGGCACGGCGCACCCACTTCTTCAGGGCGACGAGCACCAGCGCGGAGACCACCGTGCCGGCCAGGATCGCGAGCACCCAGACCAGGAACGAGTCGATCGCGAAGAACACGAACACGCCACCGTGCGGGGCCCGCGAGGTCACACCGGCGGCCATCGACAGCGCGCCCGTGACCGCGGCACCGACCATCGACGCCGGGATGACCCGCAGCGGGTCGGCGGCGGCGAACGGGATCGCACCCTCCGAGATGAACGACGCACCGAGCAGCCACGCGGCCTTGCCGTTCTCACGCTCCGGCTTCGTGAAGCCCTTGCGGTACAGGACGGTCGAGGCGAGCGCGAGGGCCAGCGGCGGGACCATGCCCGCGGCCATCACGGCGGCCATGATCTCGAACGGCACGACGTTGGACGCGGTGCCGGCACCGAGCCCGGCGACGGCGAACGAGTAGGCGACCTTGTTCACCGGGCCACCGAGGTCGAACGCCATCATCAGGCCGAGGATGATGCCGAGCAGGACCACCGAGGCGCCGTTGAGCGAGTTGAGCCACGCGGTGAGTTCCGTCATGAGCCAGGCGATCGGGCCGCCGAGCACGAGGAGCATGAGCCCCGAGGCGATGATCGACGCGAACAGCGGGATGATCACGACCGGCATGAGGCCGCGGAGCCAGCGCCAGGTCGGGATGCGCCCGATCCAGTACGCGGCGGCACCGGCGATGAGACCACCGACGAGCCCGCCGAGGAAGCCGGCGTTCATGAACACGGCGATCGAGCCGGCGACGAAGCCGGGCGCGATGCCGGGCCGGTCGGCCATGGCGTACGCGATGTACCCGGCCAGGGCGGCGACGAGGAACCCGAGGGACACCCCGCCGATCTGGAACGCGGCGGCACCGAGGTAGTACGCCAGTCCCTCGGGCGGCAGGTTCAGCAGCGTGTAGTTCGTCAGCGTGTAGACGGCGTTGTTCTGGCCGGAGTCGCCGTGCTGCAGCGCGATGCCGTAGCCGGAGAGCAGGAAGCCGAGCGCGATCAGGAGTCCGCCGCCCGCGACGAACGGGATCATGTAGCTGACGCCGGTCAGCAGCCACCGCTTGAGGGCCTGGCCGAAGTGCTCGTCCGCCGTGTTCGACTCGGCGGTCGTCGCGGCACCGCCCTGCACGCGTGCGGCGTTCGGGTCGTCGGCGGCACGGAGAGCCTCGGCGATCATCTTGTCCGGCTCGTCGACACCGCGCTTGACGGGACCGGAGACGAGCGGCTTGCCGGCGAAGCGTGCGCGGTCGCGGACGTCCACGTCGACCGCGAACACGACGGCGTCGGCACGGGCGATCAGTGCGGGGTCGAGCGGCTCGACCTGCGAGGAGCCCTGCGTCTCGACGTGCATCTCGGCACCGGCGCGCTCGGCCGCGGCGACGAGGGCGTCGGCGGCCATGTACGTGTGCGCGATGCCGGTCGGGCACGCGGTGACGCCGACGATGACCTTGCGGGCACCGGTCCCGGCCGTCGTGGACGTCGGGGCCGCGGCGGCGGGAGCTGCGGGGGCGGCGCCGACGCCGGCCTCGGCGACCTCGCCGCCGACCTCGCGCTGCACCAGGTCCACGACGTCCTGCGGGGTCGCGGCGGCGCGGAGCGCGGCGGTGAAGTCGTCGCGGATGAGCGCCCGGGCGAGGGTCGACAGGACCGTCAGGTGGTCCTTGTCGGCGCCCTCGGGCACGGCGATCATGAAGACGATGTCCGCGTCGCCGTCCGGTGCGCCGAACGGCACCTTCCGGGCCAGGCGGGAGAACGCCAGCGTCGGGCTCGAGACCGAGGCCGACCGGGCGTGCGGGATCGCGATGCCGCCGGGGACGCCGGTGCCGACGCTCGCCTCGCGCTTGATCGCGTCGTCGGCGAGGGCGGCACCGTCGGCCGCGCGGCCGGTGGCGGCGACGCGGTCGGCGAGCACGCGGATGACGTCGGACGACGTCCCGCCGAGGTCCTCGTCGAGGCCGACGAGCTCGGCGCTGATGAGGCGCTGCGTCGTGTCTGCGGACATGGGGTTGCTCCTTTGCAGTGGCGCCGTGGCGCGGGCAGTGCTGGTTCGGGTGGTGCTGACGGGGGTGGTGCTGACGGGGGTGGTGCTGACGGGGGCGGTGCTGCGGTGTCGGTCAGGCGATCGGTTCCGGGACCTGCGACGGGTGCAGGGTCCGGACGGTCACGCTGCCGGGGTCGGTGTGGTCGAGGGCGGGCACGTCGCTGCCGGGGAGCGCCGCAGCGGCGGCTCCGGTGGCGACGGCCTGGGCGAGCCGCTCGGCGGGGGTCGCACCGGCGACCTCGGCGAGCAGGTAGCCGGCGAGCGAGGAGTCCCCCGCGCCGACCGTGGACCGCGCGGTGATGCGCGGTGCCGCGGCGGCGAAGGCCCCCTCGTCCGAGACGAGGACGGCGCCGGCGCTGCCGAGCGTGAGCAGCACGGCGTCGACGTGCTTGTCGCGGAGGCGCTGGGCGGCCACCGCGGCGGCGGCGGGGTCGCGCTCGTAGCCCTCCGGGTCGCCGCCGACGACCTCGGCGAGCTCCTCGGCGTTCGGCTTGACCAGGTCGATGCGCTCCCCGGACTGCAGCAGTGCCGTGAAGGGGACGCCCGACGAGTCGACGGCGATGCGGACCTGGTCCCCGTGCCGCCTGCGGACCGCGCGGACGAGGACCGCGAGCGCGTCGTCCGGGAGCCCGGGCGGCAGCGAGCCGGCGAACACCACCCAGCGTGCGGCCGGTCCGGTCGCGGTGGGCCCGGCGGCGTCGGCGACGAGCGCGGCGAGGTCGTCCAGGCGGCCGGCGAGCGAGGGCCCGGGCTCGTTGAGCTTCGTCGTGGTGCCGGTCGGCTCGGTCACGGTCACGTTCGACCGGAGCGGGGCGCCGATCGGCAGCGCTGCGGTCGGGATGCCACGGGTCGCGAGCCCGAGCAGCACGGGGTCGAGCTCGTCCCCGGGCAGGACCGCGAGGGTGTCGCCGCCGCTGGCCACGACGACCCGGGAGACGTTGACGCCCTTGCCGCCGGGCTCGGCCGTGGTGTGCACGGCCCGCTGCACGGCACCGCGCTGCAGCTCCCCGGCGAGTTCGATCGTCCGGTCGAGGGACGGGTTGGGCGTCACGGTGACGATGCGGGTGCTGGCGGTGCTGCCGGCGGCAGCGCTGGTCTGGTTCATGCGACCACGACCTCCACGTCGGCGTCGGCGAGCGCCACGGCGAGGTCCGCCGGGGGCTCCTGGTCGGTGACGAGCGTGTCGATCTCGTCGAGGCGGGCGAAGCGCATGAGCGCCTCGACCCCGTGCTTGGCGGCGTCGGCGAGGACCACGCTGCGGCGGGCGGCGAGCACGTAGGCGCCCTTGACGCCGGCCTCGTACTCGTCGGGGGTGCTCAGGCCGAAGCCCGCGGACAGCCCGTTCGTGCCGACGAAGGCGATGTCGGGCCGGAGCGCCCCGATCTGCTCGACCGTGGCGGTGCCGACCGCGGCGCTCGTGACCCCGCGGACGCGGCCGCCGAGCAGGTGCAGCTCGACGTGCTCGCTGTGCTGCAGGGCGGCGGCGATCGGCACGGAGTTCGTGACGACGGTCAGCGTCGCGCCGGGCGTCGCGGGTTCCCAGCGCACGAGCTCGGCGGCGACGGCCGCGCAGGTGGTGCCGGCGTCGAGGGCGATCGAGCCGGTGAAGGTCGGCGGGACCAGGCGCATCGCGGCCCGGGCGATCGCGGTCTTCGCGGTGCCGTGCTGGCCCTCGCGCTCGGCGACGGACAGCTCCACGATGCTCGACCGTCCGACGGGGACGGCTCCCCCGTGCACGCGGCGCAGGACCCCGGCGGTCTCGAGCGCGCCGAGGTCGCGGCGGACGGTCTCGGTGGTGACGTCGAAGTGCTCGGCGAGGTCGGCGACGGACACCCGCCCGGCCGACTGCAGCGCGGCGGCGATGGCGTCCTGCCGCTCCGTTGCGTACATGCCCGAACTCCTTCGTTCCCGTTGGTTTCAGGAACTGTACGTCTGGAAGCCACACGAACGCAACTGTTCCGTCGCAGAACCAACACGAACGCAGGAACGCCCGCCCCACCGGAGCGGGACGGGCGTCGGTGCGTGCGGGATCAGGAGTCGAACGGTACCCGGTCGCTCGACCCGACGCCGGCCCGCTGCCGGTACGACAGGTGCCCGCCGAGGTACCCGCCGACCCCGACGACCGCCAGGCCGACGAACCCGAGGGCCTTGCCAGCGGCGGTGTTGCCCTTCCGGCGCTGCCACCACGACAGCCCGAAGAACGTGATGCCGACCCAGTTCACGGCCTGGTGCACCCACCCGGTGCGGCGCTGCTCGAGGGACAGCTCGGCCCAGTCGACGTAGCCCGCCATCGAGGCGCTCCCAGCCGAGGCGATCCCGACGCCGGTGAGGGTCTGGGCCGCGCGGGCGTTCCCCTTCCCCCCGATCGTGTCGAGGACGGCCGCCGAGATCCAGGCGCCGAGCGGCACCTGCACCATCAGCGGGTGCAGCGGGTGACCGATCGGCACGCCGTGCAGCAGCTGGCGCAGCGCCTTCGGCTTGGCGATCGCGCGGACGGCGCGGGTGTCGAGGTCGACGGCCTTGTCGAGCACGCTCGCGTGCTCGATGGAGTCGGTGAGGCGACGCAGCAGGGGCAGCTCAGGCATGTCCTGGACGGTAGGCCTGGAGGCCCGGTGCCGGTTCCAGGAACCGGCACCGGGCCTCCAGGCGGTCGCGCTGGGCGGACGAGCCCGGCCGTCCGCGCGGATCAGACGGCCGCGAGGGCCGACGTCGGCGGGATGCGCGCGGCGCGCGCGGCCGGGTACAGCCCGGACACCCCGCCGATGACGATCGTCGCGCCGAGGCCGCCGGCGACCGCCCAGAGCGGCACCGCGACCGGCCAGTGCTGGCTGATCGCGAAGGCGGCCGTCACCGCGACGCCGACGACCACCCCCGCCATGCCGCCGAGCGTCGACAGCAGCAGGGACTCCACGAGGAACTGGTCCCGGATGTGCCGTCGCCGCGCGCCGAGCGCCCGCCGGACACCGACCTCGGCGCGTCGTTCGAGGACCGTGATCACCATCGTGTTCGCGACGCCGATGCCGCCGACCAGCAGCGCCACACCGCCGATGCCGACCAGGAGCCCGGTGAACGAGTCGTCGGTCGCGTTCTTCGCGGCCAGGGCGTCCGAGGGCCGGGTGACCCCGACCTCGGTCGGTGCGAGCGGCGAGACCGCACGGGCGAGGCGGTCCCGGACCGCCGCGACCTGCTCGGGGTCGACGCGGGTGTAGACCGCGCTCGGGTGCCCGTCGAAGCCGAGGTCCGCCGCGGTGCCACGCGGCACGAAGACGCTGTTGTCCAGGTCCGGGGCGAGTTCGAGCGGGGCGAGGATCCCGACGACCTGCACCCAGCGGCCGCCCGTCCAGACGCGGGTGTCGGGGTCCACCGCGTCGATGCCCAGCGCCGTCGCGGCCTCGGCACCGAGCACGACCTGGTCGGGGGCGTCGGCGCCCGGGTCGACCCAGCGTCCGTCGGCGAGCTGCCCGCCGAGGACGTCGGGCACGTCGCCCCACGTCGCCATCACCTGGATGCCGCGCGACTCCCCCTCCGGCACCAGTGCGTTGCGGTACACGTGCGCCCCCTTGACCGTCCCGACGCCCGCGGCGCGCTCGACGGCGCGCTGCCGTGCGACCGAGTCCACCGCGGTGGGCGGCAGCGGCGTCGACTCGCCGAAGGACTGCGCCTCGGTCACGGTCAGGACGTTGGTCCCGAGTGCGTCGAGCACCCGGTCCAGCTCGGCCTTGCTCGAGCTCGAGATCCCGACGACCGCGATCATCGCCGCGATGCCGATGGCGATGCCGAGCGCGGACAGGACCACACGGGTCGGACGGGTGCGGAGGCCGAACACGCCGAGGCGGAGCAGGTCGCCGAGCCCGACGCGGGAGCGGACGGCCCCGGCGCGGGACCCGACGGCCCCGGCGACGGACCCGACGGCCCCGGCGCTGGACCGGACGGCCCCGGCGCTCACCGCGCACCTCCCGCGATCGCGTCGGCCAGGCTCCTGGCGTCCCCGCCCGTGCTGTCCTGCTGCACCTGGCCGTCGCGCATCCGCACCTGCCGGGGCAGGTCGGCGGCGAGGTCCAGGTCGTGGGTGATCACGAGCACGGTGGTGCCCTCCTCGTTGAGCTCGTGGAGCAGGTCGAGGATCGCGCCGCCGGTCGCCGTGTCGAGCGCGCCGGTCGGCTCGTCGGCGAGCAGGATCGTCGGTTCGCCGACGATCGCCCGGGCGATCGCGACGCGCTGCTTCTCGCCGCCCGACAGCTGGCCGGGACGGTGCCCCGCGCGGCGACCGAGGCCGACCCGTTCGAGCGCCCGGACCGCACGCTCGTGCCGCTCGGACCGGGACACCCCGGCGTACAGCAGGCCGTCGGCGACGTTCTCTGCCGCGGTGGCACCGGGCTGCAGGTGGAAGTGCTGGAAGACGAACCCGATGTGGTCGGCCCGGAGCACGGACAGTGCGTCGTCGGACATCCGGTCGACCGCGTTGCCGGCGATCGTCACCGTCCCGGAGGTCGGACGGTCGAGCGTCCCGATGATGTTGAGCATCGTCGACTTGCCCGAGCCGGACGGGCCGACGACCGCGACGAGCTCCCCGTGGTCCACCTCGAGCGACACCCCGCGCAGGGCCTGGACCTCGCCGTAGGACTTGACGACGTCCTGCAGCGACAGGACGGGCGACGGGGCGTGGTCGGCCGCGGACGTGCGCGCCGACGTGCCTGTCGGGTGCCGGTCGGGCCCGGGGGCCGGACGACGGGTGGACGCCATCACGGCACCACCACCCGGTCACCCTCGGCGACGTCGCCCGTCACCGCTGCCCGGCCGGAGGCCACGAACCCGACCCGGACCGGGACGCGCTTCGTGGTGCCGTCGCGCCGCACCACGTCGACGGCGAACGCATCGGCGGTGCTGCCGGCGAGCAGTGCGGACACCGGGACGCTGAGCACGTCCCGCTCGGCCTGCCCCTCGGCCTCGATGCGGGCCGAGGCGGCCGCGGGCAGCTGCCGGTCGCCCGGGTCGAAGCTGATCGTCACCGCGACGCTCGTCGTCCCGTCGTCGCCCTTGGTCGGCTCGTTGTCGACGACCTGCCCCTCGAGCGGATCGCCCGTGCCGTTCACGAGCAGCCGGACCGTCGTGCCGACGACCATCCGCTCGGCGTCACGCTGCGGGACCGTGGCGGTCACGACGCGATTCGTGCTCGTGACCTGCAGCAGGTCACCCGCCGGCGGCTGACCGAGGACCCCGGTGACGGATTCGACGCGGACGTCGCCATCGACGAAGACGACGTCGTTCGTCGTGATCGTCCCCGTCACCTCGAGCCCCCGGTCCTTCTGCCACCGCTGCACCGCCCGCTCCGTCCGGGGGCCGAACGTCCGGTCGACGGCGACGTCGTAGCCGAGCGCCGCGAGGTTCTCGTTGAGCTGCTGCACGTCGTCGCCCTTGCGCCCGCGCTCGAGCGTGCGCCACATCGGCGTCGCGCCGACCATCGCGCGGACGGGACGTTCGTCGACCGCGTAGAGCGGCTCGTCGCGGTGGACGACCTGGCCCGGCTTCGGCAGCCAGGTCAGCGTGCCGGATGCCGCACCGGGCACGCCGGTCGGCTTGCCGTACCCGAGCGAGCCCGAGAAGGTCTTCGTGTCGACGAGGTCGCCCTTCGTCACCGGCGCGGTCTCGTGGTGCCGCTGGGCCGTGGACTCCGCCGACGCGGGCGTCGACGACGGCAGGCTCGTGAGTGCCCACCCACCGACCCCGGCGCCGAGGACCGCGACGACGGCCGCCGCGACGACGAGCTTCCGGCTGCTGCGCTGCGCGGTCACTCGCCCTGCTCCTTCTGGTCCTCCGCGGCGATCTCGCTGGAGCACTTGTCCACGGCTGCGTCGGCGGCGGGGTTGCGCTCGAGGATCGGGGCGCGCGCATCGACGTCGTCCGGGAAGTCCGCGATGCCCTCTCGACGCACGCACGCCGCGACCTCGGCGTCCCACGCGTCGAGCTCGGCGTCGGACCGGGGCTTCGCCGAACCCGCCGCACCGTCGCCGCTGTCGCGCAGGCACTGCTGCAGGTCCTGCTGGAACTGCGCGGCGTCGGCGCCCTGCGGGATCCGCAGTTCGAGGTGCTCCTTCGCGTCCTGGTCCGGGTAGTCGTAGCCCTTCTCCCGCAGGCAGCTCTCGTACCCGCCCGTGCCGCCGGTGTTCGTGCCGCCGGCGGCGTTCGTGCTGCCGCCCGACGGCTGCCCGGCGGTGGAGCACCCGGCCAGGGTGCCCGCGAGCACCAGGAGCCCGGCGGCGGTCGTGGTGCTGGTGGTGGTGCGCTTCGTCATGTCGCTCTCTCTGTTCGTGCGCGTGCGTGCTGTTCGTGCGCGTGCGTGCGGGCTCGGAGCCGGGTCAGCCGACCTGCTGCTGCTTCGTGTCGGACGAGAACTCGGCCAGGCACGCGGACACGGTCTGCTGGAAGCCGTCCTCCGACGACCGGGGGTACGACTGGAAGTCCAGAGCCCCCGGTCGCTGCTCGGGCAGGTCCGGGTAGCCGTGCTCACGGATGCAGTCCGCGACCTCGGCGTACTCCCGTTCCCACCGCTGCTTGTCCGCGGTGCTCGCCCCCGTCACGCCGAGCGACTCGGCGCACTGCTTCGATGCGCGCGCGAACGCCTCCTGGTCGACGCCGTCCGGTGTCGTGACGGCCCCGGACCGGACGGCGTCGTCCTGGGGGTCGGTCACGTCGAACCCGGCGTCCCGCATGCAGGAGCCCCAGCGTTCGCCGAGACCGGCGGCAGAGGAGGAGGACGTGGACGAGGAGGAGGCCGACGGCGTCGCGGTGCAGGCGGCCAGCGGCAGGGCCAGCCCGGCGGTGAGGACGAGGGCGACCGTTCGGAGTGCGGTGGTGTGCTTCATGTCACCCAGTCCAGCGGAGCGGGCGTTTCGTGCCGGGTGTCCGTCAGGTCACGTCGACGAAACACCGACGCGGATGCGCAGACCACCCTCGGCCAGCGCGTCGATCGCCAGGGCCCAGCCGTGCGCCCGGGCGATCGCGGCGACGATCGACAACCCGAGGCCGCTGTGCCGCCGCACGGCGCGGTCGCCCGAGTCGGGGCAGCGCCGGAAGGGCTCGGTCAGCTCGGCCACGACCTCGCTCGGCACGACCGGTCCGGTGTTCTCGACCGTGAGTCCCGCGGCGTCCAGGGCGATCCGGACGGTCCCGCCGGCGCGGTTGTACTCGACGGCGTTGTCGACGAGGTTGAGGACGAGCTGCCGCGTGAGCACGGGTTCCGCGGGCACGACGAGCGACGCCGGGGCGTCCACGGACACGAGCACCCGGACGTCGAGCCCGTCCGCCGCCGCGGAGCAGCCCGTGACGACGTCGTCGACGACGGCACCGAGGTCCACCCGCTCGACCCGGCCGTCCAGACCGCGGTCGGCCTCGGCCAGCACGAGCAGGCTCTCCACCAGGTGTTCCGTGCGACGGTTCTGCTCGAGCAGCTCGTCCCGGACGGCGTCGAGCCGCGGGTCCCCCTCGGGCATCCCGATCTGGAGCGCCGCGCGCTGCACGGCCAGCGGCGTGCGGAGTTCGTGCGACGCCTGGGCCACGAAGTGCCGCTGGCTGTCGAAGGCCGCCTCGAGCCGGTCGAGCAGCTGGTCGATCGTCCGCGACAGCCGACGGAGTTCATCGTCGGGACCGTCCAGGCCGATCCGCTCGTGCAACGTCGACGCCGAGATGCGGTTCGTGCGGTCGGTGATGCGGTCGACGGGCCGGAGCATCCGACGGCTGACCCACCACCCGAGGACACCGGCGATGCAGCCCGACCCGGCGACGCCGATCGCGGACCACTGCCACTGCGCCTGGGCGACGAGCTGGATGGTCGCGCCGCCGACGGCCACCGACGCGTCGTCGCCCTCGGCACCGGCCGTTGGCCCGTGGACGTCGACCGCGCCCTGCTCGGGCGCCTGGTCCCGGTCCGGCGACGGAGCGTGGCCCTGCCCGTCGTCCCCTCGCCCGTCCGGCTGCCCGTCGTCCCGCTGCCCGTCGTCCCGCTGTCCGTCGGGCGCCTGCCGGACCGACGCGAACGCCGGCTGGTCCGCGACCGACCACAGCGCCGAGACGTTCACGAACGCGAGTACCCCGGCCGTCAGCGCCATCGACGTGAGCGCGAACACGACCGCGGTGCGGGTCCGGATGCTCCACGAACGCATCAGAGCGTGTAACCCTGCCCGGGGAGCGTCCGGATCGGGTCCGGCTCCCCGAGCTTCCGCCGGAGCTTCGACATCGTCACGCGGACCGCGGTGGTGAACGGGTCGACGTTCATGTCCCAGACCTTCTCGAGGAGTTCCTCGGCCGAGACGATCCGACCCTCGGCGCGCAGCAGGGTCTCGAGCACGCCGAACTCCTTGGCGGTGAGGTCGAGGTGCCGACCGTCACGCGTCGCGACCCGGCGGTTCGAGTCGAGCAGCAGGCCACCACGCTCGAGCACCGGCGCGACCGGGGCGACCGCCCGACGGCCCAGTGCCCGGACCCTGGCCACGAGCTCCGGGTACTCGAACGGCTTCGCCAGGTAGTCGTCCGCACCGAGTTCGAGTCCGGCGACGCGGTCGGTCAGCGAGGTCGCCGCCGTGAGCATCAGGATCCGGGTCAGCGAGCCACGCGCGGCGAGCCGCCGAGCGACCTCGTCCCCGTGCACCCCGGGCAGGTCGCGGTCGAGCACGACCACGTCGTAGTCGTTCACGGCGAGCAGTTCGTCGGCGTGGTCGCCGCGGTAGGCGACGTCCACCGCCATGTGCTGCTGGGTCAGACCCCTCGCGACGAGGTCGGCGAGGGCGATCTCATCGTCTGCAACCAGGACACGCATCGAAACATCACATCAGATGTACCTATGAGTCAGCTTGGATGCTCCCGACCGTCCGCCGATGCAGTCGACGCGACGCGACGCGAGCAGGCAGGAGCGGCCGCCTCTCGACGGCACGCGGCCGTGGTGACGGACGGGAGGCGCGGTGCCAGCCGGCACCGCGCCTCCCGTCCGTCCGTGCCCCGTGCGGGCCGCGGCTCACTCCTCGACGATCTCCGCCAGTTCGAACGGCTCGACGGTGAGGCCGTCGCCGCCGTCGGCGACGTCGACGCGCACCGTGTCGCCGTCGCGGACGTCCCCGGCCAGGATCGCGCGCGCCAGCTGGTCGTCGATCTGCCGCTGCATGAGCCGGCGCAGCGGTCGCGCGCCGTACACCGGGTCGTGCCCCCGCTCGGCGAGCCAGGTCCGGGCAGCGGGCGTGACCGCGAGCTCGAGTCGGCGGTCGGACAGCCGCCGCGCGAGCCGGTCGACGTACAGCGAGACGATCTGCCCGAGGTCGTCAGCCGTGAGCGACTGGAACACGACGATGTCGTCGAGACGGTTCACGAACTCGGGTCGGAACGCCTGCTGGACCAGCTCGCGGACCCCCTCCTCGCGCTGCTCGGCGGTGAGCGCCGGGTCGGTCATGAACTGCGACCCGAGGTTCGAGGTCAGCACGAGGATCGTGTTGCGGAAGTCGACCGTGCGGCCCTGCCCGTCCGTCAGGCGGCCGTCGTCGAGCACCTGGAGCAGGACGTCGAACACCTCGGGGTGCGCCTTCTCGACCTCGTCGAGCAGCACGACCGAGTACGGGCGCCGCCGGACGGTCTCGGTGAGCTGGCCGCCGGCCTCGTACCCGACGTAGCCGGGTGGGGCGCCGATGAGCCGCGCGACCGAGTGCTTCTCGCCGTACTCGCTCATGTCGATGCGGACGAGGGCCTTCTCGTCGTCGAACAGGAACTCGGCGAGCGCCTTGGCCAGCTCGGTCTTGCCGACACCGGTGGGGCCGAGGAACAGGAACGAGCCCGTCGGACGGTCCGGGTCGGAGATGCCCGCGCGGGTGCGCCGGACGGCCTCGGACACGGTGCTGACCGCCGCGCGCTGCCCGATGATCCGTCGGCCGAGCTCGGTCTCCAGGTGCAGGAGCTTCTCGGTCTCGCCCTGCAGCAGTCGGCCCATCGGGATGCCCGTCCACTGTGCGATCACGGCGGCGATGTCCTCGTCCGTGACGCTGTCGTTCACCATCCGGTCGGCGCTCTCGGCCTGCTCGGCGGCGGCGAGCTCGGCCTCGATGCGCGGCTTCTCGCCGTACTCCAGCCGCGAGACGGTCTCGTAGTCGGCCTCGCGCTGTGCCCGCTGGCTGCGCATGTTCAGCTCGTCGAGCTCCTGCTTCAGCTCACCGATCCGGTTCAGGCTCGCGCGCTCGGCCTGCCAGCGCCGCTCGAGCTCGTCGAGGCGCTCCTGCCGTCCGGCCAGCTCGTTCCGCAGCGTCTCGAGCCGGGCCTTCGACGCGTCGTCCTTCTCCTGCTTGAGCGCGAACTCCTCGACGCGCAGCCGGTCGACGGAGCGCTTCAGCTCGTCGATCTCGACCGGGCTGGAGTCGATCTCCATGCGCAGACGACTGCCCGCCTCGTCGATCAGGTCGATCGCCTTGTCCGGGAGCTGCCGACCGGAGATGTAGCGGTTCGACAGGCTCGCGGCGGCGACCAGTGCGCTGTCGTTGATGGTCACCTTGTGGTGCGCCTCGTAGCGCTCCTTGAGTCCGCGGAGGATCGCGACCGTGTCCTCGACGCTCGGCTCCCCGACGAACACCTGCTGGAAGCGTCGCTCGAGCGCGGCGTCCTTCTCGATGTACTCGCGGTACTCGTCGAGGGTCGTCGCACCGATGAGCCGCAGCTCGCCGCGGGCCAGCATCGGCTTGAGCATGTTCGAGGCCGCGACCGACCCCTCGCCACCGCCGGCGCCCATGAGCGTGTGCAGCTCGTCGATGAAGGTGATGACCTGCCCGTCGGAGTCGTCGATCTCCTTGAGCACGGCCTTGAGCCGCTCCTCGAACTCACCGCGGTACTTCGCACCCGCGATGAGCGCGGACATGTCGAGCGACACGAGCCGCTTGTCCTTGAGGGAGTCGGCGACGTCACCGGCCACGATCCGCTGCGCGAGCCCCTCGACGACGGCGGTCTTGCCGACGCCGGGCTCGCCGATGAGCACGGGGTTGTTCTTCGTCCGCCGGGTCAGCACCTGCGACACGCGCCGGATCTCGGCGTCGCGGCCGATCACCGGGTCGAGCTTGCCGCTGCGTGCGATCGCGGTGAGGTCGACGCCGTACTGCTCGAGTGCGGTCTTCTGGCGCTCCTGGGAGTCAGGGGCGCCCTGGAGGTTCGCCATGCGTGTCGTCCTTTCGTCACGTTGTGGTGTGGCCCGGTCGCTCGTCGCGGCCGGACCGGAAGCCATCGGACCCATCCTGAGTCCACCTGACTCAACTTTACCGCCGGGGACGACATTCCCGCCACCGGGCGCAACTCCGACGAAACACCCCGCACGCTGTGGTGGTGGCATGACCACGACAGCCACGCGACGGGACCACGCCGTCGCTCCCCCACCACACGATCGACCGCGGCGGCTGGACGGCCTCGACCTCGCCCGCGGGCTCGCCGTCCTCGGGATGATCACCGCGCACTTCGGACCCTTCACCCCCGAGTTCGCCTGGACGGACCCGGGCACGTGGTCCCGGGTCGTGGACGGACGCTCGGCGGTGCTCTTCGCCCTCTGCGCCGGGGTCTCCCTGACCCTGATGACCCGTCCGCGCCCCGACGAGGGGCCGACGGCACTGGTCGACCACCGCCGACGGGTGCTCCTGCGGGCCGTCGCGCTCTTCGTCGTCGGGGCCCTCCTGACGGCACTGGGCACCCCGGTGCTCGTGATCCTCCCGACGTACAGCGTGTGCTTCGTGGCGACGCTGCCGTTCCTCCGCGCTCGGACGCGGACGGTCGCACTCGTCGCCGCGGGCGCGCTCCTGGTCGGTCCGGTCGTGTGGATCGCCGGACTGCCGAGCATGCTCTTCGCGCCGAGCGACCCGCTCGTCAAGGGCGTGCTCTTCGGCGGCTACCCGGGCATCACCTGGTGGGGCATCGTCCTGGTCGGCCTCCTCGTCGGCCGGCTCCCGCTGCACGCCACCCGGACGCAGGCGGCCCTGGTCGGCACCGGTGGCGTGGCCGCCGCGGTCGGGTACGGCGGAGGTGCGCTCGTCCGCCGGGCGCTGGGGCTCCCGCCGACGAGCGGCCCGGTCGGCAGCAGCAGCGCGGTCGGCAGCAGCGCGGCCGGCAGCAGCGCGGCCGGCAGCAGCGCGGCCGGCAGCAGCGCGGCCGGCAGCAGCGCGGCCGGCAGCAGCGCGTCGGGCGGGAGTGGCGGGTCGTCCGCCGCGACACCGTCGGACGCTCCCGTGCTGCAGCCGCAGGGTGGCGGCACCCTCGAGCACCCCGAGATCGACTGGAGCGTGCTCACCGCGATCGACCCGCACGCCGGCTCGACCCCGGAGGTGCTCGGCGCCCTCGGCGTCGCGGTCGCCGTGCTCGGACTGTCGCTCCTCGTCGCCGGTCGGGCCGGACGGCTCCTCGCGCCCGTCCGCGCCGTGGGGACCCTGGCGCTGACGGTCTACGCCGCGCACATCGTGGCGTTCGCCGTGCTCGAACGCACCGCCGACGCGTGGCTCGCCGAGGGCTGGATCCCGGCCGTGTCGATCATGGTGGGCGCGATCGTGCTCGCGACGGCCTGGCGGGTCCGACTCGGCACCGGGCCGCTCGAGCGCCTGGTCAGGTGGGCGAGCCGGAGCCTCGACGGTCCGGGTCGACGATCCCGAACCAGCTGACCACCGCACCGGCGACGAGGAGCACCGCCATCACGACCGCCGCCCGGTGCAGGCCGGCGGTGCTCATCGCGCCGCCGAGCACCATCCCGGCGAGCGCGACCGTCACGAGGCCGGCGATCCGGGCCACCGCGTTGTTCACCGCGGAACCGGCGCCGGCCTCGTCCTGCGGCACCGACCCGAGCACGGCACTCGTGAGCGGCGACACCATGAGCGCGATCCCGACGCCCACGAGCACGAGGGCGGGGAACACCGACCACCAGTACGCCGTCGGGTCCGGCCCGGCCCCGAGCACGAGCAGCGCTCCGACCGCCGCCACGAGCGGACCGGCCGTCATGAACCGGCGCGGGCCGTGCCGCCCGGCCGCCGCACCGACCGTCGTCGACAGCGCCAGCAGCACGACGGTCGGCGGCAGGGTCGCGATCCCGGCGAGCCAGGCGGGGAAGTGCCAGACCTCCTGCAGGAACAGCGTGACGACGAAACCCACCATGCCGAGGGCGCCGTAGACGGACAGCGTGGCGAGGTTCCCCACCGTGAAGTTCCGCGCGCGGAACAGCACGAGGGGCACGAGCGCCGTACCACCGGCTGCGGTGACCCGGCGCTCCCACGGGACGAACGCGACGAGGGCCGCGCCGCCGAGCACGAGCGCCAGGACCACCACCGGCGACGCCCACCCGAGCCGCTCCTGCTCGATGAGCCCGAGCACGAGCCCGCCCACACCGACAACGGTGAGCACCGCCCCGACGACGTCGATCCGCGGGCGCGCACCCGACACCACGTCGCCCGTGATGCGCCGGACCAGCACGAGGGTCACCGCGATGGGCACCGCGGTGAGCACGAAGATCCACCGCCAGCCGATGCCGTCGACGATCACCCCGCCGAGCACCGGCCCGACGATGACCGCCGCGCTCGACCAGGCCGTCCACGTCCCGATCGCCTTCGCCCGGGCGGCGCCGGAGAACGCGGCGACGATGAGTGCGAGCGCACTGGGCGTCACGAGTGCCCCGCCGACGCCCTGCAGCGCGCGTGCCACGACGAGCAGCTCGCCGTTCGGCGCCACGGCGCACCCCACCGAGGCGAGGCCGAAGACCACGAGCCCCCAGGTCACGATCCGCACCCGGCCGTACAGGTCCGACAGCGCGCCCGCGACGAGGATGAGCGACCCGAGCGTCACGAGGTAGGCGTCCACGATCCACTGCTGCACGACGAGGCCACCACCGAGCTCGGAGCGGACCGCCGGCAGGGCGACGTTCACCACGCTCGAGTCGAGCCCGACGACGAACGACGCCAGGACCGCGACGACGAGCACCACGCGCCGGTCGTCACGGAGCGGCGCGTGCTGCGGCGCCTTCGGGTGCGGAGCGGTCATCCGCCCATCCTGCCCCGGCCCGGACGCCTGCCTCCGGGGCATCACGTCCCCCGGACCCACCACGACGGGCGCCACCGCCCGCACGCCCCCGCGTTGCCCGCACCCACGACGGCGGCACCACCCGCACGGACGGCCCCGGAACGACGACGTCCCCCGCGACCGATGGTCGCGGGGGACTGCCGACAGGACGGGGCTGGGTGTCCTGGTCTGGGTGCCCTGGTGTCGAGGACCAGGCCGACCCGCTACTTGCGCAGGTCGGTGTTCGGCTGCACGGACGGGCCCGGGTTGACCACCGGCTGGCCCGTCTGCTGCGCCGAGACGTCGGGGGCGACCGTGGTGTTCACGGTGCCGTCGACGTTCGTGGTCTTCTTGTCGTCGCTCATCTCCTTCTTGAAGATGTTGATCGACTGTCCGAGGCCCTTGGCGAGGGCCGGGAGCTTGGTGGCTCCGAAGAGCAGGATGACGATCCCGAGGATGATCAGCAGGTGCATCCCACCGAGGCCTTGCAACATGGTGACTCCTTGATCTGGATCCGGGGACCGTCTGCGTCGTCGTCGACGTGGGCGGCGGAAGTCCGTCGTCCCATCATCGTAACCCGGTCCCCCGACGATGCCCACACGAGCGGGCCAACCGACACCGGACGCTCAGCCTGCCGCATCCGGTGTCGGCGTGACCTCAGCGGAGGTGTTCGTCCAGCGTCGTGAGCACCGGCGCGTCCACGACGAGCCGCGCCTGCTCGTCCGTGAGCCCCCGGAGCCGGAAGTCCACGCGCTCCCCGGGCAGCAGGGTCATGAACCCGCGGTCCACCGTCCCGGTCGGGGCGAGCCGGTCCGGCTGCACGAGCAGGTCCCGCACGACGGAGGCCGCCTCGACCGTCAGGTCGTGCCCGTCGCCGTCGGGCGCCGGTGTCACGGTCGCCCGGAACCGTGCGGTCTCCCACTGCACGTCCTTGTCCGGCGCGCCGGTCCAGACGGCGCGCCGCCAGTCCATGTCCGCCACGACGAGCTCGCGCGTCGGGTCGTCGAGCACGCCGACCGACTCGGGGAGGGCGACCACCGCGACGCCGGCCGACGACAGCCGGACGGGCAGCGTGGCCTCGGCGAGGATGACGCCGGTGACGCTCATGCGCCGGACCCGGACGACGCTGTCGTGCCCGGTGCGGGTCGAGCGGACGGCGACCTCGATCGGCGAGTGCCCGAACGCCCCGGGCGACACCCCGAGCGAGCGTTCGACCTGGTCGTGAGCCGGCACCTCGAGCGACAGGGTGTCCGACCCGACGCCGGTGTCCCCCGGTCCGGACGCGGCGAGCCCCTCCTCGGGGACGTCCGACGAGAGGGTGTCGCCGGGACCGGCCACCCCGGCGGCGGAGGCGGCGGGACCGTCGTGATCCGCGCCTCCAGGCCGGACCGCCGACGTGCCGTCGACGGACGCGCCGTCGACGGACGCGCCGTCGGCCGACGGACCCTCCACCGTGCGGACGCCCACCGCCGGACCGTCCACCGGACGGATCGTCAGCAGCACGTCGTCGTACAGCCGACGCAGCTCGTGTGCCAGCGGCTTCAGCCGCCCCGCCGAGTCGATCGCCGACCACGAGGACACCGGCCACAGGTCGTTGAGCTGCCAGACCACGACACCGGTGTTGCGCGGCCAGTGCGTGCGCCAGTGCTCGACACCCGTCGCGATCGCCCGGGCCTGCTGCAGCTGCGTCAGGTAGAGCCACCGGTCGAGGTCCGCGGGGTCGACCTCGCCGAAGCGCGGCGCGATCCCCCGCGCGAGCTTCGCCATCCCGTCGGCCGCCTTCTGGTGGTGGACGACACCGGGTGAGTCGACGCGCAGCGGCTCGTCCGTCACGGCCTCGCGCAGCGTGCGCCAGGCCGGCGGCGCCTGCCACCCGAACTCCGACACGAAGCGCGGCACCGAGTCCCGGTAGCGGTCGTCGGACAGGCGGTTCCAGACGTCCCAGGAGTGGTGCGTCTCGTGGTCGACGTCGTTCGCGGGGAGCGACTCCGAGCCCGACCACGGCGACGCCACCGTGTAGAAGCGCGACGGGTCGACCGCGTCGACGATCGTCGGCAGCAGGTCGAGGTAGTAGTCGAGGCCCCACCCACGGTCACCGAGCGCCTCCGCCCAGCCGTCGACGTCGTGCAGCCAGATGTTCTCGTTGTTGCCGTTCCACACCACGAGCGAGGGGTGCCGCGCCAACCGGGCGACGTTGTCCCGCGCCTCGGCGACGACCTCGCTCCGGATCGGTTCGATCTCGGGGTACGCGGAGCAGGCGAACGCGAAGTCCTGCCACACGAGCAGGCCGAGTTCGTCGCAGACCTCGTAGAAGTCGCCGGACTCGTAGACGCCGCCGCCCCACACCCGCACCAGGTTCGTGCCGAGCTCGGCGGCCACACGGAGCCGAGCGGACACCCGGGCACGGTCGACGCGGGAAACGATGACGTCGTCGGGGATCCAGTTCACACCGCGCACGTCGATCGGTGTGCCGTTCACCACGATCGTGAAGGGCTTGCCGACCGCGTCGTCGGCGGTGTCGATGCGCGCCGACCGGAAGCCGGTCCGCGACGTCCGGCGGTCGAGCACCTCGCCGTCCACGGTCTGCAGTTCCACCGTCACGTCGTACAGGTGCTGGTCGCCGTACCCGCGCGGCCACCAGCGCTGGACCTCGGGCACGCGCACGGTGACGACGACCTCGTCGTCCTTCGGCGTCAGCTGCGCCCGGGAGCGCTGCCGGGTGGTGCCGCCGTCCGCGGTCGCTCCGCTCACGGTGACGACGAGCACGAGGTCGTCGTCCTCGCCGTCCTGGTCGAGGTCGTTCATGCCGGAGCGCTCGACCGCGACGTGGGCGTCGAGCACGCCCTCGCCCGCGTCGACGTCGACGAGGGGCTTCACCTCGGCGAGCCGCGCCGTCGACCAGCGCTCGATCGCGACCGGACGCCAGGGACCGCTCGTGACCGCGGTCAGCCCCCAGTCCCAGCCGAAGTTCGACGCCGTCTTGCGCACGTAGGGGAAGGGCTCGTCGTACGGGCCGGGCATCGCACCGGCCTTGGCGGCGACGCGGCCGGCCTCGCGGTACGGCGACTCGAACAGGATCTCGAGCTCCCGCTCCCCCGCGGTCCCCGGCAGGTCGTTGAGGTCGAAGCGGTAGCGCCGGTGCATGTTGCGGGTCGAGCCGACGACCACCCCGTCCAGGCTCAGTTCGGCGACGGTGTCGAGGCCCTCGCACACCAGGTCGACGCGCTCGGCGCCGCGCGGAGCGACGTCGACGGTGCGGCGGTACGTCCAGTCCGCGCGGCCGACCCACTTCGCGGCCTCCTCGTTCCGGTCGAACGTCGGGTCCGGCAGCAGTCCCTCGCGCTCCAGGTCGGTGTGCACCTGCCCCGGGACCGTGGCCCGGATCGAGCGACCGGCGATGTCGGCGGGTGCGCCCTCCGGGAGCTGCTCCCCCGAGATCGCCACGGTCCAGTCGTCGCGGAGTTCCTCGCGCTCGAGGGTCATGCGGGTCCTTTGCTGGGCGGACGGGACGGGCGGACGGGCCGCCGGACAGGTCCTGTCCCGCGGTCCTGACACCGGCCGGCGGTCGTGCCCGTGGCCGGTGGTCCGGACGGGAGGCACGGCACCGGTCGCCCAGGCGTCGTCGCGTCCACGCGCGCGGACGACGGGCGCCGCGCGCGGGGGTGCTCGGGAATGCTAGTACGGGCACCTCGCCGGCACCTCCCCGACGGTCCGGGGACCGCGGTCGCGAGCCGGGCCGCGAGGTGGTGTGCCGGTCTGGCCGGCCGCGCCGGCCTGACCGCACCCCGCCGGCCTGACCGCGCCCCGCCCGCGGTGGCAGGCTGGGCCCGTGATCACCGTCGAACTCGCCCGCGCCCTCCGCGACGCCGGACTCCGCTGGCACCCGGACACCGGCGACCGCTTCGTGATCGACAAGGCCGGGGTCGACGACGACGTGTACACCGTCTCCGAGATGACCGTCGAGCGGCACGACCACCCGACGGGCACCGTGCTCGGCTTCAACGGCACGACCGAGTGGGCGCTCGACTCCGTCACCGCGGACGAGTCGCTCTGGCTGCCGCGCGAGGACCAGCTCCGCACGCTCCTCGGGCCGGCGTTCGTGTCGCTCTCCGCGGGGTGCACGGTCACGGCGACGATCGACGGGGAACGCCGGGCGTTCGCCGACCCGGACGCCGCCGAGGCGTACGGGGCCGCCCTGCTCGCCTACATCGAGGCGTCGCTCGCCTGACGGACGTCGCAGACCGCCCACCGGGGACGCCGACCGTGGTCGCCCGGTCGTCCCCGGCGGTCGGCGCAGACCGCCCACCGGGGAGGCCTGACGTGGTCGCCCTGTCGCCCCGGTGGCCGGTCACGAACTCACCGGCCCGACGGCCGATCCCGGCGGCCCGCGGTCACCCCCCGGGCGGCGCGCACGTGACGGCCGGTCACGACGGTCCGCCGGCGCAGGCCTGGACGCCCTGCGGACCCGCGAGCGGAGCGCAGCCGGGCCACGGCCACGGCCACACCGAGCAGCAGCAGGACCACCGCTGCGGGCAGCCCGTACCCGAGCACCTCCGACCCGGTGAAGGCCAGTGCGCCGGGTACCGCCACGACCGGCACACGATCACGGACGGTGGCTGAGCTGACCACCACGGATCGCGCACCCGGCTCCGTCCCGTCGCCCGCGCGGGCGACGTCGCCCTCCACCTGTGAGGTGAACACGACCTCCCCGGCGCGGAGGTCCGCCTCGGTCACGGTGTGGAACGGGCCCGTGCACTCGGTGACGGCACCGGGCTCGAGCACCGTCGCCGCGCAGGTCAGGTCACCGCCCGCCGCGCGCCGCAGGTCGTGCAGCACGAGGTTGCCCGTGTGCCGCACCTCGGCGAGGACGGCCACGCGGTCGCCGGGACGGACCGGAGCTGTCACGGGCACGGTGTCCCCGCCCGCGCCGCGCCGCACGACCCGGGTCTGCAGGTCGAGCACGTCGGACGCGCGGAGTCCGACGTGCACCGCGTCCTCCGCCGTGACCTCGACCGCCGACGGCGCGACCGCCGACGCGTGGAGGGTGAACGGCACCTGCCCGCGCTCGACGTCGTCCTGGGTGAGGACCAGGTCCGGCACGGTGCAGGTGACCGCCGTGTCCGGAGCGATCGGCGACTCGGGACAGTCGATCGGCAGCTCCGGGTGCTCGACGAACGAGCCGGAGGGGCCGCGGAGCGTCACGTTGCCGTCGTTCGCCACCGTGACCGTGGACGCGACGTGGTCGCCGGGGCGCGGGAGGTCGTCGTCCGTCCGGCCGAGGTGCGCGGTGACGTGGGCCTCCAGGACCGGGCGGCGCTCGACGTCCACCCCGGCAGCGGCGCGGGCCGCGACCCGGGCGTCGTCCGCGCCCGTCCCGCCGACGCTGAACCGGACGTCGGACCGCCCCGCGTCGACGTCCTCCTGGGTCAACGGGTACCGGTCCACCTCGCAGTCCACCGATGCGCCGGCCGGGAGCTCGCCCGCCGGACACCGCACGCCCAGGTCAGGCCGGTCGTCGGCCACGGCCGTGACGTCCCGCACGGTGGTGTTGCCCGTGTTCCGCACGACGAGCCCAGGTGCCACGTGGTCGCCGGCACGCGGCGGGCCGTGCCCCTCCGGCGCGAGCTCCGCCGCCGCCGTGGCCGACAGCTCGGTCCGCCGTGGGAGCGGGAGGCTCGTCTCGGCGCGGGCCGTCGCGTCGGTGCCGTCCGGGGCACGACCGTGGATCGGCGCCGCGAAGTCGACGGCGCCCCGGTCGACGTCCGTCCGGGTCAGCGGGTACGTGCCCCGGACCGCGCACGAGGTGGAGGCTCCGGGGGCGAGCGCCACACCGGGGCACGCCACCACCAGGTCCCCGCGCCCGTCGACCGACGCCGTGAGGTCCCGCAGGGTCACGTTGCCGTCGTTGCGCACCGTGAGGTGCAGCGTGACCGGGTCCCCGGCGGTCGGTTCGTGGTCGGGCCGGTCCGCCGTGAGCATCCCGGAGACGGTGGGGGCAGCGGCCGTCGTCCTGACCCTCGCGGAGGCCGTCGCCGTCACGCGCTGTCCGGCCCGCGAGGTCGCCGTTGCGGTCACCGCGTCGTCGATCGCGCCCGCGTCGAGGTCCGCCTGCACGACCGGCCGCGGAGCGGACGAGCAGACCGTCGAGGCAGCGGGGGCGAGGTCGGTCGTCCCGCACGTGGTCGGACCTGCAGTGCCGACGACGCGGAGGTCGTGCACGGGTGTATTCCCCCCGTTCCGCACCGTCGTGGCGAAGGACAGGGCCTCACCCAGGTCCGCGACGGCGTCGGCGCCCGTGAGCACCGGACGTTCGCTGGCCACCAGGGCGTTCTGCTCGGGCAGGAACGTCACCCGCGCGGGCTCCGGCAGATCGACACCTCGGTGCGTGACGACGTCCTCGCGGTCCAGGGTCCCGGTCCCGGCGACGTCCGAGGTCACGTCGAGCGACACCGTGCAGTCGACGGCGTCCGCGGCGAGGTCGCCGCGGACGGTCAGGGTGCCGTCACCCGGACCAGCGGTGACGGTGACGCCCCGGCACGTGCTCTCGACACGGGGTCCAGCGGCGATGCGGACGTCCTCGGGCAGCCGCTCCGAGAACGACCAGCCGGGCTTCGACCCGAGCTCCGACGTGTTCACGACGCGCGCCGTCATCCGCGCGGTCCCGCCCACGACCGGGGTCCCGGCGAAGCTGTTCACCAGTCGCGGGGTCGAGTCGAACACCGAGACCCCGTCGATCGCGCCGTCGTTGCCCTCGGACGCGGTCTGCTGGTTCCGGAGTCGCCAGCGCACTTCCGTGCCGTCGAGGAGCAGGCCACCCGGGGACACGAACGAACCCGCGCGGACGACGTCACCACCGGCCGTCCAGGACCGGGCACGGCGGTCCGTGCACGGGTCGATCGCTGCCGAGACCGGGCGTTCCACGGTCCCCTCGACGAGGCTGAAGGCGAGCAGCGGGTGCGCCAGGTCGCAGGACGCAGCCGCGGCGTCGACGCCGAACGAGACGAACCGGCCGGCCGCGCCGAGGGCGGTCCCCTCGGTGGCCTCGACCTCGACCGCGCTCGCCGGGATCGACCGGTCGAGGGTCCAGGCGCTGACGGCGTGGTTCGTCCGGGGATCCGTGCCGTTGACCTGTCCGAGGACGTCCGACAGGTTGCGCAGGTGCGCGTTCGCGGAGCACCCGACGACGTCGGAACTGATCCGGCTCGTGACGACGCCGTTGCACTGTGCCGGGTCGATCCACGACGGGTCAGCCCGGTACCGCTGTCCCGCGGACCCGACGTACTGGTCGAGCATCCGCGGCGCGGTCCCCGTGCCGTGCTCGAAGTCCTCCGACGCGCGCACCACGGGCGGGGCGTTGGCCGCGGTCGCCTCCGGGGCTGCTCCCACGAAGGCGGGGAGCCCGGTCGCTCCCGGTGCGGCGCTCGTGTCGCCCCCACGGGGGGCCGCGGCCACAGGACTGTCCGGCACCCACCAACTCCCCGCCGTCGCCGCCGCGATCGTCACGGTCGCGAGGACGGCGAGCCGGAGTCGACGCTCACGTGTCGTTCTGTATGTGAAGTACATACACTCCTCATACCGGCGGAGGGGCGTGGTGTCCGCCCGTTCGCAACCGAGATGCTCGCGGCATCCGGTCCGGTCCGCGAAGGGGGACGCGCCCGGCTGGACGTTCCCGGGAAGCCCGCTGCGCACCGTTTGGTTGCATGGCGTCATGACCGTTCCGAACATCACGCTCAACGACGGCAAGACCATCCCCCAGCTCGGCTTCGGGGTGTTCCAGATCGAGCCGGAGAACACGAAGGAAGCCACCCTCACCGCCCTCGAGGTCGGCTACCGCCACATCGACACCGCCGAGATGTACGGCAACGAGAAGGAGGTCGGCGAGGCCATCGCCGAGTCCGGCATCGACCGCTCGGAGATCTTCGTCACGTCCAAGCTCAACAACGGGTTCCACGACCCCGAGGCGGCGCTCGAGAACGGCAAGAAGTCGGCCGACCTGCTCGGCGGGTACACCGACCTCTTCCTCATCCACTGGCCGCTGCCGACCGTGTCGGACTTCGTGCCCACCTGGAAGGCGATGGAGGAGCTGTACCGCGGCGGCACCGCCCGCTCGATCGGCGTCTCGAACTTCCAGACCCACCACCTCAACCGCCTCGCGTCGGAGACCACGATCACGCCGGCCGTGAACCAGATCGAGGTGCACCCGTACCTCGTCCAGGACGAGCTCCGCGCCTACGGCCGCGAGCACGGCATCGCGACCGAGGCCTGGTCGCCGATCGCGCAGGGCCTCGTGCTCGACGACGAGACCATCACGCGCATCGCCGGCAACACCGGCAAGACCCCGGCGCAGGTCGTCCTCCGCTGGCACATCCAGCGCGGCGACATCGTGTTCCCGAAGTCGGTCACCCGCTCGCGCGTCGAGGAGAACTTCGCGATCTTCGACTTCGAGCTCTCCGACGACGACATGACCGCGATCACGTCGCTCGACAAGGGACACCGCACCGGGCCCGACCCGGACACGTTCGACTACGTCCCGGCCTGACGGCCGCCGGTCGCGTGACGCGACCAGGGAGACGACGGGAGGCCCGTGGCTGCGCAGCCACGGGCCTCCCGTCCGTCGTCCGGTCCTGCCGGGCTCACGCCCGGCGGGACGCGGTGACCGTGAACTTGTCGGTCCGCACCACCTGCCGCGTCGGCCCGACGGCGCGTTCGAGCGCCGGTCGGTAGCGCAGGTGCGAGTTCCAGACGCACCACAGTTCACCGCCGGCCTGGAGGATCGTGGCCGCGTTCCGGAACATCGCCTCGGCCGCGTCGGTGCTCACGGTGGTGTCCTCGTGGAAGGGCGGGTTGCAGAGCACGAGCTGCGCGGACCCCGCGTCGAGCTCGTCGCCCGCGTCCGACCGCGTCACGCGCACCCGGTCGGCGACGCCGTTCGCCTCGGCCGTCGCGCGCGTCGACAGCACCGCCGCCCGGGACACGTCCGTCGCGACGACCTGGAGGCGCGGACGCCGACGCGCGAGCACGGTCGCGATCACCCCGTTGCCGCAGCCGAGGTCGACCGCGACGCGCGCCGTCGGCACCGCCTGGTCGGCGACACCGAGCAGGACACGGGTGCCCTGGTCGAGCGAGGCGCCGGCGAAGACCCCACCGTGCGCGACGATGGTCATGCCGAGCTCGTCGACGTGCACCGAACGCGGCCAGGGCTGGGTGGTGTCGGCGCGGGTCGCGGCCGCCCGGAGCGGGTCCTGCGCGATGAGCAGCCGGGACTTGCCGCGTCCGCGGGAGGCCGTCACCTCGCCGAAGTAGCGGCGCAGCACGTCGTTCTGCGACAGGTTCATGTGCTTCGAGACGCCACCGCAGAGCAGCACGGCGTCGGGGGCCGCCCACCGTGCGACGGCCCGGGCGACCTCGTCGAGCCGGTCGTTCGACTTCGACAGGCGCAGCAGCACCAGACGGACGTCGCGGAAGGCCTGCTCGAACGACTCCGGGTGGTGGAAGCCCCGCCGACCGAACGTGCCCGCGTTCGCCTCGAGGGCGCGCACCCCCACCAGGGAGTCCTGCACCACCCGGACGTCGGACGCCCCGTGCACGGTGATCGCGCCGAGGGTCAGGACGCCGTAGCGGTCGTCGATGACGGCGACCTCACCCGGCTGCCGGAGTGCGTCGCCGTGCACGTGGGGTGCCTCGTCGAGGATGAAGCGGTCGGTGCCGTCGATCGCGATGAGGTCCGCCGCGTCGTCGGGGCGGCGGCGGAACAGGTCGGCGAAGTCGGGTGGCACGGCGCCACCCTACCGACGGGTGCCGTCCGACACGGGGGACGACGTCGGTATATCACACGTCGTCGGAGCGTTCCGCGGTCGTACGCTCGGACCGGTGCGCCTCCGGGAGCGGGGTCGGCACCGGCGAGGGGAAGGGGCCGCATGTTCGCGACGGTGGATGCCGAGGGACGCCCCCGGCTGCGCGACCAGGCCCGGGAGCGCCTGCGCGGCGAGATCCTCGACGGTTCCCTGCCGCCCGGTGCCCGACTCGACGACGTCGAGCTCGCCGTCCGTCTGCGGTGCTCGCGCACCCCGGTCCGCGAGGCGCTGTCCGACCTCGCGCACGCCGGGCTCGTCGAGTTCCGCCCGAACCGGTACACGCGCGTCACCGTCCCCCGGCGCGAGGAGATCGTCCCCTCGATGCAGGCCCTCGGACTGCTGTTCGGCGGCGTCGCGCGGACGACCGTCCCGGTGCTGAGCGACCGGAGTCGCACGCGGCTGTTCCGCGCCCTCGGTGAGTTGCTCGACCAGATGGGCACGGCGCGCGGGTGCAGCCCGCCCGACACCGCCTCACGCCTCTACCGCGACCTCATCGCCGAGTGCCGGAACCCGCTGCTGGCGTCGACGCTGCGCAGTGCCGCGGACGGGCTGACGTTCCGGCTCCGCCACGAGGAGCTCCGCTCGGCACTGCCGTGGGAGCACGTGCGCAACGGGATCGTCGCACTGCGGGTCGCGATCGACTGCCGTGACGGCCGGCTGGCCGAGCGTGCGGTGGCGACGATCCACCTCCTGCCGGACCCGGACCGGGACCGGGACCGAGATCCGGGCCGGGAGCGGGAGCGGGAGCGGTGACACCGCCGGGCACGGGCCACACGCCGCCGTGCGCCCGGGCGGAGGACGTCGTCCCCCGGCCGCCGCGCTGCACGGCCGGGGGCGCGTCACCCCTGCCCTGAACACCGGCCTGCGGCTCCCTGCCCGCGGCACCGGTGCGGCGCCGCGGGCAGGGAGCGTCGGCGCGGACTCAGCCCGCGGTGAGCCGGATCGTCGCGGTCGTGGTGTTGGCACCACGGGACTGGGCGGTCGCGAGCAGCACCTGGTCGCGGAACGGCAGCCCCGAGGTCCGGACGGACCACCGGCCGGCGTCGTCCGCTTCGACCGTGCCGAGGTCGCTGCCCGGCACCCCCTGCTCGGACAGCCGTACCCGTGCGTGCGGCGCGGCCACGCCGGCGATCCGCACGTCCGGGAACGCCGGCGGGATCACGAACCCGTCCCCGGGCGAGGTGATGCGGACCGCGGCCCCGTAGTCGACCACGATCGTGACGGTCTGTGGGTCCTGCCCCGTCACCGTCTGCGTCGCCTCGAGCGTCCGCGCACCGCCTCGGTCCGGCGCGGTGAGCGTCGTGCTCCACGTTCCCTCGGGGTCGGCGACACGGACGGTCGCGACGGCGACGGCGCCCTCCCGCAGCACGACGGTCGCGCCGGGCGTCCCGTGCCCGCCGACGGTGACGGGCTTCGTCACGTCCGCGTCGAAGGTCGCCGCGCCGTCGAAGGCGGGTCGGCCGACCTCGACGTCCACGTCGATCGCGGCGAGCAGGGCCGTGGCCCCGTACGCCTCGACGTGGACCGGGTTCGTGCCGTACGCCAGACCGTCGAGCTCGAGCGACCACGCTCCGTCCTCGACCTTGACGGCCTTCGCTGCGTCCACGCCGTCGCGGCGCCAGGACACGACGACCACGCCCGCTCCGGTCGGCGCGGTGCCGACGAGGGTCGCCGTCCGCCGTGCCGGGTCGACGTCCCGCGGCGTGGCCGTCAACGGCCGACCTGGCTCCGGGACGGTGGTCGTGGTGGTCGCGGTCGTGTCGAAGGTCCCGCCGGTGATCGACCCGCGCAGGTGCCCGGTCAGCGCACCCTGCAGCTCCTGGACGTCCGACGGCGTCTCGATCCGGAGCCCGAAGCGGAACTTCTGGTCCTTCGCCACGTTCCAGTTCCGCTTGCCGAGCGTGAAGGAGTACTTCGTGCCGTCGCCCGACCGGGTGCCGTCCACCAGGCTGTCCCCGCCGAACGAGCGCCACGTCGAACCGTCCAGGTACTCACCGCGCTGCGCGGTCTGCCCGGTCGCGAAGGTCGTCCCGGACGGCGCCGTGACGTCGAGGGTCCCGGTCGGTGTCGTGAACGCCCGCTTCGCCGTGAAGGTGACGTACGCGGTGGTGGTGCCGCCCCGCTCGAGGACCGCGCTGCCGGTGTCGCCCGTGATCTGGCCCGGCTGCACGGGCTCCGCGATGGTCACGGTCACCGAGGCGGTGTCGCGCCGGACGCCGTCGACGTACTGCTCGAAGGTCAGGACGTTCGCGCCGACCGACAGCCCGGTCACGGTCGCGGACCACTTGCCGACCGTCCCGACCGGCGGCGCGGCGGCGACCTGCACGCCGTTCCGCTTGATGACGGCGTTCGCGGTCGCCTCGCCGGACACCCGGGCGGTGCGGCGGGCGTCGTCCTGCGCGTCGAGGTGCACCGACAGCCCGATCTGCTGGTACGGCCGGGTCACCGGCGTCCCGGAGACCTTCGCGGAGTTCTTGCACAGCGCACCGATGCAGGCGTACGTCCAGAACGTCGGGGTGCGCGTCTGGCCCATCGGCCAGGCCGCGAAGGTCGCCTCCGAGGTGCCGCCGTCCCAGTGGTAGTCCCCGCCGACGTCGCCGACGTGGATCTGGCAGGTCGTCTCGAGCAGACCGCACCGCGGCTTCCCGGTCACCCGGTAGGTGCGGGAGTCGATCGGCGTGAGGCTGACGCCCGTCGGGGTGTTCGCGACGACGCGGGGCTCGGGCCGGACGGCGCGGTCGTCCGCGCCCTGGTCGGGGTCGGCAGGAGCCTCGGGGTCGCTCGCAGCGGTGGCATCGGTCGCGGCCGGAGCGCCGGCAGCAGCGTCGCCAGCGGCCGGAGCGACGGCGGCAGCGTCGCCAGCGGCGCGATCGGCCGCAGCGCCGCCGTCGGCTGCCGTCGCCGTCGGAGGCACGGCGTCCGGTCCGGCCGCCGCGGCGAGCGGGACCGGGCCGAGCACGAGGCCGAGGGTCGTGAGCACCGCGGCGAGCGCGGCGAGGACAGGGGGTCGGGAACGCATGGGATCCTCCGTCGATCGTCGTTCGACTCGGACGAGTCGCGTCAACGGTAGGGATCAGGCCGACCATCTGGTCGAGTGGTACATCACTGTGCCATGAGGTGCGCGATCGCCCCTCTCGAGCAGCCCGACCGAGCGCCGGTCAGGGGCGCGGCGGTCGCCAGAGGACGATCTGCGTGTTCCGCTGCGGACGGGACCCGGCCTTGAGCGAGATCGCCGCGCCGGTCGTCGTCGCCGCGAACACGCGGGCGCCGGGCCGGTTGATGAGCTGGTCGGCGAGGGCGGTCTCGAGTTCCCGCACGCGCTCACGCAGGGCGCGGTTCTCGTTCTCGAGGTCGAGCACCCGCCGGATGCCCTCGAGCGACACCCCCTCGGATCCGAGCCGGGCGATCTCCCGCAGCTGGGCGATGTCGCGCATGGAGTACCGCCGCGACCCACCGCGGGTCCTGCCGGGCACGACGAGGCCGAGCCGGTCGTACTGCCGCAGCGTCTGCGGGTGCATCTCGGCGAGCTCGGCCGCCGTCGCGATCGCGAAGACGGGCGAGTTCTCGTCCATGTCGGTCATCGATCGCCCCTTCCGTCGTCCGCGTGGTCCGGTTCCCAGCCTGGAGGCGCGGTGCGGGTTCCTGACGGAGCCGCGCCGCGCCTCCTGGCCGGGTCGTGCTGTGTCGCGCGCGCCCGTGGCGCGCACGGTTCGTGCTAGCCGCGCGCCTTCGCGAGGAGGTCCTCGCGGGGGTCCTCGTCCGGCAGGGTCGCAGCGAGGGCCTCGACGGCCTCGCGCTGCTTGTCGGACAGGTGCGACGGCACCGCGACCTGCACGGTCGCGAGCAGGTCGCCCGTGCCGTTCTTGGTCGTGACGCCGCGCCCCTTGACGCGCAGGACGCGGCCCGACGGGGTGCCGGGCGCGACCTTCAGCTTGACGGGCTCGCCGCCGAGCGTCGGGACCTGGATCGTCGCGCCGAGCGCCGCCTCGACGAACGTCACCGGCACGTCCACACGGAGGTTGAGCCCGTCGCGCTCGAAGACCGGGTGCTTCCGGACGCTCACCGCGACCACGAGGTCACCGGCCTCACCGCCGTCGGGCGACGGTTCCCCGCGCCCGCGCAGTCGGATCTTCTGACCGTCCGCGACGCCCGCCGGGATCCGGACGTTGACCGGCCGTCCGTTGCCCTGCGACAGCTTCACCGTGTCGCCGGCGATCGCGGTGGCGAAGTCGAGCGTCGTGGACGCCGTGACGTCCCGGCCCTTGGTCGGGCCGCCGAAGCCGCGGTAGCCGCCGGAGTTCTGGCCGAAGCCGCCCCCGCCGAACATGCCGCCGAGGATGTCCTCGAACCCGCCGGCGCCACCGCGTCCGCCCTGCTGGCCGAAGCGGACGCGCTGCCCACCCTGCTGGCCGAACATGCCGCCGAAGACGTCCTCGAACCCGCCGCCCTGGCCCGGGCCACCCGCGGTGAAGCGGGCGCCCGAGCCCATGGCGCGGACCTGGTCGTACTCGGCGCGCTGTTCCTTGTCGGAGAGCACCGAGTAGGCCTCGCTGATCTCCTTGAAGCGGGACTCGGCGGCGGCGTCGCCCGGGTTGGAGTCCGGGTGGTACTGCCGCGCGAGCTTCCGGTAGGTCTTCTTCAGCTCAGCGTCGCTCGCCGTCTTGTCGACGCCGAGGACCTTGTAGAAGTCCTTGTCGAACCAGTCCTGACTGGCCATGAATCCCTACCTCCTCCCGGGTCTCAGGCCGGGACCGCCACGGCGACCTTGGCCGCACGGAGGACGCGGTCGCCGAGCTTGTAGCCCGGCTCCACGACGTCCGCGACGGTCTGGTCGGTGGCACCCGGCGTGGGCAGCTGGACGATCGCTTCGTGCACGTTCGGGTCGAAGGTCTCGCCCTTCTCGCCGATCTGCACGAGCTTGAACTTCTCGAAGCCGCCGCGGATCTTCTGGCCGATGACCTGCATCGGACCGTCCGCGAGGTCGCCGTGGGCCTCCGCGCGGGTCAGGTCGTCGAGCGCCGGGAGCAGCGCCCGGACGACCTCGGCGATGACGGCGTCGCGGTTGGCCTCGCGGTCACGCTCGACGCGCTTCCGGAAGTTCACCAGCTCGGCCTGTGCTCGGAGCATGTCCGCGCGCATGTCGGCGACGAGGTCACGGTCGTCCTGGGACAGCTTGTCCTCGGCGATGCCGCGCGCAGCGTCGTCGAGCAGGGCCTTGTCCTCGGGCGAGAGGTCGTCCGTCACGTCGGCGTCGGGGCCGCCGGCGGCGGGGCCGTCCGTGGGGAGTTCCACGTCCGGTCCCTCCGCCTCGATGAGGTCCTCGGGCTCCTGTGCGTTGGTGGCGTCGCCCTCGACCTGGGGCGCCGGGTCTTCAGGAACAGACTCGTTCGGCACGTTGTCCTTGCGGTCCGTCATCGTTACTTCTTGTCCTTGTCGTCCTCGTCGTCCACGACCTCGGCATCGACGATGTCCTCGTCGTCCTGCTGCGCCTGGTCACCCGTGGCCTGCTCGCCACCGGCCGCGGCACCCGCGTCCTGCTGGCTGTAGATCGCCTGGCCGAGCTTGCCCTGCGACTCGTTGAGCTTGTCGTAGGCGGCCTTGACCGCGTCGTCGTCCTCACCCGCGAGGGCGGACTTCAGCGCGTCGACGTCACCCTGGACCTCGGACTTGACGTCCGCGGGGAGCTTGTCGTCGTTCTCCTTGATGAGCTTCTCGATCGAGTAGACGAGCTGCTCGGCCTGGTTGCGACGCTCGTTGGCCTCGCGGCGGGCCTTGTCCTCGGCGGCGTGCTCCTCGGCCTCGCGGACCATGCGCTCGATGTCCTCCTTCGGCAGCGACGAGCCGCCGGAGATGACCATCGACTGCTCCTTGCCGGTGCCCTTGTCCTTCGCGGACACGTGCACGATGCCGTTGGCGTCGATGTCGAACGTGACCTCGACCTGCGGGACACCACGGGGAGCCGGGGCGATGCCGGTCAGCTCGAACGTGCCGAGCGGCTTGTTGTCACGGGTGAACTCACGCTCGCCCTGGAAGACCTGGATCGCGACCGACGGCTGGTTGTCGTCGGCGGTCGTGAAGGTCTCGCTCCGCTTGGTCGGGATCGCGGTGTTGCGGTCGATGAGCTTCGTCATCAGGCCGCCCTTGGTCTCGATGCCGAGCGACAGCGGCGTGACGTCGATGAGCAGGACGTCCTTGCGCTCGCCCTTGAGGACACCGGCCTGCAGCGCGGCGCCCACGGCGACGACCTCGTCCGGGTTGACGCCCTGGTTCGGGGACTTGCCGCCGGTCAGCGACTTGACGACCTCGGCCACGGCCGGCATGCGGGTCGAACCGCCGACGAGCACCACGTGCGCGATGTCGTTGACCGAGACACCCGCCTCCTTGATGACGTCGTTGAAGGGCTTCTTCGTGCGGTCGAGCAGGTCGGAGGTCATCTGCTCGAACTGCGCGCGGGAGATGGTCTCGTCGAGGTTCAGGGGGCCGTCGGCGGTGAGCGTCAGGTACGGGAGCTGGATGTTCGCCGACATCTGCGACGACAGCTCCTTCTTGGCCTGCTCGGCGGCTTCCTTGAGGCGCTGCTTCGCGATCTTGTCGGTCGACAGGTCCACGCCGTGCTCGTCCTTGAACTTCTTGACGAGGTGGTCGACGATGCGCTGGTCCCAGTCGTCGCCGCCGAGGCGGTTGTCACCCGAGGTCGCGCGGACCTGGATCGTGGAGAAGTCGTCGTCCTTGCCCACCTCGAGCAGGGAGACGTCGAACGTGCCGCCACCGAGGTCGAAGACCAGGATGAGCTCGTCTTCCTTGCCCTTGTCGAGGCCGTACGCCAGCGCCGCGGCGGTCGGCTCGTTGATGATGCGGAGGACGTTGAGGCCGGCGATCTCACCGGCGTCCTTCGTGGCCTGGCGCTCGGCGTCGTTGAAGTACGCCGGGACGGTGATGACCGCGTCGGTGACGTCCTCACCGAGGTACTGCTCGGCGTCGCGCTTGAGCTTGCCCAGGGTGCGGGCCGAGATCTCCTGCGGCGTGTAGCTCTTGCCGTCGATGTCGACCTTCCAGTCGGTACCGATGTGGCGCTTCACGCTCGCGATGGTGCGGTCGACGTTCGTCACGGCCTGGCGCTTCGCGGTCTCGCCGACGAGCACCTCGCCGTCCTTCGTGAACGCCACGATCGAGGGCGTCGTGCGGAGCCCCTCGGCGTTGGCGATGACGGTGGGCTCGCCACCTTCGAGTACGGAGACGACGGAGTTGGTGGTTCCGAGGTCGATGCCTACTGCACGTCCCATGTGTTGGTGCTCCTTCGATCGGGTGCGTGGTCTTGCTGAAGCCTACGCGGAGTTGCGTCCGCTGCACTCAAGTCTAGACCTGAGTCGCGTCGTGTCAAGTCGTGGGTGGGCTCGTGCGATGCAGGGCGAACATTGCGTATGTTATATTTGACGTACAGCATCCGCCGCGGTCTCCGCGGCCCGACCTGAAGGATTCCCTCCTCTCATGAAGTCATTCCTCAAAGCCGCGGCCGCGACCGGCGTCGCGGCAGCCACCATCGCCACCGGGCTGAGCTTCGGGCCAGTGGCTACGGCCGCACCTGCCGGCGACAAGGCGTCCCGGACGATCGTGGAGGGCACCGAGTTCCAGCTCATCATTCGTGACGGCGACGGCTACAAAGCGCCGAAGCCTCCCTCGTACGGCAACATGGACGTCGTCCACTTCGACTCGCTTGCAGACGCACGTCAGGCGACTCCGACGTTCGTCGCGCATCGCGCCGGCATCATCGACGGGAGGCAGTTCTGGACCTTCGCGACCGGCGACCGGTGCTTCTCCGCTGACACCGCATACGATGACAGGCGAGACACCCACGCGACGCCCTGCGAGAGGCCGGGTCCGTACCAGGAGATCAAGTGGACGATCGACAATGGCCTTCCGCGGACCGAGAAAGGCCGGTACCTCACGTCGAACATGAGCCCCTACTACACGACATACCTGTCGTGGAGCTGGGAGCGGCCGTCGTCCAAGGACTTCCAGTTCGTCGAGTCCCCGTTCGGGCTCTCAGCGTCCGTCGGCGACGTCGATCTTGAGAACGGGACGGCGAAGCTCGTCGACGGGATCGCACCCGACGAGGCCACGTCCGTCGAGGTCTCCTACACGAACAAGGACGGCAAGCAGGTCGTCGACGACCAGGACGTGACCGACGGCAAGTGGGGTCCCGCCGCGCTGCGCAACCTCGCGCTCGGCGAGACGACGGTCCACCTCGCTGCCTACGACGGCGGCGACGTGATCGCAGAGAGCGATGTCACCGTCGACCTCCCGGTGACCCCGCTGGTCGCGACCGGCGCGTTCGGCTCCGCGGTCGACGAGGTCGCGACGATCAGCGGCACGGCGACCCCGGACACGGCGATCAACGTCTACCACGGCGAGAAGCGCATCGCGATGACCACGTCGGCCGACGACGGCACCTACTCGATCTCCGTCAACGCGCCGAACATGCCCGGCACCTACGACCTCACCGTCACGCAGACGATCCGCGGCGAGGACGCCACCCCGCAGAGCGTGTCGCTCGACTACGGCTCCGGGGTCTCGATCACCTCCCCGGCCGACGAGGCCGAGCTCGACCCGGGCGACCTCCTCACCGTCCGCGGCGCCGCGCAGTCCGGCTCGATGGTGAAGGTCTACGAGAAGGGCCACGCCGACCAGGTGCTCGCCCAGACCGTCGCCGGCACCAGCAGCACCTACCGGGCGGTGGTCCGGGACCTCGAGGACCGTGAGTACCACCTGGTGGTCGAGGGCATCAGCAAGGGCTACAACCGCACGACTGCGGAGCTCACGGTCAACCCGGGCAAGTCCACGGTCGCCGACCCGACCGCGGCGGTGTCGTTCGACGCGGATGTGACCAAGAAGGCGACCGTGTCCGGCACCGGTGTCGACGGCGCCACGATCACGGTCAAGAACGGCACCACGACGCTCGGCACCGCGAAGGTGGGCAGCAACGGCGAGTGGTCCCTGCCGATCGACCCGCTCGGCGCCGGCAAGCACACCCTGACGGTCGAGCAGACCGGCATCGACGGCACGCAGACCACCACCACCGACGCCGACTACGGCGACGCGGTGTCGATCGACGCCCCGACGAACTTCACCGGTGGCGCGCTGACCGTGACCGGGCAGTCCTCGAAGGGCGCCCAGGTCACGATCACCTCCGGTGGGAAGCAGATCGACACCTTCACCGTCGCGAACGATGACGGCTCCTTCACCAGGAACCTGACGGGCCTGGGCTCGGGCACGGTCGAGCTCGTGGCCACGGCGAAGTCCAAGGGCGCCCTCGTGACCGACACCACCGCATCTTCGACCGCGCCGATCACCGCGGAGTCGGTCCAGATCAGCTCCCACGTCAAGAACGGCACCTTCGTGCCCGGCGAGCAGCTGTTCACCGGCCGCGGAACCGTCGGCGCGACGATCACGTTCAACGTCCACGGGTTCAACAACCCCTCCTACAACCAGACCACCACGGTCGACCAGTGGGGCAACTGGGAGATCCGTCGCGGACTCGCTGACACGACCTACCCGCTGGTGTCCGTGAAGCAGACCGCGCAGCCCGGCGTGACGAACGAGCTGACGAACTGGAACCTCCGCCCCTACGACGGCGTCGGCCAGCCGGGCGACCTGGAACTGACGAACTTCAAGGACGGCGACTTCTTCAACGCCGGTGACCAGGTCTTCGCCGGCACCGCAACGCCAGGCGCGACGATCGTGTTCAACCCGTTCGGTCTCGACAACCCCGCCGTGGAGTCCTACAACATCACGACCAAGGCTGACGAGAAGACCGGGAAGTGGGAGATCCGACGCGGGCTCGCGAATGTGAACTACGACCGGATCGCGGTCCGTCAGGAACCCGCAGCCCAGGGCAAGGTCAACCAGATCGACAACATCCGCATCGCACCCTACGGCTGGGTCGGCGCTCCCGCCGACCTGACGGTGACCAGCCCCGCCGCTGACAGCACCGCCACGGCCGGGATCCAGACCTTCACCGGCACCGCGACACCGGGCACGAAGGTCACGATCTACGTCTGGGGCGACAACCCGGCGAACCCCACCACCGGGATCGCGAACGCCCGCGGCAAGTGGACCATCAACCGCAACATGGGCGCACTCCCCACCAAGTACAACGTGCGCATCGTCCAGGAGGACGCCGGCGACAAGGTCGACACCGTCCGCGTCCCCCTCACCATCACCCAGTAGCACCCCGACCCACGGCGGCCGGCCGGAGCACCGCTCCGACCGGCCGCCGACCCACGCCCACACACCGGCCCCCACACGCCTCCACGACTCACGAAGGACACTCATGCCGATCCGACGCAGCACCACCGCGCTCCTCACCGTCACCGTCGCCGCGCTGCTCCTCACCGGGTGTTCCGCGCAGCACACCGACGCCACCGCCGAGACACCGACCCCGACTGCCTCAACCACCGCCCCCGCCTCCGACCCGGGAGCGCCCACCGCGTACGACAACGCATGCGACGGCAAGCAAGCCGTGCTCAGCGGCGAGCACACCACCCGCTCGATCGAGGAGTGCCCCGCCGTCGCGGTCACCGCCGCCGGAAGCACGATCACCATCGGCAAGGCCACCACCCTCGTCGTCGAGGGCAGCAACAACACCATCACCGCCGACACCGTCGACTCCGTCCTCCTCCTCGGCTCGAACAACGAAGTCCACGTGAAGACGGGCACCCCCGAGACCGACGACCAAGGCGCCGGCAACACCGTCGACTGACACCCCACACACACGCGCACGAGGGCCACCGGGCAACCGGCTGGCCCTCGTCGTACGCGTAGCACGTCGGGCATTGCCCGTTTCATATTTCACGTGCTAGGATTTGAGTACGAACTCGACGACAGGACCACATGGATCTCCCCGACATCCTCCACGCGCTGCGCCGCCGCTGGCCGGTCGTGCTGAGCGGACTCGCCCTCGGCGTGACCGCCAGTTGCCTGCAGCTCGCACTGACCACTCCGACCTACGACGCAACCGCGCGCCTCTACGTCACCGTTGCCGCTGCCGAGCAGGGATCGGCCACCGACATCGTGCAGGGTGGCAACGCCGCCGAGCAGCGCGTGCGGTCGTACGCCGACATCATCACCACCCCGCGTGTGCTCCAGCGCGCCATCGACGACCTCGGTCTCGACCTCAGCGCGCAGGACCTGGCTCAGCGGGTCCGGGCGTCGTCGCCCAACGACACCGTGCTGCTGAACCTCACGGTCAACGACACCTCGGCCGATCGCGCCGCGGAGATCGCGAACGCGATCAGTGCGACCTTCACGGCGCTCGTCGCCGACGACCTCGAGCAGGCCAGCGCCGGATCGACCAGCCCCGTGTCCATCCGGACGGTGCAACCCGCCGTCGTGCCCGAGGACCGTGCGACCCCACAGACCACGAAGAGCGCCTTCCTCGGGGTGGCCGGGGGTCTGACCCTCGGCGTGATCGGCGCCATGCTGCGCGAGCTGCTCGACACGAAGATCCGCGGTCGCTCCGAGGTCGAGTCCGTGACCGATCGTCCTGTCCTCGGTGTCATCCCGAGGTGGAACGGACTGCACCGGACCCCGGTGTTCATCCAGGGCGACCGCCGGGGAGTGTTCGCCGAGGCCTTCCGCGCCCTCCGCACGAACCTCCGGTTCCTCGGCCGGAGCGAGAACGGGCGCGTCTTCGTCATCACCTCGGCGAACGCCAGCGAGGGCAAGACGACGACGACGGTGAACCTGGCCGCTGCGCTCATGGAGGGCGGCGCCCGGGTCGCGATCGTCGACTGCGACCTCCGACGTCCGGCCGTCGCCGACCGCCTGGACATCGACAACCACGCCGGACTGACCGACGTCCTGATCGGCCGCGCCGAGCTCGATGACGTCGCGGTCCCGTGGGGGGACACCGGAACCGTCCTGCCCACGGGACCCCTGCCACCGAACCCCGCAGACCTGCTCGCCTCGACGGGCATGACCGAGATACTCGCAACGCTCGCCGCCGACAACGACTACGTCATCATCGACACGCCGCCGCTGCTCCCGGTGACGGATGCTGCGGTCCTGGCCGCGGCCTGCTCCGGAGCGATCGTCGTCACCGCGGCCCGGCGGTCCCACACGCACGAACTCCGCGACGCACTGGCCGTGCTGGAACGCGCAGACGCCCACACGCTCGGCCTCGCCGTGACGATGGCGAAGGCTCCGCAGCAGCGCTACAGCTACGGCTACCTCGGCGCTCCGGCCGACCTGACCCGGGCAGACCTCCGCCCGGTCCGTGGGACGCGTGTCGCGGACTGACGCAACCACCTCACCGCCGCAGGCCGATGCGGTCACGCGCGTCGCGCCTCCAGGCCGGCCGCACCAACCACCTCAAGCCAGAACGATCCAGTGAAGACAGGACCATCATGACCTTCAACACCGCCTCCCTCGTCGGTTCCCGTGTCCTCGTGACCGGCGGCACCGGTTCCTTCGGCAAGACCGTCACCAAGCGTCTCCTCGCCCGGGGCGTCGGCGAGGTCCGGATCCTCAGCCGCGACGAAGCCAAGCAGGACCAGCTGCGGAACGAGCTGAACGACCCGCGCGCTCGCTTCTACCTCGGCGACGTGCGTGAGCCGGAGAGCGTCAGTCGAGCGGTCCGTGGTGTCGACCACGTCTTCCACGCGGCTGCGCTGAAGCAGGTGCCGTCGTGCGAGTTCTTCCCGCTCGAGGCGGTGCGCACCAACGTGCTGGGCAGCCAGAACGTCGTGGCAGAGGCCGAGGCGGCCGGCGTGAAGTCCGTCGTGTGCCTGAGCACCGACAAGGCCGTGTACCCGGTCAACGCGATGGGGATCAGCAAAGCGCTGATGGAGAAGGTCGCGCTGTCCTTCGGTCTGAACAACAACGAGTCCGGAACGATCGTGTCGTGCGTCCGCTACGGCAACGTGATGTACTCGCGCGGCTCGGTCATCCCGCTCTTCATCGACCAGATCCGCCGCGGCCAGCAGCTCACCGTCACGAACCCCGAGATGACCCGGTTCATGATGTCCCTGGACGACAGCGTCGACCTCGTCGAGCACGCCTTCGTGCACGCCAACCAGGGTGACCTGTTCGTGAAGAAGGCCGCATCGTGCACGATCGGGGACCTCGCACGCGCGCTGGCCAACCTGTTCGGCCTCTCGGGCGAACCGTTCCGCGTGATCGGGACGCGACACGCAGAGAAGCTCTCCGAGGCGCTCGCCAGCCGCGAGGAACTCGCCCGCGCGCAGGACATGGGTGACTACTTCCGCATCCCCGCGGACGTCCGCGACCTGAACTACTCGGCGTACGTCGACGAGGGCGACCCTGCCCAGACCGACCGGATCGCCTACGACTCGCACAGCGTCGAGCGCCTGGACGTGCGCGGTGTCGAGGATCTCCTGCTCTCCCTGCCCGAGGTCCGCGCAGAGCTGGCGCGTGCTGGGCGGGACCTGGTCAGGATCGCCGCGTGATCGCCGTCAGCGGGCGCGGCGGCCTGATCGGATGGCACCTCCGGACGGTGTTGCACGCCGAAGGGCGGCCGTGGATCGACGTCGACCTGCGAACGACGAGCGGTCCCGCAGCGGTCCGGGGCCTCGGTGCCGTCGACACCGCGATCCACGTGGCCGGGATCTCCCGGGGCTCCGACCACGACGTCCGTGACGGCAACGTCGAACTCGCTCGTCGGTTCGTGTCCGCCCTGGACGCAGCAGGCGCCCGGCCGCGGCGCCTCGTCTACGCGAACAGCGGCATGCGCGGCACCAACCCCTACACCGAGGGCAAGTCCCGTGCGGCGGCGGTGCTGGCGGAGGCAGCAGCTCGGTGGGAGGCCGAGTTCGTCGACCTCGTGATCCAGAACGTCTTCGGCGAGCACGGGACGCCCTACCACAACGGCGTCACGCAGACCTTCTGCCACCGGATCGCGAGGGGCGAACGACCGACCATCGACTCCGACGACGTCCGCACCTTCGTGCACGCGCAGGACGTGGCCGAGGCCCTGTCCGGTTGGATCGACCAGGCCGAACTCGACCGTCGAGGAACGACCGTCTCCGTCCCCGACCTGGCCCGACGCATCACGGCGCAGGCGGAGGTCTACCGCCGCGGCGAGATCCCCGCCCTGGACTCCCCGTTCGAACGGGACCTCTTCAACACGTACCGCTCCTACGCCTCGGTGCTCGAGCCGGTGCACCCCCTGACAGCGTCGACCGACCACAGGGGCACCTTCACGGAGATCGTCCGCGCACACGGCGGTCCCGGGCAGACCGGTGTGTCGACCACTGCTCCGGGCGTCACCCGCGGCGACCACTTCCACCGTCGGAAGGTCGAACGCTTCGTGGTGGTGCAGGGCGAGGCCCGCATCACCCTCCGGCGCGTGCTCACCGACGAACGCCGGACCATCCGGGTGAGCGGAGACCGACCCGTCGCCGTCGACATGCCGACCCTGTGGGCGCACTCCCTCACCAACACCGGCGACACACCGCTCGTGACGCTCTTCTGGACGAACGAGCTCTTCGACCCTGCCCGACCCGACACGATCCAGGACCCCGCATGACCACGAACACGACCCGCCCCCGGACGAAGGTCCTGACCGTCGTCGGCACCCGGCCGGAGCTCATCCGGCTGTCCGAGGTCATCCACCTGCTCGAACGGACGTGCGACCACGTCCTCGTCCACACCGGGCAGAACCACGACCGCCAGCTGAACGACGTCTTCTTCGAGGACCTCGGACTGCGCCAGCCCGACCACCTGCTGTCGATCGACACGTCCTCGCTCGGCTCGGTCCTCGGCGACGTCCTGCGCCAGACCGAGCAGGTCCTGCTGGCGGAGCGGCCCGACGCCGTGCTCGTGCTCGGGGACACGAACAGCGCACTGGCCGCGATCATCGCGAAGCGCATGCGCATCCCGGTGTTCCACATGGAGGCCGGCAACCGGTCCTTCGACGAGAACGTCCCGGAGGAGACGAACCGGCGCCTGGTCGACCACGTCGCGGACTACAACCTCGTGTACACCGAGCACGCGCGACGGAACCTGCTGTCGGAGGGGATCCACCCCGCCCGCGTCGTGTTGACCGGGTCACCGCTCTGCGAGGTACTCGCCGCCCACAGCGCGTCCATCGCGGCGAGCGACGCCCTCGAGCAGTACTCACTCGAGCCGGACGGTTACGTCCTCGTGAGCGCGCATCGCGAGGAGAACGTCGACGACCCGGAACGACTCATCGCACTGCTCGATGCGGTCCAGGCCGTCGGGGACGAGCACGACCTGCCGGTCCTGGTGTCCACCCACCCGCGGACGCGCAGGTCCCTGACCGGGATCGACGCGAGCCGTTGGCCGAGGGTGATCCTGCACGAGCCCTTCGGTTTCCACGACTACATCGCGCTGCAGCGCTCGGCGTTCGTGGTGCTGTCGGACTCCGGCACCATCAGCGAGGAGTCCGTCATGCTCGGGTTCCCGGCGGTCACGCTCCGCGAGCGCATCGAGCGTCCGGAGGCGATCGACACCGGTTCGGTGGTGACCGCCGGGGTCGCCACCCGGTCGGTGACCGAAGCGGTTCGCTTCGCTCGCGCCACCGCCACGACACGGCAGTCGGCACCGGCGGAGTACGCGGTGCCGGACACGGCCCGCCGCGTGGTCGGGTTCATCCTCGGCACCGCGCACGCGCACCACGCCAACCTGGGCATCCGGCGTCGACCGTGAACGCCACGCGATCCGTCGGTCGTCAGCTCGCGCTGCGCTTCCCGACGACGTTCGCCGTCGCTGCTCCGTACGTGCTGCTCTTCCTGCCGACGGCGGTCTGGTACGGCAACCCGGAGACCGACTTCATCATCCGGACGTCGGCGCTCGCGATCGCCGGGGCGTTCGCCGTCGAGGCCGCGGTCGCGTCGATCGCGGTCGCCGAACGCCGCTCCGGCAGGCCGGCCGCGACGTCCCCGCGCAACCCGTCCCCCCGGCTCCCGTCCGTGTCGGCCTGGCACCCGGAGCGTCTCGCCGTGCTCGCGCGCATCGTCAGCGTCGTCGCGATCGCCGCGACCCTCGCCTCCGTCGTGCTGGGTGCGGGGACACTGCGATCGCAGGTCGACGGGGAGCTCCCCTCCGGCGCTGCCGCCGTCCTCACGCCCTTCACCTCGTGGACAGCGGTCGCACTGGCGCTGCTCATCACGGCCCGGCACACGGGGGGTCTGAGCCGAGCTGGCGTCCTCCGCTGGATCGGTGCGCTCCTGCTGACACAGGTCGTCTCCGCGTCCGTCACCACCATCACGGTGCGCGCGGTCGCGTTCCTGGTGCTCCTGGCCGCCCTGGCGTACCTCACCGAGCTCGTGCCGCGGTCGTGGATCGTCGCTTCGATCGGGCTCGTCGCCGTCGTCTGGCCGACCGTCTTCGCCGTGCGGAACCAGCTGCGGCTCGCGAACGGCATCGACGTGAGCACCGACGTGACGGCGAGCGACCGGCTCCGCTTCGACGAGCAGATCGGCCGCGCCGCCGACCTGGGGCCCGGTCACGAGCTCGGCCAGCCCGGGTTCGGCGAGGTGGTCCGGTACGGCCTCGTGCCCCGGTTCCTCGACCCCGACCGCGGTGCGCTCTCGTCCGGCAACCTGATCAACGAGTACCTCGGCGGCGCACCCTTCTCGTCGTACACGTTCCTCCCGGTGGCGACCGTGTGGTTCTTCTGGGGAGCCTTCGCCGTGGTGCTCCTGTACGCCGGGTACGCGGCGTTCGTGATGACGCTCCGGCCGTGGTCCGGCATCGCGCGGCGTCCGTACGCCCTCGTCCTCTTCACGCTCGCTCTCAACGGCCCGCTCTCGTGGTTCGGGACACCGCCCGACTCGACGATCGGCGCGCTGCAGGCGCTCGTCGCGACGCTTCCGGTGTTCGTGGCGCTGCAGGTGTGGGCTCGGCGATCACCCGTCCGGGGGGACCGCCCGACGCGAGTGACTCCCACGTCGACGGTGCGGCAGTCGTGAGGCGCCTGCCCGGGGTCATCCGGAGTCGTGCGGTCGCCGCCCTCACCGCGACGGCGCTCGCGAGCGCCTCCGGGTTGCTCGTCGCGGTCTCGGTCGCGCGGACGTCCTCCGTCGACGACACCGGTCGGTTCGGCGTCGCCGTGGCCGCTCTGGTCCTCCTGACGGCGCTCAGCAAGTCGGCCGTGACCGATCCCCTGGTCGCGGACGCGCACCGTCGTCCCCGCGGGACCAGGATGCTCGGTCGGGCGTCGGTCATGGGGCTCGTCGGGGCGGTCGTACTGCTCGGCGCCGGCGTGGCGACCGGGTCGGCCTACCTGGTCACGGGAGCCGTCGTCGCGCACGGCCTGACGCTCCGTGAGTGCGTCCGGGCGGTCCTGCTCGCGACCGGGGCAGCGTGGCAGGCGGTCGTCCTCGAGACGGTCGTGTGCACGGCGAGCGTGATCGCCCTCGTCGGGACGCTCCTCGGCGCGTGGGACGGCCTCACCGCCTTCGCCCTCTGGGCCGGTGGCGGCGCGCTGATCGGGTACACGGCTGCGGCTGTGACGCGTTCGGACGTGGTCCCGTCGTGGGCGAGGACGCCGGTGACGCACGCACGGTCGATCGCCTTCGCGAGCGACACGGTGATCGGCAGCGGCGTCGTGCAGCTCGTCACCTGGATCGCGACGGCGATCGGCGGCCTGTCGGTCGCCGCAGCGCTCCGCGGAGCCGGCACGCTCGCGGGCCCGGTGACCGTTGCGCTGTCCGCCTCCCGCGCGGTGCTCATCCCCCGGGCGGTCCAGCACCTCGGATCGGGATGCGGTCTGCGTCCGTTCGTGATCGACACCGCGGTCCTGTCGGGGCTCGCTCTGCCGGCCCTCGTCCTCCTCGCGTCCGCGCCCGACCGCCTCGGCAGCGCACTGCTCGGTGCGACCTGGAGGACCGTCGAGCCCGTCCTCCTGCTCACCGCCGTCGAGCTGTTCTTCCAGATGGTCGCGGCCGTCCCCGAGGTCGCGCACCGCGCGATCGGCAACGGTCGTCGGATCGTGTCGGTCAGGATCGCCACGGCCGCGGTGCGACTGCCCGCGGTGATCATCGCCGCGTCGCACGGCATCGACGCGATCGTCGCCGCTGCCGCTGTCGTCACCGTCCTCGGCGCCGTCGCGTGGTGGTGGAGTCTCGCGACGCTCGTCGCCCCCTCGTCAGCACCTCGTCCCCGGCCCGGTCCGGGCCTCTCGTGAAGGAGCCGCCCTTGCGCACTCTCGCCATCGTGGTACCCGAGTACCGCACCCCTGAAGCTCGAGGCGGGGGCCTCGCCGCCGTGGCGGACTTCGTGGCATCGGCGTTCGGAGGATGCCACGTCCCCCACGACGAGCGGTGGGCCGTCCGGTTCGTGTCCCCTCGCATGTTCCGCGGCGCTCCGGAACACGCCTCTCCGCTGCGCCCGGCCTCGCTCCTCCGCGGCCCGACGGCCCGATCACGGACGTTCGGTGGCCACGAGGTCTGGGACGTCGGGACGGTGCTTCCCGAGCTCGAGTCGAACCGGTACCGGCCACGCCGTGTCCTGACCGAGGTCATCGACGAGTGTGATGCCGCGCTCGTGATCGCCGGGACCCCGGCCATCGGATCCGTCATGCGGGACGTGCGCATCCCCTGGGTGCTGAAGGTCGCATCCCTCGTCGAGGAGGAACGGTCGGCTCGGCTCGCGGTCACACGCGGAGTCCGCGGTGCGCTGTTGCGCGCGAACACGGCCGCGACGGCGCGGTACGACGCGCGGGCCCTCGACCTGGCCGGGACCATCGTCACGGTCAACGCGTCGATGGCGGACGTCCTGCGGGAGCGCACCGGTCAGATCGTCGAGGTCCTCCCGCTCGGGGTCGACACGGACGTCCACCGGCCAGCCGAGCGCCGCGCCGCGGACGGCCCCGTCGTCATGGCCGGTCGCCTGAACGACCCTCGGAAGGACATCCGGACGCTCCTGCGCGCCTACGCGATCGCTCGACACGAGCACGGCCTGCGGAACCGTCTGGTGCTGGCCGGTCGGCACACCTTGCCCACCGCGGACCTGGAGCTCATCGACGAGCTCGGACTCCGGGACGTCGTCGACGTGCTGAGCTCACCCTCGGACGAGGAACTCGCGACGCTGCTGCGCAGCGCGTCGCTCTTCGCCCTCGCTTCCCGAGAGGAAGGGTTCGGCGTGGTCTTCATCGAGGCGATGGCCTCCGGCCTGCCCGTCGTCACGACCGCGACCCGCGGAGCGACCGAGGCGGTCCCCTCGGACGTCGGCACGCTCGTGCCGTTCGGACCGACGATCGAGGCTGCCTTCGCGGCAGCGCTCGCGGACGGTGTCCGCGACCGCGAGCACGCCGACGCGCGCGGACGCCGCGCGCGTGCACACGTCGAGCGGACCTACGCCCGAGCGGTGGCGGAACGGGCGTGGCGTGCGTCCCTCGCCCGCGCGGTGGAACGCCACTCCGAGCGGGGGGCGGACCGGTGACCGCCGTCCGGGTCCTGGCACCGTACTTCCCGCCCGCTGTCGCCGGCGGCGGACCGATCCGCACGCTCGACGCCCTGACGCGTGCGGCACCGTCTCGGATGCACGTCGAGGTGCTCACCCGTGACCGCGACCTCCAGGCGCGTGTGCGCCTCGACGTCCCTCGGTCGCCGGTCCGCGACGCCCACCGCACCGTCCACTTCCTCGACACCGGCGGGCCGACGGGCACCCTGCGGCTCGCTCGGGCGATCAGGCGTGGTCCTCGTCCCGACCTCACCTACGCCAACAGCGTGTTCGATCCGTTGTTCGGCATCCTCCCATCGCTCCTGGAGCGATGCGCGACACCACGGGGCGGACGGCTGCTCGTCGCGCCCCGTGGCGAGTTCGACCCGGGAGCGCTCGCGCTGCAGCAGGCGAAGAAGCACCGGTACCTCACCCTCGCCCGTCACGCGGGGCTGTTCCGTCGGACCGTCTGGCACGCGTCCACCGAGCTCGAGGCGGCGAACATCCGGGCGGTGGTGGGTGACGACGCCGTGGTCGTCGTGCGGGAGAACGAGACGATGCTGCCCGCGGTCGCGAGGCGCTCGCCGGTCCGGGTGGCCGGTCGACTCGAGTTGGTCACGGTGGGACGGATCAGTCCGAAGAAGCGGACGCACCTGCTGCTCGAGGCACTCGCGGAGGTCTCCGTGCCGGTGCGTCTCGTCGTGGTCGGCCCGGTCGACGATCAGGCGTACGGGCGGAAGTGCGAGGCCCTCGCCCGCGCGCTGCCCGGCCACGTCCGCGTCGAGTTCCGGGGAACGCGGACGCACGACGAGGTGCTCGCCTCGATCGAGGACGCGCACGCCATGGTGACCGCGACGGCCGGTGAGAACTTCGGACACACGATCGTCGAGGCGATGTCGGTCGGGCGCCCGGTCCTGCTCCCCGACACCACGCCGTGGTCCGGACGCGTCGCGGCCGGCGGCGGGGAGGTCGTGCCCGACGACGGATGGGCAGACGTCCTCGAGCAGCTCGCCCGCGAGGACGAGGTGTCCCTGACACGGCGTGCGACGGACGCGGCCGATGCCTACGACGCCTGGCGCTCGGCCCGGCCGGCACCCCACGTCTTCGAGCTGGCACTCGGGCTCTGACGGCCTGACCTCGACACAGTCGGTGTGCGGGGGGGGGGGGAGCGATCTCCCGGGACGACGAGACCTCGACACGTCATCTGTGCCGGGGAACCCGGTACGACGAGACCCCGGCACGTCGTCCGTGCCGGGGTCTCGTCGTGCTCGGGGTCAGACGCTCACGCGCTCGTTCCCCGGATCGACGCCCGTGAACCGCACCATCGTCGCGTGCCCGGGCGCGGACACGCCGCGTGCCGTCAGGACGGTGCGGACGGTGGCCACGAGGATGCGGACATCGAGCCGGAACGAGCACCCGTCGACGTAGGCCACGTCGAGGTCGAACCGGGTGTCCCAGTCGGAGTCGTTGCGACCGTTGACCTGTGCGAGTCCGGTCATCCCCGGCCGGACCTCGTGCCGCCTGGCCTGTCGCTCGGAGTAGAGCGGCAGGTAGGACATCAGGAGCGGCCTCGGCCCGATGATGCTCATCTCGCCGCGGGCGACGTTCACGAGGTTCGGGAGCTCGTCGATGCTCGTGGTGCGGAGCAGGCGCCCGAGCCGGGTGATCCGCAGGTGGTCGCCGTCCGTTCCCAGCCGCTCGAGCTCGGCGTCGGGGCGCATGGTCCGGAACTTCACGATCTGGAAGGGGACTCCGTGGAGGCCGGGTCGTGTCTGTCGGTAGATCACCGGTCCGCTCCCCTCGCAGCGGATGGCGACGGCGACGACGATGAACAGCGGTGCGAGCAGGACGAGGAGCGCGACGGCGACGATCTGGTCGAGCAGCCGCTTCCGGTGCGCCCACGAGCGCTCCCGCCGACGACGGGTCATCGGGCTGCCTCCGACAGGATCTGCTCGATGCGGTCGATCGCAGGACCGGGGTGCATCCGCTGTTCGACGACGCGACGAGCGTTCGCGGCCATCCGGTCGCGTTCCGCTCCGACGGTCGAGTGCGCTGCCCGGAAGGCGGCTTCGATCGCGTCGACGTCCGACGGGTCGACGACGAACCCGGCTGCGCCCTCGCGGACGATCTCCGCCGCGTCACCGGAGACCGCAGCGATCACGGGCACCCCGTTGGCGAGCGCGTCCTGGAGCTTGGAGGGGATGGTCATCGGCGACATCGGTGCCACCGCCAACGAGACGATCTCGAAGTCCGCACCCGCGTGCACGCCCGGCATCGCCTCTCTCGCGACCGCTGGTCGGAAGTCGATGTTCGTCGCGCCGATCTCACTCGCGGTGGCTCTGAGGTCGTCGGCAGCCATCCCGTCGCCGACGAAGACGAAGCGCAGGTCGTGCAGATCGCGGCAGCGCGCGGCGGCTCGGATGATCGGGTCCAGACCCTGGTTCGGGCCGAGGTTGCCGGCGTACACGATCGTCGTCGTTCCGTCGCGGTCACGCGCTGCTGGCTCGGGGAGGTGCATCGCCCAGTTGAGCACGACGGACGTGTCCGCGTCCCTGCTCCCCCGCTCGACCAGGAGTCGAGCAGCGCCCGGAGCGATCGCGATGACGTGCGCGGCGCGCCGGTGGAGTCGGCGGAGCCACGCGAGGAGCGCGACCTGTGCCGCCTTCGCGGCTCTCGCGCTCCGGACGAATCCGGACCCCGTGACGGACTCGGGCCAGATGTCCTGTACGTGGAGGACGTACGGCGTGCGGAACAGCAACTGCCACAGCATCGGGCCGATCGCGGCTGTCGGCTGTGCGCTGTGCACGTAGACGACGTCGGCATGCCGGGCGTCGAGGGTGCGCGTGAGCGAGGACGCGGCGAAGCTGAGGCAGTTCACCATGCGCCGGAGCGCGCTGCTCGAGTGGTCCGGCACGATGGGCACGCGACGGACGGTGACCGCCCCGTCCCGCTCCGCGTGCCGGAACCGCTGCTTCCAACCGGGGAACACCCGGCCGAAGGGGTAGTTGGGGAACGCGGTCACCACGGTGACGTCGTGACCCCGCTCCGCGAGGCCGCGCGCAACGGAGGCGGGGATCCAGCCCTGCATCTCCGGCGGGTAGTACTGCGTCACGATGGTGACTCGAAGGTGCGTCGATCGGGTTGCCATCCCAGAATTCTAATATCTTGTGTCCGGTATGTCCACAGAGGAGCGCCGTCCGGACGCATCCCGCCCCGGTATTGTCGGAGCGTGCGATGGAGTCGAGTGGGCTGGCCCGGTGTCGGGTACGTCTCGTTCGAGGACGTCGAGGGCTACGCCGAACACCTCGCCCGCCTGGTCACCGACGCCCCACCATCGGTCGCGGCCCTCGCCTCCGTGACCTGGAACGAAGCCCGGATCGCCGCGTGGCACGACACCGACCAGCAGACCCCGTCCGGCGCCCAGGACACGGCAGGCATCGACGACGCCCCGACCCGGTCGGTCCGGGCGGTCGTGGTGGTCCGCACCGACGAGGTCCTCGACACCCCGGACGGTCTGTGGCGGCGCTGGAACCACGCGCAGGTCACGCTCGACTTCGAGCGGGCCGTGCTCGAACCGGCCGACACCGCTCCGCTCGCCGTCCTGGCGGGCGACGTGCAGGTCTCGCGCGGTGAGATCGCCCACGTCGACGCCGACGTCTGGGAGCTCCGGCTGCTCCTCTCCCCCACCGGCGAGCTCGCGGTGCACTTCCGGGACGTCGCGATCGCGGTGCGGCCGGTGCACGAGCAGGTGTGGACCGACCTCGGGGAGCGTCCGGCGCACGGCTGGCACGGTCCGGTGCCGGACGGCTGGCTGGAGTGGGCAGCGCCGGCGGTCCGTGCGGCCGGGCACGGTGACGTCGGGGGCCTGTCGCTCGAGCTGGACGGGTTCGGCGTCGACCCGACCGGCATCGACGAGGTCGACCCCCGCTGGGGTTTCGCCCCGCTGCACGCCGCCGCGTGGTTCGACCGACGCGGCACGATCGAGGCGCTCCTGGAACGCGGCGCGGACGTCACGGTGCCGGACGCCGAGGGCCGCACGGCGCTCGACCTCGCGCGCGAGCGCGGTGCGCGCCGGGCCGAGGAGGCGCTGCTCGCCTGGTACGACCGGCCCGCCACCGACGACCCCGCCGTCTGACACCCGGCTCGCGACCCGCGGGGCCGACGGGCGGAACGCGACACGGCCCGCGATGGAGCAGTCGTCGTCGGGTCACGCCGGCGGACCCGACGACGACTGCTCCATCGGGGGCGGGGTCGGGTCCGGGACCGGGACCGGACGGGAGGCGCGGTGCCAGCTGACACCGTCCTCCCTCGCAGGCTCGGTCGGCGCGCCCCGCGCAACGCTCCGCGTCGCCGCAGAGCGGGGCGCGCCCGTCCGTCAGCGGGTCCGCTCGGCGGACCCCCGCGCCGCCGAGCGGGGCGCGCCCGTCCGTCAGCGGGCCGCGTCAGTCGCGACGCGTCTCGAGCGCGTTCGCCTGCGCGACCTTCCCGTACCAGCGCGCCGAGTCCTTCGGCGTGCGCGCGAAGGTCTCGCGGTCCCACGCCACGAGCCCGAAGGTCGGCCGGTAGCCGGAGGCCCACTCGTAGTTGTCGAGCAGGGACCAGTGCTGGTAGCCGAGGACCTCGATGCCGTCCTCGATGCAGCGGTGGATCCCCTCGAGGGCGCCCTGGGTGTAGGCGACCCGGCGGGAGTCGTCGGCGGTGGCGATGCCGTTCTCGGTGATCATCAGCGGCACGTGGCCGGAGAGCTCCCACGCGCTGCGGAGTCCGTCGGCCGAGGCCTCGGGGTAGAACTCCCACCCGGTCAGGGTCGTCTCGACGTCCTCCGCGACCGGGACCGGCCCGGAGGCGCCGATGAACGTGCGCGTGTAGGCCTGCACGCCGAGGAAGTCGTCGCCGGCGGCCTGCTCGAGGTACCAGTCGTCGCGCGGGTACCCGTACTCGCGGAGCATCTGCTCGGACCCGGGCTCACCGTTCGCGCGGAACGCCTGCGTCGCGATGGTCCAGCCGGACTGCAGGCCGGAGACCTGCGACAGGACCTCGCGGGAGCGCTTGTGCGAGGCGAGCAGCTGGTCGGCCACGTGCAGGTCCGGGTTGGGGAGCCCGTACGCGACCAGGTTCGCGGCGTCCTCGCCCCCGGCGAGCATCGCGGCGATGTTCGGCTCGTTGATCGTGCAGACGTAGCGGACGCCGTCCTGCACGACGGGGAGCGCGGCCTCGGTGTAGCGGGCGAAGAGGTCGGCGGCGTCGTCGGCGCGCCAGAACCCGTCGCGCTCGAACCAGCGCGGGACGGTGAAGTGCATGAGCGTGACGATCGGTTCGATGCCGGCCTCGTGGCAGGCCTCGACCATGCGGCGGTAGTGGTCGATCTCGGCACGCGAGACGTGGCCGCGCTCGGGCTCGATGCGCGCCCACTCGATGCTGAACCGGTAGGAGTTCAGGCCGAGGTCGGCGGCGATCCTGATGTCCTCGCGGTAGCGGTGGTAGCTGTCCGCGGCGTCGCCGGAGGGTTCGACGATGGTGGTGTCGGGCTCGTGCTCGTGCACCCACCAGTTGCTGTTGACGTTGTTGCCCTCGATCTGGTGGGCGGCGGTGGCGGCGCCCCAGAGGAAGCCGTCGGGGAACTGCAGCGTGGTGATGATGGGTCCTCTCGGTGCGTCGGCGTCAGTGCGCCGACAGGAAGTCGTCGAACAGCGCGATGGTCGCGGTGGGGTTCTCGACGTGGGGTCCGTGGTAGCTCGTGGGGACGACCTCGTAGCGTGCGCCGGTGTCCTCGGCCATCTGCCGCTGCCACGGGATCGGCCAGGCGCCGTCCCACTCGCCGTGCGCCACGAGGACCGGGAGCCCGGTCGCGCGGAGCTCGGCGGAGCTGTCGGTGTGGTCCTCGAGGATGTGGCCGCCGGCGACGACGCTCAGCGGGCTGGTCGCGTCGAAGCGGTCGCGCACCATGCGGACGTCGTCGGGGAGTTCCTCGTCGGGACGGCCGGCCCACAGCGGGTTCGTGGCGTCGAACAGCGTGCGGAGGTCGCCGGCGGTGTCGTGCAGGATCGTCAGCTCGGTGACCTTGCGGTAGGGCCAGCCGTACGGGCCGGAGCAGAACTGCACGACGCTCCGGAACGACCGCGGCGACGCGATGGCGGCCGCGCGGGCGATCACGCCGCCGAGCGAGTGTCCGATCAGGTGGACGGGCGCGCCGTCGTCGAGCAGTGCGGCGACCCGGACGACGTCGGCGGCCTCCTGCTCGAGCGAGTAGTCGCGGGGCGAGGTGGGCGCGGCGGAGTCGGCCTGGCCACGGCGGCTGATCGCGACCGCGGTCCAGCCGGCCTCGCGGAGGAGCGGCATGAAGGTGCGCCAGTCCTCCTTCGAGCCGGTGTACCCGGGGACGACCAGGACCGTGCCCTTCGACGGCCCGGACGGGACCACGCGGTAGGCGGTGAGCCGCCCGACCGGGAGGTCGACGCCGACGACGTCGACCCCCTCGGGCGTGGGCAGGTGGCCGAAGGGCGGGACGGACGGGAACTCGTGGAGCGTGCTCATGCGAGCAGTGTCCGCCGCGGGTTCGGCACCGCGTCCAGCAGCGCGACCGTGTAGTCGTCCTGCGGGTGCTGCAGCACCTCGGCCGTGCGGCCGCGCTCGACCACGGCGCCGTCGTGCAGCACCATGACGTCGTCGGTGATGAGGCGCGCGCTGAGCAGGTCGTGCGTGATGTAGAGGAGCGAGACGCCCCACTGCTCCCGCAGGTCCTCGAGCAGCGCGAGCACGCCGGCGCGCAGCGTGACGTCGAGCATCGAGACGGGCTCGTCGGCGATGATCACCTGCGGGTCGCTCGCGAGCGCCCGGGCGATGACCACGCGCTGCCGCTGCCCGCCGGAGAGCTGGTGCGGGAGCTTCTGCGCGAACTGCTCGACGGGCGTCAGGCCCACGGTCTCGAGGATCTCGAGCATCCGGCGCCGGGCGTCCCGGCCGCGGAGCCCGGTGTAGTTCGCGATCGGCCGGGACAGCGTGTACTCGACCGTGTGCAGCGGGTTGAGCGCCGCGTACGGGTCCTGGAACACCATCTGCACCTCGGAACGCAGGTCCTTCAGGCCGCGCCTGCCGAGCTTCGCCACGTCGGTGTCGCCGAACCGGACCGTGCCGCTGGTGGGCTGCTCGACGCCGGTCAGCATCTTCGCGATCGTCGACTTGCCCGAGCCGGACTGGCCGACGAGGGCGAGCGACTGCCCGGGCTCGAGCGTGAACGAGACGTCGCGCACGGCCTGCACGGGCTGCTCGCCGCGACGGGGTGCCGGGTAGGTCTTCACGAGGTGCTCGACCACGATCGGGTTCTTCGCCGCGGAGCGCTCGCGCGACCCGACCGTGCTGAACGACGACGTCGTCTCCTGCCGCGTGGCCGACGGGTCGCGCAGGGAGCGGTCGGGGAAGCCCGGCAGGCTCACGACCTCCGCACGCGGGTCGGCGTAGTGCGACAGGAGCATCTTCGTGTAGTCGTCCTGCGGGTCGCGGAGGACCTCGAGCGAGCGGCCGTCCTCGACGATCCGCCCCTCGTGCATGACGAGCACGCGCTCGGTCGCCTCGAGCACGATGCCGAGGTCGTGGCTGATGAGGACCGCGGTGAACCCCTCGGACCGCTGCAGCTCGATGATGGTGTCCATCACGGCGTGCTGCACGAGGACGTCGAGGGCCGTGGTCGGCTCGTCGAACACCATGAGCTGCGGCTCGAGGGACAGCGCGAGGGCGATCGACACGCGCTGGCGCATGCCGCCGGAGAGCTCCCCCGGGTAGCGCGCGAGCATCGACTCCGGCAGCTTCACCTTGCCGACGAGTTCGCGCATCCGGGCGTCCCAGCGCTCCCGCGGCACGTGGCCGTGAGCCTTGAAGACGTCGCCGAAGTGGTTCCGGACGGTCCGCACCGGGTTGAGCGCGTTCATGCCGGACTGCAGCACCATCGCGAAGCCGCCCTGCCGCTGCTGGCGCAGCGCCTCGGCGTCGAGGTCGCGGATGTCGCTCCCGGCGAAGACGATGCTGCCGCCGTTCGTGCGCGCCGGCGGCTTCTGCAGCCGGGTGAGCGCGTAGCCGAGGGTCGACTTGCCCGAGCCGGACTCACCGACCAGGCCGACGAACTCGCCCTTGCGCAGGCTGAACGAGACGTGGTCGACGGCCTGGACGGCCGTCTGGCCGGCCGACTCGTAGACGACCGACAGGTCGCGCACGTCGAGCAGGACGTCCTGCGTGGCGTGGGTGGCGTCGGACGGGAGGCGCGTGGCGGCGCCGCCACGGGCCTCCAGGCCGTCGCTGGTCACGTCGGGTGTCTGGCCGCTCATGCTGCTGCCTCCTTCTTGCGGCGCGCGCCCTCGCGCAGTCGCGGGTTGGACACGGCGTCGACGCCGAAGTTGATGAGGGTGAGGCTCATCGCCAGGAGGGCGATGCAGAGACCGGGGGCGAACAGCAGGACCCACTGGCCGGTGAGCAGCGCGTTCGAGTTCTGCGCCCAGTAGAGGATCGTGCCCCAGCTGACGATCGAGGAGTCGCCGAGTCCGAGGAACTCGAGGCCCGCCTCGGCGAGGATCGCGCTCGTCGCGGCGCCGAAGAAGCTGCCGACGATGAGGCTCGTCATGTTCGGCAGGATCTCGCGGAACACGATGCGGGTCGCGCCCTCGCCGGAGAACTGCGCGGCGGTCACGAAGTCACGGCTGCGGAGCGACTGCGTCTGGGAGCGGAGCACGCGTGCACCCCATGCCCAGCCGGTGACGACGATCACCGCGATGATGACCGCGATGCCGCCGTTCTGGAGGTACGCCGCGATCACGATCATCAGGGGCAGGCCCGGGATGACGAGGAACAGGTTCACGACGAACCCGATGACCTCGGCGACCCAGCCGCGGATGTAGCCCCAGCTCAGGCCGATCGCGACGGCGACGAACGTGGACAGGAAGCCCGCTACCGCACCGACGAGCACCGAGACCCGGGCGCCGTAGATGATCTGGGAGAGGACGTCCTCGCCGGCGGCGGTCGTGCCCATCCAGTGCGCCCAGCTGGCGTCGGCGTTGCGGGCGAAGCCGTTCTGGCTCGCGCCGTACGGGGCGAGGAGCGGGGCGGCGATCGCGACCAGGACGAAGAAGCCGAGGATGCAGATGCCGACGCGGGCCTTGGTGTTGCTCCAGACGACGCCGAACTGGCGGCCGACGGACTTCCACCTGGAGGGGGCGGCCTGCTGTTCCGGCCCGTCCTGTGTGCGTACTGCGACGGTTGTGTCGGGTGTGCGCGTGTTGGTCATCGGCGCGTCCTCGGGTGGTTGTCGTCGGCGCAGCACGCCGCCTTCGTGAGGTTGTTGGTCATCGGCGCGTCCTCGGGTGGTTGTCGTCGGCGCAGCACGCCGCCTTCGTGAGGTTGTTGGTCATCGGCGCGTCCTCGGGTCCAGGACGCCGTACAGGACGTCCACGATGAAGTTGGCGATGAGCACCGACACGGTGATCATCAGGAAGAGGGCCTGCATGAGCGGGTAGTCCTGCCCGATCACGGCGTTGAACAGCAGGTAGCCGATGCCCGGGTAGCCGAACACCTGCTCGACCAGGACCGAGCCGCCGACGACACCGCCGAGGGCCAGGCCGAAGCCGGTCAGGTTCGGCAGGATCGCGTTCCGTGCGGCGTACCGGATCGCGACCGTGCGGCCGCGGAGACCGTTCGCCTCGGCGAAGGTGACGTAGTCGTCGCCGAGGGTGTTGATCATGGCGTTGCGCATGCCGATGATCCAGCCGCCGAGGCTCGTGACCAGGATCGTCACCGCCGGGAGGATCGCGTGCCGGAGCACGTCGCCGACGTACTCGCCGTTCCAACCGGGGGTGCTCGTCGCCGAGGACGCCCCGGTGGTCGGGAACCAGTGCAGGACGTAGCCGAGGAAGAACAGCAGCAGGAGCGCCGTCCAGAAGTACGGGAACGTCGACATGAACGAGCCCGAGAGCGTCGGGAGCGAGTCGAGCCAGGTGCCGCGCTTCCAGGCCGCCGCGACGCCGATCAGCGTGCCGATCACGAACGCGAGGATCGTGACCGTGCCGACGAGGACGAGCGTGTACGGCAGGGCCCGGCCGACGAGGTCACCGACGGGCTGCGGGTAGAACGTGTAGCTCGTGCCGAAGTCGAGGGTGACGACCTGGTGCAGGTAGCTGACGTACTGGTCCCAGAGGTTGCCGCTGGGGACGCCGAGCTGGGCCTCGATGGCCTTCTTGGTCGCGTCGGTGACGGGACCGTTCTGGCTGAGCTTGGCGAGTGCGGCGTCCGAGGGGCTGCCCGGCATGAGGCGCGGGAGCACGAAGTTCAGCGTGACCGCGGCCCACAGGGTGAGGACGAAGAGGACGAGTTTCTGGAGGACGTACTTCACTTGCCTGCCTCCGTCTGCTGCGTCTTCTGGCGCTGTTCGTCGAGGATCGCCTTGCCGGCCGCGCTGTCACGGAGCCGGAGCTTCGTGAAGATGAGCAGCGGGGCGGAGTCGTAGTTCTGCGGCGCCATGTACGGGTCCTCGGCACTCGGCCAGCCGACGAACTTCGCGTCGCTGAACAGTCCCCAGAGTCCGCCGTAGTACATGCCGATCACGGGCAGTTCGTCGTACACGATCCGCTGCAGCTGGTCGAGGATCCGCTGTTGCTCGGCCCGGTCGGTCGTGCCCCGGTACTCGTCGAGGAGCTTCTGGGTGTCCGCGTCGCGGTAGCGCTCGTAGTTGTTCACCGTCGACTTGCCGACCGGCTGGTAGAAGTCGCTCGACAGCAGCGAGTTGTAGGCCTGGAACACGTCGCCGTTGCCCATGCCGCCCATCGCCATGTCGAACTTGCCGTTGTTGATGTTCTGCTGGTACCCGGCGGGCTGCGGCGCCTGCAGGTTCACCTTGATGCCGATCTTCCCGAGGTCGCGCTGGACCTGCTGGGCGGCGCGGAGCCAGTCCGAGTACCCGTTCGCGGTCATCAGGTTGATCTCGAGCTGCTTGCCGTCCTTGACGAGCTTGCCGCCCTGCTGGGTGTAGCCGGACTTCGCGAACTCGGCGAGGGACCGTTCGGTGTCCTGCGTGATCAGGCCCTTGTCCGGGATCGACGGGTCGAGGAACTGCTCCTGGTTCGGCAGGATCAGGCCGGTCTGCCCCGCGGCGCTGAGGTTGCCCTCGGACGCCGTCTCGGCGATGTCGTCGCGGTTCAGCGCGTACGAGATGCCCTTGCGGACGTTGACGTCGTCGTACGGCGCCTTCGTCAGGTTCGGGATGAGGCCGATGACGCCGCCGGCCGGGAACCACCACTTGTTGGTGTCGGCGGCCGCGCCCCAGGTGCCCTTGACGTCGGAGATGAACGAGTACGCCCAGTCGTAGCCGCGTGTGACGGTGTCGAGCTGCGTGTTCGTCGCCGGCAGGACGAGGTGCTCGATCGCGATCTTGTCGGCCTGCCAGTACCGCGGGTTCTTGTCCATCGAGTACTGCTGGTCGGAGTAGTTGCCGAGCACGAACGGGCCGGTGCCGACCGGGTTCGGGTCGCGCCACGTGACGGGGTCCTTCACCCCGCCGTAGTGCCGCTCGCCGAGGATGTACGTCGCGCCGATGATGTTGAGGCTCGGCACGTCCTCTCCCTTGAGGTGGAAGACGACGTGGTCACCGTCCCGCTCGATGCGGTCGATGTGCTGCCAGGCGCCCTTGACGTCCATCGCGGGGAACTTCTTGAGCAGGTCGAACGTGAAGACGACGTCCTTCGCGCTGAAGGGCGTGCCGTCGGACCACTCGACGCCCTTCCGGATCGTCATGTCGATCGTCCGCGCGTCCGGGAGGTCCCAGGAGCTCGCGAGCCACGGGGTGCCCTTGCCGTCGAGCGGGTTGATCTCGATGAGCGGCTCGTACATCCACTTGCTCGCGGTGCGGGCGTTCGAGATGTACGGGTTGAAGTTGCGGTCGAACAGCGGGTTGCCGCGGTCCGCGTTGATGAGCATCGTGTCCTTGCCGATGCTCGGGTCCGGTTGGGACCGGACCTGGATGCTGCAGCCGGTGGCGGCGAGGGCCACGACGGCGATGCCGGCGAGCGCGGCCGTCAGGCGTCCGCGACGGCGGCGGCGCTGTGGGGGAAGCGTCATTGCTCGGTCGACCTCCGTGTCGAGTGGGTACGTGGTCAATGTATGCGCTTACATGGCGCGATGCAAGCGAGCGCGTTGTTTCCCGGGGCGACACGGCGCGTGCGGCGCGGACGCCCCTCAGACGGACGGCGGGCAGCTCTCGCGCAGCAGGACCTCGACCGGCAGTCGCACGGCGCGCGGTGGTCCGTCGCGGTGCTCCAGGCGGTCCACGATCGCGCGGACCGCAGCACGACCGAGCTCGGCCATCGGCTGGTGCACGGTCGTCAGGCGGGGCGACGAGAACCGTCCCGCGTCGATGCCGTCGAACCCCGTGACGACGAGTTCGTCGGGGACCCGTACGCCCCGCGCCGCCGCCGCGTCGAGCACACCGAGCGCCGACTGGTCGTTCGAGCAGACGATCGCGCGCGGCACCTCGGGTCCGTCGAGCAGCCCGACCGCGAGTTCCCGCGCCCGCACCCGCCCGAAGTCACCGTGCACGACGCGCACCGAGGACGCGGGCAGGTCGTGGTCGGCCAGGGCCTGCCGGAAGCCCGCCGACCGCTCGATGTCGTCCGGCGAGTCGATCGGTCCGGCGAGGTAGGCGAGCGACCGGATGCCGAGCCGGCCGATGACGTGCGACGCGACCGTGCGCATGCCGGCGGTGTTGTCGACGCTCACCGAGTCGAAGCCGTGCGAACGCCGGTCGTCGGCGAGCACCACGACCGGGATCCGGCGGGCGACGTGGTCGAGCAGCTCGTCCGGCACTGTCTGGGCCATGACCGCGAGCCCGTCGACCCGACCGGCGACGTCGTTCACGACGACGTCGCGGGACGGTCCACGCCCGGCGGCGACCATGAGCGCGAGCCCCCGCTGCCACGCCTCGACCTCGGCGCCGCGGAGGACCTCGTCGAAGTACAGGGCGGACGCGGTCGGCTGCGTGACGTGCCGCCGGTCGTCGACCACGCGCACGCCGCCGTCGGTGACGAGGTCGGGCCGTTCGTCCGGCACGACGTCGAACCCGGGCAGCAGGAGACCGACCACGCCGGTCCGCTTGCCGGCCAGGGCTCGGGCGTTGCCGGACGGGACGTAGCCGAGCGTGCGGATCGCCGCCTGGACCCGGTCGCGGGTGCCCTCGCGGACCGCGTCGGGCGTGCGGAGCACGCGCGAGACCGTGGCGATCGAGACGCCGGCCTCGGACGCGACGTCGTAGACCGTGGGCGGCGCCGTGCGCTGCGGACCCATGCCGCGCCTCCCGTCCGTCCTCCGTGACCGAGCCGCGCCCCTGCGCGGACGGACCATCCTAGGCACGGCCGCGGCGGCGGCTCCTCCACAGGTGGGCGGAAGCGCCTGCGTCCACAGGTGGCCGGAAGTGCTTGCGCTCCGCGGACAGGGCGCGGCACACTGATGCGACCTCAGTACGTCCCGTGAGGAAGCGCATCAGCAGGCCGGGGGCCTGCACCACCCGATGCCCACGCACACAGGAGGAAACATGTCACAGTCGACGCGTTCCGGCAGCAAGCACGCCATCCGCCTCACCACGGACGAGGCCGAGGTGCGCGACGCGCTGCTCGACCGATCCGACCACGGTGCCGCGTGGGCCGTGGAGGACCTCGAGGGGACGGACTCGGTCAGCGGTCCCTGAGCGACGGCGGGGCCTCCGGGTCGGCTCCCGCCCCGGGAACCGTCTCGGTCTCCAGCGCGGAGCCGATGATCGCCATGCCCGCGCCCCGCAGACGGCGCCGCTCCTGGGCGATGAACGTCAGGAGCCGCTCGTTCGTCCCGGCGACGTGCGCCGCGAGCATCTCGGCGGCACGGTCGGCGTCGCCCGCGCGGACCGCGTCGAGGATCGCGCTGTGCTCCTCCCACGCGGCCTCGCGGGCCTCGGCGGTGCGGACCTCGATCCAGCGCGTGCGCTCGAGCCGCGTGAGCGCGTCGGCGATGGCGTCGGTGACGAACCGGTTGCCGCCCAGCGCGGCGAGGTCGAGGTGGAACGTCGAGCCCATGCGGATGCCGGCCTCGCGGTCCGGTGTGCTGCGGAGCTGGTCGAGGTGCGCGCGGACCTCGTCGAGCTGGTCTGCCGAGGCACGCTCGACCGCCAGACGCGCGGCCGCGGGCTCGAGCACGCCACGGAGTTCGGCGAGCGAGGCGATCTCGTCGAGGTCGATCGGCGTCACCGTCCACGAGCGACCCTCGTGCAGGATGAGTCCCTCGCGCTCGAGCCGCGACAGGGCCGCCCGCACCGGGGTCCGCGAGGCGTGGAAGCGCCCCTCGAGCCCACGCTCGGAGATGCGCTCGCCCGGGGCGATGTCGAGGGTGAGGATGGCCTCGCGCAGGTTGTCGTAGAGCTGGGTCGTCTGGGACACCGGGGCGGCGTCGGACGTCGCCGCGTCGGCCGTCGTTGCATCGGTGTCGGTCACGGCAGACGAGCCTAGTGCGTTCCGCCACGATTGGTATACCGTCGCGGTGTACCGACTGGTACCGCCCCGGAACGACAGGCTGCACCGATGACCACACCCCGCCGCGCATGGACGATGCTCGCCCTCGGGGTCGCCGCACAGGCCGCGGGCACCCTCGTGGTCTCGGCGCCGGCGCTCCTCATCCCGCACCTGCTCGCGCAGGGCATGCCACTCGCCTCCGCCGGACTGTTCGCGGCGGCGCCGACGGTCGGCCTCGTGCTCACGCTCATCGCCTGGGGCGCGGTGACCGACCGGGTCGGCGAACGGGTCGTGATCGCCGGCGGCCTCGCGCTCACCACGCTCACCGTCGTGGCGGCCTGGCTGTCCGCGGGCGACCCCGTGCTGCTCGGGGCGGCGTTCCTCGCGGCCGGGATGACGAGCGCGTCCACGAACGCCGCCAGCGGCCGGGTCGTGGTCGGGTGGTTCCCGAAGGAGCGGCGCGGCCTGGCGATGGGCATCCGGCAGATGTCGCAGCCGCTCGGGGTGACCCTCGCGGCGGTCACCGTCCCGCAGCTCCCGGAGGGGTCAGGCATCCGGGCCGCGCTCGTGCTGCCGTTCGTCCTGTGCGCCGTGCTCACCGTGCTGTGCGCCGTGGGGATCGTCGACCCGCCGCGACCCGCACGAGCCGCGGCACCGGCGCATCCGCTCGGTGCGGGGCCCGGCCTGCGATCGGAGGCGTCGGCGAACCCGTACCGGTCGTCCGGGTTCCTGTGGCGGCTGCACGCGGTGTCGGTGCTGCTCGTGGTGCCCCAGTTCACGCTGTCGACCTACGGGCTGGTGTGGCTCGTCGGGCTCGGGTGGTCGACCCCCGCGGCGGGGCTCCTCGTCGGGGCGTCCCAGTTCGTCGGGGCGGTCGGGCGGATCCTCGTCGGGGCGTGGAGCGACCGTGCGGGCTCACGCGTCGGACCGCTCCGGGTGGTCGCGGTGTCGGCAGCGGTGGTGATGGGGGTGATGGCGCTCGTCGACGTGTCGCACTGGGCGGCGGCGGCCGTGTTCCTGCTCGTCGCCACGAGCGTGACCGTGGCGGACAACGGGTTGGCGTACACCTCCGTCGCCGAGGCGGCCGGTCCCGCGTGGTCGGGCCGGGCGCTCGGGACGCAGAACACCGGGCAGTTCCTCGCGGCGAGCGCCGTGGGCCCGGGTGTCGGCGCGCTCGTCGGGGCGCTCGGGTTCGCGGCGTCGTTCGGGATCGTCGCCGTGCTGCCCCTGCTCGCGCTGCCGTTGGTGCCGCGCACGGACCGCTCGCACGACTGACGCGCCCGCACCGGCCACCGATCGGACGGGGACGGGCGACCGGGCGACCGGGCAACCGGGCAACCGGGCAACCGACGAGGGCCGAGTGCGCAGGACATGCCGTCGGCGTCCCGCCGGGCGGGCACGGGCGGTCGCCCGGCGGCGCCGAGTGTGACGGAAACGGCACGCTCGGTGCCGCCGGGCCGGCAGGACAGCGGGGCGGCAGGACAGCGGGCGTCAGGCCGGGACGGCGGGGCCGACCGGCCAGCGCAGGAGCGCAGCGGCCGCGGCACCGCCGGGCAGCGACGCCGCGTTCACGAGCACGAGCTCGGCGTCCGTGAGCACCGCCGCCCGCACGAGCGCGCACACGGCGGGTACCGCACCGACCACGGGCGTCCCGGCGGCCTGCTCCGGTGCGGTCGCGACCCACGGGGCGCCGGCGAGCGCCAGGAGCGTGCGGTCCCCGACCGCGACGGCGTCGAGCGCCACGACCGACCCCTGCGCCTGCTGCAGTGCGGACACCACGGAGCCGAGTCCGGTCACCGCGAGGTTGTCGCCGCGGCCGACGTGCGTGCGGAGCAGGTCCTCGAGGTCGTGCCGGCGGGTGGCGATCACCCGGGCGAGGGCGATCTCGACGTGCTCGACGAACGCCTGCCGCGCCGCGTCGTCCGACCGCGGGTCGACGGGCACGGTGGTGACGAGCGCACGCGCCTCGGTGGAGAGCGCCTTGACGAGCAGCTCCCGCGCGGTGACGTCCCCCGCGACGACGACGAGCCCGGGGCGCAGGCGGCGGACGGCCTCGTCCACGGCCCCGGCGACCTCGGCCGAGGTCTGCTTCCAGATCTCCTCGGTGTGGGCCTGCCAGTGCGGCTGCTTCCACCCGGTCCCGGCCTTCGCGTAGTGCAGGGTGTCGGTGCGGCCCTGCACCTGCTGCTCGTCGACGACCGACGGGGCGTGGCCGAGGCGGTAGGCGCGGAGGGTGCCGCCCTCACGGGTGACGTGCACGACCAGGAACGGCAGGTCGATCGGGCGGTGCGCGACGAGCGGCACGAGGTCGGGCACGGCCCCGACACCGATCGCCTCGGCACCGTGCAGGTGCCCGGGGAGCACCTCGCTGAGGACGAGCTCGCCGTCGTGGACGAGCACGTACCGGGCCACCGGCGACGGGACGCCCGGTTCCTGCTCGAACTCGGCGGCGATCGTGTCCACCACGTCGGCGCTCGCGCCCTGGGCACGCAGGGACTCCTCGACCGCCCGGAGCTTCAGGGCCGCCTGCCGCCGCGGGTCCTCGACGTTGCCGGACACGTCGGCGTAGGCCCACGCCCACGTGCCACCGCCCTCCAGCCGCTCCCCCAGGATCCCGTGCAGTTCGCTCGTCGCGTTGGTGGACGTCATGACAGCTCCTCTCGGCGGTGCGCCGGGGCGTCACGAACCCCGACGTGTCGTGTGCGGTCCACCATCCCCCTGCCCGGCCGGGCGTGCCCACGGCTCGGAGCCGACACCCAGCCGAGGCGGCTCCGTGCGACCGCCGACCAGCGACCAGCGACCAGCGACCAGTAACCAGCGACCCGTAACCAGCAACCAGCAACCAGCAACCAGCAACAACCGACCACCGACCACCGACCGGCGCGCCTCCCGCCGCCCCTACCGGCCCAGGTAACGACCAGCCGTGAAAAGCCGTGAACGCCTTCGTGAAAACACAGCGGCGCTCGGTTCCGTGCTCTACTGGCGGAGAACCCGATCCGACGACGAACCGGAGCTCAGGCAATGACGCCAACACCATCTGGACGACAGCTGTCGAGAAGAAACCTGCTCAGCCTCGGGCTCGGCACGGCTGCGGCGGGCTTGCTCGCCGGCTGTGCCGTCCCGGGTTCGACCAACGTGAACAAGGCGGCGGTGATCCCGGCTGCGGCCGGTGGCGAGACCGTGCAGATCACGTACTGGGCGTGGCTCAAGGACCTGCAGAAGGTCTGCGACGTCTGGAACGCGAAGAACCCCCGCATCCAGGTCACCGCGAACTGGATCCCCGGCGGCAACAGCGGCGGGTACCAGAAGATGTACTCCGCGCTCGCGGCCGGCGGCGGTCCGGACATCGGGCAGGTCGAGCTCCGCCAGATCCCCGAGTTCATGCTCGCGAACGGCCTGGTGGACCTGGCCCGCTACGGCGCGAAGGACCTCCGGTCGAAGTACGACGACGCCGCCTGGGCCCAGGTCGAGTTCGTCGACGGCGTCTACGGCATCCCCCAGGACACCGGTCCGATGGGCTTCTACTACCAGACCGCGATCCTCGAGCAGGCCGGCGGCGAACCCCCGACGACGTGGGACGAGTGGAAGGTCCTGGCCGACAAGGTCCGGAAGACCGGCAAGCAGAACTACCTCGAGGTGTTCCCGGTCGCCGACGCGTCGCCCTTCGCCGCGTACGCCCAGCAGGCCGGCGCGCGGTGGTTCAAGGTCGACGGCGACGAGTGGGTGATCGACATGACCGACGACGCCACGCTGCGGGTCGCCGCGTTCTTCGACGGCTGCATCGACGACGGGCTCGTCGACACCTCGGCCGGCGCCTACACCCCCGGCTGGTACGCCGCGTGCGCGAACGGTCGGATCGCCGCCGTCACGAGCGCGAGCTGGGGCGACGCCCTCATCCAGTCCATCCAGGGCGGCGAGGGCAAGTGGAAGGTCGCGCCGATGCAGAAGTGGGACGCGTCCGGGTTCGGCTCGAGCGCGATCGGCGGCTCGAGCGCCGCGGTCCTGGCGAACGCGAAGCACCCGAAGGAGGCGCTCGAGTTCATCACCTGGATGACCACGTCGAAGGAGGGCATCGACGCGATGATCAAGTACTGCGGCATCGGGTGGTCCCCCGCGAAGGACTACATCGGAGCAGCGCGCCAGCAACCGAGCGCGTGGTTCTCCGGGCAGGACTACAACGAGGAGGTCTTCGCCCCCGCGGCGAAGGAGCAGAACATCGACTGGTCGTGGTCCCCCGTGACCCAGTCGGCGTTCACGAGCCTGCAGAACCAGTTCCGGCGCAAGCTCACCGGCGGCCTGAAGCTGACCGACGCCGTCGAGCTCGCCCAGCGGGAGATCGTCCAGTCCTTCAAGGACAAGGGCCTCAGCGTGAGGACGGCACGATGACCGCCACCCAGCCGCGCTCCGGCTACCGCACGAGCACCAGGGCCACGAGCGCCCAGAAGCGCGCCCCGTGGATCCTCCTCGCCCCGTTCCTCGCGCTGTTCGTCCTGACGTTCATCATCCCGATCATCAGCGCGCTGTTCCAGAGCTTCACCACCGTCGACCGCGAGGGGCTCTTCGGCGAGGACGGCGTCACCGGCCGCTTCGCCGGCTTCGACAACTACGCGATCGCGCTGCAGGACTCCGGGTTCGTCGCGTCGATCGGCCGCATGCTCCTGTTCGGCATCGTGCAGGTGCCGGTGATGATCATCGCGTGCACGATCCTCGCGCTCCTGCTCGAGTCGGCGAGCGCCCGCTGGCCGGCGTTCTTCCGCGCGGTCTACTTCATGCCGTACGGCGTCCCGGGCGTCATCGCGACGATCCTGTGGTCGTTCCTGTACGTGCCCGGCCTGTCCCCGATCATCGACCTGCTCCAGGCGGTGGGGCTGCAGCCGGACTTCCTCGGCGCGAACAGCGTGCTGTGGTCGATCGCGAACATCGTCACGTGGACCTACACGGGCTACAACATGCTCATCATCGTGGCGCAGCTGAAGTCCATCCCCGGTGAGGTCTACGAGGCTGCCAAGATGGACGGCGCCGGCCCCTTCCAGGTCGCCTGGCGGATCCAGATCCCGCTCATCGCCCCGGCACTCGTCCTCACGACGGTGTTCTCGATCATCGGCACGCTGCAGCTCTTCGCCGAGCCGCAGATCCTGTCCACGGTCGCCCCGGCGATCGACACCGAGTACACGCCGAACTACGCCGCCTACACGAACGCGTTCGCCTTCAACGAGTACGGCGTCGCGAGTGCGCAGGCCGTGATCATCGCGTTGGCCGCGTTCGTCCTGTCGTTCGCGTTCCTCGCCCTGACGAACCGTCCGCCGAAGCACGAACGCGACCAGGACCGTCGCGCGAAGCGTGACGGCCGGGAGGCGCGGCGCGCCCTCCAGACGCGCGGTACCACCGGCGGGCCCACCCGCCCGGCGACCGGCGTCGCCCACCGCAGCACGACCACGGGAGCCGCCACGGGCCTCCCGGCTGACCGCAAGGGGGCGGAAGCATGACCAGCGAAGCGATCGAGGCACCTGCGACGAAGCAGAACGCCCTCCCGGTCGACACCACGTCGATCACCGCGCACCAGCGGCGCAAGCTCGACCGGACCCCGACCTCGCAGATCGTCGTCACCGCCATCCTGGTGATCGTCGCGGTCTACTTCCTGGTGCCGCTGTACTGGGTCGTGATCGCCGCCACGAAGACGACCGGCGCGCTGTTCGCGACGAACGGGTTCTGGTTCGGCGGCGAGTTCGCCCTGTTCAGCAACATCCAGCAGGTGTTCTCGTACGACGGCGGCATCTTCGTCCGGTGGATCGCGAACAGCGTCCTCTACTCCGGCGTCGGCGCGGTCCTCGCGACCTACTTCGCCGCGGCTGGCGGGTACGCCCTGGCGAAGTACGAGTTCCGCGGCCGCCAGCTCGTGTTCGGCACGATCCTCGGCGGTGTGCTCGTGCCGGGGACCGCGACGGCGCTGCCGCTGTTCCTGCTGTTCTCGACCATGGGCCTGACCGACACGTACTGGAGCGTGCTCATCCCGAGCCTGGTGTCGCCGTTCGGCCTGTTCCTGTGCCGGGTGTACGCGTCGGCATCGGTGGACACGGCACTCCTCGAGCAGGCGCGCATCGACGGCGCCGGCGAGATGCGGATCTTCCACACGATCGTGCTCCGCCAGCTGACGCCGGCGCTCGTCACGGTGTTCCTGTTCCAGGTGGTCGGGATCTGGAACAACTTCTTCCTGCCGCTCATCATGCTGGCAGACCAGAAGCTGTACCCGATCACACTGGGGCTGAACAACTGGCGCGCGCAGGTGGACCGGTTGCCCGAGTTCTACCAGCTCACCACCGGCGGGGTGCTCGTCTCGGTCATCCCGCTCGTCATCGCCATCATCGTCCTGCAGCGCTTCTGGCGCGGGGGCCTCACGGAAGGATCGGTCAAGGGTTGACCATCGCTGCTCACTCGTCCTCCACCCACTCCGCCCCGGAGGCAGCCGCCTCCGACCCCGCCGCGACCGCGCTCGCCGAACTCGCCTCGACGGCACCGGGTTCGGACACCCGGCTCGCCCCGAGGGCGTGGCTCCACACCGACGCCCCGTCCCTGTCGCTCGACGGGGAGTGGGACTTCCGGTGGTCGCCGGTCGCGGACGTCCCGGTGCCGGGGGTGGCCTCGGCGCCGTCCGGAGCGTCGTCGGGGGTGGAGGACGAGTGGGGCAGCATCCCCGTCCCGTCGCACTGGGTCCTGCACGGACACGGTGCGCCGAGCTACACGAACCTGCAGTACCCGTTCCCCATCGACCCGCCGCACCCGCCGGAGGAGAACCCCACCGGTGACCACCGCCGAACGTTCTCGTTGCCGTCGTCGTTCGACGCGGCCGACCGGGTGCTGCTCCGGTTCGACGGGGTCGAGTCGCACGTCCGGGTGTGGCTGAACGGCGAGCTCGTCGGGTGGTCGACCGGGTCGCGCCTGGCCACCGAGTTCGACGTGACCGCACTGCTGGTGCCGGGCGAGAACGAGCTGCTCGTCCGCGTGCACCAGTGGAGTGCGGCCTCGTACCTCGAGGACCAGGACCAGTGGTGGCTGCCGGGCATCTTCCGGTCGGTCACGCTGCTCGCCCGGCCGACCGCGCCCGTCGACGACGTCTTCGTGCGCGCCGGCTGGACCGCGACGCTCGGGGACGCCGCCACCGCCGGCACCGCCGCCTCGGGCCGTCCGTCGACCGGGACCGGCACCATCACGTTCCCGACGCTCGACGCGGCGTTCCCGGTGCGGTTCACCGTGCCCTCGCTCGACGTCGACGTCACGTGGGCCACCGCCGACGACGTCGCACCGATCACGGTCGAGGGCGTCGAGCCGTGGAGCGCCGAGCTCCCGCGGCTGTACGACGCCCAGGTGTCCACCGGCACCGCGGCCGGCGGGCGGACGGGCGGCGAGACCGTGTCGCTGCGCCTCGGCTTCCGCACGGTGCAGATCGTCGGCGACCGGTTCCTGGTGAACGGCGAGCGCGTGGTCTTCCACGGTGTGAACCGGCACGAGACCCACCCCGTCCGCGGCCGGGTGTTCGACGAGGAGCACGCCCGCGCGGACATGGCGCTCATGAAGCGGAACAACGTCAACGCGATCCGCACCTCGCACTACCCGCCGCACCCCCGCGTGCTCGACCTGGCCGACGAGCTCGGGTTCTGGGTCGTGCTCGAGTGCGACCTCGAGACGCACGGCTTCCTGTTCACCGACTGGGTCGGCAACCCCTCCGACGACCCCGCGTGGCGCGACGCCTACCTGGACCGGATCGCCCGCACGGTCGAGCGGGACAAGAACCACGCGTCCATCGTCATGTGGTCGCTCGGCAACGAGTCCGGCACCGGGCGGAACCTCGCCGCGATGGCGCAGTGGGTGCACGACCGCGACGACGAGCGGCCCGTGCACTACGAGGGCGACTACACGGGCGCCTACACCGACGTGTACTCGCGGATGTACCCGACGCTGCAGGAGACCGAGTCGATCGGCGGCGGCCCCGCGACCCCGCTGCTCGGCTGCGGTCCCGCCGAGGCCGCCCGACAGCGGTCGAAGCCGTTCCTGCACTGCGAGTACGTGCACGCGATGGGCAACGGCCCGGGGCAGATCGCCGAGTACGAGGCGCTCGTCGACAAGTACCCGCGCCTGCACGGCGGTTTCGTGTGGGAGTGGCGCGACCACGGGCTGCTCGCCCGGACCGCGTCAGGCGAGGACTACTACGCGTACGGCGGTGACTTCGGCGAGGTCGTGCACGACGGCAACTTCGTGATGGACGGTCTCGTGCTGCCCGACGACACCCCGACCCCGGGTCTGGCCGAGTTCGCCGCGGTCGTCGCGCCGATCCGGTTCTCGGTGTCCGACACCACGCTGCTCGTCGAGAACCGCTTCCACTCGGCGTCGACCGCCGGACTGCGGTTCTGCTGGACGCTCAGCCGGAACGGCGTCGTGGAGTCGTCGGGCCGGTTCGCGCCCGGGGTGGTCGCCGCCCGGCAGTCGGCCACGGTGCCCGTCCCCGACGAGGTCCTCGCCGCCGCGGCCGACACCGCAGCACTCGCCCCCGGCGACGAACTGTGGTTCGACGTGACCGCGGAGCTGGCGGGGCCGACCGCGTGGGCCGACACCGGCCACGTCGTCGCACGCACCCAGCGGCTCGTCGCGAGCCGACCGGGAGACGTACCACGGGCCTCCGGCACCGGGTGGGAGGGCGACCGTCTCGGCGACGGGACCTTCACCGCCCGGGGTGACCTGGTGTCCTGGAAGGGCCACGAGGTCGCCGGACCGCGGCTCGAGCTCTGGCGCGCACCGACCGACAACGACAGCCTCGCCTCGCAGGGCGGCTACGAGACGGCCGACCCGGTGCTCACCCAGGGTGTCGGCGACCCGACCGCGCCGCCCTCGGCCACCCGGTGGCGCGAGCGCGGCCTCGACCGGCTGACGCACCGGCTCGTCGCGGTGACGCGGACCGAGCACGGGCTCGAGCAGCGTGTGCGGGTGGCCGCGGCGAACAGCGGGTGGGGCGTCGACGTCACCCACCGCTGGACCCTGACGGACGCCGGGCTGCTGCTGCAGACCGACGCGGTGCCGTTCGGCGCGTGGGACGTCACCTGGCCCCGGATCGGCGTGCGGTTCGACCTGCCCGCGGCACTGCTCGACGACGAGGCGACCTGGTTCGGCACCGGACCGGCGGAGTCGTACGCCGACTCGTCGCACGCCGCGCGGGTCGGGCGGTTCTCGGCGCCGGTGCGTGCGCTCGGGGTCGAGTACTCGATGCCGCAGGAGACCGGACACCGGCCGTCCCTGCGTGCGCTGTCGGTGGGGCCGTTCACCGTGACCTCCGTCGGGGCGCACCGGGCGGGCTTCACGCTCTCGCCGTGGACCGCGCAGCAGCTGACCCGGGCGATGCACCCGTACGAGCTGCCCACGCCGGACCACGCGTACCTGTACCTCGACGCGGCGCAGCACGGGCTGGGGTCGCGGGCGTGCGGGCTCGACGTGCTGCCGGAGCACCAGCTGTGGCCGCAGGCGTTCTCGTGGAGCGTGGTGCTGGGGTAGCGGGGGCGGGCCGCGGGCGCGGGGCCGCGGGCGGTCGCGGGGCCGGGCCGCGCCCGCGGGCGGCGGCCGCGCCGTTCCGCGGTTCGGTCTGCTCGCGCACAACGGGAAGCACCTCGCACCACGGTTCGCCGTGGCGTGAGGTGCTTTCCGTTGTGCCGCAGAGTCGCTCGGCACCACAGCGCCCGACGCTCGCGGAGGTGAGTCCGAGGGCCCGGCATCGAAGCAGAGCACGGGACTGATCGGCAGTCAGTTGCGTGGACCGCGGCCCCTGTCGGCGAATTCTGACACTTGGCTTCGAAGCGCACCACGCCCCGAGAGGGTTCATCTGCGCTGCAGTCTCGCATCGACGGCGGACCCCGGGCGCTCGGGATCACCTTCCGGCGCAGCAGCTGCTGCAACATTCGACTTGCGACATATCCGGCACCGAAGCCTTGACTCAAATGGTACATCACGTTTCACTGGGGACATGGAGTTGTCCGGGCTTGCCCTCGCTTTCAGCGGAGTCGTCGTCGGCGTCGTGGCAGAACTCGCCGCCCGAGGCGTACTCGGGCCGAACGGCGCAGCCGGCATCCGAATCAGATCGGTCATGAAATCGGACGGGACATGGCGAGCTGGCCATCGCGCGGCCAGGCTCTGGCTCGACGGGGCAGGCCTCTGCTTCGTGGGCGGGGGCTTGTTGAACGCGTTCGCAACAAAAGCTGTCGCAGATGCCGCTGTCCTCATCGGGATGGTCGCTGGTCTGGCCTTGGTGGTCGCAGGCTCGGTCATCGCGAGCCGAGCGGCACAGCGCTGCGACGAGCGTTGACCGCTCACGGCGACCTCTCCGGCGGCATCTCGCGAGACCGGACGCACTCTCCCTCACCAGTCACCATCAGGAAGACGCCATGAAGAAGATCATCGCAACGGTCGCGCTCGGTGCCACCATCGCCGCAGCGGGCTTGTCCACTGCCGCAGCTTCCCAGTCGCGGCTGTACACCGACGAGCAGATCGTGCGCGGTCTGATCTTTGGTCAGGGCAAGCTGGCACACGAGATCGACACAGAGGTACGCCTGCCCGACAGCTTGACTGCCGATGACCGGAAGAACTACGAGCGATTCACCGACCACATCGTCGATGATGTCCTCCACAACCCTTCCTACGAGACCACCACGGCTCTCGACGAGGTTCAGTCCGGCGATCCGTACGAAGTCCTCAACGGTTTCTCCGGTCTTCGAGACGCCTTCTTCTCGTCCCTCCAGTCGAACTACCCGGAGGCGATCAAGGCCGGGGCTCGAGAAGACTCTGCGCGCGTCTGTGGTCCGACAGTCTGCGCGGCGGCCCTCGTCCTGGCCATCGCCGTCGGCACCGTGATCGCCGGAGTGAACTTCAACGTTGCTGGGAACGTGAACATCGTGGTCAACCAGAACGGCCTCTGGACCAACAACGGAGTCTGGAACTCACGCATGACGACAACCTCGACTGAAGGCCTTCCGACTGCGGATCCGTCGAAGGTCGCGGAGCACTACCCTCGTCTCCGCGAAACGGAAGTCGCCGCTCGCCTCGCTGCCCTCTTCGCCTGAGGAATGCGCAATCGCAAACTCGCCACGACCGTGCTGGTTGCCACCGTCAGCTGCACCGGATGCATCCTTCTCTGTCTGCTTTCGTTCCTCGGGAACAAAGCGCCGCAGACTGTCAGTGACCCGTCCGGGAACGGCATCGCCACTCGCACCGTTGCGCAGATCTTCCGCCAGGGCTGGGGCTTCTTCACACGAGACGCGCGGGAAGACATCGTACGAGTTGCTCACTTGCGGCAGGGCAGGTGGGTGATCGACGAGGGCAACGTGACCTCCGCGCCCGACAATGCATACGGCCTGTCGCGACACGCACGCAACTTTGACCAAGATCTCTCGTACTTGCTCGAGAGTCTCCCCGACAACACTTCCTGGTCCCGATGCCGCAACGTGAGGCGACCCGCCAGTTGCGAGCCCACTCGCACATCGCGGGATCCGGAAGTGTCGATGCACAGCTCATCGAAGGCTCTCTGCGGCGAACTCCTGCTGATCCGACAGCCACCTGTTCCGCTTGCCTTCGCTCGCTTCCGCACTCCGCCACCGGGAAGCATCACAAGGGCGCACGTACTGTGTACCGGAAGTTGAGCAACGCCGCAGAAGGGCTCGGCGCCGCAGTCCTTCGCTACTGGGCGAGGTCGCCGCACGGATTGCAGCTATCGGTCGCGCGGTCGGTGCTGGCTCTTTCGACCGTTGTTGTCCTCGCGGTGAACGATGCGTCGGTCCTCCTGCACGATCCCTCCTCGCCGGGGCTGAGACCGTCGAACTGCACGGGGCTTGCAGCGCTCGGAGCGTTCTGCCTGGCTGAGCCGTCCAGTGCCGACGTCGTCCGCTGGCTGCTCGTCCTGCTGTGCCTGCCCACGCTCGTAGGCGCTGTACCCGGCCTAGCCGCACCGTTGCATGCTTATGCCGCGTTCACCCTTGCGTCCAACACAGTTGGCATCGAAGGTGGCGATTACCTCACCGCGAGCGTTACCGCCGTGCTTGCACTGGTGTGCGCGACTGACTGGCGCGCATTCGGGTGGCGACCGCGCAGTTCAGGTATCCCAGCCCTCCGGCACATTCCGAGTCAAGTCCTGCTGGTGACGCTCAAGGTGCAACTGGCGTACGTCTACCTGGAAGCAGCCGTAGTGAAGCAGACGCATCCGATCTGGGCTGATGGCAGCGCACTCTGGTTCTGGCTACAGCAGCCGAACTTCGGAGCTCGGGCTGAGATTCGCTCCCTGCTCGAGGCCGCCTTTTCCCATGCCCCGCTCCTTCAGGCCGCTACTTGGGGCGTCATCGTGACGGAGTACGTCCTCGCGTTCTCCGTCCTGACCGCGAGGCGTCGGAACGCCCGTCTGATGACGCTGGCACTGTCCGCCACCATGCATCTGGTCTTCGCTCTGGTGCTCGGGCTCGTCACATTCGCAATCTCGATGATCGGCCTCGTGCTTCTGATCACGTGGCGCTCTTCAGACGCAATGCCCTGGGCGCTGTGCCGCGCCCTCCGCCGGACCGAGCCTCGATCTCTTGGTCCTGACAAGCGCCCTGAGCGTCCGCTCCTGGTTGCCCCTCGACGAGTCCGGTCGGACGAGTGAAGGGGCGGCGGGGTGCCTCGCCGCGACTTGCTCGTGAACAACGGGAGGCACCTCGCGCCACGGAAACCCGTGGCGCAAGGTGCTTTCGGTTCGGCGAAAGGCCGCGCGGGCGCAGCCGCAGCGGGCGGTGCGGGCAGCGCGGTGCGGGCAGCGCGGTGCGGGCAGCGCGCCCGCGCTACTCCCCCGCGGTGAGCGCGCGCAGCGCCTCGGGGTCGCTCTGGTCGAGGAAGTCCGTCAGCCGCTCGGGCTCGCCCGGCTCGTCGATCGCCTCGGCTGCCCGGCGCAGGGCGAACAGCGCGCGGAGCACGCCGCGGTTCGGCTCGTGCGACCACGGCACCGGCCCGGCACCGCGCCAGCCGGCCCGCCGCAGTGCGTCGAGGCCGCGGTGGTACCCGACACGGGCGTAGGCGTAGGACTCCAGGGTCGCGCCGCGCTCCCACGCCTCGTCGGCGAGCAGCGCCCACGCCAGGCTCGAGGACGGGTGCGACACGACGACGCTCGCCACGGGGGCGTCGGCGGCGAGCGCCGCGGTCACCTCCGGCTCCTCGGGCAGCAGGGTCGCGGGGTTCGCGGTCGGGTTCGGCAGCAGGTTCTCCGGCATGCCTCCAGCCTGTCACCTCTTGCCTGCGGTCGGGTCCGCCCGTACGGTGGACGTCACCTCGTCGTCACCACGGGGCTGCCGGGGCGGGAGACCGACCGACGGCACGGGTGGCGGACACGGGGGTCCCCCGACGGAAGAGCAGCAGTGCAGTCGACCACCGGTACCGCGCAGTCCTCGCGCTGACACCGTGATCGTCGCGCCCCGTCGGGCGCATCCGCGTCGCCGACCCCTCCGGGTCGCCGCGGGTCCGGTGTCGTGCGCCCAGCTCACGATCCGGGAGGCACCTCCATGCCCGCAACGACCCCCTCCGTCGTCCTGCACGACGTCACCTTCACCTGGCCCGACGGCTCCGTCGCGCTCGACCACCTCACCACCGCCTTCGGCCGGGGCCGGACCGGCCTGGTCGGGAGGAACGGGGCCGGCAAGTCCACGCTGGTCCGGCTCGTCACGGGGCAGCTCCACCCCACGTCGGGCAGCATCCGGACGACCGGTCCGGTCGACCTGCTGCCGCAGCGGCTCGCCGCCCGCCCCGGCGACACCGTCGCCGACCTGCTCGGCATCCGTCCGACGCTCACCGCGCTGCGTGCCGTGCTCGCCGGGACGGCGTCCGCCGAGGAGTTCGAGGTCGTCGGCGACGACTGGGACCTCGAGGAGCGTGCCGCGGCCGCGCTCGCGGATGCCGGGACCGGACTCGACGGCGACGACCTGGACCGCCCGGCGACGACGCTCTCCGGTGGCCAGGCCGTGCTCGCCGCCGTCGCCGGCATCCGGCTCCGCGGTCGTCCGATCGCGTTCCTCGACGAGCCGACGAACGACCTCGACCGTCGGGCACGGGCGGCGCTCCTCGACCTGGTCGACACCTGGGACGGGGCCCTCGTGCTCGTCAGCCACGACCGAGAGCTGCTCGAGCACGTCGACGAGACGGTCGAGCTCCGCGGCGGGACGGCGACCGTCTTCGGCGGCACGTTCAGCGCGTTCGAGGAGCACCTCGCCGTACAGCAGGCCGCGGTCGAGCGCGAGGTCCGCGTCGCCGAGCAGCGGCACCGGGCCGAGCAACGGCAGCGGATCGAGGCGGAGACGACGATCGCGCGCCGGGCGAGGGCGGGCGCGCGTGCCGGCCGGTCGATGCCGAAGATCCTGGCGAACGAGCTGCGGAAGCAGGCCGAGCAGACCGCCGGGCGGCTCCGGGTCGCGCACGCGTCGGCCGAGTCCGGGGCACTCGCGTCCGTGCGGGAGGCCGAACTCCGCCTCCGCGACGACGAGGCGATCCACGTGGCGCTCCCCGACCCGGACGTGCCCGCCGCACGGCGCATCGCCGCCCTCACGGTGCACGGGCGCGAGACGGTCGTGCAGGGTCCGGAGCGGATCGCGGTCGTCGGGGACAACGGCGTCGGCAAGAGCACGCTCCTCGAGCAGCTCGTCGGGGCGCCCGGCGCTCGGGAGCACCCGCTGCCCGGGACTGCGGCGGTGTCGTTCGTGGACCGGGCGGCGTACCTGCCGCAGCGGAAGGACACGCTCGACGACACCGCGACCGTGCTCGACAACGTGCGACGGGCGGCACCGCACGTCCCGGACGCCGAGGTCCGCAACCGCCTGGCACGGTTCCTGGTCCGCGGGGACACGGTCGACCGGGTCGCCGGGGCCCTGTCCGGCGGTGAGCGGTTCCGGGTCGCGCTGGCGACACTCGTCCTCGCGGACCCGCCGCCGCAGCTGCTCGTGCTGGACGAACCGACGAACGACCTCGACCTGACGAGCGTCGACCAGCTCGTCGCCGCGCTCCGGGCGTACCGGGGTGCGCTCGTGGTCGTCAGCCACGACGAGGCGTTCCTCGACCGGCTCGACCTGACCGGTCGGGTCGCCCTGTCGTGACGCCAGGGCGGCGCTACCGCCGTCGGGTCGGCCGGATCGCGAGCGACTCGATCGTCCCCCGCTCCGGCAGGTCGACGACGGTGCGCACGGCGGCGGCGACGTCCTCGGGTGCCAGGTAGTAGTCGGTGTCGTACTCCTCGCCGAGCTTCTCGACGAGGGCGCGCTGCATGTCCGAGTCGACCCGACCCGGGTGCACGCTCGACACCCGCACGCCGTTCGCCCGTTCTTCCTCGCGCAGGGCGTCGGCGAAGGCCCGCAGCGCGAACTTCGACGCCGCGTACACACCGCCGCCGGGGCCCGCCGTGAAGCCCGACCCGCTGTTGATCGGGACGACGATGCCGCGGGCTGCACGGAGTGCCGGCAGCGCCAGCCGGGTGAGCTCGGCGACGGCGAACACGTTCGTGGCGAACACCTGCTCCCAGACCGCGCGCGGGGTGTCGCCGACGCGGGTGCCCTGCTCCACACCGGCGGAGTGCACGAGCACGTCGAGCCGCTCAGGGAGCGGGGCGGTCTCCCCCGCGCCGAGGTCGGCCACGAACGGCGAGGCGTCGGGCAGCTCGGCGACCAGGGCATCGACCGCCTCGGCGGTCCGGCCGCCGACGACGACGTGGTGCGTGCGGCCGAGCTCGATCGCGATGGCCCGGCCGATCCCCCGGGTGGCCCCGGTGACGAGTGCGGTCGGACGGCTGGCGGCAGGTGCGGTGTCGGTCATGGCCACGAGCCTACGGACGGCGTGGGACGGACCGGCACCGCGCCTCCAGGCTGTGGACGGCACCACCCGACCTGCCGCCTGTGCAGGAACGACGGAGGGCGGCGCACCCGCGCCGCCCTCCGACCCGACCGGACGGTGGCGCTCCCGCGCCGCCCTCCGACCCGACCGGAAGGCGACGCTCCCGCGCCGCCCTCCGCTCCGACCGCTGCCGGTCAGTCCTTCTCGCGCCCCGCGCTCTCGCGGATCCGGATGCCCTCGAGGACGTCCTTCGCGTGCTGCTCGTCCTGCTTCTCGATCTGCCGGGTGTCGCGCTCGGGGAGCTGGATGTCCTCCTCGGCACGGATGCCGGCCTGCAGCTGGCGCCCACGCTCGAGCTCGGCGTCGAACTCGGCGCCGAACAGCAGCGCGTTGTTCGTGATCCAGATCCACAGCAGGAAGACGATCACGCCACCGAGCGAGCCGTACGTGGCGTTGTAGTTCGAGAAGTTGCCGACGTAGAAGCCGAAGCCGACGCTCGCGACGACCCAGATCGTGATCGCGACGAGCGCGCCACCGCTGACCCACTTGAACTTCGACTGGCGGATGTTCGGCGCCCAGTAGTACAGCACCGCGACGATCACGATCATGATCGCGAGCAGGATCGGCCACTGCACGATCGAGACCACGAGCGCGGCTGCGTCCCCGAGGCCGACGACGTCACCGAACGTGCGCGCCAGGGGCCCGGAGAGCAGCACGAGCAGGCCGACCACGAGCAGCACGACGGTGAACACCGTGACGCCGAGCATGGTCGGGCGGAGCTTCCAGATCGGACGGCCCTCGCGCACGTTGTAGATCCGGTTCATCGCCCGGCCGAAGGCGCCGACGAACCCGGAGGCAGACCACAGCGCACCGAGGAGACCGACGATGAACGTGACCGGGGCCGCGGGCGAACGGACGAGACCCTCGATGGGGTCCTGGAGCAGGTCGGCGACCTGTCCACCGCCGACGTTGCGGACGACGTCGAGGAGCGTCTCGATCGTCTTCTGCGGATCGGACACCAGCCCGAGGATCGAGACGATCGCCAGCAGGCCCGGGAACAGGGCGAGGACCGTGTAGTACGTCAGGCTCGCCGCGAGGTCGGTGCACTGGTCGCCGGTGAACTCGCGGAGCGTCTTCTTCAGCGTGTACGTGAACGACGGCTTCGTCAGGTCGGTCGGGCTGTCCGGCTTGCGCGGGTCGTCCGGCGCCGGCTTGCCCTGGTTGCGGTCCGTGTCGTGGTCCTTGCGCGCCATGGCCCTAGCCCTTCGCCTTCGCGAGGGCCTTCGCCGCCGCCTTCGACCGCTTCGCGGCCTGCTTCCGGTTCGCCGTCGCACGGCGCTGCACCGCCGAGATGCCGGCGCGCTGCTTGACGCGGTTCTTGTGCACCGGGTCGCGCTCGAGCGACTCCTCCGCCGCCTTGCGTCGGGCCTTCCGCCCCTTCCGGCCACCGCGGGCCTGGTCGGGGTCGGGCTCCCCGCGCGCGCCGAAGGGCAGGAGCGCGGTGAACGCCGTCTGCGCCGGAGGCTGGTCGAGGTGGCCGGCGTCGGTCCGACCGATGCGCGCACCGAGCACGATCGCCGCGACGCCCGTCGCGGCGGTCACGGCCATCGCGACGAGCGGGGTCGGGTCACGGTGCCAGCGCTGCCGGGCCTTCGCGACCGCGAGCCGGGTGCGTGCCGGCACGTTCGCGCGCCGCTTGATCTCGGTGACGCTGTCCGTCAACCGCTCGCGCGTGCGCACGTTCGCGAGTTCCAGCTCGGGGAGACTGTCCTTGGCCATGCAATCTGCCTACCAGGACGGGTCCGCGCCGGTGCTCAGCAGGAGCCGTCTAGCGTGCGCCGCATGCTGATCCGGGACGTCGCCGAGGGGATCCACCGCCTCGAGCTCGCACACACCAACACCTACCTCGTCGAGACCGGCGACCGGCTGCTCGTCGTCGACGCCGGGCTGCCCGCCGTCTGGCCGCACCTGCTGCTCGCGGTGCACGAGCTCGGCTACTCGCCCGCCCGCGTCGAGGCGCTCCTGCTCACCCACGGGCACTTCGACCACGTCGGCACGGCCGCCCGGATGCACCGGGAGTGGGGCACGCCCGTGTACGTGCACCCCGGCGACCGCGAGCTCGCCGCGCACCCGTACTCGTACCGCCCGCAGACGAACCGGTTCGGCTTCGTCGCGGTGCACCCGGGCGGGTTCGCCCCGCTCGGCCGGATGCTCGTCGCCGGTGCGCTGACGGTCGACGGGGTCGCGGACACGCTGCCGCTCGCCTCGCGCGCCGAGGTCCCGGGCACCCCGTGGATCATCGAGACGCCCGGGCACACCGACGGGCACGTCGCGCTGCACTTCGCCGACCGTGACGCCGTGGTCGTCGGGGACGCGCTCGTCACCTTCGACCCGTACACGGGCGGGATCGGTCCGCGCGTGGTCGCCCCGGCCGCGACGGCGGACGTCGACACCGCGGTCGCCTCGCTCGCGCGCCTGGAGGACACCGAGGCACGCCACGTCCTGCCCGGCCACGGGCCCGCGTGGTCGCGCGGGGTGCGGGCCGCGGTCGCGCAGGCGCGACGGACGGCGGGGGTCGCGTAGCGCGGCAGGCACGCGGCAGGCACGCGGCTGGCGCGGTACGCGGCACGCGGCACGCGGCACGCGGCACGCGGCACGCGGCGGACACGAGCGCGTTCCGGGAGGCGAGCGCGGCCCTGGTGGTGGGCGGCGACGGACGGGAGGCGCGGTGCGGGCCCGCACCGCGCCTCCCGTCCGTCGCCACGAACCCTGGTGCGCGCTCCCTGCCGGAGCGCCCGCGACACCTGGTGGAACCGAGCGTCCCTGCCGGAACCGGGCATCCCTGACCGGACGGAACGACCCGGTACGCCCGGACCCGCCGAGGACGCCGAGCACGCCGGCGGGCCGGGTCGGGCGCGCGCTACTCGGGCAGGACGACGTCCTCCGGGACGCCCGACACCGCCGAGCGACCAGCGGCCTCCATCACGGCGAGGCTGCGCAGGTTGTCGCGCCCGCTCGTCTCGGGTGCCGGGCCGCCCTCGACCGAGCGCGCGAACGCCTGCAGCCCGCCCTGGCGGTCCGTGTGCTGCATGGTCGGAAGCTCGACCACCTCGGCCTCGGCGTCCTGGTCGGTCCGGAGCGTCACCCGGTCCCCCGCGACCTCGCTCGGCGACCCGTCACGGCTCGTGAACCAGAGCTCGCCGTCCTCGCCCTGGATGCTCCACTCGCCGGCCCACGCGGTGCGCGGCGCCCGGGACAGCCAACTGCCGCGGTAGCTCACGACGAGGCCGCCCTCGAGCTCGATGACCATCGAGGTGATCGCCTCGTCCTGGTACTTGCTGTACGACGGGTACGAGGAGCGGGCGTAGACGCGCACGGCCTCGCGTCCGGTGATCATCCGCATCAGGTCGAAGTGGTGGATCGCCATGTCGTTGATCATCGGGTGCGGGAACCGGTAGTGCGGGTAGGTCTCCGCGGACTCGTCGTTGTCCCACTGCCGGAAGTCGACGTCGATCGAGGCGATCTCGCCCACGGCGTCGGCCTCGAGCAGCTCCTGCACCACGCGGGGTGCGGGGTACCAGCGGTAGTTCTGGCTGACCTGGAGCACGAGCCCGAGCTCCTCGGCGCGGCGGACGGCGCGGAGTGCCTCCTCGGTGGAGTTCGCGAAGGGCTTCTCGACGAGGACGTGCTTGCCGGCGTCGAGGGCCTCGAGGGCGAGCGGCACGTGCGTGACGGCCGGCGCGGTGATGAGCACGGCGTCCGCCTCGACCGCGGCGAGCGCCTCGGTGAGGGACGCGAACGCGCTGCCGGCCGGCATGCCGAGGTCGGCGCGGACGGCCTCGAGGGTCGCCGCGCTCGGGTCGACGAGCCCGACCACCTCCACCTCGCTGACCTGCGGGACGGCGGTGCGGGCCCAGTTGCCGCCCCAGCCTCCGAGACCGACGTGGATGATGCGGACCGTCATGCGGGCACTCCTTCGTGACTGCGGTGCGCCACGACTCCCGCGGCGCGTCCGACCAGTCTGTCAGGGCCGCGGGTGCCGGGGCGCAGGCGGGACGGGCGCGCCGGGCGTCGGGCGGGTCCGCCGATGGAGCAGAAGACGTCGGGTGCGTGGGGTCGACCCGACGTTTCCTGCTCCATCCGCACCGGGGACGAGCGCGCGCGCCCGGCACGCGGGCGCCCGGCTCAGTGCGTGAAGGCGTAGACGATGAGCGCCATCGTGACGATGAAGCCCGCGAGGTAGTTGATCCAGAGGAAGCGCTTCCACCCCGCGTTCGCCGCCTCGGCCCCGGCGTCGGTGACGTTCCACCACGGCAGCACGTTGAGCGCGTACGGCACCACCACGACGGCGGCGATCGGCCCCGGGAACGCCGAGAACAGCAGCACGACCCCGGCCACCAGGTAGGCGGCGAACGCCAGGCGCACGGTCGCGCGCGCACCGATCACCGTCGCCACGGACCCGATGCCCCCGGCCCGGTCGGCCAGCACGTCCTGCACGGCACCGAACGCGTGCGAGGCCACGCCCCACAGGAAGAACGCGACGCAGACCGCGACGAGCTGCCCGGTCCAGTGCGGTCCGGCGAGCGCGAGGCCGTACAGCGCCGGCGACACGAAGTGCGTCGACGAGGTGAGCGAGTCGAGGAAGGGCTTCTCCTTGAACCGCAGACCCGGCGCCGAGTACGCGACCACCGCGAACACACTGATCGCCAGGACGAACCACGACCACGGACCGTTGCCGCTCAGCGCGCCGAGCACGACGAGCGCGACGAGGAACGGCACGTTCGTCACGACCACGGCCCACAGCGTCGCGCGGTGCACGCTCTTGTCGAGCAGGGCCCCCTCGACGCCGCCCTTGCGCGGGTTGCGCAGGTCGGACTCGTAGTCGAAGACGTCGTTGATCCCGTACATCGCCAGGTTGTAGGGCACGAGGAAGTACACGACGCCGACGAGGAACGCGACGAGGGAGAACCCGCCGCCGCCCGCGACGCCGACCCCGCTGCCGAGCAGGTAGGCGGCACCGAACGGGTAGGCGGTGTTCACCCAGCTGATCGGCCGGGAGGACACGAAGAGCGCGCGCAGCGTCGACGGACGGGAGGCGGTGGTGGCGTTCACTCGGGGTCCTCGGCTCGCGGGGCGGTCGGGTCGGGCGCGGGGCGCCGGTCGGTCCGGTCGTGCGCGCCCGTCCGGTCGCGTGGGGCGGTCCGGTCGTGCGCGCCCGTCCGGTCGCGTGGGGCGGTCCGGTCGTGCGCGCCCGTCCGGTCGAACAGCACCCACAGGCTCGGCAGCAGCACGACCGCGGCGACCGAGTAGGCCAGGTCCTCGACCGGGATCACCCCGATCTTCGCACCCCACACGAGCGACCAGTCGTAGGCCACGACCCGGAGCCCGACGATGACGTTGTCGAACACCATCGTCATCGCGACCAGCACGACGCCGACGACCACCGACGTCACCACGGCCACCCGAGGCCCGGCCGACGACCGTCGTCCCGCTGCCCGGGCGCGACGGCCTGCGACGACCCCGGCGACGACCGCGACGACCACCACGGCGGCGAAGAACGGCAGGGCGAGCAGGGCGTAGGTCGCGGTGCCGGCGCCGCTCACGAGCGACCCCGGGTGGAGGCACCGGGCGCTACCGGGGCCGGTGCGTCCACCGCTGCGCGCTTCCGGGCCGCACGGCGCTCGAGCACCGGCCGCACCGCCCCGACCAGGTCCATCGTCGTCCAGCAGAGCAGCACCAGGAAGAAGAGCTCCTCGAGCGGCACCTCCGGTGCGAGCAGGACGCCGGTCAGCAGGTCCTGCTGGCCGATGAAGAAGATCCCGAGCGCGACCCCGGCCGCGTCCCACACCAGGAAGAACGCGAGGCCGACGACCATCACCGCGGCCGCGCGCCACGGCGCCCGCCAGAAGAACAGGCGGTGGCGCGCGTCGAGCACGGCCACGCCGACGATCGACACCACGAGCCCGGCGAGGTAGACCCCCGGCATCAGTCCGTGGTCCGCGCCGCACCCACGGGCGACGGCAGCGGGGTCGGCAACGGCTCCGTGCTCGTGTCGCCGTGGATCCGCTTGAGCAGCACCTCGGCGCTGATCAGGCACATCGGCAGCCCGATGCCCGGGGTCGTCGAGGCACCGGCGTAGTACAGGCCGTCGACCTTCTTCGACACGTTCCTCTCGCGGAAGAACGCGCTCTGCGCCAGGGTGTGCGCCGGCCCGAGCATCGAGCCGCTCCAGGCGTTGTAGTCGTCGGCGAAGTCCTGCGGCCCGATCGTGCGGCGGACCCGGATGCGGTCGCGGAGGTCGGGCACACCGGCGCGCTCGGCGATGACGTCGATCGCGCGGTCGGCGATCCGCTCCACCTCGGCGTCGCCGGCCCCGTCGATGCCGCCCTTGCCGATGGACAGGTCGGCGGGGAGCGGGACGAGCACGAACAGGTTGCTCGTGCCCTCGGGCGCGACGGTGTCGTCGGTCAGCGAGGGGGCGCAGACGTAGATCGACGCCGGGTCCGGCACGTGCCGGTCCTTGCCGAAGATCGCGCCGAAGTTCGCCTCCCAGTCCTCGGTGAAGACGAGGGTGTGGTGCAGCAGCCCGGGCACGGGACCGTCGACGCCGAGGTACGCGAGCACGGCGCTCGGCCCCGGGTCGCGCTTCTGCCAGTGCGCCTCGGGGTAGCTGCGGTGTTCGGCGTCGAGCAGGTGCAGCTCGGTGTGGTGCAGGTCGGAGGCGCTCACCACGAGGTCGGCCGGCACGGTGTGGCGCTCCCCGGAAGCGTCGCGGTGCACGACGCCGGTGACGTGGCCGTCCTCGACGAGGATCCGCTCGACCGGCGACTCCGTGGCGATCGTGACGCCCTCGCGCCGGGCGACGCGCTCGACCGCGGCGATCACCTCGGTGATGCCGCCCTTCGGGTAGAGCACCCCGTCGGCCAGGTCGAGGTGGCTCATCAGGTGGTACATGCTCGGCGCCGCGTACGGGCTCGTGCCGAGGAACACCGCCGGGTAGCCGAGGACCTGCCAGAGGCGCCGGTCCCGGACGGCCTTCGACGCGAAGGTCGACAGCGGCTGGAGCAGCAGTCGGGCGAGCTTCGGGAGCCGCCGCAGCACGTCGGGCGCGGCGAGCTTCGTGAGGTCCTGGAACGTCGTGTACAGGAACCGACGCACGGCCATGGCGTAGGTGTCCTCGGCGGAGTCGAGGTACGCCCGCATCCGTTCGCCGGCACCGGGCTCGATCGACTCGAACAGCGCGATGTTCGCCTCGCGGTCGGCGAGCAGGTCGATCGGCTCGTCGTGTCCCTCGGAGTACACGCGGTACCCCGGGTCGAGCTTCACGAGGTCCATCTCGGCCGCGGCGGAGGTGCCGAGCAGCTGGAAGAAGTGGTCGAACACCTCGGGCATGAGGTACCAGGACGGCCCGGTGTCGAACCGGAAGCCGTCGCGCTCCCACGAGCCGGCGCGACCGCCGAGCTGGTCGCGCTGCTCGAGCACGGTGACGGCGTAGCCGTCCCGCGCGAGCAGCGCGGCGGACGCCAGTCCGCTGATCCCGCCGCCGATGACGACGACGCGTCGGGCCGGCACCGTGCGTCGACGGGTGGGTGCGGTCGGCCTGGAGGCACGTGGCGGGGTCATCGCGCGCCTCCCGTCCGGTGGTGGGCAGCCCGGGACGCGAGCGGCGCGCGTCCGGCGAGCACCTGCGCGGCCAGCCGCGCCTTGACCGGGTTCGGCACCCGGACCCGGCTGGTGACCAGACGGTCCGCCGGGGTCGCCGCGATGCGGTCGTTGAGCTCCTGGAACAGCGCGTGCGCGAGCCCGACGGCCTTGCGCGCGTCGGCCGGCAGCAGCGGCACGGTCAGGGCGGCGCGGTCGAGGTCGGCCTGCACGTCGGCGACCAGGCGGTGCTTCGTCGCCTCGTCGAACGAGCGGATGTCGACCCCCGGGAAGTACGAGCGACCGAGCACCTCGAAGTCGGCGTGCAGGTCGCGGAGGAAGTTGACCTTCTGGAACGCGGCGCCGAGGGCCCGCGCGCCGTCCACGAGCACGGTGTCGTCGAAGGTCGGTCGTCCGGCACGGTGCACGAACGCGCGGAGGCACATCAGGCCGACGACCTCGGCCGAGCCGTACACGTAGCGGTCGAACGAGGCCTGGTCGTGCTCGGTGCGCTCGAGGTCCATCCGCATCGACGCGAAGAACGGCTGCGTCAGCTCGGGACCGAAGCCCGTGGTGCGGGCGGTCCGGGCGAAGGCGTGCACGACGGGGTTCACCGAGAAGCCGTGCGCCATCGCGCGCTCGGTGTCGGTCTCGAGCTCGTCGAGGACCGTGAGGGCGAGGTCGTGGTCGAGACCGGCCTCGGTCGCGGGGCCGTCGACGACCTCGTCGGCGACGCGCACGAGGGCGTAGACGTTGCGGATGTGCTCCCGCGTGTCCTTGGTGAGCAGGCGGCTGGCCAGGCCGAACGAGGTCGAGTAGCGCTCGATGACGACCCCGGACGCAGCCTCGGCCGTCGCGTCGTAGAGGGGCAGACGCGGTGGTGCGGTCTGGGTCACCGCACGCGCTCCAGCAGTTCGGTCACGAGTGCCTCCAGGCGGTCGGCGAGGTCGTAGGGCAGGGCTGCGAGCTCGGCACGGGCGAGGGCCGCGTGCTCGGCGATCCTGGACTCGGCAGCCGATCGGGCGCCGCAGGTCTCCAGGGTGGCACGGAGTTCGGCGGCGCGCTCCTCGGTGAGGCCCGGGTCGCCGAGGTACGGCGCAATGTCGTCCCAGCAGTCGGTGGTCGCGGCGTACGCGATGAGCATGGTCCGCTTGCCCTCGCGCAGGTCGCCGAGGACGGACTTGCCGGTCGCGGTCTCGTCGCCGTAGACCCCGAGCAGGTCGTCGACGATCTGGTACGCGATGCCGATCTCGCGGCCGAACGCACCGAGGGCCTCGACCACCTCGTCGGAGGCCCCGGCGAGCACGGCGCCGGACTGCAGCGGTGCCTCGAACGAGTACACGCTCGTCTTCGCGCGCTCCATCGCGAGGACCTCGTCGACGGAGGGCATCACGCCGTGCGCGAGGTCGACGTCGGTCATCTCGCCCGCGGCGCTCGCGAACACCGCGTCGTCGAGGATCTCGAGCAGACGGGAGCGTCGCTCCCCGGTGACGCCGGACGCCTCGATGAACCGGGCGGCGGCGACGAGGGCGAGGTCACCGGCGATGACGGCCGCGCTCACCCCGCGGTGCTCGGCGGTCGGCAGGGCCAGGCCACCCGTGGTCCCGGTGTCGCGGAACGCCCCGGCGACGTTCGGCTGCCCACGACGGGACCAGTCGCGGTCGATGACGTCGTCGTGCACCACGAGGGCGGTGTGCAGGAGTTCGTACGCCGCGGCGACGTTGGCCGCGGCGTGGTCGTCGGTGCCGCCGAGGAAGCCGTAGGCGGTCAGCACCATGCGGGGGCGGAACCGCTTGCCGCCCATGCTCGCCTTGCGGAGGACTCGCCAGAGTTCCTCGGACGGTCGGCCGAACCGCTGCGCGCGGGCCGACGACACCGCGAAGAAGCGTTCGATGCAGTCGTCGACCAGCGCGAGGTCGATCTGGGCCACGGTGGCCGCTTCCTCGCTCATTGGCCTAATCTATCGGTGCAGATGAACACTTTCCCGGAAACCGTCGTCCTGTTGGCAGATGACCGTACCCCGGTCGGCACGGCGGACAAGTTCGCGGTGCACACGACCGACACGCCGCTCCACCTCGCGTTCTCGTGCCACGTGCGGAACACCGCGGGTGAGGTCCTCGTGACCCGCCGCGCCCTGAGCAAGAAGACCTGGCCCGGCGTGTGGACCAACACGTTCTGCGGGCACCCAGGCCCGGACGAGGCGTTCGAGGACGCCGTCGCCCGCCGTGCATCCCGTGAGCTCGGCATCACCGTCCGCGACGTCGAGCTCGTCCTGCCCGACTTCCGGTACCGCGCGGTGGACGCCTCCGGCATCGTCGAGAACGAGGTCTGCCCGGTGTTCCGCGCCGTGACCGACGACGTGCCGGCCCCCGCGGACGACGAGGTCGCCGAGTACGCGTGGGTCTCCGAGGAGGCGCTGCGCGAGTCCGTCGCGGGTGCGCCCTTCGCGTGGAGCCCGTGGCTCGGGTGGCAGCTCGCCGAGCTCGAGCGCCAGGGACTGCACGTCACGCGCTGACGACGTCGACGAACGGGAGGGTCGTGGCGGTCCCGCCTCGACCCTCCCGTGCGTGCGCCCCGGGCGCGTCCCGCTGACGGCGTCGGCCGGGGTCGGGTGGCGCGCAGCCGACTCCCGTGCATAATGATCTGGCTCGGAATGTGAACGTGCACATCGAGGTGCCACGGCCCCGAGCGGGAGAGAGCAACGATGGCGTCACCGCGGACACAGCAACCGCGATCGCCCAGCATCCGCGACGTCGCGCGGGTCGCCGGCGTCTCGCACCAGACCGTCTCGCGGGTGCTCAACAACTCCGACGCGATCCGTGCCGAGACCCGGGACAAGGTGCTCGCGGCGATGGAGCAGCTGCAGTACCGGCCGAACCGTGCAGCGCGGGCACTGGTCACGAGCCGGACGCACACGATCGGCGTCCTCACGGCGCAGCGCTCGCACTACGGCCCGGCCGCGACCATGCAGGCCATCGAGGACGCGGCGGTGTCGCGCGGGTACTCGGTGACCACGTCGAACATCGCCGACGCGACGGACGCCGCGGTCCGGGACGGTCTCGGGCACCTGCTCGACCAGGACGTCGAGGGGATCATCGTCATCGCGCCCCAGCAGCGCGTGTTCGACCTCATCGAGGAACTCGGCATGCGCACGCCGTACGTGGCGCTGCGGACGAGCGTCGGCGACGGCCCGACGACCCTGTTCGTCGACCAGATGGAGGGGGCCCGGCTCGCGACCGCGCACCTGCTCGACCTCGGGCACGAGTACGTCCGGCACATCGCGGGCCCGCGCGACTGGATCGAGGCCGAGGCCCGCATGCAGGGCTTCCTCCGCGAGATGAGCGACCGCGACATGCCCGTCGTCCCACCGATCCTGGGCGACTGGACCGCGGACTTCGGCTACCACGCGGGGCGCGAACTGCTGCGGTACCGGGACTGCACGGCGATCTTCTGCTCGAACGACGCGATGGCGCTCGGGGTCATGCACGCGGCCCGCTCCTACGGCCTCGACGTCCCGGGCGACCTGTCGGTGGTCGGGTACGACGACATCCCGGAGGCGAAGCACCTCTGGCCGCCGCTCACCACCGTGCAGGTCGACTTCCCCGAGCTCGGCCGTCGCTGCGTCGAGCTGCTGCTCCCCGCCGCAGAGCAGGCGCTCCGGCCCGTGGACCTCGTCCCGCAGCTCGTCGTGCGCGGGTCGACCGGCGCACCGCGCCGCCGCTGACGCGACCGCGCCGGGACGGGAGGCCCGTGGCGGGGCCGCACCGCGCCTCCCGTCCGCCCCGTGGCGGGTCGAGGGACGCGCGACCGGGCCGCGCCGCGCCTCCCGTGCCCCCACCTCGGGGGCCGGACCCGCGCGGCTTCCGCCGGATCGCGCGGGCCGTTACAGAAACGCGACCCAACCGAATTGACAGCCCCCTCGGCGCTGTGCGTAAATTACCTCCGTTCCGCCGATGTGAACGGTCACATGACCGTCACATCCCGGCCCACCGGGCCGGCCAGGGCGGGCACCGGACGCGACAACGGGGTCCACGCAGGTCTCCTGCGCCCCCACTGCCGCTTCCTCACCACCCGAAGGACTGCCGCACTGCAGCGGCAGAAGGAGATGCACCGTGGCGTCAACCCCACAGGGACCGGACCTGGCAACCAGGTCCGTCACCAGCGCCGAGACCCTGCTCGAGATGCGTTCGATCACCAAGGAGTTCCCTGGTGTGAAGGCGCTCTCGGACGTGTCGCTCAGCGTCCGCGCCGGCGAGATCCACGCGATCTGCGGCGAGAACGGCGCCGGCAAGTCGACCCTCATGAAGGTGCTGTCGGGCGTCTACCCGTACGGCACCTACAGCGGCGAGATCGTCTACGAGGGCGACGAGGTCCGCTTCAAGGACATCAAGCAGTCCGAGCAGGCCGGCATCGTCATCATCCACCAGGAGCTCGCGCTCATCCCCGAGCTGTCGATCACCGAGAACCTGTTCCTCGGCAACGAGCCGGGACGCTTCGGCGTCATCGACTGGACCGCCGCCCAGCTGCGCGCCCAGGACCTGCTCGCCCGCGTCGGCCTCGACGAGGACCCGGACACGCAGATCAAGAACCTCGGTGTCGGCAAGCAGCAGCTCGTCGAGATCGCCAAGGCCCTGCACAAGGACGTCAAGCTCCTCATCCTCGACGAGCCGACCGCGGCCCTGAACGAGAACGACTCGCAGCACCTGCTCGACCTCATCGTCGGCCTGAAGTCCAAGGGCATCGCGAGCATCATCATCAGCCACAAGCTGAACGAGATCGAGCAGATCGCCGACGAGATCACGATCATCCGTGACGGCAAGGCGATCGAGACCCTCAACGTCAAGGGCGACGGCGTCAACGAGGACCGCATCATCCGCGGGATGGTCGGCCGCTCGCTCGAGAGCCGTTTCCCGGACCGCACGCCGAAGATCGGCGAGGTCTTCTTCGAGGTCAGGAACTGGACCGTCCAGCACCCGCAGGACTCCGCCCGCCTCGTCGCCAAGGGCTCGAACTTCCACGTGCGCCGCGGCGAGATCGTCGGCTTCGCGGGCCTGATGGGCGCCGGCCGTACGGAGCTCGCGATGAGCATCTTCGGTCGCTCCTACGGCACCTTCCTCGACGGCCAGATCATCAAGGACGGCCGCGAGATCAAGGTCGCGAACGTCCAGCAGGCGATCGCGAACGGTCTCGCGTACGTCTCCGAGGACCGCAAGGCGCTCGGCCTGAACCTGCTCGACACCGTGAAGCGCTCGACGGTCTCCGCCGACCTGCCGAAGATCTCGAAGGGCGGTGTCGTCGACTCCCTGCAGGAGTACGACGTCGCCGAGAAGTACCGCAAGATGCTCCGCACGAAGGTGCCCTCGGTCGAGGACAACGTCGGCAAGCTCTCCGGCGGGAACCAGCAGAAGGTCGTCCTGTCCAAGTGGATGTTCACGGACCCCGACCTGCTCATCCTCGACGAGCCCACCCGCGGCATCGACGTCGGTGCGAAGTTCGAGATCTACGGCATCATCCAGCAGCTCGCGGCACAGGGGAAGGGCATCATCCTCATCTCCTCCGAGCTCCCCGAACTCCTCGGCCTCTCCGACCGGATCTACACGATCTTCGAGGGCCAGATCACGGCTGACGTCCCCGCAGACCAGGCCGATCCAGAAACGCTCATGCGCAGCATGACCTCCGCGCGGAAGGGCGCCACCGTCTCATGAAGAACCTGAAACTGCTGTTCGGCAAGGGCAACAGCATCGGCCAGTACGGCATGATCATCGCGCTCGTCGCGATCCTGGTGATCTTCTCCGTGCTCACGAAGGGGCTCATCCTCGAGCCCACGAACATCATCAACGTGTTCCTGCAGTACTCCTACATCCTCATCCTCGCGCTGGGGATGGTCATGGTGATCATCGCGGGCCACATCGACCTGTCGGTCGGCTCGGTCGCCGCGTTCACGGGCATCATCGTGGCGCAGTCGATGGCGCAGTGGCACTTCCCGGCGTGGGCGGCGATCCTGCTCGGCCTCGCGGTCGGTGCGGCGGTCGGTGCGTGGCAGGGCTTCTGGGTGGCGTTCGTGAAGGTCCCGGCCTTCATCGTGACCCTGGCCGGCCAGCTCATCTTCCGCGGTGCGAACCAGATCATCGGCAACTCGACCTCGCAGCCGGTGCCGGACGACTACGCACAGATCGGCTCGGGCTACCTGCCCGACTTCGGCCCGGACTTCGGGTTCTCGAACGGCACGGTCATCCTCGGCATCATCACGTGCCTCGTGCTCGTCTTCCTCGAGTTCCGCGGCCGCCAGCGTCGCAAGAAGATGCAGGCCGAGGTCGTCCCGCTCTGGGTCTCGATCGTCCGCACGGGCATCCTCGTCGCCGTCACCCTCGTCGCCACGTACCTGTTCGGCCACGGCCCCGCGGGCACGTCGATCCCGATCGTCGCGATCATCCTCGGTGTCCTGACGATCCTGTACGGCTTCCTCACCAAGAACACGATCTTCGGTCGCCAGGTCTACGCCGTCGGTGGCAACGCCAACGCCGCGGTCCTGTCCGGCGTCAGCGCGAAGAAGGTCAACTTCTTCGTCATGATGAACATGTCGATCCTCGCCGCGATCGCCGGCATGGTCTTCGTCGGCTACTCGGGCGCCTCAGGCCCCGCCGACGGCACCGGCTGGGAGCTCGACGCGATCGCCGCCGTGTTCGTCGGTGGCGCCGCGGTCGCGGGTGGTATCGGCACGATCTCCGGGTCGATCATCGGTGGCCTCGTGATGGCGCTCCTGTCCAACGGTCTCTCCCTGGTGGGCCTCGAGTCCAACAAGGTGCAGATCATCCGCGGTCTCGTCCTCCTCGTCGCCGTCGCCTTCGACGTCTACTCGAAGTCGCAGGGCCGTCCGTCCCTGATCGGCGGGATGTTGAAGCAGTTCCAGCGGAAGGACACCGAGCAGAACACGGTGGCCGCCCAGCAGCCGCGGTCCATCGAGGACCAGCCGGAGAAGGTCAACATCCAGTAACGCGTGGCGGTCGGCCACCCCGGTGGCCGGCCGCACGATCCCTCACCACACAGCACCACTCCTCAACGAAGAGAAAGCAATCTCATGCGCAAGAAGCTCATCGCCGGCATCGGTCTGGCACTGGTCGCGGGCCTCGCCCTCAGCGGCTGCTCGGCTCGTGGCAACGACTCCGGTTCCGGCTCGTCCGACGGCGCGTCGAACGTGAAGATCGAGAAGGGCGCCCTCATCGGCGTCGCGCTCCCCGCCAAGACCTCGCAGAACTGGGTCCTCGCAGGTGCCGCGTTCGAGAAGTCGATCAAGGACGCCGGCTTCAAGTCGGACATCCAGTACGCGAACGCCGGCAACCCGGTCCCCGACCAGCAGGCGCAGATCCAGTCGATGGTCACCAAGGGTGCGAAGGCCATCATCATCGGTGCGGCCGACGGCTCGCAGCTCGGCACGCAGGTCGCCGCCGCCAAGAAGTCCGGCGCCGTCGTCATCGCCTGGGACCGCAACATCCTGAACACCGAGAACGTCGACTACTACGTCGCGTTCAACAACTTCAAGGTCGGCCAGCTCCAGGCCCAGGCCCTGCTCGACGGCATGAAGGCCAAGAAGCCGAACGGCCCGTACAACATCGAGCTCTTCTCCGGCTCGCCCGACGACGCCAACGCGAAGGTCTTCTTCAACGGCGCCATGGACGTGCTCCAGCCGAAGATCGACGACGGCACCGTCAAGGTCGTCTCGGGTCGCACCAGCTTCTCGGAGACCAACACGCAGGGCTGGCTCGCGCAGAACGCCCAGTCGCGCATGACCGACATCCTGACGAAGTCGTACACGAACACCGAGCTCGACGGCGTCCTGTCGCCGAACGACACCCTCGCCCGTGCGATCCTGACCGCGACCGCCGCGGCCGGCAAGCCGAACCCGATCGTCACCGGTCAGGACTCCGAGACCGCGTCGATCCCGCTGATCATGCAGGGCAAGCAGTACTCGACCATCTACAAGAACACCACCGAAGAGGCCCAGGCGGCCATCGACCTGGTGTCCGACCTCGCCGACGGCAAGAAGCCGGAGACGAAGGAGGACAAGAACAACGACAACGGCAAGAAGATCGTGCCGGCCGTCGAGCTCACCCCGGTCCTGGTCACCAAGGAGAACGCTGTCGAGGCCTACAAGGGCAACAGCACCCTCGAGGACCTCGCGAAGCAGGGCTGACACCCGCTCCGCAGCACCGCACCACTGGACGGCCCCGTCTCGCCTCGGCGAGACGGGGCCGTCCCGCGTCCCGCGGGCGGGCCCGTCCGACGGGCGCGCGCGGTCGGCGCAGGGCGCGGCTGACGGGAGGCGCGGGGCCGGGCCGCCACGGGCCTCCCGTCCGTCGGTCAGCCGGACGGGAGGCGCGGGGCGGGGCCGCCACGGGCCTCCCGTCCGTCAGCCGGTCGGGTCGGCCCCCGCAGCCGACGCGCAGTGCGCGGCGCGGAGGCGTCGCACCGCGTCGCGGAGCGTCGGGACGTCGGTGCGGGCCGTCCCGGAGACGATCGCCGGGGTGGTGTCGAAGTACCGGCGGGTCAGGCGCTCCCCCAACGAAGCGACGCGCGACCACGGGATCGACGGCTCGCCAGCCGTGACCGACGACGGCAGGCTGCGGACGGCCTCACCGACCTCGACCAGGCGCATCCGCACGGCGTCGTGCACGAGTTCCTCGGGCAGGGTCGGGTCGGCGACGTGCCGCAGGACGGCGTCGCACGCCCGGTCGACGTCGTCCAGCCGGTCCGCGAGCGACCGCGGGACCGCACCGCACGCGTGCTCGCGCCGGCTCCTCACAGCGGCACCGCCTCGCGGAGGGCCGAGCCACGCAGCCCGGCGGCGTCCGCGACGTCGACGCGCACGCCGAGCAGGCGCTCCGCGGCGTCCTGGATCCGGAGCAGGCAGAAGATGCCCGAGTCGGGCGGCAGGTCGACCATGAGGTCGACGTCGCTGCCGGGTCCGTCGTCACCGCGCGCGACGCTGCCGAACAGGCGGGGGTTCGACGCCCCGCACTCGGCCACGACGGCCAGCAGGTCGTCCCGGACGGCGGCGATGCGGTCGCGGAGCGAGGGCTCGGCCGGCGCCGGCCGGAGGTCGACCACCGCGTCGAAACCCGCGGCGTGGAGCAGCCGCTGCAGCGCCGCCAGGGAGGGCTCGCGACGCCCGTTCTCGTAGGTGCTGATGACGCTCTGGGTCACCCCGGCCCGCTCGGCGAGCTGCACCTGCGTCAGTCCCGCTCGCCGTCGGGCGTGGCGGAGCAGCTGGGACGCGTCGACCGGGACACGGGATGGAGCTGGGGCCATGCCGCCACCGTACACGGAATGTCACATACAGTGGAACGGTTCGTCCAGCGTCTCCAGATGACGAGGACGCGGGGGTCGCTCGAACCCCGTCCGTGCGGATCCCGCGGTCAGTGGTCGCGCTGCGAGACGTCCGCGCGGTGGAAGTTCATGGCCGACCGGGAGGGGGTCGGCCCGCGCTGCCCCTGGTAGCGCGACTGGTACTCGGCGGAGCCGTAGGGCTTGTCGGCCGGGCTCGACAGCTGGAAGAAGCAGAGCTGCCCGATCTTCATCCCGGGCCAGAGCTTGATCGGCAGCGTCGCGACGTTCGACAGCTCGAGCGTGACGTGGCCGGAGAAGCCCGGGTCGATGAAGCCCGCCGTCGAGTGGGTGAGCAGGCCCAGGCGCCCGAGCGAGCTCTTGCCCTCGAGCCGTGCGGCGATGTCGTCGGGCAGCGTCACGACCTCGAACGTCGAGCCGAGGACGAACTCCCCCGGGTGCAGGACGAACGCCTCGTCCGGGTCGGTCTCGACCAGGCGGGTCAGGTCGGGCTGGTCCACCGCGGGGTCGATGTGCGGGTACTTGTGGTTGTCGAACAGCCGGAAGAACTTGTCGAGCCGGACGTCGATGCTCGACGGCTGCACGAGCGAGCCGTCGTACGGGTCGAGGCCGATCCGGCCTGCAGCGAGCTGGGCGGTGATGTCGCGGTCGGAGAGCAGCACGGGTGGAAGCCTAGCGGCAGGCGGTGCGGCGTCGGTATGGTGGTCGGCTGCCCACCGGGCGGCGGAGGACGGCCGTCCGACCGGCCGACAGCGGGGGCACCATGACCGAGCAGGGAACAGTCGTCGAGGAACTCGTCGTCCCGACGACGATGGACGACGACCCGGAGCGCGTCCGCGCGTTCCGCGACTGGCTGGCCGTCTCCGACGCCGCCGAGGTCGCGGTGCACGGACTCACCGAGCTGTCCTGGAAGCCGGCCGAGTACCTGCCGATGTGCCACGAGCCCGGGTCGCCGAGCCGCCTGTTCGTCGTGCGCGACCCGGACGGCTCGGTCGTCGGGTCGGGCTCGTACGACACGAAGTCCGAGCCCGGCACGACGAACTGCTGGATCGCGGTCGGGGTCCGGCCGGACCGGCAGCGCCGCGGGATCGGGACGCTGCTCGCCGACCACATCGAGGGGATCGCCCGGGCCGAGGGCCGCACGCAGCGCAAGACGTACGCGGTCTCCCGCCAGGTCGGTCCCGCGTCGGGCCCGGGGTTCGTCCCGGCGCCGACGGGCTTCGGCGCGGTCCCCGAGGACGAGGCCGGGGTGCGGTTCCTGACCGGCCGCGGCTGGCACTTCGGACAGGTGAACCGGATCAGTCGGCTCGGGCTCCCCGCCGACCGGTCCGTCGTGCGCGCCCTGCACGACCGCGCTGCGGCCGCCGCCGGGCCCGGGTACCGCGTGCACACGTGGACCGACCGCACACCGGACGCGTGGCTCGACGGGGTCGCGGTCCTGCACACCCGGATGAGCACCGACGCCCCCTCGGGCGACATGGCGGAGCCCGAGGACGTCTGGACCGCCGACCGCGTGCGCGAGTCCGAGGAGCAGCTCGCCGGCGGGCCCCACGCGATGCTGACGATCGCCGTCGAGCACGTCGCGAGCACCACCCTGGCCGGTTTCAGCCAGCTCAAGGTGCCGCACGGCCCGTCCCGAGCCGTCATGCAGTGGGACACGCTCGTGCTGCGCGAGCACCGCGGGCACCGGCTCGGGTGGCTGCTCAAGGTCGTGGGGATCGAGACCGTGGAGCGGGACCACCCCGGTCGGCCGTCGATCATCACGTTCAACGCCGAGGAGAACCGGCCGATGCTCGACGTCAACGAGGCCGTCGGGTTCGTCGGGGTGGGCAGCGAGGGGATCTGGGAGCACCGCGACTGACCACCGGGGCCCGGGTGTGCGACGGCACCCGGACCGGGGGCGGGTGTCGGTCCAGGGCCGGTGTCGGACCGGGGCGGGGTGTCAGGTGGGGCACCTACCATTGGACGGTCATGACCGTCACGTCAGCCGCCACGCAGCCCGGGGACACGGCACCGGACCCCGCCCCCGTCACCGCCCGGAACACCACCGTCGCGACGGTCCTCGTCATCGCGATCCCGCTCGCCGTCGCGTGCGCCGTGCTCGGCATGACGCTCACCGGTGCGTTCACCGCCGGCCAGCAGCTCGTCTCGGCGGGTGACCTCGTCGAGTACGGCCTGCCCGTCGCCCGCGTCGTGCACGACACCACGGCCGCGCTCACGATCGGCCTGCTCGTCGTCGCCGCGTTCGCGCTCCCCGCCAAGAAGCAGGACCACGGCGCGATGTCGAGCGTGCAGCACCGCGCCGCTCGCTGGGGTGCCGCCGCCGGTGCGGTCTGGTTCCTCGCCGCGGTCGTCGGCATCGTGCTCACCGGCGCGAACACCCTCGGCGTCCCGCTGACGGACCCGGTGTTCGCCCGGAACTTCCTGCTCTTCGCGTTCCAGGTCGAGATCGGGCAGGCACTCGTCGTGTCGGCGGTCGCGATCCTGCTCGCCACGCTCGTCGCCGCGTTCGCCACCCGGGTCACCACCCTGGCGGTCGCGACCGTGCTCGGGCTCTTCGCGCTGCTCCCCCTCGCCCTGTCCGGGCACGCGGCCGGCTCCCTCGAGCACGCGAACGCGGTGAACTCGCTCGCCGTGCACCTCGTCGCGGTCTGCGTGTGGGCCGGCGGACTCGTCGCCGTCGTCGTGCTCCGCACCCGCACCAAGGGCGCCACCGGCCGGGTCGTCGCCCGGTACTCGACGCTCGCCGGGTGGGCGTTCGCCGCGGTCGCGTTCTCGGGCATCGTCAACGCCTCGCTGCGGCTGACCGGGCCGCTCGACCTCGTCACGACGAGCTACGGCTGGCTCATCACCGTCAAGGCCGTCGTGCTCGTCACGCTCGGCCTGGCGGGTGTCGTGCAGCGCCGCAAGCTCGTGCCCGGGCTCCTGCGCGCCCCGCTCGACCGACGCCTGTTCGTGCGGTTCGCCCTCGCCGAGATCGTGTTCATGGCGGTGGCGATCGGTGTCTCCGTCGCGGTGTCGCGCTCGCAGCCGCCGATCCCGCAGACGCCCGAGACCGGTCAGGACACCCGCTCCGGGCTGCTCGGCTTCCCCTACCCGCCGGCGCAGACCGTGCAGACCTACCTGACGCAGTGGCACATCGACTGGGTCTGGCTCGCGCTGGCCGTGGTCGGCGCCGGCTGGTACCTGCTCGCGGTCCGCACGCTCCGGAAGCGCGGCGACTCCTGGCCGGTCGGCCGCACGATCGCGTGGCTGCTCGGGTGCGCCCTGTTCGCCTGGACCACCTCGGCCGGACCGGCCGTCTACGGCATGGTGCACTTCTCGTCGCACATGCTCCAGCACATGCTGCTCATGATGTTCGTGCCGCTGCCGCTCGTGCTCGGCGGCCCGGTGCTGCTCGCCCTCCGCACGCTGCCGGTCCGGAACGACGGGTCCCGCGGCGCCCGCGAGTGGCTGATGCTCTTCACGCACTCCCGCTACATGCAGTTCCTCGCGAAGCCCGCCGTCGCCGGCGTGATCTTCGCGGGCTCGCTCGTGGTGTTCTACTTCACCCCGGCCTACCAGTACGCGATGCAGTCGCACGAGTGGCACGTCGCGATGGTCGTGCACTTCGTGTTCAGCGGCTACCTGTTCTTCTGGGTGTTCGTCGGCGTCGACCCGGGCCCGAAGCGTCCGGCGTACCCGATCCTCATCATCGCCCTGCTCGCGACCCTGGCCTTCCACGCGTTCTTCGGCGTCGCGGTCATGACCTCGCAGTCGGTGTTCGCGATCGACTGGTTCCACGCGCTCGGCCAGACGAACGACGCCGCACTGCTCGACGACCAGCACACCGGCGGTGGCATCGCCTGGGGCGCCTCGGAGCTACCGATGGTGTTCGTCGCGCTGCTCGTGGTGCGCAACTGGGTGCGGTCGGACAAGCGCGACGCGAAGCGCCTCGACCGCAAGGCCGAGCGCGACGGCGACGCCGACCTCAAGGCGTACAACGACCGCCTCGCCGCGATGCACGACCGCGACTGACCTGCTGGCCGGGCCTCAGTCGCCGTGCACGATGCACACGGCGTCGAGGTCCAACGAGGCCTCGAGTGCCGCGTCGATGCCAGGCTCCCCCGCGTCCCCGATCGGCGCGACCGCGTCGACCCACCACAGCGGCGTCGCCATCTCCGGGGCGTCGGGCAGGATCCGCCGGACCTCGTCGAGCGAGTCCACACGACGGACGCCGAGCACCGTGATCACCGGGTGCGTCGCGTCGCGGCACACCTGCAGCACCGGACCGTCGTCGAGGGCCCGGACACCCCAGGCGTCGTCGTGCAGCAGCAGCGCCTCCGCCACGTCGCGCGTCTCGACCGGCCCGCGGCACAGCAGCGTCACGTCACGCGGCACCCTGACCGCCCCGCTGCGCCGAGTCCCGGACGCCGGAGCCCGCGTGCGTGCCGCGGTCGTGCCCGTCGAGTGCGCCCTCGTCATGCGCGGGGTCGAGCGGGGCACCGCCGACGAGCTGCAGGAAGCGGTCCTCGTCGATCCGGTCGAGGAAGGCCTCGAGCGCTTCCCACCCGTCGTCGAAGCGGACCACGAGCCCGCCCGCGCCGAACACCGAGGTGCTCGTGCGGGGCGGGGGCCACTCACCGTCGCGGTCGAGGAACGTGGTCGCCTCGGCACCAACGACGACCGCGAGGGGCGACGGCTCGCCGTGCGCGACGGCCCGGACGAGGTGGTCGGCGTCCCCGCGTCGCTGCATCACGACACCGAACACCGGGTCGACCTCGTCGGCCACGCGGTGCACCGCGTCGAGCAGTCGGGACGCGAGTGCCGGGTCGGCGCCGTCCTCGGGGATCGTGAGCACGGCGGACATCGTCTCGACGACGACCCCGTCGGTCAGGTGCGCCGTCATCGTCGCCGAGAACCCGTCGCCGACGGCGTACGAGGTCGAGACGTCCGGCGCCTCGTGCTTGGCGTACTGCGTGACGACCCAGCGGTCCCACGGCACGGAGAGCGGTTCGCTGGTGCCCCACCACGCCGGGCAGGACCCGGTGGTGTCGCACAACGCCTCGATCGCGGCCCCGATGTCGACCGCGCGGTCCGCGTGGTGCCGCAGGGTCAGGTCGATGCTGATCTGCCGGACCGACCCGGTCGAGACCGGGTGCTCCGGCGAGGGCGGTCCGAGGAGCTCCGGTCCGTGGTGCACGACGTCCTCGACGCCGGAGGCGGCGACGCCGGTCCTGCCGTCCCGCAGCGATCCGCCGGGGCCGTCCACGAGCCATGCGGCGTTGTGTGCGCCCAGCGCGTGCCGCAGGGCGGGGGTGAGCGCCGCCTCCTGGCCGGTGCGGAGCACGACCGTGCGGCCGGACTCCGACGCCCGTCGCAGCAGTGCGGCGAGGGACTCGGTCAACCAGACGACCGGCGACGCGGACCGCACCACGATGGCGGGGCCGACCACGTCGTCGATGAGGGGATGCCTGACCATCCGGTCCTCCTCGGGTAGGGCGCTCGATCCCCCTGGACGGTACACACGGGCCCCCGGACTGTCCGTGGAGGTGCGCACCTCACAGGGGAGACACGGGGAGGCGCATGGCGGCGACACGTGTCGCGCACGGTGCCCGCGTGGGCCGGCCGGGAGGCGCGGCTCGCGTCCGCCGCGCGACGCGCGGGGTGCACACGGCTGGCGTCCAGCGCGGGATCCGCTAGGCTTGTGGCGTCCCGTCCGGCGGGATGCGCGAGTGTAGTTCAATGGTAGAACTCCAGCTTCCCAAGCTGGTAGCGCGGGTTCGATTCCCGTCACTCGCTCTCCTCTCCGTTCAGGACTTCCGTGTCGTTTCTCAACTCAAGTGAGACTTCTCTCGAAGTAGTTGAGACTCCAGCCCTCGAAACGCGCCCCAGGGCTAGCTTGCCGACGCCGCGCAGGACGGCGCCGCCCATCCCCTGGCAAGGCTTCGGTCGCCATGAAACGCACCGAGACGATCGCCAGCGGCAAGATCGCCTTCGCCTCTGGCCGCAAGGTCAGCGAGTGCGAGCGGCTCAAGCCACTGACGACTCGAAGAAGGCCGCCGACTTCTACGAGTTGGCCGCCCTCCAGCACGGCCGTCTGGCCAGGGAGGGTAACCGCAACCCGAGCGCGACCTTGGCACAGATCAGCGGCGCTACACTCCCCACCGCGCAGGGAAGGCTGACTAGAGCTCGCGACTGCGAGCTAATGCCTCCGGGACGGCGCGGTAGGGCGGGGTAGTCAGCGACACGGCCCCGCGGTTCGTTTCTTCCCGGAGTGGGATGTGGCCCCGCATGGCCACTGTTGCCCGACCCTCGGGTAACCCTCGATGCCAGGTCCCAAGCTCACGAAATTTTGGGGGCTCCTAGCATTCTGCCTGCAGGGTCAGAGAACGCTGGCGAGCAGTCGCCCGATCGCCGTACCGAGCGGGATCGGCACCGCGTTCCCGATCTGTCGAGCGATATCGGTACGCGAGCCAACGAAGCGGTGCTTTGAACCAAACCCTTGAAGCAGCGCTGCCTCATAGTGCGTGATCGCGCGATGCTCCTCGGGGTGAATGTACCGCCCCTTTTCCGGTTTGAAGAACTCGGTGCGGATGGTGACCGACGGACGGTCCCAGTGAAGCCGCCCCATCACATCGCCGGAGCCCGTCTTGTGCTTGGTCCAGCACGGCGCCATGAGGTGCGGATACGCTTCGAGGTCGCGGCGGTTTCCGCCCGCCGGGATCACGGCAAACCGATCTTTCGACAGCTGCGTGTAGTTCCGGCTCCAGTGGAGGTCGCGGACAGCAAAGTCCCCGGCGTACTCCTTGCCTTTGAACTCGGTACGGAGCGCGTCGAACACCGGGTCGCGGTCTGGCGTCCGCGGCACATCTCGGAGCACGTCCTTCACCGTGACCCAACCGGGCAAATCGCTTTCGGGGTCAGCGGAATGCGTCAGCTCGAGCTCCCCCGGGAAACCGAGGTCACGGTGATAACCGATGATGACGGTCCGTCGACGAGTCTGAGCAGCACCGAAGTCGGCCGCGTTATAGACCTTGGCCTCGAAGGCGTAATCGGCCAGCATGCCGCCCTTCGCGGTGGCCTCCCGGAACAGGTCAAACTGCGGAGATTTCTTGAACTCGGCGACATTCTCGACAACAAAGTACTTCGGCATCGCTCGGCGAATCGTCCGGGCGTACTCGCGCCAGAGGAAGTTCCGCTCATCCTCGACGTCCTGCTTACCTAGACTCGAGAAACCCTGGCAGGGCGGGCCGCCAATGATGACATCCGCACGCGGCACGTCACCCTTGAGCCACTCCTTGATATCGCCGGCGAAGACGACGCCCTTGCCGTAAGTCGCCTCATAAGATGCAGCGGCGGCCTGATCCCACTCGACGGCGCCAACCGTTGTGAACCGATCTGACGCAGCATGAACTCCCGCTGTGAGGCCCCCGGCCCCGGCGAATAGGTCCAGGACTGCGATATCTGGGGTCACCATGTCATTGTAAGCAGTCCGCTGGCCCGGCCAGCGCCGGCGCGCCGGCGCAGGCATCAGGCCGCTCCCATTGACGCGCGAACGGCGGGCAGCACCCCCCCGAGCAGTCCTGTGACCTCGCCACCGCCGAGCACGAGCTGGCGGTCGAGCAGACGATTGCCTGTCTCGCAGGACGTCTCGCTCACGAGCGCGCAACCATGACAGGCAGAGAGGTTGAGCTGGGACGAACCTTGCCGATCACTCTCAATGCACACAGGGTCATTCGAGCACACGTCGGCATCGTCGAGCGACGCGACGAGTAGCGGGATCAGCAGGTCCGGGGCACCCAAGCGGACGAGACCTCCGAGGGTGCCCTGCGCGTCGCCAGCCGCAGTGTATATGAGGATGCCCGCCGTATTGTCGGACCGTTCCGTGCTCGCGTAAACCCGCTCCTGCAGCGCCGCCGAGGAATAGCCGCTCGCGAACGCGAGGCGACGGATCAGCAGATGGGCGATGGTGTGTAGCGCGATGAAGCGAGGTTCCGGGACGTCGAGACGCGAACGGGCCCATTCCAGCCGCTCACGCCGATCCATGAGGATGCGTGCGCGAGCCTGCACATCCGAGAGTGACTCCCATGCCCGTAGCGCGTCCTCGTCGAACCGCAGGAAGATCCCCTCGCCGAATAGTTCCAGCGACGGATACACGGGCCGCTGCTTCGGGTCCTGCTCCAGGTCTGCGCTGACGAAAGCCGCCGCGGCGCTGTGCCTGCGGAACCCCTTCAGTGCGCGCACCTCGCGGACGCGATGCACCTGTCCGATCCCGGAGATCACACCTCGCAGCTCAGACGGTCCGGACGTGATCGACCCACCGGACCACCCGTCGACGACGAAGTCGCTGACTTCCCGATCTTTGCCTGCGATGATCTTCTTCACGAAGGCGGCCCATTCGCCGTCCTTCAGCGCGCGCATCCCAATCTCTTCGGATGGCTCGCCACCCAGCGCCACCGCCAAGACCGTTTCGGCGCCGACATCAAGCTCCTCCGCGATCCAGCCCGCGATCATCTCGGACTTCGGCCCGCCGTTGTCGTCGACCAGTCGCTGGAAGTAGTCATGCGCCCGCACCTTATCGATCAGCTCCTCCGACGCCGTCTTCTCCTCGGGGATGTCGAGCGCGGAGACGCGATCCGCGATGTAGTTGCCGGTCGCGCCGCGCTGGACCGCGGCGAGGTCCGCATCGCACGGTTCGGCCACCGAGTCCTCCGGCTCCCACGGCTGACGCCCCTCGCATCGGATGCCGTCGCGGTGAAGCGCTCCCTCGCCTACGAGGTCGGACAACGGTCGCGAGCGCTTGCACCCATCGCAGACGACTCGAAGAGAGGCGAGCCCCTCGCCACTCGTGTTCGAACGTACGAAGCGGAGTTCCGTGTACGCACGACAGACACGGACCTCCTCTGTCACGCCCTTGTCGTGCCCGCGGTGAGACCACATGAACCAAGGCACGTCCTGGACGTGACTGCCCGTCTTGCAGACTGCCACGTATCGCATCGGTACGAGCACGCCGCCACAGTCGCACCGGTTCCGGAAACGTCCCTTGTCGATAGTGGTCAGTTTGGAGAGCTTGAGGCATCGCTCGCAGAAGCGCCATGCCGGAAATCGCCAGTAGGGCAGACTCGCGGTCTCTTGTCCGGCTCTCCCGGCATGAGACGGGGCCTGACGGAGCAGCGGACGGGGCCGTCCAGGCTGCATGAGCTGGTCGACGAGGCGGTCGCAGTGGACCTCCGGTGCGACCTGACGGTTCCACCACGAGGTGTCCGGAGCGATGAGCGACTCCCCTCGGATGTCGACGATCGCACCGACGCCGAACGGGGACACCGTCTCCGACAGGCGGAGATCATGCCGGATCTTCTGCACGTCGCACCTCCCGCTCGGGCTCCTGCACCTCGACCGCAACATTCGGCTCGACAGAGCGCATCGAGTCACCGACCAGCCATTCACCGCCATCCTGCCCAAAACGCTTCACCAGCGCCCGGTCCCCAGCCTGGCGATGCTCATATCGGAGTAGATCGCCGGCGTCGCGAGCCTCCCCCGCCTTCCGGTCCCACTCCCGGAGGAGCTTCCAGACTTGGTCGTCGACCGCGGATTGTTCGTCCTCCTCGGACTTACCGACCAGATCGCGGAATCGCTCGATCAGCCCCTCCACCGTGGTTAGGAAGCGGGCGTCTGATAGATCAAAGGCGCCTGCGTCAGCGTCCCCGGAAAGCACCGGCACAGCGTGCCGAAGCAGCGCAATGAGCGCACCGGCCAGCGAGCGATCCCGCGAAGAGAGCGACCAGGGCGTGACGCTCGTCGGTTCGACGCTCCGGTAAAGCGCCTCGTGGTACCCCCGGAAGGTCTCGAAGTGAGACCGGTCACGAGCGCGATTCGATCGGAACAGGGTCACCACAATGCCGTTCACGGATCCACGGCCGACTCGGCTCGTCGCCTGGATGTACTCCGCCGTCGTCTTCGGCTGTCCGACCATCAGCATCAGGGCGAGCCGCTGAACGTCGATTCCGACCGACAGCATGTTAGACGACAGCACCGCGTCCACCGCATCGTCGGATTTGTCTGCGCTGAGGCGGAGCTGTCGGAGGTCCTTCGGCAGCTCTTCCGGCCCACGGCGGCTCGTCAGCTCGAGCACGCGGTCCGCGTGCACTGTCCTCAACTCGAGCCCGAGCCGGTCCGCACGAGTCCCAAGTCGGCCGTTGACGTCGTCGAGGAGCAGTGCCCCCGTGCGCCCCAACTCCCGGAGGCTGTTGTGGTACATCACAAAGGTCCAGTAGGGGTCCGCATGATCGCCGATTCCATCTGTCCCGATGAGGACACGCGGCAGTTCGAGGAGCGGAGAAGCCGCGGCGACGAGGGCAGTGGCCTGCGACACGCTCTGCGGCATCATCCCGGCGTACAGGCGACCCTCGCCGCTGGCCACCGGGCTGGCGAAGAACGTGGTGTCGCCGTCGATCCCGGCAGGCGGATAGAGCGCCACTTTCCGACCGTAAAGACCCTTCACTTGAGAGCCGGAGGCGCGAATTGTGGCGGTCGACGCGATGATCTTCGGTATGGAGTCGGCGCTGCTCACTAGGAGTTGGATGACCGCGTCGAATACGGCGACGGTCGTGCCGAGCGGACCGGACAGCAGGTGCAGCTCGTCCTGAATGATGAGCGACGGCTGCCGATATGGTGTGCCGATCCCGAGGAGTCGCCCGGCTGAGTCCTTGAACTGAAGTCGGGCGAACTTGTCGACCGTGGCCAGCAGGAAGGTCGGTGGCTCTTCGTAGAGCAGCTCGTCGACGACGTTCATCGGGAGGTCTCGAAGGGCGAACTCGCAGGCCGGGTTCACGCACCGGAAGGCGACGTCGTTGCCGACCTGACGCGCTCCATACAGCCGGCGCGCGTCATCCTTCTTGATCGGGACGAGTTCGGTCAGACACCAGGGGCACTCCGTGATCTGGAACTCGTTCGCGTCCTGCGGGTGTTGAGCCTTGTAGAGCCGGTCGAGCGCATACCTCGCGTCGGCACGGGTACCCGGCGTCGCCTCGTTGCCGACCCAGAGGCCGATCGAGAACCTCGGCATTCCCTTCACCCTCGGATCCGTCGCGCGGAGCAGCTCCATTGCGCAGATCAGGGACGCCGCCCGCTGGAACTGCTGGGAAGTGAGCAGGCGCAGGGTGTATCGGGTGATCACCGCCGTCCCTCCACCGGCCGGCCCGTGCTCGAGCCGACGCAGGAAGATCACGATGGCGGCGAGCGCCAGATACGCCTCGGTCTTGCCGCCGCCGGTCGGGAACCAGATCAGATCGACCAGCGATCGGTCAGGGTGGGTGTCGTCGACGGTCGAAGCGAGCGACACCAGGAGGAAGCCGAGCTGGAACGGACGCCAGGAAGGCGACGGGTGCTTCTCGCCGCGACCGAGAGCTGCTTGACGCATCTGCAGGCGCATTGCCGACATGGCGAGTGCGAAGGCGGTTCGGAGCGCGGCCGATTCAGGGTCCGCGAGCACATCGATCCCTTGCCGCATGCGGGTGGCCGTGATTCCCGCGCGTTCGACGATCGACTCGGCGTTCGCACCTAGCTCCGACGCCTGCGCGCGCTGATCCGCGACCCACGCGGAGAAGGATTCCACGAACGACTCCAGTGCTTCCAGCACCGGCGCCGGCTCCGAGTCGAGCGCCGCGAGGAACGCGAGATCGAGCGCAAGTCGGGCGCGACCGCCGAGCTTGTCGCCGCCGGTCTGCTCGATCGCCGGTACGACGAAGTGCGGCACCGGGTCGAGTTTGATCCGAATGCAGTCACCAGCCTCGTCGGTCTCCCAGTCGGCGGCCATGCCGTGCCCGACGGCGAAGACCTTGCGGCCCCGATACCGCAGACGCAGCTCGGCGGCCTCCGGGTCGACGTCGATCGCTCGTGACACGTCGTACTCGAGGATGCGACCACCATCGGCCGGGCGGGCGGACAGCTCGACTTGAAAGAGCATAAGGGGAATATCACTCCGGTCCTCGCCAGTAGTCTTCGTGCGAAGTCGGACGTGGAGAGTGACGAGCCAGTTCGAGGCGCCGTAAGGCCGCCAGCGGGTGCCGATCTCGAACGGGACATTGCTGGCGGACAGCTGCTGCAGCTGCGCATTGTCTCGCACGAGCTCGATGTTGCGGAACTCGTGACCGGTGCGCTGCCAGCGTTGCGGCCCGTCATCCTCGATTAGCGCATATGTGCCAGCGGAAAAGTCGCAGAGCACGGATTCGGAGTCGGTGACGAAGGAGATTGCGGCAGATGACGGTCGCCAGTCCTCGGCGAGCGGACTCGTCGCGTCGTCCTCCTCGACATCGCCCTCTTCGACGTCCGCCATGACGAGCTGCTGCGAATCGCTCTCACCTGCGGCGACCCTGTGCTGAGCCACGACCTCGTCATCCACCGGGAAGAGCATGCCGACCGCGTATTGCAGCGACGGGCGATTCTCGATGAGCACCTCGTCCTCGCCCTGCTCGGGTCCGACGTAGGCCGCTCGCAGATGCTTAAAGGCGCGTGCTTGAGACGCCGTGAGCGTCATGCCTTCACCCCCACCCTGCGCACCATCGTTTGCAGCCGTCGACGATCAGCATCGGTACAGACGACGCGAAGGGTCACGCGAGCTCGCGTCACCGCGACATACAGTGCCGCGAGCGCCGCGTCCGAGTATTCCGTCGGAAGCTCGCAGACGATGACATGCTCCGCCTCGAGTCCCTTCGCGACCCTCGGGCTGCGGACTCGGATTCCGTCGACGACTTCATCCAGTGACTCGGCAGCGGAGGCCGGAAGCACCCAGATGTCCGCCGCTTTGACGCCACCCCTTTTGAACGACTTCGCGATCCGGAGCGCCTGCGCACGTGACTCGCCCTCCGGCACGGTCTCCCACTGGATGCGCTCGCCGTTGACGATCCCGGGGTCGCCGACGTCGGCACCCAGGTACTCCTGGACCATGTGGACGATCGCCCGGGTGTTGCGGACATTCTTGCTCAGGTCGTACTCGATGCCTTCGGTGCGGACGATCTCGAACACATCCTCATCGAAGCGGCCGTCGACGTGTGCCTGGTTGTTCTGGTCGAGGAACATCCTCCAGCGGCCCCGCTCCCGGCCGCCTGCGACGACCCCGTCGAGCACATCCATGGCGTCGACGTACATCAGATCCTGGGCCTCGTCGACCAGCAGCACATCGAACCGGGAATTGGGATCTATGGCGTCGAACTCGCGCACCTCGATTGCCCGCCCGGCGAGCCGGGGCTCGAAGAACGTACGAAGTCCCGGCGACCTGAACGTCACGAGGACGGACCGTCCCGCCGCTGCCTCCTGCTTCGCAGCCTCGGCGAGGACCACCGACTTCCCGGTTCCCGCGCCGCCGAGCACGAGGATGCGCTGATTCTTCGCCAGACCGGCGAGCACCCGTGCCTGATCGGCAGTCGCGATGTTCTGCTCGTCGATCACGGCTCCGCGTTGAGCATCGATGACGGGGAGTCGCGAGAATTCCCCGAAGAGGTCCTCCCGCAGCTCATCGACACGGGCCGTGGGCACACCCCTGGGGGCAGCCGACGCCGAACGGGCTACTGCGTCGAGCGCGGAGGACAGCGCGTCGGCGGTCATCGACTCCTTCGCCAGCCAGTGTGTCGCTTTCCACGCAACATCGGTCGGCGGCTGGTCGATGTCCGGCGTGACGGCAATGGCCTCCGAGGGGAACCAGCCGAGTCCGTCCTCCTTCAGGATATTGCGAAGTGCGAACATCGCATCCCGCGCCTGGTCGATGGGCGACGACTTCAGCTTGTGATTGTCGCCGTTCCTGTCGATGGTGTACCAGGCGCCCTCGAACTTCTTCACGCCGCCGCCTTTGACCTCCGCGATGATCGCAACCCCTTTCCAGAGGATGACGAAGTCGGCCTCGGCCATCTGTTTGACCGGAGCCGTCCGCAGCTTGACCGAATGGAACGCGACCGCCTCAGCACTCTCCACGGCCTGGAGTAGCCGGGCAAGCTTGCGCTCGGCGTCGCTTTGCGCGGTGCGCTCGATGTCCCGCAGGTCGGGGCTCAGGATCACGACTGCTGCTCCTGCCACAGCTCTTCGTACTCGCGGAACCCGAGCAGGCCATTGATGTCATCGCTGCCGAAGTTGTCGGCCATGTCGACGATCAGGCATTCCTCCTTGCCGCCGTTCTTCGGCCCGCGGAGGCCGCGCCCGGCCATCTGGATGTAGGCGTTCGGGCTGAAGGTCGGGCGCGCGATATACAGCGCCGTCACGCCGGGCGCGTCAAAGCCCTGGGTAAGGAGGTCGCAGTTGGCGAGCACCTGTATCTCACCGTCCTTGAATCGCTTGATCACGTCGCGCCGTTCCTGTCGGCCGGTCTGCCCACTCACGGACGCTGCTTCGATGCCGCGGTATCGCAGTGTGGCGGCGAGCACCTGAGCGGACAAGACATTCGGCGTGAACACGAGAACGGATCGACCGCGCTCGGCTTCCAGGTTCTTGATGCTCTCGACAAGGACGCCCATCCGCGCGTGATCGGCGGCGACCCGATCGAGCACCTGAACGCTGACGCGGTTGGTCCTCATCGCCTCGCGGGCTTCGTTGTCCGACAGCCGCACCTTCGCGCCTTGCAGAACGTCGTGCTTCACGCGGGCGAGCACGCCTAGCGCGACGAGCTCCTGGTAAGGGTTCTCCTCAAAGGCGGCGAGCTTCCTCCGTCCGAATCTAGCGGCGAGCTGATCCGTGGCTTGAGCCGATGTCCCCTTGAACGGGGTAGCCGATAGGCCGATCAGCGGTCGTGCGAAGCTCCGGCCGTCGACGCCCAGCCACGAGAGGATGCGCGTGTACCTTGTCGAGGTACCCGCGACGTGGCCCTCGTCGATGAACACCGCCGCGGCCCTGCTGAGCCACTCGTATTCGGCGCTCCCGAGAATCACTTCGAGTTTCGCGTCCGTCGCGACCACCACGCTTAGGGCGGTGTCCGGCTCCTGAACATCGTTGCTCTCCCAGAGCCTGCCGACGGTCAGCGGCATATCGACACGTTGCTCGGTGCAGAGTCCGCGCCAGACCTCGCTGAAAGTCTGCACCGCCTGCTCGCACAGTTCCTGCGACTGCGCGATCCAGAGCACTGGTCCGCGGAGAGTCCCATCGATGAACAGCTGGAGGATGGTCTCCGTCGCGACACGAGTCTTTCCGGCGCCGGTGGGCAGCTCGACCATCGCCTTGGCCCTGCGGCTGCCCTCCCCTACTTCGAGCAGCGTCGACCGGAGCTCCGTGCTGATGCGTGACTGGTAGTCGTGGAGCGCGGGCAGAATCGTCGCCCCCGGAACGACGAACTCGGCGTCCTGACGCCGCGTGCGCTGCCCCGCGAACTCCGAGCCGAAACCCATCTTCCGGAGCCAGGTGATCGTCGCGGCTCCGCCGGCCCACTGGTCCGGGACGTCCGGGAAGCCCTCCCGACGGAACAAATCGGCGAGCTCGCGGATCGTATCCTTGCCGTATACGGAGAGACACAGCTCAGCCACCGAGGTCTTCTTCGAGACGAGACCCTGGGCCTCAAGCCCTTGCCAGAGACCCTTTGGGAGCTTCTCTCGCAAGTCGTCCTCGCCGAAGTAGACCTCGAGACGCGCGGTATCGGTCGATGCCGCCAGCGCTTCCTGTCGGATCAGCTCGAGGTGATGTTCGAGTCCGACCTTGAGCACGCGCTCGACGTCGGCGTTGTTGAGGCCGAGATCGAATGCCTCATTCGCCGCCCGCAGCGTCGCCTTCTCGTCGAGCGCCGTCACGACCACGAGGTTCACTCCGTCTCGATACGAGTCGAGCGACTGAGGCTCGACGCCGTCTTCCGTTGTGACCCACTTCGCGACCGACTCGGCCCTCGACAACGTCGCATTACCCAGGTCGTCCCTGCTCGGCCAGCCGCGGAGTCCGGTGAACACATCGAGCAGGCGCTCGGCGTCCTGCTGCCCGTCGATACGGATCGAGAACGCGAAGCTGTCCGCGAAGCGCTTGCACCCGACCTCTGCGACAAGCCGTTCGGCCTGAGACTCCGACGCTTTCAGATGCGGCCGCTGGTGCTGCGCCAGATAGTCGCGCTGCTCGTCGTCGGTCGCCAGGTAAACGGTGCCGGTGGGCCGTGATTCGAGCACTCGTCCGACCCGCGCCGGAACGCAAGGAGGCCGGCTCTCCGGGTATGCGAGCGGCACGGTCTCCAGGATGAATCGGACGAGTAGCTCGTCGTCGAACTGCGGCGGGAGCAGATCGACGGCGAGCGCATCCCGCAGGACGCCCGCCGGGATTAGCGCCAGCTCCTGCGGGAGATGGAGCGTCTCGACGACGGCCCGCGGCCCTTCATAGAGCGGGAGCAGATCCCGATACTCCACCAGGGACGGCGCGACCACGTCGTTGATCGGCCTGAACCCGCGCGTCGTGCGGAGCAGACCTGCTCGCTCTGCAGCCCAGCGGAGCGGCGACTTCACGCGGTACGAAACGCCGGTTGCCGTGTCCTCGCAGTCCCACGGCGCATCGCCGAACTCGAGGAGCCCCCGGGTCCACGACTCGCGCAGCTGATCCGGCGCCCCGGCCTGCTGCAGCAGGAGCAGGGCCGAGAACGGTCCGGCGGAGTGACCCTGGCTCGGGTATAGGGTGATCCGCTCAATCGGGCGGTCGCCCGGCGTCAGTCGGCTGTTGAGGTCCGCAATCACCCAGTCCTGATACTCGTCAGCCGCGGCCTCATCCTCGAACGAGTACTCGCGAACGGGCGCGTTGACAACGCCCAAGTCGTGAGCGAGCGCTGGGACGCATCGCTGACGGTCGAGGAGCAGACTTCCGTCGGCCGCAGGCAGGTCGCCGTCGATATCGAGGACCTGCTGCGGCCAGTGCCAGCCGCCGTCACGTGTCGGTACACGCACCTGCGCGTTCTGGTGAGCGCGAACCGCGGAGATGGCCTCCCCGGTGCTGACGCCGAGGGCCGCGTCCCAGAACTTCTCCTGCATCTCGGGGCTGGCTGTGGTCGTCAGTTTGGCGAGCCGGGCCGTGAGGATCGCCACCGGGTCCAAGTCGCGAAAGCCCGCGTTGCGGAGCGCCTTCTCCATGCCCGGGTACGCCAGGAACCGCGGCAGGACGAACACCGCGCCTTCGATCTCCAGGTCGTCCGCCTTTGACAGGAACACCAGCGAGCGATCCGCGAGCGAGCGCAACCCCTCGGTCGTGGGGATGACCCGCGCCCTTTCGGCCTCCTCCGCGCCGCGATTCCCGATGACAACCTTCAGGGCGTTCGCCGCGGACTCGACGTCCTTGCCCTCCGCCCACTCGCGGAGCCAGGACTGGATGCCACGCTTCGGCGCGACCTCCAGCGCGCGCTTCATATCGCGCCCGTCCTCGTCGAACTTCTCGGGATCGACGCTCACCGCGAAGAGCTGACGAAGACGTGCAATGCGTTGAGTGGAGCTGTAGCACCGCCAGTGCGGGACGTCCTTACCGGTGTTCGGCGACGCGGTCCATGCCTCGTGAGCGATCTCCGGAATCTTCCACTCGCATGTCAGATCCAGCGGCGTCAGCTCCCAGGGAGCGCGGAGCACGCCGGTTCCGTCCGGGATCAACGGGTTCGCAACGGCCAACGGTGGCACGAGCGCACAGAGCACCTCGTCGCCAAAGTAGATGGCCTCACGACCGCGCGCCGGGAGGTAGTCGAGCTGGGCAGCCGGGTCCTCAGTCGTGCTGACTTGCGGAAGGAGTTCGACAAACATCTCGGCGAGCGTCGCGAGAATCTCGCGGTTGTAGCCGTTGCGCAGCAGGGTGGTGCGGTCATCGTTCACGCTCCACGGGGCGTTGAAGAACGCTGTGGCAGATGTTCGGTCCTGCAGCGGGAAGTAGCTCCAAAACTGTCCAATCTGCGTACCGGCGTCGCCAGTCTCCGGATTGGCGCGCCGAGGCCTGACAGGTATCGCGATGCTGACCTTGATCTCGTCGCGCGAAACGGCCTCGCCGACCTCTCGCCGAGCCGCTGCGCTCGGGGCGTGCATGCGGTCGCTCACGAGCCATTCGTCGCCAGTCGCGTCCGGGCGCTCGATCCTGAATCGACCGCCCCCGAGGTCCCTGGACGCGTGGCTCGTAGCGAAGCCTTTGTCGCCGAGCACCGCGAGCCGGACTTCACGTACGGCGCTGACGAAAAGTAGGAACTCGGAGGAGAACGTCTCCATCTCGCGACGGAGTCGGTCAATGTTCTCGACGCCCGGCAGCCGGATGATCGTGGTCGCCCAGGATGCGAGTTCGCGCGCGATGGGGTCGACGCCGAATAGTTCCTCGGCATCCAGCAGGGTCGCGGTGCGAAGAACAGGGAGACGCCGATCGGCAGAGCCGATCCCCTTGATCGCCGCCTGCGCCTTGGACGAGTTGAACTCGAGCGAGACTGAGCGGCTCAATACCTGCGGAGAGTCGGTGACGGCTAGCACCGACTTGAACCCGAGGCCGAATCGTCCGATCTCGTCGCCGCGCTTCCCGCTGAGATGGGCGTGCGTGATCGCGACGAGCCCGGTCTTCGAGAACGGCCTGCCCGAGTTGGCGCAATACAGCACCTTCGACGCAGGATCGAGCACGATCTCGACCCGCCCAAGCGCGGAATCGCCGGTCGTGCCAGCCATCGCGTCCGCAGCGTTCTGCACGAGCTCGAGAAGCGTGCGGTTCGCGTACCCGCCGGTGCGGATCGACTCCTCGTGGTTGGCATGCTCCGTGATCAGCGTCGGCTTCGCGGCATACGCGGCGATCGCGCTCGCGAACTGGTCGTCAATCTCGGCGACGAGCGAACCGTCCGGCCCCCATGATGCTGTCGCCATCGCCACCTTCCTGATCGCACCCCAGATATTCAAGTCGACAATATCGGCACCCACCGACGTTCCGCTTCGTCTTAGCCTATTGGCATGTCGTGGGCAACTAGTGAGGGCTCGCGCCGCTCGATGCAGAGGAACCGCGGGCGTGACACTTCGCCTGAGCTCGCAGTCCGCCGACTCTTGCATGCCGCCGGGCTCCGTTACCGTGTCGACTTCGCGCCGCTCGGCGGACGCCGTCGTGCGGATATCGTCTTCACGCGGAAGCGCATTGCCGTTTTCATCGACGGCTGCTTCTGGCACGGCTGCCCAATCCACGCGACCCGGCCGAAGGCGAACGCCGACTATTGGGGGCCGAAGCTCGACCGGAACATCGAGCGCGATCTGGAGACGACTGCTTCGCTTGAATCGGCGGGGTGGGCCGTGCTCCGCTTTTGGGAGCACGAGGCTTCGGCCGCCGTTGCGGAAGCGATCAGCAAAGCGGTCGGATCGAGCTAAGCACACCCGCCGCAACAAGAGCGTACTGGGCCGCCTCATAGGTTAGGCGGGATTCAGGGTCTGCCCCAGTCCTTGGCCTGCTGCAGGTTGTCGAGCGGTTCCCACCACGGGGATCTGTCGTTTGTCGCGCTACCGAGCTGCTCCTCCGGCTCGGGTGCCGGGAGGTTGGCGGGGTCGGTTCGCAGGCAGTACTCGACGGTGGCGCACGAGATCCCTGGACTCAGCGGCGCTCTTCCGGAGTGTTGAGTTGAACGAGGGCGACCATCCGTCGGGCTTCGGTGAGGAAGGGTTCCCACCCGTCGCGGGTGTCGCCGTGTGCACGTAGCCGGTGCCGGTGGCGTCGCTGCGGATGATGACTCGCCCGAGGTCGGTGCTGACTGGGCCGCCGAAGATCACGTGCCCATGAACCCGTCGACGTCGAACGACAGGTTGAGAAGGAACCGGCCGGGTCGGACCGTCACGATCGCCACCGCCGTCCGCGGAACAGGGCAACGATCGTCGCGATCGGTCGGCCTTGCCGTATCCAGTCGAGCGGTGTGAGCGGTTCGTTGTTGATGGTGAGGAAGTCGCGGGGGGTAGTCATGAACTCGGTCATCGCTGCCGCGTCGAGCAGCGGTTGCGGTGCCGCCGCGTACAGGACGTCGAGGCCGGGCAGCAGCGTGGACGGGTCGCCGAACTCGGGGAGGGCTGGGCGGAGTATCTGCCAGTCGGGGATGCGTTCTTCGCCGTCGAGGTCGAAGCTCATCAGCCGGTTTGACGCGAACAGCTCACCCACCTCGCCAACGCTGATCTGCAACACCGCTGCAGCGTCGGCTTCGGTGAGAGTCGTATCGAGCAGGTGCCGGCGGATGCGGGCCTGTGTGGACTGCCACCACGCTTCCGGCACCGTCGCCGCGTCCACCGGGTCAACGTGTGGGACGCGGGGTGTTCGTGGGGTGGTTTCGTCGACGTAGGCCTGCAACTGCTCACGGGTGGGACTGCTGCAGGTTTGGTTGACTCCTGACAGGTAGGGGCATTAGCTCCTGCTGGAAGGATGTGCGCCATGGTGAAGGCGTATCCGGAAGAGTTCCGCCGTGACGTGATCGCGGTCGCCCGGAAGGGCGAGACGTCAGTGCGGCAGGTCGCGAAGGACTTCGGTGTGTCCGAGTCCTGCCTGGCCCGCTGGTTGCGCCTCGCGGACCGCGACGATGGCGTCGGTGCTCTTGCGTCGCCGTCGGCGAAAGCGGTGGAGCAGGCTGAGCTGCGGGAGGCGCAGAAACGGATCCGGCTGCTCGAGCAGGAGAACGAGATCCTCCGCCGGGCAGCGGCGTACTTCGCCCAGTCACAACTCCCAAAATGATCTACCCGCTGGTCCTCGAACTCGCCGACGACGGTGTTCCTGTCGCGGTGGCCTGCCGGGTACTGGGCTTCTCGAAGCAGGCGTTCTATCGGTGGCGCGCCAGCCCCGTGTCCAAGCGGGACTGGGACGACGCGCACCTGACCAACGCCGCCATCGATGCGCATCGGGACGATCCGACGTTCGGGTACCGGTTCATCGCCGACGACCTCGTCGCGGCCGGCCATCGAGCATCGGAACGGCGGGTATGGCGGCTGTGCTCACAGCAGCGGCTCTGGTCCCTGCACTCGAAGAAGCGCGGCCTGACCCGGAAAGCAGGACCGCCGGTGCACGACGACAGGGTCCGGCGAGCGTTCACAGCTCCAGACCTCGACAAGCTCTGGCTGACGGACATCACCGAGCACCCGACCGGGGAGGGCAAGCTCTACCTCTGCGCGATCAAGGACGCCTGCTCGCGCCGAATCGTGGGCTACTCGATCAGCGATCGCATGCGGTCCTCGCTCGCCGTCGCGGCCCTGCAAATGGCAGTGCACCGCCGGAACCCGACCGGGACGGTCGTCCACTCGGATCGCGGCAGCCAGTTCCGGTCGAAGAAGTTCGTCCGCGCTCGGCGACGTCGGGCTCCTCGGATCGATGGGCCGAGTCGGCGCGTGCGCCGACAACGCTGCAATGGAATCGTTCTTCGCCCTCCTGCAAAAGAACGTCCTGAACCGGAGACGGTGGGCGAGCAGGCGAGAGCTCCGGCTCGCGATCATCACCTGGATCGAGGCGACCTACCACCGGAAACGACGCCAGCGCGGTCTCGGGAAGTTGACCCCGATCGAGTACGAGACGATCATCAACCCAACGGTCGCACTCGCGGCCTAAACGAACGAGTCAACCAAACCTGCAGCAGTCCCACATTCCGTCCTGTCCTCCCCGCTTCGTGTGGACGGCAGTGTCGATCTGCGAAGAACGCGGCTCGTCTGCGTTGGGTTCTCCAGGGGCAACACCGCTTTCCATGGGGGAACACAACGGTGACTGGATCGACCGACCTGACCGCGTACGCGCTGCCGGACTTGACGTACGACTTCTCTACTGCCGAGGACCTCGCTCACGAGTGCGATCTGGCGAAGACGACGGTGGAACTCCAGTCGTCGCCCCGTGCAGCGCTCGTCGCCCAGGCCAGTGCCGACATCGCGGGCGGATTCGCCGAGACGTTCCGCGCGAATGCGGCGATCGCGCAGGAGGACGCGCGTGAACTCGCCACCGAGCTCGGCGAGACCGCGAGCGGCATCCGTGCCCTCAGCGACGCCGCTCGCGAGGAGAACACGCGGCGGCGAACGGCCCGCGCGTGGCGTGACCGCGTCTTCGCACGCCGTGCGGACCTCGTCGACAGCACCTGGGATGCCATCTTCGGTGAGGAACCCCCACCCAGCAGCGGCAAGGTCGACGTCCCGGCGTTCCCGATCACGGCCTACAAGGCTCGCGCCAGGAGCACACCGGCGCCCGGGTCCGCTCCGGGATCCGGTGGCGAGGGCGATGACGGGACCGCCGTCGTCGAGTACACCGCGACGAACGAGACCACCCTCGGTTCGGCGTTGCGGATTCCCGGGCTCGACTACGGTGCGTTGAACCGAGCCGCTGGTGACCACGGCCCGTTCTCGCGCGTCACAGAAGAGTTCACGTGGACGGAGAAGGTCAAGTGGTGACGAGGCGCCGGACGGCAGTCGCGACGACGATCGCGGTCATGTCCCTCGCGTTGACCGGGTGCGCCGTGCCGGCACAGCCCGCGCAGCAGGACTACACCGGCACGTGGGTCCTCCAAGGTGAGGACGGTGACCACACTGCCGAGTTCGTCGTGTCGGCGGACCGGACGTACACAGCGAGCAACATCCCGATCGATCTCGCATGCCGGACCCGGGACGAGGCGACGAGCCCTCCTGGTTGTGCGGACGGTCGCGGCCCGACGAGCTTCTCCGGACGGTGGACGGTGGCCGAGGGAGACTCGGCCGGTGTTCGGTTCTACTACTCCGATCGGTTCGTGCGCCAGGGCTACTCGACGGGCGACGGACTCGGCTTCTTCGTCGGGACGCTGGACGCGCCGCGTCCCGACTACCTGTTCGTCCGCTCGTCCTCGAACTGACCGGCTCCACGTCCAGGGTTGCCCGACCGGTACTCCGTCGAACCGGGCGTGCGGTACCGGCACCCCCGAGATGGGGTAGCGTCGACGCGCCTCGGTCACCACGAGCGCGGCCGGCCTGCGGGGCGGCGCCGGGGCGCACGCGGGGGCGTGCGGCCGCGCGACCACTCCGCCACGGCTGCCCGACCAGAGGCCGCGGCACCGCTGGGGGGCGGACCGTGTCCCTCGGCGTCCACGACCGAGAGGACACCATGCGTCACCACGCATCCCTGGCCGTCGCCGGCATCGCCGTCGTCGCCTTCGCCCTGACCGGCTGCTCGACCGGCGCCGCCGACCGCGCCGACGACGACCGCCCGACCACGACGCGGAGCGCTGCCGCGTCGACGCCCTCCCCGACGCCCGCGGCCACCGGGGACGCGGTCGCCTCCGGCGCCGTCACCGTGACCTCGGACAAGATCGTCGACGACCAGATGGGCCACGAGGTGCAGGCCGACCAGGTCGTGCGGAAGTTCCCGTGGACCTCGGCGCAGTCGGGCCTTGCGGACCGGGACGACGACGAACAGGTGCTCGTGCACGTCGCCGTGACCGCCGGCACGAAGTACTACTCGACGGTCGACTGCGGCACGCTCCGCGTGAAGGCCCACGGGCGCACCGAGTCGTACGCCTCGCAGGGCACGACGACCGTGATCGAGGACGCCATGCGCGACGCCGGGTACCCGCCGCTCGAGAAGGTCGACCAGGGCCAGTCGGGATCGGGCTGGTGCGCATTCTCGGTGACCGACCCCACGCCGACCCTCGACCTGGAGTACGTGCGGGTCGCCGCCTCGGGGAACGACGGCACGCAGGTCACCGCGAAGGACTTCTACGCCGAGATGGTCCCGACGAGCTGAGCCCGTCGAGCTGAGCCCGTCGGCGCTCGGGCACGGCACGGACGGACCCGGGAGGGCCAGGTCGTCCGTGCCGGGGGTCCGCACTACGATCGCGCCATGCCCACGACCGACCCCGCTGCCGTCCACGTCGTCGTCGGCGGCGGGGTGGTCGGAGCGGCGACCGCCGACGCCCTGACCCACCGCGGCGAGCGCGTCCTGCTCGTCGACCAGCACCCGCGCGGACACCACGAGGGCTCGTCGCACGGCGCGACCCGCATCTTCCGGCAGGGCTACACCGACCCGGAGTACGTCGCGCTGACGACCCGCGCGCTCGCGCTGTGGGAGGCGCTCGAGCACGAGACGGGTACGACGCTGCTCGACCGCACCGGCGCCGTCGACCACGGTCGTCCCGAGGTCGTCGACGCGATCGCGCGGGAGCTCGACGACGCCGGCATCCCGAACGAGCGCCTCTCCCCCGCCGAGGCCGCCACGCGCTGGCCGGGCATCGCCTTCGAGGGGCACGTGCTCGCCCACGCGACGGCCGGGCGCATCCGGTCGGCGGTGGCGATCGAGACGTTCCTCGACCGGGCGTCCGCGACCGGCCTCGCCGAACTGCGCTACGGGACGCGGGTCGAGCGGCTCGTCGACTGCGGCGACACCGTCGAGGTGTCGCTCGTCGGCGCAGCCGGCGAGCGCGAGACGGTCCGGACCCGGTCCGTGGTCGCCGCCGTGGGGTCGTGGGCGCCCACACTGGTGGGCGACGTGCTCGCGGCACGCGGGGCGCGCCTCCCGGCCGTCCGCGTCACCCAGGAGCAGCCCGCCCACTTCCCCAGCCACCTGCCGGACGCGGCGTGGCCGTCGTTCGTGCACTGGGCGGACGGCGACGACGTGTACGGGCTGCTCACGCCCGGCGAGGGCGTGAAGGTCGGGTTCCACGGCACCGGACCGGTCGTCGACCCCGACGACCGGGACCACACGCCTCGGGCGGGCGAGGCCGCAAGGCTGCAGGAGTACGTCGCCCGGTACGTCCCCGGCGTCGACGCGACCCGGCCCACCTTCATCAGCTGCCTGTACGACACCACGCCCGACGAGGACTTCGTGCTCGACCGCCGCGGGCCGGTCACGGTCGCGACCGGGTTCTCCGGTCACGGGTTCAAGTTCGCGCCGCTGCTCGGCGAACTCGTCGCCGACCTGGCCACCGGCGGGGCACCGCATCCCCGGTTCGCGCTCCGGTCCCGGTAGCGTGGCGCGGTGCGCATCGTCATCGCTCCCGACTCCTTCAAGGGCACCGCGACCGCGGCCGAGGTCGCCACGGCTGTCCGTGCCGGCTGGCTGACCGAGCGTCCGGACGACGACGTCGTCGCCGCACCGACGGCCGACGGTGGCGAGGGCACGATCGACGCGTTCGCCGCGGCGTTCCCCGACGCCGAGCGGGTGCCGGTCCGGGTGACCGGCCCCGCCGGCGACCCCGTGGACGCCCACTGGCTGCGCCTGCCGGACGGCCGCGCGGTCGTCGAGCTCGCGGCGACGAGCGGGCTGCCGCTCCTCGGCGGGGACCTGCGGCCGGAGACGGCGACGAGCCGCGGGTTCGGCGAGGCGATCGCCGCGGCGCTCGACGCCGGGGCGACCGGACTCGTGCTCGGGATCGGCGGGAGCGCCTCGACCGACGGGGGACGACCGGTGCTCGAGGCGCTGGGCCTGGACGTCGCCGGGTCCGGCACTGCCGGGCTCCGTCCGCTCCCGGCCGGTGGCGTCGTCGTGCTCACCGACGTGGTGTCGCCGCTGCTCGGGCCGACGGGTGCCGCGGCCGTGTTCGGTCCGCAGAAGGGCCTGGCGGCCGACCGCGTCGCCGACGCCGAGGCCCGGTTGACCGAGTGGGCCGGCCGGTTCCCGTCGGTCGACCCGGCGACCCCCGGGGCCGGGGCCGCGGGCGGCGTCGGGTTCGGGCTGCTCGTGTGGGGCGCGACGCTCGTGCCCGGGGCGCGTGCGGTCGCGGAGCTGCTCGGGTTGCCCGGGCTGCTCGACGGGGCCGACGTGGTGGTCACCGGCGAGGGACGCTTCGACGCGCAGAGCGCCGCGGGCAAGGTGCCGTCGGTCGTGCTGGCGCTCCGGGCCGAGCGGGCTCCGGAGGCCCGGGCGCTGCTCGTGGCCGGCGAGGTCGACGCCCCGCTCGACGCCTTCGACGCGGCGGCCTCGCTCGTGGTGCTCGCGACGCAGACGACCGGGGAGCCGGACGACGCGCTGCGGGATCCGTTGCGCTTCGCGACGATCGCGGGGCAGCGGCTGGCGCGGCTGGTCAGCTGAGCGGGCGCGGCCGGGGCGGTTCCGGCGGACGTGGCGGGCGCGGCGGGGGCGGTTCCGGCGGGCGCGGCGGGCGCGGCGGGCGCGGCGGCTCGCGAAAGCGACAGTTCCCGTCGAACCATCCGCCGGGATCTGTCGCTTCGGCGAGGAGGACCGGCGCGGCCACCCGGGATCTGTCGCTTCGGCGGGCGCAACGCGGACCACGCCGGGCACGCCGCGCCGACGCGACCGGGCACGCCGTACCGACGCGACCGACCGCACCTCGCGGCGCGACCGGGCCGCACCACCCGGCGCGACCGGGCCGCACCACCCGTGACACGCCCGCCCCCGCACGACAGGGGGACCCCATCGCAACCTCCCTGTCCCGAGGGCGCGCGTCCACACTGGACCGCGGGCCGCACCCGGCCCGCGAAGCACCACCACGAGGAGACCAATGCGCACCGTCAACGCGTACGCGGCACCGTCGGCCACCGAGCCGCTCGTCAAGACCACCATCACCCGCCGTGACCTCGGCCCGCACGACGTCGAGATCGACATCGCCTACGCCGGCATCTGCCACTCGGACATCCACACCGTCCGTGGCGAGTGGGGCCCCATCCAGTACCCGCAGGTCGTCGGCCACGAGATCGTCGGCCACGTGGTCGCCGTCGGCAGCGAGGTCACGAAGCACCAGGTCGGCGACCGCGTCGGCGTCGGCTGCATGGTCGACTCGTGCGGCGAGTGCGAGCAGTGCCGCGCCGGCCAGGAGCAGTACTGCCTCGAGGGCAACACCGGCACCTACGCGAGCGTCGACCGCGCCGACGGCACGATCACGCAGGGCGGCTACTCGCAGGCCGTCGTCGTCAAGGAGGACTTCGTCCTCCGCGTCCCGGAGTCGCTCGACATCGAGAAGGTCGCGCCGCTGCTCTGCGCCGGCATCACGACCTACTCGCCGCTGCACCACTGGAAGGTCGGCCCCGGCTCGAAGGTCGCCGTCGTCGGCATGGGCGGCCTCGGCCACATGGCCGTGAAGATCGCGGTCGCGCTCGGCGCCGAGGTCACCGTGCTGTCGCAGACGACCTCGAAGCAGGAGGACTCGCTCCGCTACGGCGCGAAGGCCCACTTCGCCACGAAGGACCCCGCCACGTTCGAGCAGCTCGCCGGCTCGTTCGAGCTCATCATCAACACCGTCTCGGCCAAGCTCGACATGCAGGCCTACCTCGGTCTGCTCCAGGTCGACGGCACGCTGGTCAACGTCGGCGCCCCGTCCGAGCCGCTCGAGGTCCCGGCCTTCGCGCTCATCCCGCGCCGGCTCAGCTGGGCCGGCTCGGCGATCGGCGGCATCGCGGAGACCCAGGAGATGCTCGACTTCTGCGCCGAGCACGGCATCCTGCCCGAGACCGAGCTCATCAGCGCCGACCAGATCAACGAGGCGTACGAGCGCGTGCTGTCCTCGGACGTCCGGTACCGCTTCGTCATCGACGCGGCCACCCTGGCCTGACCGGCCCGCCGCCGGGTCGCGCCCGGCGGTCCGGTCACGTCCGCGACGCGACCGGGAGACGGACGGGAGGCGCGGTGCGGGCCCGCATCGCGCCTCCCGTCCGTCGGTCCGACCGTTGTCCGCACAACGCGGGCCACCAGCTCCGTCCGTCGGTCCCGCCGCTGTCCGCGGACGCGGGCCGGCGGCCCCGTCCGTCGGTCCCGCCGCTGTCCGCGGAACGCGGGTGGCCAGGCCGTCGTACGCGAGGCCGTGCGCTCTGCGGCCAGGAGCGGGAGGCTGGACGCATGGAATCAGGACCGAACGGCACGACGAACGAGGGGCCGCGCTCCCTCGTCTCGGTGTCCGGCACGGACACCGACGCCGCCATCGCCGACCTCGCCGGGATGTACGCCGGCAAGACGTGGCACTCCGCACACGTCGACGACGACTTCTGGTACCGCTACGTCGCGATCGGCGACGAGCGCATGAGCATCCGACGCTCGCAGATGCACGGCACCCTGCGCGGCGACGTCGCCGTCGAGGGCCAGGTCGTCGTCCAGTGGATCGACTCCGGCACCGCGACCGTCGACGCCGGCCGGAACGCCGTCCGCATGCAGCCCGGCGTGCCGACCCTGTTCCCGGTCGAGCAGCGGTTCGACATGGACTACCGGGACTGGGACCAGCGGCTCGTGCACCTGGACCGCGCCCTCGTGCTCGACGTGGCCGCCGAGCGGTACCTCGTCGACGGCACGCTCGCCTTCGACCGGTTGACCCCGCCGGAGCCCGCCGCGATCGACCGGTGGCGCGCCGCGGTGTCCGGCTCGGTGCGCGCACTCCGCGAGGAGGGCCAGGACTCCCTCGCCTGGCACGAGTCGCAGCGCGAGGTCGTGCGGTCCCTGCTCGACCTCTACCGCTTCCACGGCGAACCGGCACCGGTCGGCTGGGGCGAGCACCGGCACCACCGGGTGCGGGCGGCCGTCGAGCTCATCCACGCGCGTGCCCACGAGCCGCTCACCGTCTCGGACATCGCCCGTGCGGCCGACCTGAGCGTGCGCGGGCTGCAGGAGTCGTTCCAGCGGGTGCTCGACCGGACGCCGATGCAGTACCTGCGCGAGGTCCGGCTCCGACGCGCGTACGACGACCTGCTGCGCGCCGAGCCCGGACAGGTGTCCGTCGCCGACGTCGCCGCACGGTGGGGGTTCACGCACATGGGACGGTTCTCGGGCGAGTACCTGCGGCGGTTCGGGGAGTACCCGAAGCAGACGCTGCGGCGGTAGCACGCGGGCCCGCCGGCCCGCGTCGCGTCGCCGCTGCCCGGCCCGCGTTGCGTCGGCGCTGCCCGGCCCGCGTTGCGTCGCCCGTCACGGTCAGCCGATCTCGTCGCCCGACGGGAGCGCGCCGCACCAGTCGACCGACCCGGCGTCGATGCTCGCCTCGAGCGCCCCGGACGTCGCGTCGACGATGCTGACCAGGTCGCCGGACGCGGAGCGCGTCGTGACCGCCAGGAACTGACCGTTCGGCGACGGGCAGACCGCCGTCACGCTCGCGTCCGACGGCACCACCACGGGCAGCCGGGAGGCGCGGCTCCCCTCCACGCGCACGATCCGTTGCGCGAGGGTCCCGTCCGCCCGCACGTCGCCCACCACCCGCACGTAGGTGCGGTCGTCGAGCTGGGCGATCCGGCCGAGGTACGCCGCGTCGGTGCTCGCCGCCGGGGCGACGAGGGGCGTCCGCCTCCCGTCGGTCAGGTCGAGGCGGACGATGCCGGTCCCGGTCTCGACCACCGCCGAGGTGCCGGAGCCGACGAAGCCGTGCAGGTACGTCGCGCTCCCCAGGCGCACCGGCTCCACGCGGCCGCTCACGTCGATCAGCACGAGGTCGTCGGAGCCGGTCCGGACGAGGGCGCTCTCGGTGCGCGGCACGTACGCCCACTGGGCGACCGTGATCGGGGTCGCACCCGCGCGGGCCTTCCCGTCCTCGCCGACCGGGAGCGGCAGGTGCGTGCCCGTCATGTCCACGACGTACAGCCCGACGTCGCGGGACTGCCCGGTCGTGGTGTCGGCGTACTCGAACCCGAACGAGGCGCCGTCGTCGGCCACGTGCAGCGCGGTCACCCGGCCGTCGCGGCTCGGCAGCGTCAGGTGCTCCACGGGGACCGAGTCGTCCTGCACCCCGCCCGCGAGCGGCACGATGTCGACCGCGGAGCTGCCGTCCGTGCCGCTGACCACGACGAGGGAGCGGCCGAGGCGCGCGTACTCGGTGATCCCGGTCGCCTGGTACACGGTCGTGGCGCCGCCGGCGTCGAGCGACCGGCGGACGATCCGGTCCTTCCCGCCGCCCGTCGCGGGGACGAGGGCGAGGACGTCGGTGCTGCCCGTGCGGATCGTGGTCCGGAGCTCCGAGGTCGCGGGCTGGCCCGGTGCCCGGACCCCGTCGACCGCGATCTCGTACGAACGGTCGTACGCCAACGGTCCGGCGAACTCGACGGCGATGGTGTTGCCGCTCGAGGTCACGGTGTGCGGGGCCGACGGCGTCACCGTGACCGCGTCCGCCGCGACCCGCTGCAGTGCCTGGTTCGCGGTGAGGATGACCCGCTGCGCCGGACGGGACACCAGGCCGGACGGGTCGTACGACACGTCACGCAGCCGGGGTCCCTGCTGCGAGCCGACGACCGCCGCGACCGCACCGACGAGCACGAAGACCGTGAGCGAGGCGACGAGCCGCCGGCGGAACCGGTCGCGGGGCCGACGGCGGAGCGGCCCCGCGGTGACGTCAGTACTCATACGGGTCCGCGGGCTGCTCGATGTCCTGCACCTTCGCGGCGCGGACGACGATCCGGGCGTCGGCCGAGGGGTCGGGGTTCGCGGCGAGCTTGCCGGTCACGCGCACCCACTGACCGGAGTCCGGCACGTCGCTGCCGGACCCGCCCGCGCCGGACCCGTCGCCGGTGACGACCCCGAGTCCGACCGGCTGGGCGTCGACGGCGCAGCAGCTGATCACGAAGCGGGTCAGGGTGAAGGCGTCACCCCGGCCGGGGACCACGAAGCCGGTGAGCTCGACGGGCTTGCCGACGAGCGCCGAGGTGTCCGTGGTCTGGCGGACGAGCGCGGCCCAGTCCTTCACGCCGTACTGCGAGGTGTCCACGCCGGCGCTGCCGAGCAGGGCGACGTCCTGCGTCCCGGAGGCGTTCGACAGGGTCGGGCTGTCGACGCTGCGCTGCTGTGCCGTGCGTGCGGACAGGGTCGTCGGGGGCAGGACGAGCATCGCGACCGTGATGCCGACCGTGACGAGGGCCGCGGCGGCGCCGAGCACGGTGCGGGTCGCACGGCGGGCGCTCGCTCGGCTGCGCGCAGGCGCGCGGTGGCCACGGGCCTGCGCCCGCATGCGCGCCCGCGCCTGCGCGCTGTCGCCGTGCTCGTGGTCGGACTCGTGGGGATGACCGCCGTCGCCGTGCTCGTGGTCGGGCTCGTGGGTGCGGCCGTGCCCGTCCTCGTCGTCGCCGTGGCTGTGCCCGTGCCCCCGCGCCACGACGACCAGCCCGGCGACCGACGCGGGGACGGCCACGATCGCGAGCACGACGGTGAACAGGTCGTAGCGGGGGTTGATGTACAGGTCGAGGTGCCCGACCGCCGCGAGCCAGAGCGTGCACACCGAGACCGCGAGCACGGACCCGAGCCCCAGGTACGCCGGGGCCTTGTCAGACGAGGACATTCATCACCAACCCGACGGCAGCCGTGAACAGGACGCAGACGACGGCGAGCAGCACCAGGAAGCGTGCGCGGAACGTCGTCCGGAGCAGGGCGATCATCTTGACGTCGATGATCGGCCCGATGAGCAGGAAGGCCGTGATCGACCCCGGCAGGAACGTCGAGGCGAAGGACAACGCGAAGAAGGCGTCGACGTTCGAGCACAGCGACACGGTCATCGCGAGCAGCATCATCGCGGCGACGGACAGCACCGGGTTCGCGCCGATCGACACGAGCGTGGACCGGGGCACGGCGACCTGGATCGCCGCGGCGAGCCCGGCGCCGACGAACAGCGCGGGCATCATCGTCGCGGTCTCGCCACCGAACTGGGCCGCGCTCTCGCGCCAGCGGTTCCGGGAGCGCGGAGCCCCGACGGCGGCACGGCACCGGGCCTCGAACGCGGGCAGCAGCAGGTCCGCGGGGCGGCGGTGCGCGGCGACGATCCAGCCGACCAGGTTCGCGAGGACGAAGCCGCCGACGATGCGCACGACCAGGATCCAGCCGGACCACCCGAAGGCCTGCGCCGTGCTGATGATGACGAGCGGGTTGAGGATCGGCGCGGCGACCAGGAACGTGACCGCCTCGGCCGGGGTGAAGCCGCGCAGCATCAGTCCGCGGGCGAGCGGGACGTTCCCGCATTCGCAGACCGGGAAGAGCATGCCGATGAGCGAGATCACCGCACGCCGTGGCATCGGTCGCTCGGGCAGCAGCCGTTCGAGGACGCCGACCGGCACCCACACCTCGACGACGATCGACAGCACGATGCCGAGCACCACGAACGGGAGCGACTCGACGACGACGCTGATCGCCAGGGTCAGGAAGTCCTGCACGACGTCCGGCAGTCCGGTGCTCCCGACGCTCGGCGAGAACGCGCGCACGCCGAGCAGCACCACGACGGCGAGCAGCACCAGGCCGGGGCCGGTGAGCGTGCGGGTCGGGGTGGGGCGAGTGGGGGCGCTCGTCACCCGGACAGGATAGGCGAGCGCCGGGGCACGCTCCCTGAGCCGCGCGGACGACGGGCACCCGCCGCGGCGGACGGGCACCGGCCGCGCAGACCACGGGCACCGGCCGCGCGGCCGGCGTCGGCGGGTGCGGTGCTCGCGGCGACCGGATCCGGTGTCAGCCCGTCGGCAGCCCCGCCAGGTGCCGGTCGAGCATCTCGATCGCCCACTCGCCCGACTCCCCCGGGGCGAGCCGCGTGACGTGCACCGCGAGACCGTCGACCAGGGCGTGCAGTCGGCATGCCTCGTCGATGCGCTGCGCGTCGGGCACACCGACCAGCGCGACGATGCGGTCGCACCACCCGCGCATCTCGGCGACCACGCGGTCGAGGGCCGGCCGGAGCTCGGCGTCGGTCAGCGCGGCGTTCCCGAGCGCCAGGTAGACGTCGAGCTCGACCACGCGCTCGACGTCGAGCGGCAGCAGCTCGACGAGGATCCGCCGCGCGGTCTCGTCGTCGGGCAGCCCGGCCGGGATCGCGTCGACACGCTCCCGGGTGCGGTCGAACACCAGGGTGATCGCGTGCTCGCGCATCGCCGCCTGGGTCGGGAACACGTAGCGGACGGTGCTCGGCGGCAGGCCGGCCTCGGCGGCGACGCCCCGGACGCTGAGGGCCCCGAGGCCGTCCCGCGCGAGCACACGGCAGGCGGCGTCCGACACGTCGAGTCGGCGCTGCTCGAGGTCCTCGCGGGTGGTCACCCGTCCATACTCGCACGGTCGTACGACTCGTGCTACCGTCGCCCGAGCAAGAGTCGCACACTCGTGCGACTCACCGGCGGGAACGAACCGGTCGGAACGAAGGGAGTGCTCGATGGCATGGGTCGTCCTGGTGCTGTCCGGCGTGCTCGAGGCAGTGTGGGCCACCGCGCTGAGCGCATCGAACGGCTTCAAGAAGGTGGTCCCGACGATCGTCTTCGTCGCGGGCATGGCACTGAGCATGGTCGGGCTGGCGTTCGCGATGAAGGCCATCCCGGTCGGCACCGCGTACGCCGTCTGGGTCGGGATCGGGGCGTCGCTCACGGTCGTCGTGGCGATCCTCCGCCGACAGGAGGCCGCGTCGTTCGCACGCGTCGCGCTCGTGCTCGGCCTCGTCGCGTGCGTCGTCGGCCTCAAGGTGGTGAGCTGACGTGGCGTGGCTCGTGTTGTTCGTCAGCGCCGCCCTCGAGACCGTGTGGGCGACCGCGCTCGGTCGGAGCGACGGCTTCACGGAGCCTGGTCCGACGGCGGTGTTCGCGGTCACGATCGTCGTCAGCCTGGTGGCGTTCGGCTACGTCGTGAAGCACATCCCGATCAGCACCGCCTACGCCGTGTGGACCGGCACCGGCGCGGCCCTCACCGTGCTCTGGGGCATGGCGACGGGCGCCGAACCCGTCACGGTCCTGCGACTGCTCTTCATCGCCGGGATCGTCGGCTGCGTGGTCGGCCTGAAGCTCGTGCCGGCCCGCCCCGCGCAACGGGGATCCTCGCGAGCGCGACGGATCCACGCCGACGGTCCGCGCTGATCTGTCGCTTCCGCGCTGAACAGTCGCTTCCGCGCCGACCTGTCGTTTCCGCGCCGACTTGTCGCCTCCACGATCTGTCGCTTCCGCGCTGATCGGTCGCTTCCGCGAGTGGGCGCGACCCGTGACGGACGGGAGGCACGGTGCCAGCTAGCACCGTGCCTCCCGTCCGTCACGCGGTCACGCGGTCACGCGAGCGGTCAGATGGACGCGCCCGTGAACTCGTCGACGGCGGCGACGTGGTCGCTGCCGGCCGTGCCCGCTTCGCGGGCCGCGGCGACGCGCTGGGCGTGGCTCGGCGGGTCGGACGGCACGTGGGCCGGGCGGCCCTCCTCGTTGATCCGCCGGAGCTCCGGGACGATGTCCTCGGCCAGGATGTCGATCTGCTCGAGCACCGTCTTGAGCGGCAGCCCCGCGTGGTCGACCAGGAACAGCTGGCGCTGGTAGTGGCCGACGTGGTCCTTCATCGCGGCGTACCGGTCGATGACCTGCTGCGGCGAGCCGACGGTGAGCGGGGTCTGGGCGGTGAAGTCCTCCATCGAGGGGCCGTGGCCGTAGACCGGGGCGTTGTCGAAGTACGGGCGGAACTCGTCCCACGCGTCCTGCGAGTTCTTCCGCGCGAAGAACTGCCCGCCGAGCCCGACGATCGCCTGGTCGGCGGTGCCGTGCCCGTAGTGCTCGAAGCGCTGCCGGTACAGCCCCACCATCTGTTCGGTGTGCTGGATGGGCCAGAAGATGTTGTTGTGCAGGAAGCCGTCTCCGTAGTAGGCGGCCTGCTCGGCGATCTCGGGCGTGCGGATCGAGCCGTGCCAGACGAAGGGCGGGACGCCGTCGAGCGGACGCGGGGTCGACGTGAAGCCCTGCAGCGGGGTGCGGAACTTCCCCTGCCAGTCGACGACGTCGTTCTCCCAGAGCTGGCGGACCAGCGCGTAGTTCTCGATCGCCAGGTTGACGCCCTGGCGGATGTCCTGACCGAACCACGGGTAGACCGGGCCGGTGTTGCCGCGGCCCATCATGAGGTCCATGCGGCCGTCCGAGATGACCTGGAGCATCGCGTACTCCTCGGCGATGCGCACCGGGTCGTTCGTGGTGATGAGCGTCGTGCTCGTCGACAGGGTGATGTGCTTCGTCCGGCCGGCGAGGTACCCGAGCATCGTCGTCGGGCTCGAGGCCACGAACGGCGGGTTGTGGTGCTCACCCGTGGCGAAGACGTCGAGGCCGGCCTGGTCGGCGTGCTCGGCGATCGTCAGGATGTCGCGGACGCGCTGGGTGTCGTCCGGCGTCCGGCCGGTCGTGGGGTCCGTCGTGACGTCGCTGACGGTGAAGATCCCGAACTGCATGGTGCTCGCCTCCTGGCTTGCTGGGTGCGCCGGGCTCGTCCTCGCGAGGGGCGCCGGTCGATACGTTTGCATCGACTTGGTGGGTACAACGTAGCGCAGGGCGGGGCATTCCCGCCAGCCTGGTGCGGGGTCCGAGCGGGCGGGCGGTGGGCTCGGGCGCACGTCGGGCCCGTTCGGGCGGTGGGCTCGACTGCGTCAGGCCCGTGCGAGCGGTGGGCTCGAGCGCGTCAGGCCCGTGCGAGCGGTGCGCTCGGGCGCGTCAGGCCCGTGCGGGCGGTGCGCTCACGTCCGAGCGCGTCACGTGGTGCTGGCCGTCGGCGAGCCACACCACCGCCACGACGGCGAGGACGCTCGCGCTCGAGGCCATCCGGCCCGCGGCCAGGATCGCGTCGTGGCCGTCGGAGCCGCCGGTCAGCCCGACGACGAGCGCCACGACACCGACCAGGAACGTCACCGCGGTCGCGCCGAGCAGCACGACGGTGACGATGCGGCGCGGTCCGCGGTCGCCGTCGCGGTCGCCCCGCTCACCGCGGTCCACCCGTGGCCCGACGAGCCGGACCACGCCGAGCCAGAACAGGGCGATGCCGCACGCCCCCACGATGTCGCTCACCCGGTGCCACCCGTAGACGACGGTCTGGTTCGCGACGAACACCGCGTAGGCCGCACCGACGAGCGTGACGACGGCCCGGAAGCGCCGCGGGGTGACGAGCAGGACGGCGAACAGCGCGGCCAGGGCGATCGTCGCGTGCCCCGACGGGAAGGAGTTCGGCGTCGTCGACTGGGCGATCTCAGGGCGCTCGGCGATACGCTTCACGAGCGTCGACGTCGCCGCCGATGCGAGCACCACGACACCGGCTCCCAGCCCCACCGCGAGCCGTCGTCGTGCGAACGCGACGGCGGCGATCACGACCACCAGCAACAGGATGACCGGCACCGAGATGACGTTGAGCGCAGTGTCCGACCCGAAGAGGTCGGACTCCCGGACACCGCCCAGTGCGGCGTCCTCGACCCGCTGCCCCGTCGACGTCAGCACCGCGGCCGCGTAGACGAGAGGCACGATGACGAACCCGAGACCCGCCAACAGCCCCCACCGCAGCCGTCGCGAGACACTCGGTCCACGCGACTCGGGCGCGTTGCGTTCGGGCGTGCGGGTCACCGGTCTGGTTCTCGTCGGGTTGGCGGTCGTCGGCCTCATCGTGCGCCTGGTTCCTCGGGTGCGATTCGGACGGTCGGGGTCGGACACGATACCGTTGGTCCGCCGGTCCGCGCCTGTGAGCCAGGGAGCAGTTCCCTCGGAGCACGACGGCCGCACCGCACGCGCACCGCGATCGGACGCACCGGCTCCCTCCGCCGGCGGGTCCGGCGCGACCACCCTGTACGACGAGGAGACCGAAGTGGCCATCAAGGAACCGAGCATCGTCGCGTCGCCGAACCGCGGCCTCGCCCTGACCGCGGGCGGCCTGCTCGCGCTCTGGGGCTTCCTCGGCTTCTTCCTGGCAGCCGACGGCGACCCGGGCTTCTTCAGCCGCCACGGCGGGATGCTCTGGAACGCATTCGGCGTGAACCCGGCGATGAGCCTCCTCTGGGTGATGCTCGCCGTCGTCCTGCTCATCACGGGTCTCGGCACCACGATCGGTGCCCGCAACGGCAACCTGCTCGTCGGCATCGTGCTCGTCGTGATGGCCGTGTACGGGTTCGTGCTCGGTGAGACCTCCGCCAACGTCTTCGCCCTGACCTTCGCGGACAACCTGTTCCACGCGATCGTCGGCGTCGTGCTCCTGCTCACCGCGCTCGGTGCCGACAAGGAGAACATCCGCGCGATCCGCGGCGCCGCCCGGACCGTCGAGGCCTGACGCACCGCCCGAACGCCACGACGCCCCGTCCACTCCGGTGGGCGGGGCGTCGTCGTGTCGGGACCGGTGCGACCGCTCGGCGGTCAGACGTCGGTGTCGGGCTTCGCGGCCTCGAGCTGCGTGGCCACGATCCGGGGTGCCTCGGACATGAAGCGCCGCACGTCGAGGTCCACGATGATGTCCTGCGGGCGGAGCGGCCGCGTGAGGTACAGCCCCTCGAGCGACGTCAACCGGGACAGCGCCACGTAGGTCTGCCCCGCGCTGAACACCCGGTTGCCCAGGTCGACCACGGCACGGTCGTACGTCGACCCCTGCGACTTGTGGATCGTCACCGCCCAGGCCAGGCGGAGCGGGAACTGCTGGAACTCCCCGACGGTGTCCTTCTTGAGTTCCTTCTTGTCGGGGTCGTACGAGTACTTGAACTTCTCCCACACCGACGGCTGCACCTCGAAGGACTCCCCGTCGACGTCGACCCAGACCGTGTCGCGGATGGTCGTGACGACGCCGAGGGTGCCGTTCACCCACCGCTGGTCGGGGTCGTTGCGCAGGAACATCACGTGCGCGCCGGGCTTGAGCTCGAGCGCGGCGTCGGCGGGGTAGTTCCGGCCGCCGAAGTCACCGTTCACGTCGGCCTTCGCCGTCCGGAGCTTGCCCGGGAGCCGGTCGAGCGCGGCCTTGTTGATCCGCGCGACGGTGTCGTTGCGCGTGGCGAGGGTGATGGCGTCGTCGGGTGCCGGTCGGGCGCCGGCGGTGTTGAGCTGCCCGGCGATCTCCGCGGTGACCCGCCCGTGCCGGACGGCGGTCAGCATGGCGGCGAAGGCGTCGTCGCGCTGGCGGTGCACGGTCGCGAGCTCGATGATGTTGAGCTCCGCCTCGAGCCAGACCTTCGCGTCGAAGAACCACATCGACCGGTAGTGGTCGGTGAAGTAGGCCCGCTCGTCACCGTCCCCCGGCACCGGCGGCAGCTGGTACGGGTCGCCGAACATCACGACCTGCACGCCGCCGAAGGCCTCGAACTGCCGACCGCGGGCCTTGCGCAGCGAACGGTCCATCGCGTCCAGCAGGTCGGCGTTCACCATCGAGACCTCGTCGATGACGAGCGTGTCGATGGTGTTGAGGAGCTTGCGCGTCTCGGGCCCCTGGCGGAGCTCGGCGTCGGCGATCAGGCCGATCGGCAGCCGGAAGAGCGAGTGGATGGTCTGTCCGCCGACGTTGAGGGCCGCGACCCCCGTCGGCGCGCAGATGACGACCTGCTTCTCGGTGTTCCACGACAGGTGGTTGAGCAGGGTGGACTTGCCGGTGCCCGCCCGGCCGGTGATGAACACGTGGTCGCGGGTGGTCTCGACGTACTCGAAGACCGCGCGCTGTTCGTCGCTCAGTTCGACGCTCACCGGGGGTCTCCCTCGTGCTGCACGACGGCGCGGTGGTGCGCGCCGTCGTCGTCGACCGTGCCCGACCGGTCGTGGCGCAGCCGGAGGACGTCGACGACGACCACCGCGACGAGCAGCAGGACCCCGGCCACGACGAGGACGACGCCGCCGCGCGCCTGGTCGACGAGCGGCTCCGGCCCCCAGGTCCGTCCCATCGCGCCGAACCACGACGCCTGCAGCAGGCCGAGGGCGCCCTGCATCGCGATGCCGAGCGACACCGTGCCCGCCGCGACGACCGCCGCGCCGACCACCCGGACCAGGACCGCGGGGACCGATGCCGTGCGCGCTCCCGCGGCGACCGGCGTCAGGAGGGTCGGCAGCGCGAGCAGCCCGACGAGCAGCAGCGCGACGTCCACCAGGGTGCGCCCGGACGGGTCGCTGACCGACCAGCGGAGCACCTGCGTGCCGTACAGGGCCCACCAGACCCCGGCGAGCAGGACGAATGCCGGGAAGGGCTGCACCAGGTAGCGCACGGTCGCGTTGTCGACGAGGATCCCCGTCCACTCCCGCACGCCCGTGCTGCCGTCCGTTCGGGGGTGCACCGCCCGCCGGACCAGCACGACCGGTGCAGCCGCCCAGAGCAGCGCCGGGACGACGACGCCGAGCAGGACGTGCGCGCCGACGTTCGCCGAGACCAGGAAGCGGTCGTAGGTGTGCAGGGGGCCCGAGGTCGCGACGACCAGGGTGACGAGGGCGATGCCGGCGGCCACCGAGCGGCGGACGGGCCAGGACTCCCCGCGGCGACGCAGCCGGACGACTCCGGCCGTGTACGCCGCTGCGATCAGCAGGGCCGCCATGAGCCAGAACAGGTCGACGTTCCAGGCGGTCAGCCAGCCCCACGCGCCGGGTGCCGCGGGGAGCGGGTCGTCGGTCAGGAGCTCGGCGGGCGCCGGGTTCGTGGTCTTGCTCGGGGCGACCTGGTCGATCGGGGTCGCCGTCCGTCCGAGCGCCACCGCGAAGCCGCTCGCGACGCCCATCACCGCGAGCTCGACGAGCACGAGCGTCCAGAACGGACCGCGACGACCGGGCGCGCGGTCGAGTGCCCTGATCGCGCGTCGACGCTGGACCGCGCCGAGCACGCCGACCACCACGAGCGCAGCGGTCTTCACCAGCACCAGCGCGCCGTAGGGCGTCGCGAGGTTCGAGAAGGCCCCGACGCGGATCTGCGCCGAGGCGACGCCGGAGACCGCGACCAGGACGAAGCACCCGAGCGCGATGCTCGAGTACCGGGCCACGACCAGCGGCAGGCGGTCACCGGACAGGACGCCGCGCAGCAGCACCAGCAGCACGAGACCGCCGACCCAGAGCGCGGCCCCGACGAGGTGCAGCCCGAGTGCGGTGACCGCGGCGTCGTGGCTCGCCGTGCCCGCCGCGTGCCCCTGCTGTGCGAGCGGGACGAGGCCGATCAGCGCCACGCCCGCCGTGAGCGCGACCATGCCGCGGCCGCGCACGGCGAAGCACAGGACGGTGACCGCGGCGGCGACGAGGACCGTCACGAGCCAGGCGGTCCCGAGGTCGGTCCCGGTGAGGAACACCCCCATCGACTGGCCGAACTGGTCGTCGAGGCTCACCCGGGAGCCGGCGACGCTGAGGAACGTGAAGAAGGTGGTGACCGCGGCGGCGACCGTCCAGACGCCGGCCGCTCCGGCGGTCACGTCGATGGCGCGGTCCCACTCCGGATGCGTGCGGGAGAGCCCGACCGTCGTGAGTGCCAGGCCCCCGATGGTCGCGGCGGCGGACAGGTCCACGACGAGGCGCGCGACGGGGAGTCCGAAGCGTACGAGGGCGCCGGGGTCCGCGATCAGCGCGCGGTCCGCTCCCCCGCCGGCCACGAGGGCGACGAGGAGCGACACGAACCCGACGAGCAACAGCACGGCGGGGCCGGCGATGCGTGCGATCCGATCCACCCGGCAAGCCTAGGCGCTGCCCGGAGCGACCACCCAACCGCGGGCCGGACCTGTGGACGGCGACCCGCGCCTCCCGTCCGGTGCGGGGGCGACCCCGTGCCGGGCGCGGGTGCGCACGCCCGCGCACGCGCGCGCGACCCGAGGATGCGCCGACGGACCCGCTGGGCCGCACCCGGGAACGACGGAAGGGACGGCCGAGGCCGTCCCTTCCGGTGGTGCAGCGGTCTTACTTGACGGCGGCCTTGAGCTTCGAGCCGGCGCTGACCTTGACCGAGTCGCTCGCGGCGATCTCGATGGCGTCACCCGTCTGCGGGTTGCGGCCGGTGCGCGCGGCGCGGTGGGTCTTCTCGAAGGCGATCCAGCCCGGGATCGTCACCTTGGTGCCGTCGGCGACCGACGACGAGACGACGCTGAACAGCGCGTCGACGACGCCGTTGACGGTGGCCTGGCTCTGGCCGGACTCCTGCGCGACGGCAGCGACGAGCTCGGTGCGGTTCAGTGACTTGTCAGCCATGGGTGTCCTCCTCGGACTTCTTGCAGTGTCGGTGGGACGTCCGGGACGCCCGCCCGTCCCGGGCGGGTGCCCTGGACGTGGGGCTCCGGCGGGCGCGGACGTCCGGCGGAACCGTCAGTGAACCTACCAGCCGGACTGCCCGTGGAGGACCGACTCGCCCGGATTTCCGGGGTTGTCGCGGGTCTGGAGGGGCCTGAGTGACCGATGTGACGGCCGTGACGGCCCTCCGGCGCCCTCAGCGACCACGACGGGACCGTCCGGGCCCGGGAACGACGGACGCCCCGCCACCCGGGAGGGGTGACGGGGCGTCGCGCGGAGTGCTGCTTACCAGGAGCTCTTCGTGATGCCGGGGAGCTCGCCACGGTGGGCCATGTCGCGGAAGCGGACACGGCTGATGCCGTACTCACCGAGGTGGCCACGGGGGCGACCGTCGATGGCGTCACGGTTGCGGTAGCGGACCGGCGACGCGTCGCGGGGCAGCTTCTGCAGGCCGACGCGGGCTGCCTCACGGGACTCGTCGGAGCCGTTCGGGTCCACGAGGGCCTTCTTCAGCTCGAGACGACGCTCGGCGTAGCGCGCGATGACCTCGGCGCGCTGGTTGTTCTTCGCGATCTTGCTCTTCTTCGCCATGCTTAGCGCTCCTCACGGAAGTCGACGTGCTTGCGGATCACCGGGTCGTACTTCTTGAGCACGAGACGGTCCGGGTTGTTGCGACGGTTCTTCTTGGTCACGTAGGTGAACCCGGTCCCCGCCGTCGAGCGGAGCTTGATGATCGGACGAACGTCCTGACCCTTCTTGGCCATCAGATCTTCTCCCCACGGGCGAGGAGGTCCTTGACGACGGACTCGATGCCGCGTGCGTCGATGACCTTGATGCCCTTTGCGCTGAGCGTGAGCGTGACGTTACGACGAAGCGAGGGCACGTAGTACGTCTTCTTCTGCACGTTCGGGTCGAAGCGGCGCTTCGTCCGGCGGTGCGAGTGCGAGATGTTGTGTCCGAAGCCGGGGGTGGCTCCGGTCACCTGGCACACTGCTGCCATGGTTTCCTCCTGAGTACCGAGCGACCGGACGGCCGCTCCCAAGGTCACTTGCCTGGTACGCACGCGCTGTCGACCGGTCCGTGACCGGGCTGCCAGCGAGGGGGTTGTGCGCACCGCCCAGGCCCGCGGACCCTGTCGAAGGGCCGAGAGCGCCGCGCGACCGCGGCGTACGCGACGGTCGGAGGGCTTGGAACAACTGGGTCTGCCACGCGGACGCGGCGGACCAGGGGACAACGTTACGGGACGGCCGCGCGTGTCGCAAGCCCGGGCCGTGCGTCGGTCCGGCCTGGAGGCGCGGTGCGCGTCCGCCACGCAGGCGCCGGCTCGCCGAGTGCGCCGGTTCCGGCCCGCTCGACGGCCCGCCGAGTGGGCCGGTTCCGGCCCGCTCGACGGCTCGCCGAGTGCGCCGGTTCCGGCCCGCTCGACGGCTCGCGACGACGGCTTCCGCCCGCACGGCGAACGGCCGCGGCATGTCCTGCCCGCTCGCGCGGACGCGGCCAGCACCGCCGAGCGCCCGCGCCGCGCCACCCGCCCGCTCGCTCGCTCGCGGCGGACGCGGCCCGCGCCGCGGCCCGCGCCGCTGCGCCGGGCCCTACGGCGCCGCGGTCGGCTCCGGCGCCAACGCCTGCACCACGAGCGCACCGAGCTGCTCCGGCGCGGTGAACATCGGCCAGTGCCCGGTCTCGAGCCCGAGGATCGTCAGGTCCTCCACCGCGACGAGCTCGGTCGTCCAGGCGTGGTGCTCAGCCACCATCGCGGCGAGGTCGGCGGCCGGCACCTCGCACGACACCACGGTCGCGGGGATCCGGTGCCGGGCGGGGTCGGCGTAGTGGAACGGGTCGGTCGTGACCGCGGGCGGCTCCGGGACCGCCCGACGTTCGAACGCCTGCCGGAGCTCCGGCGTCATCCCGCGCACGGTCGCCGGCTCCCACACGTCCCAGGACGGCAGCGGGACGACCCCGTCCACCGCGGGCAGTTCGTCGTTGATGCTCGCCCCGTCCGGTCCCGGGAAGGTGTCGACGTACAGCAGGCGCGCCACGAGCGCGGGCCGCTGGTCGGCGGCCATGAGCACCATCGGGCCGGCGCCGGAGTGCCCGGCGAGCACGACCGGCTCGTCCGGCGTGGCGACGTCGTCGAGCACCGCGACGATCCCGGCGACCTGCTCGTCGAGCGTGTCCCCGACGCGGGTGACCGCCTGGACGGAGTGCCCGGCCGCACGGAGCACCGGGACCACCTCGTCCCACGCGCTCGCGTCGAGCCAGAACCCGGGCACCAGGATGACGTGCATGGCGGGGAGGTTACTCGGCGGTCCGTGCCGCCGTGCACACCGCGCACTCGCCGAAGATGTCGACGACGTGGCTGGCGTTCGTGAACCCGTTCGCCGCGGCGACGTCCTGCGCCCACCGCTCGACGGGGTCGGCCTCGATCTCGACCGTCCGGCCGCAGTTCCGGCAGATCAGGTGGTGGTGGTGCGCGTCGGTCGTGCACGCGCGGTACAGCGACTCGCCGTCCTGCTGCAGGGAGTCGGCGTCGCCCTCGGTCGCCAGGTCCGACAGCGCCCGGTACACGGTCGCCAGTCCGATCGTCGACCCGTCGTCCCGCAGGTGCTGGTGGAGCGCCTGCGCGCTGACGAACCCCTCGGTGCTCGAGAGCGCGGTGCGCACCGCCTCACGCTGCCAGGTGTTCCGCTTCGGCTTCTGCACGGCGTTCACGCTGCCACCCCTTCCCTGTCGTCGGCCTGGAGGCGCGGCTCGCCCCCGCCGTCCTGCTCGCGGCCCGCCACGCGGTCGCGTCCACGCCGGTCCCGTCGCGTCCCGACGATCCGGCAGACCACCCAGATGAGGAACGAGATCGTCGTCACGTACGGGCTGATCGGCAGCCCGCCGCCGATCGCGAGCAGGATGCCACCGACGACCGACACCACGGCGAAGACCGTCGACAGCACCGGCACGACGACCGGGTGTGACGTCAGCCGGAGTGCGGCGGCGGCCGGCGTCACGAGCAGCGAGAGCACGAGGAGCGCGCCGACGATCTGCACCGACACCGCGGTCGCGAGCCCGAGGACGAGCATGAACACGAGCGCGAGCGTGCGCACCGGCACCCCGGCCGCCGCGGCGACGTCCGGGTCCACCGACGAGAACATGAGCGGGCGCCAGATCACCAGCAGCGTCACCACGACGATCGCCGAGACCACGACGAGCGAGGTCAGCTGCGGGTTGTCCACCGAGACGATCTGCCCGGTGAGCAGCCCGAACTTGTTCGCCGCGCGTCCCCGGTAGAGCGCGAGGCACAGGATCCCGAGGCCCAGGCCGAACGGCATGAGCACGGCGATGATCGAGTTCCGGTCGCGGGCGCGGGAACCGAGCAGTCCGATGAGCAGCGCCGCCACGACCGAGCCGACCAGCGAGCCGGTGACGACGTTCGCGCCGAACAGCAGCGCGGCGCTGGCCCCGGCGAACGACAGCTCGGAGATGCCGTGCACCGCGAACGGCATGTTCCGCGCGACGACGAACGGCCCGATGAGCCCGCCGACGATGCCGAGCACGGCGCCGGCCCAGATCGAGTTCTGCACGAGCACGAGGAGCTCGCCGTAGTCCTGGAACGAGAAGACGGTCGAAAGCACGTCCATCAGATCCGCCCTTCGTCCGGTGTCGGTGCGTGCGGGTCGGGGTCGCAGTGGTGGCCGCCGACCTGGTCGTGGGCCTCGTTGCCGCCGACGATGACGATGCGGCCCATCGTGCGGACGACGTCGACGGGGGTGCCGTAGAGGTCGCTGAGGACCTCGGCGCGCAGGACCTCGTCGGGGGTGCCGATGCGGAACCGGCCGCCCGCGATGTAGAGCACCCGGTCGACGACGTCGAGGATCGGGTTCACGTCGTGCGTGACGAAGAGCACCGAGGCGCCCTGCTGCCGCCGCTGCCGGTCGATGAGCTCGGTGACGCCGCGCTGGTGCCGCAGGTCGAGCGAGATGAGGGGCTCGTCGCACAGGAGCAGTGCGGGGTCGGCGGCGATGGCCTGTCCCACGCGGGTGCGCTGCTGCTCGCCGCCGGACAGCTCGGCGACGGGGGCGTCCGCGAACGCCGTCGCGCCGACCTCGTCGAGGATCCGGTCGATCCGGGCGCGCTCCGCCCGGGAGGCGGGGAGCACGCCCCACCGTGAACCGGTGACGCCCTGCGCGATCATGTCCCGCGCCCGGAGCGGCGTGCCGGACTCCATCAGCCGCTGCTGCGGGATGTAGCCGATGCGCCGGTGCCCGCGACGGACGGGCTGGCCGAGGAACGACATCGTGCCGCTGGTCAGCCGCTGCTGGCCGAGCACGGTGCGCAGGAGCGAGGTCTTGCCGGCGCCGTTCGGCCCGAGCACGGCGACGAACTCCCCCGGCGCGACGTCGAGGTCGAGGTGCGACCAGAGCGCGCGCGATCCGTACGACAGCGCGGCGTCGCGGAGCGCGAGCACGGCGGGACCGCCGCGGCCGTCGGCCGCAGCGGTCCGCGAGGGAGCCTGGACGGTGGTCACTTCGTGAGCGCCGCCTGGATCGCGTCGATGTTCGCCTGCTGCCACGAGACGTAATCCTCCCCCTTCGGGAGCGTCTCCGTGACACCGACCACCGGGATGCCGGCCTGGTCGGCGGCCTGCTTCACCTGCTCGGTCTCCGGGCTGGAGGTCTGCTCGTTGTACGCGAGCATCCGCACGGTCTTGTCGCGGAACAGCTGCAGGGTCTCGTTGAGCGCGGCCGGCGGCACGTCGTCGCCCTCCTCGATCGCCTCGGAGAACTTCTCGGGCGTCACGTTGTCGAGGCCCATGGCGTCGAACAGGTAGCCGGGCACGGGCTCGGTGTACGCCACCTTCTCGCCGTCGACCTTGGCCTTCGCGGCGGCGGTCTGCGACTCGAGGTCGTCGAGCTTGGCCGTGAGCGCCTTCGCGTTCGTCTCGAAGGTGTCGGCCTGCGCGGAGTCGAGCTTCGTCAGGCGCTGCTGCACCTCGGCCACGAGCTTCACCATGGTCGGGTAGTCGTAGAAGACGTGCTCGTTGAACTCGCCGCCGTGGTCGAGGCCGGACAGCTCGGCGACGTCGATGGTCGCAGCCTTCGTGCCCGAGGCCTTCGCGAGCGTCGTCATGAAGTCGTCGTAGCCGCCGCCGTTCTCGACGAGCAGGTCGGCCTTCGACACCGCGAGCTGGGTCTTCGCGCTCGACTCGAACGAGTGCGGGTCCTGGGACGGGTCGCTGAGGATGCTCGTCACCTCGACGTCCTTCCCGCCGACGGACTGCACGATCGAGCCGTACACGTTGGTCGATGCCACGACGCGGACGGTCCCGTCGTCGCTCGCGTTCCCGGACGCTGAGGACGTCGCGCATCCCGTCAACGCGAGGGCGGCGGCGCCGGCGATGAGCGGCAGGGCGAGGAGGCGACTGGTCATGACGTCGACGCTACGGCTTCCTGATAACGATTGTCAAAACCGCTCTCATGCAGGTGCACTCAGGGAGGCGGGTGGAGCCGATGCGGGTCGGCCTGCGTCGGTCGGTCCCCACGGACGGACGGGAGGCGCGGTGCCAGCCGGCACCGCGCCTCCCGTCCGCCCTGCGGTCGCGTGGGCGATCAGGCCTTGGTGGCCGCGTCGATCGTGTTCTCGGCGATCGTGTCCTCCTCGCGCCCGGGGGTGCGGAGGTTCCACTTCTTGATCACGAACGAGAACAGGAAGTAGTAGACGACCGCGTACGCCAGGCCGATCGGGATGAGCCAGATCGCCCCCTCGGCCTTGCCGAAGTTCAGGACGTAGTCGATCGCGCCGGCCGAGAACGAGAACCCGTCGCGGATGCCGAGCGCGTTCACGAGGGCGAGCGACGTCCCCGTGAGGAACGCGTGGATGACGTAGAGCGGGAACGCGACGAACATGAACGAGTACTCGAGCGGCTCGGTGATGCCGGTCACGAACGAGGTGAGCGCGGCCGAGATCATGATGCCGCCGACGAGCTTGCGGTTCTGGATCTTCGCGTTCCGCCAGATCGCGAGCGCACCGGCGGGCAGCGCGAACATCATGATCGGGAAGAACCCGGTCTGGAAGATGCCCGCGGTCGGGTCGCCGGCGAGGAAGCGCGCGATGTCGCCGTGGTAGGTCACCCCGCCGCTCGTGAAGCTGCCGAGCTGGAACCACGGGAAGAAGTTGAGCAGCTGGTGCAGCCCGATCGGGATGAGCATGCGGTTGACGAACCCGAACACCCCGCCACCGAGCACGGCGTTGTCGGCGACGGCCTGACCGGCTGCGGTCAGCGCGATGTCGAAGTAGCGGTAGACGAAGGACATCAGCACGGCGATGACGAGGCCGGCCACGGCCGCGAGGATCGGCACGAGGCGGCGGCCCGAGAAGAAGCCGAGGAAGTCGGGCATCTTCGTGCGGTGGAACCGCGTCCAGAGCCCGGCCGAGACGAGGCCCATCACGATGCCGCCGAGGACACCGAAGTTGATCGTCGCCTGGGCGCCGTTCGCGTCCTTCACACCCGCGAGGACGATCGGCGACATGGCCGCGAACACCTGGTACATGACCATGTAGCCGACGACCGCGGCGAGCGCCGTCGTGCCGTCGGACTTCTTCGCCCAGCCGATCGCGATGCCCACCGCGAACAGCAGCGGCAGCCAGGTGAAGACGCCGTTGCCGGCGGCCGCGATGATCGAGGCGCCCTGGGCGAACCCGGGGATCGCACCGAGCATGTCGCTCTGCCCGAGTCGGAGCAGGATGCCGGCGGCCGGCATCACCGCGATCGGGAGGAGCAGGCTGCGGCCGAGCCGCTGTGCGTTGGCGAAGAGCTTGGACTGCTTCTTCGGGGTCTTCTTCTCCGGCACGTCCGTGGCAGCAGCAGTGCTCATCGGCGTTCCTCTCGTCGTCGGGTGGAGCTGTCGGGGAGTTGAGCGGGTCAGACCACACCGGTACGCTCGGCGTGACGCCGCTCCGGTCCTGTCCGGTCATGACCAGTTCCGTAGTCTGATCCCGAACCGAGTGGGTGTCAACCCGTTCCACGAAGCCGTAACGAGGAGGAAACGATGGCCGAGATCAAGGCAGCCGACATCATCGCCGCACTGGGTGGCGCCGACAACATCGACGAGGTCGAGGGCTGCATCACGCGCCTCCGCGTCGAGGTCGAGGACGGCGACCTCGTCGACAAGGCCGCCCTGCAGGCAGCGGGCGCGCAGGCCGTCGTCGGCGGCGGCACCGGCTGGCAGGTCATCGTCGGCCCGGTCGCGGACAACCTCGCGCAGGACATCCAGGACGAGCTGTGACGGCGGTCCGGACCCCGTTCGCGGGTCCGGTCGTCGCGCTGGCCGACGTGCCGGACCCGGTCTTCGCCGGACAGCTCGTCGGGGCCGGCGTCGCCGTGGACCCGACCGGCGTCGACGGACCGGTCACGGCGGTGGCCCCGGTGGACGGCACGATCGTCAAGCTCCACCCGCACGCGTTCGCGCTGCAGGGCTCGGCCGGGACCGACGTCCTGGTGCACGTCGGCATCGACACCGTGAAGCTCCGGGGCGAGGGCTTCGAGCTGCTCGCGGCCGAGGGCGACACCGTCCGCGCCGGCGACCCGGTCGTGCGCTTCACCCCGACGGCGATCACGGCCGCCGGGTACTCGCCGGTGTGCCCCGTCGTGGTGCTCGGCAGCGCGCCGGACTCGGTCGACCAGGGCACGGTCGGCACCACGGTCGACGAGGGCGCCACGCTCTACACGGTCTGAACCGGGCGGCGCACCACGCGGGAGGTCACGGCGACGTCGCCGTGACCTCCATCTGCACGCGGTAGCGGTCCGAGCGGTACCAGGAGCGGCTGTGCTCGACGGGCCGGTCCCCCGAGTACGACACCCGGTCGAACTCGAGCAGGGGCGCTCCCGTCCGCGTGCCGAGCAGCGTCGCGACGTCGTCGGACGCGGGCGTCGCCGCCACGGTCTGCTGCGCGCGGTCGATCGGCCTGCCGTACTCGACCGCCGCGAGCGAGTACACCGACCCGGACAGGTCCTGGTCGAGCAGCCCGGGGAACGCGTCCGCCGAGAACCAGGCGTCGTCGACCGAGACCGGTGCGCCGTCGGCCATCCGGAGGCGCTTCAGGTGGTGGGCGGCGACGTCGCCGTCGAGCCGCAGGGCCGCCGCGGTGTCGGCCGGCGGGACCTTCTCCTCGCGCACGAGCACGACCGTGGTCGGGACGTGGCCGAGCGCGCGCATCTCCTCGGTGAACGAGGCGAGGTGCAGCGTCGACTGCACGGGCCGGTGCGCCACGAAGGTGCCCTTGCCGCGGACCCGCTCCAGGTAGCCCTCGTTGACGAGCTGGCCGAGGGCCTCGCGCACGGTGATGCGGGAGACGCCGTACTCGGCGATGAGCTGCCGTTCCGAGGGGATCGCCGCGCCCGGTGCGAGCCGCTTCGTCGCGAGGTCGAGCAGGATGCGCCGCAGCTGCTGGTGCTTCGGTTCGGCACCCTCGGTGATGCGGCTCGTCATCCGGTCCCTCGTGCTCGGTCGCGCGGCATGGTGGTCGTGGAGGTGGTCATGCGCGGACATGACCAGTTGCCCTCACAGTATCGATTCGTCCGGAGAACGCCAACGCCGTGACAAGATGACGCGCGTGACCTCGGTGGTGATCGTCGACGACGAGACGCTCGTCCGCTACGGCTTCGAACTCATCCTCGGTGCCGCGGCGGACATCGACGTGCTCGCCACGAGCGGGGACGTCGACGCCGTCGAGACCGTGCGGCGGCACCGGCCCGACGTCGTCCTGCTCGACGTCCGGATGCCGCGCGTGAACGGCCTCGAGGTGCTCGCCCAGCTGCGCGAGCTCCCGGAACCGCCCGCGGTCGCGATGCTCACCACGTTCGACACCGACACGCAGGTCGTCGCCCGCGCGATGGACTCCGGGGCGTCCGGCTTCCTGCTCAAGGACACCGACCCCGAGTCGCTCGCCGAGTACGTCCGCGCGCTCGCCCGCGGCGGGATCGTCCTGGCGCCCGGTGTGGACCGCACCCGCCTGTTCGCCCAGCACCCCGCGGTCGAGGCGCCGGACCTGTCGCCCCGCGAGCACACCGTCGTCCGGCTCGTCGCCGAGGGCGCGAGCAACCCGGAGATCGGCCAGCGCATCGGCGTCAGCACCGGCACCGTGAAGGAGGACGTCCGCGCCCTCCTCGCCGCGTTCGGCGTCACGACCCGCGTCCAGCTCGCGCTGCGCGCGGCCGAGGCCGGGCTGCTCGATGGCTAGTCCCGTCAGCCGCGTCACCCGGGCACTGTGGCGGGCGGACGGGAGGCTCGAGGGACTCGTCGACGCCGGCCTGCGCTGGGTGCGCACCCGCCGGACACCCTGGTGGCTGGTCGACGCCCTGTTCGTCGCGGCCGCGGTCGTGGACGCCGCGCTCGACATCGCCGGGACGACGACGACCGAGCGCACCCTGTCGCTCGTCGCCGCCGGTGCGCTCGTGCTCCGGCGCCGCCTGCCCGTGCTGACGTTCGCGCTCACGATGCCCGGGCTCTTCATCGGCTCGGGCGTCGTCGCCGCGAGCATCGCGCTCTTCACCCTCGGCGAGCGCACCGACCGGCGGTGGCTCATGCTCCTCGCCGCGGTCGTGCAGTTCGTCGGGTTCAGCGGCTTCGTCGTGGGGCCGCCGCAGCAGCTCGACGAGATCGTCGTCTCGACCGTCTACGCGCTCATCTTCGCGCTCGGCCCGCTCGCCATCGGGATGCTCGTCCGCACCCGTGCGGTGCTCGTGGACCGCATCGCCGAGCTCGGGGCCTCCCGGGTCGAGGAGCGGCGCCGCGGGGCCGAGGTCGCACTGTCCCGCGAGCGTGCTCTGCTCGCCCGCGAGATGCACGACGTCGTGTCGCACCAGGTGACGCTCATCGCGGTGCAGGCCGGGGGTGTGCAGATGGCCGGCCGTGACGCCCGCGAGCGCGACTTCGCCCGGACGATCCGGCAGCTGTGCGTCGTCACGCTGCAGGAGCTCCGCGAGATGGTGCAGGTGCTCCGCGCCTCGGGCGGCACCGACCGCGAGATCGCGCCGCAGCCGGTGCTCGCCGACCTCGACCGGCTCGTCGCCGCGAGCGGCCTGCCGACCGAGGTCGCCGTGGACCTGCCGGACACGCTCCCCCTGCCCGTCCAGCGCGCCGTCTACCGGTTCGTGCAGGAGGGCCTGACGAACGTCCGCAAGCACGCCCCCGGCGCCGCCGTCCGGGTCACCGGTCGGATCGAGGCGGACGAGGTCGTCGTCGACCTCGTCAACGGACCGGCCTGCGCGGACCGCCTCGAGCTGCCCGGATCCGGCCTCGGACTGATCGGGCTCGGCGAGCGGGCGTCGCTGCTCGGCGGCAGCCTGACGTCCGGCCGCGGCGCGGACGGCGGCTTCGCGATCCACCTGCGCCTGCCGGTCGAGCACCTGCCGCTCGCGACGGCCGGCTGACCCGCCGTGCCGCACCTCGTCCTCGAGGCGTGCCCCGAGGGGGACGCCGGGTGGCCGATCGGCCACCCGGGTTCACGCCCCGGTCCGATGCGGGACGACCGCGCCGTCCGGTGTGATGACACCGTGGCACCCGAAACCCTCATCGCACACCTGCGTCGCTCCCCCGTGACCGTCGCCGTCGCCGTCGCAGCGCCGGTGCTCCTCGTCACCGCCCGGATGGCGCACGCCGAGCCGGACTTCCCGCACCACCCGCCGGTCGCGGTCGTCGCACTCGTCGCCGTGGTGTTCGCCGCGGGCCTCGCGGAACGCAGCTTCGGGTCGCTCCGGACCCTGCTGATCGGGGTCGCCGCACCGGTCGCCGCGGTCCTCGTCACGCTGCTCACCGTGACCCTCGGTGCCGCGATGGGCGAGGCGCACGCCGAGTTCGCCGCCGGACAGCCGCTGTTCGCCCCCTCGATGGTCGCGACCGCGCTCCTCGGGGCCGCGTCGGCCGCGATGCCGGTGCAGCGCCGTCGCCGGACCCGCACGGTGCTCTGGACCGTGGTGCTCACCCTCGTGCTCTTCGCCGGACACGGCTCCGACCTGGCCCGTGCCCTGGCGACCCTGTTCGGGACCGCGGCCGGCGCGCTCGTCGTGCACCGCGCCTCCCGGTCCGACCGGACCACCCGACCGGCGGCCGACGCCCCCTGGAACCCGCGCACCCTGGTGGTCGCGACGCTCGTCGCCCTCGGTGCCGGCACGCTCGTCACCCTGGTCGTGCCGGAGCCCGACGGCGTGCTGTCACCGTTCGCCGACGCGATGAGCGACCGCGCCGTGCTCGTCGTCGGTCTGCTGCTGCTCGGCTCGGCGTGGCTCGTGCAGCGCGGTCGTCGTGCCGGCGTCGTCCTGGCCGCCGGGGTCCTCCTCACCCTGACCGCGGTGCTCTCCGACGTGTTCCTCATCGAGCCGATGACCGACGACGCGGTGCAGTGGCAGGGGCTCGGGGTCGACGCCGTCGAGTGGCAGGTCACGCTGCTCGGGGCGTGGATCGTCCCCGCCGGCGTGCTGCTCGCCGTGGTGGCGCTGCGCGGACGGCTCGTGCGGGCCCGCTTCCGGGCGTCGAGCGCGTGCGCCGAGGACTTCCGCGGCATGCTCCGCAGCGGTGACGCCGGATCGCTCGGGCACATGGGCACCTGGCAGGGCAACGCGACCTGGGCTGACCGGGCCGGACGCGGTGCCGTGGCCTACCGGGTCTGCGGCGACGTCGCGCTGACGGTCTCCGACCCCGCCTGCGCCGCCGAGGACCGCGCGGCCGTCATCGACGCGTTCACCGCCTTCTGCGCACGCCAGGGCTGGATCCCCGCGTTCACCACGGTGCACGAGCCCGTGCGCGAGCTCCTCGCGGCCCAGGGCTGGACCGCGCTGCCCGTCGGCGTCGAGTCCGTCCTCGACGTCACCACGTTCGACCTCCGCGGCAAGAAGCGCCAGGACCTCCGCACGGCCTCGAACCGGGCCGACCGCGAGGGCCTCCGCGACGAGTGGACGACCTTCGGTGCCCTCGACGACGCACAGCGCGCCGAGGTCGAGACCATCTGCGCCCGGTGGGCCGCCGACCGCCGCCTGCCCGAGATGGGCTTCACGCTCGGCGGGCTCCGCGAGCTCGACGACCCGGCCGTCCGGCTGCTCCTGGCGGTCACCGCCGAGGGCCACGTCACGGCCGTCACGAGCTGGCTGCCGGTCTACGAGCACGGTTCGCTCGTGGGCTACACGCTCGACGTCATGCGCCGCGGCGACGACGGGATGCCCGGTGTGATGGAGTTCCTCATCGCCCGGACCGCCCTCCGCGCCCGCGAGGCCGGCCTCACCACGATCAGCCTGTCCGGCACGCCGCTCGCCGTGCACGACGACGCCGGTCCCCTGGTCGCCCGCGGCTCGAAGCTGCTCGCACGCCTGCTCGAGCCCGCGTACGGGTTCCGGTCGCTGCAGCGCTTCAAGGAGAAGTTCGGCGCCCGGCACGAACCGCTCTGGCTCGTCGTCCCGTCCGCGGTCCAGGTCCCCCGCGTCGCCCGCGCCCTGACGAGCGCGTACGTCCCCGGGCTCCGGCCGAAGCACCTCTGGGCGCTCCGCCAGGCCCACACCGCCACCACGACGCAGGCCACGCCGGTGCCCGCCGCACCGCGCCCGTGAGCCCCACCGAGTGGCTGCTCGCGACCCAGCTGCAGGCGCCGTCGAAGCTCGTCCCGATCGACACGGCCTTCGTCGTCCTCGCCCTGGCGGTGCTCCTGCCGGCCGTGCGCCGGTGGCGTGACCGCTCCGCGTGGAAGTCGGTCGGGCTCCGCGCGGCGGTCGCCGCCGGCGGCGCCCTCCTGCTGCTCGTCGCGTGCTTCGTCACCACGCACGTCGTCGACCTGTTCGGCGTCGCGCTGAGCCCGGTCACGCAGATGTGGAGCGCGTTCGCGGGGGCCGGGCTGGCCCTCGCCGTCACCGGCATCGTGCAGGGCGGCGGGTGGCGACGGGCCCTGGCGATCGTGCTCGTCCCGGCCGCGCTGGTCGTGCCCGCCCTCGGCATCAACGTCGAGTTCGCCAAGTACCCGACGCTCGGCACCGTCGTGGAGACGAACCCGTACCCGACCCTCGGAGCCGGTGCACGTCCCTCGTCCGGCGCGACCCCGAGCCAGGCGTCCGCCCCCGCGACCCCGACCATGCCCGCGGCGGGCCAGGTCTACACCACGGAGATCCCGGGCACACGGTCCGGCTTCCACGCACGGCCCGCGGTCGTGTACCTGCCGCCGGCCGCCCTCGTCCCGGACCCGGCCCCGCTCCCCGTCGTCCTGGCGTTCTCGGGCCAGCCCGGCTCCCCGAGCGACCTGTTCACGGCCGGCCAGCTCGCCACCCCGCTCGACGAGTACGCGCGCACCCACGGCGGGCGCGCACCGATCGTGGTGTCGGTCGACCAGCTCTCGACGCCCGGCCTGAACACGATGTGCGTCGACTCCCGACTCGGGAACGTCGACACCTACGTCACGCAGGACGTCCCGGCGTGGATCACGACACACCTGCCCGCGACCACCGACCGGCGGGCGTGGGGCCTGACCGGGTTCTCGCAGGGGGCGACCTGCTCGATGCAGTTCCTCACCGGGCACCCGGACCAGTTCGGTGCCGCGTTGGCGGTGTCGAGCGAGCTCCAGCCGATCGACATCTCCGCCCGGCACAGCGCCGACCAGGCCTTCGGCGGGTCCGTCGCGCGGTGGCGGGCGGCCGCCCCGATCGCGCAGATGCAGGCGAAGGGTCTCGCCGGGCACGCGCTCTGGCTCGCGGCCGGGTCGTCCGACGCCGAGTTCACGAAGAACGCGCAGCAGCTCGGGGACGCCGCGACCGCTGCCGGCGCCCGGGTGACCGCCTCGACGGCACCGGGCAGCGGACATGACTGGAACACCGTGCAGTGGGCGTTCCGGACGGACGTCACGCCGTTCGCGGACGCGCTGCTGGCGGCGCTGCCGGCACCCACCGGGTGATGACACCTACCGATACATCACACTCTTGACGATCGGCTCCTCCGCTGCCAGGGTTGTCCTGCTCGCCACCGAGCACACGACACGAGGGGGAACATGCACCACACGATCGCGAAGAGCATCATCGGCCTCGGCCTGACCGCGGCACTCGTCGCCGCCACGGCGACCGCGGCATCGGCCGGTCCGCTGGAGGTCCTGGGGAACGGGACCGAAGCCGGGGGCACCGTCATCACCGATCCGTCGGGAGGTTCCCGCACGATCACCGGGACCGGCGCGCGCAGCGACGGCGGGGGCGGCAGCTTCTGGCAGTGGGGTGTCAGCGGCGGCAGCGCCTGGTCGAACTACTTCCGTGAATCGCGGTGCCACGGAGCCACCGCGATCGGCAAGAAGAGCAAGCGGGTGACCGGCATCCCGGGCGGGCGGTACGCCTACGCGGCGACCCCCAAGGCATCCAGCGGCAACCAGGCCTACTACCACAACTGCTGAGCGGCGGGGCGGGTCCTGCACAGCGGGACCCGTCCTCGTCCGGAACGAGGAGCTCCGATGACCCTCCGCCCAGTCGGGATCGCCTACGCGATCCCCCCGGTCCTGGCGTTCTTGCTCGCCTGCGTCGGTCTCGCCGTCGTGAGCGAGTCGGGCCTCGTCGGGGCGTCGTCGACCGTGACGGCCGTCGCCGGCAGCGCTCCGGCATCGAACGGCCGAGTGGCCGACGCCCTGCGCGAGGCCGCAGATGCGACCGGTTCGACCGTCGTACGGACGATCGCGGACCGGGAACACCCCGAGTCGCGGCGGACCGCGCTCGTCACCGCCGCCCCGGGCTCAGCCGGCCGTGCCTGGCTGCGCGACGGCTACACCGACTTCTGGCCCGGCGTCGCGACCCGCGTCCGGCCCATGACCGCGCTGGTCGACCACGATCCCGTCGGGACCTACGAGGTGTTCGGCGCCCCCGCAGGCCGCACGGCGGTGGCCGCGGCCCTCGCCGACGTCGGGTACGAGACGACCTCCGCGACCACGTCCTTCGCCGACCGCATCGGCCTCGGCGCTGGCCCGGCCGGTACCGCTGGTCTCGTCGCGGCGATGTGCTCCGGCTGCGTCGCCCTGTGCCTGGTGGACACGATCGGTTCGCCACGGCGAGCCGCCGTCAGGCGAACCCACGGTCGGAGCACGATCGCAGTCCTCCGGAGTGAGTTGGTCGAAGCGCGGATCGTCGCGTTCGTGGTGCTCGTCGGCACGCCGGCCGTCCTGCTCGGGCTCTGGCTCACGGGCCGGGCCTCCTGGGCGCCGACCCTGGCGGCGTCCACCGGCCTGCTCGGCGCAGCACTCCTCGCGCCGGTGGTGCTCGCGCACATCGTGGGGACGGTCCTCGCCTGTCGACTCCCGCTGACGACGGCCCTCCGCGGAGCGCGGCCGAGCAGCACGATCGTGGTGCTCGCACACCTCGCTCGCGTTCCCGTCCTGCTCCTGCTCGTCTCCGCGGTCTTCGACCTCTCCGGGTCGGTCGCCGCCCTGCGATCGGGAACCGCCGCACGCGACCTCCGGGCGGCCGGAGCCGCAGTCCAGCTCTGGGTCACGCCCGATCCCCGACCGGTGGAGACGCAGCAGTACTGGGACCGGATCGGCGGGTTCGCCGCGGACGCGCTCCGAGGACACGGCGCCCTGCTGGCCGCGCCCGCGGAGGTCTCGTCGGGGCGTGACGGGACGACGGTCCCCGCGCTCTTCGTCGACCCGGAGTACCTCCGCCTCCAGGACGTGCGCGCGGCCGACGGTTCGCGTCTCACCGACGACGCCGAGGTCGCCGTGTGGCTGCCGCCGCGGAGCGACCTCGATGCAGAGGCACTGGTGGCCGCGCTCGGAGCCTGGGAGCTCCGGGGTGCAGGCGGTGCGGCCGCCCGGACAGCGATCGGGACCCTCCGCTCCGACGAGCTGTACACCTACCCCGGCGACACCTCGTCCCGGGCGTGGCTCCCGAACGCGGTGCTCGTGGTCGTCCGGGACCCAGCCTCGGCCTTCACCGCGGACCAACTCGGCTCGTGGACGTCCACGGGCGACGTCCTGTTCCGGTCCCGGGCGGTCGCCGAACGCGCGATCCGCGACTCGGCCCTCGGGGACGAGTTCAGCGCCGTCGTCGACGTCGGACAGGCGGCTGCCGAGGAGGCCCGCTCCGCCCTGCTCGACACCGGTGTCGGTGCCGCCGCGGTCGCGAGCGACGTCCTCGTCGCCGGCGCGCTCGCCGGGGCAGCCATCGTCGTCACGCGCCGTCGCCACGGTCGCGCCCGGTTCCTGGCCTCGGCCTCCGGCCTGCACCCGCTCCGCGCCGATCGTGCGCTGTTCCTCGCAGAGGCAGGACTCGCCTCCGTCGCCCTCCTCTGCGCCTTCGGGCAGTGGGGCGACCGAGCTCCGGACGGTACCGGCCGCGCCTCCGTGCTCGACCCGGTCGCCGCCGGGACACCGACGGCTGCGGCGCTCGCGGCCGCAGCCGTCCTGGTCGTCGCGTGCGCGAGCTCGACGCTCGTCGTGGTGACGGCCCGCAGGAACGATCGGACTCGAGGGGCGGGAACACGGTGATCCAGGTCCGGAACGTCGAGAAACGGCGCGGGTCCACGATCCTCTGGGGCGGGTTGTCCTTCTCGGTGCGTCCCGGCGAGGTCGTGGCCGTCACCGGTCCGAGCGGCGCCGGCAAGTCGACGCTGCTCGACTGCGTCGGGCACATCGACACGGTCGACTCCGGCTCCGTCGTCATCGACGGGAGGGACGCCGGTCGCAGTGCACGGCGGGCGCGTCTCGTCCGACGTGACGTGCTGGGGTACCTCTTCCAGGACTTCGGCCTCGTTCCCGACCTGACCGTGGCTGCGAACGTGGACCTCGCACGGAATCGTCACGGTGCCGTCGCGTCGGATGGGCCGACGACGGCGGCGGCACTCGCCGCCGTGGGCCTGGACGGGCGTGGAACGGAACGGACCCACCGGCTCAGCGGCGGTGAGCAACAGCGGGCCGCGGTCGCGCGACTCCTCGTCAGACGCCCGAAGGTCGTGCTCGCCGACGAGCCGACGAGTGCGTTGGACGACGAGAACGCAGCGCTCGTCCTCGACCACCTCGAGCGGTTGGCCAGGGGCGGCACGGCGGTCCTGATCGCCACCCACGCGTCCGCCGTCGTCGCGCGGGCGACACGGACCGTCGAGTTGGCGGCACCGACCACTGCGCAGACTCGGCGCTGACCGGGCCGTGCTGACCGATCCGTGCTGACCGGCCTTTGCCGACCCGATCGGTGCTGAGCGGCCGACGCTGCTCGATCGGCGCTGGGCCGCCAGCGAAGAGCGGCCCTCGCCGGCGGGTCAGGCGTTCGCGACGAGCCAGGACCGCTGCGCGGGTGCGAGCGGACGGTCGGCCCAGACCTGCCCCTCGACCCCGGCGGGCGCGGTCACCGACGCGGGGCCCTGCCACACGAGGTCGAGCCCGGAGCGCCGGAGCACCGCGGCCGAGGACGGGTTGTTCGTGAGCACCCGACCGGTCACCGGGACGTCCGGTGCCACCCGAGCGGCTTCGTCCACCGCGGCACGGGCGAGCTCCACGGCGTACCCGTTGCCCCAGGCCTCCGGCACGAGCCGGTAGCCGAGGTTCCAGACGTGCCCGGCGGTCATGTCGACCCCACCGACCCCGACGAACGCGCCGTCGGTCGTGCGGACCGCCCACGAGCCGAGCCCGTGGCGCGCCCGGCCACCGATCTTGCGCTGCACCATGTCGACCGTCGACGACCGGTGCGCGTGCCGGCCAGAGGGCAGGTGCGTCCACGTGCGGGCGTCCGAGAAGAGCGCGTGCACGACGTCGATGTCGGCCGGCGTGAGCGGCGCGAGCACCAGGCGACCCGTTCGGATCTCCTGCTGTGGGGTCAGGAGCTGGTGGACCATGACCCGATCATCGTCCGCCCCACCGACAACCGGGTGGACACCACGCGACGTCCGCGCGATCCGGCCCGAGCATGCGGTCCCCCGCACCGCCCGGACCGGCTCACCGGCTCACCGGCTCACCGGCTCAGTCGAGCAGGAGCGCGGGCTCCTCGATGACCGAGGCGATGTCGTGCACGAAGCGCGAGGCCACGTCGCCGTCCACCACGCGGTGGTCGAACGAGGCGCCGATCGTGGTCACCATGCGCGAGCGGACCTCGCCGTCGACGACCCACGGCTTCGGCTTGATCGTGCCCATCGCGACGATGGCGACCTCGCCCGGGTTGAGGATCGGCGTCCCGGTGTCCATGCCGAACACCCCGATGTTCGTGATCGTCACGGTGCCGTCCGCCATCTGCTTCGGCGTGGTCTTGCCGTCACGCGCGGTGATGGTGAGCTCCTCGAGCGCCTTCGCGAGCTCGAACAGGGACATGTCCTGCGCGTCCTTGATGTTCGGCACGATGAGCCCGCGGGGGGTCGCCGCGGCGATGCCGAGGTTCACGAAGTGGTGGACGATGATCTCCTGGTCGGTCCAGGTCGAGTTCACCGAACGGTTGCGGCGGACGGCCCAGATCACGGCCTTCGCGAACACGAGGAGCGGCGAGACCTTGACGCCCGCGAACGTCGGCGAGGACTTCAGGCGCTTGACGAACTCCATCGTGCGGGTCGCGTCGACGTCGACGAACAGGGAGACGTGCGGCGCGGTGAACTTCGACGTCGTCATCGCGGTCGCGATCGCCTTGCGGACGCCCTTGACCGGGATCGTCTCGCGGCGGACGTCGCCCCACTCGGGCGTCTCGATGTTGCGGAAGACGCCGGCCTGCTTCGCGTGCCGGATGACGTCGTCGCGCGTGACCTCGCCCGCGAGGCCGGTCGGCACGACCTCGCCGAGGTCGACGTCGAGGTCCTTCGCGAGCTTGCGGATCGGCGGCTTCGCCAGGACCTGCCCGGAGACGACGGCCTTGCGCGGACGGCTGCCCTGCGCCGCGACCGCCTCGGCCGTGGTGTCCTCGCCCGGGTCGGACGCGGCCTCGGCAGCCGCCTGCGCGTCCGCACTGGAGGCGCGGCTCGCCTCGGCCGCGAGCGCTGCGGCCCGGCGCGCGCCCGGCTTGCGACGGGACGGGGACGTGGTCGCGGAGCCGTAGCCGACGAGGACGGCGCCCGACGACTCGTCGGACCCGACGACGGTCGCGTGGTCGGCGACCTCGGGGTCCGCGGCGGTGTGGCGCGCCTGCGGCGCGGCCGCTGCGGGCGACGGGGCCGGGGTCGCGGCGGGTGCCGGTGGGGTCTGCGCGACCGGGGCCTGGGCGACCGGGGCCGGTGCGGCCGGTGCGGGAGCCGGGGCGGCGGCGACCACGGGCGATGCCGGAGCGGCGTCGGCGACGGGGGCCGCGCCTCCCGTCGGGGTGCCGGTGGGCGCGCCCGAGGCGACCGACGCGTCGGACTCGACCCGGATGATCGGCTTGCCGACCTCGACCGTGTCGCCCTCGGAGACGAGCAGCCCCGTGACGGTGCCGGCGAACGGCGACGGCAGCTCGACGAGGGACTTCGCGGTCTCGATCTCGACGAGGACCTGGTCCACGGCGATCTCGTCCCCGATCGCGACGCGCCACTGCACGATCTCGGCCTCGGTCAGGCCTTCGCCCACGTCGGGCAGGGGGAATTCGGCGACGGCCACTTCGGCTCCTTCAGCGTCCAGTGTCGGATCGGTCAGTACGCGAGTGCGCGGTCGACGGCCTCGAGGACCCGGTCGGCGTCCGGCAGGTGCAGGTGCTCCAGCTTCGACACCGGGAACGGCACGTCGAACCCGGAGACCCGGAGCGGCGGTGCCTGCAGCGTGTAGTAGCACTGCTCGGCGACCGTCGCGGCGATCTCGCTGCCGACGCTCACGAAGCCCGAGGCCTCCTGCGCGATGACGAGCCGACCGGTCTTGCGCACCGAGGCGAACAGCGGCTCCCAGTCGATCGGCGAGATCGAGCGGAGGTCGATGACCTCGCAGCTGGTGCCCTCGGTCTCGGCGAGCTCGGCCGCCTGCATGAGGGTCGCGACCATCGCACCGTGGCCGACGAGCGTGACCTCGGTGCCGGTGCGGGCGACGCGCGTGGTGTGCATCGGGACGTGGCCGCCGACGAGGTCGACCTCGCCCTTGGGCCAGTAGCGCGACTTCGGCTCGAGGAAGATGACCGGGTCCTTCGAAGCGATCGCCTCCTGGATCATCCAGTACGCGTCGTTCGGCGTGCTCGGGCTGACCACGCGGAGGCCCGGGGTGTGCGCGAAGTACGCCTCCGGGGACTCCTGGTGGTGCTCGACGGCACCGATGTGGCCGCCGTAGGGGATGCGGATGACGACCGGCAGCGACATGTGCGCCGGCAGACGGTTCTGCATCTTGGCGAGCTGCGAGGTGATCTGGTCGAAGCCGGGCCACACGAAGCCGTCGAACTGGATCTCGACGACGGGGCGGTAGCCGCGCAGCGCGAGGCCGATCGCGGTGCCGATGATGCCGGCCTCGGCGAGCGGGGTGTCCCGGACGCGCTCGGCGCCGAAGCGCTCCTGCAGTCCCTCGGTGATGCGGAAGACGCCGCCCAGCTGGCCGATGTCCTCGCCCATGAGCAGGACCTTGTCGTCCGCCTCGAGCGCGGCGGCGAGGCCGGCGTTGAGCGCCTTCGCCATCGGCAGGGTGGGGGTGGGGTCGCTCGGGACCTCGCCCGCGCCGGGGTGGGCGCGCAGCGTGTAGTCGAAGAGCTGCTCGGTGGTGCTCATCAGTGGGAGCCCCCTTCGTAGGCGGCCTCGTACCGTTCGAGCCAGGCCTGCTGCTCGGCGACCAGCGGGTGCGGCTCGCGGTACACGTTCCGGAACATGACGTCGACGGGCGGCGGCGTGAGTGCCACCGTGCGACGGCGGACGTCGGCGGCGATGTCCTCGCCCTCCTCGTCGAACGCGGCGAGCTGCTCGTCGGTGACGCCCTTGCTGCGCAGGTACGCGGCCGAGCGGGCGATCGGGTCGCGGCGGACCCACTCCTCGAGCTCGTCGTCACCGCGGTAGCGGCTCGGGTCGTCCGAGCTCGTGTGCGCGCCGATGCGGTAGGTGTCGGCCTCGACGAACGCGGGGCCCTGACCGCTGCGGGCGTGCTCGGTCGCGACGACCGAGGCCGTGTAGGACGCGAGGACGTCGTTGCCGTCGACGAGGACGCTCGGGATGCCGAAGCCGCGCGGGCGGTCGACGAGCGGCGTCGGGGACTGCGTGGACACCGGGACCGAGATCGCCCAGTGGTTGTTCTGCAGGAAGAACACGACCGGGGCCTGCGTCGAGGCCGCGAAGACGAACGCCTCGTTGACGTCGCCCTGGCTCGTCGCGCCGTCGCCGAAGTACACGATCGAGCACGCGTCGACGTCGGGGTCGCCCGTGCCGACGACGCCGTCGAGCTTCTGCCCGAGGGCGTAGCCGGTGGCGTGCAGCGTCTGGGAGCCGATCACGAGGGTGGAGACGTGCGTGTTGCCGCGCTCGTCCGGGTCCCACCCGCCGTGGGTCTGCCCGCGGTACATCGCGATGATCTCCATCGGCTCGACACCGCGGTGCGTGGTGACGGCGTGCTCGCGGTACGAGGGGAAGACGTGGTCCTGCGCCCGGAGCGCGAACACGGAGCCGACCTGGGCGGCCTCCTGCCCGTGGCTCGGGACCCACAGGCCGAGCTGGCCCGTGCGCTGCAGGTTGTGGCCGGCGTGGTCGAACCGACGGGTCAGGACCATCCGGCGGTGCATCGCCAGCAGGGTCTCGTCCGGGATCGCCCGCGCTGCGGCGGCGTACTCGGCGTTCTCGTCGGTCTCCACGAACCGGCCCTCGGGGTCGAGGATCCGGACGGTGGTCGTCGCGGGTGCCGCGGCGCGGAATGACATGCGAGCCAGGTTAGTGCCAGCCACTAGTGGGCTGCTTGGAGGTCCGCCACAAGCGACCGTGCCGTTTCGAGGAGCGTTTCCACAGCCTCGTGCTCGCCGATCGAGATGCGGATGCCCTCCCCCGCGAAGGCGCGGACGATGATGCCGGCACGGTCGAACCGCTCGGCGGCGTCGGCGGTGTGCGCTCCGGTCGGGAGCCACACGAAGTTGCCCTGCGCGTCGGGCACCGGCCACCCCTGCTCGCGGAGGGCGGCGACGATGCGGTCGCGGGAACGTGCCAGTTCCGACACGCGTCCGAGCAGCTCGTCCTCGCGTTCGAGGCTCGCGAGCGCCGCGGCCTGCCCCTGCGCGGTGACCGAGAGCGGGATCGCGCAGGCCCGGACGGCGTCGAGCACGTAGACCGGACCGACCGCGTACCCGACCCGCAGCCCGGCCAGGCCGTACGCCTTCGAGAAGGTCCGGAGCACGACGAGGTTCGGGTACCGCCCGAGCAGCGGCGTCCCGCTGACGGCCGTCGGCTCGGTGACGAACTCGGCGTACGCCTCGTCGAGGACGACCAGGACCGACGCCGGCACGCGCGCCATGAACGCCGCGAACTCGGCGTCGGTGACGACCGGGCCGGTCGGGTTGTTCGGCGTGCAGACGATCACCATGCGCGTGCGCTCGGTCACCGCGTCGGCCATCGCGTCGAGGTCGTGGCCGCCGTCCGGACGGTTCGGCACCTGCACGCTCGTGGCGCCCGCGACGGTCACGACGCCGGGGTAGGCCTCGAAGGAGCGCCACGCGTAGACGACCTCGTCACCGGGGCCGCTCACCGCACGGGCGAGCTCGTGCAGGATCGCGACGCTGCCGGGTGCGACGTGGACCTCGTCCGGACCGACGCCGAACCGGTCGGCGAGGACCGTGCGCACGGCGAGCGCGGTGGCGTCCGGGTAGCGGTTGAACGCGGTCTGCGCGTGCACCGCCTCGACGACACCGGGGAGCGGCGGGAACGGGTTCTCGTTGCTCGAGAGCTTGTAGGCGTCGGCAGCGGCCTGGCGGCCCTGCTTGTAGGCGGGGAGGACCGCGATCTCGGGTCTGATGTGCACGCGCGCGTCAGTCACGCAGCCAGCGTAACGGCGGGGAGGACCGCGATGCAGTGCCCGTGGACGCGCGCCGGATGTGCACGCGCGCGTCAGTCACCGCAGCGTAACCGCGGGGAGGTGGCGCCACATCGATGCCACGGAGCCTCCCCGAGGGAACCGCGGGCATCATGGCGGCATGCGATTCCTCGTCCGCCTCGTCGTCAACGCCGTTGCGCTCTGGCTCACCACCCTGATCGTGAGCGGCGTCACCGTGGACCCGTTCGGCACCGGCGACACCACCGCCGTCGTGCTGACGTTCCTGCTCGTCGCGTTCGTCTTCGGCCTGGTGAACGCCGTCGTCGGGACCGTCATCCGGGTCGTGGCCTTCCCCCTCTACGTCCTGACCCTCGGGCTGATCTCGCTCGTCGTGAACGCGGTGCTGCTGCTCATCGTCGCGGGCATCTCGGACGTGATCGGCTTCGGCCTGCAGGTCGAGTCGTTCGGCTGGGGCATCGTGGGCGCGTTCGTGCTCGCCGTGTTCTCGTGGCTGATCGGGCTGTTCGTCCGGCCGGTGCTCGACCGCCGCCGTCGGTGACGGACCCGGCCGAGCCGACCCCGCGTGCGCCCCGCGCCGACGCGACCACCCACGCGGCGACGGCGGTCCCGACGGCCCACGCCGCGCCTCCCGACCGGACCACCGTCGCGGACGGCACCGCCGTCCGCCATGATGAGCACATGACCACGGACGCCGACGCCCCGTTCCGCGTCTCGTTCGTCTGCAGCGGCAACATCTGCCGGTCCCCCATGGCGGGGATCGTGTTCGCGCAGATCGCCGCCGACGCCGGCCTGGCCGACCGCTTCCAGGTGGAGTCCGCCGGGACCGGCGACTGGCACGTCGGCGAACCCGCCGACGAGCGCACGATCGCGGCCCTCGCAGCGCGCGGATACGATGGCAGCAGGCATCGCGCCCGCCAGTTCGACCCGGACCGGTTCCCGGACCTCGACCTGGTGGTCGCACTCGACCGCTCCCACGAACGCGTCCTGCGCTCGTGGGCACCGACCATGGACGACGCCGCCAAGGTGACGCTCCTGTTGCGGTACGACGACGCCTGGCCCCAGCAGGCCGACGTGCCGGACCCGTACTACGCGGACCGGCACGAGTTCGACCGAGTGCTCTCGACCGTCGAACGGGCCTGCCGGGCGCTCTTCCGCCAACTCGAGCCGGCCGTCCGTCAGGGAGCCCCATGACCCCCCTTCCCCCGCAGCCGATCAGCCCGCTCGACGGGCGGTACTACCCGGTCGTGCACACGGTGGGTGAGCACCTCTCCGAGGCCGGCCTCAACCGGGCGCGCATCGTGGTCGAGGTCGAGTGGCTCGTCTTCCTGACCGACCACGCGATGTTCACCACCTCGCCGCTCAGCGTCGACGACAAGGCCGCACTGCGCCGCGTCGTCGAGACCTTCGGCAGCGAGCAGATCGCCGAGCTGGCCGAGATCGAGGCCACCACGCGCCACGACGTCAAGGCCGTCGAGTACTTCGTCCGCCGTCGCCTGTCCGAGCTCGGGCTCGACGCGATCGCCGAGCTCACCCACTTCGCGTGCACGAGCGAGGACGTCAACAACCTGTCCTACGCGCTCACCGTGCGCGACACCGTCGAGAAGGTCTGGCTCCCCGCGTACCGCGGCGTCGTCGCCCGGCTCCGGGAGCTCGCCACGTCGCTGCGCGAGGTGCCGATGCTGTCGCACACGCACGGGCAGCCGGCCACGCCGACGACGCTCGGCAAGGAGCTCGCGGTGGTCGTCTACCGCCTCGAGCGCGTGCTCGCACAGGTCGAGGCGAGCGAGTACCTCGGCAAGTTCTCCGGCGCGACCGGCACCTTCTCGGCACACCTCGCGGCGGACCCCGAGGCCGACTGGCCCGCGCTGTCGAAGGAGTTCGTCGAGGGCCTGGGCCTGACGTGGAACCCGCTGACGACGCAGATCGAGTCGCACGACTGGCAGGCCGAGCTGTACGACCGGGTCCGGCACGCCAACCGCATCCTGCACAACCTCGCGACCGACGTGTGGACCTACATCTCGATGGGGTACTTCACGCAGATCCCGGTGGCCGGCGCCACGGGCTCGTCGACGATGCCGCACAAGATCAACCCGATCCGGTTCGAGAACGCCGAGGCGAACCTCGAGATCTCGTCCGCGCTGTTCTCGACGCTGTCCGAGACCCTCGTCACCTCCCGCCTGCAGCGCGACCTGACCGACTCGACGACGCAGCGGAACATCGGGGTCGCGTTCGCGCACTCGCTGCTCGCGCTCGACAACCTGCGCCGCGGGCTCGGGGAGATCGCCGTGAACGAGACCCGGCTGGCCGAGGACCTCGACCGCAACTGGGAGGTCCTGGGCGAGGCGGTCCAGACCGTGATCCGCGCCGAGGTCACCGCAGGGCAGTCGAACATCGAGGACCCGTACGCGATGCTCAAGGAGCTCACGCGCGGCAAGCGCATCGGGCAGGAGGAGCTCGTGGCGTTCGTGAACGGGCTCGACATCTCGTCCGGGGCGAAGGCGCGCCTGACGGCGCTCACCCCGGCGACGTACACGGGGCTGGCGGACGAGCTGGTCGACCACCTGGACGTCTGAGACCGGTCGTGTCGGGTCCGGCCCGTCGCGTTCCGTTCCGGATCGGGTCGGAACGGGAGGCGCGGTGCCGGTCCGGCGCGGACCGCACCGTCTCGGACGGTGTGACCGCCGGGAGGCGCGGTGCGGCTCCGGCGCTGACCGCGCCGCCGTGCGCGGTGCCGGTCCGGCGCGGACCGCACCGTCTCAGGCGGTGACCGCGCGCGCCTCGGCGACCAGCGCCTCCAGGACGGTCCGGACCGCGGGGCGGACCGCACGGTCCGGCCGCACGAGCGCCTCGATGCGCCGGCCGGCGCGCACCTCGGCCAGCTCCGCCAGGTGGAAGCGTCCGGCGGCCCGGGTGCGCGAGGTGTACCGCGGTACGAGGGCGACGCCGTGCCCGGCCGCGACGAGGTTCTCGATCACGGGCAGGTGGATCGTGCGGAAGCCGACGTCCGGCGGGGTGTCGGTCGCGCCCGCCGTCGCGGTGAGCACCCGGTCGATCGGGTAGCCCTCGGGCACGCCGATCCAGGGCTCGCCGACGACCTCCTCGATCCGCACGCGCTGCCGTCCGCCGAGCGGGTGGTCGAGCGGCAGGGCGACGTCGAGCGGCTCGCGGAGCAGCGCGATCGTCTCGACCGCACTGTCGTCCGGGCGTCGGGCGCCGTCCGGCCGGTGCCCGATCACGACGTCGTGGTCGGCGGTGAGCGGGGCGAACTCGCCCTCGCTGACGTCGACGTCGGACAGCGCGAGCACGATGCCCGGGTGCTCCCGGACGCGCGTCAGGAGCCCGGGGAGCAGCAGCTCCGCGGCCGAGGGGAACACGGCGAGGTCGACCGTGCCGGTGACGCCCGCGAGGTGCTCCGCCCACGACGCCTCGACGGTCGCGAGGGCCGTCGCGACGCCCGTCGCCATGCCCGCGAGCGCCCGGCCGTGCTCGGTCAGGCGGACCCCGCGGCCGACCCGTTCGACGAGCGGCACGCCCGCCTGCCGCTGCAGCGTCCGGAGCTGCTGCGAGACCGCGCTCGGCGTGCGGTGGGTGGCCGCGGCGACGGCGGTGACGCTGCCCCGCTCGGCGAGTTCCCGGAGGACCGGCAGCAGGGCGATGTCGAAGTCGACCATGCAGGGACCCTACAACGACGCTGTCGATCCGTTCGCTGGTGCTACCGCTTCGGGTGCGGGACGATCGACGGGTGCTCATCCGTGACCGTGTCCTCGCCCTCGTCGTCGCAGTCGCGTGGGGCCTGAACTTCCCGGCCACCGCGATCGCGCTCGACCACTGGCCGCCGTTCCTGCTCGCGGCCGTGCGGTTCACGCTGCTCGCCGTCCCGACGGTGCTGTTCGTCCCGCGGCCGGAGGTGCGGTTCCGGTGGATCGTCCTCGTCGGGTCGACCCTCGGCGTGCTGCAGTTCGCATTCCTGTACCTCGGCATGGCGGCCGGGATGCCCACGGGCCTCGCGTCGCTCGTCATCCAGGCGTCGGCGCCGTTCACGGTCGTGCTCGCCGGTGTCCTGCTCCGCGAGCGCCTGAGCGCCCGGCAGGTCGTCGGCGTCTCGGTCGCCGTCGTCGCCCTCGGGGTCATCGCGGTGCACCGGGCGCAGACCGCGGCGCTGCTGCCCGTGGTGCTCGTGCTGTGCGGCGCGCTGGGCTGGGCGCTCGGCAACGTCGCGACGCGGCGGACCGGTCCGGTCAACCCGCTGCACCTGACGCTGTGGTGGGCGGTCGTCCCGCCGGTGCCGATGCTCGCGCTGTCGCTGCTGGTCGAGGGACCCGAGCGCGTCGGTCGGGCGTTCGGGACGGCCCTGACGCCCGCGGCACTGCCCGCCGACCTCGGGCTGCTCTACATCGTCGTCGCGGGGAGCCTGGTCGGGTACGGCATCTGGTCGCGGCTGATGGGGAAGTACCCCTCGAGCACGGTCGCGCCGTTCTCGATGCTCGTGCCGGTGATCGGCGTGCTCGCATCGTGGGCGGCGTTCGGCGAGGTCCCCGACGTGGTCGAGGTGGTCGCCGGTGCGGTCGTCGTCGTCGCCGTGCTGTGGTCCTCGCGGACCGCGCGGGTGGTGGGCGCGCCCGAGGTCGGGGCCCCGCTGGTGCACGGCGCACCGACGGTGGACCGCCCGGCCGCTCCCCCGGCGGACGGCCCTGCCGCTCCCCCGGCGGACGACCCGGCGGGCGGCCCGGCACCGGTCAGCCCCGGTGCTCCCGCCGCTCGGCGATGATCCCGGCGAGCGCCCCGCGCAGGTCGGGGTGGCGGAACGCGTAGCCCGCCTCGAGCAGGCGGGTCGGCACCACCCACCGGCTCTTCAGCACGAGCTCGGACTCGGTCCGGATCGCGAACGCCCCGAGCTCGAGCATCCACCGCCACGTCGGCAGGCCGAAACGCCGGCCGACCGACTCGCGGATCGTCGCCATCACGGTGCGGTTGTCGGAGGGCTCCGGGCTCGACACGTTCACCGGGCCGGTGACCTCCTCGTGGTCGCGGACGAACCGGACCACACCGACGACGTCGTCGACGTGCACCCAGCTGAACCGCTGCCGCCCGTGCGTGTGCCGGTCGTGGTGGTACGTCCCGGCTCGCAGCCGCCCGGGCGTCGGGAACCACGGACCGTCGAGCTGCGGGCCCCCGAGCCCGGCCTGCGCCAGGCGGAGCAGGGGCACGAGCGCGCTGCCGTCGCCGAAGACGATCGCCATCCGGAGCGCCACCCGACGCGTGCGCGGCAGGTCGGCCCCGAAGAACGCGGCCTCCCACGCCCGGGCGACCGAGACCGAGAAGCCCTCGCCGAGCTCGCCCGTCGCCTCGTCCTGGGGGCGGTCGTCGGCGTGCCGGTAGATCGTCGCCGTCGAGGCGTTCAGCCACAGGGGCGGCGGGTGCTCGGCCGTGCGGATCGCCTCGGCCAGCTCGAGGGTCGTGTCGACGCGCGACCGCAGGATCTCGGCGCGGTTGCGGCGCCCGTACCGGCAGTCGACGCTCTTGCCGGCCATGTTCACGACGACGGCAGCCCCGTCGACGAGCGCACGGATGCGCAGCGTGTTGCCCCACACCGCGTCGCCGGTCCGGCCGACGGTCACGACCTCGTAGCCGTCGTCGACGAGCGCCTGGCGCAGGTGCCGTCCCACGAAGCCGCTCGCCCCCGCGATCACGACCCTCGGTTGCTGCTCGACCACGTGGTACCCCCTCCTGGCGCGGCACCGGCCGCGTCGTCGGGCACGACCGCGTACCGGAACGCGCCCTCGTACCGGTACAGCGTGCCGACCAGCGGTGCCGCCAGCACCAGGGACACGCGCTGCACGTCGGCATCGTCATCGAATCGTTCCACGAGCGTCACACGCGGGGCGACGACGACCGGGAGGCCCCATCCGCGTCCCAGCGCACGGAACGTCACGCGCGTGGAGACGAGGCGCAGGGCGCCCGCGTCCGGCCCGTCCGCGTCGACCTCCGTCCGGAGCAGGGCGCTGACGCGCCCACGGCGACCGAGGTGGTCGACCAGGCCCTCGGGCTCGGCGGTGATGGCGTCCACCATCGTGCGGTCGCCGGCGCGGAAGCGGGAGGTACGGTGCGCGCGGACCGCGGGGCGGGCCTCCCGGCCGTCGGCCGCACCGCGCCGGACGCGGGCCGGACGGTTCTCGACCGTGAAGGGGACGTCCCGCTCCCACACCGGGAACACGACGCCGTCACGCGCGAACAGTGCGAGCAGGGGCCACAGCCATCGGCGGGGCGTGCCGACGACGGCGAAGACGCCCTCGCCGCGGCCGACGTGGCCCGGCGGGACGGCGCCGAAGTAGGTGCGCAGGCGCGGGTGCAGACGGGCCAGCACCTCGGCGGGCCCGCTCAGCTCGTACGGCGACCGGGTCACGTGGCGATCCTGGCACGGCGCCGGGCGTCCACGCGGGCGTCTGCCGTCCTGCCTACGATGGGGCGCATGGGCCACGACCACTCGCACGGGCACGGACACGCGTCGGAACGCGCCCTGCTCGTCGCGTTCTGCATCTCGGCCGGCATCCTGCTCGCCGAGGTCGTGGGGGCGGTCCTGACCGGCTCGCTCGCACTGCTCGTCGACGCCGGGCACATGGTCGTCGACACCGGTGGGCTCGCGATCGGGCTCGTCGCCACACGACTGGCCCGCCGGTCCCCGACCGCGCAGCGCACCTGGGGCTTCCAGCGTGCCGAGGTGCTCGGCGCGACGGCGCAGGCGGCGGTCCTGCTCGCGGTCGGCGTCTTCGTCCTCGTGTCGGCCGTGCAGCGGTTGTTCGTCCCGGCCGAGGTGCACGCCGGTCCCCTCCTGGTGTTCGGTGTCGTCGGGCTCGTCGGGAACCTCGTCGCCTACGCGGTGCTGCTCCGGGCCTCCGGCGAGACCTTCACGTCGCGTGCGGCACGGCTCGAGGTGCTCAACGACACGCTCGGCTCGGTCGCGGTCATCGCCGCCGCCGTCGTGCTCGCGGTCACCGGTTGGGAGCGCGCCGACTCGATCGCGGCGATCCTGATCGGGCTGCTCATCCTGCCGCGGGCGATCCGCCTGCTGCGGGAGACGGCGAACGTGCTGCTCGAGTCGACACCGCCCGGGCTCGACCTCGAGGCGGTGCGGGGGCACATCCTCGAGCTCGACCACGTGATCGAGGTGCACGACCTGCACGCGACGCTCGTGGCGACCGGGGTGCCGAACCTCACGGCGCACGTCGTGGTGGACGACCACTGCTTCTCGACGGCGCACGCCCCGCGGATCCTCGACGACCTGCAGCGGTGCGTGGCGGAGCACTTCGACGTGCCGGTCGAGCACTCGACGTTCCAGCTCGAGCCGGTGTCGCACCGGCGGCACGAGCACGAGGTGCACGCGTAGGTCGCACCTGCACGTGCCGGGCGGTCGCCGCCGTGTCGTGGCGCGGGTGCCGGGTGGGTCAGCAGCCGTCGGTGCGCGTGGGGTAGGCGGTGATCACGCGGTCCGTGGTGGCCGAGACGATGACCTTGACGAACGGGTCGGCATCGGGACGCGAGCCGTCGTCGAACCGGACGGGTGCCGCGTAGCAGACCTTGCCGTCGCCGGCGTCGACCGGGTACCCGGACCGCGGGGACCCGAGGACCGTGCCGACCGCGGTGAGCATGGCGTCGTCCCAGTCGCGGCTGCCGTGGCCCGTGACGACGTCCTGCCAGTCCTCGGTGTGCCGGACGCGGATGTGCTCGTAGCCCTGCCCGGAGTCGCCGCACTGGAGCACGACCTCGCCGAGTGCGGCGGTGTCGTAGCGGGCGACGACCCGGCGGGAGTCGGTGTCGCAGCGGGCGAGGACGGAACCGCCCGGCAGGTCCGGGCCCTCGCGGGTGATCGTGACGGTGCCGTCGGGCGAGCCCTGGCCGGTGCCGGAGCCGGTGCCGCCGCCGCCGGTCCCGCTGGTGGCATCGGGGCCGCTGGTGGTGTCGGGGCCCGCGGCGGTCACCGTGGTCGTGACGGCGGGCTCCCCGCCGCCGAGCACGGGGTCGTCACCGCTGCGCTGGGTGGTGAGTGCGATGCCCGCCGCGACGAGTCCGGCCGCGACGACCGCTGCGACGCCGGTGAGGACGGAGCGCTGTCGGGTGCGGGGCATGCCCCCAGTATGGCGGCGGGGCGGAGGCCGGCGTGCCGCGGGGCCTGCGGCCGGGTCGGGTCGGGTCGGGTTCGCCCGGGGCGGGCCGCCATCCGGGTTCACTCGGCGCGGGCCGCCAGCCGGGTTCACTCGGCGTGTGCCGCCAGTCGGGTGCCGGCGACGAGGGCGAGCGCGACCACGAACACCACGTAGGCGAGGAGCACCGGCAGCGTCGGGACGACGAGCAGGGCAGCACCCACGGCGACGACCGGCACGGTGAGCCCGGCGTAGGCGATGAGGAACGTCGCGGCGAGGACACCACCGCGCTGCTCGGGCCCGACGAGCGAACCGGCGCGGGCGATCGACGCGCGGAAGAGCAGGCCCACCCCGGCACCGGCGACGACCCCGCCGCCGATGAAGCCGGCGACCTGGAGCACCACCGCGGCGACCGCGAGGACGACCAGCCCGACGACGAGCAGCACCAGCCCGAGCCGGACCTGACGGCGCTGCGACAGCTTCGCGAAGACGATCTGCGAGAGCGCGCTCGCGGCGAAGACCCCGAACGTCGTCGCACCCGCGGCGAGCCGGTCCGTGACGTGGAACGTCGTGCCGAGGAACGTCGGCGCCACCGAGGTGAACAGCCCCTGCACGGCCAGTGCGGCGAAGGCGGCGGCACCCGCGGCCCAGAACGTGCCGGCCTGCCCCTCGGGGGCCTGCATGCGCTGCGGGCGGTAGGGCACCGGCTGCTCGGGACGGTCGACGGTCTCGGGCGCGGCCAGGACGAGCACGAACGCGACGGCCAGGGCGACGACGAACACCACGTACGGCACGACGAGCGGCTGCCCGACGAACTCGGCGAGGGCGCCGCCGACGAGGGCGCCGAGCGACAGACCGCCGAGGTTCACCGCGCCGGCCGCGACGCTCGCGCCCCCGGCGGATGCCGACGAGCCGGTCGCCCGGACGCGGAGCTCCGCGAGGTGCGCCGTCGCGGTGGCGGTGAGGAGTCCGACGCCGAGGCCCGTGACGAGTCGTGCGACGACGAGACCGGCGACGTCGTCCCAGACCAGGAAGAGCGCCGCCGCGAGCAGTTCGACGGCCAGCGACAGGAGCACGAGCGGCCGTCGACCGTGCACGTCGCTGAGGTGTCCGGCGAGGAACAGCGACGCGACCACGCCGACGCCGTACGCGGCGAAGACGACCGTGGTCGTGAAGGTCGGGAAGCCGTCCCGCGCCTGGTAGATCACGTACAGCGGAGCCGGCACGGTCGCGAAGGCCATCACCGACAGGAACGCGAACGCGACCGCCCAGAAGCCGAAGCCGTGCCGACGGCGGGTGTGCGCACGGTGACCGCGCGGGGCGGTGACGTGCTGGGCCGCACGCACGACGGGTGCGGTCGGGGCGGACGTGGTGACGGGGCCGGTGGTCGAGGACATGCTCCGATGGTGCCGCCCGCGCGGCATCGAGTCCAACGGATGCACTTGTTGCCCGCCATCGAACTGGTCGATGATGGGGCGATGGAGACCCGGTTGCTCGAACAGTTCGTCGCCGTCGCCGCCGAGGGCAACGTCACGCGTGCGGCCGAGCGGCTGTGGGCGGCGCAGTCGACGGTGTCCGCCGGCATCGCCTCGCTCGAACGGACGCTCGGTGCCCGGTTGTTCGACCGGACCGGGCGCGGGCTCGTGCTCACCGCGACGGGCGAGGACGTGCTCCCCCACGCCCGCGCCGTCCTCGACGGGCTGGACCGGATGCGCGACCTCGCGGTCGTCGACGACGCCGACCTGCGCGGTCGGGTCCGCCTGGGCATCTTCACGAGCATGGACGTCGTCGACCTGACCGGGGTCCTGCGGCGGTTCCGGCAGCGGCACCCGCTCGTGACGGTCGAGCTGATGACGTCACAGTCCGGCACGACCGGGCTCGTGCAGGACCTCGTTGCCGGGCGGCTCGACCTGGCCTACTGCGGCCTGCCGGCGGTCCCGTCGGGGATCCACGTCGAGCCCCTGCGCGAGATGCCGTTCCGGGTCTTCGTCGCACCGGACCACCCGCTCGCCGGGCGCCGCTCGGTGTCGCTCGCGGAGCTGGCGGACGAGCCCTTCGTCGACACCGCGCACGGGTTCGGGAACCGGCTCATCCTCGACGCGGCCCTGGACCGGGCGGGCATCCGGCGCCGGGTCGTCGCCGAGATGAACGACATGCCCGCCGTGGTGCGGTTCGCCTCGGCCGGTCTCGGGGTCGGGGTGGTGCCGGACTCGGGCGTCCGTTACGACGGTGCGGTGCTCGAGCTGGAGGACGACGTCGAACCGCTGCGGATCGGGCTCGCGATGCGGTCGGACACCGAGCCGAACCGGGCGACGCGCACGCTCGCGCGCGACGTCGTCGCGGCCCGGTGCGGCTGACGCGCCACCCAGGGACGTCGGACGATCCGGGCGCGACGGATTTCCGGGGCGTCCGGTCCGGGTCGGGAGGGGCGCGGTCGTCGCGTCCCACCGGCGGACCGGAGGCGCGGGTCGTCGCCGCCACGCGCCTCCCGGGCCGTCAGTCCCCCCAGACCTCCCCGACGACCGCGGGCAGGAGCCCGTTCGTCGGGAAGTTCGACTGGTCCACGGCCAGCCAGGTGTCGCCGCGCACGTAGGTCGTCCGTGCCCAGTCCGTTCCGTACGTCGGGTCGGTCCTGGAAGCGCGGCAGACGCGGGCTCCGTCGGCGTCGTCCTCGCACGTCGGCGACCACCCGTCGAACGTGCCGCGCTCCAGTTCCGCGATCTGCTCCGGTGTACCCGTGCCCATCGTGAGTTCGAGACCGGTGATGTCCGCGCCCGGGTCCCGCCACTGGCAGGAGAGCGTGGGGGGTGCGCCGACCGGGTCGCGGTGCGGAAGGGCGGACACCTTCCCGTCAGCGACGATCGTCGCCAGCGGCACGTCGCCGAAGAATCGGTCGTAGTCCGACGCCGGCACGACCGACCGGCAGTCCGTCGGGATCGTCGCGGTCGTGCTGGCGGCCGTCCGACTCGGTCGCGGGCTCGGTCGGTCCGTGACGGGTGCCGACGTCGGGGTCGTCGCGGACGGGGCCGGCGCGGGGTCCTCGGTCCGGACCGGTGCGGCGACGGGACGGTCCTGCTGGGACAGGGTCAGGGCGACCGCACCGGTCGCGGTGCCGAGCGCCAGCAGCGCCACGACCCCGACCACGATGCCCGGGCGTCCTCGTCGTCGTCTCGGTCGTGGGGCGGCGCCGTCGAGGACGTTCCGCTTCATCGAGACGAGCATGCGCTGCAGGTCGTCGCCCTGGGGAGGTTCAGTGTCCATCGTGCATCACCTCCTTCTTCAGTCGACGTCGGTTGCGGGAGACCCGCTGCGTGATCGCACCGACGGTGAGGCCGAGCAGGTCCGCCGCCTCGGCGTAGGAGTGGCCCTCGAGCAGGCACAGCTCGCAGATGCGGCGGTCGAGGTCGGGGAGCGCGGCGATCTCGGCACGGACCCAGCGGAGCTGTTCCGCCGCCTCGGTGTGGTCGTCGGGCGCCGCGAGGGTCTCGGGCAGCTCGTCCGCCCGGTGTCGGGAGCGCTTGCGGCCCGCGTTGAAGGCGTGGTTGCGGCACACGACGAGCAGCCACGGGAGCACCGTCTCGGCGGGCAGCTCGAGGGTCGACGAGCGCTGCCAGAGCGTCAGGAACGAGTCCTGCACGACCTCCTCGACGTCCTGCCGGTCGTCGACGAGCGCCCACGCGTAGCGGGTGAGCGTCGGGGCGTAGCGGTCGAAGGCCCGTGCGAGCGCCGTCCGGTCGCCCTCGGCCATCGCCCGGACGATCGCGCCGTCCGTCTCCGTGGTCACGTCCACATCACACCCCTCCACTGCAGAGGTGTCGGCGCGACCCGCGATCATGACAGGTCCGAGCCGAGATCGTGACCTCGGGCGTGGCGCGGTGGACGGACCGGCGGGTCAGCGGGCCGGCAGTGCAGCGGGTGAGCGGGCCGGCCGTTCAGCGGGCCGTGCCCGGCAGGTGCGGCCGCCGCGGGTCAGTGGTGGTCGTCGCCCTCGGTGCGTTCGGTGGGCGTCTTGTGTCCGCCGAGCATGTCGTTGTCGTCCTGGTCGCTCGACGACGCGAGCTGCAGCATCGCGAGGACGACCACGACGACGATGAAGGCGACACCGAGGAAGACGAGGCTGAGCTCGAACTCACGGGTCGAGAACAGCACGACCAACCCGACGAACACCGCGACGACGGCGGAGATCACGAGCAGTTCGGCGGGGCGCAGACGATCGCGGCGGCTGGGGGTGGTCATGCGTGTGGTGCTCCGTCCGGGGCAGCGGCGGGCGAGGCCGTGCCCCACTTGTGCGAGAGGCCGGCGATCACGTGGAAGACCGCCGCGATGGCGAAGTAGGCGCCGAGCAGGCCGACGAGGACGACGGGCGCGTCGAGGGTGCCGGACACCTTCTCGATGCCGCCGAGCTGCTGCGAGTAGTCGGGCGGGGTCAGCAGGAACGCGACCGCGAGCAGCAGCGTCAGGCCACCGATCGTCGTCCAGTCCCGCGAGAAGGGCGACCGACCCCGGGCACGCAGCCCCTGGGTGAGTTCGAGTGCCCCGGTCAGCACGGCCCACGCCACGATCACCGCGATGAAGGCCGGCAGTCCGAGGCCGCTCGTCGCGAACGCCGCGACGCCGGCGACGACCGACACGGCCGCCTGGACCAGGGTCGTCCGGCGCGACCGGGTGTCGTCCACCATCCGCTGGAGCCCGGCGAAGCCGAGGACCAGCCCGTCGACCAGCGCGACCACCCCGAACAGCACGAGGCCGTAGCCGGCTGCGTGGTTGGACGAGAAGGTGATGACGAGGGCCATGACCGCGGCTGGGACGGCCCGGAGGACGGGGATCGGCCAGTACCGCGCGCGCTGGCCGGCGTCGTCCAGGGAGTCGGACACGAGACCTCTTTCGGGCATGCGGGTGGTGGGTCGATCCTACCGCCGGCCCCGCTCCGAGCAGACCGGGCGGGGAGCCCCGAGCCTGAGCGGGCTCGAGGTCGCCGTTGCACGGGGCCGCCGGGGGGCTCGGGGCGCGTCCGCTCCGAGCCTCCCGCGGCACGACGACGCCGCCGGTCAGGGAGCGCCGGTCTCCGACACCGCGTCCGCCGTACTCGGACGTCGCCGACGCGCCGCCCACCACACCCCGCCGCCGGTCAGGACACCGACCCCCGCGAGGACGCCCAGGGCGCCGAGGCCGTCCGCGCCCGTGTACGCCAGTGCGCCGCCACGTCCCGTCGACGGGGAGCCGGCCGCCGCTGGTCCCGGGGTGTGCCCGGCTCCGCCCGGTGCCGCCGGGGTGGGCGACGCCGTCTGCCCGGGTCCGCCGCCGTCACCGTCGCCGTCACCGCCCTGTTCGACCCCGATCGGGACCGCCGGCGAGGGGTCCCCGCCGTCGGGGTCGGTCGCCGAGGACGCGGTCGCCACGTTCACGACGTCGGAGCCGTCGCCGCGGTAGTCCTCGTCGAGGACCGCCCGGACGACGAAGTCCCGCCGTCCGCCCGGGGCGAGGTCGTCCGTCGACCGACAGGTCACGAGCTGCCCCGATGCCGTGCAGTCGTCGTCCGAGCCGCTGAACCGCATCGCGGCGGGCAGCTCGTCCGTGGCGCCCACGTCCTCCGCGGTCCCGGGGCCGTCGTTGCGCACCGTGATCCGGTAGGCCACCTCGTCACCCGGGTGGACCCCCGTGGCCGGGCTGACCGACTTCTCGGTCGCGACCTGGGCCTCCGCGACCGGCTCGGGCCCGCCCGTGTCGTCCCGGTCGACCTCGGTGGACACGGTCGAGACGTCGTCGTCCTCGTAGGTGTCCTGGAGACCGCTCGCCGGGGCGATCGTCGCCGTGCTGGTGAGTCGTCCCTGCGCCTCCGCGGGCACGGTGCCGGTGACCGTCACCGTCGCCCCGGCTGCGTGCGGCAGGTCCAGGTCGACGGCCACGTCACCGGTGCCGCTCGCCGCACCGCACGCACCGCCGTCCTCGCCCCGGCAGGTCCACGACACGTCGGTGAGCTCGTCGGGGACGTCGACCGTGAGCGGGCTCGGGTCGGAGTGGCTCAGGGCGGCGTTGTGCGCGGTCACGTCGTACGACACGCGCTCGCCCGGTGTGACGGTCGGCTGGAGCGCCTGGTCGACCGACAGGTCCACGGGTACCCGCACGCGCAGTTCGTCGACCTCGTGCACGTCGACGAACGTGCCGGTGGACGCGGCGAACCCGAGTCGGAGCGTCGACGGCAGCGGGGCCTGGCCGTCACCGTGCAGCGGTACCCGGTCGAGCACGGTGCGGAGCGCGCCGCCCGGGATCTCGACACGGACCGTCAGCGCGAGGTGTCCCGCACCGTCGGGCAGGAGCGTCACGCGGACCGTCCGGGGCGTGGCTCCCTCGGTGGCGGTGCCGAACGGCGCGGCGGCACCGGCGACGTAGCGGTAGCCGGTGGTCCCGTTCCCCGAACCGCGGACCACGACCGCGTCCGGGGCGGCACCGGGCCCGGAGCCGTTCAGCGGCAGCGAGAAGTTGCCGTAGCGGTCGATCGCCACGGCGGCGAACCCGCCCGGCAGGCCCGGCTCGGTGCAGGGGGACTCCGCGCCCTCCGCCGAGGAGTCCTTGCAGGCGTAGCCGAGCGCGGCCCCGGTCGCCCCGACACCCTGCGGTGCCGCGCCGTCGGCGAGGAACAGCAGCAGGCCGTCCGCGCCGACGGTGGGGCCGTCGTGGTGCATGGCGTAGTCGAACTCGATGTCGAGCCCCAGGTCGGACGCGAAGGTGTCGTCGGTCGACCACGCGCCCGCCTGGCTGGGTACGGCGTCGGTCAGCCGGAGCCGCCCGCCGACGACCTGGGCGTCCCCGGACAGCGTGCCGCCGGCCGCGGTGGAGAAGTCGTCGGTGTACGGGAACGCGAGCGAACCGGCCGAGGACGACGACGCGAGGAACGCGGGGGCGAGCAGGAGTCCGAGCGCGGTCGCGAGACCGACACCGGACAGGACCGGGCGACGACGTCTCAGCCGAGCGGCGGTCGGGGGACGGCGTCCGGGGCGGGACGGGGACGAGGTCGATGGGACGCCGGGGCTGGAGATGTGTGGCTTCATGCCCCGATCGTCGCGACCGGCGCGGCCCCGTCACGGGCCCGGTGGCGCACCTGTGGAGGACCCGACCCGCCACCGCCCGTGTGGAGGAAGGAGCGAGGAACGAGCGCCGAGGGATCAGCCCAACCAGACCGTCGTCTCGCCCGGCAGCATCCCGTCCCCGGCGTCGAGCGGCCCCGACGCCAGCACCACGGTCCCCTCGGGCAGGCGCACCGGCTCCGTCCCGAAGTTCGTCACCGAGCGCCAGCCGTCGTGCCGCGCGAACGCCACGACGTCGGCGCCGGCCTCGACCCACGCGAGGTCCTCGCCCTCCTGCAGACGCCGACGGGCCGCGGTCGCCGCGCGGTACATCGACAGCGTCGAGTCCGGGTCACCGTCCTCCGCCTCGACCGAGGACGCACCGAAGTCCGCCGGCTGCGGCAGCTGGGGTGCGACGTCGCCGAAGCCGAACGACGGTCCGGAGCGGGTCCACGGGATCGGGACACGGCAGCCGTCCCGCCCCTTGACCGTGTGCCCGGTGCGGAGCCACTTCGGGTCCTGCAGCAGGTCGTGCGGGATGGCCGGCGCCTCGTGCAGGCCGAGCTCCTCGCCCTGGTACACGTACGACGAGCCGGGGAGCGCGAGGACGAGGAGCGTGGCCGCCCGGGCCCGCCGCAGCCCCCGGTCGCGGTCGAGCGGCGGCTCGGTGCCGTCCGTCATCAGCCAGGCATCGGTGTCGGTGCCGTCGGGCAGGCCGTACCGGGTGGCGTGCCGGACGACGTCGTGGTTCGACAGCACCCACGTGCTCGACGCCCCCGACTCGGCCGACGCCGACAGGTTCTGCTCGATGAGCGACCGGAACGACGCGGCGTCGAACGGCGACTCGAGCAGGTCGAAGTTGAAGGCCTGGCCGAGCTCGGTCGGCCGGGCGTACAGGACCCTTCGGGGTGCCGGTGCCCACGCCTCGGCCACGGCGGCACGCGGCGGGTCGTACTCGTCGAGCACCGTGCGCCACCCGGCGAAGATCTCGTGCACCTCGTCGCGGTCGTACAGCGGGTCGGAGCCGTCGAGCGGCAGGTGGTCCTCGTCGGACGGCCGGTACGGCGTGGACAGGTCCTTCGCGAGCCCGTGCGCCACGTCGACCCGGAAGCCGTCGACACCGCGGTCCGACCAGAAGCGCAGCGTCGTCTCGAAGTCGGCCCGCACCTCGGGGTTCGACCAGTCCAGGTCGGGCTGCTCGGGCGCGAACAGGTGCAGGTACCACTGGCCGTCCGGCACGCGGGTCCAGGCGCTGCCGCCGAAGTTCGACACCCAGTCGCTCGGCGGGAGCTCCCCCGACTCGCCCGCACCCTCGCGGAAGACGTAGCGCGCCCGCTCCGGCGACCCGGGCGCGGCGGCGAGCGCGGCCCGGAACCACTCGTGCTGGTCGGACGTGTGGTTCGGCACGATGTCGACGATCACCCGGACGTCGTGCTCGTGCGCGGCCCGGACGAGCGCGTCGGCGTCGGCGAGCGTCCCGAGGCGGGGGTCGACGTCGCGGTAGTCGGCGACGTCGTAGCCGCCGTCGGCCAGCGGCGACGGGAAGAACGGGGACAGCCAGATCGCGTCGACCCCGAGCGCCGCCAGGTACGGCACGCGGCTCGTGACCCCGGCGAGGTCGCCCAGGCCGTCGGCGTCGGAGTCCGCGAAGCTGCGCGGGTACACCTGGTAGACGACGGCCTGCCGCCACCAGTCCGGGTCGGTGGTGCGGGGGCTGCTGGCGGGCGTCCGAAGCGTGCTCACCCGGTCAACCTACCGACGCGTCCACCGACGGGGAACAGGGTCCGCGGACGCGGGTCGGGAACACGGACGCCGCCGCGTGCGTTGTCGCGCGGGACACCACAGACGTGACCACCCGGTCACCGAGCGAAGGGATTCCCATGACGAAGGTCCTGGTCCTCGTCGGCAGCCTCCGCGCCGGCTCCATCAACCGCAAGCTCGCCGAGGCGGCCGACCAGCACGCCCCGGACGGCATCGAGCTCACCACGTTCGACGGCATCGTCGACCTGCCGTTCTACAACGAGGACATCGACGGCGACACCCCGCCCGCGGCCGCCGTCGCGTTCCGGGACGCGGTCGCCGCGTCCGACGCCGTGCTGCTCGTGACGCCCGAGTACAACGGCACGATCCCGGCCGTGCTGAAGAACGCCCTCGACTGGGGCTCGCGTCCGTTCGGCGCCTCGCCGCTGTCCGGCAAGCCCCTCGCCGTCATCGGCTCGGCCTTCGGCCAGTACGGCGGCGTCTGGGCGCACGACGACGCCCGCAAGGTCGCCGGGATCGCCGGCGCCCGCGTCCTCGAGGACGTCGCGGTCGCGATCCCGCAGTCGGTCGTCCGGTTCGCAGAGACCCACCCGCGTGAGGACGCCGAGGTCGTCGAGCAGGTCCAGGGCGCGCTGCGCGCGCTCGCCGACGCGGCCGCGGAGCCGGCGGCGGCCTGACCCGCGGGTCGCGCCACCGGTCGCGACGCGACCACGTGACGGACGGGAGGCGCGGTGCCGGCGGGTGCCGCGCCTCCCGTCCGTCGTCCGCGCGCGCGGAGCCGCGGACCGCGGATCACTCCGCGGACCGCGGATCACTAGACGGACGAGATACCAGGCGGGTTACCCTGTGCAGGTGTCGACGCAGGAGATCACCGAGGCGTCGGGGTACTGGTTCCCCGACGACGACGCCACCCGCCGCGGCGTCGCCGTGCTGAACGCCCTGCGCCGGTACCGCGCGGCCGAGACCGCGATGCGTCGGCGCACGCGCGACTCGATGGGCATGGGCGAGACCGACCTGCTCGCGGTGCGCTACCTGCTGCAGGCCCAGCGGGCGGACCGCATCGTGAAGCCGAAGGACCTGTCCGCCTACCTGAAGATCTCGTCGGCCTCGACGACGATCCTCATCGACCGCCTCGTGCGGTCCGGGCACGTCCGCCGTGACCCGCACCCCACCGACCGCCGGGCCCTCGTGATCACGCCGACCACCGAGACCGACGACGAGGTCCGGGCCACCCTCGGGGTCATGCACCGCCGCATGATGTCGATCGCCGAGGGCATGTCGGCCGACGAGGCACGGGCCGTCGCGACCTTCCTCGAGCGGATGCGCGGCGCCGTCGACCAGGTCGACCCCGCACCCGCGCACTGACACCGGCCCGCGCCCGCCCGGCGAGTGGTGCACGGCGGCGGCACGGGGGACGCCGACTCCACGTGCTCTGGGAACGTCGACGACCGGACCGCGTAGACCGGAAGGGTCACCGATCCGGAAGGAGCCGATCATGCACGCATCGGACAAGCTCGCTGCAAACCTCCAGAAGGTCCTCGTCGACCTGATCGACCTGCACCTGCAGGGCAAGCAGGCCCACTGGAACATCCTCGGGACCAACTTCCGCGACCTCCACCTGCAGCTCGACGAGATCGTCGACGCCGCCCGTGAGTTCGCCGACGACACCGCCGAGCGCATGCGTGCGCTCTACGCCGTGCCGGACGGCCGCGCCGCGACCGTCGCGCAGTCGACCCACCTCGACGCGTTCCCCGAGGGCGAGGTCGCCACGCACGACGCCATCGACCTCGTGACGCTCCGCCTGTACCAGGCCACCGGCACCATGCGCGACGTGCACGACGAGGTCGACGAGGAGGACCCGACGACCGCGGACCTGCTCCACGGCTTCATCGAGCGCCTCGAGCAGCTCGCCTGGATGGTCTCCGCCGAGAACCGCTCCCCGCGCACGCCGCTCGCCGCCGCGACGAGCCCGGCGACCGCCGAAGCCTCCACCGCCTCCTGACCGTGGACCTCGGGATCCAGGGCAGGACCGCCCTGGTCTTCGGGGGCGACTCCGGCATCGGCTGGAACACGGCTCGCATCCTCCTCGCGGAGGGTGCGACCGTGGTCGTCTCCGACCTCGACCAGAGCCGTCTCGACACCAGTGCCGACCAGCTCGAGGCCCCGCCCGGCAAGCTCTTCGCCTTCGCTGCCGACGTCACCGACGCCGCGAGCCTCGCGACCCTGCACGACCGGGTCCGCGATTCCGTCGGCGAGATCGACATCCTCGTGCAGTCGTCCGGCATCACCGGCGCGCAGGGCATGTTCCACGAGATCGACGAGCAGGGCTGGCTCGACACCATCGACGTCGACCTGATGGGCCCGGTGCGGATCACGCACGAGTTCATCGGGGACCTGCGGAACGGCGGCTGGGGACGCATCGTGTACCTCGTGTCCGAGGACGCCTCGCAGCCCTACGACGACGAACTGCCCTACTGCGCCGCCAAGGCCGGTGTGCTGTCGTTCGCCAAGGGCCTCTCGCGCTCGTACGCGTCCGAGGGGTTGCTCGTGAACACCGTCAGCCCCGCCTTCATCCACACGCCGATGACCGACGCGATGATGAAGAAGCGCGCGGAGCAGCAGGGGACCACCGTCGACGAGGCCATCACGAGCTTCCTCGACGAGGAGCGCCCGTACATGGAGCTCGGCCGTCGCGGCGAGCCCGAGGAGGTCGCGAACGTCGTCGCCTTCCTGTGCTCCGACCTCGCGAGCTTCGTCAACGGGTCGAACTACCGGGTCGACTCCGGCTCGGTCGCCACCATCTAGTCCACCCTCACGCCTGGGAGCACCATGACCGACTTCCGCTACCTGATCGTCGGCGGCGGGATGGTCGCCGACGCCGCCGCCCGCGGCATCCGCGAACTCGACACCGACGGCTCGATCGGGGTCCTCAGCGAGGACGTCGACCCGCCCTACGCCCGCCCCGCCCTGTCCAAGAAGCTGTGGACCGACCCGGACTTCAGCTGGGACGAGAAGGTCGACCTGCACACCGAGGAGACCGGCGCGACGCTCCTGCTCGGCTCGCGGGTGACCGGGATCGACCGCGCCGCGAAGACCGTGACGACCGCCGACGGCGCGACGCACGGCTACGAGCGGCTCCTCCTCGCCACGGGCGGCAAGCCGCGCAGCCTGCCCGGCCTCGCCCCGTCCGACCGCGTCCTCGACTACCGGAGCGCCGCCGACTACCGGAAGCTCCGGGAGTTCGCGGACGCCGGCGCGCACGTCGCGGTCGTCGGCGGCGGGTACATCGGCACCGAGGTCGCGGCCGGCATCGTGCAGAACGGTGCCCGCGTCACGCTCGTCGACCCGGACGAGGTCGTCGGTGCCCGCATGTTCCCCGAGGGGCTCGCACGCGCGTTCCAGCAGCGCTTCATCGACCACGGCGTCGAGCTCCGGCTCGGTCGTCGCGTCGACGAGGGCTCCGAGACGGCGACCGGGGTGACGCTCACGCTCGACGACGGCTCGACCCTCGAGGCCGACGCGGTCGTGGTCGGGCTCGGCATCGAGCCGCAGACGCAGCTCGCCGCCGATGCCGGCCTGACGGTGCACGACGGCATCGTCGTGTCCTCGACCCTGGTCACGGACGACGAGTCGGTGTTCGCCGCGGGCGACGTCGCGGAGTACCCGGACCGCATCCTCGGCACGCGCCGCGTCGAGCACGTCGACAACGCGCAGCAGCAGGGTCGGCAGGCCGGCCGGAACCTCGCGGACGCCGACGAGACCTACGACCACACGCCGATGTTCTACTCGGACGTCTTCGACGCCGGGTACGAGGCGGTGGGCCAGGTCTCGACCGCGCTGCACACCGTCGAGGACTGGCAGGAGCCGAACGTCACGGGCGTCGTCTACTACCTGGACGACGACGACACCGTCCGCGGCGTGCTGCTCTGGAACGTCTGGGACAAGACGGACGAGGCCCGCAAGGTCCTCGCCGAGGCGAGCGCGCTCACGCGCGACGCGCTGCCGGGACGCATCACCCCGTAGCGGCGCGCGGTGCCGCCACGTGCCGTGGTGGTGACCGCCGGGAGGCCCGGTGCCGGTCCGTGGGACCGGCACCGGGCCTCCCGTGCGTGCGTCCACGGCCGTGGGCGGCACCGCCGGCCGGGTCACGTCGCGGACGTGGCCCGGCCCTTGGACCGGAACGGTGGCGGGCCGTCAGGAGCGGTCGCGGACCTCCGGCGCGACCTCGTCGACGACCTCGCGGCGGTCCGACGGGTCCACCGGGATACCGTCGCCGTCGGCCATCGCGACCGCGTGCGCGGACTTGGCCTCCTCGAGGGCCTCGTCGTCGCCGCGCGCCATGCCGAACAGCTCGCGGAACCGTGACTTCAACACGAGCCAGGCGTCCGCCGCCCCGAGCCGCGCCAGGTCCGACGAGGTCGTGTGGTCGCGGACCCGCTGCAGCGACCCGACCCCGCGGTCGGCGATGCGGCCGTCGACGTGCGCGACCGCGAGCCGGGCGACCGCGTCGGCCTGCGCGTGCATGACCGAGTGCGCGCCGTCGACGACCTCGCGGAGGACCGCGTGCGGGAAGACCCGCGCGAGCGACCGCACCCAGTCGCGCGGCACCATCGCGTCGTGCTCGCCGCGGACGATCAGCGTCCGGGCGCGGACGTCGGCTGCGCGCTCCTCGATCGGGAACGCGATCATGCGCGGCAGGACCCGGCGGAACCAGTGCCAGCCGCAGAGGGCGTAGGCCGTCACGGCGTGCCAGCGGACCGCCGCCGGCTCGTGCAGCGCGGAGCGCAGGAAGCGGAACGCCGACTGCCGGATGGTGCGCGCCGACCGGTCGACGACCGGGCTGATCAGGACGAGGTCGCTGAGACCGGGGTTGCGGGCGGCGACCTCGGTGACGACCTGCGTGCCCATCGAGTGCCCGACGAGCACCGGGTCCTCGAGTCGCAGCTCGCGCAGGACCTGCTCGACGGCGTCGGCGTACCGCTCGATCGACACTCCGCCGCGGAAGCGCGGGACGCCCGCGAAGCCGGGCAGGTCGAGCGCGTGCACGGGGCCGTGCTCGTTGAGGTGTGGGGCGAGCCGCTCGTAGTAGGTCGACGCGATGCCGAGGCCGGCGACGAGCACGAAGGCCCGGTCGCCGGGTGCGCCGATCGAGCTCACCCGGACGTAGGTGCCGTCGACGGCGATGCGGTCGACGCGGACCGTGACGTCGGCGTCCTCGGCGTCGGAGAGCTCACCGGCGGGGTCGGGGGCCGGCGGGGCTTGGGGTGCCGGCGCGGCGCTCGCCGCGGGGGCGTCGGGTGCCGGCGCGGCGGGTCGTGCTGCGTCCGGGTGGTCCTCGTCGTGCACGTCGGCCTCCTGTGGTGCTGGCGACCGCCCACGATACCGTCCGTTCAGCCGCCGAACGCGGACGCTGAGGAGCCTCGCACCCGCGTCGGCACGGCGAACACCGCCCCGGAGTGCGGCGCCTGCTCGAGTTGCTCCTCGGTCATGTTCTCGCGCGCGGTGCCGATGAAGAGCGTCGACATGTCCGGCCCGCCGAAGGCCACCGAGGTCACGTTGGGCGCCGGGACCTCCACGGTCTCGAGGTGCTCCCCCGCGGCGCTCCACCGCTCGACGCGGCCGCTGCCGTACACGGCGGTCCAGAAGCAGTCCTCGTCGTCCCGGACCAGGCCGTCGTGCGCGGCGCCGCTGACGAACGGGACGAGCTCGCCGAGGTCCCCCTCGGGGCCGTAGGAGGCGCGGTAGATCGTGCTCGTGCTCGTGTCGGTGACGTACATCGTGCTGCCGTCGGGCGACCACTCGATGCCGTTCGTCACGCCGAAGCCGCCGCGGAGCACCCGGGTCGTCCCGTCCGGCTCGACGGAGTACAGCGCGCCCGCCGGGTCCTGGTCGGTGAGGTCCATGCTGCCCACGAGGAAGCGCCCGAACGGGTCGCACTTGCCCTCGTTGAACCGCATGCCGGCCGTCGCGTGCTGCACCCGGGTGAGCTCCCGCTCGACGACCCCCTGCTCGTCGGTGAGCACGACGGTGTCGCCGAGCGCCGCGACGAAGCCGCCGCCGACGCGGGGCTGGAAGCTCGCGAGGGGCGGCGGGAGCGGCACGCTCGACTCGACCGTCCCGTCGGCGCGGGCGGTGGTGAGCAGGCCGAGCGTGATGTCGGTCCAGCGCAGGCGCTCGGTGGTCGGGTCCCAGACGATGCTCTCGACGAGCACCGCCTGCTCGTCGCAGAAGACGGTCACGGGTCCGGTCGTCGCGTTGTCCATGCTCCGTCCCTACCGCCGGTCACCTCCGCGCGCGTCCAACATGTTCAGTGCGCGTGGGATCGGTCGGTCATGGACCCCCGGACAGCGCAAGAGCCGGGACCTGGTATACCCCAGCTGCACCGGCTCTGCTTCTCGGTCCCCCCAGCAGGAGGCGAGCGCAGCCAGTATATCAGAGCCGCGCGTACCGCGCCCGGAAGAAGCTGTAGACGCCGTACGCCAGGAACCCCACGCCGACCGCGACGAGCACCGCGGATCCGGCGGGCAGCCCGTGCAGTGCATCGAACGCCCCGTCGAGCCCGGAGGCCTGGTCCGGGTCGCTCCGGAAGCCGGCCACGGCGACGAGCACGCCGACGACCACCACGGCGATGCCCTTGCCGACGTACCCGACGGTGCCGAGCACGGAGACCACCCGGTCGAGCGGCTGTCGCGGGCGGACGAGCTGCTTCCAGAAGGAGCGACGGCAGCCGATCACGACGAGGGCGACCCCGACCACGACCGCGACGGCCGCCACCGCGAGCAGCAGGAACACCCCGCCGGGCGTCGCGAGCGCCGTCGCCGCGGCACTCCGACTCGACCCGCTCGAGCTCTTGCCGGCGCCGAGCGCGAAGGTCACCGCCGAGTACGACACGACGCCGTAGACCACGGCCTTCCCGACGGCCTTCGCGCGGGCGGCCCAGCCGCGTGCGGAGTCCGACCGCCCGCCGACGACGGCCTCGACGAGCAGGTGCAGCGTCAGCGCCGCGGTGCCGACGGCGACCACCCAGAGCAGGACGATCCCGCCGGGGACCGCGGCGAGCTGCTGCAGTGCGCCCGACTGGTCGGTCTCGCGGCCGGAGGAGCCGTTGCCGACGCCGAGCAGCACCACGAGGTACCCGAGGAGCAGGTGCACGACCCCGCTCCCGACGAAGCCGGCGCGTGCGGTCAGCTCGAACCACCTGCTGTCGGCAGCGCGCCGCGCCTGTCGTCCGGTCTCGCGTGCTGCTCGTTCCGTCTGGTTGCTCACCCGACCAGCGTGCCCGTCGGAGCGACCCGTGTCCGTCGGAGCCACCCGTGTCCGTGCCGGGCCACCGCCGGCTCCGCCCGGGCCGACCCCGTCCAGACGGGCAGGGCCGGCACGGACGGGTAGGGCCGACCCGGACCCGCCCGCGACCTCAGTCGCCCTTGACGTTGACGACCTGCCGCAGCGTGTGCCGGATCGCCACCAGGTCGGTCGCGTCCGCCATCACCTGGTCGATCGGCTTGTAGGCGGCCGGGATCTCGTCGAGGAACGCGTCGGTGTCCCGGTACTCGATCCCGACCATCGCCGCGCGGAGCTCGTCGTGCGTGAAGGTCCGCCGCGCCGCCGACCGCGAGTACAGCCGCCCGGCACCGTGCGGCGACGACTCGAGCGACGGCTTGTTCCCGAGGCCCTCGACGACGTACGACGCCGTGCCCATCGACCCGGGGATGAGCCCGGGCTGCCCGGCCCGCGCCTGGATCGCGCCCTTGCGGGACACCCACACGCTCTTGCCCCAGTGCGTCTCACGCTGCGTGAAGTTGTGGTGGCAGTTGATCCGCTCCTGCTCGTCCACGGGGGCGCCGACGACCTCGGACAGCTGCCGGACGACCCGGTCCATCATCTCCTCGCGGTTGAGCAGGGCGAAGTGCTGCGCCCACCGGAGCTCGGCGATGTACCGGTCGAACTCCGGCGTCCCCTCGACCAGGTACGCCAGGTCGGGGTCCGCGAGCTCGATCCACCAGCGCTGCATCATGCGCTTCGCGACCGCGATGTGCCGCTGCGCGATCTTGTTGCCCACGCCCCGCGACCCGGAGTGCAGGAACAGCCAGACCCGGTCCTGCTCGTCCAGGGACACCTCGATGAAGTGGTTCCCGGAGCCGAGCGTGCCGAGCTGGTTCCGCCAGCCGCCGTGCACGCCGGTCGGGTCGAAGCCGGCCCGCTCGGCCATCGCCTCGAGCTCCGCGATCCGCGGCGCTGCGGTCGCCACGATCTTCCGGTTCGAGGCGCCCGCCGACAGCGGCACGGCCCGCTCGATCTGCTCGCGGAGGGGCTGCAGGTCGGCCGGCAGGTCACCGGCGGTGAACTGCGTGCGGACCGCGATCATGCCGCAGCCGATGTCCACGCCGACGGCCGCGGGCATCACGGCGCCGAGGGTCGGGATGACCGAGCCCACGGTGGCGCCGAGGCCGAGGTGCGCGTCGGGCATGAGCGCCAGGTGCGGGTACACGAACGGCATCCCCGCCGTCGTGCGGGCCTGCTGCTCGGTGTTCTCCTCGAGCATCGAGGCCCAGCTGAGCAATCGGTCGGTGATCTTCTGCATCGTCGTCGCCTTTCGTCGTGACGGTCGACGACGGCCGGACGGCCGTCGTGGTGACGGCGGGAGGCCGTCGTGGTGACGGTCCGGGGCGGACGGGACCCGCGCCTCCAGGCCGGTGCGACAGCACCTGTGGAGGAGACGGGAGGGACGCCCCGGGCCGGGTGGGCACGGGGCGTCGGGAGACGGTCCGTGCCTACGCGGGTTCGCGGAGGGAATCGCTCGCGTACTGCGTGACGGGCAGCGCGACGAGCGCGGCGAGCTGACGCTCGTCGCGGATGTCGAGGTGCTGCACGGCGTGCATCGCGTTCCTTCCGGCGGGTGCCCGGGGCGGGCGCTGCGCGGACGACGTCCGGCAGGAGGACCGACAGTAGTGCGACACGCCCGGCCGGCACAAGACGCCCGGGCGTGTCGCGCTGCGGTCGGCATCGCCGCGGATCGCGGGACGGCTCCGCGCGGGGTCGGGACGACCGCGGAGGTGACGGTCCGGCAGGTGCGCAACGGGACGGCCGGGAGGCGCGACCCACCCTGTGCGCGCGGGGTACGCCCGCCTGGGGGTCACCCCGCACCCGCGGGCAGGCTGGAGCCATGACCGAGCGGACGCGAGACACCCCCGACGCGCACGACAACGAGGAGCGCACCGACGGCTTCGTCCCGCTCCGCTCGTACGGCGCGATCGGGGACGGCCGCACGGTCGCGCTCGTCGCGCTGGACGGCCGCATCGACTGGCTGCCGATCCCCGCGATGGACTCACCGCCCGTCTTCGCGAGCATCCTCGACGCCGAGCACGGCGGGCACGTCGCGCTCCGACCGACCGGCGACGCCACGGTCGAGCGCCGCTACCTGCCCGGCACGAACGTGCTCGTCACCACGTGGACGACCGACTCCGGCTCCTGCACGGTCACCGACGCGATGGTCACGGGCGTCGCCGGCCGGCTGCCGTGGGCCGAGGTCGGCCGCTGCGTGCAGGGCGTCGAGGGCTCGGTCGAGATGGAGTGGGCGGTGGTGCCGGGCACGCTGCTGAACACCGCGGAGCCGCGACGCCTGGACACGGCGAACGGCACGGTGATCGGCATCGACGGCATCACGATCGCGATCGTCGAGCAGGGCTTCGAGCCGGTGCACGACGACGGGCCACGGTTCTCCGGCCGGTTCTCGACGAGCGAGGGCTCGAAGTCGATCCTGACGATCGTCGGCACGCAGGACGAACCGATCTTCCTGCCCGAGCCCGAGCGCACCCTCGCCGCGGTCGACCGCACGATCGACAACTGGTCGACGTGGTCCGAGGAGTTCTCGTACGACGGGCCGTGGGCCGAGGCCGTGCAGCGGAGCGCGCTCGCCCTGAAGCTGCTCATCTACTCGCCCACCGGCGCGATCGCGGCGGCCCCGACCACGAGCCTGCCCGAGGACCGCACCGGCGGGAAGAACTGGGACTACCGCTTCGCGTGGGTGCGCGACCTGTCGTACACCGTGCACGCCCTCACCCGCTTCGGCCTGCGCGAGGAGACGCACGCGGCGGTGTCGTGGGTGATGCGCACGATCGGCGAGCACGACGAGACCATGCCGATCTTCTACCGCCTGGACGGCACGAAGACCGACGAGGTCGACGAACGCGACGTCCCCGGCTGGAACGGCATCGGTCCGGTCACCGTCGGCAACCGCGCCGGCGACCAGCTGCAGCTCGGCGTCTGGGGCGACGTCTTCGAGATCATGCGGCAGTACGTCCGGGCCGGGAACGTCCTGGACCGCGCGACGGCCGGCGTGCTCCAGCGCCTGGCGGACGATGCCTGCCACCGCTGGCCCGAGGCGGACTCGGGCATGTGGGAACTGCAGGAGACGCAGCACTACGTGTCGAGCAAGATCGGCTGCTGGCAGGCCCTCGACGCCGCGGTCGAGCTGCACGACGCCGGGATGATCGACGGCCCGCGCGACAAGTGGGTCGAGAACCGCGAGCTCATCGAGCAGTGGGTGTCCGAGCACGGCTGGGACGAGGAACGCGGCCACTACGTGATGTACCCGGGATCGGACGCGCTCGACACCTCGATCCTGCTGCACGCGATGTCGGCGTTCGACCGCGGTCCGCGCATGGAGTCGACGATCCGCGCGGTCGAGGAACAGCTGCAACGCGGTCCCCTGGTCTACCGGTACTCCGGCATGGACCGCGAGGAGTCACCCTTCGTCGCGTGCTCGTTCTGGCTCGCCGCCGCGATGGCGTGCGTCGGCAGGGTCGACGACGCCCGCGAGCTCATGGACGAGATGGTCGAGCAGGCGAACGACGTCGGGCTGTTCAGCGAGATGATCAGCGAGGACGGCGACTTCATGGGCAACCTGCCGCAGGGGCTGTCGCACCTCGCGCTCATCCAGGCCGCGCTCACCATCGAGGAGGTCGCGGCGGAGTCCTGAGCGGCTGTCGTCGGCGCGTTGCATGATGGAGCGACCATGAACGACGTCGACGCCCGGATGGACCGGCTCCGCCGAGCCGCTCGGTACCGGTACCAGCAGCTCGTGGACAGCGAGGTGGAGCGCGGCACGCTCGACCCGGACGAGGTCCGCGAGGAACGCCGGCTGCTCCGCGCGCAGGACGTCGGACCGCTCGCCCGGGCACTCGTGGACGAGGCCGACCGCCGCGGCGTCTTCGAGGGCAACCCCTACCGCGGCAAGCCCCTGCCGGGCAACGACGGGCAGCACGACCCGGACTGGTGGATCAAGGCGAAGATCGAGCGCGAGGACATCCGCGGCATCGCACCGCCCGCCCTGGCCCTGCGCACCGAGGACGCTGAGCTCGACGACCACCTCGACGCGCTGCGTGCCGAGGACGACGTGCGTGCGGTCCTGGTGGACTTCAACGCCCGCGTGAAGGAGGCCAGGAGGCAGCTGCTCGGCGGGCCACCCGTGGTCACGCCGATGCGGGACGTCGACGCCGAGGTGGACCGGTGGCGGGAGCGCCGTCGGGAACGGGCCGCGGCCGACGAGCGGGCGGCGGCCGAGCGGCTCGCGGCGGAGCGGGCGGCGCGGCCCCGTCGGTGGTGGCGGCGCGGCTGAGGCTGCTCGCTGCTGCTGGTGGTGCCGCTGGTGTTGCTGCTGGTGCTGGTGGCGGTGCCCGGCTCCGGGCGCGGCGACTGTGTGGCCGTGGACGTGGAACGGCGCCGCTCCCTGATCGGGGGCGGCGCCGTTCGCGTGTCGTGCTGGTGGTGCTGGTGGTGCTGGGTGTTACTTGATCTGGGCGGTGATCGTGGCGGTCCCGACGAGCAGGCCACCCTTGACGGCGTCGGTCTTGAAGGTGCTGTTGAGCAGCTTCGCGGCGTCGTCGGAGACGTGGACCGTGGTGCCGGTCAGGATCGCGTTGTCACCCTCGAGCTGGAGCGGCTTCAGGGTGCCACCGTGCAGCGAGAACAGGTACGCGTTCGACACGGCGACCTGACCGTTGACCAACACGTCACCGTAGAGCTTCGACGAGCCCGGGTTCACGACGAAGTTCTCCAGCGTCACCGTCGTGTCACCGGCCGAGAGCGTCAGCCCCGAGTCGTCGTGGTCCAGCAGGCCCTGCACGTAGGGGCGGTAGTTGCCGTCCGGCGACCAGTACGTCACCGAACCGGCGGTGATCGGGAACGACACCGACCCGTTCTCGAGCTTCGCGTTGCCCGACACACCCGGGGTCAGGCCCAGCGAGGTCAGCGCGTCGGTGAAGCCCTTGTCGAGCGCGACCGCGGTGTTGCCACCCTTGACCTCGGGCACCGAAGCGACCGGGCCGGGGATCTTCGACGACGAGGACGAGACCGTGTGGATGCTGCCGTCGGCCTGCGCGGCGGAGACACCGAACGCGGCACCGCCCAGCACGAGCGCACCCGTGGTGGCGAGGGTGATGGAGGTCTTGAGGCTCTTGCGCATGTCTGCGTTCCTTTCGTTGTCGCGCTCGGCGCGAATCCCTGGATGCGCGCCGAACACACCCCGAACAGGGGTGGAGAACCAGCTACCTGCGGCTGGTGAGCGCTCCGGGTGTTTCCCGGCTTGTGCAGGTGATTCGACACCCCCCACCGAACGGTTTGGTCCGACTTCCTGGGCAGTGGCTGTCCCCCGTTCCGTACCGTGGTGCCATGGCTCCTGCACACATCGCGAGCACGGACCGCATCCGTGCGATCGACGCCTGGTGGCGCGCCGCGAACTACCTGACGGTCGGGCAGATCTACCTGCTCGACAACCCGCTCCTGACGCGCCCGATCGACCCGGACGACGTCAAGCCACGACTCCTCGGGCACTGGGGCACGTCCCCGGCGCTCAACCTCGTCTACGCGCACTGCAACGCCCTCATCGCGGAGACCGACCGCGACCTGCTCTACGTGTGCGGCCCGGGGCACGGTGGACCGGCGATGAACGCGAACGCGTACCTCGAGGGCACGTGGGGCGAGCTGTACCCCGACATCACCCCCGACCCCGAGGGGCTGCGGAAGTTCTTCCGGCAGTTCTCGTTCCCGGGCGGCATCCCCTCGCACGCGGCGCCGGAGACGCCCGGTTCGATCAACGAGGGCGGTGAGCTCGGCTACTCCCTCGCGCACGCGTACGGCGCCGCGCTCGACAACCCTGACCTCGTGGTGGCGTGCGTCGTCGGCGACGGCGAGGCCGAGACCGGTCCGCTGTCCGGCTCCTGGCAGGCGCACACGTTCCTCGACCCGGTGTCCGACGGTGCCGTGCTCCCGATCCTCAACCTCAACGGGTGGAAGATCGCGAACCCGACGGTCCTCGCGCGCATCCCCGACGAGGACCTGACCGCCTACTTCCGCGGCCTCGGCTACGACCCGATCGTCGTCGACTCGGCGCGGGTCGACCACGACCCGTTCGCCGTGCACGCCCTGTTCGACGGTGCCCTCCGCCGCGCCCTGGCGTCCATCGACGACATCCAGGCCGCCGCGCGCGCCCAGGCGGCCCGTGCCGCCGCGGGGCAGCCAGCCGGTGCCGCCGACCTGCGCCCGCGCTGGCCGATGATCGTGCTCCGCACCCCGAAGGGCTGGACCGGTCCGCAGGAGGTCGACGGCGAGCGTGTCGAGGGCACCTTCCGCGCCCACCAGGTCCCGCTGCCCGCGGTCCGCGAGGACGCCGGACACCGCGAGCAGCTCGAGGAGTGGATGCGGTCCTACCGCCCCGACGAGCTCTTCGACGCCGACGGGCAGCCGATCGGCATCATGACGACCATCCGTCCGACCGGCGAGCACCGCATGAGCGCGACACCGCACGCCAACGGCGGCCGCATCCGCACGCCGCTCGACCGTCCGGCACTCGAGCCGTACGGCGTCGAGGCCGGGACGACTGCCAGCTCGACGGCGACGCTCGGACCGTGGCTCGCCGAGCTCGTCGAGCGCAACGGGTCGTCCTTCCGGCTGTTCGGGCCGGACGAGACGATCTCGAACAAGCTCGACGCGGTGTTCGACGTCACCTCCCGGGTCTGGCGTGCGCGCCGTGGCCCCGGTGACGAGCACCTCGGTGCACAGGGCAGGGTCGTCGAGGTCCTGTCCGAGCACCTGCTCGAGGGCATGCTCGAGGGCTACGTGCTCACCGGGCGGCACGGGCTGCTCAACACGTACGAGGCGTTCGCCCACATCATCGACTCGATGGTCGGCCAGTACGCCAAGTGGCTCGAGTCGTCGACCGACATCGACTGGCGCGCACCGGTGTCGAACCTGTCGATCCTGCTGTCGTCGCACGTGTGGCGGCAGGACCACAACGGGTTCTCGCACCAGGACCCGGGGTTCCTCGACGTCGTCGCCTCGAAGCAGCAGGACCTCGTCCGGATCAAGCTGCCCGCCGACGCGAACACGCTGCTCGCCGTCGCCGCGCACGCCTTCGAGACGACCGACCGGATCGAGGTCATCGTCGCGGGCAAGCACCCGGAGCCGGTGTTCCTGTCGCTCGAGGACGCCGTCGCGCACGCCGACGCGGGCCTCGGCGTGTGGGAGTGGGCCGGGACCGAGCAGCAGGTGGGCCGTGCCGACGTCGTGCTCGCGAGCGCCGGTGACGTGCCGACGGTCGAGGCGATGGCCGCGGCCGACATCATCCGGCACCACGCCCCCGGGGTCGGCGTCCGCTTCGTGAACGTCGTCGACCTGCTGTCCCTCGGCGACCCGCGCAAGCACGAGCACCCGGTGAGCGACGAGCGGTACGACGAGGTGTTCCTGCCGGGCACCCCCGTCGTGTTCGCGTTCCACGGCTACCCGTCGCTCGTGCACCAGCTGACGTACCGCCGGCACGGGCACGACGACCTGCACGTGCACGGGTTCCTCGAGCAGGGCACCACGACCTCCCCGTTCGACATGCTCATGCTCAGCGAGATGGACCGCTTCGCCCTGGCGCACGACGCGCTGACCCGCGTCGACGCCGAGGCGCACGCCGACCTCCTCGCGAAGCTGACCGAGGCGCGGGACGCGGCGCGGACCTTCGCGTACACCCGCGGCGAGGACCACCCCTCGCTCGCCGGGTGGGAGTTCGCCGGCTGGCCGCAGGACGAACCGACCTCCGGCGGGACCGGCGGCGACCCCGGGGCCGGCGAGACCGAGGACGCGGCACCGGGCGCCTGACCCGGTGCCAGGGTGGAGGGGTGCACGACTCCGTGATCCCTCCACCCGAGCGCCCGACCCTGCCGACCACCACGGGCGGCCGGTTCCCGGTCGGGCGCGTGTTCTGCGTCGGCCGGAACTACGCGGCGCACGCACGCGAGATGGGGCACGACCCCGACCGCGAGCCGCCGTTCTTCTTCACCAAGCCGGCGAGCGCCGTCGTGACGGACGGTGCGGACACCCCGTACCCGCCGCAGACCGCGCAGCTCGAGCACGAGGTCGAGCTCGTCGTGGCCCTCGGCGCCGGTGGGCGTGACGTCCCGGTCGACCGCGCGCTCGACCTCGTCTGGGGCTACGGCGTCGGCCTCGACCTGACCCGCCGCGACCTCCAGGCCGAGGCGAAGCGACTGGGGCGGCCGTGGGACCTGGCGAAGGGGTTCGACGCGTCGGCCCCGGTCGGCACGCTCGTCCCGGCCGCGGGCGTCGACCCGACCTCCGGCGCGGTGACGCTGCACGTGGACGGCGAGCTGCGCCAGTCGGGTGACCTCGGCGACCAGCTCTGGTCGGTCGCCGAGACGCTCGCCGAGCTCTCCCGGTCGGTCGCGCTGGCACCAGGGGACCTCCTGTTCACCGGCACCCCGGAGGGCGTCGGACCGCTGCGACGGGGCGACGTCCTGGTGGGGCGCATCGCGGGCGTGGGGAGCGTCGGCACGACGATCACCTGACCGGGCCGGGCCGGCACGACACGACACGACACGACACCAGCCCGGCCCGACTCGACCGGACCGAGCCCGCGACACGCCCGGCTGGGAGCCCGCGCAGACCGACGGCGTACCACGGACCCAGGCGTCGGGGACCGGTGACGCCGATCCACCAGGACGACCAGCCGTGGCACGTGCGACGGAGCCCGTCCGGAGCCAGGAGGTGCGCCGTGCGGGAACACGACCTGCTCGCGACGTCCTGGACCTGGGCCGGTGACGCCCCCGTCGCCGACCGGGTCCGTGCCGTCGGGGACGCCGGGTTCGCCGGGCTGTCCCTCTCGCTCGACGACCTGCACGAGGTCCGGGCCACCACCGGGTTCGCGGCGCTGCGGCGGGTGCTGGACCGCGCCGGCATCGTCTGGGTGCAGCTCGGACCGCTCGACCGCTGGTGGGCCTCCCCCGACCGCACACCCGACGACGAGGCCGACCGCGGTGTCGTGCTCGAGGCGGCAGCGGCCCTGGGTGCGTGGCAGGTCGTCGCGCACGCCGACGGCCGGGTCCGCCCGCTCTCCCCGACCGCGCTGCTCGACGACTTCGTCGACCTCGCGACCCGGACGGCGACCGTCGGCGCACAGCTCGTGCTCGAACCGGAACCGTGGTCGAACCTGCCGACGGTCGAGCGCGCGTCGCGGTTCGTCCGCGCCGCCGACCACCCCGACGCCGGGCTCCTGCTCGACGCCGCCCACGCGCTCCGCGGCGGCTCCACGCTCGCGTCGATCGCACAGGGCGTGGCCCCCGGGGTCCTCGCGGCGGTCGAGCTGAGCGACGGCCTGCTGCACACCCCGTCCGGCATGACGCTCGCCGAGGAGTCCCGCACGGCCCGGTACCTGCCCGGCGCGGGGGCGTGGGACCTGCCCGGGCTCGTCCGGGTCCTCCGCGGGCTCGGCCACGACGAACCGTGGGGCGTCGAGGTCCGGACGGCCGCCCACCGCGCCATGCCGCTCGCCGACGCCCTGCGCACCGCGGCCGCGGCGACCCGCGCGGTGCTCGACGCGGCCGACGCCGCCGACGAACCGGCCGCCCCGGCCATGCCGTCCACCCCCGCCCCGACGTCCGCCGTCGACTTCGAGCCGACCCCGCACCGGCACGGACACGGGCGCAGCCGCCCCGGCGTACCGTCGGCCCCATGACGGATCACGCAGCAGACGACGCCCTCCTCCGCCGCTCGCAGGAGTCCATCGACGAGGCGAAGGCCGCGGCGGCCGAGGTCGACCTCCCCGAACAGGAGGACCTGATCGACGAGGACCTGCCCGCCGCAGACCACGCAGCTCCGGCGGACGGCCCGGCCCCCGCGGCCTGACCCGCACCCCACCGGACGGACGCCGAGAGCGCCCGGGAGCACCAGCTCCCGGGCGCTCCGTCGTGCCGTCGCCGGGAATCTCCGATCCGGGTGTGACGAATCCCCGGTCCGACTCGTCACACCAGTGAGTTCCGGGACCGTGGGGGTCCCGGCGGCCCGGACCGACGACGTTGCGGGCGACGAGACGCGCCGTGGTCGGCTCCCCCCCTGGACGGTCGACCACGGCGCCTCGGCGGCGGCCCGTGCGTCCCCTGATCCGGCGCACGGGCCGTCTTCACGACTCGCGGACCACGTCCCCCGGTGCCTTGTCCGGCCGCCACCCGCGCCACGACGGCTGCCGGAGCCGCCCGTCACCCGTCCACTCGGCGAACACGACCTCGCCGACCCGGTCCGCACGCACCCAGTGCGCGTCACGGGCGTCCGCCCGCGGGACGTCGACGAACGGTGGGGTCTTCCGCTCCCGCGACCGCAGCACCGCGGCGATCGCGTCGAGGTCGCGGTCGCTGAACCCCGTCCCGACCTTGCCGACGTACTCCAGCCCGTCCGGGCCGGGCACCCCGAGCAGCAGGGACCCGACCCCGCCGGCGCGTCGACCGGCCCCGGGCTTCCACCCGCCGACGACGACCTCCTGCGTGCGGTGGTGCTTCACCTTGACCCAGGCCTCGGACCGGCGGCCCTCGGCGTACCGCGAGGACCGCTTCTTCGCGACGACGCCCTCCAGCCCGCGGGCCGCCGACTCCGCGACGGCGGCGGCGAAGTCCCCCGCGGCGGCGGGCGGCACGGCGATCGCACCGCCCGGCTCCACGACGGTCGTCAGGGCGTCACGTCGTGCGTCGTAGCCGAGCCGGGTGAGGTCGTGCCCGTCGGCCTCGAGCACGTCGAAGAGCAGCAGCTGCACGGGTGTGGTCGCGCGGGCCGCTTCGACCTCCCGCCGCCGGGTGAGCCCCATCCGGCCCTGCAGCAGCCCGAAGGACGGGCGGCCCCGGTCGTCGGTGGCCACGACCTCGCCGTCGAACACGCCGTCGACACCGGCCCGCTCGGCGAGCTCCTGCAGCTCCGGGTACTGGTCGGTCAGGTCGTTGTCGTTGCGGCTGCGCAGGGTCACCCGCCCGTCGCGGACGGTCGCGAGGGCGCGCACGCCGTCCCACTTCATCTCGAACGCCCAGTGCGCCGGGTCGAACGTCGGTGTGCCCGTCGCCGGGGACGCGAGCATGGCCCGGCGCTCGGTCGGCTCGCGTCCGGCGTCCGGTCGCCCGGCCGGACGGGAGGCGCGGCTCACGTCCGCCCCGCCGCCACCGTCCGCCGTGCGGTCGGGTTGGTCCTTCGTGCGGTGGATCAGCCAGTTCTTCTCGTCGCCGTCCCGCCCACGACCCCGGGTGTGCAGCAGCGCGAGGCGTCGGACGCCGTTCGTCCGGCCGTGCAGCGTGACGATGACCTCCTCGCCCTCGCGCCACTTCTCGAGCTCGTACGTGCCGTCGTCCCAGATCGTCACCGTGCCGCCGCCGTACTCGGCGTGCGGGATCGTGCCCTCGAAGCCGCCGTACTCGAGCGGGTGGTCCTCGGTCTGCACCGCGAGGTGGTTCTTCCCCGGGTCGGTCGGTTCGCCCTTCGGGAGCGCCCAGCTGACGAGGACGCCCTCGTGCTCCAGCCGGAAGTCGTAGTGGTCCCGGGTGGCGTGGTGCTCCTGGACGACGAACGTCGGCTTCCCGTCCCGCCGCACCGTCGGCGCGTCCTCGGGCACCGGTTCCGGGGTGCGCGACGCGTCGCGCTTCGCGCGGTAGGCGGCCAGCCGGTCGCGACCCGGCTGCTCCGCGGCGTTCGCACGCTGGGTCCGGTCGCCGTCCCAGTGACCGGAGTCGGGCCTCCCGACCGACAGCGAGGCGGACGCGACCGGGTGCAGGAGGTCCCCACGCGCCTCCAGGCGGTCGAGGACCTCGGCCAGCTCCAGCTGGGCGAGCCCCTTCGTCGTCAGCTCGTCCCAGGTCCGTGGCGCCGCGACCGTCGGCCGGTCACGGCCGCGCAGCGAGTACGGCGCGATCGTGGTCTTGTTGCCGTTGTTCTGCGACCAGTCGACGAACACCTTGCCCGCGCGCTCGGCGCGGCCCATCGACGACAGCACGAGGTCGGGCAGGTCCTGCTCGAGCGCCCGCGCGAGCTCGTGCGCGACGTCCGAGACGTGCTGCGCGGTGGCCCGCCCGTCCAGGGCGGCGTACAGGTGGATGCCCTTCGACCCGGACGTCACCGGGTACGGGTCCAGGCCCATGCCGCGCAGGAGCTCGCGGGCGGCGACCGCGACCTCGACGCACTCCGGGAGGCCGACGCCCTCGCCGGGGTCCAGGTCGAGCACGAGGCGGTCCGGGTGCTGCTGCGCTCCGCGCGGGCCGAAGCGCCACTGCGGGACGTGCAGCTCGAGGGCGGCCTGCTGCGCCATCCAGACGAGCGTCGGCAGGTCGTCGACGACCGGGTACTCGGTGTCGTGCTCCTTGTGCGCGATCGTGTGGTGCCGTACCCACTCGGGGGCGGAGTCGGGCAGGTTCTTCTCGAAGAAGACCTTGCCGTCGACGCCGTTCGCCCAGCGCTTCCGGGTGACCGGACGGTCCTTGACGTGCGGGATCATCCACGGGGCGACCCGCTCGTAGTAGGCGATCACCTGCCCCTTCGTGGTGCCGGTCGCGGGGTAGAGGACCTTGTCGGTGTTCGACAGCGCGAGCCGACGGTCGCCGACGAGGACCGTGGTGCGGCGGGAGACCGGGCTCACGGGGTGGCCGCCCGGCGGGGGCGGGCCGCGCGGACCCGCGCGGTGCGGGATCGGGCCGCGCGGGCACGCCCGGCGCTCGTCGCGCTCACAGCGCGACCCCGGTCGCTCCCGCCACCGTGAGGGTGCTGCCGGACGTGTACGACGACTCCGGTCCCGCCAGGTACACGTACGCGCTGCCGAGCTCGACCGGCTGCGCGGGACGGCCGAAGGGGGTGTCCTCGCCGTAGTGGGCGATCTCGTCGCCCGGGTAGCTCGTCGGCTGCAGCGGCGTCCACACCGGCCCGGGGACGACCGTGTTCGCCCGGATCCCCTTCGCCGCGAGCTGCCGGGCCAGGCCGTTCGTGTACGTGGTGATCGCGGCCTTGGTCGCCGCGTAGTCGATCATCCGGTCCTGCGGTTGGTGCGCCGAGACCGAACTCGTCGTGACGATCGCGCTGCCCGGCGCCATGTGCGGCACCGCCGCCCGCACCAGCCAGAACAGCGAGTACAGGTTGACCTTCATCGTCCGGTCGAAGTCCTCGGTGGACTGCTGCGTGACGTCCTCGTGCACCTGCTGGTGTCCGGCGACGAGCACCAGGGCGTCGAGGCCGCCGAGCGCGCTCACGGCGTCCCGGACCAGGGTCGCGCAGAACGCCTCGTCGGTCAGGTCGCCCGGCAGCAGCACCGCCCTGCGGCCGAGGTCGCCGACGACGTCGCGGACCTGCTCGAGGTCCTCGAGCTCGTCGGGTAGGGCGTTCAGTGCGACGTCCGCGCCCTCCTTCGCCATCGCGATCGCCGCGGCGCGCCCGATGCCGGAGTCGGCGCCCGTGACGAGCACCCGGTAACCGGGCATCCGGCCCGTGCCGAGGTAGCTCGACTCGCCGTGGTCGGGCGTGGGGTCCATCGCGCTCGCGAGGCCGGCACCCTGCTGCGTCTGCGCCGGGAACGGCGGACGGGGGTGCTGCGAGCGCGGGTCCTGCTTGTCGAGCTGGCTCATGGGCCCATGGTGCTCGCGGTGGCGGGGACGGGTCTCAGGGGTGGTCGGAGGTGCGGCCCGCCTGGTGCGTGGTGTCGGCGTCGCGGCCCCCGTTCCCGGACACGTGTCCGGCGGACGAGCGGACGGGCGCGGCGAGCAGCCGTCCGGCCGCGGCGCGGCCGCCCGGGTCCCCGACGAGCCCGACGGCGGCGATGAGCGCCCACACCAGGGCGAGGCCCCAGTTCTGCGGCGACCCGGTCACGGCCGTGAGCGTCCAGAGCGCAGCGACCACGGCGGACAACCAACCGCTCACGCGGCGCCGTCCCAGGTCGCTCGTCCACTGCTGCACGCGGGGCCGCCAGACGGCTTCGGGTACGTCCGCCGGCACGCTGCCCGCGCGGATCCAGCGTCGGGTCTCGACCACCTCGGCACGGCCACCCCGTCGCGACCAGTTCCACACCTGCGACGCCGGGAGCACGACCGCGAGGACGAGCCCGAGCACGACGACGGCCGTCCAGGGCGTCGGGACGTCCAACATCACGAAGAAGACCAGGGGGACGAGCGCGCCGACGAGCGCGAGCCCGACGAGCTGCCACCACCCCGCGGCGTCGATGCGGTCGGCCACGCGGTCCTGCTCCCCCGTGCGGTCCTGCTCGCCAGTGCCGTCCTGCTCCCCCGTCATGAGCGCGAGGCTACGCCCTCCGCCGACCACAGCTGCCGATCCGCCGACAACTGAGCGCCCGTCCGCACCCGCGCGGGCATCATGTGCGCATGAGGTCGATCTGGAAGGGCTCCATCGCGTTCGGGCTCGTCAACGTGCCCATCAAGGTGTACGCGGCGACGGAGACCCACGACGTGTCGCTCCACCAGGTCCACGACGACGACAAGGGCCGCATCCGGTACAAGCGCGTGTGCGAGTTCGGCCACGAGGTCGAGTACGGCGACATCCAGCGCGCCTACGACGACGGCGACAAGACCGTCGTGCTGACCCCGGAGGACTTCAAGCAGCTCCCCCAGGAGCAGTCGCACGAGATCGAGGTCCTGGAGTTCGTGCCCGTCGACCAGGTCGACCCGATGATGTTCGAGAAGACGTACTACCTCGAGCCCGACTCCCGCTCCCCCAAGGCCTACGTCCTGCTGCGGGAGACCCTGGCGAAGACCGACCGGCTCGCGATCGTGCAGTTCACGCTGCGGCAGAAGACCCGGCTCGGGGTCCTCCGCGTGCACGACGACGTCGTCCTGCTCCAGGGGCTCCTCTGGGGCGACGAGGTCCGCGCTCCCGACTTCAAGGCCCTCGATGCGTCGGTCAAGGTCAGCGCGAACGAGCTGAAGATGTCGTCGTCCCTCGTCGACAGCATGTCCACCGACTTCGACCCGGACCGCTACACCGACGCGTACCAGGAGGAGCTGCAGCAGCTCATCGACGCGAAGCTCGAGGCCGGCGACGACGTCGACACCGCGGAGACCTTCGGTGAGCGCTCGGACGACGAGGACGACGACGCGGGCGGGGACGTCATCGACCTGATGGCCGCCCTGCGGGCGTCCGTCGACAAGAAGCGGTCTGGAGGATCGGGGTCGCGTCCGTCGTCCGGCTCACGGGGGCAGGGCGGGTCGGCACGGAAGGCCGGCCAGGAGAAGGCTCCGGAGGAGGCCGGCAGCACGGAGCAGGCGGCGCCCGCGAAGAAGACGACCACGGCGACGAAGAAGACGACGGCAGCGAAGAAGACGACGGCGGCCGCGAAGAAGGCGCCCGCCACGAAGAAGCCAGCGGCGAAGAAGCAGGCCAGCTAGCCGTCCTTGCTCGTCCGCGGAGTGCGAGCGGGATCGACACCCACAGCGCCGCCGTCCCCACGAACACCACCACACTCCCGACGACCCCGCCGACGTCCCCGACCACGACGTCGAACACGAACAGCACATTGCCCGAGAAGAGCAGCGCGCTCGCCGCTGGTTCCGCTCATGCCCGGAACCTCCCTGCAGCTGTGATCGGGGTGGGCATCTCGTCGTGATCCGACCAGTGACGACTATCTTGGACGGTATGGCAACCTCAGAGCTCCAGGCGTTCGAGCGCTCCGTCCGCGCCGACCTCCCCGAGATCGTCGACGAGCTCCGATCGGTGCTCGGCTCGAAGCTCGTCGCCTTCATCGCCGGGGTGAACGAGACCCGCGCGGTGCACCAGTGGGCCGAGGCGGGCGGTCGACGCCCGTCGAGCACGGTCGAGCAGCGCCTCAAGCTCACGTTCCGTGTGGCCGAGCTCATCGCGTCGAACGACGGCGACCGGGTGGCGCAGGCCTGGTTCCAGGGCCTCAACCCGCGACTCGAGGACACCTCACCAGCGCGCGTGCTCCGCGACGGAGACCTCGACGAGGCCGGTCCCCGCGTCCTCGCCGCCGCACGTTCCTTCGTCGGGAACGCCTGACCGCCGCGCATGGGGGCGTTCGCGACGAAGACTCCCGCTGCACCGGTCTGGCGAGTCGGCCGTGCGCCGTCGCCGTGGGCGTGGGTGGACTGGAAGTGGGCGGACGGGGGCACCTTCCCGGGACGGTGGGACGCGCCGAACCGGACATACCGGACGACCTACGCGGCGTCCTCGGCGTACGCGGCCCTGGTCGAGGTCCTCGCGCAGTTCCGTCCGGACCCGGAGCTGCACGAGGCGTTGGCCGGCATCGATGAGGACGAGGTCGACGCGCTCTACCCGACCGTCAGCGCGGGCACGATCCCGGCGTCCTGGTTCCATGCCAGGCGACTCGCTCGAGCGCGACTCCTCGGCGTCTACTGCGACGTCTCCGCCGCCGCGACGATCGCGGAACTGCGCCCGAGGTTCCTCGGGGCTGCTCGGTCCGCAGGACTCCCGGACTTCGATGCCGCCGCGCTGCAGATCGCGGAGCGCCGTGCACTCACACAGCAGGTCGGCCTCGCCGTCTACACGGAGACGGACGCAGCGGCGAACCCGACGTTCGACGGCGTCCGGTTCCTCTCGCGGCACGGATCCGACCTGGAGCTCTGGACGGTGTTCGAACGTTCGACGGACGGCGAGCGGAGCGCCCTGCTCCGCGACGTCGAGGTCGGGCCGCTCACGAGCCACCATCCCGACGTCGTCGCCGCGATGACCCTGCACGGGCTGACGCTGGACGACCGACCCCGCCGTCACGAACCCGAAACACGCGTCCGGGAGACTGTCCCCATGACTCCACAAGAGCCTGGGAGCCTGCAGTCGTCATCCGTGACCGCCGGCCCGCCCGTCACCGTGTCCATCACCCGTCTCGTCGAACCCGACCGCATCCCCGAGGCCACCGCCTGGGTGCAGTCCGGCGTGAACCTGGCGAACCGCTACCCGGGCTTCCTCGGCTCCGGGTGGGTCCGCTCGCACGCGACCAGCCGCGAGTGGCACATGCTCTACCGCTTCGCCGACCACGAGCAGCTCGCGACGTGGGAGAACTCCGACGACCGCCTCCGCTGGCTCGACCTCGGGCGTGACCTCGTGGTGGAGTCCCGCGTCGAGAAGCGCACCGGCATCGAGGGCTGGTTCGACGCCCCGGCCGACGCCCCGGAGTCGAGCGCCCCGCCGCGGTGGAAGCAGGCGGTGAGCATCTGGCTCGGCTTCTTCCCGGTGAACCTCGCCTTCACGTACCTGATGGCCTGGCTCGTCCCCGCGTTCGCGCACGTCGCGGTCCTGCCCCGGGTGCTGGTCACCACGCTCGTGCTGACGCCGATCATGACCTTCTGGGTGCTGCCCTTCGTGACGAAGCTCATCCGCCCCTGGCTGCTCGCCCCGCCGCGCGCCGGCTGACCCCGCCGACCGGGCCCCAGCCGCTGCGGCCGACGCCGGTCCACCGCCAGCCGCAGCGGCTCACGCCGCCGGACCGTCTCAGCCGAGCACCGACAGCTGGTCGAGCCGCTCCAGGATGACGCCCTCGCGCAACGCCCACGGGCAGATCTCGAGCGCCGGCAGGTCGAAGATGTCCAGGCACGCCTCGGCGACGAGCGCGCCCGGCACGACCTGGTGCGCCCGGCTCGGCGAGACGCCGGGCAGCGCGGCCAGCTCGGCGACCGACTTCGTCAGCAGCGACGGCAGCAGGCGCCGCAGCTCGGCGCCGTCGAGCGCGCGCGGGACGAGCGGGCCGGCCGCCGAGGGTGCCGCACCGCAGATGCGCGCGATCGACCGGAAGGTCTTCGACGTCGCGACGGCACGGTCCGGTCGCCCGGAGCGCAGCAGCAGCCCGGCGTCACGGGCGATCGCGACCCGGATCTCGTGTCGGATGCGGCGGACGTCGTCCTCGCTCGGTGTGCCGTCGGCGAAGTAGGTGCGAGCGAGCCGCGCGGCGCCGATCGGCATCGACCAGGCGACGTCCGGCGCCTCGTCGCCACCGCCGGCGATCTCGAGCGAACCGCCGCCGATGTCGAACACCGCGAGGCGTCCGGCGGACCACCCGAACCAGCGCCGCACCGCCAGGAACGTCAGGCGCGCCTCGTCCCCGCCCGAGAGCACGGCGAGCTCGACACCCGTCTCCCGTTCGACGTGCGCGAGCACCGCGTCCGAGTTCACCGCGTCGCGGACGGCCGAGGTCGCGAACGCGAGCATGTCCTCGCACCCGCGGTCCTCGGCGACGCGCACGGACTCGGCGACGAACGACGTCAGGGCGTCGACGCCTTCGGGGGTCACCGCGCCGGAGTCGTCGAGGTGCTCGGCGAGCCGCAGCGGCTGCTTGAACGACGACGCCGGCAGCGGCGCCGCCCCGCCGTGGGCGTCCACCACGAGCAGGTGGCCGGTGTTGGACCCGATGTCGAGGACTCCCACGCGCATGGCACAACGCTAGCGGCCGTGCTGTCCCCGGATGGCCGGGAGGCCGGGAAGGACGGACGGGAGGCCCGGCTCAGCCCCGCAGGAAGGACTCCAGTTCCGACGTGGTCGGGTACGAGGCCTGTGCGCCCGGCTTCGTCGCGGCGTACGCCCCGACACCGACCGCGAACCGCGCTGCCTCGACCAGGGAGTCCCCCGCGTCGAGCCGGAGCGCCACCGCACCCATGAACGCGTCGCCGCAGCCCGTGGTGTCGACCGGGTCGACCCGGACGGCCGCGACCTCGACGGGTGCGCTGTCGCCGTCGTGCACGACGCACCCGGCACCGCCGCGCGTGACGATCGACCGCGCGACGCCGTGGTCGCCGAGCTCGGCGGCCTCGTGCTCGTTGACGAGGAGCACGTCGGTCAGGTCGAGCAGCTCCTGCGGCACGGCCCCGAACGGCGACAGGTTCGTCAGCACCGTGGCGCCCGCCGCCCGACCGGCCCGCGCGGCGGCGAGCACGACGTCGATCGAGACCTCGAGGCAGAGGCCGAGCACCCCGGCGCCGTCGAACGCGTCGGCGGGCACGTCGTCCGGCGTGAGCGTGGCGTTCGCGCCGCCCGAGATCACGATGGTGTTCTCGCCCGCGGCGTCGACCGTGATGACGGCGGTGCCCGTGGCGACGCCCTCGCGGGACGCGACCAGCGTCGTGTCGACCCCGGCAGCCGCGACGGAGTCGCGGAGCAGTCGACCGTTCCCGTCGTCGCCGACCGCACCGATCATGCGCACCGCTCCCCCGAGCCTCCCGGCTGCCACCGCCTGGTTGGCGGACTTGCCCCCGGGCAGGACCGCGAGGTCGGACCCGTGCAGGGTCTCCCCGGGCTGCGGGAAGCGCTCGGTGCGGACCACGAGGTCCGCGTTGAGGCTGCCGACGACGACGATGCCGCTCATGCGGTGACTCCTGTCTCGGCCGAGGCCGGGCGCGGGATGAGGAAGGACGTGGCGAGGGCCGCGCAGGTGATCACGGCACCGAGCAGCATGCCACCCGAGTAGCCCGCGGTGCCCGCGGACCCACCGGTGCCGAGCGCGGTCTGCAGCGCCGGCAGGACCGCGAAGCTGATGCCCGCACCGAGGTTGAACGCACCGGCGTTCAGGCCGGGCAGGAACCCGGGGTTCGACGCCGGCGAGAGCACGATGCCGAGGCCGTTGAGGATGATGTTCGCGACACCGGCGTAGGTGATGCCGATCAGGACGGTGGCCGCGACCAGGACGGGCAGCGAGTGCACGCCGACGAGCGCCATCACGACGGTCGCGACGATGCTGCCGACCAGGCCGACGCGGAGCACCGCCCGGTACCCGAGGGTCGGGGCGAGCCGGCCGGCGAACGGTCCGACGATCCACCCGACCAGGGCGTACGGCACGAGGAACGCGAGCGAGGCGAGGTCCGGCTCCATGCCGAACCCGACGTCGGGGTTCTGCGCGAGGCTCGTGACCAGGCCGTTCACCACCGCGAACACGCCCGTCATCGTCAGCAGCGTCGTGACGAGCAGCGCCCACGTGCCGCGACGGCGCAGGTACCGGGTCTCGACGAGCGGCTCCCGGACCCGCGACTCGATCGCCCAGAAGACCCCGAACGCCACGAGCGCGACGACGATCCCGCCGACCACGAGGGCCCAGTTCGCCGCGCCGAGCTTGCCGGCCTCGTTGCACGCGGTCAACAGCGCGCCGACGCTGACGACGAGCGGCAGGACGCCGACCCAGTCCATCCGGGTGCCCGCCGACGGCCGGGACTCGACGCCCCAGCGCGCGACCATGAGCGCCGCGACCGCCGTCACGACGACGATCACCCAGAAGATGCCGCGGAACCCGAAGTGCGTCGCGATCCAGCCGCCGGCCAGGGCGTCGACGCCGGCGATGCCACCGTTGACCGCGGTGAGCAGGCCGAGGGCGGCGCCGTAGCGCTTGGGGTCCGCGATCTCGTTGCGCAGGACGAGCAGGCCGATCGGCACGACGGGTCCGGTGACGCCCTGGATCATCCGGCCGACGAACAGCATCGGCACGTTCACCGCGAGCGCGGCGACGACGCTGCCGACGAGCATCACGAGGAGCATGGCGAGCAGGACCCGCTTGCGCCCGACGATGTCGGACAGGCGGGGCAGGAACAGCGAGAACAGCGCCGCGATCGTGAAGAACAGCGTCTGCGACAGCCCGATGGTGGCGTCGTCGGTGCGGAGTTCGTCGGCCATCGTCGCCAGCGCGGGGCTGAGCATGCTCGCGTTCAGCTGGAACGCGATGCACGCCGCGAGCAGTGCCGCGGTGAGGGCGGCGGTCGACTTCGTCGTCGAGGTGGTGGTCACGGCGCTCAGCGCTCCTGCGCGACGACGGTCACGTCGGTGTCGGTGTCGGTGTCGGTGTCGGTGTCGGCGACCGCCTCGGCGGCCGCACGCGGGGTCCACCCGGTGTCGGGCGTCTCGCCGATGCGCTCGAGCGCGTCGACGACGAGGTCCCAGAAGCGCTCGTGGTCGAGCTCCATCGCGGCGCTCGTGCGGCAGTCCTCGGGCGCCGGGGACCGGAAGTCGGCGACGGTCATGCCGAGCGTGTGCGTGCCGTGGGTCTCGATCGTGATCGGGACCTTCACGGCGCGGACGATCGTCGGGTCGATGACGTACGCCACGGCGCAGGGGTCGTGCACGGGCGGCGAGTCGAAGCCCTGCGCGTCCTCGTATGCCTTGCCGAAGAAGTCGAGCAGCTCCCCGACGAACGCCGCGGGCCCGGTGCCGACGGCGGCGATGCGCGCGGCGACCTCCGGGGTGGCGAGCGCCTGGTGCGTCAGGTCGAGGCCGACCATGACGACGTCCCAGCCGGCGCGGAACACGATGTCGGCGGCCTCGGGGTCGATGACGATGTTGAACTCGGCGACCGCGCTCCAGTTGCCGACGTGCACGCCGCCGCCCATGAGCACGACCTGCTTGACCCGCTCGACGATGCGCGGCTCCTTGCGGACGGCGAGCGCGATGTTCGTCAGGCCGGCGGTCGGCACGATGGTGACGGTGCCCGGCTCGTGCGCCATCACGGTGTCGATGATGAGGTCGACCGCGTGCCGCTCGTCGAGCGCGAAGGACGGCTCGGGGAGCATCGGCCCGTCGAGGCCGCTCTCGCCGTGGATCTCGGGGGCGACCTCGATCTCGCGGAGCAGCGGTCGGGGACTGCCGGCGGCGAAGGGCACCCCGGTGATCCCGGCGATGCGCGCGACGGCGAGGGCGTTGCGGGTGACCTTCGGCAGGGTCTGGTTGCCGACGACGGTCGTCACGGCGAGGAGCTCGATCGCGGGGCTCCCGTGTGCGAGCAGCATGGCGACGGCGTCGTCGTGGCCGGGGTCGCAGTCGAGGATGATCTTCTGCTTCGTTGCATCGGGCACCTTGGGCGCTCCACTTCGTCGGGGATCGGGGTCGGACGGCTCGTGTCCGGGTGTCCGCGCTCGGGCGGACGGATGTCTGTGCTTGACGCGGTGGGGTCCGTGACGTGGAGGAACCAACTCCGGCACGGCGCGTCAAGCGTTTGACATCACACCACGTCAAACGCTTGACGTCAACTCGCCGAGCGGTTCTCGCCTCGGTCGGCCGGTCGCGTCGCTAGGCTCGTCGGGTGCCGTCCTCCGCCCTCCCGGCCCGCCGTGTCACCGCGGCGATGGTGGCGGAGCGCGCCGGCACGAGCATCGCGACGGTGTCCCTCGTGGTGAACGGCAAGGAGCGCGGACGGGTCTCGGCACCGATCGCCGCCCGGGTCCGCGAGGCCGTGCAGGACCTCGGCTACGTCGTCGACCACGCCGCGAGCTCCCTGGCCCGCGGCACCGGCGACCTGGTCGTCCTCGTCGCCCCCGACCTGTCGAACCCGTTCTTCGCCGAGGTCATCCGCGGCGTCCGGGACACGCTCGGCGACCGCCACCAGCTCGTGTTCTCCGTCACCGAGCGCGGCGCCCAGCCGTCCGCAGCGGACCTGCGCCGGTTCGAGCGGCTGCGTCCGGCCGGCATCCTCGTGGACGCCCCGGCCGCGGGCGAGGTCCTCGACGCCGCCGTCCCGGTCGTCCTGCTCGACGCCCCGGACGCCCCGGCGGGAGCGGTCGCCGTCGACTACGACCTGACCCTGGGCATCGACGAGCTCGTCGCCCACCTGCGCGAACGGGGACACGAGCGGGTCGCGTACCTCGACGGCACCGCGCGCGTCGCGACGTTCGGCGTCCGGCACCGGCTGTTCGACGAGGCCTGCGCGGCCGCCGGCATCACCGTCTCGGAGCTCGGCGCGCGGGCGGACCTGACCGTCGACGCGGCGGCCGCCGCGACCGAGCACGCGATCGAGGCCTGGCACGAGGACGGGGTCACCGCTGTGGTCGCCGCCGCGGACACGCTCGCCTACGGAGTGCTGCGGGTCGCCGGCGCGATGGGGCTGCGGGTGCCCGAGGATCTCGCGGTCGCGGGCTTCGACGACCTGCCGTCGTCCTCGGTCACCGCCCCGGCCCTGACGAGCGTCGCCCTGCCCGGGGCGGAGCTCGGTCGGGCGGCCGCGCTCCGGCTCCTCGCCGCGATCGACGGGACCACACCCGAGCCCGTCGCGCTGCCGACGCGCCTGGTGCGGCGCGCGAGCACCGGCGGCTGACGGGTCGCGGTCCGCACGCTCGTCCCCTGCCGTCGCCGAAGCGACAGATCACGGGCCGGGCCGGGCCACGTCGGTCAGCCGTCGTCCCCGCGAGGGCGACAGATCCCGTGTCGGGTCGGCCGTCACCCCTGCCGAAGCGACAGATCGCCGCCGACAGTCGGCTGTGATCTGTCGCTTTCGCGAGAGGCCCGCCAGCGGACGGCGGGCGGCGGACAGCGGGTGGCGGGTGGCGGGTGACGGGCGGCGGGTGACGGGACTGGACCGGCGCGGCAGGGGCGGTGGGCGGGTGCGCGGACGGACGGGAGGCGCGGTGCCAGCCGGCACCGCGCCTCCCGTCCGTCACGTGGTCACCGCGACCGCTCGGTGTGGCCGAGCGCGTCAGGCGCGGGGCGCCCCGCGCTCCGCGTCGGCACCGACCTCCGTGTCGGCAGTGCCGTCGGCACTGTCCGGGGCCGCGCTCGTGGCCGCGCCGGGAGCCGTCGCGCCGGCCCGGCCGGCGCGCTGCGCCCGCTCGAGCTCGTCGGCCTCGGCGCCGCCGACGGCCTCGCCACGGGCGACCATGCCGGCCGTGTCCGACAGCGTGATCTGCGGCAGGAACAGGGCGAGCAGGAACGCGATCGCGATGAACGGCAGCAGGTACCAGAACACCGGCGCCAGGGAGTCGGCGTACGCGTTCACGATGCCGTCCTGCACGGCCTCGGGCAGCTTCGCGACCGTCGCCGGGTCGATGCTCCCCGCGGAGGACGCCGCGTCGGTCGCCGAGCCGCCGGCCGAGGTGAACACGTCGGTCAGCGCACTCGTCAACCGGGCGGTGAACAGCGCACCGAAGACCGCGGTGCCGAGGGAGGCGCCGACCTCGCGGAAGTAGTTGTTCGTCGACGTCGCGGTCCCGACCTGGTCGGCGGGGACGGCGTTCTGCGCGACGAGGACGACCACCTGCATGATGAGCCCGAGCCCGGCGCCGAAGACGAACAGGTACGCGCAGATGAGCCAGATCGGGGTGTCCGCGGCGAGCTGCGTCATGGCGAGCATCGCGAGGGCGACGAGCACGGTGCCGACGATCGGGAACAGCCGGTAGCGACCCGTCTTCGTGATGAGGTTGCCGGACGCGATCGAGGTGCCGATGAGGCCGACCATCATCGGGAGCATGAGCAGACCGGAGACCGCGGCCGAGGTGCCCGACGCCATCTGCAGGAACGTCGGGACGAAGCCGATCGCCGCGAACATGCCGATGCCGAGCACGAGGCCGATGCCGGTCGCGAGCAGGAACGTGCGGTTGCGGAAGAACGACATCGGCAGGACCGGGTCCTCGACGCGCGACTCGACGAGCACGAGCAGCGCGGCCGAGACGACGAGTCCCGCGAACCAGGCCCACGTCTCGAGGGCGTCCCAGCCGTGGTCCTTGCTGCCGCCGAACTCCGAGAAGAACACCAGGCAGGTCGTCGCCGCGGACATGAGGACGACGCCGAGCACGTCGATCTTCTTCTCGGCCTTCTTGGTCGGCAGGGTCAGCGCGAACCAGGCGACGAAGAACGCCGCGATGCCGACCGGGATGTTGATGTAGAACGCCCAGTTCCAGGTGAGGTGGTCGACGAAGAAACCGCCGAGCAGCGGGCCACCGATCGCCGAGAGCCCGAAGATCGCGCCGAGCGGACCGAGGTACTTGCCGCGCTCCGAGGCCGGCACGATGTCGGCGATGATCGCCTGCGACAGGATCATCAGGCCGCCGCCGCCGAGGCCCTGCATGGCGCGGAACACCACGAGCTGCGTGAAGTCGCCCGCGAACGCGCACCCGGCCGAGGCGATCGTGAACAGCGCGATCGCGACGAGGAACAGGTTGCGGCGGCCGAGGACGTCACCGAACTTGCCGTAGATCGGCATCACGATCGTCGAGGCGAGCAGGTACCCGGTCGTCAGCCACGCCTGGTGCGCGACGCCGCCGAGCTCGCCGACGATGGTCGGCATCGCCGTGGAGACGATGGTCTGGTCGAGGCTCGACAGCAGCATGCCGGCGATCAGGGCGGAGAAGATGATCCAGATGCGGCGCTGCGTGAGGAGCAGCGGGCCGTCGGATCCGGGGCGGGCACGCTTCGTGCCCTGCGCGGTCGCGCTCATGCGGTGTGGTCCTGTCCGGTGGTGGTGACGGCCGCCCTGAACTGGCGGAGGTTCTCGGTGAGCAACACGTCGAACGTGGGGCCGGTCGCCTCGTCGTACGCGTCGTCGAAGTAGGTGCCGGCGGTGACCTTGAGCAGGCCGGCGGCGGCCTCGGCGACGAGCTGGGCGCGCCGGTCGTCGGGGTCGGTCCAGCCGAAGCGCTCCCGCACGGCCCGGCCCACCGCGGTGAGCTGGACGTCGGCGGCGGCGAGGAACTTCGCGACCATCACGGGCTCGCGCTCGAAGACCCGGCGGACCAGGGCCTCGTCGGCGCGGTCGAGCCCGACGACGTGCATCTGCTCGATGGCGAGCGCGACGATCGACCCGAGCGGGTCGAGGTCGCCCGGGACGAGCGAGCCCTCGGCGTAGGCGCGGAGCATCTGCTCCGACGCACCCTGCTCGATGCCGAGCACGGCGTCGTCCTTCGACGCGAAGTGGTTGAAGAACGTGCGCCGCGAGACGCCGACGGTCTCGCAGAGCTGCTCGATCGTGAAGCCGTGCAGCCCGTGCTCGATCGTCGCCCGGCGTGCCTCGACGACCATGCGTCGGCGCAGCGCGCGGGTGCGTTCGGTGGTGCTCACCGGGCAAGAATTGCACTCTGGCGCTGAGAGTGCAAGAGGAGGACGGGTTACAGGGCCTTCGCGAAGCAGCGCGAGAAGGGCATGGTCGCCGCGTACGGCTCGTAGATCGGGATCGGCTCCCAGCCGGTCTTCTCGTACAGGGCGACGGCCTCGGGCTGCTTGTCCCCGGTCTGCAGGATCACGCGGGCGACGCCCTGCTCGCGGGCGATCTGCTCGCTCTCGGCCAGGAGCGCGGTCGCGGCGCCCTTGCCCCGCGCGGCGGCGAGCACGATGAGGCGCTTGAGCTCGACCTCGTCGCCGAGCCACCGGACGGCGATGTGCCCGAGGGCGCTGCCGTCCTCGTCGATGGCCAGGACCGAGGAGATCACGGTCGCCGGATCGACGGCGAGCACGCGGTTCCGCTCGGCGTTCACGGCGGGGTCCTCACCGGCGTTGCCGGGCCCGTAGCGCTCGTGCATCTCCTGGTCCATGGTGGCGCGGAGTTCCACGCCACGGGGGTCGTCCCAGCCGACGCGCTCGATCGTGATCACGATCGACCATCCTCGCACGCGCCGGCGACGGCGCCAGCGCCTCAGCCGAGCTCGGCGATCGGCCCCTCGCCCGCCCGCAGCGCCGCGAGCACGGCAGCCGCGTCGTCGTACACGACCGCGGCCCCGGCGCCCCGCAGCTCGTCGCCGCCGATGCCGCCGGTCATCACGCCGACGCACCGCACGCCGACCGTGCCGGACGCCTCGGCGTCCCACATCGCGTCGCCGACCATGACCGCTCGCGACGGGTCGACGCCGACCTTGTCCAGCGCGACCTCGACGATGCCGGGCGCGGGCTTGGCCTCGCCGACGTCCTCCGCACTCGTCTCGGCGGTCACCCACGCGGCCGCGTCGAGGAGCTCGCGGAGCACGGACAACTCGGACTCGGGCGCGCTCGTGGCGAGGACGACCGCGTGCCCGCGCGCGGCGACCTCCTCGAGCAGCTCGCGCGCCCCGGGCAGCAGGCGCAGCTGCGGCATGTGCTCGGAGTAGTAGGCGGTGTGGAACTGCTTCGCCTGGTCGCGGACCTCGTCGGATGCGTCGGGCAGCAGCTCCTCGAGCAGCCGGCCCGAGTCCATGCCGATCGCGCGGTGGATGCGCCACGCGTCCACCGACTCACCGGCCGCCCGGAAGGCGCGCCACCACGCGTCGATGTGCGCGTAGTTCGAGTCGGCGAGGGTGCCGTCGATGTCGAAGAGGACAGCGGTCGTGGGAGCGTCAGCCATCCGTCCAGCCTGCTCCCCCTCTCACCGGTGCCCGCCCAGGCGCAGGCGACCGACCGGCACCGGGGCACCCGGTTGCGCGCCCGACGCAGCCCGCACCCGCCCGGCGCGCGCCCGCCCGGCCGGCCCGGTCGCTCAGACCTCGATCGACTCCCCCGACGCCAGGATCGTCACCGGCACCGTCCCGAGCATCTCCGGCCCGAGGAACCGCGCGGTCGACTGCTGCCCGACCTCGCTGAGCATCGCCTCGTGGATCTGCACGACACGCTCCGGCGCGACCGCGCGCACGTGGTCGACGGCCTCGGCCATGTGCGTCCACGGACCGCTCGTCGGCATGAGGAGCGTCGACACCGGCACGCCCGGCGCCAGGTACGCGTCGCCGGGGTGGAACACGGCACCGTCGACGAGGTACCCGACGTTCGCGACCACCGGCACGTCCCGGTGGATCACGGCGTGCTCCTCGCCGAACACCCGCACCGCGAACGGCCCGACCGAGAACGAGTCGCCGGCCTCGACCGCGACGACGCGTCCGTCGTGGTCGCCGAGCTGGTCGACGACCGGACGGGGTCCGCGGACGACGAGCGCGGGGTTCGCGGCGAGCCCGGCGCGCACGGCATCGACGTCGAGGTGGTCGAAGTGCTCGTGCGTGACGAGCACCGCGGTGGCGGCACGGACGAGGTCGGCCGCCTCGGGGGTGAACGTCCCGGGGTCGAGCACGATGGTCGCGCCGTCCCGCTCGAGGACGACCGTGGCGTGGTTGTACTTCGTCAGCTGCATGGCACCAGTCAACGCCCGGCCGCGCGACGGCATGCCGTCGCGCTCTGAGGGCCCGTTCAGTCGCGACGCGACCAGGGGACGGACGGGAGGCGCGGTACCGGCTGGCACCGCGCCTCCCGTCCGACCGTGGTCACGGTCGCGGTCGTGGCGACCGTCAGTTGCTGCGCACGTCGTCCGCAGCGCTCTTCGCGTGGTCCTGCACGTCCGACGCGGCGCCCTGCGCCTCGTCCTTGACGGTCTGGGCCGCGTCCTGCGCGGTGCCCTTCAGGTCCTGCGCGTGCTCCTTCGCCACGTCCCCGAGCTGCGAACCGACGTCCTTCGCCTGCTCCTTGACGTCCTCGACGAGGGGTGCGGCGCGGTCCTTCAGCTCACCGACCAGCTCCTCCTCCTTGTCCGTCGTGGGCAGCAGCGACGACACGAGCCACCCGGCACCGAACGCGATCAGGCCGACCGCGAGCGGGTTGCCCTTCGCCTTCGCGACGCCCTGGTGCGCGACGTCCTTCGCCTGCCCGGCGACGCCGGAGGCCGAGTCGGACACGCTCGACGCCGAGCCGGACACGCTCGACCGGGCGGAGTCGGCCGCGCCCATGACGGACTCGCGGACGCCCTGGAAGCGGCTCTTCACCTTCTCGGTCTGGCGGTGCGCGATCGACGACGGGCTGACCTTGTCGGCGAGCGCGTCGACGTCGGAGCCGAGCGTGCCGCGGGTGCGCTCGATGTCGGCGCGGATCTCATCTGGGGTGCTCATCGGTTCCTCCCGGTGTTCGGCTTGAGTGCTTCGGGGACTTCCTTGACGGTCTCGACCGTCTGCGGGGCGCCCTGGATCTCCTTGATCTCCCGGCGGCCGCGGACGGCGAGGACCGCCGCGACGATGCCGTACACGACGGCGATCACGACCGCCGACCACGCGTTGCCGATGAGGTACCCGAGACCCCACCAGGCGGCGATCGACAGGAACAGCAGGGCGAACAGCGCGGTGAGTCCGGCGCCGCCGAACATGCCGCCGGCCTTGCCCGCCTTCTTGGCCGACTGGGTCAGCTCGGCCTTGGCGAGGGCGACCTCCTGACGGAACAGCGTCGACAGGTCCTGGGACACGTCGGACAGCAGCTGGCCGAGCGGGGTCGTGGCCGCGCGCTCCTCGGGTGACGGCTCCGCGGCCGGGAAGCCCCCGGGCGTGCTCTGGCTCATGCGCCGTCCACCGTCCCGTCGGTGTGGTGCTCGGCTTCCTTCTCGTGCTTCACCTCGGCGGTGAGCGCCTTGGTCAGGCGGCCGGCGAGCAGCCCGGCGCCGGCGGCGAGCGCGATGAACGTTCCGGGGCGCTTCGCGGCGAAGGACTTCACCTCGCTGAGGAGCGAACCGGGGTCGCGGTCCTCGAGGTAGCCGGCGACCGAGGTGGCACGGGTCGACAGGTCGCGGACGACCTTCGACGCGACGCCCTGCTCGTCGTCGTTCTCGGCCATCCGACCGAGCTGCTCGCCGAGGCTGCGGAGGCCCCCGGCGGCACGCTGCTGCTGGTCGGCGGCCTGGCCCTTGAGCGTCTCGGACGCCTGGCCGTAGAGCTGCTTGGCGTGGTCACCGACCTCGGATGCGACGTTGGCCGCCTGCTCCTTGGCCGTGCCGGCGACGTCGGCCGCCTTGGCCTTCGCGTCACCGGCGACGTCCTGGGCGGCACCCTTGGCTGCGTCGGCCTTGCCACCGGATCCGGAGCCTGAGTCGCCGCCGGTCGGCCCGCCGGTGCTCGGGACGGAGCCGGTCGTGCCGCCGATGCCGGACGACGGACCGCCGAGCGGGCCGCCGACGGCGTCGTCGAAGCCGCCGCCGGTCGTCGTGCTCGACGTCACGGGGGCAGCGGCGCCCGCGGCGGACGGTGTCGCGGGGAGCTGCTCGTCGGCGGGCAGCGCGTCGAGCGGCTCGACGTCGTCGAAGCCCTCGGGGCGACGGACGGTGTCGTCGAAGGCGGCGTCGTCGAAGGTGCTGTCGCCGGACGGGGTGTCGGTCGAGCCGCCGGCGAAGGACGGGACGAAGACGCCGGGGCGCACCTCGTGGCCCTCGGCCGCTGCCGTCGCGTCGTGGATGGGCGTCCCGGAGTCGTTCCCGGGTGGGTTCGTGGTCATGGTCGGCCTTCCGGTCGGGTCGCCACGGGCAGGTCACCCGGGGCGTTGGAGCCGACCGTGCGCGGACCGCACTGCGGCCTCGCCCAGGAACGCCACGGAGCGCGGATCCGTCCGTGCAACGCGGATCCTGCCGTCCGTCCAGCGCGGCTGCGGCAGGATCGCAGGGGTGCCGAGTGTGACCGTCGTCGTCCCGGTGCTCGACGACGCCGAGCACCTCGCCCGCTGTCTGCGTGCCCTGTCGGCGCAGACCCGACCGCCCGACGAGGTCGTCGTGGTCGACAACGGCAGCACGGACGACAGCGTCGCGGTCGCACGGCGTGCCGGGGCGGTCGTGCTGCACGAACCCGTCCGCGGCATCGCCCGGGCGTCCGCCCGCGGGTACGACCACGCCGCCGGCGACGTCATCGTGCGCCTGGACGCCGACTCGGTCCCGCCGCCCGGGTGGATCGCGACCGCCCTGCGGCTGCTCGAGCGGTCCGACGTCGTCGCGGTCACCGGTCCCGGACGCCCCTACGACGGCGGTCCCGTGGTGCGCCGCGTGTGGGACCTGCTCTACATGGGCCCGTACTTCCTGCTCGTCTGGTCGGCGCTCGGGCGGGCGCCCCTGTTCGGCTCGGCGACGGCCCTGCGGCGCTCGACCTGGACCGCGGCCCGTGGGCGCGTGCACCGGGACGACCCCGAGGTGCACGACGACGTCGACCTGGCGATGGCGTTCGACCCGGCCTGGCGGGTCGTGGTCGACCGTGCGCTCACGGTCGAGGTGTCGGCGCGGCCGTTCTCGGGCATCGGTTCGGCGCTGCTCCGCACGCGGCGGGCGTTCCACACGTTCCGGGTGAACGGGCGGCGGGCGAACCCGGTGCGGCGGTGGGCGCGGCGGTTCCGGGTCGCGTTCCGGCGTCGGGCCGGCGGGCGCTGGACGCACCGCTGACCCGGACGCACCACCGGACGAACGGTGCTCCCCGACACGCCATCGGTCCCGGTCGCACCGCTGACGCCGGACGCACGCCGGCCCCGGAAGCACCGCTGGCCCGGACGCACGCCGGCCCCGGAAGCACCGCTGGCCCGGACGCACCGCACCCCCGGTCCACGGCGGGACCGGGGGTGCGGTGACGGCACGGGAGTGCCGACGGGTCAGACCCGCAGCGACACCGTCTCACCGTCGACCGCGACGTGCACGACGTCACCGGCGCGGACCGAGGACGGCAGCTGCACGGTGTCGAGGCCGAGCGCCCCGACCACGTCGGCGCCGAGCTCCCGCCCGTGCTCGTCGGTCACGACGGCGAACCCGTCGGCGCCCGCCACCCGGACGACCGGGCCGGACCAGTCCCGGTGCTCGACCACGGCAGCGAGGCCCTGGTCACCGCGCCGCCCGGAACCCACGACGGTCTCGAGGCGCGCGCCGGTCTCGTCCTCGATCACCACGCCGAACGAGAACGCCGTGGACGCGCGGATCGAGAACACCCCGGAGCCGTCGGCGTCGAGCCACTCCTCGTGGACCGGGGAGTGCGGCAGCGCGGTACGGATGCTCGCCGAGGCGTACGGCGTCCCGCCGCTGACCAGGACGGTGTAGCCGGTCCGGGTGGCGCGGACCGCGTCCACGTGCAGCGCGCTGGCGTGCGCGGACGCCGCGGCGACGGTCGACGGAGCGGTCGGGGTGGGCACCCCTGTCGCGGTCGCCGCGGTGGCGGCGGTCGGTACGACGAGGGCGGCACCGACGCCGAGCACGAGGGCCGTGGTCACCCCGAGGCGGCGGGCGCTCACCGGCCGCCCCCGAGCTGGTAGCCGTACGTCCGGACGACGGACTGCTTCGCGCCGAGGGACTGCGACAGCGCGATCGCGTTCTGCCCGGGGGTGAAGTGCGCCGGGAGTGCCGCGCTGCCGGTGGCGTCGGCCGTCGCCGAGGTCGCGACACCGTTCACCGTGAGGGTGATCGTCGCACCGGGGACACCCGTGACGCGCAGGGTGTGGTCGAGCGACCCGCCCGCGACGGCGCGCGAGATGCGCTGGACCTCGTCGGTGTCGGTGTGGTCGGACGGCGCGTCGAGCGGCAGCCCCGAGAAGTCGACCGTGATCGTGTCGGTGCGCTCGGCGCCGTCGCGGGAGACCACCGTGTAGCGCGCGTGGTCCTGCCCGTCCGGGCGGAGCATGAGCGAGGTCTGCCCGCCGGTCGGCGTGGTGGCGACGAGGCGGCCCTGGTCGTCGCGGACGTCGACCGGGTTCGGGGTGGACAGCCCGAGCGCGACCCGGACCACGACGAGCTGGTCGCGGACGAACGTCTGCTGGGCGAACGAGGTCACGAGCGGACGGTCCGCGGCGGTGCTGGCGGACGCGGGCACGGTCGGGGCGGCGCTGGCGACGGTGGCCGGGGCGACCGCGCACGCGGCGAGCGCGATCACGGTGCCGGCGAGCGCCAGGCGGACGGGACGGGGGGAACGGGGCACGGTGCCTCCTCCGGTCGGGGACAGGGAGGTGCCATCGTCGGGCCCGAGCGCCGAGAACATTCCGAATGTCATGTTCCACGGTGGATCGACGCCGACGCATCGACGCTGCACGACACCGCCGCGCGGCTCCGACCACGTCCGTCCCGGCCCGCGGTCACGCCCCGTCGCTGCGCCCCGGGCGGGACCGCACGTGCGCCCGCTCGCCCTGCGGCCCGTACAGGCAGAGCACCTCGGTGACCTCGTCGCTCGTGTTGCCGACCCAGTGCGGCGTGTGCGTGTCGAACTCGACGACCTCACCCGGCCCGAGGTCGAAGTCGCGGTCGCCGAGGAGCAGCCGCAGCCGTCCGGACAGCACGTAGAGCCACTCGTAGCCCTCGTGCGTGCGCTGCGTGCGGTCGGCCGTCGGGGGCTCGGGCGGGTACAGCTGCTTGAACGACCGGACACCCCCGGTGCGTCGGGTGAGCGGCACCACCACGCGTCCGCCGTGCTGCTCGGGCTTGAGGTGCACGCGCGGGTCCCCGGTCTGCGGCGCCCCGACCAGGTCGTCGAGCGGCACCTGGTACGCCTTCGCGAGCGGGAGCAGGAGTTCGAGCGTCGGCTTCCGCTGCCCCGACTCGAGCCGGGACAGCGTCGAGACGGAGATGCCGGTGCGCTCGGAGAGCGCGCCCAGCGTGACGTCTCGTCGCGCACGCAGGGCGCGGAGTCGTGGGCCGACCGCCTCGACCACCTGGGCCGTCGTGCGGGTGGCGATCCGTTCCTCCCGGCTGGTGTCCATGCCGCCATGTTGCCAGACCGGCAAGGATGGTTGCCAGCGCGGCACGCACGGCGGGACGGTGTCCGCATGCAGAACCACTTCGACGTCGTCGTCATCGGCGGTGGCCCCGCCGGCCTGTCCGCAGCACTGATCCTCGGCCGGTCACGCCGGTCCGTCCTGGTCGTCGACTCCGGCGAACCGCGCAACGCGCCCGCGGCGGGCGCACACAACTACCTGGGCCGCGAGGGCGTCGCGCCCCGCGAGCTGCACCGCATCGGTCGGCAGGAGGTCGTCTCCTACGGCGTCGCGGTGACGGACGGGAGGATCGTGGCCGCGTCCGCGACACCGACCGACGGTCCCGACGCGGTCGCGTTCTCGGTCACGCTGGACTCCGGCAGGCGCGTCACCGCCCGTCGGCTGGTCGTCGCCTCCGGCGCCGTCGACGTGCTGCCGGACGTGCCGGGGCTCGCGGAGCAGTGGGGGCGCGGCGTCGTGCACTGCCCGTTCTGCCACGGGTGGGAGGTCCGCGACCAGCGGATCGGTGTGCTCGTGACCTCGCCGACGGGGCCGCACCACGCGCTCATGTTCCGGACCCTGAGCGACCGGGTGACGGCGTTCGTCGCCGACCCGGACCTGGTCGACGCGACCGCGCGGGCCGGGTTCGCAGCGCGCGGGATCACCGTGCGCGACGAACGGGTCGCACGGGTCGAGTCGGACGCGGGTCGCCTCACCGGCGTCCGGCTCGGGTCGGGCGAGGTCGTGGCGCTCGACGCCCTGGCCGCGTCGAGCACGGCCGAGCCCCGCGTCGAGCACCTCGACGGGCTCGGGCTGGCGGTCGAGGACTTCGTGGTCGACGGCTTCCGGTTCGGCGGCACGCTCCCGGTGGACGGCACCGGGCAGACGTCGGTGCGCGGGGTCTACGCGGCCGGGAACGTCACCACGCCGATGGCCACCGTGATCGCCTCGGCCGCGGCGGGGACGCAGACGGGGGCCGCGGTGCACGGGGACCTGGTGCGGGCGGACCTCGCGGCGGCGCTGGCCGCGGTACCGGCGGGTCAGCCGACGCGGTAACCCGGCCTGGGCGGCGGGTCAGCCGACGCGGTAGCCGGCCTGCGCGGCGAGGAGCGGGGCGAGCGCGAAGAGCTGGTCCGAGCCGATCGTCGCGCCGCGCAGGCCCTCCAGCCGCTCGACCCGGTCGAGGTCCGCGCGGCGCAGGTCGACGTGCTCGACCCGGGTCCCGGTGCCCTCGACCGCGCGGATCGTCAACCCCTCGAACGACACCCGCAGCAGCCGGGCGTCGCCGAGGTCGAGCTCGTCGATCACGCAGTCGCGGAACACCACGTCGGTGAGGGTCGAGCCGCGCAGGTTCACGAAGCCGAGCTTCAGGCCGGTGAACACGACGTCGTTGAGCTCCGCGTCGTACAGCTCCGCCGAACCGACGCGACCGCCGCCGATGCGGACCCCGCGCCACGAGCTGCTCGACGCCCGCAGGACCGGGGCGTCGAGGGTCTCGATCGTCGAGTCGCGGACCCGCAGGCCGCGCAGGTCGGTGTCGTCCGCCCGGAGCGTGTCGACGACGCACTCCTCGAGCTCGACGTCGGGCAGCCGCTCCCCCGCGACGTCGAGGACGCCGATGCGCTTGCCCTCGACGCGGTCGCCCGTGAGCAGGTCACCGGGGGCCGGCGTCCAGTCCTCGAGGTCGGTCGGTGCCGTCGCGGTCAGGCGCGGGGCGTCGGTGCCGTCGGGGGACGAGGTTCTGCGGGCCATGCGGTCAGTCTGCCGCGGACGACCGACGCGGTGGGACGGGCCGCGGGTCAGGACTCGGTGCGACCCCGGCTGCCGGGCCGCGTCAGGACGCTGTCGAGCGTGTGGTCCTTCGCCGGGCCCGCCACCACCCAGCGCACGGTCCACCGGGTCCGGTCGCCGTCGAGGATCCCCCGGTAGTCGTCCGGCGCGCAGGCGTGCTCGACCGTCGACCCCCAGGTCCACGGGTGGAAGACCCGTCCGTCCGAGAAGTGCACCGTCCACGTGCCGTCCGGGCCACGGCGCACGGTCAGCGTCCGGGACACCGGGGTGGTGCGGCCGCCGAGGGTCATCGTGCCGGACTCGTCCCAGCGCACCTCGTCGGGAGCGGTCGCGGTGAGCGTCGTGGTCCCGGTGACGGTCCCGTGCTGCCCGGCGAGGCGGTCCTCGATCGTCCGGTCGAGGCGCCACTCCCCGAGCAGGTCCGTCGGCGTCAGCACCCGACCAGGGTACGACCCCGGTCAGCCCCGCAACGGCCCGGACGCCGCGACGTGCGCGCCGTCCGCGAAGCCGTCGACGAGCACCCGCAGGGCCTCCTCCGCCGAGTGCCGCGGCTCCCACCCGAGCTCGGCCCGGGCGCGGTCGGTGCGCATGACGGGCACCCCGGCGGCGATGTCGACCCACCCGGCGTCCGTCGGCTGCAGGCGGAGCCGCCAGGTCAGCGTGACGAGCCCGCGGACGAGCCGGAGCGGCACCCGGACCGCGCCGAGCATGCCGAACGCCCGCGCCACCCGGGGCGGGGTGAGGACGGGGGCCGCGGCGATGTTGAACGCCCCGGCCGCTCGGCGGTCCACTGCGCGCCAGTACGCGTCGGCGAGGTCGTCGGCGTGCACGGCCTGGAACACGAACGGGTACGGCAGCGGCAGCACGGCCCAGCGGATCCACCGGACGATCCGCATCGGCACGAGGTGCCCGAGGAACAGCCCGCGGAGCTCGGCGGCCACCCCGCGCTGGAACACCAGGCCGGGCCGCAATCGGGTGACGACGATGTCGGGGTGTTCCCGCTCGAAGTCGTCCATGGCGGCCTCGTTCGCGGCCTTGTGCACCGAGTACGTCGCCGTCGGGATCCCGGTCGCGGGCCACGACTCGTCGACGGGGGTCCGCTTGCCCGCGACGTCGACGCCGCGGTAGGTGCCGACCGACGACGCCACGACGACCTGCCCGACGCCGGCGCGCGCGACGGCCTCGAGGACGTTCGCCGTCCCCGTGACGTTCGTCCGGTGCTGCGCCGGGATGTCGTGCGTCGGCTGGAGCGCCCACGCCAGGTGCACCACGGCGTCGGCATCCCGGAACACCGCGGTGAGGGCGTCGACCGCGTGCGGGTCACCGACGTCCACCCGGTGCCACTCCGCCACGTCGTAGGGCGCGACCCGGGCGTCGGGCAGACGACGGGCGACACCGACGACCTGCAGGCCGTCGGCCTCGCCGGCCCGACCGTCCCCGGCCAGGCGCGCAGCCGCGAGCCGTCGGAGCACGCCCGTACCGACGTTGCCGGTGGCGCCCACCACGACGACGCGCATCAGCGCACCCGCCCGGGTCCGGTCGGGGCCGTCATCAGGCGGCGGCCATCGCGGGGTCGAGCACGACCTTGATGCAGCCGTCCTCCTTCTTCTGGAAGACCGAGTACATGTGCGGCGCGTCCTCGAGCGACACCCGGTGGGTGGTCAGGTCGAGCGTGCCGAGCGGGTCGGCGGAGTCGGACACGAGCGGCATGAGGTCGTCGACCCAGCGGCGGACGTTGCACTGCCCCTCGCGGATCGTGATCTGCTTGTCGAACATCGTCATCATCGGCATCGGGTCGGCCATGCCGCCGTACACGCCCGAGAGCGACACCGTGCCGCCGCGGCGCACCAGGTCGATCGCGGTGTGCACCGCCGCGAGCCGGTCGACGCCGGCCGTCTCGATCGCCTTCTGGGCGAGCTTGTCGGGCAGCAGGCCCGCGGCGCGCTGCGCGAACCCGGCGACCGGGTTGCCGTGCGCCTCCATCCCGACCGCGTCGACGACACCGTCGGGCCCGCGGCCGTCGGTCAGGTCGACGAGCTGCGGGACGAGGTCGTCCGACATGTCGAACACCTCGATGCCGTGCTTCGCACCGAGGTCGCGGCGGACCTGCTCGGGGTCGACGGCGAGCACCCGGTAGCCGAGGTGCTTGCCGATCCGCGCGGCGAACTGGCCGACCGGGCCGAGGCCGAGCACCGCGAGCGTGCCACCCTCGGGCACGTCGGCGTACTGCACGGCCTGCCAGGCGGTCGGGAGGATGTCGCTCATGAAGAGCCACTGGTCGTCGGCACCGGTGTCCGGCACCTTGATGGGGCCGTAGTCGGCGTGCGGCACGCGCAGGTACTCGGCCTGCCCGCCGGGGACCTGGCCGTACATCTTGGTGTAGCCGAACAGGGAGGCGCCGGTGCCGTACTCGGTCACCTGCGTCGTCTCGCACTGCGACTGGAAGCCGTGCTGGCACATCCAGCAGTGGCCGCACGAGATGTTGAAGGGGATGACGACGCGGTCGCCGACCTTCAGGTTGGTGACGGCCGAGCCGACCTCCTCGACGATGCCCATGGGCTCGTGCCCGAGGACGTCGCCCTTGTCGATGTACGGGCCGAGGACCCGGTACAGGTGCAGGTCGGAGCCGCAGATCGCGGTCGACGTGATCCGCACGATCGCATCGGTCGGCTCCTGGATGGTCGGGTCGGGGACGGTCTCGACGGACACCTTCTCGGTGCCCTGCCAGGTCAGTGCGCGCACGTCGCGTTCCTCTCGTGGAGCTCGGGGCCGGCCTGGAGGCGCGACCCACGTCACCCTCGTCGGTACGCGCCCGCCCCGTGGTGCGTTCCCAGCCCCGTCCCGGGCCGCACCGTCGGTGCGGGCCCGCACCGTGGTCCGGTTCCGGCCTCGTCGCCCGACCGCGCCGGCGGGGCGGGCCCGCACCGCGCCTCCCGTCCCGTGTCCGACGTCATGGCCGGTCGGCCAGCGCGGTCTCCGCCCGACCGCCGATGCGCGCCGCACCCCGCGCGCGTCACGCTGGGCGCGATGGACCACAGCACCACGCGCCGGACGCTCCTCGCGAGCGCGACCGGCACCCTCGCCGCCGGGCTCCTCGCGGCCTGCTCACCGGGGTCCGACGGGCCGCGACGCTCCCCGTCGGCGCGGCCGCCCTCCTCTCCCACGCACACGGCGACACCGACACCGACGCCGACGCCGACGCGGCCCACGCTGACGAAGGTGCCGCTGCCGCCCGGCACCGTGACCGGGCTCCCCGAGGGTACGCCGGGGATCGCCTGGACGGTCGACGACGGGGCCTCCTCGGACGTCGTCGGCGCCTACGCCCGCTTCGCCGCGGAGACGGGCACGCGTCTGACGTTCTTCGTGAACGGCGTCCGCCCGGCGTGGACCGAGCACGCCGACCTGCTGCGGCCGCTCGTCGCCTCCGGGCAGGTGCAGCTCGGCAACCACACGTGGGACCACCCGGCACTGACGAAGCTCGGTGACCAGGCGGTCCAGGACCAGCTGACGCGGAACCACGCGTTCATCCAGGACACCTTCGGCGTCGACGCGAAGCCGTACTTCCGGCCGCCGTTCGGCTACCACGACGCCCGGGTGGACCGGGCCGCTGCGGCCGTCGGCTACACCACGCCCCTGCTCTGGTACGGCACCCTGGCCGACTCGGGCGACATCACCGCGGACCAGATCCTCGGCTTCGCGGAGCAGTGGTTCCAGCCGGCGCACATCGTGATCGGGCACGCGAACCACCCCGGCACGATCGAGGCGCTGCCGCGGCTGCACGCCCTGCTCGAGCAGCGGGGTCTGGCGACGTACACGCTCGACGACGTCTTCGCGCGCTGACGCCGTCCGGCCCGCGTGGCGCGCGAGGGTGCGGGCGGCGGGGAGGCTGGGCGGTCAGCCGCGCAGCCGGTCCCGCTCCGCCGGGGGCAGGTGCTCGGTCGCGGTCGCCCGGGCCGCGGGTGTCAGGAACCGCCCGTGCCGCTCGAGGAACGCGACGAGCGCCGCCTCGGACGCCCGCTTCCCGGTCTCGCGGAGCACCCACCCGAGGGCCGACTGCACCGTCTCGGTGCGCTCCCGCACGAGCCGACCGGCGATCCCGAGCGGGACCTCGGCGTCGCCCTGCTTCACGAACGCCAGCGTCGCCACGACCGCGATCCGCCGGACCATCGCCACGTCGGACTTCGCGAGCGCGAACAGCGGCCCGGTCGAGCCGCCGACGAGCGGGGCGCCGACGAGTTCCTCGGCTGCCAGGTCGACCAGCGCCGGGTCCTCGAACCGCTCGGCCTTCGCGGCGGCGAGGTACTCGTCGGTCAGCTCGGCGTCGGGCCGATCGCGCATCGCCTGCACGAGCAGCAGGACCGCGACGAGCCGGGCCCCGGCGTCCTCGCTCCACAGCAGTGCGGAGCGCTCGCCCGCGTCGAGGTCGGCGAACTGCCGGGCGACCCGGCGGGCCCCCGGGACGTCGCCGGACGTGCGGGCGAGGGCGGCGAGGACCGCCTCGGCGTCACGTGTCTGCATCCCGGACACGGTAGTCGTCGCGCGGTCCTGCTCCACACGTGTCCTGCGCCCGCCCGCCCGTGACGGTCGGCCTGCCACCGCGGATGGAGCAGCAACCGTCGGGTGCGCGGCCCCGACCCGACGATTCCTGCTCCATCGACACGACCCTCCTGGCCGGTCTGCGCACCCGTCGCGGGCAGCCTGCGTCTTCCCCGAGAGCCGGTTGCGAGAACGCTCGTTCTCCGATTGACTCTGACTCGGCGCCGGGACCGACGCCACCCCCGCAACGAGAGGAACGGCATGCCCACGCGCACCGCACGCACCGCATGGAACGGCGGCCTGGAGGACGGCTCCGGCCAGGTCGAGCTGTCCAGCTCCAAGGTCGGCACCTACGACGTCTCCTTCCCGAAGCGCGCCGCCGACGAGGCCGGCGGCACCACCAGCCCCGAGGAGCTCATCGCCGCAGCCCACTCCGCCTGCTACGCGATGCAGTTCTCGGCCGTCCTCGGCGAGGCCGGCGGCACCGTCGAGGCCCTCGACGTCAAGGCCGACGTCTCGCTCGGCCCGGACAGCAACGGCGGCTTCAAGCTCACCGGCATCACCCTCACCGTCAGCGGCGAGGTCTCCGGCATCGACGAGGCCACCTTCCTCAAGGCGGCCGACGAAGCCAAGGCGACCTGCCCGGTCAGCAAGGCGCTCACCGGCGTCGACATCGCGCTCAAGGCGACCTTCGAGCAGTAGTCCCCACCCGGGGTGACGGACGTCACCACGTGACGGACGCACGTGACGGACTGGAGGCGCGGTGCCGGCTGGCACCGCGCCTCCAGTCCGTCACGGGGCACCACCAGGACGCGACCCGCCCGGGCACGTCAGCCCGCGCCGAGCAGACGCCCCGCGCCGCCACCGGCGGCGCTCAGCCCGCACCCGGACTCGGCGGACCACGACTGGCACCATGGCGGGATGGCCGAGCAGTTCCTCCCCGGTGTCCCGCGGCCGAGCCGCCCGCCACGACCCCGCGTCCGCGCCCTCGCGCAGCACGACATCCGCGACGCCCGGGCCCGGCTGCGCGGCACCCTGTACGAGGACGTCACGCCGGACACCCGGCCTCGCGAGCAGTACTCGCCGGTGCAGATCGTCGACTTCTGCCTCGACCTCGCCGAGGTCATGCTCGCCTCGGGGGCCGACACCCGCAGCGTCGAGACCGCCGTCGTCGCGGTGTCCACCAAGTGGAACCTCGCGCCGCTCGACCTCGACTTCTCGGGCAGCTCCGTGACCATCCAGTACGCCCCGTCCGAGGGCCCGCCGCTCGTCAAGGTCCGGTCGGTGCAGTCCGACGGCTCCGACCTCGACCGGCTGGCCCGCGCGAACCAGATCGTCGACGACCTCGTGCACGGCGAGCGGGACATGACCTCGGCCGTGAGCGCCCTCGTCGCCGTGCTCCGCCTGCCGCCGCGGTGGCCGACCTGGCTCGCCGACGTCGGCCTGTCCGTCCTCGGCACGTCGATCGCGATGCAGGCCGGCGGTGGGTGGCGGGCCGGCATCGGCGCGTTCGTCCTCATGCTCGGGATCATCCTGTCCGGCCGGTGGCTGACCGGTCGGGGCTTCCCGCAGTTCTTCGTGTCCGGTGCGCAGGCCGCCGTGGCCTCGGCGCTCGGCACCCTGGCGATCTGGGCCGACGTGCTCACCGCGACGGGAGCGGCCACCATGGTCGCGGCCCTGGTCGTCCTGCTGCTGCCGCACGTGTCGCTCGTGACGTGGGCGCAGGACGCGATCTCGGGGTTCCGGGCGATGGCCGTCGCCCGGGCGTTCTACATCGGCCTGGTCATCGCCGCGATCGTCGTCGGGGTCCCGGCGGGCATCGCGGTGCTGCAGTGGCTCCGGATCGAGGTCGACCCGTCCGGGATCGCCCTGCGCCCGCTGCCGCTCTGGGCATCCCTGTCGCTGACGGTGGTGTCCGCGGCGGCGAACTGCTTCGTGCAGCAGGCCAGCGCGCGCGTGATCCCGGTCGCGGTGGTGTTCTCGGTGGTGTCCGGCACGGCACTGTGGAGCATGCGACACCTGGGCCTGCCGCTGCTCGGGGCGACGTTCCTCGCATCGGTGGTGCTCGGCGTCCTGTCCACGATCGCGGCCGCACGGATGCGGACGGCGGTGGCGGCGATCGCGGTCCCGGCGTTCTGCGGAGCACTGCTGCCCGGTGTCGCGGTGTCGAGCGCGCTGCTCGACTTCATGTCCGGTTCGTCCGGGTCGGCGATCGACTTCGTCGCGGCGGTGTCGGTCGCGCTCGGCATCGGAGCGGGGCTCGTGCTCGGCGGCCTGCTCGCGACGCCCGGTGCCAGGCGTGCCCTGCGCCGTGCCCGCCGCGTGACGGTGCACTCGGTCCACAACGACACGAGGGCGATCCCGGTCCTGCGCGACACCGGGTACGACCCCGGCAACGGGACCGTCCCCCGGGGTCCGCGGCCGCGCTGACGGCGGTGGGCGGGGCGGTGCCTGCCGACCCCTCGACGACGTCACGCGCTGGGCGACACCTCACGCCCGTGTCGGGCCGTGAGCCGTCGCCCAGCGCGTGAGATCGGACGGCGTCCGCACGGGCGGGGGCGGCGGCGAGCCCCGGGCCCGCCGCCACGCGTGCGTCAGCCCGCGTCGGAGACGGCCTTCGAGACCGCCGTGGGGGCGTCGTAGTCGCCGTCCGGGATGTTCTTCAGGGCGTCCAGGACGTCGCCGTCGGCACCCTCCTGCTCGGCCTTCGACACGATGTCGTCCTTCGACGCCGGGTAGTCGATGCCGCTGAGGTACTTCTGGACCTGGATCGGGTTCGGTGCTGCCATGTCGGCTCCTTCGCTCGGGGACCCACTGAGTATGCGCGCACCCCTGCGCGCCGTCGCGGGCAGCGCGCTCAGCGGCTCAGCGGCCCAGCGCGCTCAGCGGCTCAGCCGCCCACGGGAGCGCCGACGGCCCGTCGCTGGGCCGGTCGCGGGCAGCGCGCTCCCCGGCTCAGATCTCCCAGCTGCCGCCCTCGCGCCATGCCGAGAACCGGGCGGCAGCAGCGGGCTCGTACCGCTCCATCCACCCGCGCTCGAGCCGCGCCACGGCCCGGTCGAACGCGGCGACGAGGTCGAGGTCGGCACGCAGCAGCGCCTGCAGCTGGAGCCCCTCGTACAGGGCGATGAGCTGCTCCGCACCCCGTCGCGGGTCCATCGTGTGCGGGGCTCGACCGACCGCGACGTCGTGCTCCAGCCCACGCTTGATCTGCGCGTAGAACAGCTGGTAGCGCGAGCGCAGGTACGTCGCCATCGGGTGCGCGGGGTTGCCCGCGACGGACAGCAGGGCGACGAGCAGCCGCATGAGGGCGGGGTCCTCGGCGCTCGAGGCCACGATCGCACGGAGCAGGTCGACGGTCGACCCGTCGCCGACCTCGTGCGTGACCTCGTCCATCCGGGCGCCGTTCCACCGGTCGAGGGCCGCGAGCACGAGGCCGTCCCACGACGGGAAGTGCCGACGGAGCTCCTCGAGCGGGATGTCCATGCGCTCGGCGACCAGGCCGGGGTGCGCCTCGTGGAAGGGCACGTCGCGCAACAGGTCGACCGTCGCCCCGACGATCGTGATCCGCAGGTGCAGGGTGGCGGCCGCGGCGGCTGCCGCCTGCGTGTCCGCGCTGGTGTGTTCGAGCATCGTGCCCTCCGTCGCCGTGGACGTCCTGTCCACCACGACCATCCAACCGGTTCGGCGAGGGGTCAGCAGCCCCCCGCACGAGTGTCGGCATGTCGGGGGACAACGGGAGTCCTCCCGACGTCCGTGCACCGCGCCGTGCGACCATCGGGACATGACTCCCGAGGACCCGATCGCCCAGGGGCTCGCCACCATGGCCTCGGCCGGCTTCGAGTTCGGCGGCGACGACGAGCAGGTCGCCCACGACGTCCGGACCATGTGGCAGCAGCTCGGTGCACCGACCGGTGCGTTCGCCGCGGCGGCCCGTGCGATCGCCGCGTTGCCCCAGCGTCCCGAGGTCCCGGTCGCCGAGCAGGCCCGGCGACGCGCCTTCGAGCGGGCCGTCGGCATCAACCCGGTCGAGGTGGAGCTGACCGCGGCCATGTCGGCACGCGAACTGCTCGAACGCATGGCCGCACAGGTGGCCGCGGACTCCTGACGGGTCGCGGCCGGTGGACGCGACCCACGGACGGACGGGAGGCGCGGTGCCAGCCGGCACCGCGCCTCCCGTCCGTCCGTCCCCACGCGCGTCGCGCGGGTGGTGACGACTACGGCGTCGGCATGCCGCCGTCGACGTGGAGCGTCTCGCCGACCACGTAGGACGACTCGCCGCTCGCGAGGAACACGAACGCGGGGGCGAGCTCGGCCGGCTGTCCCCAGCGACCGAGGTAGGTCTGCTCGCCGGCGGAGGGCAGCGCCTCCGGCGGCTGGCCACCGGCGGGCTGCAGCGGCGTCCAGATCGGGCCCGGGGCGACCGCGTTGACGCGGATGCCCTTCGGCGCGAGCTGGGCGGCGAGGCCCTTGGCCATGTTGTTCACGGTCGCCTTCGTCGCGGCGTAGTGCACGAGGTGCGGCGACGGCGCGTACGCCTGGATCGACGTGGTGTTGATGATCGTCGAGCCCGGCTTCAGGTGCGGGACCGCGGCCTTCGTGATGCGGAACGTGGCGTAGGCGTTCGTCTTGAAGGTCTCGTCGAACTCCTCGTCGGAGATCTTCGTGATGTCGTCGACGTTCTGCTGCTTGCCGGCGTTGTTCACGAGGATGTCGAGCCCGCCGAGCTCGTCGACGGTCTTCTGCACGAGCTCCTCGCAGAAGGCGAGGTCGGTGATGTCCCCCGGGAGCGCGACGGCCTTGCGACCCGCAGCCTCGATGAGCCCGACGATGCGGTCGGCGTCCTCCTGCTCCTCGGGCAGGTACACGATCGCGACGTCGGCGCCCTCGCGTGCGTAGGCGATCGCGACGGCCGCGCCGATGCCCGAGTCGCCGCCGGTCACGAGCGCCTTGCGGCCCTGCAGACGGCCGGAGCCGCGGTAGGTGTCCTCGCCGTGGTCCGCGGGGACGTTCTTCGCCATCTCCTCGTCGGTCCCGGCACCCTCGAGGTACTGCTCGTCGGGCTTCTTGTCGGCGTACATCGCCGTCGGGTCCTGCATCGTGTACTGGTCCACCGCTGCCGCGTCGTTCTGCTGCTCCGTCATGTCCCGCACGCTACGCACGGGCGGACCCCGGCCCGCCCAGGCGGGTGTCCCCCGCGGTCGGGCACGGGCCGTGGGGCGCCCGGGGGGACGGGTCGTGGGGCGTCCCGGTGCCAGGCCGTGGCGCCCTCGGGTGACGTGTCCTCGAAGATCACGAACACGTGACGACCAGGACGCGATCCGGTAACACCTGTCGTCCTGCCGGTCGGCGCCCCGTACGGTCGAGTGGTGACCCTCCGGACCAAGCTGGCGCTCGGCGCTGCCCTGCTCGCCCTCACGGCGGGCTCGGTCGGCGTGGACGCCACCGGCATCGGCGGCGTGCCGTCCGCCCGTGCCGCCGAGGAACCGGCCGGTACCACCACGACCTCGACCCCGTCCGTGTCCGTCTCGGCCGGCAAGCTGAAGCGGATCGACACGATCGAGCTCGGTGCCGAGTCGCTCGTGTTCCGCGACGACGACAAGACCGTCGCCGACGTCTCCATGCGCGACGCCGCGTCGACCGTCGACCTGCTCAACCGTCTGCTCGGCACCCCGTCCCGCACCCAGACCGCGGTCGGCGACGGCGGCGCGTGCTTCCCGTCCGGCACCACCTACACGTGGGGCGGGGCCGTGCGCGTCGCAGCCCTCACCACGCCCAGCACGCTCGGCAACGCGGTCGAGATCCGGGTGCTCCGCGACAGCGTCCGCTCGCGCACGGGCGCGGAGGTCGAGCTCACCGGGCCGGACGGCGTCCAGGTCGGCGACGACGTCGGGGACCGGCTGCAGGACGCGCCCCGCTCCGACAAGGTCTCCTTCGGGGACGGTGACGCCCGTGCCTGGCAGCTGCTGCTCGAGGCCGGATGGGCACCGACCGCCGACGACCGCGCGGCCGAGGGACAGGGCCAGGCGGGCCAGGCGGGCCAGGGCCAGGGCCATGACCTGGACGAGAGCCAGGGTCAGGACGCGGGCGCGGGCGACGGGCACGACACCGGCGACGACGAGTCCGGCACGAACGGCGTCTCGGCGCTGACGAACGGCACCGTGGTCAGCGTGCTCGGGTCACCGATGCCGGTGCACGCGCAGCGCTCCTGCTGACGCCGGCGTCCGCGCCGTGTGCCCCGCTGACCGCGAGCCCCCGCGGCGGGCCGTGACCCCTCAGACCCGGATGGTCGCGACCACCGGGAAGTGGTCGCTCGCCGCCCAGGTCTCCGGCCCGTCGTGGTCGATGCGCACGCGGTCCACGCCGGCCACCCCACGCGTCATGACCCAGTCGATCCGCTCCCCGGAGTCGACCGGCGCGCGCCAGTCGTTGTACGTCGCGGTGCGGTCCCCGGGGTCACCCGCGGCGAGCCAGGCGTCCTGGTAGCCCGCGTCCGTGAACACGCGCCACGCCGGACCCGCGCCGGCCGGCTCGTTGCAGTCCCCGGCGAACACGTGGGGCCCGTCGAGCACGCTGAGCCGCTCGACGACGAGGGCAGCGCTCCGGCGCCGGACGTCGTCGCCGTGGTCGTTCGCCTCGTGGTCGAAGTGCGAGGTCAGGAGCGTGAAGGCCTCCCCCTCGGCGTCGAGGAACCGGGCGTGGTTCGCGATCCGCGGGTACAGGCTGCCCCACGTGTTCGAGACCGGCTCGTCGGGGGTGTCCGACAGCCAGAACGACCCCGTGTCGACCGGGCGCAGTCGGTCCCGCCGGTAGAACACCGCGGCGTGCTCCCCCGCGGTGCCGCCCTCGCGGCCCTGCCCGACGTCGTCGTGGTCGGGCAGCCCGGCGCGGAGGTCGTCCATCTGGTGGGCGAAGGCCTCCTGCACGCACAGCACGTCGGGGTCGTTGCGGCGGATCACGTCGAGGACCAGCGGCAGCCGGGCCGGCCAGTCGTGCCGGGGGTCCGGGTTCTTCACGTTGTAGGTCATCAGGGTGATCGGACGCGCGGCGTGGCTCACAGGTCGAACCTACCGAGGGACGTCTGTCAGGGCGTCAGGCAACGGCGGAGGGTCAGGACACCGTCGCGCGCCCGGGTCTTCGCGGTCCCGAGCGGGACGCCCAGCCGCTCCGCGAGCTCCGGGCCGCTGAGCTCGGAGAGGTGGCGCAGCACGACCGCCTCGCGCTGTCGGGGCGGGAGCGTCCGGACCGCGCGATGCAGGGCGATCCGGTCGAGCACGCCCTCGGCACGCTCGACCGAGGCGTGGTCGACGAGCTCGACCGTCCGGGCGCCGATGCGCAGGTCGCGCTGCCGGTCCGCCTGGCTCGTGCGCACCCGGTCGATCGCCCGGCGCTGCGCGATCGTCCGGAGCCAGGCCACCACCGACCACCGCGGGTCGTAGCGGTCGGCGAGCTGCCAGACCTCGAGGAAGACGTCCTGCACGACCTCCTCCGACTGCCACGGGTCGACGAGGTGGTGACGGACCCAGCGCTCGACGAGCGGGCGGAACCGGGCGTGCAGGCGGGTGAAGGCCTGGCGGTCACCGTTCGCGACGGCGGTCATCAGGGCACGCTCTTCGTCGCGGAGCGCGTGGAGTTCGGCGGACACCGTGACATTCCACATTCCGTCGCGCGTCGGTGACGAACCGACGCGCGGTGGGACGACGGGGTCCCGGGACTTCCCCGGCGCCCTGTCGGCGGGCTGTCAGTTGATGCAGACGCCGTCCTTGCCGTAGCTCTGCGCGGCAGCACTCGGTGCGGCGTCCGGACCCGCGGGCGTCTCCGGCTGCGCGGGAGCCGCGGCGGGCGCCGACTCCCCGGTCGCCGGGGTGTCGGACGCGGGGGCGTCGGGCGCGGCGGCCGTCTTGCCGTCGGTGCCGAGCACGAGCGTGACGCCGGTCACCGCGGCGGTGCGGACGGCGACGGCGCCGGGGACGACCGCGGCCACGGCCTTCGCCTGGGCCTCCTGACCCGCGGGGTACTGCACCTGGGTCGTCTGCGTGGTGTCCGACGAGCCGGGGGTCCCGACCTGGAACCCGCGGGCGGTCAGGTTCGCCCCGGCCGCGGCAGCCGCGCCCGTGACGCCGCTGCCGTTGCGCACCGTGACGGTCGTCGCGGCGGGCTCGGCGGCGGTCGCCTTCGTGTACTCCTCGGGCTCGCCCACCAGGCCCTGCACGAAGGCGGGCAGACCGACGGTGTCGACCTGGACGATCGACAGCGACGACCCACCGACCTTGATCGTCGGGGTGCCGAGGATCGGGATGGTCGCCGACTTGATGTTCCCCGGCCGCAGGTTGCGCATCTGCGTCGCGAGCGACACGAGGTCGGTGTCGGTCTGCACCGAGCCGCCGACGGCGCTGAGGATCGCGTTCATCTTGACGGGGTTGAGGAGGGTGCCGGCGGACAGGACCTTGCGGGCCTCCTGCGACAGGAAGTACTGCTGACGGACGCTGCGGTCCAGGTCGCCGTTCGGCAGCCCGTGCCGCTGGCGCACGAAGGACAGCGCCTGCTTCGCGTCGAGCGTCGAGTTGCCCTTCGGCAGGTCGACGCCGGAGTACGGGTCGCGCACGGCGTCGTTCAGGCACACGTCGACGGGACCGAGCTCCTTGACGACCTGGTAGAAGCCGAGCAGCGAGACCCGCACGTAGTGGTCGATCGTCAGGCCGCTGAGGTCCTGGATGGTCTGGATGAGGAGCTTCGCGCCATCGGTGTCGCCGCCGCCGTTGAGCGTGCCGTAGTAGAAGGCGCTGTTGAGCTTGCCCTTGCCGACGCCCGGGATCGGGACGTACGAGTCGCGGGGGAACGAGATCATCGTGGCCTGCGAGCCGTCGGCGCTGATGTGCAGCACGATCATCGTGTCGGTGTTCGTCGCCCCGCCGTCGGACTCGGTGCTGAGCTCCGCCATCTCCTCGGGCGTCGCGTTGTCCGGCCGGTGGTCGTCGCCCACGAGCAGGATGTTCTGCGCCCGGCCGTCGACGTCGTCCTCGTCGTCACCGGACGCCCGCGGGGCGATCGCGTCGATCTTGGTGATGCCGTTCGACAGGCTGGCGTACGCGAACGCCGCGTACCCGCCCGTCAGCGCCAACCCCATCGCGAGGACCCCGGCGACCGCGGGCAGGACGACCCCGCCCCCTCGCTTCTGGCGCCCGTGGCGCGGCGGCACGTGGCCGCGGCGGGCACGGCGCGTCGTCTGCTCCGGTTCGATGCTCACCCGGAAACCATAACGGCCCGTCGCAGAACGGACAGGGAAACCGCTGGGGATCGCCTGGCCGGCGCGACGGGACCACCGACGGACGGGAGGCCCGTGGCGGCGCCGCCACGGGCCTCCCGTCCGTCGGTGTGGTCGCGTCGCGACCCGCGCGTCAGTCGCGCGCCGGCAGCAGGTGGATCGCCTCCATCGCGAGCTCCGCCGCGATCGGGTCGACCGCGAGCACGGCCGCGCGGAGCTTCGCGAGCTCCGGCAGGACCACCTCGGCGGGCACGAGTTCCGCGAGCTCGGGGACCCGCAGCCGGAACGCGAGCCCGTCCGTCGTCGCCCGGCAGAGCTGCGCGAGCGTCGGGTTCCCGCAGGCGTCCGCCCACAGCGCGTAGACGTCGGCGCCCTCGCGTGCGACCTGGTCCGCCTGGTCGCCCTCGACCCGCGCCGCCACGTCGTCGAGCATCGCGACGATCCGGTCGCGCTGGTCGTCGGTGCAGCGCGGCACCGCGAGCCGGACGACGCCGCCGTAGATCACACCGAGCGTGCGGTAGGCGTCGAGCAGCTCCTCCTTGGTCGGCGACGCGACGCGGGTGTAGCGGTTCGGCGCCATCTCGATCAGGCCCGCGCGGGCGAGCTCGGCGAGGGCTTCGCGGATCGGCGTGCGGGAGACCCCGAGCCAGGCGATCAGGTCGTCGTCGTTGAGCCGCTCGCCCGGCTCGAGCGTGCCGTCCATGATCGCGTCACGGATCTTGTCCTGCACGGTGTCGCGGAGGAGCTTCCGCTCGGCGGCCGGCTGCGTGGAGGGTACGGGCATGGGACCAGCGTGTCACATGTCATGGGCCGGACGCGACAGGCGCGACGGCCACCAGGCGCGGCGGTCGAGGTCGTGGACGACGGCGGGGACGAGCAGGGACCGGACCACGACCGTGTCGAGCAGGACGCCGAACGCCACGATGAACGCGATCTGCACGAGGAACAGGATCGGGATGACGCCGAGGGCAGCGAAGGTCGCCGCGAGGACGATGCCGGCCGACGTGATCACCCCGCCCGTCGCCCCGAGGCCGCGGAGCACGCCCTCGCGCGGGCCGTGCCGGAGCGCTTCCTCGCGCACGCGGGTCATGAGGAAGATGTTGTAGTCGACGCCGAGCGCCACGAGGAACACGAACGAGAACAGCGGGACCGAGGGGTCGGCGCCCGGCAGGTGCAGGACGTGGTCGAAGACGAGCGCGCCGACGCCGAGCGCGGCCGCGAAGGACACGATCACGCTGCCGATGAGCACGAGCGGCGCCACGATGCTCCGCAGCAGCAGCATCAGGATGAGCAGGATCACCACGAGCACCACCGGGATGATGACCGTGCGGTCGCGGATGCCGGTGTCGTTCGTGTCGAGGGCGGTCGCGGTGACGCCGCCGACGAGGGCGTCCGGCGACACCCGTTCGACCGCGGTCCGCAGGTCCCGCACGGTCTGCTCCGCCCGCTCGGAGTCCGCGGGCGCGGCGAGCGTGGCCTCGAGGAGGACGTCACCCCGCGACACCGTCGGGTCGACCGACGGCCCGCGGGCACCGGCGGCGTCGCTGCCCACGGGGGTGGTCCCGGACGGACTGTCCTTCGCCGCGGCCACGACACCGTCGACCCCGTCCACCGATCGGATCGCCGTGACGAGCCGGTCGAGGTCGCGCTCCGGGCCGATCACCTGCGCGGGGCTGCCCGAGCCGCCCGGGAAGTGGTCCGCCAGGACGTCCTGCCCGTCCCGCGCCTGCGAGGCCCCGATCACCAGGTCGCTCTGCGGGACGCCGTCCGCCCGGAGCCCGACGACGCCCGCGCCCATCGCGAGCAGGGCGACCGTGCAGACCACCCACACCGTGCGGGTCCGACGCGCCACGAGCCGCCCGACCCCCGCCCAGAGGCCCTTCGCGTCCGGGCCGGTGAGCACCCGGTGCGCGCTGCCGTACGCCGGTCGCAGCGGCCAGAACGCGGCACGGCGGAACGCCAGCAGGAGTGCCGGCAGCAGGGTCAGCGCGGCGAGCAGGCTGAACGCGATGCCGATCGCCGCGACCGGTCCGAGCGCCTTGTTCGAGTTGAGGTCGGAGAACAGCAGGCACAGCACGCCGACGATGACGGTGCCGCCCGAGGCGACGATCGGCTCGAACGCACCGCGCAGGGCCGCCTTGGTCGCGTCCCAGCCGGTCCGGTGGTCCCGGAGCGCTTCGCGGTAGCGCGCGGTGTAGAGGAGCGCGTAGTCGGTCGCGGCACCGATCACCAGGATCGACAGGATGCCCTGCACCTGCCCGTTCACCGTGACGACGCCGGCCTCCGCGAGCCAGTACACGACGAGGATCGAGGCACAGAGGGCGAACGTCGCGGTGCCGAGCACGAGCACCGGCAGGAGTGGTGAGCGGTACACGACGACGAGGATCACGAAGACCGCGGCGAGCGCCACCCCGAGCAGGATGCCGTCGATGCCCGCGAAGGCCTCGGTCAGGTCGGCCGTGAAGCCCGCCGGGCCCGTGACGTACCCACGGAGCCCCGACGGCAGGGCGTCGTCGACGTCCGCGCGGATCGCGGCCACCGCGTCGCCCGTCTCGGCGTCCTGGGTGAGCGTCGCGACGATCTCGACCGCGTCGCCGTCCTCGCTCGGGATGACCGGGCTGACCCCCTGCACGTCGCTCCGGTCGCCGAGCGTGGCCGCGAGCTGCTCGGCCGCGGTCCGGTCGCCGTCGCGGAGTCCGCCGTCCCGGTCGAGCACGATGATCGCCGGGGCGCCCGAGGCCTGCCGGAACGCCGCCGAGCGCTCCTGCACCTTCGTCGCGTCGGCCGAGGCGGGCAGGAAGGACGTCTGGTCGTTCGTGGCGACGTCGGAGATCGTGCCGAAGACCGGGCCACCGACGGAGGCGACGACGAGCCAGACCACGATGACGACGGCGGGCAGCACGATGCGGAGGAAGCGGGACACGACGGCGAGCGTACACCGATCGTCAGCATGCTGACTAGTTTCCGGCGTCGGGTGCGGCCGTAGACTCCGAGCATGCACGAGTCCGCCGAGGAGTGGCCGCTCGGACGGCTCCTCTCCGCCGCCGCACGGGCCGTCGAGCGCGACTGGGACGAACGCCTGCGCGCCGTCGGCCTGACGCACGCCGCACTCGTCGCGATCGACATCCTGCTGCGCACAGGGCCCACCGGCGCCGACACCCTCGCCCGGACCGCCCGCGTGCAGCCGCAGACCATGTCCCGCACGCTCGAGCGCGCCGAGCGGGACGGCTTGGTCGAGCGCACGCCGCACCCCGAGGACGGCCGACGGCGGGTCGTCGCGGTCACCGAGGCCGGCAAGCGGGCCTGGGACACCGCGCGGCACATCGAGCGCGAGGTCCTGCCGGACGACCCGGACCTGCGCCGACGGCTGCTCCAGGTCCTGCGCAGTACGTGACATTCACATATCAGATGCTGTAACCTCCTCGGAGTCGGCGACCCTGCCGGCCCGACCCGAGGAGTCCCGTGTCCGAACGCCGAGCCGCCCGCGCAGCCGAGGCCGCCGCAGCCGCAGCCGCCCGCACCAGCAGGGCGCCCGGGCAGCGACGACGACGTCCGCTCCTCCGCACCCTGGCCGTCGCCGTCGCGTCGCTCGTCGGCGTCGCCGCGGTGCTCGCCGCGGCCGGGGCCGTCTTCGTGGGCGACCTCGTCCGCAGCTACGACGACGGCCGCACCGTGATCGCGGACGCGCTCCCCACCGGCGAGCGCCCCGCGCCGTCCGGCACCGCGGTGAACGTCCTGCTCATCGGGTCGGACTCCCGGGCGTCGGCCCGGGGCGCGGCCTGGGACGGCACGGGCGGCGGCCGCTCGGACGCCCTCATGCTCGCGCACGTGCCGGCCGACCGGCACGACGTCACGGTCGTCTCGGTGCTCCGGGACACCTGGGTCGACGTCCCCGGGCACGGGCGCGCGAAGGTCAACGCCGCGTACTCGTGGGGCGGGGTGCCGTTGACGGTGCAGACCGTCGAGCAGTTCCTGGACGTCCGGATCGACCACGTGGCCGAGATCGACTTCGCCGGGTTCGAGGACGTGACCGACGCCCTCGGCGGGGTGACCGTCGAGTCGCCCAGCGCCTTCCGGTCGCGCGGCCACGACTTCGTCGCCGGACCGAACCGCCTGGACGGCGAGCAGGCGCTCGCCTTCGTCCGCGAGCGGTACGCGTTCCCGGATGCCGACCGCACCCGTGTCCGGAACCAGCAGGCGTTCCTGCGCGGCGTGTTCCAGCAGGCGCTGTCGGCGGGCACGCTCACGAACCCCGCCCGGCTCGGGGACTTCGTGGCGGCGACGAGCGCGCACCTGTCCGTCGACGAGGGCCTGGACGCGCGGACCCTCGCCGACCTCGGGTGGTCGCTCCGCGGGATCGGCAGCGACGACCTGCACACGGTCACGATGCCGACGTCGGGCAGCGGCACGAGCCCGGACGGCCAGGCGTACGTCACCGTGACCGAGGCCGACCGCCAGGCACTGTCCACTGCCCTGCGCGCCGACGACCTCGACACGTGGAGCGCGGGCGTCCGCTGACCTCGCGGGACGGGACCCCGCCCGCACAGCACGAGACCCCCGCGACGCGTGGTCGCGGGGGTCTCGTGTCGGATCGGGAGGTCGATCAGGCGGGGAGCTGGAGCTCCTGGCCGGCGTAGATCAGGTTCGCGTCGTCGATGGTCGACGTGTTCGCGGCCCACAGCTTCTGGTAGCCGCCGTCGATGCCGAGCTTCGTCGCGATGCTGTCGAGCGTGTCGCCCGACTGGATCACGTACGTCTTCCCGCTGGTCGGGACCGCGGCGGGCTTGCTCGGCGCGGTCGCCTTCGGGGCGGCCTGCACGGGCGTGCTCGGGGCGGTGCGCTGCGGGGTCGCCTTCGGGGCGACCTGCTTCGGCGCCGCCTGCTGCGGGGCGGCCGGGGCCGCTGCCTGCGGGGCCGCACCGGCGGTCCCGCTCAGGCCGAGCTTCGCGGAGCAGGCGGGCCATGCGCCCCAGCCCTGCGAGGCGAGGACGCGCTCGGCGACGGCGATCTGGGCCTCGCGGCTGGCCGAGGCCGGGTTGCCGGCGCCGCCGTTCGCCTGCCAGGTGCGGAGGTTGAACTGCAGGCCGCCGTAGTATCCGTTGCCGGTGTTGATGGCCCAGTTGCCGCCGGACTCGCACTGCGCGAGGGCGTCCCAGGTCGATCCGGATGCGGCGTTCGCGGGTGCTGCCGCCAGGCCGACACCGGTCGCGGCGATGCCGGCGAAGGCCAGGCCGCCGACGATGGTGCGGGTACGAGAAAGCTTCTTCATGGTTGATCGCTCCACCGGGACCACGGACACGGGTGCTGCGCACGCGCTGCTCCGGTCGCCACTGCCCGTCCCGACCGATCGCGGTCACGTTGTGGGGGTGCGCCTCCGGGGGCAGTGGTCTCGTGCCGGGGGCGCCTCGGTCGGCAACCATAGGAAACTCGCCGCCGTTATCAAACCGAGACCAAGAGTCGACCCCTCGACCGTTGCGTACCCCTCCCGTGTTCCTGTACACACCGATCGCCGCATCCGCGGCGATCGGGCTGTACCCGGGTACACGACCTTGGCAGTTCCCTGGCAATGCGCCGACCTGGAGGCCCGTGGCGGGCTGGCACCGTGCCTCCCGTCCGTCTCCTGGTCACCTCCTGGTCAGTCCCTGGACAGCAGGGTGACCGCCTCGAGGTGCCCGGTCTGCGGGAACATGTCGAGCACGCGTGCGCGGCGCAGCCGCAGCGACGGCATGCGGGCGAGGTCCTTCGCCAGGGTCACCGGGTTGCAGCTCGAGTACACGAGGTGCTGCACGTCGGACTCCTCGAGCCAGGTCGCCAGCGTCTCGCCGATCCCCCGCCGCGGCGGGTTCACGACCACGAGCTCGGGGACCGTTCCCGGGCGGGCGCGCAGGGCGTGCTCGGTGGCGTCGTCGGCGGCGAACCGGACGTCGGCGAGACCGGCCTCGCGTGCGGACTGCGCGGCCGACCGGATCGCCTCGCGGCTGGTCTCGATGCCGGTCACCGACCGTCCGGGCCGGGCGGCGTGCAGGGCGAACCCGCCGACGCCGCAGTACAGGTCCCACATGCTGGCCGGTGCGACCTCGTCGATCCAGGTCGACGCCTGGTCGTAGAGCTGTGCGGCGACGGACGCGTTCGTCTGGAAGAAGGACTGCGGCCGGAGGTGCATCGTGACGTCGCCGAAGCGCATCGGCAGCGTCTCCTGCGCGGTGAGGACGACCTCGCGGTCCCCCTCGGTCACGGCCTTGTGCTCCGGCAGCAGGTTCGCGGTGACGACGACGGCCTGCGGCAGCACCGTGCGCAGCCGGTCGAGGTGGTCGCGGAGCCGCGGCAGCTGCCCCTCGGAGCGGAGGACGAACCGGACCATCAGCTCGCCGTCCGGCGACTCCGTGACGAGGACGAACTTCAGCTCGCCCCGACGCGCGGCGACGTCGTACGGGATCAGCCCGACGTCCGCGACGAACGCGGCGAGGACCGGCAGGGCGCGCTGGATGCCGGGCGTGCAGATGCCGCAGCGCCGCAGGTCGACGCCACGCTGCCGGTGGTCGAGGATGCCCACGGTCGGGTGCTGCACCGAACCGCCGACGACCATCTTCGCCTTGTTCCGGTAGCCGGACTCCGGGCTGGTGATCGCCGGGAGCCAGGTCACCGCTCCGGGCCCGCCGGCGTGCTCGACGGCGTCGTGCAGGAGCTCGCGGGTGCGGAGCTCCTTGTCGAGCACCTGGTCGGCGTAGGGCTGGCCCATCAGGGTGCAGGAACGACACACCCCGCGGTCGAAGTAGTCGCACTGCATGGCCGGGTCAGCCTACGTCAGCGGGCGGTCGCGTCCCGCGTGGTGGTGCGGATGCGGTGGACCGAGGTGGTCGCGGCGACGAAGAGCGTGCGGCCGTCGGCACCACCGAAGCACAGGTTCGCGACGACTTCGGGCACGGGGACGTCGCCGATCCGGGTGCCGTCCGGCGCGAACACGGACACCCCGCGGTGCGTCGAGGACCAGACGTTGCCGTGCTCGTCCACCCGGATGCCGTCGGGGACGCCCTCGCCCGGGTCGAGCCGGACGAACTCGCGGCCGTTCTTCACGCGCACACCGTCCCGGTCGTACGCGCGGATCACCGGCCGGTCCCCGGAGGAACTCGCGACGTAGAGCACGCGCTCGTCGGGGGAGAACGCGAGACCGTTCGGCTCCTCGCAGTCGAGCACCACCGGGCGGAGGTCCTCACCGGCGGGGCCGCACCGGAACACCCAGTGGTCGCCGTACTCCCGCTCGCCGGGGTGCCCCTCGCGCGGCTGCGTGATGCCGTACGCCGGGTCGGTGAACCACACGCTGCCGTCCCGCGCGACCACGACGTCGTTCGGGGAGTTGAACCGGACACCGGCCCAGGCGTCGACGATCGGTGTCACGACCCCGTCCCGGTCCCGCTCGACCCGCCGGCGCCCGTGGGAGCACTGCACGACCGACCCGTCCCGGTCGAGGACCCGCCCGTTCGTGAACTCGACCCCGGTGGCGTACTCGCTCGTCTCCCCGGTGTCCTCGTGCCACTGCAGGACCCGATCGCCGGGGATGTCGGACCACCGCAGGCTCCTGGTCGCCGGGATCCAGCACGGCCCCTCGGCCCAGGTGCTGCCCGTCGCGATCCGCTCGAGCGCGGTGGGGTCGGGCACGAGGTCGGTGAGCTGCACGGGTCCTCCTCCGAACGGGTGGCCGAACCGGTGTCGGCCCGCCCAGGCTACGTGCACGGACACGGTCCGGACGCGTGGCCGCCGCGCGGGGCAGAGTGGTTGAGGAGTCGGCTCCGCAGAGCCGGCGGCTGTCCGGCCGTACAGGGAGTTGCCAACCGCCTGCTCGTAGGCTGTGAGGGCCCAGTGAGCCGGACTGCAGCCCGACCCCGAGGAGGTGCCCGATGGTCTCCGTCCTCGTCGCGTTCGCGATCGTCGCCCTGATCGTCCCCGCCCTGACCCCCCTGCTCGGTCGACGCGTCTTCTACGTCGCCGCCCTCGCACCCGCGGCCGCGGCGGTCCTGACGGTCGTGCAGACGCCCCGCGCCCTCGGTGCCGGTGTCACCAGCAGCTGGGAGTGGATCCCGCAGCTCGACCTCGCGATCGCCCTGCGGATGGACGCCCTGTCGTGGGTGCTCGCCCTCGTGGTGTCCGTCGTCGGTGCCCTCGTGCTCGTCTACTGCGCGTCGTACTTCGGCCGCGACGAGCCCGGCACCGGTCGGTTCGCCGGGGTCCTGACCGCGTTCGCCGGGTCGATGTACGGCCTGGTCGTGGCCGACGACGTCATCGTGCTGTTCGTGCTGTGGGAGGCGACGACGGTCTTCTCCTACCTGCTCATCGGGCACGACGCGGCGAAGCGCGCCAGCCGGGCCGCGGCCATGCAGGCCCTCGTCGTGACGACCGCGGGCGGGCTGGCGATGCTCGCCGGGCTCGTCGCCCTGTCGGTCACCGCCGGCACCACGAGCCTGTCCGGCATCATCGCCCGGGCGCCGGAGCTCGTCGACCGTCCCGGGCCGCTCGTGCCCGTCGCGGTCGTGCTCGTGCTGCTCGGCGCGCTCACGAAGTCGGCGATCGTGCCGTTCCACTTCTGGCTCCCCGCGGCGATGGCGGCGCCCACCCCGGTCAGCGCCTACCTGCACGCCGCCGCGATGGTGAAGGCCGGCATCTACCTCGTCGCCCGTCTGGCACCCGCCTTCGCCCTGCTCACCGGGTGGCGGGAGACGATCACCCTGCTCGGGGTCCTCGGCATGCTCGTCGGCGGGTACCGCGCACTGCGGCAGACCGACGTCAAGCTCCTGCTCGCCTACGGCACCGTCGCCCAGCTCGGCTTCCTCGTGGTCGCCGCCGGGTGGGGTGCCCCCGCGGTGGCGCTCGGCGGCGTGGCCCTGCTCGTCGCGCACGCCACGTTCAAGTCGACGCTCTTCCTGGTCGTCGGGGCCGTCGACCACGTCACCGGGACCCGGGACCTCACCCGGCTCAGCGGGCTCGGCCGCCGGATGCCATGGCTCGTGGTCGTCAGCGTGCTCGCGCTGGCCTCGATGGCCGGCATCCCGCCGGCGATCGGCTTCGTGGCGAAGGAGGCCGTGCTCACCAGCTTCGTCGAGGAACTGCACGGACCGCAGGCCGGGTGGGCGTGGTTCGCCCTCGTCGGCATCACGCTCGGGTCGGTCCTGACCGTGGCGTACTCGCTCCGCTTCCTCTGGGGCACCTTCGCCCGCAAGCCCGGCGTGCCGGACACCGAGGCGCACGGGTTGCACGGCCTCGGCGTCGTGCCGTCCCTCCTCGCCGGCACCGGTCTCGTGCTCGGGCTGCTCACCCCGGTCGTGGCGCACGGCATCGAGCCCGCCGCCCGGGCCGCCGCGCTGGCCGACGGCGAGGTCCCGCACCTGGCGCTGTGGCACGGCCTCGAGCCCGCGCTCGGGATATCCGCCGTCACGCTCGTCGGCGGTGTTGCGCTGTTCCTGCTCCGCCGCCCGGTCGAGGCGTTGCAGCACCGGCTCGCCGGGTCCCCCAGCGCGTCCGGCACCTACCGGCACGTGATGCGCGGGCTCGACCGCTTCGCGACCGGGCTGACCGCGAGCGTCCAGCGCGGTTCGCTGCCGTACTACCTGACCGTGATCCTGTCGGTCTTCGTCGCCGGGGCCCTGGCGAACCTCGTCCTCGGCGGCCCGTGGGCGTTCCACGTCCGGTTCGCCGACTCGTGGGGCCAGGTGCCGGTCGTCGCGGTGATGGCCGTCGCCGCGATCGCCGTCCTCACCGCGAAGACCCGGTTCGCCGCGGCCGTGCTCGTCGGCGTCACCGGCTACGGCATGTCGGTGCTGTTCGTGCTGCACGGCGCGGTCGACCTCGCCCTCACGCAGCTCGTCGTCGAGACGGTCACGCTCATCGCCTTCGTGCTCGTGCTCCGGCGCCTGCCCCCGCGCATCGCGACCGCCAACCCGTCGCGCTTCCGGGTCGTCCGGGCGCTGTTCGCCGCGCTCGCCGGCGTCACGCTCGCGATCGTCGTGGTCGTGGCCGCATCGGCCCGCACCGCCGAGCCGCTCTGGCCCGACCTGCCCGCGCTCACGAGCTCGTTCGGGCACGGCCTGAACGTCGTGAACGTCGCCCTCGTCGACCTGCGCGGCTGGGACACCCTCGGCGAGCTGACGGTGGTCGTCGCCGCGGCCACCGGGGTCGCCAGCCTGATCTTCGTGAACTCCCGCGAGGACACGCTGCCCCGCCTCCGGGACATGCCCGACTCCCCCGACGACCGGCACCGCGACGGCGGGCCCCGCGCCTGGCTGCCGACGAGCGCCGCGATCCCCACCGGCCGTTCGGCCCTGCTCGACGTCGTCGTGCGGCTGCTGTTCCACGGACTCGTCGTGCTGTCGGTCTACCTGCTGTTCGCCGGGCACAACGCCGCCGGCGGCGGGTTCGCGGGCGGGCTCGTCGCGGGCATCGCCCTCGCCGGGCGGTACCTCGCGGGCGGACCGGCCGAGCTCGGCGCCGCCGCCCCGGTGCGTGCCGGTCGGCTGCTCGGACTCGGGGTCGCCACCGCCGCGACCACCGCGATCGTGCCGCTCTTCTTCGGCAAGGACGCCCTGTACTCCGAGTTCTTCGAGGCAACCGTCCCCGTGCTCGGCCACGTCGAGTTCGTCACCGCGACGTTCTTCGACATCGGCGTCTACCTCGTGGTCGTCGGCCTCGTGCTCGACGTCCTGCGCAGCCTCGGCGCCGAGGTCGACCGCCAGCGCCTCGAGGACTCCCGCGCCACCGTGCACGACACCACCGAGGGCGACGTCGACGACACCGCCGCCGCCTCGACCCCGGAAGGGAGCGCAGTGTGACCATCACCCTGGTGCTCGTCATCGCGATGGCGGTGCTGTTCTCGTGCGGGGTCTACCTGCTGCTCGAACGGTCCCTCACGCGCATGCTGCTCGGCTTCCTGCTGCTCGGCAACTCGATCAACCTGCTGCTCCTGATCATGTCCGGTGCGGCCGGCCGGCCCCCGATCGGCAAGACCGCCGAGGGCATCACCGACCCGCTCCCCCAGGCGTTCGCCCTCACCGCGATCGTCATCACCTTCGCCGTGAGCGCGTTCCTGCTCGCGCTCATCCACCGCTCCTGGAAGCTCTCGCGCGCCGACGAGGTCGAGGTCGACGAAGCCGACGCCGCGATCGGCCGGTCCCGCAGCGCCGACCACGACGACGACCCCGAGGCGGACTTCGACCCGAAGTCCCCGGAGGACGCCGACGACCCGCACGACGGTGCACCGCAGCCCACCGAGGAGGCTTCCCGATGACCTGGCTCGTCCCGCTGCTCGTCCTCGTGCCGCTCCTCGGCGCCGCGATCGCGCTCGGCCTGCTGCGGCACCAGGAGCTGCAGCGGGCGATCACCGTCGCGGTGCTCGCGGTCGCGGTCGCCCTCGCCGCGACGCTCATGGTGCTCGTCGACCAGCACGGCACCATCGTCGTGCAGGTCGGCGGGTGGGAGGCCCCGTACGGCATCTCGCTCGTGGTCGACCGGCTGAGCGCGCTCCTGCTCACGGTGAGCGCGAGCGTCCTGTTGCTCGTGCTGCTCTTCTCGATCGGGCAGGGGCTCGCCGCCGACGACGAGGACGCCCCGGTCACGATCTTCTACCCGACGTACCTGGTGCTCGCGGCGGGCGTGCTCGACGCCTTCCTCGCAGGCGACCTGTTCAACCTCTACGTGGCGTTCGAGATGCTGCTCGTGGCGAGCTACGTGCTCATCACCCTCGGCGGCAGCGAGCAGCGCGTCCGGGCCGGCACGACGTACATCGTCACGAGCCTCATCGCGTCGGCGATCTTCCTCGCCGCGATCGGCCTGGTCTACGGCGCGACGGGCACCGTCAACATCGCCCAGATCTCGCAGCGCGTCGCGGAGCTGCCCGAGCACGTGCAGCTGCTGCTCCACACGATGCTGCTCATCGGCTTCGGCATCAAGGCGGCCGTCTTCCCGCTGGCGTTCTGGCTGCCGGACTCGTACCCCACGGCACCGGCCCCGGTCACGGCCGTGTTCGCGGGCCTGCTCACCAAGGTCGGCATCTACGCGATCATCCGGCTCGAGACGATCATCTTCCCCAGGCCGCAGCTCAACGACGTCCTGCTCGTCGTCGCCGTGCTGACGATGGTGGTCGGCGTGCTCGGGGCCGTGTCGCAGACCGACGTGAAACGCCTGCTGTCCTTCACCCTCATCAGCCACATCGGGTTCATGGTGATGGGCATCGGGCTCGGCTCGGTCGCGGGCACGGCCGCCGCGGTGTTCTACACGGTGCACCACATCGTCGTGCAGACCACGCTGTTCCTGGTGTCCGGGGTGATGGAGCGCATCGGCGGCACGACGTCGAGCCGCTCGCTCGGCGGCCTGCTCAAGGCCGCACCGCTGCTCGCGGCGCTCTACCTCGTGCCGGCGTTCAACCTGGGCGGCATCCCGCCGTTCTCCGGCTTCATCGGCAAGCTCGGCCTGTTCCGCGCGGCGGCGGAGGACGGTTCCCCGATGGCGTGGGTGACGGTCGCCGCCGGGGTCCTCACGAGCCTCCTGACCCTGTACGCGCTCATGCGCGTCTGGGACGCCGCCTTCTGGCGGCCGAAGCCGGCCGCCGAGGCGGCCGCGCCCCACGTGACCACGGCGGAACCGCACGCGCACCTGCGGTCGCCGGAACCGGCGCCGCTGACCGTCTCCGAGGAGACGGGCGAGGCGTACCACCCTGGAGGCTCGACCACCGTCACCGACGCACCGCACGCGAGCAGCGCCTCCCGTCCGGCGACCGGGTCGACGGCCACCGCAGGCGAGGCGCCGGAACCGGCGCGCCTGCCCCGCATGCTCGTCGCGGTGACGACGGTCGCGGTGCTCGGCTCGGTCGCCCTGACCGTCGTCGCCGGGCCGCTGTACGGCTACGCGACCCGCGCGGCCGAGTCGCTGGAGTCCCCCGACCGCTACGTCCAGGCCGTGCTGGGAGGTGCCCGGTGAGCGACACCCGACGGATCTCGAACGCTCGACGGATCGCCGTCGCGTGGCGCTACGAGGTGCCGCTCGTCGCCGGACTGACCGTGCTCTGGGCGCTGCTCTGGGGCTCGTGGACCGTGCTCACCCTGCTGTGCGGCGTGGTCGTGGCGCTGCTCGTGACACAGGCGCTGCCCCTGCCGCCGGTGCCCCTGTCGAAGCGCTTCTCGGTGCCGCGCGTGCTGCTGTTCCTGGTCGTGTGGGCCGGGCTCGTCGTGCGGGCGTCGTTCCGCGTCGCCTGGGTCGCGGTCCGACCGCGAGGCGTCCGCCGGAGCTCGATCGTGCTCGTCCAGCTGCACACCACCTCCGAGATGACCTTCACGCTCGCGACGCTGGCGATCTCGCTCGTGCCGGGGTCGTACGTCGCCGACGTCGACCTGCCGCGACGCCGCCTGCTCCTGCACGTCCTGGACACCGAGCGGATCGAGCAGGTCGAGGCGGCGAAGGCCGAGGCGCACCGGATCGACGAGCTCGTGATCCGCGCGATCGGATCCCGCCACGACGTGTCCGAACTGTCCGATCCCCTGCCGGAGGTCACCCGATGAGCGCCGCAGTCGTCGTCATGGCCGTGGGCGTCCTGCTCGTCCTCGCGCTGCTCGGGGCGACCCTGGCGCTGGCCGTCGGACGGATCGTCCGCGGGCCGACGATCCTCGACCGCATGATCGGCTCGGACATCGTGCTGACCACCGCGCTCGTCGTGATCGCGGCAGCGATGGCGATCCGGCAGGACCTGACCGCGGTGCCCGTCCTCGTGGTGATCGCCGCGACGAGCGTGTTCGCCACGATCGCGGTCGCCCGGATCGTCACCCCGTCGTCCGACCCCTCCGACGAGGGCGTCGACGTCACCACGCCGGAGCACGCCGTCGAGGAGGAACGCCCGTGATCGCCATCCTGGAGTCGTTCGTCGCGGGCGCCGGCGTGCGGGCGTGGATCGCCCTCGCGCTGCTGCTCGTCGCCTCGGCGCTGTCCCTGTCCGCCGCGATCGGCATCGTCCGGTTCCCGGACCCCCTCGTCCGGCTGCACGCGATGGCGAAGCCGCAGGTGCTCGGTCTGGCACTGGCCCTGGCGGCGGTCGTCGTCGCGGTGGGGACCTGGACGGCACTGTGGGTGGTCGTCCCGGTGCTCGTGTTCCAGCTGGTGCTCGTGCCGGTGTCGTCGCACATGATCGCTCGTGCGGGGCTGCGGTCGAACGACTACCGGCACGAGGACCTGCTCGTCGACGACACGGAGGACTGACTCACCCGGCCGCGCGGACCGCGTCCTCGTCGTCGTCGTCCGAGAGGCCCGCGCCGTGCGGGTGGACGGGCTGCTGCCGTTCCCAGGCGAGCGCGTCCGCCAGCGTCTCGGCGAGCGGCCGCCGCGTCAACCCGGCCGATCGCGCACGGACCGCCGGTCGGTCGTTCATGCCCTGGTGCTCGTCGTCGGGGATCCACAGCGGCAGGGACCGCTCCCCCGCCCACGGGGCCACGCCGCGCTCGAGGAGCACCGCGTCCGCCAGCGGCACGACCGGGACGTCCGCGGCAGCCACCGTCCGTGCTGCCTCGAGGTGCCGGTCGAGCGTGCGGACCTCGCCGGTGACGTCGTGCACGCCCGCTCGTCCGCCCTCGGCCGCCCCGACGAGCCAGGCCGCGAGGTCGCGGACGTCGACCACCGAGGTGGGACGGTCCGTGCGCGCGGGCACCACCACCGGTCGACCAGTCTCGGCCCCGCGGGCGAACCGCCACGGCCAGTACCCGGAGCGTCCGGTGTGGTCGCCCGGTCCGCCGACGAGTCCGGCGCGTGCGATCGACGCGCGCTCGACCCCGAAGGCGTGGAGGACGGCACGTTCGCACGCCACCTTGGCGGCGCCGTACTCGGCGGGGTCGTCGGACGGCTCGAGCACGGGAGCGCGCTCGTCGGCACCGCGCTCGCCCTGGGACGCGTAGACGCTCACGGTCGACACGAAGACGTACCGGTCGGCGACGGGTTCGAGTGCGGTGACGGCCCGCCGGACGTGGTCGGGCGTCCGTGAGACGTCGACGACCGCGTCCCAGCGGGAGCCGTCGAGCACCTCGGCGAGGGCGTCGTCGCGGTCGCGATCGGCCACGACGGACCGGGCGCCCGCGGGGACGTCGGTGCCGCGGGCGAGGCACGTCACCTCGTGGCCGCGGTCGAGGGCGTGCCGGACGACGGTCCGACCGAGCCACGCGGTGCCGCCGAGGACGAGGATGCGCATGACCCCACCCTGCCCGGGTCACCTCCGGGTGCCGTGGGCCAGGGCCGGTGTGCCTAGCGTGCGACCGGGCTCCGACGGTTGAGCAGGACGTTCACGACCGCCGCGACCACGACGAGCGCCGCCGCGTACGCCGGGAACGCCATGGCCGCCCCGGTGCCGGCCCGCTCGGCGACCTCGCCGACGACGGCGGATGCCACGGACTGCCCGACGATGACCGCCGAGCCGAGGATCGTCATCGTGGTGGCGGAACGGCCGACCGGGGAACGGTCGGACCCGAGGCTGTACTGCGCGACGAGCGTCGGGCCGATGCCGATGCCCATCAGGCCGAGCACGACCGCGACGGCGACGACGGAGTCGGCCGTGGCGAAGGCGATCGCGCCGCCGAGCAGCACGACCCCGAACACGAGCCAGCGCCAGCCGACCCCGAACGCCCGGGGGAACGCGGCCGACCCGAGGGCGAGCGCCGCGGAGCCGATGCCCATCACGCCGTAGAGCAGGCCGGCCTGGGATGACTCGCCGTGCTGCTCCATGAAGGCGGTCAGGGCGGTGAGCGTCGACCCGAAGAACAGTCCGATGCCGAGGATGCCGACCACGACCACGACGAGCCGGGGGCGCAGCAGCTGCCGCGCGGGGGCGGTCTCCTCGTGGTCCCCGCCGCGGACGACGAGCCGCCCGGTCGGGTGCAGGGCGAACGCGGTCACGAAGACGAAGGTCAGGGCGGCCGCACCGGCGACGGCGACCCACGGGGCGATCGCGGTCGCGAGCAGGCCGACCAGGAACGGGCCGACGATGAACACGGTCTCGTCGGCGGCCGACTCGTACGCCATCGTCCCGCTGAGGACCTTCTCGTGGCGGCGAGGGGCCATCCGCTGCCGGATGATCGCGACGAGTCGCGTGCGGGACATCGGGGCCACCTGCGGGGCGGTCGCACCGATGCCGAACGACATCGCGAGCACGGCGAGGTCGGGGGCCGAGCCGGCGACGACGAACGGCAACAGCGCGAGCAGCACGGCGTTCGCCAGACCGACCGGGACGAGGACAGCCCGCTGGCCGAAGCGGTCGGCGGCGGCACCGACGAGCGGCCCGAAGAGCGCCGACCCGAAGCCGACGAACGCGGAGTTGATGCCGCCGAGGGCGACCGAGTCGCGGGTGGCGACGACGAGCGTCAGCACGCCGACGACCATCATCGCGAAGGGCAGCCGCGCGACGAAGGCGATCGGGAAGTACCAACGACCGGCGAGGGAGACGAGGGACGCGTCGGAGCGTCGTTCCTGGAGCATGGGGGTGTGCCTTCTCGGCCCACCAGGTGCGAGAGCGGCGGGCCCATCGGGTGCCGCCGCTGTCCGCCGGGGTGCCGGCGGCCGGTAGATACACGGATTGCGTGCTCGATCGTACCAAGCGCTCCTGGTGCCGGACCGGTCGTAGGATCTCGACCATGGTGGAGATCGACGACGGCAGGACCGGACCGTCGGACGCCGCGCCGCCGCGGCCGACCGACCTGCTGTCGATCGGCGAGGTCGTCCGCCGGACCGGGGTCGCGGCCTCGGCGCTGCACTTCTACGAACGCAAGGGCCTGATCCACCCCGAGCGCACCACCGGCGGCACCCGGCTGTACCCCCGGCACGTGGAGCGCCGCATCGCGATCATCCAGGTGGCGAAGCGGCTCGGGATCCCCCTGGGCGAGGTGGCCGAGCAGTTCGCGGCCCTGCCCGCCGACCGGATGCCGTCGCTGCGGGACTGGGACCGGCTCAACGAGCGGTGGCGCGCACGGCTCCGGGCCCGCCAGCTCGAGCTCGAGCGCCTGCAGCAGGAGATGACGCAGTGCATCGGGTGCGGGTGCGTCTCGCTCAACGCCTGCCTGGTGGTGAACCCCGGCGACGCGCTCGGCGCCGAGGGGCACGGCGCACGTCGGCTCCTGCCGTTCGAGGACGACGGGGCAGCCCCGGCCTGACCCCGGCCCGACCGTGCCCTGCTCAGGTGGCGAGGAAGCGCAGCACGGCGAGCACGCGCCGGTGGTCGCCCGGCGCCGCCTCGAGCCCGAGCTTCGCGAACACCGCCGTGACGTGCTTCTCGACGGTGCCCCCGGAGAGGAACAGCGCCTCGGCGATCGCCCCGTTCGAGCGCCCCTCGGCCATCAGGCGCAGGACGTCGGTCTCCCGGGCGGTGAGCGTGTCGAGGCGGTCGCGGATCGGTCGGGGTGCCTGCACGAGCGCAGCGGCGACCTCGGGGTCGAGCACGACGTTGCCCGCGGCCACCTGCTGGAGCGAGTCGATGAACGTCGAGACCTCGGCGACCCGGTCCTTGAGCAGGTAGCCGACGCCGACCGTCGCCACGTCGAGGAGCGTGCGCGCCCACCGCACCTCGGCGTACTGCGAGAACAGCAGCACCCCGACGTCCGGCCGGGCGGCCTTGACGCGGACCGCGGCCTGCACGCCCTCGTCCGTGTGGGTCGGCGGCATCCGGATGTCCATCACCACGACGTCGGCCGGTGTCGCGGCGAGTGCGGGGAGCACCGCCTCGCCGTCCCCGACGGCCGCGACGACGTCGTGCCCGCGGCCCCGGAGGAGCGCCGCGAGCCCCTCGCGGACGATCGTGTTGTCGTCCGCGATGAGCACCTTCACGTGGCGGCTCCCGCAGGCACGACCAGCCGCACCGAGGTCGGTCCACCCGCGGGGCTGTCGACGTGCAGGGACCCGTCGACCGCGCGCAGGCGTTCGAGCAGCCCGGCGAGCCCCGTGCCGTGCCCGTCCTCGGCCGTGAGTGCGACGTGGGCGCCGCCGACGCCGTCGTCCTGCACCGTGGCGACCAGGTCGGTGCCGACCAGTGCGACGTCGACGACGGCCGAGGTCGCCCCGGCGTGCTTCGACACGTTCGTCAGGAGTTCGAGGACCCCGAAGTACGCGATGCCCTCGACCACCGGCGCCGGGCGGACCGGCAGGTCGGTGCGGAGCGTCACCGGGAACGGCACACGCGCGCAGGCGGAGGTGAGCGCCGCCTCCAGACCGGCGTCCAGGACCGGCGGGTGGATCCCGCGGGCGAGGGCGCGCAGTTCGACGAGGGCCTCCTTCGTCGCCGCGTGCGCCTGGTCGACCAGCGCCTCGACGCCGGCGCCGCCCTGCCCGTGCTGCAGGCGGTCCCGGGCGTCGCCGAGCGTCATGGCGAGGCCGACGAGCCGAGCCTGCGTGCCGTCGTGGAGTTCGCGCTCGATGCGGCGCAGGGTCGCGTCGGCGTCCACGACGGCCGCGTCGCGGGAGGCGGTGACCTGGGCGAGGCGCTCCGCACGGCGGGTGGTCCCGAGCAGCGAGCGGATGACCACGCGCTGGAGCGACCCGAGCCCGTGGTTGACGGCGGGCCACACGGCGAGCAGCAGGACGACCCCGAGCGCGGCGAACGCGAGCTGCATCGGCACGGTGTCGACGAACGTGCCGAGCAGCTGGGCGCCACGGTGCTCACGGCCGTCGGCGCCGACCTGCGCGGGGAGGTACCGGCCCCAGGCGGCGTGCGTGACGGCGCCGAGGGAGGTGACGAGGACGGCCGTCGAGACGGCGAACGAGCACGTCGTGACGACGAACCCGACGAGCAGGTAGGCGAACGCACGCCAGCGTGCCGGGTCGGTCAACCGCGTCGTCGCCCATCCGAGCAGCCCCGGTCGGCGGGCACGGAAGCGGGGCGGCGCGACCTCCTGCTCGAGCAGCGCCGCGGACATCCGTCTGGTCACGGCGGCGAACCAGGCGCCACCACCCAGGAGGAACGCGGAGACGACGAGCCCGAACCACGTGACCGCGGCGGGGACGCCGACGGCGATCGTCACGGCGAACCAGGCCAGCGCCGCGACGGCGATCGGCAGGTGCGCTGCGTGGAAGGCGAACTGTCGCCAGGTGGTCGCCCGGAACAGCGCGGTGGTGAAGTGGAACCGGGGTGCGACGGCGAACGGCGGGACGGTGGCGGAGCGGGACATGAGACCTCTTCGTGACTCGGGAAGTGTAGTGCTCCTCGAGCCTCGCGGTCCGTGACCTCCGGCAGCACCCGGCGGGCCCTCCGACCGGGTGGGGGCTCCCCCCGGGTCCCGGTCAGCGTCCGACCGGCGCCACCGCGCCCCCGGTCCCGGTCAGTGCCGGGGCGGCACCGGTCAGTGCCAGTGCGGTCCCGGTCAGCGCCGGACCGGCACCGCCGCTCCCTCGCGCGGCCGCAGGATCGGCACCTTCGGCATCACCCAGTCGACCCACACCACGCGCGCCGCCGGCGTCACCGCGAGGGCCCACAGCACCGAGGCCGCCGCATCGGTCGGGTAGTGCACGGCGTCGATCGACACCGACAGGAACACGACGACGATCGCCACGACGCCGAGCACCTGCGCCAGTCGGTGCCACCGCGTCTCGCGGACGACCCACACGAGCGCGATGACGAACGCCGTGATGTACACCGTGTGCCCGCTCGGGTACCCGGGGTCGGGCTGCACGGGGAACGGGTGCGGCAGGAGCGCCACGTCGGGACGTGCCCGGTGCACGATCTCCTTGACCGCCGCGGAGGGCAACCACGTGATCGCGATCGTCATCCCGAAACCCAACGCCGGCCGGATGTCCCGTGCCCGCCACCAGATGACGCCGGCGACGACGAAGGTCAGCGCGATCGCCGGCACCGGGCTGATGACGTGGTAGACCGCGGTCGTGAAGGCCCCGAGCGCACCGACGTGCAGCTCGTTGAACGCCTTCGACAGACCGAGGTCGACCGTTCCGAGGAAGAACCCGATGATCGTCAGGACGACCACGGACACGACGGCCACGGCGATCGCGACGAGCGGGTAGGGGTTCGGTTCGAGGATGCCGACGACGTCGGCCGTTCGCCTGCTGCGGCGGAGTTCGGGCGCGTCGGTCATCCGACCATGGTGGCAGGGCACGGGCGCGCGCGACGGTGCACCACCCGAGGAAGCATCAGAGACCACACAGGACCGGCGGACGCCGCACCCCTTCCGCCGGGGTCAGTCCTCGACGTCGAAGACCACGACGCGGGAGCTCGACCCGCCGATGTGGTCGGCGACCGGTCGGTGCTCCGGGTGCGGGAGGTAGGCCGTGAGCGCGTCCCGGTCGCGGAAGCGCACGACGAGCATCCAGTCGAAGCCGCCCTCGAGCCCCTCGGTGCTCACGCTCGGCCCGGAGCGCACCGACTCGACACCGTCGATCCGGGGCAGGTGCTCCCGGCACAGCGCATCGGCTCGCTCGGCGTCACCGCCCGTGCCGTCCCACGCCACCAGCACCACGTGCGTCACACCGGCCATCGTCGCTCCCGTCGTCGTCGCCCACCCTGCCAGCACCGGACTGGGACAGCCCACCGGTGGGTCGCGCCTCCGCATGGACGCCCCCTGCGTTCCGCGGCGTCAGGTGACCGAGCGCATCGGGTCGCGGACGCGACCGGGAGACGGACGGGAGGCGCGGTGCGGGCTGGCACCGTGCCTCCCGTCCGTCCCGTGGTCGCGTCGGACGCGGCGTGCGTCGTCCGGAGCCGCGTCGGACGCGACCTGCGTCGTCCGGTGCGCCGCGTCGGACCCGGCTCAGAAGGCGGGCGTGCCGCCCGCGATCGTGATCGTCGAGCCGGACTGGTAGCTCGACTCCGGGCTGACGAGGTGTACGTACGCCGCCCCGAGCTCGGCGGGCTGGCCGGGGCGACCGAACGGCGACTGCTCACCGAAGTGCGCGACGGTCTCGGCGTCGTCGGAACCCGGCTGGAGCGGCGTCCACACCGGACCCGGCGCGACCGAGTTGACGCGGATGCCCTTCGGGGCGAGCTGCTGCGCGACGGCCTCGGTGAAGGTCTTCACGGCGCTCTTCGAGATCGCGTAGTCGACCTTGTCGGGCGAGGGCGTCGCGGCCTGGATCGAGCCGGTCGTGACGATCGTCGAGCCGGGCTCGAGGTGCGGCACCGCGGCCTGGGTGAGCCAGAACAGCGAGTAGATGTTCGTCTTGAACGTCGAGTCGAAGTGCTCGGTGGTCAGGGTCAGGATGTCGTCGTTGCTGTCCATCCGACCGGCGACCATGACGAGGGTGTCGAGGCCACCGAGCTCGTCGACGGCGCGCTGCACGAGGTCCCGGCAGTACTGCTCGTCGGAGATGTCGCCCGGCACGAGCACCGCGCGGCGTCCCTCGGACTCGAGGAGGTCGCGGACCTGCTCGGCGTCCTCCTGCTCGTCGGGCAGGTAGGACAGGACCAGGTCGGCGCCCTCGCGGGAGAGGGCGATCGCGGCGGCGCGACCGATGCCGGAGTCGGCGCCGGTGACGATGCCGCGGAAGCCGGTGAGGCGCTCCTTGCCGACGTAGCTGTCCTCGCCGTGGTCGGGCTTCGGGTCCATCTTGTACGCGGCGCCCGGGAGCGACTGCTCCTGCTCGGGGAACGGCGGCTTCGGGTAGAGGGAGTTCGGGTCGCGCTTGTCGTACTGGCTCATGGGGCCATGGTGCTCGGGGGTGGGCGAGCGGGCTGTCAGCAGGCGGGCGGTGGGGCCGTGGTCCGGTGGTCCGGCGCTGGTGGTCCGGTCGTGCGGCGGCCGGCGGCCGCCGGCGGGGGCGGTGTCGACCGCCTGCGGGGGCGGTGTCGGCCGCCTGTCACCCGGCCGCTCAGGTCGCGCCGGGGCGACGGGCGTTGCCTGCCGGGGTCACCGCAACCGAACACGAGGAGCGACATGGCCAAGACCTGGTTCATCACCGGAGCGTCGAAGGGCTTCGGCCGCGAGTGGACGGAGGCCGCCCTGGAGCGCGGCGACTCCGTCGCGGGCACCGCACGGAACACCGACGACGTCCAGGCGCTCGTCGACCAGTACCCCGACACGTTCCTGGCGATCCGCCTCGACGTCACCGACCGCGAGGCCGACGTGGCCGCCGTGCAGCAGGCTGCTGAGCACTTCGGCCGCCTCGACGTGGTCGTGAACAACGCCGGCTTCGGCCACTTCGGCATGGTCGAGGAGCTCACCGAGGACGAGGTCCGCGCGCAGCTCGAGACGAACTTCTTCGGCGCGCTCTGGGTCACGCAGGCCGCGCTGCCGATCATGCGCGAGCAGGGCTCCGGCCACATCGTGCAGGTGTCGAGCATCGGCGGGATCAGCGCCTTCCCGACCGTCGGCGCGTACCACGCGTCGAAGTGGGCGCTCGAGGGCCTGTCGCAGTCGCTGTCCCAGGAGGTCGCGGGCTTCGGGATCCACGTGACCCTCGTCGAACCCGGCGGGTTCTCGACCGACTGGTCGGGTCCGTCGTCGAAGCACAGCGACGAGCTCGACGCGTACGCCGAGGTGCGTGAGGCGGCGTCGAAGCGTCCGTCGGCAGCGGACCCCGGCAAGCCGGAGGCGACGCGGTCCGCGATCCTCAAGGTCGTCGATGCCGAGGAGCCGCCGCTGCGTGTCTTCTTCGGCAAGGCACCGCTGGGCATCGCCGAGCGGGACTACGAGTCGCGGCTGGCGACGTGGCGTGCGTGGCAGCCGGTCGCGGAGGAGGCGCACGGGGCCTGATCCGGGAGGACTGTGGGAGGGGCGCGTCGCTGGTGCGGACCGGCGGCGCGCCCTCCTTGCCTTCTCGAGCCACGTCTCGCGATCGGAGGCGCGGGGCTCGTCCGTCGAACCAGCTAGGACGAACTACTGAGGAGACGCTTCGGCGGGCCGACGCCGCAATCTGCCAACACGGTCCCGGAGTGCCGAAGGAGCAGGGCATCACGGTAGTGCCGATCGACGATGCCCGGAAAAACCATCCCGAGAGGTAGCCGGGCCGCGAAGTCCGACGACCTCCGTCACCCCCATACCACGCCTGCGCCAGCGAATTTGGAACATCGGAACACCCTGTCCCTGCTTTCAACAGATGCCGTTAGGCGGGTGGATCAGGGACGACGCCGACTTGAAGTCGAAATGAGCCTCTTGTCAGTAAGCTACTTGCCGATCTCGTCGAAGTAGTCCGACCAGATTCTGTAGCTGATCCGGGGGCGGGCCGGTACCCGCGCTTCCCGCGTGAGGTCGCGCAACTCCGTCAAGGTGAGCCCTGATCGCGGACTGACGAACTCGACCCGAGGGTCGAGCTTGCATGTCTCGACTGCGTATGCTCCATCGTCATCAATGAAGAGCCACTGGAGATATCGCTGGGAGTTCCGCTTATGCACCGCGATCAAGGGCGCACCTCGAGCACCCAGGATCCTCTGCATCTCCTCATCGGAATGCGCTTCCCAAAGAACTCTGTTGTTCCGGAATGCGCTCCTCAATGCGCTTCTCCTTCCCGCAGCGACTCCAGTGATCGTCACGATCACCGTCGCCCCGATGAAGGCGAAAAATGCGATCAACTCCAACCTTCTACCGTTTCTTGCGTCGTGGGGGGTAAAGCCAAGACTGCCGGTTGCTCACGGACTGATGAATCCATGTTGCCCCTCTTCCGGCTCCGTAAACAAAGTCGGCCGCTTTGTGGGAATTGAACACGTACTTGGCAACACGGGCACCTCTGGCTCGACCGATTGCCGCCGCCTTCCGCGCAACTCTTCCCACCTTCGAAGCCGCTTGAACTCCACGATAGGCCTTGACTCCCGCTTCAAGCCCTCGCCCCACGCCGAAACTTGCTGCTCCCGCTAGATCAAGCCAGCCCGACTTGTCACCCTTTGAAAGCTTGTACACTCCAACACCGACGGCGAGGACGGACGATATGATGCCGCAGACGCCACAGCCGAAAAGTGCGGCCACGCCGAGGCCTGAACTGATGTTGTCTGCCAGGTTGACCCAGTCCCCCACCTTCCACGCTTTGTTACCGTCAAGGTCGAGTCCGTTCAACGGGTCGTTGACGTACGCGTAGGCATTGTCGGTGCCGCCCTCGACGGGGTCGACCTGCAGGAACCGTCCGAGTGCTGCGACGTACTGCCGGGCGCCCATCTCGACCGTGGCGATCGAGCCGAGGTGTTCGCTGAGCTTCTGGTGCTGCCCGAGCCACCCGTAGTCGGCGTTGCCCTGCTGCGTGTCCGGCCCGGACTGGTTCGCCGTCGTCGTACCGAACAGGCCGGTGGCCTGGTCCATGACCTGCCCGAACGGGTCGAACACCGGCAGCACCTGGGATGCGAGCTGCCCTGTACCGTCGGTGGTGGCGACGATGTCCCCGTGGATGTTCGGGTACGACCACACCGCGCTCGTCCCACGAAGCTCTGCGGTCACCCCGCCCGGCAGGGGAAGGTCCCACTCGGTGAGCTTGCTCGCGCCGTCGTAGACGAAGTCCGGGGTGTCACCGTCGCCGGTGAACCCGTACCGGGTGACGGTCTTCGTTCCGTTCGGGGTCTGCTCCGTGCGCTGCACGATCCGGTTCGACGCGTCCCGCACGTACGACACACCTTCGACCCGTCCGTCAGTGCGGTCTGGACGTGCCGGTCCTGCCCGTCGTAGACGAGGGTCTCGTCAGCCAGGGTGGTCGTGTTCCCGTGCGCGTCGTAGACCAGCTGCGCACCGGTCAAGGACTGGTTCACCGGCGTCGCTCCCGTGACCGGGTTCGTCACCGTGGTCCCGATGAGCCGGTCCGCTGCGTCGTAGCAGGACGCGACCTGCGTCGCCGCACCCGCCGGGTTGCCCGAGGCGTCGAGGAGCTGGTCCGACGAAGCCGTCCGGTTCCCGTTCTTCCCGGCCGCAGCGACCCCACCCGACTGGGCGCACGTGCTGGCACCGAAGCCGTAGGTCAACCGGTGCCGCGGGATCGACGCGGCCACGAGCCTCCCGGCCGTGTCGTAGGAGTACGTCGACGCGTTCGACGCCGCCCCGAGGGCGGTGGTGTCCTTCAGGACGTCACCGGACTGGGACCGGACCACCTGGTCGGTGACCTGCGGCTGGTTGTTCGGGAACGACCACGCCAACCCGGTCAGTGCACCGGCACCGTCCTTCGTCACCGTGACCGAGGTGCCGTTGCCGGCGTTCCCGGCACCCGCCGGGTACGCCACCGCGGTGACCTCACCCTGCTGGTAGGTGGGGACCGCGACGATCTTCCCGTCCGCGGTGAACTGCGTCACCTTCGAGTCCACGTCGTACGACTGCCCCGTCGAGTGCTGCACACCGTCCGCGGTCACCGCCAGCGTCGAGGTGATCCGACCAGCCTGGTCGTAGGACGTGGTGGTCGTGGTGCCCCAGACGTCGACGTACTTGACGACGCGGCCGAGCAGGTCGGTCTTGGCCGTGGTCGTCGAGCCGTTCGGGGACCCGGACACCGCTCCGTCGGAGACCGCTGCGGTGAGACCGTCGGCGGAGTAGGAGGACGTCGCCGTGGTGCTCGGCTGCCCGTTGAACGCGGCGGTGACCGCCTTCACCGTCCGGCCTCGGGCATCGAAGGTCACGCACGACCAGTCGTCGTCGCCGGTGGTCTTCGTCCCGGCGGTGCGACCCCACACGTCGTACAGGTACGACGTCACGACGGCACTGCCCGTCGCGGGCGTCGGCCCGGTGGTCGACTTGAGCATCCCGTTCTGCGGGGTGGACACGTCCACGCCGCAGATCTGTCCGTCCGTGGTGCCGTAGGCGTCCTTGATCGTCTGCGCGGCTCCGAAGTACGCGTTCGTCGATGCTGCCGCGGCCTGCGCGGGCAGGGTCCGGGTCAGGGAGCGGAGGTAGCCGGCACCGGGAGCCTCTGTGGTGGTCGACGTCTTCAGGGCCAGGCCGGCGGGGTCGACGGTGGTGCCGTCGACGGTGCCGTACCAGGGACGCGAGTACGTCGTGGCCGTCGTGATCGGACTGATCTGGCTGGCCTGCGCGCCCGACGGGACCGCGTCGGCGGTCGTCGACGAGGTACCCAGGTTGTACGCCGGGGACAGCATCGACGCGGGCACCACGTCCGCTGCGGTGTACGTGCTCGGCGTGTTGCCGGTCGTCATGGCCAGCGCGAGCCGGGACGTCCCGGTCTGTTGCAGGTAGTTCAACCGGATCCGGAGGCTCTGGCCCGCGGAGACGGTGATCGGCTTCGTGGCGGCCTGGACGTGCGGGCCGTGGGGGCCCCAGTCGTTGATGAGCAGCTGGTCGTTGATCCAGAGCTTCGTGCCGTCGTCCGCCCACGTGTAGAAGCGGTACGTCCCCGCGGTCGGGAACGTGACCAGGCCGGTGAACGACACGGTCCAGTTCGCGCCGCCGGTTCCGCCGACGACCGTCCCGGTGGGCGTGGTCATCGGGCTGACGGCGTTGTCGCCGGTCGACCAGTCGTAGTCGACCGCGCCGTCGGTCTTCCCACCGTTCGCGCCCGCTGCCGTCGGCACGCCGAGCGTCATCGCCGCAGGGGCGCCGGAGAGGGTCTGGTTGTTGTACCAGGACGCGGCCAGCCCGCGGAGGTTCCCGTCGATCGCGGTCGTCGTCTGCGCCACCGGGGTCCCGGTGCCGGCGCAGACCCCGCCCGTGGGCAGCGGACCGTTGGCGTTCTGGATCGCGGTCGCGGGCTGCACCTGTCCGAAGCACGACGCCGGTGCGGGGCCGTAGGAGGCGACCGCGCGGTCCTGCTGGTCGTAGACGGTGCTCGACTCACGACCCTGCGGGTCGATCGAGGCAAGCTGGTTGTCGCGGCTGTTCCACACCGCGGTACTGGTCAGCCCGGACGCGGACGCCGCCGACGTCTGCCGCAGCGCGGCGTCCATCGTCACCGTCGATGCGTGCCCGTTCGGGACCGTGATCCCGGCGACGTCGACCGTGCTGGTGCGGTTTCCGTTGGTGTCCGGGGCGCCGTAGCCGTACGTCTTCTGCGGACGGGAGGCGCTGGTCACCCCGTCCGGGGCGGGCAGCGTCACCGAGGTGGCGCGGTCGGTTCCGTCGTAGCGGATGTCGGTCGTCACCGGCCCGGCAGCGTTCCGGCTGCTGTCCGCAGCCAGCCAGTCGTTGGTGAGGGAGTTCCGGATCGTCGACAGCAGGTAGGTCCCGCTGCTCGAGCTCAGCGTGTACCCGAAGTCGGTGACCTCGTTGCCGGGGTCCACGACCCGGGCGAGCTGTCCGGTGGTGTCGTAGTACAGCTGCGTGGTGGTGCCGTCCGGGTACAGGATCTGGCACAGCATCCCGGCGTCGGACTGCGACCCCGGTGCGGTCGTGGTGACCGCGGTCGGGTACGCGGACCCGGACGGCGGCGCGCATGCACCCGCGGCCCGGTTGGTGCCGTTCGTCGCGCTCGAGCCGATCGTGGTGTTCGACAGGTACGAGAACCGCACCTGACGTGCGTAGGCCAGGGACGTGCCGGACCCGGACGCCGAGAGCGGGTCCGAGATCGACGTCAGCTGTCGGCTGCTGTTGTACGCCGGGACCGGGTTCGCCGGCTTCGACCCGAGGTCGGCGGCCGGGGTCACGGACGTGACCAACCCGGCAGTGTCGAACTGGTAGACGGTACCGCCCTCGTCGGTGAGGACCAGGTTGCCGGCTTCGTCGGACGCCAGCACCCCCTGCTCGCCCGGGGGCGGGGTGTAGCCGCCGGCAGCGGTCCGGGCGTAGGTGTGCGTGCCGCCGTCGGTGTCTGTGACGATCACCGAACCGCCCTGCTTCGACGCCGAGACGTACGCTCCCGCGTCACCCATGATCGCTGCGGACGATGCCCAGCCGGACGGCAGCAGCGTCGGGGACTTCGTGAACCAGTTCGACGGGACGACCTGCGTGTTGACCTACGAGGACCCGGACTGCTGCTGGACCTCGAGGTACACGTTCGAGGATCCGCCGCGCTGGTAGTAGTCCACCGTGATCGGGATCGGCAGCTGGCCCGACTGCGAACCGATCGACCACTGCGACCCGTTCACGGTCAAGACCTGGTTCGCGGCAGTCTCCATGCGAGGCGAGGTCTGGTGCTGATCCCCCCACTGGTCGGTGATGATCCCGGTGGTCCCCAGCTGCAGGGCGACCCCGTCGTCAGCGAGGAACCCGAACGAGTAGGTCCCGGACGGGGGCGTCATGTACCCGGTCCACTTGGCCTGGAAGTACGACTGCGAGACGGCGTCGTCCGGCGCTGCACTCCCCCAGTCGAAGCTCACACCCGAGTCGGTGCGGACCAGCGTCTGCACGGCGTTCGGGGTCATCGAATCGCCCCGGCCGAACGTCGCGGTGTTGGCCGGGACGTTCCAGTACGTGCCGACGAGACCGCGGTTCGATGCGATACGCGAGTTGTAGGAGAAGTTCATCCCCATGTCCCCACCGAGGGTGCGCACGGTCGGCGAGGAGAACGACGCGGCCACGTTGCCGTTGCCGAGGTTCACCGTCACGGGGCCTGCAGCGTCCGTCGATGCCGGGCCGGGATCGGTGACGCGCGAGTTCACCGTCAACCGGTTCACGCCCGTGGTCGAGTTCGCCGTGTAGAGGTAGTCACCGAACGTGTCGTTGACGACCTGCACCCACGTGTAGGACCCGCCGTCCTGCAGGACCGCGTCGGGCACCTTCCACGACATCGACCCGTCCGCGTTGATCGTGCACGCACTGCCGGTCGGGGCGCACAGCGGCGACTGGGCGATCTGGCCCGACGTGCCGTCGGCACCACTGGTGACGCGGATCTCGTACTTGAGCGGCTGCCCGTTCGTCGACACCGCCGGCGGCGCCGTCAACGTCGGAGTCGTCGTCGCGACGACCGAACCGTCAGCAGGTGTGAACGATCCGCTGGCACCGACCGTCGGCAGCGACGTCGTCACCATCGGGTAGGCCGGAGTCCACGCCCGCACTCCGTAGGGATCCTGCACGACGACGTTCCACCAGTACTGCGTCCCTGGCTGCAGCACCCCTTGCGGAACCGTCGCCTGGAACGTCGGGCTCTGCCCGCTCGGCGCGTTCGTCCAATCGGTGTTCCACACCCGCGAGCCCCACGGATCGGTCGTGGTCCCGACGAAGAACTGGTAGATCAGCGGGTAGGTCTGTTCACCGTCCTGCGTCGCCTTGACCGCCAGCGTCGGCGTCGACGACGACGTCACCGGCGAGGAAGCGGCTCCGCCGGACGTCGTTGCACCTGGGGAGGTCTGCTGATCCGGGAACCCGGGGTTCGGGTCCCGCATGCTCGACACCGACCCGGCGACGGTGGGCTTGTCCTCCCACTGCAGGTAGAGGGACACGTCGAGCTTCTTGTAGGTGTAGGCACCGGCGTTCTCGTCGCCGATGAGGCAGAAGGACCCGCCGGCCGAGCTCGCGTCGGTCCACTGCTGGACCTGTCCGGTCACGTCGAACGACGCCGTTCCGGTGTACCCGGCCGTGAAGTTCGTGCGGGATGCGTTGCGGACACCGCAGTTCCACGCGTAGGCCGACGCCCACCCAGCGACCGACGTGGTCGCGGTCGCGGTCCCGGAGTTGGCCTGTGTCTCCGCCAGCTGTGCGGAGAGGATCTGCTTGCCGTAGAGCTGCTCGTACGGGAACTTCAGCACGGTCCGCCAAACGCTCGGTGCGTTGTTGATCCGCGAGTTGCCGATGCTCGCGTACGACGCCGTCGCAGCCACGCTCTGACCGCTGTTCGTCGACATGTACGACTGCAGCGCGGACGGACCGTTCCAGATCGACGGGTCCAACGACACCGGGTACACCCGGGCATCGTCGCGGAGCCACTCGGCGTCGGGTGTCAGGGTGATCCGCCAGTCGTCCCCGGACAGGTGGTCGATGCTCACCGGGATCGTCGCGACCGCGTTGTCGGACTTGCCCGAGACACCGGACGAGTCCGTCATCAGCGGCGTCGGCGTCGAGAACACGGTCTTGCCGTCATCGTCGACGAACTTGATCGATCCGACCGGGCCGTCCTCCACCGACAGGCCCGGAGCGTGCACCTTCCAGCTGTAGGACGGCTTCGCGGCCTTCGGAGCACGCTCGAGGATCAGCGCCTCCTTCACCCCGCCAGCATCGACCTGGTACGACATGTCGGTCCCGGGCAGCACGTCGTCGTAGGCAACACCGTGCGATGCCTTGGCGTCCGGCTGGTCCGATGCCGCGAGCTGGCTCTTCGTCGGCACGTGCGCGTCGGCGTCCCGTTCGCCCTCGAGCTCGAACGACACCCGATCCCCCGTGGACGACGACGTGACCGTGTAGTCCGGACCGTCCTCCCCGGTCGACGCGGCGAACTCCGGCTGCAACGGGTGGTCATCGACTGCGAAGCCACCGCCGTCGGTCTCCTCGACCTTCGTCGAGATCGGCACCCAGTCCCCGGAGCCGTCCTTCACGTTCAGCGGCACGCGTGACATCTGCGTCACCTTGGTGCCGTTCGGGTTGGTCCACGTGTTCTGGTACGTCGACCGGGACGTCAGCTCGGCGCCCTTCGCGATCCCCGTGGCCGAGGCGCCCGCCGCAGGGTCGAGACCGGGGGGAGCCTGGTCGTTCGGGTCTCCGGTCTTCGTCGCCTTCGTCAGCAACGATCCGGGTGCCTGCAGACCGTTCCCGGCCAGTGCCGAGCCCGCGTGGAGGTCGTCTCCCTGCGACGACGGCAGCGCCGGCAGATCCGTCGGTGACGTCGCCGTGACCGGATCGGCGTGCGCCGGGACAGCCACCAGCAGCTCAGCCACCAGCGCGATCGACGTGACAACCCCAGCGAGCACACCGGCTCGCGAATAACGCCCCGACATGGGACTCCCCTACTGCTGCAACGGGACGAACCCGAGAACGCTCCGCCCTCCCCTGGAGAGCACGGGCCTGAGCGTAGGGAAAGCGGGTCACAGGAAATTCTTCGCCCGTGGCCCCCGTTCGGGGCCACTCGCCGGACAGGGGTACGTCGACATCCGGGGGCACTGCTGCCCGTGTCGGCCCGGGATCGAACGATTCCGCAGCGGTACTGCTTTCGGGGTACAGCTCCATGCTGAAGTTCGGCACAGGATCGTCCAAGGGGTCCTCGCGGGAGGCACGCGCGCCGCAGCGGCGACTCCTGACGGCGCGGAGGCGCGGTGCCAGCTGGCACCGCGCCTCCAGGATGCGGTCGACGGACCGCGTGCGTCAGAGTCCGGCCGTGGACCGGATCCAGGACGACGACTGCGACAGCAGCGCGTAGTTGGAGCCGGCCTGCGTGTTCGCGCCCGGGTCGGCGCTGTCGCCGGTCGAGCACACCGCGACGACCCGGCCGTTCACGAGGAGCGGGCCGCCCGAGTCGCCGTGGTTCGAGGCGCCGGTGACGCCGGTGACGTGCTGGGCCTTGCCGCTGTAGGCGTCACGCGACGCACCGGTCAGCGAGACCGTCGCCTGGTACAGGCCGTCGGACTGCTGCGCGTTCGCCCGCAGGCCGTAGCCCTGGACGACGCCCGTGGCGGAGGACTTGGCTGCAGCGGTCAGGTCGAGGGGCGCGTAGGTCGACAGGCCGTAGGAGCTGCGCAGGTGCACGAGTGCGATGTCCCCGGCGGGTGCGGCGGTGACGCGGTCGACGGCGACCGCGGTGCCGCGGTTCACGGTGGAGTTCGAGTGGTACACGTTCATCGAGCCGATGCCGTCGATGCAGTGGCGGGCCGTGAGCACCCACGAGGCGCTGATCTGCTCGCCGGTGCAACCGGTGACGTAGCCGGACGGGATGGTGCCGCCGGACGCCTCGAGCTGGACGGCCCAGGTGGTGGTCGGGGCCTTCTCGCCGCCGACGACCTCGGTGCCGGCGGGCAGGGCGGAGGCGGGGGTGGCGACGGTCAGACCGCCGGCGACGACGGCCACGGCGGCGAACGCCACGGCGAGGGTGTGCTTCATGGTGACTCCTCGGTCAGGACCCTGCAGCGTTGCAGGGTGCAACTTGAAGTCGATCCTGTCCCTCGTCCTGGGGGTGCACCAGTCCGCACTTCCACCGACACGGCGCCGGTCCCCTCGCCGGCGCGCCCGCCTAGCGCACCGGGTCGGTCGCGCCGAGCCGGGCACGCACCCGGGCCGCGGCACCGAGGGCCACGGCGTCCGCCCCGAGCACCGACCGCGCGAGTCGGATCGGTGCCCCGCTGACGGGCGGTTCCGCGGCGATCGCGGCCTCGACCGCGGGCGCCAGGAGGTCCCACGACCGGGTGATGCCGCCGCCGAGCACGACCGTCGTCACGTCGAGGATCCCCGCGGTCAGCAGTGCAGCGCGGGCGATCCCCCACCCGGCGGTGCGGAAGACCTCGGCGGCGTGGGGGTCCCCGGCGCGTGCGGCGTCGGCGACCTCACGGGCGGACACCCGGCGCCCGGACCGCTCGGCGTACCGGTCGGCGATGCCCCGGGCACCGGCGATCGTCTCGAGGTGGCCGACCTGGCCGCAGGTGCACCGGGCGTCGCCGAACCCGGGCACGTGCCCGATCTCGCCCGCCGCGCCACGGGGTCCGGCGAAGAGCGCACCACCGAGCACGAGTGCGCCCCCGACCCCGGTGCCGAGCGTCATGCCGAGCACGTCGGTCTCACCGGCCACGGCACCGGTCGCGAGTTCGCCGAGCAGGAACGCGTTCACGTCGTTGTCGAGCGTCGCGGGGACCCCGAGCGCGCCGGTCACCGCGTCGGTGACGCCGAAGCCGGCCCAGCCGGTGAAGGAGTTGCCCGTCACCAGGACCGTGCCGGTGGTGGTGTCGACCACCCCGGCGGCCCCGACCCCGACACCGGTCAGGGTCGCGCCGTGCCGGTCGAGCAGCACCGCCACCGCGTCGAGCGCCGCCGCCGTGATCTCGGCACCGCCGTCGTGCGCGGGTGTCGGCAGGTCGACGCGGTCGAGCACGTCGAGGTCCCCGGTCGTCAGCACCACCTTCGTGTTCGTGCCGCCCACGTCGACGCCGGCGATCGCGGCGGTCACCCGGCCACCGCGGCGAGGGTCGCCAGGCGCTCCGTCCGGCGCCGCCGTTGCAGCACCGGGTCGGGGACGGGCACCGCGGCGAGCAGGCGCCGCGTGTAGTCGGTCGTCGGGTGCAGCAGGGTGGTGTCGGTGGTGCCCTGCTCCTCGACGACACCGCGGCGCATCACGACGACCCGCTCGGCGAAGTGCTGCACGACGGCGAGGTCGTGCGACACGAACAGGCAGGCGAACCCGAGGTCTGCCTGGAGGTCGGTGAGGACCTCGAGCACGGTCTCCTGCACGCTCACGTCGAGCGCCGAGGTCGGTTCGTCGGCGACGAGCAGCCGCGGGTCCAGCACGAGCGCGCGCGCCAGGCTGACGCGTTGCCGCTGTCCGCCCGAGAGCTCGCGGGGAGCTCGGTCGGCCAGTGCACTCGGCAGCCGGACGGCGTCGAGCACCTCGGCCACCCGACGGCGGCGGTCGGCGGCCGAGGTGCCGCGGCGGTGCACGGCGAGCGGTTCGGCGATGCACTCGCCGACCGACATCCGGGCGTCGAGCGACGCGACCGGGTCCTGCAGCACGACGCCGATGCCCGAGCGCAGGGACCGTCGGCCGCGACGGGGTGTCCGGCGTAGGTCCTGCCCGAACAGCGCGACCGTGCCCGAGGTGGGCGCGACCAGGCCGAGCGCGACCCGCGCGGCCGTGGACTTGCCGGAGCCGGACTCGCCGACCAGGCCGACCGTCTCGCCCGCGTGCACCGCGACGTCGACCCCGCGGAGTGCGTGCACAGCGCGAGCCCCGCGCCCGAACGTCACCGAGACGTCCCGCAGGTCGACCACCGGGGCCGCACCGGGCCTCCCGGCCGCACCGGGGGAAGCCGGACCGGGCGGAACCGTACCGGACGGAACCGCACCGGACGGAACCGCACCGGACGGAACCGCACCCGACGCGACCGGACTCGACGGAGCCGTACCGGGCGCACCCGGCGCCCCCGGTGCTGCGACCCGCTCCCGCACCGCGAGCGACTCCGGGGTGTCGAGCCGCGGCACCGCGGCGAGCAGCCGCTTCGTGTACTCGTGCTGCGGACGGAGCAGGACGTCCTCGACGCTCCCGGTCTCCACGACCTCGCCCTGCAGCATCACGGCGACCCGGTCGGCGAAGTCCGCGACGACGCCCATGTTGTGCGTGACGAGGAGCACGCCGGTACCGGTGTCGGCGGCGAGCGCCCGGAGCAGTTCGAGGATCTCGGCCTGCACCGTCACGTCGAGCGCCGTCGTCGGCTCGTCGGCGATGAGGAGCTGCGGCGCGTTCGCGATCGCCATCGCGATGACGACGCGCTGTCGCTGCCCGCCGGACAGCTGGAACGGGAACGACCGCGCTCGCTCGGCGGGGTCGGGGATGCCGACCCGGTCGAGGAGGGCGACGGCCTCGGCGCGGGCCTCGGCGGCGGACACCTGCCGGTGGTTCCGGACGACCTCGGCGATCTGCGCGCCGACCCGGGTGAGCGGGTCGAGTGCGGTCGCGGGCTCCTGGAACACCATCGACACCGTGCTGCCGCGCAGTGCGCGCAGGGTGGGTTCGTCGGCGCCGACGACCTGGTGGCCGGCGACCTCGACGCTGCCGGTGGCGGTCGCGTTGCCGGACAGCAGCCCCATCGCGGCGAGCGCCACGGTGGACTTGCCCGAGCCGGACTCGCCGACGAGCGCGAGGGTCTCCCCCGGGGCGACGGTCAGCGAGACGCCGCGGACGGCGTCGACCGGTCCGGACTCGGTGGTGAACACGACCCCGAGGTCGGTGGTCTGCAGCAGGTGGGTCATCCCCGTCCCCTCACGTCGAAGGCGTCCCGGAGCCCGTCGCCGACCGCGTTGAACGCGCAGACGACCAGGATCACGGCGAGACCCGGCGGCACGATCAGCCACCACCGTCCCGAGTACGCGGCGGTGAGCCCCGCCGAGAGCATCCCACCCCAGTCCGTCGCGGGCGGCTGCACCCCGAGGCCCAGGTAGGACACGTAGGCGACGAGCAGGATCGCGTCGGCCACCTGGAACGTCGCGGCGACGACGATCGTCGACACCGAGTTCGGCAGCAGGTGCTTGCCGATCGCGCGGGCGTGGGAGCCGCCGATCGCGCGCAGGGTGAGCACGTAGTCGCGGTTCTTCAGCGTCAGGGTCTCGGCGCGGACGAGCCGGGACGGCACGAGCCAGGACACCAGGCCGAGGATGACGATGAGGCCGCCGACCCCCGGCGTGGTGATCGCCGAGATGACGAGCAGGATGAAGAGCGCCGGGATCGCGATGCCGGCGTCGACGACGCGCATCATGACGGCGTCGACCCACCCGCCGACGTAGCCGGCGACCGAGCCCCACAGCGTGCCGACGACGGTGGCGAGGACGCCCGCCGCGATGCCGACCGTGAGCGACACCTTGCCGCCGTACATCAGTCGGCCGAGCACGTCGTGGCCGACGGCGTCGGTGCCGAGCCAGTGGGCGGCGCTCGGGGCCTGGTTCGCCTGCTCGAGCATCGTGTGCGTCTGGTCGGTCGGGTACAGGAACGGGCCGACGAAGCAGAACAGCACGATCACGACGATGACGGCGAGGCCGACCACGGCGAGGGTGTTGTGGCGGAACCGGCGCGCGGCGAGGCGGAACCCGGTGGCGGCGACCGCGACGGGAGCGCCGGGGGCCTCGGGGGCGATCTGGACGGTGGTCATGCGCGACCTGCCTTCACGGTGCGGGATCGGGGCGCGCCGGTCGCGCGCGACCGGCGGGTGCGGGATCGGGGCGTGCCGGTCATGCGCGACCTGCCTTCACCCGGGGGTCGATGAGCGTCTGCGCGACGTCGGCCAGCAACGACCCCACGACCGTCGCGATCGAGATCACGAGCACGCAGCCGAGCAGCGTCGGGTAGTCCGAGGACTGCGCCGCGTTCCAGAACAGCAGCCCCATGCCCGGGTAGTTGAACAGCTGCTCGGTGACGAGCGCCCCGCCGAACAGCACCGGCAGGTAGTAGCCGAGCATCGCGACCACGGGCGTCAGCGAGTTCCGGAGGACGTGCCGCCGCAGGATCGTCGTCGTCGACGCCCCGCCGGCTCGGGCGGTGCGGACGTAGTCCTCCTGCAGGTTCTCGAGCGTCGCGGCGCGCATGTACCGGCTGAACACGGCGATCATCGCGAGGGCGCCGGTCAGCACGGGCAGGACGAGCCCGGCGGGGTCCTGGAACACCTCGGCGAGGGTCGTGCCGGTGGGCGCCTGCGACGGCAGCCACGGCAGCTGCTGGGTGAACACGACGATGAGGACGAGGCCGAGGAAGAACGCCGGCGTCGAGTAGAAGACGAAGGCGAGCGCCGTGACCGTGTAGTCCACCGCTCCGTTGCGGCGGGCCGCCTGCCACATCCCGACCGGGATCGCGACCGCGAGGCCGACGACGGCGGACAGGCCGGTGAGGACGAGCGTCTTCGGCAGCCGCTCACGGATGAGCTGCGCGACCGGCTCGTTCAGGGTGAAGGAGGTCCCGAGGTCGCCGCTGAGCAGCCGTCCGAGGAACCGCAGGTACTGGACGGGCAGCGCCTGGTCGAGGCCCTGTGCCTGGTTGAACGCGGCGATCTGCGCGGGGGTCGCGGAGACGCCGAGGACCCCGCGGGCGGGTCCGCCCGGCAGCGCGTGCAGCAGACAGAACACGACGATGGTGACGATGAGGACCACGACGAGTGCCTGGAGCACCCGCCTGGCCAGGTAGAGGACTGTGGTCATGCGGCTTCCGTCATCGGGGTGGATGGTGAGGACCCGGGAGGCGCGGTGCGGGTCGGACCCGCACCGCGCCTCCAGGCCGTGGTCGCGTCAGCGACCGTCCGGTCGCGTCAGCGACCTACTTGCTCCACTTCCACTGGGCCGGGTGGAAGTTCGCGAGGGAGTCCTGCTCGAACCCGGTCAGGCCCTGCTTGACGACCGAGATCTGGTAGTCCGGGCTCGGCAGCCAGATCACCGGCAGGTCCTTCGCGACGGCGGCGCTGTAGTCCTGCACCGCACCCGCGTCGGTCGACGTGGTCGTCGCGTCGATGAGGGCGTCGACCTGCTTGTTCGAGTACGAACCGAAGTTCGCCGAGCCGCCGGTCTGGAAGAGCGACTCACCGGTCGGGTAGGCCGGGAAGTACCAGCTGCCCGCCGTGCCGAAGAACGACAGGTCCCAGTCGCAGCTGGCCTCGTCCTTCGTGCAGGTCGGGGTCTGCGACAGCACGCTCGACACCGGGGCGGTCTTGATCGTGAAGCCGATGCCGGTCTTCTGCAGCGACGACTGGATGGCGCTCATCATGTTGTCGGTGACGGTCGAGCCGGACTGCGACAGGACCGACATCGTGAACTTCGTGCCCGCCGCGACGCCCGCGCCGCACTGGTCGTCGCCGGAGCCGGCGTCGGTGCAGACCATCGTGCCGCCCTGCTCGGTCCAGCCGTGGCTGGTGAGGAGCGCCTTCGCCTTCGACGTGCTGAACGGGTACGGGTTGTCCTTCTGCGTGCTCGACACGTAGTCGGACGCCTGCGCCTGCGGGATCGGCCCGTAGGTCGAGGTGGCGGTGCCGTTGAAGACGACCTTGGACAGGCTGGTCTGGTCGATCGACATCTGGACGGCCTGACGGGCGTAGAGCTGCTGGAAGACCGGGCCCATCGTCGGGTTGTTGAAGTTGTAGGGCATGTAGGTGATCGCCCACCCGGTCCACGGCTCCACGTCGTAGCCCTTCGACGTGAAGGAGTCCTTCTGGTCGAGGTCCGTGGCGTTGATGTAGCCGTAGTCGACGGCCCCCGACCGGACGGCGTTCGTCTCGGCGTCGGTGGTCGTGAACGGCAGCAGGTTGACGGTCGTGATCGACGGCTTCTCGCCCCCGTCGTACTGCTTGTTCGCGGTGAGCTGCACCTTGCCGGCGGTCGTGAACGCGGTGACGCCGTACGGGCCGGAGATGGTCTTCCACAGGTCGTCGGTCGCGTAGTCGGCGATCTTGCCGGCGGCGGTGTTGAGGTACTTCCAGACGGCCTTCGCCCCGTCGGCCGAGCGGTCCGCGTCGCCGACCGTCCCGCTGGCACTCGTCTTGTCCCAGGCGTGCTGCGGCAGCGGGATGATGTGGCTCAGCTGGTTGGCGAGCATCCAGTCGCTGTTGTACGCCTTGTCGAACGTGATCGTGAAGTGCGTGTCGTCGACGGCCGTGAACGAGGTCCAGTCGTCCGGTGCCTTGCCCTCGGAGTACGAGCCCCACTGGTCCCTGTTCGCCTTGATCAGGTTGAACCAGAACTCGACGTCGCGGCTCGTGATCGGCTTGCCGTCCGACCAGTGCCGGTCGCCGAGCGTCATCGTGACGCTCTTCCCGTCGCTGGCGAAGTCCGCTGCGGTGGCGACCGAGCCCGCCTTGTTCCAGGCGATCTTGCCGGTGGAGCCGTCGTAGGCGACGAGCGGCTCGTACAGCGACTGCGCGATCGAGCCGTTGTTCGTGTTGAGGTGCGCCGCCGTGCCGATCGGGAGGATCCAGTTCGGCGTGAAGTTCGCCGGCAGGGCGTAGTTGATCGCGTCGGACTTCGTGTTCGTGGCGGCGGAACCGCCCCCGGAACATCCGGCGAGCAGGGCGCTCACCGCGAGTGCGGCTCCGGTGAGCAGTGCCCAGCGACGGGGCTTCATCATGTGGACTCCTTGAGCGGGGACGTCGGTCGGGCGAAGACGTCGGGGTGCGCACAGTCAATGGCCAAAGTCGTTGGAGAAACAATTGTTCTCGTGTAAATAGTCTGTTTCTGCCGAACGGACGAAAGCGAAAACGCGGCGAATCCTCCTAGAGTTCCTGGCAGGCGGCCGGATCGGTCGTGCTTCGTGCCTGATTGGAGAAAGTCGTGGCCGACCTCAGCTCACGGGTGTTGGAACTCGTCGCCTCGGGCCAGGCGTCCAGCCGGACCGAGATCGCGCAGCTGCTCGGCGCCGCGCCGTCGACCGTCTCGCACGTCGTCGCGCAGCTCATCAGCCACGGCATCCTGGCCGAGGAGGGCACCGACGTCTCGACGGGCGGGCGCCCCCGCAAGGTGCTCCGGATCGGCGGCGTCGACGAGTACGCGGTCGCCGCCGACGTCGGCGGCGGGCACGCGCGCATCGGCGTCGTCCTGCCGGGAGGCGCGCTCGAGTCGGTCGCGGACGTCCCGTTCGCGCTCTCCGACGGCCCGGTGTCGGCACTGCAGCGCCTGGCGGCGCTGCTCGAGGACCTCGCCGAGACCCGTGGGCGCTCCGGCCTGCACGGCGTCGGGCTGAGCCTGCCCGGCCCGGTGGACGTCGAGGCCGGGGTCGTCGACCTGCCGAGCCGGATGCCCGGGTGGAACGGCTTCCCGGTGGCCTCGTGGCTCGAGGAGCGCTTCGGGGTGCCGGCCGCGGTGGACAACGACGCCAACTGCATGGCCGCGGGCGAGCAGACCGTGCAGGACCCGAGCCGGCGGCAGGCGATCACGGTCAAGGCCGGGTCGGCGATCGGTGCCGGGATCGTCATCGACGGGCGGCTGTACCGCGGGTCGACGGGGGCCGCGGGCGACATCACCCACGTGCGGATCGACGCCGCCGGGGACACCCCGTGCTCGTGCGGCAACACCGGCTGCCTGGAGACCGTGGCGTCCGGGGCGGCGCTCGTGCGGATCCTGTCCACCGCCGGTGCTCCCGTGACCAGCACCGCCGACGTCGTCCGGCTCGCATCGGACGCCGATCCCGAGGCGACCCGCGCGGTCCGCCTGGCCGGGCGCTACCTCGGCGAGGTCCTCGCCGCGAACGTGAACTTCTTCAACCCGGACGCCGTCTACCTGGGCGGCATCCTCTCCACGCTCGACCCGTTCGTCGCGGCCGTGCGGAGCCAGCTGTACGAGAGCTGCCACCCGCTGATGACCGAGCACCTCGCCATCGAGCGTGTCTCGCTCGGCGCGGACGCGGGTCTCGTCGGGGCCGGACAGTTCGCCCTGCAGCGCGGGCTGGCCGCGACGCTGCAGGAGCTGTCCGCCCCGATCCCCCAGTCCACCACCAGGAACAGGAGCGTCCGTGTCTGACACGACCACGAGCAACGCGTCGCCCGACGCGACGACCACCACCTCGGCGGAGGGCGCGTCGGCTGCGTCGGCGGGGGCCGCACCGGCTGCATCGGCCGCATCGGCCGCGTCGCCGGGGGCCGCGTCGGCTGCATCGGCCGCGTCGGCAGACGGCGCGCCGACGCGTCGGCCGGTGGTCGCGATCGCCGGGCTGGCGATCGAGACGTCGACCTTCACGCCGACCAGGACCCTGGCGCCGGCGTTCCACCCGGACCGCGGCGACGAGGTCGTCGCGCGGTACCCGTTCCTGGCGGACCTGGCCGACCGCGCCGCGTTCCGTGGCGCGCTGATCGGGCACGCGCTGCCCGGTGGGGTCGTCGCGCGTGAGGCGTACGAGGCGCTGGCGGGCGAGATCGTCGAGCGGCTGCGCGCGATCGTGGCAGCCGAGCACGTCGACGGGCTCTGGTACGACATCCACGGCGCGATGGTCGTCGAGGGGCTCGACGACGCCGAGACCGACCTGCTCGGACGGATCCGCGCGGTGGTCGGCCCGGACGTGGTGGTGTCGGCGTCCATGGACCTGCACGGCAACGTCACGGCCGAGCTCGCGCACCACGTCGACCTGGTCACCTGCTACCGGATGGCACCCCACGAGGACGCCCTCGAGACCAAGGAGCGCGCGGTCCGCAACCTGGTCGACGTGCTCACGACCCGGCCCGTCGGGTCGCAGCGACCCGTGAAGGCCTGGGTGCCGATCCCCGTCCTGCTCCCCGGCGAGCAGACCTCGACGCGCATCGAGCCCGCGGCGTCGCTGTACGCGCAGGTGCCGCTCGTCGAGCAGACCGAGGGCGTGCTCGACGCCGCGATCTGGGTCGGCTACGCGTGGGCCGACCAGCCCCGCGACCGCGCCGTCACGGTCGTCACCGGGTGGGACGAGGCCGCGGTGGCCGCGGGCGCCGAACGGCTCGCGCAGGCGTTCTGGGACGTCCGCGAGGACTTCGTGTTCGTCGCGCCGACCGGGTCGTTCGACGCGTGCCTCGACGCCGCGCTCGCCCCCGGTGCCGCGCGGCCGTACTTCGTCTCCGACTCCGGCGACAACCCGACCGCGGGCGGCTCGGGCGACATGACGTGGGGGTTGACCCGTGTCCTGGAGCGCCCGGAGTTCGCCGACCCCGCCGGCCCGGTCGTCCTCTACGCGAGCGTGCCCGGGCCCGCAGCCGTCGCGACCGCCGTCGCCGCGGGGGTCGGCGCGACCGTCACCGTCACGGCCGGGGCGGCAGTGGACGCCGTGCACGCGGGGCCGATCACGATGACCGGCCGCGTGCACGCGGTCAAGCACGGGGACCGCGACGCCGGGACCGAGGTCGTGCTGCAGGTCGGCAGCGTCTTCGCGATCCTCACGGAGCGCCGCAAGCCGTACCACCACGAGCACGACTTCACCGACCTCGACCTGGCCCCGCGCGAGGCCGACGTCGTGGTCGTGAAGATCGGGTACCTCGAGCCGGAGCTCTTCGCGATGGCCGCCGACTGGATGCTCGCGCTGACGCCGGGCGGGGTCGACCAGGACCTCGAACGGCTCGGGCACCACCGGATCGTCCGACCGATGTTCCCCTACGATCGGGAGTTCCCCGAGGCGCCGGACCTGCGCGCCCGGATCATCCCGCCGTCGAACGAACCCCTCGGAGCCATCGCGTGACCACTGCCCCCGCGGACGCCCCGGCCACGCACGCCCGACCCGCCGGAGGGCCGGTGGCGCTCGAGATCGCCGTCACCGCTCCGGCCGGGGCGCTCGTCGCGCGTGACGCCGGGGCCGACCGTGTCGAGCTGTGCACCGGGCTCGAGCTCGGCGGCCTCACCCCGTCGCAGGCGCTCGTCGAGACCGTGCACGAGACCGGCATCCCCGCACATGCGCTCGTCCGCTGCCGTCCTGGCGGCTTCGTGCACGACCCCGACGAGGTCGCGCTCATGGAACGCGAGGTCCGCACCGTCCTGCGGTCCGGCGCCGCCGGTGTCGTCGTCGGTGCGCTCCGCCCCGACCGCACCCTCGACGAGGACACGCTCCGCCGCTTCGTCGACGCCGCCCGGTCGGTGAGCGCCGTCGCCGAGGTCACGCTGCACCGCGCGGTCGACCACGCGGTGGACCCGGTCGCGGCCGCCGCGGCGCTCGCAGCCCTCGGCTTCACGCGCGTCCTGACCTCGGGCGGCGCGGCGAGTGCCCGTGCCGGGTCTGCGACCATCGCCCGCATGGTCGAGGCCGCCGGACCGGTCCAGGTGATGGCGGGCGCCGGTGTCACGCCCGGTGACGTCCCCGTGCTCGTGGCCGCGGGTGTCGCCGCCGTGCACCTGTCGGCGAAGCGATCGTCGGGCGGCGGACACGACGGCGTGCCGATGGGCACCGGGGACGACGGCTCGGCGCACTTCGTGACGGACGCGGGTGTGGTGGCGGCGGCGCGGGCCGCGCTCGACGCCTGAGCATCCGGTCCGTCGGCGCACACCGATGTCCACGGGCCAGCGTCGCCGAGTCCGTCCAGCCCGGGCCGGGGGTCCTGCCGCGCCCTGACGTCAGCCCAGTGTCACGACCCGGTCCGCCGCCGCGACGGCGACCGGGTCGTGCGCCGCGTGCACGACGACGACACCCCGCGCGGCCTCGTCGGCCAGCGCCGCCACGACGAGTGCGGCCGACGCCGCGTCGACCCCGGCGGTCGGCTCGTCGACGAGCAGGACGGACGCCTGCTGCGCCAGACCGAGGGCCACGAACGTACGCTGACGCTGCCCGCCGGACAGCTCGTCGAGGGGACGGTCGACCAGGTCGGCGATCCGCAGCCGGTCGAGCTGCTCGTCGACGACGGCGCGATCGGCGCGGGTCGACGGCCGCCACCAGGGGCGGGCGCGCCAGCGGCCCATCGCGACGGTCGCGCGGACGGTCAGCGGCAGGGCGGTCGGCGGGACGGCCTGCGTCACGTACGCCGCACCGGAGGACGGGAGGCCCGTCACGGCCCCGGCGGACGGCGTCACCACTCCGGCGAGCGCGTCGAGCAGGGTCGACTTGCCGGAGCCGTTGGGGCCGGTCAGCGCGGTGACGACGCCGGCGGGGAAGGTCGCGTCGAGGGCGTCGAGCACGGTCCGGTCACCGCGCCGGACGACGAGCCCGCGGACCGCGACGGCCCGGTCGGCACCGGCGGCGACACGGGTACTGGCGGACGTGCCGGCACGGGCGGCGGCTCGGGTGTCGGGGGCGTTGGGCACCTGTGGAGCCTATCAGTATCGATAGTCATTTTCATGTAGCGTCGTCGACCGTGACCTGGCTGACCGATCCGTTCTCCGTCGACTTCATGCTGCGGGCCCTCGCCGGCGGTGCCCTCGCCGCGGTGCTCTGCGCGGTCGTCGGGACCTGGGTGCTCGTGCGCGGGATGGCGTTCCTCGGCGAGGCGCTCGCCCACGGCATGCTGCCGGGCGTCGCGGTCGCCACGCTCGCCGGCTTCCCGCCCGTCCTCGGTGCCGCGGTCAGCGCGGGGGTCATGGTGCTCGGCGTCGGGGCGCTCCGGCGTCGGGCGCGCCTGTCGTACGACACCTCGATCGGCCTGCTGTTCGTCGGCATGCTCGCGCTCGGGGTGATCGTCGTCTCGTCGTCACGGTCCTTCGCCACCGACGTCACGGCGATCCTGTTCGGCGACGTGCTCGCGGTCACCCGCACCGACCTCGGCGGACTGGCCGTCGCGGTCGCGGTGGCGCTCGTCGTCGCCGCGGTCTTCCACCGGCCCTTCACCGCCACGGCCTTCGACTCCCGCAAGGCGGCGACGCTCGGTCTCCGCCCACGGCTGGCGGAGGTCGTGCTCATCGCCCTCGTCACGCTCGCGGTCGTCGCGTCGTACCGGGCGGTGGGGACGCTGCTCGTCGTCGGGCTGCTCCTCGCCCCGGCCGCGGCGGCACGGGCGTGGACCCGGCACGTCGGCTCGACGATGCTCCTCGCCGCCCTCGTCGGCACGGCCGCGGTGGCCGTCGGCCTGCTCGTGTCCTGGCACCTCGGCACCGCGGCCGGCGCGAGCATCGCGGGCGTCGCGGTCGCCGGGGTCGCCGTGTCGCAGGGCGCCGCAGCCCTGGTGCGCCGCACACCACGACGACGCAGCACCGAGCCGGTCCCCGTCTGACACGACCACACCCACCCGACCACCACCACGAGAGACGACCACGAGAGGCACCATGCGCCATCCGACCACCACCCCACGGACCCGCCGGCCCGCAGCCCGCGCCCTGACCACCACCGCGGCCACGATCGGCCTCGCGCTCGGACTCGCCGCGTGCTCGACCACCGACGCCGGCTCCGGCACCGGACCCGGCTCCGGCTCCGGCTCCGGCTCCGGCTCCGGCTCCGGCTCCACGAGCAGCAGCACCGCGAAGCCGCACGGCTACGTCGCGGGTGCGAGCGAGGCCCAGGAGCCGCAGGTCCGCCTGCTCGCCGTCGGGCCGGACGGCGCGTCCGCCGTGCACGACCTGCTCAGCGGCGAGGCGACCGGACTCGACCGCGTCGACGCCCCGACGCACTCGGCGACCGACGGACGGTTCCTCGTCACGACCACCGACGAGCGCACCACGGTCCTGGACGGCGGCGCGTGGACGGTCGACCACGGGGACCACACGCACTACTACGCCGCCGAGCCCCGGGTCGTCGGGACCCTCGCGGGCGGCGGCCCGGTCGAGGTGCACTCCTCCGAGACGACCACCACGATCACGTGGCCGGAGCGGGGCGAGGCCGTCGCACTCGACCGCGCAGCGCTCGGCCAGGGTGACGTCGTCGAGACCGCCCGCGTCGCGGCCACGGTCCTGCTCCCGACCGCCGACGGACTCGTCGCCGGGACCCCCGAGGGCGTGCAGCTGCTCGACGCCGAGGGCGCACCGACCGGCACCCCCCAGGCCTGCGCGGACCCGGCCGGCGGCATCGTCACCCGGGCCGGTGCGGTCGTCGGCTGCGCGGACGGCGCGGTGGTCGTTGGCGAGGACGGGTCCACGAAGACCGTGGCGCTGCCCGCGGGCGCCGAGCGCCCGACCACCTTCGCCGCCCGCGCCGGCCGCCCCACGGTCGCCGGCCTCGCCGGGACGACCGGCTTCTGGCTGCTCGACAGCCGTGAGGGCACCTGGCAGCTCGTGCCGACCGAGCGGCCGCTGCGTGCCGTGTCCGCGGTGGACGACGAGGACGGGCACGTGGTCGCGGTGGACGACGCCGGACGCGTGGTCGTCGTGAGCGCGTCGACCGGTGCGGTGGCCACGACGGCGCCGCTCGTCGACCCCGCCGCCGGCCCGGTGCTGCAACTCGACGGCCAGCGCGCCTACGTGGCCGACGCGTCCGGGGCACGGGTGCACGAGGTCGACTTCGCCGACGGCGCCCGGGTCACCCGCACGATCGACCTGCCCGTCGCCCCGACCGCCCTCGCCGAGGTCGGGCTGTGACGCGCCGGTCCCGCGCGCTCGTCGCGGTCGCGGTCGCGGTCACCCTCGGGCTCGTGGGCGGCACGGCGGGGTGCAGCTCCCCCGGCTCCGACCGCCCGCTCGTCGCGGTGACGACGAACGTCCTCGGCGACGTCGTGACCGAGGTCGTCGGCGACGCGGCCGAGGTGATGGTGCTCATGCCCGCCGGCGCCGATCCGCACTCCTTCGAGGTCTCGGCGCAGGAGGCCGCGCGGCTCCGCTCCGCCGACCTCGTGGTCGAGAACGGCCTGGGGCTCGAGGAGGGCGTGTCCCGCCACGTCGAGGCCGCAGAGCAGGACGGGGTCCCGGTCACCACGGCCGGGGACGCGGTCGAGGCCCTGGAGTGGACGACCGAGGACGCGAGCGGTCCGGACCCGCACATCTGGACGGACCCGACCCGGATGGCCGACGTCGTGCGCGCGCTCGACACCGACCTGCGCGAGGTGGGCATCGAGCCGACCGGCACGGACGCGTACCTCGACGAGCTCGCCGCCCTCGACGACGAGATGACCGAGGCCTTCGCGACGATCCCGCAGGAGCGCCGGGCACTCGTGACGAACCACCACGTGTTCGGCTACCTGGCCGACCGGTACGGCTTCCGGGTGGTCGGCGCGGTGATCCCGAGCGGCACCACCCTGGCCTCGCCGAGCGCGGCGGACCTCCGCGACCTCGCCGACGCGATCGAGCAGGCCGGGGTACCGACGATCTTCGCCGACCTCTCGCAGCCCGCACGCCTGGCCGAGGTCCTCGCGGACGAGGTCGACGTCCACGTCGAGATCCGCTCCCTCGCCACCGAGTCCCTGACCGCCGACGGTGCGGCCGCGACGTACCTCGGCATGATGCGGGCCAACACCGCGTCGATCGTCGCCGGCCTGTCCGTTTTCAAATGAGAATGAGAATCAGTACAGTGAGAGGCATGACCACGTTCCGCACCGCACTCGCGCCCGCAGCACTGCTCGGCGCCGCCGCCCTCGTCCTGACCGGCTGCTCGGCCGGCTCCACCGACGCCGGCTCCGACACCGACCGCCAGGACCGGTCCGCCGACGGCGACCGTGTCGTCCTGACCTACGACGGCGGCCTGCTCACCCTGGACCGCGACCTCCGCGTCGTGTCGGACGACCAGATCGAGGGCTTCACCCGCGTCAACCCCGCGGGCGACGGTCGGCACGTGCTCGTCACGGTGCCCGCCGGCTTCCGGGTCCTCGACACCGCCGCGGAGCCCGCGCTCACCGACGCGGTCTTCCCCGCGGACACCGGCGGCCACGCGGTCGTGCACGGCGACACGACGGCGCTCTTCGCCGACGGCTCCGGCGACGTGACGGTCTTCGAGCACGACGAACTCGACGGCGACACCCTGCCCGACGTCGAGACCACGACGTCCGAGGCCCCGCACCACGGCGTCGCCATCCAGCTCGAGGACGGGACCCTCCTCACCACGATCGGCACCGAGGAGTCGCGCTCGGGCGTCCGCGCGCTCGACGCCGACGGCACCGAGACCGCCCGCTCCGAGGAGTGCCCGGGCGTCCACGGCGAGGGGGCCGTGCGCGACGAGGTCGCCGTCTTCGGCTGCACCGACGGGGCCCTCGTGTACAGGGACGGCGCGTTCTCGAAGATCGACGCCCCGACCGCGTACGGCCGCACCGGCAACCTGTTCACGACCGCAACGAGCTCGGTCGCGGTCGGCGACTACAACGACGACCCGGACAGCGAGGGCTACCTGCTCGACCAGGTCGCGATGATCGACGCCGAGTCGGGCGAGTACCGCGTCGTCGACATGCCGGAGGGCGTCGGCTTCACGTTCCGCGACCTCGCCCGTGGTCCGAGCGACGAGGCCGTCGTGCTCGGCTCGGACGGCGCGCTGCACGCCTTCGACACCGAGACCGGTGCGGCGCTCGACACGATCGACGTCATCGCCGCGTGGGAGGGACCGGCCGAGTGGCAGGACGCGCACCCCGCACTCAAGGTGGTCGGCGACGTCGCCTACGTCACCGACCCGGCCACGAAGCGGGTGCACGCGGTGGACCTCACCTCGGGCGAGGTGGTCGCCTCGAGCGACACCCTGCCCGGCGTGCCCAACGAGATCGCGGTCGCCTAGCGTCCGACGCGACCACCGGACGGACGGGAGGCGCGGTGCGGGCCCGCACCGCGCCTCCCGTCCGTCGTGTGGTCGCGACCCGGTCACGCACGTCGCGTCAGCGCCGGCGACGGATCTGCGCCACCGACGCGTCAGCGCCGACGTCGCGTCAGCGCCAGCTGCTGCGCTCCGCGTCGAGCCGCGCCCGCGCGATCAGCCCGCGCACGGTGGACGCGGGGAGCCCGACGACCTCGGCGACGTCCCGGTAGCAGAGCCCGTCGACGTGCCGCAGCTCCCAGCACCGCCGCTGCAGGGGCGGCATCGCGGCGAGTGCCCGCCGGGCCGCGGCGACCAGCGAGGCGCGCTCGACCACGGCCTCCGGGCGGTGGTCGACGGGGGCGACGGACTCCTCCGGCGCCTCGCCCCGACGGCGGTGCGCGGCGGCGCGGAGCCGGTCGACGCTCCGTCGCCGGGCGGTCGTCACGAGCCACCCGGCGATCGCGTCGCCCTCGACGACGTCGGCGAGGTGGAGCCAGGCCGCGACGAAGGTGTCCTGCACCACGTCGTCCACGTCGCACGAGCCGTCGAGCATGCCCGCCGCGACCGCGCGGACCAGACCGTGGTGCCGTCGGACGAGCTCGGCGAAGGCCCGGTCGTCGCCGGCCGCGACCCGACCGACGAGGCGCCCGTCGTCGGTGGTCGCCGGTGTCGAGGGCGGGACGCGCGTCGCGGGCGGCGCGTCGAGGGTCGTCGTGCGGGACGGCAGGGTGGTCCGGGTGGGGTCCGGGAGGGTCGCGAGCATGGTGCCCCCTGATCAGCGGCTGTGGTTGCCGGTGATTCGGAGGCGGGGCCGGTCCGGGTGCCTCGCCGACGACCCCCAGAAGGCGGGTGGAACGGCGGCGCGAGGGTGGGCGTACGCCTACCGGTCCGGGTCGCCGCTCGCGGTTCAGGACACCGCCGGACGCCACATCGACACCGGGGCCGCGGTGCCGAGACCGGTGATCGGCGCGCCCTCGCCGAACCCGTGCCGCCGGTAGAGCCGACGGTTCAGCGGGGTCGACGACTCCAGGTACGCGTGCCGACGCTGCCCGTCGACGCGGTCGAGCGCGTGCTCGAGCAGCAGGCCGCCGACGCCCTGCCCGCGGGCCGCTGCGGACACCCCGATCTCGGCGAGGTACCAGTGCGGTGCGTCCGGACGGGCGCGGTCCATCCGACGCAGGTGCCGGAGGGCACGGAGGGCACCCCCGACACCGAGGACTCCGAGCAACGCGGGTGCCTGCCGGAGGAAGGCGAGCACACTGCCCGGGTGCGGACGCGGGGCTTCCCAGAACGCCGCGCCCACCACACCCCCTGAGGTGGTGTCGACCGCGACGTCGACGGCGCGGCAGCGCTCCGGGACCGAGCGGATCAGCGCTGCGAACAGTCCGGTGAGCACGGCGGTGCGGTCCTCGCCCGGGCGCGCGGGGCGGAACGCGTGCAGCACCGGATCGTCGGCGAAGGCCTCGGCCAGGACGGTGGCGACTGCCGGGAGCTCGTGCGCGGCGGCGGGTCGGACGATGATCGGCATCGGGTCTCCTCCTTGATTCGGCCGTGTGGCCAGATCGAGTTTCCCGTCCGCTCCTGGGCACGGGCCGTACGCTGCCTGTGATGCCCCCTGGACCCGGACCCCGCGCCTACCGCAGCCGCGCCGCGCGCCGCGACGAGCTGCTCGACGCCGCTGCGCTGGTCGTGCGCGACGGGGGCCTCGACGCGCTCACGACCCGTGCCGTCGCCGAGCGGGCCGGGGTCGCGCACGGTGTCGTGCACTACGCCTTCGGGGCGCGGCGGAACCTCGTCGTCGCGCTGCTCGACCGGCAGGCACGCGACGTCCTCCCCCGGGTGCTCGCGGCCGCCGACGCCCATGCCGACCTCGCCGGGGCGCTCGACGCAGCCGTCGCCGCGTGGCTCGAGCTCGTCCGCGCCGAACCCGAGCGCTTCCTGCTGCTCGAGGCGGTCAGCGGGCCGGCACTCGCGGACGACGACGTCCTGGTCGCCGAGGAACGACGGGTCTGGCGCGAGGGCGTCGCCGCCGGGGTCGAACGGTGGACGACCCGGACCGGCGTGCGCCTGACCGAACCCGCCGAGGTGGTGGCGGACGCCGTGCTCGCCCTGATCGACGGTCTCGGCCGCGCGGCGTGGAGCGACCCGGACGGCGTCGCGACCGAACGGGCTCGCACGGTGCTCGTGCGCGGGCTCGCGGCGGCCCTCACCGTCTGACCGCCCGACCGTCCGACCGCCGCGACGTCGTCGGCTGCCGGTAGGGTGCGGGGACCATCACGACGAGGGGATCACGATGAGCGACGACGACCGACGACCGACCACGCCCGAGCAGCAGGCCTGGCAGCAGACCGCGGGGACGCAGCAGCAGGGGCAGCAGCAGCACGGCCAGCAGTTCGGCCAGCAGCAGTACGGTCAGCCGTACGGGCAGCAGGTCGTCGTGAACGCGTACCAGCCCGCTCCGCCGCGCGGCCTGAGCATCACGAGCATGGTGCTCGGCCTGGTGTCGATCGTCGCGGGGTTCACGCTGATCGTCCCGGTGATCGGGCTGGTCCTCGGCTTCGTCGGCATCCGGAAGGAGCCGGCCGGTCGAGGGATGGCCATCACCGGGATCATCCTGAACGGCATCATCGTGGCCGGGTGGGCCGTGCTGCTCGTGGTCATGCTCGTCTTCGGGTTCGGCCTGTTCGGGGCGGCGGCGACGAGCGGCACGACCAGCCCCTAGCCACGACGGACGCAGCCGGCACGACGGGCCCAGCCGGCTCGACGGACGCGACCCGCACGACGGACGCGACCGGCGCCTCCCGCGCGACCCACGACGTGACGGGAGGCACGGTGCCAGCCGGCACCGTGCCTCCCGTCCGCGTCAGCGCGTCAGCGCGTCAGCGCGTCAGCGCGTCAGCGCTTCAGCGCTTCAGCCCTTGACCGGGATCGACTGCGCCTTGAGCGCCGCGATCGTCTTCGACTGCCCGTTCTCGAGCGCCTCGGTGAGCGTGCCCTGCCCGGACGCGGCCTGGCCGAAGCCGTCCGACACGTCCGCGTAGGTCTGCGTCATCGTGGGGCCCCAGGTGAAGGGCTGGATGTCCTTCGCGGCCGAGGCGAACTCCTCGTAGATCTTCTGGTTGCCGTAGAAGGGCAGGCCCTCGGTGAGCGCCGGCAGGTCGGCACCGGTCGAGGACGCCGGGTAGAGGTTCGCCTCCTTGTTCAGGGCGGACAGCGCCTCGGTCGAGGTGTTCAGCCAGACGAGGAACTTCGACGCCTCGGCCGGGTGCTTGCCACCCGCGAACACGACGTTGGACGAGCCGCCCCACGCGGCCGACTTGCTGTCACCCGACTTCCACTGCGGCATCGGGGCGACGGCCCACTTGCCCGAGGTCGACGGCGCACCGCTCGAGATGGTGTTGGCGCCCCAGACCGCGGAGACCCAGGTCCAGTCCTGGCCGCTGTCGTACGCGGCGTTCCACTGGTCGGTGAAGCTCGGGACGGTGTTGACGAGCTTCTTGTCGATGAGGTCCTGCCAGTAGTCGGCGACCTTCTTCGACGCGCTGTCGGTCAGGTTGACGTCCCACTGGTCGCCCGTGTTCGAGAACCACTGGCCGCCGGCCTGCGAGACGAGCCCGGCGAACTGGTTGACGTCGCCCTTGGCGAAGTTCGTGATGTTGCCGCCCTTGGCCTTGATCTCCTCGGCGGCCTTGGCGTACTCGTCCCACGTCGTCGGGACGGGGATGCCGGCCTGCTCGAACAGGTCCTTGCGGTAGTACAGCGCCATCGGCCCGGAGTCCTGCGGCACGGCGTAGACCGACTTCGACTCACCGAAGGTGACCTGGTTCCAGAGGCCCTCGGAGAAGTCCTTCTTCGCGGCGGCGACCCCGGCGCACGCGCCGATGTCCTGCAGGCCGCCCTGCACGCGGAAGGCCGGCAGCGAGTCGTACTCGACCTGGCCGATGTCCGGCGCCTGCTTGGCCTTCAGCTGGTTGAAGAAGTTCTGGTACGTGCCGCTGTTGCCGTTCGCGACGATGGAGACCTTGACCTGGATGTCCGGGTTCTCCTTGTTCCAGATCTCGACGACCTTGTCCATGTTCGGCACCCACGTCGTGAAGTCGAGGGTGACCTTGCCGCCCGAGGGCTTGCAGCTCGAGGCCGCGGAGTCGGAGCCGCTGCTGCCGGAGCCGCCGGCGCTGCAGCCGGCGAGGGCGACGGTCGCCGCGACGGCGATCGCGGCTGCACTGAGGAACTTCGTTGTCTTCATGCTGTTTCCGTTCGGATGTGAGGGGTGGTGCGTCGGGAGGGTCTTGAGCCGGTCCGGGTGCCCCGGGCCAGCGGCGGGGGCCGGGGGCCGGGGCCGGGTGCCGGTGGCCGGGGCCGGGCGCCGGTGGCCGGGAGCCGGGCGCCGGAGGCCGGGAGCCGGTTCGGGCTACTTCAGGCCGCCGGCGCCGAGGCCGGACCGCCAGAAGCGCTGCAGGGAGAGGAAGGCGACGAGCAGCGGGATGATCGAGACGAACGACCCGATGAGCACGAGCGTGCGCAGGTCCGGGTACTGGTTCACGCTCGAGTTCCACGTGTAGAGGCCGAGGGTGACCGGGAACAGCGACGTGTCCCGGAGCATCACGAGCGGCAGGAAGAAGTTGTTCCACACGGCGACGAACTGGAACAGGAAGATCGTCACGAGCGCGGGCGACATGAGCCGCACCGCCACGGTGAAGAACGTCCGGATCTCGCCCGACCCGTCGATGCGCGCGGCCTCGATGATCTCGTCCGGGACGCTCGACGCCGCGAACAGCCGGGACAGGTACACGCCGAACGGGCTGACGATGCTCGGCAGGAACACCGACCAGAACGTGTCGGTCAGGTCGACCTGGCTGAAGATGAGGAACAGCGGCAGGGCCAGCGCGGTCGCCGGCACGAGCACGCCGCCGAGGAACACGTTGAACAGGGCCTCGCGGCCGCGGAACCGGTACTTCGCGAGGGCGTAGCCGCACATCGCCGACAGCACGGTCCCGAGCAGTCCGGCGACCCCGGCGTACGCGATGCTGTTGGCCATCCAGCGCAGGTAGACGCCGTCCTGCCGGGTGAACAGCTCGACGAGGTTGCCGAGGGAGTCCTGCACCGAGGTCGCGCTGAACCACAGCGAGAACGTCGTGTTGAAGTTCGCGGCCGTCTTGGTCGACGACACCAGCAGCCAGAAGATCGGCAGCAGGAAGTACAGGGTGAAGACGCCCATCACGAGCATCGCGGCGCTGCGCGAGATGACGCTCTCGCGGGGACCGCGCGCTCCGCGCTGGTGCGGACGGGAGGCGCGGTTCGGCTCGAGCGGTCGGCCCGCGTCGGCGACGAGGTCGCGTCGGGAGGGTGCGTTGACGGTCATTCGGCGGCCTTCCGCTGGGTCAGTCGGAGGAACCCGATCGACAGGACGAACGTGGCGAGGGCGAGGACGACCGAGAACGCCGCCGCGAGGTTGAAGTTCGGCACCGACGAGGTCGAGTAGACGAGCATGTTCGGGGTGAACGTCGACGTGATCGTCGAGGTGAACTGGCGGAACACGGTCGGCTCGGTCAGGAGCTGCAGGGTCCCGATCACCGAGAACACGGCGGTGAGGATGATCGCCGGGACCACCATCGGGATCTTGATCGACAGGGCGATGCGCAGCTGGGACGCGCCGTCGAGCTTCGCCGCCTCGTAGATCTCGGTCGGGATCGCCAGGAGCGACGAGTAGATGATGAGCATGTTGTAGCCGACGTAGACCCAGGTCACGACGTTGGCGACCGCCCAGAGCACGGTGCTCGCCGAGAGCAGGTCGACGTTCGAGGTCAGGAACGAGAACGGCGACAGGTCGGGGGCGTAGAGGTAGCCCCACATGATCGCGGCGATGACGCCCGGCACCGCGTACGGCGCGAAGAACGCCAGGCGGAAGAACCGCTTGCCGCGCAGCAGCGGGGAGTCGAGCAGCAGGGCGAACAGCAGCGCGAGCCCGAGCATCACCGGGACCTGCACGACACCGAACAGCAGCACGCGGAGGGTCGAACCCCAGAACTCGGTGTCCTGGAACACGAGCACGTACTGGCTCAGGCCACCGAACACCTGCGTCGGGGCGCCGAACGTGCCCTGGCGCTCGATCTTCTGCAGCGACTCCCACACGGCGTAGAGGATCGGTGCCAGGTAGAACGCGGCGAAGAGCACCGCGAAGGGGAGCACGAAGATCGCGATCGCGCCGCGGTACCGCGAGCTCCCGCCGGTTCGACGCCGACGCTCGGTCGACCCGCCTGGGGTCGGCCGGGCCGCGCGGCGCGACTGGGTGGTGGTGGTCATGAGCGGGCTCCGGGGGTGTGCTCGGTACGGATGATCTGGGTGCCGCCCGGGGCGACGACGGTGGTGCCGTCGACCGGCCGGTCGGCGACGAGCTCGTGGCCCGCCACGGTGTGCGCGACCTCGCGGTCGGAGTGGTTGAGCAGGAAGACCCACTCGTACCGGTCGTCGCGGCGACGGACGACCTCGAGGCCGGGCTCGGCCTGCGGGTCGGGGGCGATGCCGGCCTCCGCGGTGACCCGGCGGAGCAGTTCGGCCCGCGCGTCGTCCTCGAGCACGGTGGACACGTACCAGGCGCTGCCCGCTCCGTGCGTGTTGCGGGTGACGGCGGGGGAACCAGCGAGGGGGCCCTCGGCGTAGGACGTCACCGTCTCGGCGCCGCGCAGCGCCACGGGCTCCGACCAGGTGCTCGCCCGGGTGCCGTCCGACAGCGCCAGGGTCTGCCCGGCGGCGAGCGGGCGGAACTCCTCGACGCGGACGCCGAGCAGGTCGCGGAACGCCCCGGGGTACCCGCCGGTACGAGCCCGGTCGGTCTCGTCGACGATGCCGCTGAAGAACGTCACGACGACGTGTCCCCCGCGCTCGACGTGCTCGGCGATCGCGGCGGCGTGCTCGTCACGCACGAGGTAGAGCTCGGGGACGACCACGACGCCGTAGCCGTCGAGCGGCGCACCCGGCGCGACGACGTCGACGGTGAGCCCGAGGTCGGTCAGCGAGGCGTGGAACGCGTGGACCTGCTCGAGGTAGCGGAGCGCGGTGGTGGGGTGCGCCTCCGTGTCGGCGGCCCACTGGACCTCCCAGCTGAAGACGACCGCGACGTCGGCGACGACGCGGGAACCGCGGAGTTCACCGAGGCGCTCCACGACGGCGCCGAGCGCGACGACGTCGCGCCAGACCTGCGAGTCGGTCCCGGCGTGCGGGAGCAGTGCCGAGTGGAACTTCTCGCTCCCCTGCACCGACTGGCGCCACTGGAAGAAGCAGACGCCGTCGGCCCCGCGGGCGATGTGCGTCGCGGTGTCGCGGAGCATCTGCCCCGGGTCCTTCGCGACGTTGTGCGGCTGCCAGTTCACCGCGCCGGTCGAGTGCTCCATGAGCAGCCAGGGGCCGCCCTTCGCGAGACCGCGCGTGGTGTCCGCGGCGAACGCGAGCTCGGCGTGCGGGCGGGGCAGGCGGTGGTCGAGGTAGTGGTCGTTCGCGATGACGTCCATGTCGTCGGCCCAGGACCAGTAGTCGAGCGCCGTGATGTGCGCGGCGACCATGAAGTTCGTCGTCACGGGCTTGTCGCTCAGCTCGCGCAGGACCGCGGCCTCGGCACGGTGGTGGGCGAGGAGTTCGTCGGACGAGAACCGGTCGAAGTCGAGCGTCTGCCCGGGGTTCGTGAACGAGAGGGTCGCGCGGGGCGGCAGGACCTGCTCCCAGGCGGAGTAGCGCTGGCTCCAGAACGAGGTGCCCCACGCGGCGTTGAGGGCGTCGAGCGTGCCGTAGCGGTTCCGGAGCCAGTCGCGGAAGGCGTCGGCGGAGACGTCGCAGAAGCAGTGTGCGTTGTGGCAGCCGAGCTCGTTCGACACGTGCCAGAGCTGCACCGCGGGGTGGTCGCCGTAGCGCTCGGCGGTGGCGCGGACCAGGGCGAGGGCGTGCTCGCGGTAGACCGGGGAGCTCGGGCAGAACGCCTGGCGGCCACCGGGCCAGCGGGTGGTGCCGTCGGCGACCACGGGCAGGACCTCGGGGTGGGCGGTCGTGAGCCACGGCGGGGTCGAGGCGGTGCCGGTGCCGAGGTCGACGCCGATGCCCGCGCCGTGCAGCAGCTCGATCACGCGGTCGAGGGCGGCGAAGTCGTACTCGCCCTGGTGCGGCTCGACGTGCGACCAGCCGAAGATGTTGATCGCGACGAGGTTCACGCCGGCCTCGCGCATCAGGCGGACGTCCTCGACCCAGACCTCGGGGTCCCACTGCTCGGGGTTGTAGTCGCAGCCGAACGCGAGTCCGGTCGAGCCGAGCCCGAGCGCCGTGGTGGCGGGTGCCGGGAGGGTGGTGGTCACGGTGGTCCTCGCTGGTCGTGGCGGTCTGCGCCGTCCGGTCGCGATGGACCCCTTCGACGGCGAAGGTACTGCTGTGTGGGAGCGCTCCCAGACTGCGCCGACCGATCGGGATCGGAGGGTTCTGGGAGCGCTCCCAGAGTGAACACCAGATCGCGGTGGCTGTCAACACGGCACCGCTCGGAGGCGGCCGGGCGCGGTGCTGCGCCGCCACCCCGCGGTGCGGGGTGCTCCCGCACAACCGGAAGCGCGTCGCGCCACGGCGAACCACGGCGCGAGGTGCTTCCGGTTGTGCGCAGGGCGCCGAGGCAGGGCGTGGCGCAGGCCCCGGCCGGGGCCCCGCGACCCCGCACCCGGCCGCGCCGCGCGCGCCGATACGCTTGCGGGATGACCGACGTCCGAGCCGCGCGCTCCCGTGCGACGATCCAGGACGTCGCGGACGAGGCCGGGCTCTCCCGCGGCACCGTCTCCCGGGTCCTCAACGACGAGCCCTACGTCTCCGCCGAGGCACGCGAGGCCGTCCAGGCAGCCGTCCGCCGGGTGGGCTACGTCCGCAGTGCCGCGGCCCGCAGCCTGGTCACCCGTCGCTCCGGTGCGGTCGCGCTCATCGTGCACGAGCCGAGCGTCCAGGTGCTCGACGACCCGAACATCGGCAACATCCTCATCGGCACGAACGCCGTCCTGTCCGAGGCCGACCAGCAGCTCGTCACGATCATGGTCGACTCGGCCCGGGACAACGAGCGCGTGGTCGAGTACCTGCGCGGCGGGTTCGTCGACGGCGCGATCGTGCTCTCCGCCCGCGACGGCGACCCCGTGACCCGGGCGATCGAGGAGATCGGGCTGCCCGCGTGCTTCGTCGGGCACCCGTCCGACGCCGCGAACACCTCGTACATCGCGATCGACAACCGCGCCGCCGCCGAGGCCATCACCCGACGCCTGGTCGACACCGGCCGACGGCGCATCGGCATGCTCGCGTCCGGCCTCGACCGCGACTCAGGGCAGGACCGCCTCGAGGGCTTCACCGCCGCCCTCGGCGACCGCTTCGACCCCGACCTGGTCGCACGCAATCCCCTGTTCAGCTACACCGCCGGGGTCGAGGGCATGCGCGAGCTGCTCGACCGCGCGCCCGACGTCGACGGCGTGTTCGCAGCATCGGACGCCGTGGCCGCCGGGGCGATGGACGTCCTGCAGCGCGCCGGTCGCTCGGTCCCCGGAGACGTCGGCGTGGTCGGCTTCGACGACAGCGCCTGGGCCCTCCGCTGCGACCCGCCGCTGTCGACCGTGCGCCAGCCGGCCCGCACCCTGGGCGAGCACGCCGCTCGCCAGGTGCTCGAGCAGATCGCCGGGACCGACGACGGACCGCGGGGCCTGATCCTGCCGACCGAGGTCGTCTGGCGCGCGAGCGCGTAGCCCCGCGAACGGCCGGTCACCGCCAGGTCGGCGCGAGCGGGCAGCCCCGGACGCCGCCGGTCACCGCCAGGTCCGCGCGACCACCCACCCGTCCCCCTCGGGCACGATGTCGACGACGACCGCGTCCCCGTCCGCGCTCACCTGGAACCGCCACCCCACGGTCCGCTCGGGCGCGTGCGTCATCGCGGAGGGCAGGAACTCGGCCGTCGCGGTCAGCCGCGTCGGGCTGTCGCTCACCCGCCAGCGCCGCTCGCGCCACACCATCCGGTCCGGCACACCGCGCTCCCACCACACCGTGGCGACCTCGTGCGTCAGCATCATCTCGACCTCCCGTTCGAACGTGTGTTCGAATGGTACGCGACGGCGCGGACATCGGCACCCGTCGGCGTGCCCCGGACAGGACGGCGGACGGGAGGCCCGTGGCGGCGCCGCCACGGGCCTCCCGTCCGCCCCCTCGTCGCGCCGTCAGCCGCCCTGCGCGACCCGGGACGCGCTCACCGGAGCAGGCCGACGACGCGCGTCGTCGGACGCGGTCAGGACCGCCGCGAGACCGGGGCGTCCGGCGGGCCGGACGACGAACGACCCCGCCGGGTGCGGGGCACGAGCATCGCCCCGCCCACCGTCACGGCCAGCGGGAGCAGCACCGCGAGCACGCCCTCCACCTGCCACAGGACCGGACGCGCGTCGGGGGCGGCGTCGAAGACCGCACGGGCGAGGATGCCGACCAGACCGAGGCCGACGATGGCCGCCGCGGGGGCCACGAGCAGGAGCCAGGCGACCGGTGGAGCGCGGTGGACCAGCAGCCACGCGGCGAGGAGCGCGGCGCAGCCGAGGCTCCCGCCGACGAGCCAGGCCACCCCGTCGAGGAACAGGCCGACCACCAGGACCGTGCTCGCGAGGGTCGCGAGGCCCAGTGCCACCGCACGTCCCACCGCGTCGGTCGGCACCCGCGACAGCGCCACGAGCACGAGCACGAGCGGCACCACGAACCCGAGGACGCCCATCACGACCTCGCCGGTGCGGAGCTGCAGCTCGCTCGTCACGACGAAGAAGACCCGCTGCAGCACGGCCGCGAGGAGCACGGACAGCACGGCACCGGCCAGGAGCAGCCGGGCCTCGTCCGTCCGGCGCGCAGGACGGGGCGGCGCCGAGCGTGCGCGGAGGGAGTCGGTCATGGCGGGAACCTACCGCGAGATCGCTCCTCCGACCGGCGGACCCCGGGTTCGTCCGCACGGTGGACCCCGGTCATCCGCCCGAGGCTCACCCCGGCGACGACTCAAGGACGAGGCTCGGAGGACAGGGGCGGGACGCCCGCCCACGACGAGAGGATCGACCGTGACCGACCACGCCCATCCCCTGCCCACCGACCCGTACGCCCCCGTGCCGCGCGTCGACCGGACGAGTTCGCTCGCGATCGCGGGCTTCGTCCTCGCGTTCGTCGCGAACGTCGTCGGGCTCGTCGTCTCGATCGTCGCCCTCGTGCGGATCCACCGGACGGGCGAGCACGGCCGCGGCCTCGCGATCGCCGGCATCGCCGTCGGGGGTGCCTGGATCGCCCTGTTCGCGGTCGCCCTGCTCGCACACGCGCTCGTCGTCACCGTCGGGCACTGACTCGTCGTCACCGTCGGGCACTGACGCGTCGTCACGGTCGGCCACTGAACCGGCCCCTCGGAGGAGCAGCGCGGGCCCCGGGGTACGCCGGTCGCGCGGGAGCACAGTCGCCCACCACTAGAAGGGCATGATGACCACTTCCTCCCGCACCCCGCTCGGCGTCACGCTCGTCGACGGCGGCGCCAACGTCGCGCTCTTCTCCAGCACCGCAGAGCGGGTGGAGTTCTGCCGGTTCGACGAGGACGGCACCGAGCACCGCACCGAGCTGCGGAACCGCACCGGGTACACCTTCCACGACGTGGTCCCCGACGTGACGGTCGGCACCCGCTACGGCTTCCGCGTGCACGGCGCGTGGGACCCGGCGAACGGCCTGCGCCACAACGCCGCCAAGCTCCTGCTCGACCCCTACGCCACCGCGATCGACGGCGAGTACACGTGGGGCCAGGCGCTCTTCGGGCACGACATGGAGTCGCCCGAGCAGATCGACGAGACCGACTCGGCGAGCGCCATGCCGAAGTCCGTCGTCGCCGACCGCGAGTTCGACTGGGACGGCGACACCCAGCTCCGCACCCCGTACGCCGACACCGTCGTCTACGAGGTGCACGTGAAGGGCTTCACGAAGCAGCACCCCGACGTCCCCGAGGAGATCCGCGGCACCTACGCGGGCCTCGCGCACCCGGCGGCGATCAAGCACCTGACCGACCTCGGCGTCACCGCCGTCGAGCTGCTGCCGACGCACCAGTTCGTGCAGGACTCCACCCTCGCCGACAAGGGCCTCCGCAACTACTGGGGCTACAACTCCATCGGCTTCTTCGCCCCGCACGACGAGTACGCGTCCTCGGGCACGGCCGGCCAGCAGGTCGCCGAGTTCAAGGAGATGGTCAAGGCCCTGCACGCCGCCGGGCTCGAGGTCATCATGGACGTCGTCTACAACCACACCGCCGAGGGCAACCACATGGGCCCGACGCTGTCCTTCAAGGGCATCGACAACGCCTCGTACTACCGCCTGGTCGAGGGCGACGAGGCGAACTACTTCGACACCACCGGCACGGGCAACAGCCTCAACGTGTCGCACCCGTCGGCGCTCGGGCTCATCACCGACTCGCTCCGCTACTGGGTCGAGGAGATGCACGTCGACGGCTTCCGCTTCGACCTCGCCACGACGCTGACCCGCCAGGACGGCGAGGCCGAGAAGCACTCCGCGTTCCTCGACATCATCCACCAGGACCCGGTGCTCCGCGAGGTCAAGATGATCGCCGAGCCGTGGGACACCGCGGGCTACCAGGTGGGCGGCTTCCCGGCCGACTGGTCCGAGTGGAACGGCAAGTACCGCGACGACCTGCGCGCGTTCTGGCGCGGCGACGAGGGCACCCTGGGCGACGCCGTCCAGCGCGTCCTCGGCTCGCCGGACGTGTACGAGGGCTCGCGCCGCTCCCCGCTCTGCTCGGTCGACTTCGTCACCGCGCACGACGGCTTCACGCTCGCCGACCTGACGATGTACGCCGAGAAGCACAACGAGGCGAACGGCGAGGACAACAACGACGGCGAGAGCAACAACACGTCGTTCAACGGCGGCATCGAGGGCCCGACCGACGACGGCGCGGTGAACGACTACCGCGACCGCCAGCGCCGGAACTTCCTCGGCACGCTGCTGCTGTCGGCCGGCGTCCCGATGATCCTCGGCGGCGACGAGATCGCCCGTTCGCAGGGCGGCAACAACAACGCCTACTGCCACGACGACGAGATCTCGTGGTTCGACTGGGCGGCCGCCGACCAGGACCTGCTCGCCTTCACGACGGCCGCGATCGCCTTCCGCGCCGCGCACCCGGCGCTCCGCCCGGAGTGGTACCGCACCGCGCCCGGCGACTCGGCGTCGGCCGTCTCGGTGCTCCGCGCCGACGCGAACGGCTTCGAGGACGGCGACTGGGCCGACGGCGGCAACCGTGCGGTGATCCTCGTGCTCGCGCAGGGCGACGACACCGTGGCCGTGCTGCTGAACGCGTCCGAGACGACGGTGGAGTTCACGCTGCCGGAGAAGCCGGGCGGCGGTGCGTGGGAGCTCGGCCTGTCGAGCGACCACGACCAGGCCGTCGAGGAGGGCGCGACCACGCTGCTCGTCCGCGACGCGTCCTTCACGGCACTCGTCTGACCCGCAGGGCCGGCCGACGGACGGCGGCCCGGCCCGACAGCGGTCGCCGGACGGCGGCCGGCCCGACAGCGGTCGCCGGACGGCGGGCGGCCCGACGGTGGGCAGCCCCGTCGGACCGCCCACGGCCCGCGAGGTGACCGGATGACGGACAGGAGGCGCGGTGCCGACCGGCACCGCGCCTCCCGTCCGTCCGCCTCTACTGCAGGTGGATGCTGTCCAGCTCGGCGTAGCCCGTGCCGCCGGCGTAGTTCGGCGACCCCTTCGCGAGTCGGATCACGTTGTACCCGGCCCGGAGCTGCACCGTGACGTCGACGCTGCCGGTGGGGTTGCCCCAGCCGGACGTCGTCGGCGGGTAGCTCACCGTCGAGAAGGCGCCGCCGTCGGAGGCGAGCCCCTGCGTGGCGGTCGCACCGGTGGCGTTCGCGTACTTGATGGTCATCGTGTACGACCTGGCGGTCGGCACGTCGACCAGGAAGTCCACGAAGCTGTCCGTCCGCGCGTCACCGTTCCCGTCGATGCGCCCGACGTACCCGCCGTTCGACGCCGTGGACGAGGACAGCCGGCTCGCGTTGACGACGGTCGCGTTCTCCGCCTCGTAGGTCTGCTGGTACGTCGGCGTCCCGGTCGTCGGGGTGATGAGCAGCTGGTACGCCGCGACGGCGTCCATGTTCGACACCGGGACCGAGATCGACCCGTCGACGACCGGGTAGGTCGTCGTCGACAGCAGGTTCGGCGCGGCCTGGTTCGTCGTGCGACCCGTGGTGTTCGTCGACGAGAGCTGCACCGAGACCTGGCTGCCGAGCCCGGCGAGCCCGTTCACCTTGACGGTGTTCGTCCCGCCGTCACCGCCGAAGACGACGTTCACCTGCTTCCGGCTCGCGTCGTACGAGGCGACACCGTCGAGGTACGACTGGGGGACGGTCTGGACGACGTTGCCGGACTGGTCGCCGTACCACTTGTACGCCCAGTAGGACGCCGTCGGCAGGTTGTTGTACAGCAGCCCGTCCATCGTCCCGGCCTCGTACCAGTAGGCACGCTCGGCGTCGTGGATGCCGGCCCGCTCGAACGCGGCCATGTAGTGCACGCCGATGCTCGGCTCGTCGACCTGCCCGGGCGAGGCGTACTCGTTGATCGAGATCGGGATGTGCGGCAGCCCGAGGGAGTCCTCGATGCCGCGGAAGTCCGTGACGTGCGCCTGGACGTCCTGGTAGCTGAAGTCGCCGAGCTCGTGCCACACCGCGACGGAGGGCAGCGTGCCGGTGTTCTTCGCGTTCGTCATGAAGCCGAGCATGAAGTCGTGGCTGTAGCTGCTGGCGCCCGGTCCGATGATCGGCGTGAGGGTGTCGACCGCGCGGATGTCACGGTAGGTCCGCGTCCACATGTCGAGGTAGCTGCCGGCGTTCGGGTCGTTCTTCGTGCTGGCCGCCCAGTTCGCGTCCGGCTCGTTCCAGATCTCGTACCCGGCGATGTTGGTCGTGCTGGTCGCGTCCACGCGGGCCGAGATCATCGTCCCGATCTTCGACTCCCAGTCCGGCCAACTCACCCAGTTGTACGGGAAGGTGCTGAAGACGTCGGGCAGCCGGAGGTACTGCTGTCCGCCCGCGTCGGTGATCTTCCCGGCCACCTGGAGGCCGTCGCAGCAGGGGTGCGTGGCACCGTTGCCGAGCTGCTGCGTGCCGGGCGGCGGCTGCGTGAAGGTGTTCACGTGCAGCGGGTAGAGCTGGCTCAGCGGCGGGGTGCTGCCGGTGTCGACGCCGTACAGGCCACCGGCGGCGACGTGCGTGACGGGGCGGACGGTCGTGCCCACGTTCACCGTCAGGGTGTTGCCGTCGGCGTAGGCGGGCGCCGTGGACCCGAACCCGAAGGCCGCCGTCCCCGCGACCACGAGTGCGGAGAGGACCGCTGCGGCCCGTCGGGGTCGACCCCGACGGCGTCCGGGTCGGACCGGTGTTCGAAGATGCGTCATTGCTTCCTCCTCGTCGTGTTCCGGGTGGTCCCGGAACGCTGGTGGGTCACTCCGCCGCGTCGGCGGGGTGCTTGTGGAGCCGGCCGAGCCGCTCGGCCTCGGCGTTCCGCTCGTAGCCCAGGTACGCGATGACCGCGAGCACGCGGTGGCGGTTCGCCGGGCGCACGGTCTCCGGGCAGTTCAGGACGCGCGAGACCGTCTGGTGGGACACGCCCGCCACGAAGGCGACGTCGTAGATGGTCGGCTTGTCGGTGCGGTCGAGCGTCATCGCTCCTCCTCTCGGTCCGCCCGGCAGGCGGTCGGGCGGACGGCCCGCCGGTCGGACGGTCGGCCCGCCGGTCAGGCGGTCTGTCCGCCCGGTAGGCGGTCTGTCCGCCCGGTAGGCGGTCTGTCCGCCGGGCAGGCGGTCTGTCCGCCCGGCAGACGGTCTGTCCGCCCGGCAGGCGGTCGCCGTGGTGCGGACGGGAGGCGCGGTGCGGCTCCCGTCCGCGGCTCCCCTACCCGACGGGCAGGAAGACGCGCATGGTCGACGGTCCGCGGTTGCCCCACGTCGCGTAGGGGACGAGTCGGACCTCGCGCGGCTCTCCGGTCACCACGGCGCCGGCGCCGGCGCCGCCACCGTCCCCGTACGGCAGGCCGGTCGGCTCGGGCACCGCCACGGTGCGGACCGCGAGCCGGACGTCGTCCGCGCCGTGGTCGACGGGTTCGGCACCCACCGGGACGAGCAGGTCGCGGACGTCCGAGCCCGCGTCGATCGACTCGACCGCGTACACGAGCGGGCCGCGCTCGACCGCGACGGTGCCGCGGACCGCGTCGATGCGCGGGTCCGGGACCGTGGTGCGCGCCTGCACGGGGACGTCGAGGACGATCCGGTCGCCCGCGGCGAAGACCCGGCGCACGGTGACGGTGTCGCCCTCCACGGGCACCGCCTGGCCCGCCACGTCGAGCGCGGCACCCGAGGACCAGGACGGCACCCGCAGCCGGAGGGCGACGGGGGCGTCGCCGCCGACGGTGGCGACCACCTCCACCCGTCCGGCGCGCGGCCAGTCCGACCGGACCGAGAACGCCGCGCGGGTCCCGTCACCGAGCACGGTGTCGACCTCGAAGTCGCCGTACTGGTGCAGCTGCAGGCCGTCGTCGCTCACCGTGGCGAACACGGTCTGCACGCTCGCGAGCGTCCGGGACAGGTTCGTCGGGCAGCACGAGACCTCGAACCAGGGGGCACGGAGGCTCGACAGGGCGCGACGGCTGACCTCGTCCTCGGGCGGGACGGTCCCCTCGACCCGCTGGTGCATGGTGTTCGCGTAGAAGAAGGCGCGGCCGTCCTCGCGCGGGGCGACCATCACGGCGTTGTACAGCGTGCGTTCGATGAGGTCCGCGTACTTCGACTCGCCCGTCTCGAGCAGCAGCCGCCACGAGAGCATGTTCGAGGCGATCGCGGCGCAGGTCTCGCCGTACTCGCGGTCCGGCGGCAGCTCGAAGTCGGCCCCGAACGCCTCGTCCTGGTGGTGCGCGCCCATCGCACCGGTCAGGTAGGTGCGCTTCGCGACGGTGTTCGTCCACTGGGTCTCGACCGCCCGCAGGAGTCCGACGTCGCCGGTCTCGACCGCGACGTCGACCGCACCCGCGGCCAGGTAGAGCGCGCGGACGGCGTGCCCGCGCAGGACCTCGGCGTCGCGGACCGGGACGTCGTCCTGGAAGTACTCCTGGCCGTACTCGATCGGCGCGAGCAAGCCGTGGCCGCGGCGCTCGACGAACGTCCGCGCCAGCTCGACGTACCGGTGGTCGCCGGTCGCCCGGCCGAGCTCCACGAGGGCCGGCTCGATCTCCGGGTGCCCGCACACCGCCTCCCGTCCGCCCTCCCCGAACACGTCGACCAGGTGGTCTGCGACGCGGACCGCCACGTCGACGAGCCGTCCGCCGCCCGCGGTGCGCAGCCGCGCGACCGCGGCCTGCAGGAGGTGCCCCATCGAGTAGAGCTCGTGCCCCCACTCCAGGTCCGACCACCGGGGCCGCTGCCACGGACGGCCGAAGCTGGTGTGCAGGTAGCCGTCGGCGTCCTGCGCCCCCGCGACCCGCTCGACCAGCCGCTCGTACCGCGCGGCGAGGTCGTCGTCGGGCTGCACGCCGAGCTGCCAGGCCATCGCCTCGAGGAGCTTGTAGACCTCGGAGTCGACGAACTCGATCCCGGCGTGCTCGAACGGCTGCCCGGTGGCCGCGGCGTCGAAGTTCCCGGTCCAGCCGATCCGCTCCATCCAGGTCTCGCAGTGGCGGATCACGGTGTCGGCGTTCCGCTGCTGCCAGTCGGCCCAGTAGCCGCCGGTCAGGCGCAGGTCACCGAGCGGGAGCGGTCGGAGCGCACCCGTGGACGGGACGACGGGCCCGGCCGGGACGGTGGTGTGGGTGATGGTCACGATGTCCTCCTCGGACGTGGGGAACGGGTGCGTCAGTCCTTGACCGCGCCGGCGGTGACACCGGCGGCGACGTAGCGCTGGGCGAGGACGAGGAGCACCGCGGCGGGGATCGACGCGACCACGGCGGTGGCCATGATCGAGTTCCACTCCTGGTTGTTGTTGCCGATGTAGGCGTAGATGCCGAGCGTGATGGGCTTCGCGTCGCCACCGCCGTCGAGCGTGTTGGCGAACAGGAAGTCGGACCAGGCCCAGAGGAAGCTGAAGAGCGACACCGTCACGACCGAGTTCCGGCTCACCGGCATCACGACGGCGGTGAAGGTGCGCCAGGTGCTCGCCCCGTCGATCCGGGCGGCGTTGAGCAGCTCGTCCGGGATCCCACGCATGAACGCGGTGAAGATGAGCACGCCGAAGGGCACCGCGATCGTCGAGTCGGCGAGGATCAGCCCCCACACGGTGTCGAGGATCCCGAGCTGCACGTAGATCGTGTAGAAGCCCATCGCCATGATGATCGCGGGGATCATCTGCGCGATGAGGAGCACGAAGCTCATCGCTCCCCCGCCCCGCGGCCGGAGCTTGGCGAGGGAGTACGCCGCCGGTGCCGACAGCACGAGGGTGAGGACGACGGTGCCGAGCCCGACGAGCAGGCTCGTGCCGAGGAACGGCAGCTGCTGGCCGAGCACCGTGCTGTAGCCGTGCAGGGTGCCGTCGATCGGGATGAGGTTCGGCGGGCTCTTCCGCATGTCCTGGTCGCGGGTGAGCGAGACGTTCACCATCCAGTAGACGGGGAACAGCATCACCGCGGTGAAGACGACACCGAGCACGGTCCGCCACCACCGCTTCGCAGCGGGCCCGGTCGCGGTGGCGCGCTGCCGTCCGCCGCGGGCGTTCCGCGTGGTGACGGCTCGGGTGACGGTCGTGGTGGCCATCTCACACCTCCAGGCGGCGCTGCACGCGCGCGTAGACGAGGCCGACGACCAGGGCGATGACGATGAGCACGTTCCCCACGGTCGCGGCGGAGCTGAAGTCGGGCAGCAGCGAGCCGAAGCCCAGCTGGTAGGACCAGATCGCGAGCGTCGTGGACGAGCCCGACGGGCCGCCCTTCGTCATGATCCAGATGATGTCGAACACCTTGAGCGTGTAGACGAAGCCGAGCAGCAGGGTGATCGCCGTGACCGGGCGGAGCAGCGGGAACGTGATCCGCCAGAAGCGCTGCCAGCCGTTCGCGCCGTCGAGGGACGCCGCCTCGTACAGCTCGCCCGGGATGCCCTGCAGCCCGGAGTACATGATCACGAGGTTGAACGGGATGCCGATCCAGATGTTCGCGACGAGCACGGCGAACAGGGACCAGGTCGGCGAGGTCAGCCAGTTGATCTGCCCGATGCCGACCGACTCGAGGAAGGCGTTCACGATCCCGGAGTCGCTGTTCATCATCCAGGACCAGGTGCTGGCCGACACGAGCAGCGGCAGGAGCCACGGCACGAGGAACAGCGCCCGGAGGAGTCCGGACAGCGGGAAGTGGTTGTGGAAGAACACCGCGAGGGCGAGTCCGAGTGCGAACTGCACGAGGATCGACACGAGGACGAAGACCGTGGTGTTCCAGATCGCCGGGGCGAAGGTCGCACTCGAGAACACCGAGACGAAGTTCTGCAGGCCGACGAACGGGGCGTTGCCGGAGACGAACGACGTCACCGTGTAGTGCCGGAGGCTCAGCTCGACGTTCTTGTAGAGCGGGTACGCGTAGAAGAGCAGCAGGTAGAGGGCCACCGGGGCGAGGAACGCCCAGGCCGTGAGCTGTGCTCTCCGCTGCGCGTGGGCGCGGCGGGCCCGGGCCGAGGCAGGGGTGCCCTCGGCCCGGGGACGCGCAGCCGACGGTCGCAGTGACGTCGTGTCGGTCGTCATGGTCGTGTCGACTTCCGTTTCCGTGGTGGTGCGGTGGGTGGTGTCCGCGTGGTGCGGTCGTGCGGTCGGGCGGTCGGGCGCCTACTTGGTGAGCTTCGCGTCGACCGCCTGCTGGGCCGCCTGCAGCGCGTCGGACGGCGATGCGGAACCGGACTCGGCCTTCTGCACCGCGGTCCAGAGCTGCTCCGAGATGACCGGGTACTTCACGCCGAGGTCGTCGCCGGTGCGTGCCCGCGCGGCCTTGACCGCGTCGACCCAGGTGGACAGGTCCTTGTTCGCGGCGAGCTGCTGCTGCTGCAGGCTGGACGACGCGGCGATGTAGTTGAGCGTGTTGTCGGTCTTCACGACGTCGTCGCCCGACGACAGGCACGAGACGATCTTCTTCGTCGTCGCGTAGCGGGCGTCGTCCTTCTGCACGGGGACCGTGAAGAACTCGCCACCGGTCGGCACCGGCGCGGCGCCGCCGTCCTTCGCCGGGATCGTGATGACGCCGGCGCCCATCTGCTTCGCCGCGTCCTTCTGCCAGGTGCCGTTCTCGCCGAACGCGAAGTCACCGGACTGGAACTCCTGCCAGCTGGTGGTCTGGGTGTTCTGGATCACCGAGTTCGGCGCGTAGCCCTTGTCGATCCAGTCCTTCCACAGGTTCAGCGCGGATTCGGCCTTCGACGAGTCGAGCTTGGTCAGGTCGGCGCCGGCGCCCCAGAACCACGGGAGGAACTGGAACGAGCCCTCCTCGGTGTTGATCCCGGAGAAGGTGATGCCCTTCTTGCCGGCGGCCTTCACCTTCGCGAGGGCCGCGGTCAGCGAGTCCCAGTCCTTGATCGTGGAGACGTCGACCCCGGCGGCCTCGAGCACCTTCGGGTTGTAGTACAGCGCCAGGGTGTTCGCGCCGATCGGGACGCCGTACGTCTTGCCGTCGATGACGCCCGCGCCGAGGATGTTCTTGGAGATCGACCCGGTCTGCAGGCCGTTCGTCCCGGTGTCGGTCAGGATCCCGGCCTGGGCCAGGGTCGAGACGACGGGGTTGTCGACGAGCAGGACGTCGGGCGACTTGCCCTGCTGGCCGGCGAGCAGCGCCTTGTTCGTCAGGTCGGAGGTGTCGTAGCCGGTGCGCTTGACGGTGACACCGGCGTCGGTGCCGCACTTCGCGACGAGCTTGCCCCACGCGGAGGACGCGTCGTACTGGGGGTACGGGTCCCAGAACGTGTAGGTGCCCTTCGCGGCGTCCGACGAGCCGGAGGACTGGGCCGAACAGCCGGTGAGACCGGCGACGACGCTGGCTGCTGCCACCAGCGCGCCGATGCGGATTGCGGTCTTGGTGCGCATGATCACGGGTTCCTCTCTGAATGCGACGTGATCGCAGGTTCGGGTCCGGCAACGGTCCCCTCGGCGACGCTGCCTCGCCGTCGAGGGAACCGAAACCGGTTTCGGGAGGAATCTACGATCCGCCCTACCGAGGTGTCAAGGAAATTCGTAAACTAGTTTCGGAGGCACCATGAGCGACGACGACAGCGGCACCGACACCACGGCGACGACCGTCACCCTGGCCGACGTGGCACGGGCAGCGGGGGTCTCCGTCGCGACCGCGTCCAAGGCGCTGAACGGGAAGGCGCACGTCAGCGCGCGGGCACGCGAGGCCGTGACGGCCGCGGCGTCCGCCCTCGCGTTCGTCCCGAACCCGTTCGCCCGAGCCCTGAACCGTGCGCCCACCAACACCATCGGCATGCTCACGAGTGACCTCGACAACCGGTTCGTCCTGCCGATCCTGCTCGGGGCGGAGGACGCGTTCGGCGCCGGGTCGCTGAGCGTCCTGCTCGCGGACGCGCGGGACAGCGTGCTCCGCGAGCAGCTCCAGCTGCAGTCCCTGCTCACCCGGCGGGTCGACGGCGTCCTGGTCGTCGGCCGCACCACGAGCCCCCGCCCGCCGATGCAGTCGAAGCCGAACGTCCCCGTCGTCTACGTCTACGCGCCGTCGACCGACGACCAGGACCTGTCGTTCGAGCCGGACAACGAGCTCGCCGGGCGCCTGGCCGTCGACCACCTCGTCGCCGTCGGTCGCCGACGCATCGCGATCGTCAACGGCGAGGACACCTACGCCGCCGCCCGGGACCGCCTCCGCGGGGCAGCCGCGGCGACGGAGGACCACGGACTCGAACTCGTCGGCACCCCGGGTCTGGTGTTCGGCAGCTGGAACGAAGCCTGGGGACGCCAGGCGACCGTCCGGCTCCTCGAGGCGCACCCCGACGTCGACGCGATCGTCGCCGGCAGCGACCACATCGCCCGCGGGGTCATGGACGCCGTCCGCGAATCGGGGCGGCGGATCCCGGACGACGTGGCGGTCGTCGGCTTCGACAACTGGGACATCCTGGTCGAGGGCGCACGCCCGCACCTGACCAGCGTGGACATGAACCTGCAGGAACTCGGACGCCTGGCCGCCGAGGCCCTCGTCGACACCATCGACGGGAACGTCCGGCGCGGCCGGGTCCGCAACCCGGTGCAGCTGGTGGTGCGGGGGTCGAGCGCTCCCGCAGGGGAGCCCACCCGCGACTGACCCCGGGCGACGCTCCGGCGTCGGGGTCGATCCGGTGGGAACCCGGTCGGCGCCCCCGTCGGAAGGACGCACGCGCGCACGACCGCGGGCGGTCCGCCAGGCGGCCCGGGGCGCCGGCCACGGCCGGGCGATCCCGTCGGCCGGCCACGCTCCGCCGGTCGGGCCGCCCCGTCGGGCCGGCCACGGCCGTCGACGCGACCGGATGACGGACGGGAGGCGCGGTGCGGGCCGGAACCGCGCCTCCCGTCCGTCACGTCCCGCGCCACGGCGCCCGCCCGCTCCGCCGCGCCCGTCCCGGCTGGTGGCAGGATCGGTGCCGTGCGACACGTGTTGACCGCTGACCACGCAATCCCGGCACGGGCCCCGCTGGTGGTGCGGCCCGGCGAGGTCGTCCAGGTCGGGGACCGGGACACCGAGTGGCCCGCGTTCGTGTTCGTGACCACAGCACACGGAACGGGATGGGTGCCGGCGCGGCACATCGACGTCGACGGCCCGTCGGGCGTCGTGCGGGTCGGGTACGACACCACGGAGCTCCCCGCCGAGGCCGGCGAGGTCGTCGAGGTCGTCGAGGACGACCCGGAGAGCGGTTGGGCCTGGTGCCGGAACGCGGACGGCCGTGCGGGGTGGATCCCGCACCGTGTGCTCGCTCCCCGGTGAGGGGTCCGCACCTCCGGGCGCGCAGCGGCCGCCTGCCGGCCCTGGTGGATCGGCGGCCGACGCGGCAGGCTCGTGGTCGATGACCCCCACCACACCGCCGACCCGGATCCGACGTGCGACGCCCGACGACGTCCCCGCCCTGACCCGGTGGACCAGCGACGACCCCGTGGCACGGATCGACGCCGACCGCCTCACCGCGGAACTCCGCACGGGCAACTACCGGCCGGAGTGGTCCTGGCTCGCGGAACAGCAAGGGCGGCCCGTCGGCCGAGCGCTCTGGTGGGGCCGGTCCGACGGAGACCGCCCCGTCACCCTGGACTGCCTCAGCACCAGCACAGGAGGCCCGGCGGCGGTCGAGATCGGTGCCGCGTTGGTCCGCGCGGGACTGGACGCCTTCGGTGCCGGCGCGCCGCTCGAGTTCATCGTCGACGCCGCCCCGACCTGGGCGAGCGATCCGGCAGCGGTGGAGGCGGTGCGGTGGCGTCACGAAGCCGCACACCTCGGCGGTTTCACGCGGACCACGGAACGCGTCAGCTTCGCGCGCACCGCGACGGATGCGAAGCCGCCGCGCCCGACCCGCCTGCGGTTCGCCCCCGCGGACGACGAGACCTTCCGGGCGCTGTTCGCCGCCGTCGCGACCGGCTCCCTCGACGCGCACACGAACGACGTGGTCGCCCGCGACGGGATCGACGCACTCGCCGACGACGACCTCGACTTCTACCGCTCACTGCCCGGCGACCGGCAGGCCTGGCGGACCGCGCACCTCCCGGACGGGACGACGGTGGGGTTCATCATCCCCACCAGGACGGCGTACGACGCGAGCATCAGCTACCTCGGCGTGGTCCCCGAGCACCGTGGACACGGGTACGTCCACGACCTGCTCGCGGAGATGACCCACGTCCACCACGACGACGGTCAGGCCCGGATCGTCGGCACGACCGACGCGGCCAACACCCCCATGCGGGCGGCGTTCGAGCGCGCAGGGTTCACCGTCACCCGTGTGCGCATCGTGCACGCGCAGTGACGGCGGTCACGGGTCGGCCGACGCGCCGTCGGGTGGCCCGGCCCGTCAGACGGGCCACGGTCACGGACGTGACCACGTCGCTCGCGCAGGATGGCGGGATGCGGAAGCCGGTGCGTGAGCGTGACGAGTGGCTCGTCCGGGTCTTCGTCGACCACGGCGACAGCCCGGTCTGGTACCGCGGTCCCCGCGACCACGACGAGATGCACCTGTCGCCCGACCTCGATCGGGACCTCCGGGCGTTCGACGCCTGCTTCTCCGAGGCCGGAGATCCTCGGGACCCGTACGCGGTCCTTGCGGACGTCCGACGGGCCTTCGAGCGCGAGGGCGAACGGCTCGCGCAGGCGCTCGCGGTCGAGCTCGGGACACCGTTCACCGTGCAGGTGCTCCACCCCGGGCGGTCGGGGTCGCGCACCTACCGGTCGACGTCGCCCGCCACGAACGAGCGGGCCCACGAGGCGTTCGTCGCGATCCACGACGAGGACCGCTGAGGGCTACCGGCTACCGAGCGGCGGGACGGGAGGAGCGCTGCCGGGTCAGCGCCATGTCGTCGAGTCGAGCGGATCGAGGTCTCGGGCAGCAGCACCGGAGCGGTGCTGCTGCCCGAGAGCCCGTCAGCGCTCAGAAGGGGATGTCGAGCCACTTCCACCTCGGCGACGCGCGGCTGCGACGACGACGCAGGCGACGAGTGCCACGATCCCGACGCCGAGGAGCCAGAGGCCGACCTGGAAGCCTCCGACGATGCCGTCGGGCGTGTACCCGGGTTCCACGCCGGTCGCTTCCTGCATGCGGTAGTCGACGCCCATCGCGACGAGGAACCCGATTGCCGTGAGCGCTCCGACTCCCGCTGCGGCAGCGGAAGCGATCATCCACTTCTTCATGCGCTTCTCTCCGATCGGTCGTGCAACGGTCACCAGTTGCAGCGGTGGGAGGCAACTCCTGCGACCCAGTTCGAGCGGTTCGCCCGGTACCGCTCGAGGTTGTAGTCCTGCGTGAACGGCAGCCCGTACACGCTCGCCGCGACGTGGCAGTTGTACTGCTGCTGCAGCGTGGCCTTGTTCGTGATCGCTGGCCACTTGGCCTTCCACTCATCCCAACCCGCACCGCGGAACACGGCCTGTCCGGCTGCGTACCCGCCCACTCCGCCACCACCGCTGAGGACCAGTGCGCCGGGACCGGTCACCCAGGCGCTGTAGCGGTAATCGCCGTGGTAGGTGTCGCGCTTGAAGCTCTTGAAGAGCGTGATCCCGAGCCACGGGTCGGCGACGACCGGGTACTGGGTGCCCGGAGCATGCTCCACCACCTGCGTCAGGGTGTTGCCCTGCACCTCGTAGTGGGTTCCGATCGGCGCCCCCGTCGCGTCCTTCGCCCAAGCCGGTGCCACGGTGCCGGCGAAACCGCCGTCGCGATCGGAGATGATGACGACGCCGTCCTCGCGGATCGTCATCTGTCCACCGCTGGGGACCGACAGGTCGTAGTCGTACCGGGTGGGCGCGCTGGCATCGTCGATGATCGTGAGGATCTGCAGACTGCCGTCCTCTCGTGCGATCGGCGCGGTCGTCGACGAGTTCTGGTTGTCGAACGTCGTCAGTCCCCCGCCGACGTCCACCGCAGTTGCCGCCTGGTTCGCGAACGGCAGCGACACGGTGAGCTCGTGGTTCCCGGCCTGCAGGACGGCGCCGTCGCCGGCATCCTTCGGGACGGTGATGTCGACGCCGCTGGCGACGTACGTCGAGGCGTCACCGTCGGCACTGTCGGGCGACGCGACACCTTCCAGGACCTCCGGCGCGATCCCCTCGACAGCGGCCATCGCGTCGACCTGTTCGGTGTCGTCGGCGAACGCGACCGTGGACGTCCCCGCCATGGCGGCGACGCACAGCAGTCCGACCCCCGCGAGCCCGAAGGCTCTTCCCGTCAACAGCATTGATTCCCCCATCTGATGCGGCAGGGGCCCCTCGCCCCGGCACACACCCGAATCTATGAGAGCACTCAGGAATCACCCTCATCCGATCGGATGAGGTTCGCGCGCGGGCAGCTGGCCAGCAGGCCATCGAGCGTGCGTGCGCTCGTGATCGAGCGACGACGAGACCCGGGATGCGACCGCCGCGCTCGGGCTCAGTCGCGGGTCGATCGCGTCGCGCGCACCGAGAGCCCCACGAACACCACCGCGACGAGCAGCGCCACGCCCGCGAGCGCCAGCAGCGGACCGGACCGGGACGTGTCCCACACGAACGTCAGGACCATGCCGACGACGCCGAAGCCCGCCGCGACGAGACCGAGGACGAGACCGTTGCGCACGTCACCACGGTCTCGTGGACGCCGAGGTCCTGTCAACACGGCCTCCGCGGAGCCCCGATGCGCCAACCTCAGTCGAGCAGCGCGCGCAGCCGTCGGATCGCACGGGCGTTGAACGGGGCGTCACCGTGGTACCCGCGCACCCCCGGCGGCCGACGACCGCTGAGCAGGTACCCGACGACCTGCGGCCCCGACAGCCCGAGCGACCGGAGGTGTTCCACGGCCTCGCGCGCACGGCGCACCGACCGCTCGTCGGGCAGTCCGCCACGGGTGGCGTCGAGGAGGCGGACGAACCCCTCCTCGACGGCGTCGTCCACGTCGAGTCCCTGGACCTCGCCGCTGTCCAGGTCGAGCGCGCCGACGAACTGCGCCCACCCGCCGAGCGGCTCAGCCGGGTCCTCGGCGACGACGACGACGCAGTCCGCCCCGAGCCGGAGGCCGGCGAGCAGCTCGTAGCTCGGTCGGACCACCGCGACCGCGGTCCGGTCCGGGATCGCGGTGCGGGTCCGGAGGGTGCGGTGGGGCCAGGACGACAACAGGTCCGGCACGAGTGCCTTCTCGTTCGCGACGACCAGACCGCCGAGGTCGCGGTCCTGCCGGAGCTCGATCGCGGTCCGCGCCGCGCGGTCGACGCTGGACGGCCCCCACGGGACGAACAGCACTGCAGGGGGCGCGACGGTCACCGGCACCTCGTGGACCTCACTCGTCATCGGTCACTCCTGCCCGCGGACCGCGCATCGTCCGCGCGGCCCAGCCACGCAGCGCGCGTCCGGTCGCCGACTCGTTCCAGGAGGCGGTGCTGGCGCCGGACGCAGCGCGGTGCGACCCGCCGTGGCCGTCCGGCTCCCCGCAGCGCCAGCGGTCGAAGACGCTCGTGCAGAAGGCGACGACCGCCGCGTCGATGCCGGGTGCGGCGCCACCGGTCGGGGGCGCTGCCTGCGGGGTGGACCCGTCGGGTACGTCGTTCGTGTCGTGGTCCATCTCACCGTGAAGACGTGCGCACGAGGCGGAACGTCACAGATCCACGGGTGACACGCCGTTCGGGCGGCGCTCGACCGCGCGGTGCATGCTCGGAGGTCCGACCGGTCCGCGTCGGGACGGCCGAGCGACGGGTGGGGATGAGCGACGACGACCCGCTCGCGAGAGCCGCTGACGCGACGCTCGTGGTCCGCGCCGCGGACGGCGACGTCCTCGCCTTCGAGGTGCTCGCTCGACGGCACGGGCCGCTGATGCGGGTCTACGCCGAGCAGGTCCTCGCGTCGAACGTCGAGTCCGACGACGTCGTGCAGGAGTCCTTCCTCACCGCGTGGCGGAAGCTCTCCGAGCTCGAGGAGCCGGCACGCTTCCGCGCCTGGGTGCTGCAGATCACCACCCGGAAGGCCCTCGACCGGCTCCGCCGTCAGCGGCACCACGACGACGTCGACGAGGTCGCACACCCCGCCGATGCCGTCCGGACGCCGGAGCGTATCGTCGAGACACGGCAGCAGACCGACGCCCTGTGGGCAGCCCTCGACCGTCTGCCCACCGACCAGCGCCGGTGCTGGCTCCTGCGCGAGACCGCGGGCATGTCCTACCAGGAGATCGCCGAGGAACTCGAGCTGTCCCCCTCGACCGTGCGGGGGCTCCTGGCCCGTGCGCGACGGTTCCTCGCAGTGGAGATGGAGGGGTGGCGATGAGCGACGACGTGACCGTGCACGACGGCGACGACCTCGACGGCCACACGATCGAGGAGCTCGCGGAGTACCTCGACCGCGGTCGCACCCCCGTCGACCCGTCGATCGAGCGATCGGCCGGGTGCCGCCTCGCCCTGTCCAACCTGCAGCGACTCCGCGAGCTGTCGACGGACGCGCTGCTCCGTCGCGCCGACGACGACGCCGACCGCGAGACCGGGTGGATCGACCGGCTGCTCGACGCCATCCGCTCCGAGGTGCGCTCCGGCCGGGACGTCCCCGTCCCGCACCCCGACCCCCGACTCCGGCTCGCCGTGACCGAGGCGGCCGTCCGCGGCATCGTCCGGCGTGCCGGCGACGGGATGCGGACGGTCCTGATGGGCCGGTGCTCGCTCGACGGCGACATCGGCACGCCCGACGCCCCCGTCCGCGTCGACATCACCGCGGGCCTGCTCTACGGCGCCTCGGCCGACGAGACCGCCGACGAACTCCGCGCGGTCGTGCAGCGCGCCCTCGAACGCCACACCGCACTGCGGATCGAGTCGATCGACGTCCGCTTCGACGACGTCTTCCGGCCGTGAGGAGCACCCTGTGAACGACGACGAGCTCTCCCGGACCCTCACCACGGCCGTGCGCGGGGTCCCCGGCGTGGTCGCCGTGCACCCGCCGCGACCGATCGCACACGCGGCCGCCGAGATCGCGGCGGCGGCCTTCGCGCTCCACGAGCCGGACGCGGTCGTCGACGTCCAGCGACACGGCTCCGCGCTGCGGATCGTGACCGGCATCGCCGTCGCCGACGAGCGGCCCGCCACGGACACCGTCCGCGAGGTCGGCGAGCGCCTGCGCGACGTCGTCGACGGGCTCGGCGGCACGCGCGCCGACGTGATCGACGTCCGGGTGCGGCTCGTCGAGGGCGTCTAGACCGCCTTCCGGACACCAGCTCGACATCGTCGGCCCAGCGGGGCGCTCCGCCGTGGGGAGACCGACTGGTCTCCGCTCGTGACGTGTTCGGGAACGTGAACCTGGTCGTCACCGTCGTCGTGCTCGTCGCCGTGGTGGCGCTCGTCTCGTGGGGCGTGCAGTCGCTCGTCGCGCGTCGGCGTCGCTCGCTCGACACCCGCCGGGAGGATTGAGGTCCTCGGCGGTCGGGGCATCCGTGCGCTGCACCACGCCGCGGCCCGGCGCGCGGCCGTGGACAGCGAGCACGGCACGCTCGACGCGCCGGTGCAGCTCGCCCAGCCGGTCTAGACCGCCCGCTCCCCCAACGTCGCCGCGACGTCCGCCGCCAGCTCGTCCCGCGTGGGCGGGTCCGCGCCCGGCCGCGACACCGTGACCGCCGCGCACGCCAGCGCGAGGGCCGCGAGCCGCCCGAGCTCGTCCTCGTCGAGGTCGACCGGGGCCGTCCCCGTCGCGAGGACGCCGGCGAGCAGCCCGGACATGAACGAGTCGCCCGCACCGATGGTGTCCGCGACGTCGACCGTGGGCGCCGGCAGCGTGCGTCGCGCACGAGCGGTGGCGATCGCGCAGCCCGAGCCGCCGAGGGTCACGGCGGCGAGGCCGGCCCCGTGCTCGAGCAGGCCGTCGAGCACCGCGTCGACGTCCCGGTCCGGCCAGAGCCAGGCCGCGTCCTCGTCGCTGCACTTCACGACATCGGCCTCGGCGAGCAGTGGCGCGAGGGTCGCGAGCACGCCGTCGCGGTCCGGCGTGATGGTCGGTCGCACGTTCGGGTCGACCGACACCAGGGCACCGGTCGGGCGGGAGCGGACGGCGTCGAGCACCACCTGCGCGCCCGGCTGCAGCACCGCGCCGATCGAACCGACGTGCACGAGCGGGGTGCCCGCGGGGACGTCGACGGCGTCGAGCCGCCAGTCGAGGTCGAACTCGTACGAGGCACCGCCGTCCTCGCCGATGGTCGCGACCGCCGTCGAGGTCCGGTCGATCGCGGTCGCGTCCACCTGCACGTCGCTCGCACCGACGTGGTCGCGGACCGACGCGCCGCGGGCGTCGTCGCCGAGGGCACAGACGAGCCGTGCGGGCCGGCCGAGCCGCGCGAGGCCGACGGCGACGTTCATCGGGCTGCCGCCCGGGTGCTCGACCCGCCCCTCGGGGCGGTCGACGACGTCGACCAGGGCTTCTCCGATGACGATGACGGTGTCCATGCCGCCCACCCTGGCAGAGTGCGCGCGGGTTCCGCAGCGTCCCACGGGGCGGACGGGAGGCACGGTGCGGGCCCGCCCCGCGCCTCCCGTCCGCGCCCGCGCGCGTCGCGTCGTCCGGGGCACGCGCTCACCAGGCTGCTGGCCGGTGCCCAGGAGTTGACTGCTGGGACCCGACCCGACCGTCGAGATGGAGTCCCGATGCTGTCCCTGATCTACTCGAGCGTCGCGACGCGTCCGCTCGGTGACGACGACCTGGCCCACCTGCTCGAGCAGAGCCGACGGGCGAACGCCGAGAACGACATCACCGGCGTGCTGCTGTTCCGGAACGGGTACTTCCTGCAGCTGCTCGAGGGGCCGGACCGGGCGGTGCGCGCGAAGATGGAGACCATCAAGCACGACGACCGGCACACCAAGGTGACCGTCCTGCTCGAGGACGTCGTCGAGGAGCGGCAGTTCCCCGAGTGGACGATGGGCTACCCGGCCGAGGACACCGACGTCGAGCAGGCGCCCGGCTACCGGACCACGTTCGACGACCTCGACGGCGGTGCCCAGGTGGCGTCCCTGCCGGCGCTCCGTGAGCTCATCCGGTGGTTCCGGCCCCGCGGGGACTGACGGGGCAGGGTCAGTCCGTGGTCAGGGCGCGGTGCAGGTACGCCAGGCGCGCGCCTGACCGGACGGCCGGGAGGCGCCCGCCGTTCTCGAGGGTCGCCAGCCCGTGGACCGCGGCCCAGGCGACCTCGGCTGCCGTCCCGTCGGATCCGGGGAACGCTGCCTCGATCGCGGCGAACGCGCGCTGCAACGGCCCGGCCCCGGCACCGGTGCCGAACTCCAGGCCCGACGGCATCGAGAACATCGCTTCGTAGACACGCGGCTGGTCGGCCGCGAACGCCAGGTACGCCTGCATCCGCGGGAGCGGCTCGGCGGGGACCGCCTCGAGCGCTGCTGCGATCGCCTCGAAGCCCCGGAGTGCGACCGCGTCGATCACCGCCTGTCGCCCCCCGGGGAACGCCGAGTAGACCACCGGCTGCGTCGCCCCCAGCGCACTCGCGAGCCGTCGCATCGTCACGGCCTCCCACCCTTCGCCCTCGGCGACCGCGCGCGCGGCCTGGACGATCTGGTCGCGTCTGAGGTCGAGGTCGGGAGCGGGTCGAGGTGCCATGCGAGCACCGTAGCAAGAGGCGTTAGGTAACAGCACTAGACAGGCGTTCCTCCGAGCAGTACGCTCGAAGAAGAACGTTGTTATCTAACCTCGAAAGGCATCACCCGTGGTCACAGTCGCGCTCATCGTCGCCGTCCTGGGATGTGCGTTCATCCTCTTCATCGGCGGCCGCTTCCTGATCGCGCCCGAGGTCGCGACGGCCGGGTTCGGCATCGCCGAGGACCGTCGCCGCGCGTTCACCTCGATCAAGGGAGTCCGCGACATCACGTCCGGCATCGTCCCCCTGGTCGTGCTCCTCGTCGCCGGCCCGCACGTGTTCGGCTGGGCCCTCGTCGCCGCGGCCGTCACGCCCGTCGGGGACGCGATCATCGTCGTCACGAACGGCGGGACGCTCCGTCAGGCGCTCAGCGTGCACGCCGCGACCGCCGTCGTCCTGATCGTCGCCGGCCTCGTCCTCGCGCTCGCCTGAGCACGCAACCCGGCCGCGCGCCCGGCTCCCTCGCTGCACCCCGTCGACTCCTTCCGCACCACCGACTCCGAGAGGTCACCCTGATGAGCACCACACACGACACCGACGACACCACCACCGAGGACGTCGTCCGCGCGTTCTACGAACCGTTCCGCACCGGCGACACCAGCGCATACGACGAGGTCCTCGCCGAGGACTGGACCGACCTGCCGCTCGCACCGGGCCAGGAACAGGGGCCGGCGGGCATGAAGGGGCAGATCGCGCAGTTCCGGCAGGCGATGCCCGACTACGCGGTCGAGCACCAGGACTTCGTCGTCCAGGGCGACAGGGTCGCCGTCCGGAACACCGTGTCCGGCACCCACCAGGGCGTCTTCATGGGACACCAGCCCACCGGCAAGCGCATCGAGATGCGCACCATGGACGTCCACCAGGTGCGCGACGGGAAGATCGTCACGACCTGGCACCTGGAGGACTTCGCCGGCCTGATCGCGCAGCTGAACGCTCCCGCGGACGCCCCCACCCCGGCAGCCTGGGGCTGACGGCACGCGACACACGACGGGTGCGGACGCGACACGGGTCCGCACCCGTCGATCGCGCACGGCCGACGGCCGCCGTGCGGCGCGACGCCGGGCCGCACCACGTCCGGCACGTCCCGCGGACGGGAGGCGCGGGTCGGGCCGGCACCGCGCCTCCCGTCCGGCACGGGGTCCGGACACCGGTCGCGGCGCGGCCGGTCAGGACCGACCCGGCTCCGCGACGTCCCCGGCCGACCCGGCCGACCCGACGGACCCGGCCGCCCCGTCCTGTCCGACCGCCCCGTCCTGTCCGACCGCCCCGTCCTGCCCGACCGCCCCGTCCTGACCGTCGGGCCGGAGGACCGCCGCGAGCTGCGCGCGCCCCCCGATCCCGAGCTTCCGGTACGCCGCGTACAGGTGCGCCCCGACGGTCCGCGGCGACAGGAACATCTGCTGCGCGATCGCCCGGTTCGTCAACCCGGTCGCCGCGAGCGTGCAGATCCGCAGCTCCTGCGGGGTGAGCACCGGGACGCCGGACGGCGGCGCCTCGGGCAGGCGTTCCCCGGTCGCCCGGAGGACCTCGCGCGTGCGTCGTGCCCACGCGTCCACGGCGGTGTGCTCCAGGACCGACAGCGCCGCGTGCAGCACCGGACGGGCGTCCGCACCGCGACCGGACCGGCGGAGGTGGTCGCCGGCGAGCAGCAGCGCCCGGCCCTGCACGTACGGCATCGGCAGGGGCTCGGCGAGGAGTCGCCGGACGGCCGCGTCGGGGTCCCGCTCGAGGGCCAGCGCGGACTCGGTGTAGCGCAGGGCCGTCACGAGGATCGGTCCGTGCCACCGCTCGTGCAGGGCGGCCAGCCGATCGCGGTGCCGTTCGACCAGGTCACGGGCGTCGGTGGCGAGCGCGGCGTCGACGAAGTCCTGCGTGGTGAGCACCGCGAAGGTCGGGTTGTGGCCGTCGGCGTCCGGGTCGAGCAGGTGCCGCAGTGCCTCGCGGGCGTCGCGCGGACGCCGGTCGAGCAGCGCGCTCACGGCCGTCGCACCGGCAAGGTTGGCGCGCATCACGCTCGACTGCAGGACGTGCGCGCCCTCCTCCGAGCCGCCGGCGATCGCGTCGCGGTCCGGTGGGACGCCGTCGATCGCGGCGAACCAGGCGACGCAGGAGCGGGCTGCGGTCGTGTAGCCCGCGTCGCCGAGGTCGCGGCCGAGCACGACGGCCTCCTCGGCCAGCTCCCGCGCGCGCACGGTCCGGCCGGCCTGGTAGTTGCTCATCGAGGCGCCGAGGAGCGCCTGCGGGAGCACCCGGATGTCGCCGCGCGCCCGGAGTCCGGCGACGGCGTGGTCGAGGCGTTCCCGGGCACCCTCGATCTCGCCCGCGACGTTCAGTGCGTAGCCGAGCCACCAGGCCTGCTCGGGGTCGTCGGTGACGCTCGGGTCGAGCGCGAGGACGCGGGCGACCACCTCGTCGCCGCGGGCGATCGGCTCGGTGACCGCGGCGAGCACGACGGCGCGGGGGTCGTCCTCGGGGAGCGGGAGCGCGCGGACCGCGGTGAGCATGGGGGCGTCCGGGAACGCCTGGCGGTTGTGGTCCCAGGCGATCGCCGCGAGGTGCAGCAGCGCACCCGTGGCGAGGTCCACCGCGCCGTGCCGCTGCAGGTCGCCGACCGCGGCGAGCGCCGGACCGAGGTCGCCCCGGGCCAGCGCCGTGCGTCCGGTCGGCAGCGTCTCGCGGATCCACGCGGCGCGGGCGAGCAGCACGGGGTCGGTCGTCTCGGTGACGGCGCGCTGCAGGAGCAGTGCCGCGTCGGTCACGCGTCCGGCCAGCCCGGCGCAGTCCGCCGCATCGAGCAGCCGTGCGACCCGGCCGCCGCCGGCCGGGGTGAGCTCGGCCGCGCGCTCGGTCGCCCGCGCGGCGGTCACGAGGTCGCGTGTCGTCAGGGCGTCGGCTGCGTGCGCGGCGAGCTCGTCGGCGAGCGCCGGGTCCGGGCCGGTCGCGAGTTCGGCGCGCCACCACAGCGTCCGGTCCGGGTCGTCGGCGTGCTCGGTCACGAGGGCACGGAGCACGGCGGCACGTTCGGACGGACGGCTGATGTTCGTCACGGCGGTCTGCACGAGCGGGTGCCGGAAGCGCAGGCCCCCGCGGTCCGACCAGACGAGGAGCGACGCGGCCACCGCCCGGTCGATCCACGAGGGGTCGGGGTACCGGCCGAGCGCGGCGTGCACGGCGCGTCCGGCGTCCTCGGCGGTGGCGGTGCCGCCGAGCGCGACCGCGAGCACGGCCAACCGGGCGGGCTGGTCGAGCTCGCCGAACCGCTCGGCGAAGGCGGACTCGAGGCGCCGGGTCACGGCGCCGTCCTCGCCCGCGGTGCCGTCCCGCCCGCTCAGCTCGACGAGGGCCAGCGGGTTGCCCTGGGCGAGGTCGAGCAGGGCCCGTCGTGCGGCGCCCACCGGCGGTCGGTCGAGCACGTCGAGCAGCGCCTCGGCGTCGTGGCCGTCGAGCGGTCCGAGGTGCACGCGGTCGAGGTCGGTCTGGTCGCCGTCGGGCGGCAGGCGGGTGGTCACGAGGACGACGACCGGGTCCTGACCGATGCGCCGGGCGAGCATGCGGAGCGCCCACTGCGACTCGGGGTCGACCCAGTGCAGGTCCTCGACGACGAGCAGCACGGGCCGTTCGGCGGAGGCGTCGGTGACGAGCGTGAGGGCCGCGAGCCCGGCCATCAGCGGTGTCGGTGCCGCGGCGTCGGACCGGCCGAAGGCGGCGTCGAGGGCGTCCCGCTGCGGTCCCGGCAGGGCGTCGACCGCGTCGCGCAGCGGGTGGAGCAGGAGCTGCAGGGCGGCGTACTGCGCGCCCGACTCGGACAACGAGCCCGCGGTGCGCAGCACCCGGACGCCGCGGTCCTGCGCGTACGCGGCGACCGCGTCGACGAGGGTGGACTTGCCCACGCCGGCGTCACCGTCGACGACGACGGCCGAACCCCGGGTGGCGATCTCGTCGACCAGGCCACGGAGACGCCGGAGCTCCCCGTCCCGGCCGACGACGGCGGCACGCTCCTTCACACGCCCAGTGTGGCACCGACGCGCGGATCGGACACCTCGGCACGACGACCCGGGCGGGCCGTCGCGTCGACGGCGGCGAGTGCTGCGGCCGCGGGGCTCCCCGGCGTCCCGTAGAAGGTGGTGAGGAACGCGGCACCCCCGTGCACCTCGAGGGTCTGCGAGCGGAACGTCACCGCGGTGGCCGTGCTCCCGGTGACCGCGCCCCCTTCGGCCGCCCCGTCGGTGCGGGCCGTCCCGACGTCCACGGTGACCGTGCCCGCCCGCCGGGGACGGGCCTCCTGGCTGTCCCACACCCGGCGGACGACCGCGGACCGCGCGGACAGCCCGCGGACGAGCGCCGCCAGGCGCGGCGAGGCCGGGTCGCCGTGGAACCGGAGGGCGGCCGTCGCGTCGGCGACCGCGATCTCGCGCTCCCGCAGCAGGCGGGGGTCGGTCGTGTGCGCGACCTGGTCGACGAGCGCCTCGAGCAGGTTGTCGCCGACATCGCTGCCGGACGGGACGAACCACCGCCCGAGCGCGTTCACGACCACGAGGTCCTGGTGCGGGTCGACCACGACCGCCGGGACACCCGACCAGGCGGACACCATCGCGACCAGGCCCTCGAGGTCGGCGGACGGTGCGCTCGACCTCGGACCGTGCTGCCCGGCGAGCCGGAACAGGTGGTCGCGACCGTCGGGGTCGAGGTGGAAGGTGCGGGCCAGGGCGGACAGCACCTGCACGGAGGGGCGGCGGTCCTTGCCCTGCTCGAGGCGCAGGTAGTAGTCGGCGCTGATCCCGGCGAGCTCGGCGACCTCCTGGCGGCGGAGCCCGAGGACCCTGCGCCCCCGGGTCACGGGCAGGCCGGCCTGGTCGGGTCGGAGGCGGTCGCGGTGCGCCCGCAGGTACGCCCCGAGCTGCACGGTCTCGTCCGCCCCGAGCTGCACGGTCTCGTCGTCCACGGTGCGGCCTCCCTCCCGGTCTCGACGGTAGGGCAGCGGCGACGAGCGACCCAAGCCGTCGACGACCTAGATCCGGGGCGCGGGGTACCTAGATCCGCGCCGCCTCCCCCGTGTCCGCGCGGCTGCGGCGAGGGTGACCGCAGCGGGGCCACGACGGGCGCCCCGGTCGCTCCCTAGCGTTCGGGACGTCCGCGGGTCGACGCACCGGCGGGAGCAGCCGGGTCTCCACCCGACACCAGCACCAGCACCACGACAGAGAGGAACGTCGATGTCGACACCCACCATCGTGCTCGTCCACGGAGCGTTCGCGGACTCCGCGAGCTACGCCCCGGTCACCCGCGCCCTGCTCGACCAGGGCCACACCGTCCGCGTGCCCGCGGTGCCGAACCGCAGCCTGCTCGGCGACGCCGCGTACGTCCGCTCGGTCGTCGAGAAGATCGACGGCCCCGTCCTGCTCGTCGGCCACTCGTACGGCGGCGCGGTCATCACCGTCGCCGGCGCCGCCGAGAACGTCGTGGGGCTCGTGTACCTCGCCGGCTACGCGCTCGACGAGGGCGAGAGCCTCGGCGCGCTGCAGGGCGGCTTCCCGGACTCCGACCTCGCGGCGAACCTCGTCTACACGCCCTTCCCTGTGCCCGGCGCCGAGGACGGCACGGACGTCTCCGTCGACGTCGCCGCGTTCCCCGAGGTCTTCGCCGCCGGGGTCGACCGCCGGACCACCGAGGTCCTCGCCGTCTCGCAGCGCCCCCTCGCGGCCCTGGCCTTCGGCGAGGAGGCCCCCGTCGCCGCCTGGCGGACGAAGCCCGCGTGGGGCATCGTCTCGGCCGCCGACCACACCATCAACCCGGCCGTCGAGCGGTTCGGCTACGAGCGCGGCGGCTTCCGCTCGGTCGTCGAGCTCGACGCCCCGCACCTCGTCATGCTGTCGCACCCCGACGAGGTCGTCGCTTTCATCGTCGACGCCGCCACCGCGGTCGCCTGACCGCCCCGAGCCCAGCACGGTCGCCCCGCGACCCGGCCCCGCCGCGCTCGCCCGACCGTCCCCGCCCCACCCACCTGGAGAGGAAGCACCATGACCACCGCGAACCCCCGAGGCATCGCCCTCGAACCCGCCGCGCAGGCCTTCGTCGAGGCGACCGCCGAGCCGCCGTTCCTGTACCAGCTCGCCCCCGAGGACGGTCGCGCGGCCGTCGACGGCGTGCAGGACTCCCCCGTCTGGAAGCCCGAGGTCGACGAGACCTGGACCACCGTCGAGGGCGGGCCCACCGGCTCGGTCCGCGTGCGGATCGTCAAGCCGGAGGGGTCGACGGGCGTCCTGCCGGTCGTGCTCTACACGCACGGTGCCGGCTGGGTGTTCGGCGACGCCCACACCCACGACCGCCTGGTCCGCGACCTCGCGGTGGGCACCGGCGCGGCCGTCGTGTTCCCCGAGTACGACCGTGCGCCCGAGCACCGCTACCCGGTGCAGAACGAGCAGTCCTACGCCGTCGCGCAGTGGGTCGTCCAGCACGGCGCCGAGCAGGGCCTCGACGGCAGCACCATGGCGGTCGCGGGGGACTCGGTCGGCGGCAACATGGCCATCGCCCTGAACCTCATGGCGGCCGAGCGCGGCGACGTGTCCTTCACCGGCGCGGTGCTGTTCTACCCGGTCACCGACGCGTCGTTCGACACCCCGTCGTACGAGCAGTTCGCCGAGGGCTACTTCCTCGCCCGCGAGGGCATGAAGTGGTTCTGGGACCAGTACACGACGAGCGAGTCCGAGCGCGCCGAGGTCACCGCGTCCCCGCTCCGCGCCACCGAGGAGCAGCTCGCGACCTTCCCGCCGACGCTCGTCGTCACCGGCGAGGCCGACGTCCTCCGCGACGAGGGCGAGGCGTTCGCGGCCAAGCTGCGCCGCGCGGGCGTCGAGGTGACCGCCGTCCGCTACGGCGGGATCATCCACGACTTCGTGATGGTGAACAGCATGCACGACACCCCGCAGGCCAAGGCCGCGGTCACCCAAGCCGTCGCCCACCTCTCCGCAGCCCTGGCGAGCCGAGCATGACGCCCGCCGCGCCGACCACGCCGACCACGCCGGCCGTCGTCCTCGTGCACGGCGCCTTCGCCGACTCGTCGAGCTGGAACGCCGTCGCCGCGCAGCTCGCGGCGGCCGACGTCGACGTCGTCGCGTTCGCGAACCCGCTGCGCAGCGTCCGCGCCGACGCCGGCGCCCTCGTCGACCTCGTCCGCTCCCTGGACCGTCCGGTCGTCCTCGTCGGCCACTCCTACGGCGGCATGGTCGCGACGCAGGCCGCGGCCGACCTCGACGGCGTCACCGCCCTGGTGTTCGTCGGCGCGTTCGTCCCCGCCCCCGGCGAGAGCGCGGGCGACCTGGCCGGACGCTTCCCGGGCAGCACGCTCGGCGACACCCTCGTGCCGACGCCGCTCACCGACGGCGGCACCGAGTTCCGCATCGACCCGGCGCGGTTCCACCAGCAGTTCGCCCACGACGTCGAGCCAGCACAGGCGGCCGCGATGGCCGTCGCGCAGCGCCCCGTCACCGAGGGCGCCCTCGGCGAACCCCTCGGTGCCGCGAGCGCCGCGTGGTCGACCTTGCCGTCGTGGTCGGTGTTCGGCGACGACGACCGGAACATCCCGGTCGCGTCGCACCGCTGGATGGCCGAGCGCGCCGGGTTCGTCGGCGTCACCGAGCTCGCGGGCGCATCGCACGCGATCGCGGTGTCACAGCCGGACGCCGTCGCCGCCGCGGTGCTCGCCGCGGTCCGCCACGGCGCCTGACCGGGAGACCGATGGACGAGCCGCAGGACGCCGAGCACCCGGACACCGGGTACACCGGCGAGGACCCCGGGACCCGGCACACCACCGGGAAACCCGGCGAGCACCCCGAGACCCGGCACGCCACCGGGCACCCGGAGGCCCGGCACTCCGCCGCGCACCTGCCGGACCGCACGAGCGCGTTCTTCTCGGCGCTCCTCAACGAGCAGTTCGTCCTCGAGTCGGCGAGGAACGCGACCGTGTCGGAGTCGGGCACGAGGGCGTCGATCTACCTGACGACGCTCTCGAGCAGCCTCGTCGCGTTCGGGTTCCTCGCCGACACGCCCTTCGCCGTGGTGTTCCTCGCCGCGGTGCTGCCGATCGTGTTCCTGCTCGGGGTGTTCACGTACGTCCGCCTCGTCGAGACCTCGCTCGAGGACGTCGCCGCCCTCGCCGCCCTGCAGCAGATCCGTCGGTACCACCGGCGGCTCCTGCCCGGCGCCGAGCGGTACTTCCCGATGCCGGTGCGCGGGCATGCCCCGAACGAGATGCTCGACATCGGCGGGACGGCGTCGTGGCGGCGGGTGTTCTCGACCCTGTCGTCGGCGATCGGCGCGGTGAACTCGATGGTCGCCGGCGCCGGGGGCGTGGCGCTCGTGGTCCGGTTCGCACCGGTCCCGGTGTCGGTGGGCGTCGGGGTCGCGGCCGTGCTCGTGCTGTTCGTCCTGCACGGGCTGTACCAGGAGCGCCGGTACGCGGCGCTGCCGCGGATCGTGCGGGCGGCGCGGGCGGCGGCGGAGCCGCCGGTCACGGACTGAGCAGGCGCGGTCCGGGCGGGTCGGCCACCGCCGGGTGCGCACGCACCGGACGGGAGGCGCGGGTCGGCCCGGCACCGCGCCTCCCGTCCTGTGGACCTGCCGGACCGGAGGTGCGGGTCGGCCCGGTACCGCGCCTCCCGTCCCGTGGACCTGCCGGACCGGAGGTGCGGGTCGGCCCGGTACCGCGCCTCCCGTCCGGCTGCCGGCTGCCGCGGTCACCAGGGCACGCGACTCCCGTCCCACGACCAGAGCGCACCCGTCGGACCGTCGTCCGGCAGGAACGCGAGCCGGAGCGCGCCCGCGGCGGCCTCGGCCGGCGCACCACCCACGTCCATGTCCGCGACGAGGTTCGTCCGACGCAGGCCGGGCGCGAGCGCGTTCACCTTGACGCCGTCGCCGACCGCCTGGGCGGTGAGCACGGTGATGGCGTTGACGGCGGTCTTCGAGCTCCGGTAGGCCAGGCCGCCGCCCCGCGTGCGCTCCCAGTCGAACTGCGGGTTCGGGCCACCGGTCCACGCCAGGGACCCGGTACCGCTCGACACGTTCACGATGCGCGGGTGCGCGGACTCGCGCAGTGCAGGGAGGAACGCCTGGGTCACGGCGACGAGGCCGAAGACGTTCGTCTCGTAGGCCGTCCGCAGTTGGTCGAGCGACGTCCCCGTGACGTCCTCACCACCGGGGTTGACCCCGGCGTTGTTCACCAGGACGTCCACCGCTCCGACGTGTGCCGCGGCGGCCGCCACCGACGCGGGGTCCGTCACGTCGAGCTGGACCACGCGCGCTCCGGCGCCGAGCTCGGCAGCGGCGCGTCGCCCCCGTTCCGCGTCGCGCGCGCCCATCCACACGGTCACCCCGTGCTCGAGCAGCTGGCGCGCGATCTCGAGTCCGATGCCGCTGTTCGCACCGGTGACGACGGCGATCGTCCCGGGTCCGGGCAGCTGGAGTGCCTCCGGCAGGTGGTCTGGTCCGTGCATGGGTGTTCCCCTTCTCCAACTCCAACGGTGTGGTTGGAGAATACGCCTCCTCGTGCCGATCGCCAACCGCCGCGTCGGTACCCTGGTCCGGTGGCATGGGACGTCGAGGGGACACAGCGTCGGCTGCGCGAGGCCGCACGCACGGAGTTCGCCGCGCACGGGTTCGAGGGGACGACCGTCGCCGCCGTCGCCGCTCGGGCCGGGGTGAACAAGGAGCGGCTCTACAGCTACTTCGGCGACAAGCGAGCGCTCTGGGACCTCGTGCTCACCGGCGAACTCGAGCGACTCGCCGCCGCGGTGGGTCTGTCCGGCGCCGGACTGGACGACATCGGCGAGTTCGCGGGCGCGACGTTCGACTACCACGCGGAGCACCCGGAACTCGGCCGGCTGCTGCAGTGGGAGGGCCTGCAGAGCGGCCCGCCCGCCGGTGCCGAGGTCCGCACGCAGCACTACCAGGAGAAGGTCGCGCGCTTCGCCGATGCCCAGCGTCGCGGCGTGCTCGACCCGTCCGTCGACCCGGGACACCTCGTGTTCGCGCTGATCGCGCTGGCCGCCTGGTGGCAGACCGTTCCGCAGCTCGCGGCGATGATCACCGGTGCCGGGGCGGACGACCAGGAGGAACGCGCCGCCCGCCGACGCTTCGTGGTCGACGCCGCGCGGCGGATCGCGTCACCGGACCACGGCTGATCGCGGAGCGGGGCCGGGTCGCCGGGGGACCTGCGCCACCGGGCGGCGCGGGGCGACGCTCGGCCCGTCAGGCGTCGAGGACGGGCCGCTCGTCGTGGATCGCCTGCCCTGCTCCCCGGGGCGTCGGAGGCGTCGGTACGGTCGGTGCATGGAGTTGACGTTCCGCGCGACGGACCTCACACAGGAGACGGACCGGGAGTGGTTGACCACGTTCCTGACGTCGAACCGGTTCCCGTTCCACGTCAGGACCACGCCGACCCGCGAGTGGGTCGAACGGCGGATCGCCGACGGTGCCTACGCCGGCCCGGACCACGCGCTCCTCAGGGTCGTGATCGACGGGGTCAGCGAGGGCCTGGTGGTGCTCGACGACCTCGACGACGACGCACCGCTGATCGACGTCCGCCTCGCGGAACGCGCCCGGGGGCGGGGTCACGGCGCGCCGCTCCTGCGCGCGCTGGCGACGTACGTCTTCGCGTCGTTCCCGGAGGTCGACCGGATCGAAGCGCAGACCCGGGACGACAACGTCGCGATGCGTCGCGTCCTCGTGCGGAACGGGTGGGTGAAGGAAGCGCACTACCGGCGGACCTGGCCCGTGGACGAGGGCGAGGCTCGGGACTCGGTCGCGTACGCCCTCCTGCGCGACGATCACCGGACCGGGCGGGTGACGCCCTTCCGCAACGAGGAGACCCCCGAGCGCTGAGCGCTGCGTCGAGCGCCCGGACCAGGAGGTCCGCTGCCGTGAGCGCCGATCGGTGAGCGCCCTCGCTTCCACCGATCGACTCGACGATGTCGATGTCGACGTCGACGTCGACGTCGACGTCGACGTCGACACCGTCGTGCTCGGACGAGACCCACTGCCCACGAACAGCAGAAGGACCCGCCGAGCGTCGCTCGGCGGGTCCTTCCCTGTCGCGCTCGGGGTCAGTTCCGCCCGAGCCGGGTCCGCCGGACCAGGAGGAGCACCACGCCGGCGAGGAGCAGCGCGACCGCGAGTGCGGTGCCGGTCCAGAGCGCGATGGTCGAGCCCGTGAAGGCCAGACCGTGGACATCAGCCGCAGCGTGCGCAGCCGCCGAGGACGACGGTGTCGCGCCGGGCGCGGCGGTCGTCGGGGCAGGCGTGCCCGGGACGGTCACGACGACCGCGTCCTGCACGGTCACGACGAGCTCGTCCGAGGTCGACGCGGCGTACGCGGAATCACCGGAGTACACGGCGACGATGCGGTGGCGTCCGGACGCGAGCGACGCGACCTCGCAGCTGGAGTCCGGGAGCGTGACGGTGCAGAGCACCCGGCCGGCCTCACGGAACTCGACCGTGCCGGTCGGAGCGGGGCCGCTGCTCCGCGGGACGATCCCGCCGACCCGGAGGGTCACCGGGGCACCGGCGGCCACAGGCTGCGCGGCGTCCGGGGACGTCGCGGTGACGGCGGTCGGGAGCTTCGACACGAGGAGCGTGCCCGTGCCCTGGGCGGTCGCGTGGTCGGCGTCGCCGAGGTACGTCGCGGTGATCGCGGTGGTGCCAGCGTCCGGTGCGGTCAGCGTGCACGACGCCACACCGGCGGTGAGCGTCGCGTCGCAGAGCGCTGCCCCGGTCGTCGTCGCGGTGAACCGGACGGTGCCGGTCGGCACGGTGGCCCCGGTGGTCTCGGACGAGGCGACCGTCGCACGGAGCGTCGCGTCGTCGCCGACGGAGACGGATGTGTCGTCGACCGCGACCGTCGCGGCCTGCGGGGCGACCGTGACGCTGCCGGTGACCGTGACCGCCTCGGCGTCGATGGACGAGACGATCGTCGAGACCGTGGCGGTGCGGGCGGTGCCCGTCACCGTGAACGGGATCGTCAGCGTCGGCAGGTCGGTGCCCGCCGTGCGGGCGGCCGCGGCCTGCTCGCACGAGGCGACCTGGCCGGAGACGGAGCAGGTCCAGCCGTCACCGGACGCGCCGTCGGCCGACGGCGTGACGCCGGCCGGGAAGGTGGTCGTGGTGCGGACGGCGCGCGTCTCGGAACCGCCGTCGGCGGAGACCGTCGGGGTGACCGTCACGGTGCCGGAACCGGCGTGGGCGACGCTGGTCGCGCCTCCCGTCCGCGCCGTGAGGACGGGGACCGCGCCGGCGGCGGTCGTCGCCACCAGGTCGGTGACCTCGTGCACGTCGGTCGCACCACCGGTGCCGGCCGTGAAGCCGTAGGTGAGCTTGTAGGGGTAGCCGGTGGCCGGGTCGACCCACGACGGGTCGACACCGGCGACGTTGCCGTTCGGGTCCAGCTTCGGCAGGGCGCCCGTGACGACCTGCTGCCCGGCGCCACGGCTCGTGAAGATGACGGCGTACTGCCCGGCCGGCACCGACACGCTCGGGTTCTTCCGCGCCGACAGCGCCGACGTCGTCGGGTTGACGACGACCTCGACCGGCACGGCGACCACGCTGCGATCGGTGGAGACGGAGCCGCGGAGCGAGCCGGCAGCGGGCGTGACGGAGGCCACGCAGTAGCCGGAGTACCCGTTGCCCGCGCCGCGGACGGTCACGGAGTTGCTCGCGCCGCCGCGGCTCTGGTCACCGACGCAGCCGGTGTAGTTGCCCGCGAAGCCGCCGTAGGTGTCGAACCCGACACCGAGGTAGGCGTGCTGCAGCCCCTCGGCCCCACCTGCCGGGTACGCGGCGTAACCGAGCGAACCGCCGGTGTACCCGGTCCGCGTGGGGACGGCGGGGTTGTACGGGTCGGTCGCCGCCAGGTAGAAGACCATGCCGTCCGCGCCGCTGCCGTTGTACTGGTAGGTCGTGAACGACGCGTCGAGGCCCTTGTCCGTGGGGACCGCCTGCTTCGCGCCGACCGCGCCGATCTGCGCCTGTGCCGTCGAGGTGAGCCGGAGCGCGCCGGCGCCGGCCGCCTGGACCGCGCCGCAGCCGGGGATGGGCGACGAGGCCCGCGGCGCGGCGGTCAGACACGCGCTGTTGCCGTTCGCCGCTGCCGGCGTCGACGGGAGGACCCAGCCGGTCCCGGCATCGGTACCTCGGAAGGTCTGGTCGGTGAAGGTCGTCTGGGCCGGGGCGGCGGCACCGGCCACGGTGACGTCGGCGCCGACGATCGCGAGTCCGGCGAGACCCGCCACGGCGAAGCCGGCGAGGATGGTGCGGACGCGCACGACGGCGCGCCTCTGAGGGCGTTGACGCAAGGGAGGCCTGTTCGGGTCAGGAGGGGTGACGACGAGGAGCACCAGCCCGGCTCGTCGACTCGGGTCCTCACACCGTAGAGCGGTTCCGGGCGGCGCCGAGCACCGGAGCTGTGCAGCACCCCCGTCCTGGGGTGGTGTGCGCCGAACTCCTACCGCCGCGCGCAGTCCGCCCGTAGACCTCCGCCCCTCGCAACGACGGCCGATCCGCCATCGGGCCGCGTGGACTCTCGTCGACGTTGCCCAGTGGGCATTCTTGCCCAATGGGCAAGAAGCAGCTACGGTGGGGACATGGCAGGAACCTCTTCCCTCCGCGACCAGAAGAAGGCGGCGCTCCGCGATCAACTGAGCGTGACGACCGTGTTGCTGGCGCGCAAGCGTGGCCTCGACAACGTCCGTGTCGAGGACATCGTCCAGGAGGTCGGCGTCTCCCGGCGGACGTTCGGCAACTACTTCTCCAGCAAGGAAGACGCGATCGCCGACCGCCACGTGCAACGGGTCCGGGCCGCGGCGACGGACCTCGCACAGCGCCCTCACGACGAGCCGCTGTGGGACGCGGTCACCGCGGCACTGCTGGCTCCCTACCGGACGCACGGGGCGCCGGACTCCTCTCCGGAGGACCGCAGCAGCCTCGTGGCCGTGCTCGCGACACCCGACATGCAGTCCGCGGTCGATCGTGGCGCGAGAACAGCGAACACCGTCCTCGCGCACGCGATCGCCACGCGACTGGGGATCGACCGCGACGACCCGCTACCGGGGGCGGTGGCGGCGGCCGCGCTCTCCACCCTGCTGTCCACCCTGCAGTCCTGGGCGGCGAGCAGCCAGACGGGCTCGCTCGAGCCGATGCTCGTCGAAGCCTTCGAACGACTCGGAAGCGGCTTCGACCGCCTCCATGTGTGACCCCGCACCCACTCCTCCGGACAGGCTCTTCTCGATGTACGACGCCCTCATCATCGGTGGCGGCCCCGTGGGCGTCTTCGTCGCCTGCGAACTGAAGCTCGCGGGCGCGAACCCGCTGGTCATCGAACGCCTCCCCGGGATCGACCAGTGGGACAAGGCGCACGGCCTCACCGGCCAGGTGGTCCGTCTGCTCGACCACCGAGGCCTCTTCGAGCGTTGCGCAGGGGCAGCTGAGCCGTGTCCGGCTCCGAGCTTCTTCTTCGGCGCACTTCCCTTGCCGTTGCACGTGCTCGGCGAGCGGAACCCGATGTACCTGCTGCACATCAACCAGCGCGACCTGGAGCGCGTCCTGAACGACCGCGCCGCCGAGCTGGGCGTCGAGATCTGCCGCGGCATCGACCTGCGGCCCTTCCGACAGCACGACGACCGTGTCGACATCACCGTCGTCGACACCACGACCGAGGTCGAGAGCACACTGTCGGGTCGGTACCTGATCGGGAGCGACGGGGCGCGGAGCACCGTCCGCAAGCAGTCCGGCATCGGCTTCCCGGGGAACACCGATCGCCACGTGGTGGACCGCACGGTACTGATCGCCCCGACGGACGACCTGATCGCAGCCGGCCCGGGAAGGGTGCGGGTCGCCGGACTCGGCGAGATCGCAGCAGCGTTCCACCGGACCGAGACCGGAGTCGCGACGATCGCGCTCCACGACCCGGAGCACCCGCTTGTCTACACCGCGGAGTGGGAGGACGAGCCCGAGGAGAGCTCGCCCGGCAACGGAGCGGCGATGACCCTGACCGAGATGGAGGACAGCCTGGAACGCGTCCTCGGCGTCCGCATCGCCCTCGCACCGCCCGCGGAGGGGAAGCCCACCTTGCTGCGTCGCCTGTCCGGCAGGAACACGCGTGTCGCCGACCGCTACCGCGACCGACGCGTGTTCCTGCTCGGCGACGCTGCCCACGTCCACTCAGCAGCAGGAGGCCCCGGCCTGAACCTCGCACTGCAGGACGCGGCGAACCTCGCGTGGAAGATCGCCGCCGACGTCGCCGGAACAGCTCCGGCAGGGTTGCTCGACACCTACGAGACGGAACGCCGACCGCTCGGGCAACGGGTCTTCATGCAGACGCAGGCGCAGACGGCGCTCATGGCTCCCGGGTCCGACGTCACCGTCCTCCGCGCCCTCTTCGCCGAGCTGCTCACCGACACGGGCACCGTGCGGCGCATCGCCGACCTGCTCGCAGGCGCAGACGTCCGCTACGAGATGGGTCCCACAGATCCGGACGGCCCCACCGGCTGGTTCGCCGCGTCCGCACAGCTCACCCTCGTCGACGGCACCCGTAGCCGCGTACCCGCGCTGCTCCACGCCGCACGTCCCGTCCTGATCGACGCCGACGGGAGCCTGCGCGACGCTGCAGCCCCGTGGACAGACCGTGTCGAGCACGTGGAACTCGCCCGCGGGAGCGGACTGTCCTCGATGCTGATCCGACCCGACGGGTTCGTGGCGTGGTCGCAGACCGACCCCACCGACGTCCGGGCAGCACTCCGGACCTGGTTCGGTGGACCCCGCGGGGCTGCCGTGAGCGCTACCACGACGAGCGGAGCCTAGAACGTGGACGTCACCGTCATCGACGCCGCGATCGTCTCGATCAGCGGTGCCGTCCTCTCGACGGCCTCGATCTGGAGCCTCGTCTCCGCATTCCTGGACCTCCGCGGAACGGAGCCACGGGCCGTCGCCGCACGCGTGCACACCATCACGGGATCCGTCATCGTGATCGCCGGCCTCGTGACGCACGTGCTGGGCTACTTCCCGGAAGCGTTCGTCCTGATCTACGCCGGAGGAGCATCCTCGATCGTCGCCGCAGCATCGGCAGCGACCTCCGGCGCGCAGCGCCGCATGCGCAACACGCTGCCCGCCGGGCTCGTGCTCATCGGCCTGGTCGTCCTCACGGTCGGACTCCTCGTCTGACGGAGCACCACAGCCAGACCAGGGCCGTCCGCAGGCAGAAGAAGACCCCCCCGGCGCGGGGGTCCTCTGTGGCGGTACCGGTGGATTCGAACCCATCGCCACGACCCCGGCACGGACACGAGGGCGCCCCCGAGCGCTGCGCCCGCGGGCATGTTGCTGCCGACTCGAACCTCCTGCAGCACCCCTCGGCCAGGTGGTGCGCTGCTCGTACAGCCGTCGGGCGGTCCGCATCTGATCCTCAGACAACCGCGGAAGTCGACCGCCGGTTCGCCAACGAATTCGCGTACGCGCGCGAGCCCCGTACGGGTGCGCTAGCGGCCAGATCGCGTACGAGCTCGGCCCAGCGACACACCTCCCGCCCCGCGACACGGGTCGATACCCACGGGTGCCGTTCGACGTGGCAGTACGGTCGGTGCATGGAGATGACGTTCCGCCCGCTGGACCCGACGCAGGCGAGGGACCGGGAGTCGTTGATCACGTTCCTGACCTCGAACCGGTTCCCGTTCCACGTCTCCAGTGCTCCGAGCCGCGAGTCGGTCGAACAGCGCATCTCCGACGGCGCGTATGCTGGCCCGGACCACGCGCTGCTCAGCGTCGGGATCGACGGTGTCGCCGAGGGTGTGGTCGTACTCGACGACCTCGACGATGACGCACCGCTGATCGACGTACGTCTTGCCGAACGGGCTCGGGGGCGGGGTCACGGCGCGCCGCTCCTGAGCGCCCTGGCGACGTACGTCTTCGCGTCGTTCCCGGAGGTCGACCGGATCGAAGCGCAGACCCGGGACGACAACGTCGCGATGCGTCGCATCCTCGTGCGCAACGGGTGGGTGAAGGAAGCGCACTACCGGCGGACCTGGCCCGTGGACGAGGGCGAGGCTCGGGACTCGGTCGCGTACGCCATCCTGCGCGACGACCACCGGACCGGGCGGGTGACGCCCTTCCTCAACGAGGAGACGCCCGCGAGCTGAACGCTGCGTCGAGCGTCCGGACCAGGAGGTCCGCTGCCGCGAGCGCCGATCGGTGGGCGCCTTCGCCCTCACCGATCAGCTCGACGACGTCGACGCCGACGATCCGTCGCCGCGACACGAGGGCGCTGATGAGGTCGGTGAGTTCGAGATGCGAGAACCCCCCGGGAACCGGGGTACCCGTGCTCGGCATGAAGGCGGGATCCAGGACGTCGACGTCGATGGTCACGTGCCAGGCGAGGTGAGCAGGAACGCTGTCCAGGAGCTCGTCGAGATCGGCGGCGAGCGCCGAACGCCCGCCCCAGACGACGGTCTTCGACGAGTCGGCCTGGGGGTCGTCGTCGATTCGTTGACGGATCCCGAACTGTGCGATCCGCTCCACGCGTGCTTCTCCAGCGACCCAACTCATGACGTTGCCGTGGTGCAGTGACGAACGCCAGTCTCCGTGCGCCGGTCGGAAGTAGTCGGTGTGCGCATCGAAGTGCAGGAGGCCGAGTCCGCCGTCGACCGCGGACAGGAGCCCGCGCACGACTGCGTGTGTGATCGAGTGGTCCCCTCCGAGGACGACGGGGACCTTCCGTGCACTCGCGATCGCTTCCACGGCCCCCGCGAGTCGATCGAGCACCGGGCCGTTGCGCATCTGGACGACATCCCCGAGGTTCCCGATGTCAGCCATGCGGACGCCGTCCAGGATCCGACGGCCGACGGCCGGGTCCCACATCCCGCGATCCGAGTTCGGCGCGTAGATGCTCGCAGCGACCCGGCGGATGGCATCTGGTCCCGTCTTCGACCCACTCCGCGCGGATGCACCGGCGTCGTACTCGATCCCGACCGCGACGATGTCGAGTGCGGGATCGGTCAGAGCCTTCGCGAGTGACGTCACCGGAGCCCCGAAGAGCCCTCGCTGCGTGCCCCCCGGATCTGCCGTGACAGCGTGAGAGCGGAGGATTCCTCCGGCGACCAGGGACTCGATCGCGCGCTCGGCAGCGTCGCGTGCCGTGTCCGGGACCGTGCTGAGCACCGCCTTCGCCGACGTCGGTACGGCGAACCGCGCCAGGAGCGCCTGCGCACTCCGACCCAGTCGCAGCTCGGTGCCTGCCTCGGGTGACCAGAGCGTCACCGTTCCACCGCCTTCTGCCGGCCTCGCGACGAAGCTCTGGTCGACGGCGAGGACGTCATCGGTGTCGGTGTTCATCGGCGCTCGTTCTCCACTCGTTCCGTCCACTGCTGGTGCAGCTCGGCGAATTGACCTCCCGCGGCGAGGAGTTCCGCGGGTGGCCCGACCTCGACGATCCGTCCGTGCTCGACCGTGATGACTCGGTCCGCGTCGAGCGCAGCGCTCATCCGGTGGGCGATGGTCACAACCGTCCGTCCCTGCAACACCCCGGCCATGTCCTGCTCCAGCTGCCGGGCATCACCGTCCGAGAGGTGCGACGTCGATTCGTCGAGGACGACCAGGTCGGGGTCCCTGAGCACGACGCGCGCCATGGCGATGCGTTGCAGGTGGACGAGGTCGACGGATTCGGCGTCGATCTCGTCGTCGAGGGCCGACGCATCCAGGGACGCTCCTGCGACTGCGAGGGCGGAGAGCAGCATGACGTCCGTCGCTGACCCTGCTGCGAGGAGGAGGTTGTCGCGGACCGTGCCCGTGAAGACGTGGGGATCCTGACTCACCAACATCCGCACCGGGTGGCGCTCGCCGTCACCGACCACCTCTATATGCCCTGCGTCCGGTTCGAGTGCTCCGGCGAGCAGCAGGCCCAACGTCGTCTTTCCTGCCCCAGAGGGCCCGAAGACGGTCAGGTGCTCGCCGGGACCGATCACGAGGTCGACGTCCGAAACCGCGGGGTCGTCCCCGTCGCCGTAGGAGAACCGGACGCGGTCGCAGCGGATCGTGCATCCACTGCGCGCCGCGGGGCGCTCAGCGGGCGGGGAGGTCCGGCGAGGTGCTGTCGGACGGGAGACTCCCGCCATACGGCGGAAGGCGGCCCAGGCGAGCTGCAGCTGGTCGGACCAGTACAACAGGTCGTCCAGCGGGTCCACGATCAATTGGACGTTGAGGGCGATCGCCACCACGGTGCCGATGGTCACCTGCCCTTCGAGCGCGAGCCATCCGCCCCATGCCGCAACGACAGCGAACGGGAGGTAGTAGCCGAGCTGGACGACGGGGAACCACCGGGACTGCAGGCCGAGGGTGGCTCGCTCGGCTGCTCTGACGGAGCTCGCTCGGGCTTCGACACGACGGAGGAGGCGGTCCCCGGTGCCGAGTTGCCGAAGCGTCCGCGACGCAGTCGCGGTCTCCAGGACGCTCCCGTTGAACCGGGCGTGACTGCGCAACTCGGTCTCGTACGCCGACTGTGATCTGCGGACGTACCACCGTGTGGAGAGCACGAGCACGGGCAGCCCGACGAGCGAAGCAAGTGCGACCCGCCAGTCGAGCAAGAACGACGCCGTCGTGGTGAACAGGACGGTGAAGAGTCCCACCAGCACCTCGGGGAGGCCGATGCGGACGCCCTCGGACACTGCGTCCACGTCGTTCGAGGTCCTCGCGAGGACTTCTCCTCGTTCTGCGCGTTCCGTCACGCGGAGCGGGAGCCGGACGACGCCCTCGACCACCTCGTCCCGGAGTTGCGCGAACACGTCCTCGCCGAACCTCCACGAGGCACCCTGGGAGGCGACGCCGAGCGCGGTCCTGATCACGAGGACACCGCAGAGCACGAGGAACAACGTCGTGATGTTCGACCAGGAGCCCGCCGACGTGACGTCGTCGATGAGCCGGCCGAACAGCACGGGCGCCAGGACCGAAGCACCCACCGCGAGCGTGTGCCAGCCGATCATGCGGGCGAGGCGTCCTCGGTGACTGCCGATGACACGGCGTACCGACCGCCACGTGTCCGAGGGGCTGGCGACCAACAGGGGGCTGTTCACGATCGGTGCTCCTGCTCGATCAGTGCCACGGATCCCTGTTCCACGCGCCACGAGCCGTCGCTGTCCGAGGACGGCGTGCTGACCGTGACGACACGGTCGGCGACTCCGAAGGCAACGGGCGTCTGCGTACACACGACCGTCGTTCGGCCGGCTCGGTGTCGGGCGAGACGATCCACCACACGGTGCTCCGTCACGAGGTCGAGTGATCGTGTGGGCTCGACCAACACGAGGATCTCGCTATCGACGGCGAGCGCCTGTGCGAGGAGGAGGCGGCGCACCTGTCCTCCGGAGAGGTCTCGACCGCCCTCGCTGATCTCCCGTTCGAGATCGGACCCCACGAATTCGTCCGCGGCCGCTGCCCGGAGCACAGCACGCGCGTGGTCGTCGTCCTGGGCGCCGATGATCTCCCGCACGCTCCCCGAGACGAGTCGCGCGTCGGAGTCGAGCAAGACGGCGTGCCGCCTCGCCGCGCGCTCGTCCCACACAGCCCAGGTCGTCTTGCCCACCGAGACGGACGGCACGTCTTCGTCCCCGACGAGGCGAGCCGCGAGCGAGCGCAGCGCCGCCGGTCGTCCGCCGGTGACGACGACGAACTCGCCCGGGTGGACGACGAGCCCGGAGGCCTCGTCGAGGAGCATGCCCTCGGGGGTGCCGTCTCGGCCTGACCGGGGAGCCGTTCCCGCATCCAGCAGGGCTCGCTCGCGCCGGACTGCCACCGCAACGGCGGGGATCTCGTTCCAGGCCGCGACGAAGGAGCCGACCGGCCCGACGAGGAACACTCCGAGCCCGTAGTAGGTGACGAGATCGCCCGCCGATTGCTCCCCGGTCCGGAACTGCCAGAGAGCGATGCCGAGGATCACGAGGACGAATGCGCTCGGGATTGCGACCTGCACGCCCGAGATGAGCGCACGTCGGCGAGCGACGCGCAGCCCGGCGGCTCGCATCGCGGCTGAGGCATCGTGGAAGCGCTGCAGGAATACGTCCTCAGCACCGATCCCCCGCAGGTCGCGCAGTCCGCTCGCAGCATCAGCCGCCAGCCCGGCGACGGCACCTGATCTGGCCCGGTGCTCCTCGAGGGGCTGTTCGAGCACGCCGACGAGTGCCGGGAGGAAGAGCGCGATGCACGACGCGCCCACGACGATGGCGCCGCCGATGATCCACGAGTTCGTGATCAGGTACACACTGATCGCCACGAAGGTGAGGGTCGAGACGACCAACGATCGCGTGACCCCGACGACGCCGGCGATGGTGTCCGTGTCGGTCTCGGCCGTCTCGACCGCGTCACCGAGCTGGATCTCCTCGCCGATGACGGACCGGTGTCGCACCAGGTGCGCGCCGACCTGCTGTTTGTGCGTGATCGCGACGTCGATCTCGGCGTTGCGTCCGACCGCGTGCGCGACCACCGAAGACGCGACGCGGGCGACCACGACCAGTGCGAGGACACCGGATGCGACGAGCACGATGTCGAAGCGTCCGCGTTCGATCCCGTTGACGACCTGGCCCAGTCCGATCGGGAGGCAGGCCTCCGCAAGGGTGCCGGCGAGCGCCAGCACGATGAGGACGACGAGAGCGCGTCGGTGGCCTCGCAGCAGACTGCTGATCACACGGAGGGTTGCCTTGGTTCTCATGTTCTGCTCACAACGCCAGCTCCACGGGCCGAGCCCCGGGGAAGGCCCTCCGGACGACGTCCATGGTCCGGAGCTCGTGCAGCTCCCGGAACAGTGCGATCACGTCGTTCATCGCCGGGCCGCGGCGTGCGCCCATCGCCACCTTCAGCAGGCAGCGGAGATCGCGCTTCGCCGGGATGATCGTCTCGTGCCGGTGGCCCCGGAAACCGAAGCTCGCTCCGAACTGGAGGTCGATGCCACGCCTGGTGATCTCCGTCCGGATGACCCCGAGCAGCAGGCGGTAGTCCTCGACGTCGTCTTCTTCGAGCCGGAGGACCGTGAACGGCGCAACCTTGACCGCCCCGGTCCTCCGTCCGGCCGATGTCGACGCTGTCGATGGATGGGCAACAGCGCTGAACAGTCCGGGTCCGCGCGCGAGTTCCCGAGCGAACGACGCGTTGTTCTCGGTGACGAGGGCGACGTGGGTCCGACGCCATGCCGAGTCGAGGAAGAACGAGTTCTCGAGGGCGATCGCAGATCGTGCGGGAAGTGCTGCACCCAGGACGGCCCGGGCGTTCACCAACATCTGCGGGTCGGTCGGCGCCAGGCGGACCGCGTCGTTGCGGTGGACGACGACCGCTCCGGCATTCGCCAGTTCCAGGCCCAACTGGTCGAGTTTGAGCGCCGAACGAGCCTCGATCACGGTTGCCGCGGCCGACTCGGCCATCGCGGCGAGGAACTGCCGCTTCGGCCACGCGCTCGGCGTCAGACTCGAGTCCACGACGATGGTCCGCGGACCACGGCCGGCGGTCCATTCCCTCGTCAGCGCTTCGAAGTCCACGGCATCGAGGCCCCAGTTGTAGCGCACCGGCTCGATCACCACCACGTCCGCCTTCGCCTCGACGAGCTCGTCGAGGGACGTGCAGTGCGTCCACGAGGCGAACGACGTCGAGAGGAGCTCCACGAGCATCGCCGTCTCGAAGTAGTCGCCGAGGACCGCCACACTCGGGAGCCTCCCGGACTCCGCGCGGAAGTCGTACGTGGCCACGTGGAGCGCGAGCCCGAGTGCAGCCATCCCGCTACTGCACACGACGCCGGATACGGTCCAGCCGACGAACGCGGTCTCGCCGTCGAGGAGCTTCGCATCCAGCGACGTGCTCGGTGCGCTCCGCTCGTAGCCGTAGGGGACGTCCGTGGCTGCGCCAGCGCCGGACGGCGGGCTCGCGAACCGGTCTACCACAGCCTGGTCCGCCTGCTCTCGGAGGACACGACGGACTTCGAGGAACCGCTCGTGCAGGAAGCGCTCTCGATCACGATCGTCGCCGTGGTCTGCACCCGCGCCGAGGACGTCCGAGATCCGTCGCAGTCGAGACGGTTCGATCTCCAGGTTCTCGTCGAGCACGCGTTGGAGCAACCCGTGCTCGAGTTCCAGCGCTGCCGTCGTGCCCGTCATCGCGCGGGGCCGACCGGTCCGGCGACCGTCGCGACCGTCCCGTCGTCGACGAGGTGTTCCTGCAAGGTGCCGAGCAGGTTGAAGTCGCGCCGGTTCGTCATCGTGTAGGCACCGGCGTTCGTCAGGACGAGACGTTCACCGACCTCCATCGCGGCGACGTCGAGCAACGGCGGCTCGTTCCTCCCGGTCATGCCGAAGAAGTCGTTCTCGTACAGCGTGTTGCCTGCGACGAGCTGACGCTTCCGGGGCCGGCGGTCGGGCTCCTCGAGTGGAACGACGACCGGCAGGTGCCAGGGCGCGTAGTTCCAGGCGGACGTGTCGATCTGGAGCACATCAGCGGCGTACTCGGGGTGGTCGGTCTCGATGGACTGCACGGTGGCCAGGAGGTAGCCGTGCGGTCCGAGCACCGCAGCACCGGGCTCGAAACGGATCGCCATCGGGCGCCCGGTCCTCGCCCGCCAGTCCTCGAGCATCGCCTCAGCGACCTGGAGCGCGCGCCGAGCAGCCGCACGGTCAGCGTAGAAGTCGTAGAAGCCGCCGCCGAAGTCGATGAGCGCGACGGTCGGGATCGAATCGGCGACGGTCAGCGTGTAGCGGAGTTCCCAGAGGAACAGGCGCGGAGACAGCTGTCCGGTGTGCAGGTGCAGGCGGGTCACGGTGAGACGGTGCGCGCGGAGGACGCCGTGGACGGCAGGGTCCGTCGCCATCACCCCGAAACGGCTGTTCGAGCCGAACGAGTTCGGTGTGTCCAAGGAGTCCGGGATCGGCAGACGGAGGCGCAGTCCCACGTCGGACCCCGGTCGGCAGGCGCCGACGAACGCCAGCTGGTCGACGGACGTCGCGTCGAGGACGGCTCCGTTGTCGGCGAGGACCTGGAGTGCGCCCGCATCGGTGAAACTCGGTCCGGTTGCCGAGATCTCGGGGAACCCGACCTCGACGGCGAGTTCGACTTCGCGCGGCGAGGCGCAATCAGCCCCGAGGCCTGCCTCGGCCAGGTGGCGGAGCACAGCAGGGGTGTGACAAGACTTCAGGGCGACGTTCAACCGAGCGTTGGTCAGGAGCGCCACGTCCTCGAGCATCCGAGCGAGCGAGCGCTTGAGGTTGTCGATGTCGTACACGAGGGCGGGCGTCGGGAGCGCACGCATCAGGTCGAAGATCGACCGGCTCGGTGGGGACACGATCGGTTCGAGGTCCACGGCAGGCTTTCGTGTGAGGAGGTCCACGGCAGGCTTTCGTGTGAGGAGGTCCACGGCAGGCTTTCGTGTGAGAAGGAGTGAACGCGGCTGAGCAGGACGTGGCGCACCGAATGGTCGGCACGCCACGTCCGATCCTCAGGAGATCTGGCGCGGGCGGCTACCGCCCAGCGTCGAGAACTCACTCGTGATCTCGATGACGTCCTGACGCTCGACGGTCATCGCTGCTTCCGCGGTGTCCGGGACGACGACGTCCCATGCGCCGAAGTCCTCGAGGGCGGACAGTGCGGATTCGAGCTCGTTCACGGCGGTCGGTGACATGGCGATTCTCCTTCTCGTAAGCGCGGAGGAACCCCTGTGAGCGGCCCCCCGCCGTCCGACCTGGTCCACCTCGGACCGGGTTACGGCGAACGTAGTGCCGGTGCTGAGAGCCCTGGAAGGCTCGCGTTGCCCTTGCCTGGAAACTGCCAGCTAACGGTCCCCAAGAAGGAGGACCGCGGGTCCGTCGCCGCTCGGCTGGGGCCGCGGCGGCAGCGCGGTCGGTACCCGATCAGGTCGTGAGGTGCTCGCGGTACCGCGCCGTGTCGGCCCGCGACGGTGCGGACGCCGCGCCCGGTCGCCGACACGCGGTCCACCCACGAGGAGCGGGCATCGCCCCCGGCCACCGAGCTGAGGAGTGCGCGCCGGCAGCAGGACCCGCGCGGCGACTCCGACAGCAGTCGTCACCCGGCGGTGTCGAGGGCCGCGCGCCACAGGTCGCCGAGTTCGTCCACGACGCCGGGGTGCGCGACGAGGAACGGTTCGCCGTCGGGCGGGAAGCCGTCCGCGACCGTCCCGGACCGGGTGACCACCACTCCCCCGGCCTCGTGCACGAGCAGCACCGCGGCACCGTGATCGACCGGCGAGAACGCCCCGACGCATCCGCCCACGCCGCGCCCGGCGGCCACCTGCGCGATCGTCAGCGTGCCCGACCCCTGGATCCGCAGCGTGCAGGACCGGTCCGCGAGGGCGTGCAGGAAGGCGTCCATGCCGGGCCAGGGCCGGTGCCCGTCGAGTTCGGTCCCGACGACCGTGCCGACCAGGGTGCGCGGCTCCCGGTCGAGCCGGAGCCGCCGGTCGCCGAGCACCGCACCCCGGCCGCGCTGGGCTTCGAGCACCTCCCCACGCCAGGGGTCCGCGACCACGCCGACGACCGGCTGACCGGCTCGCACCAGGCAGAGCGACAGCGCCGTCCACGGCAGACCGTTCGCCAGGTTCGTCGTGCCGTCCACGGGGTCGAGGTACCAGTGGTGACGATCACCGGGGCTGGTCCCGAACTCCTCGCCCGTGAAGCCGTGCAGGGGGAAGGCGGAACGGACGCGTCCGCGCACGAACTGCTCGACCCGTCGGTCCACGTCGGTGACGAGGTCTGCCGGGTGCGCCTTCGCGGCGACCTCGCCGACGGGGTGCGTCCGGGTGAGGACGACCACCTCGTCGGCGATCGAGCGGGCCAGCACTCGGGCTCCCTCGAGGACCCGGGCGTCCTCGACCGCGTCCTCGACGGCCGGTGGGACGGCGGTCTGGCCCGCCGAGCACGCCGCGCGCACCGCCGGCAGGTCGTTCGTGGTGATCGAGTCGACGCCGAGGGCAGCTGCCCAGGCCGCCGGCGCCGCCTCGTCGACCGTCCACACGGCCACCCGGAGCCCGAGTGCGTGGGCCGCCGTCACGACGTCCGGGGTGAGGAACGCCAGGTCCAGGTTCAGCGTCGACGGCGCGAGGTCGTCGAGGTCGTCGGCCGTGGGTCCGGCGAGTGACGCCCAGGCGAGCCAGACGTCGGCGTCGGGCAGCACCGAGCGGACCGCGGTCACGGCCGCTCGGGAACCGCACCAGGCGACCGCGGGCGGTGTTCCGTGGGCCGCCACCGTCCGCGCCGCGACGACCGCGTCCGCGACGCTCGTGACGTCCACGAGCAGGGTCGTGGTGCCCCCGCGCAGCAGGTCGAGCACCTCGTCGAGTCGCGGGACGCGGTCCCGGTCGTCCCCGAGCCGCGCGACGTCGCTCCACGGGAGTTCCTCGACCCGGCGCGGATCGCCCCACAGCCGGTCGAGCGTCTCGTCGTGCAGCAGCAGCGCGACCCCGTCGGCCGTGCGCCGGACGTCGACCTCGACGGTCTCCGCGCCGAGCGCCACCGCAGCCGCGACCGCCGGCAGGGTGTTCTCCCGCCGGACCCGCGGCGCACCGCGGTGTGCGACGAGCCGTGGCGGACGGACTCCGGGCCCCTCGATCGTGCCCGCGCGACGCTGCACACGCACCGCGCCCGACGCGCTCACCGGACCACCTCGGTGAGCAGCCCGTCGCGGTAGACCAGGACCTCGCCCAGTCGGACCCCGGTCTCGCTGCCGAGCGCGGGAGCGGGTCCGCTGACGTACGCGCGCAGTTCGGCATCGTCCGCTGCGAGCACGACCTCGGAGAAGTGACCGCGCACGAGCACCCGTGAGACGGTCGCCCGGAGCGGGGAGTCCGCGCAGAGCGTCACCTGCTCGGGACGGACGAGCACCGTGTCGTCGGCGCCGTGCCCTGCGGCCGTCCCGGCGAGGAACCGGCCGGTCACCGTGCTCGTCGCCCCGATGAAGCCCGCGACGAACAGCGTCGACGGACGCGCGTAGAGGGTCTCCGGCGTCGCGATCTGCTCGACGCGCCCCTCGTGCATGACCGCGATCCGGTCCGAGATGCTGAGCGCCTCGTCCTGGTCGTGCGTGACGATGACGGTCGTGATGCCCAGGCGCTGCTGGATGCGGCGGATCTCGTCGCGGACGCTCACCCTGAGCTTCGCGTCGAGGTTCGACAGCGGCTCGTCCAGGAGCAGCACGTCCGGCTCCTGGACCACCGCACGGGCGAGGGCGACGCGCTGCTGCTCACCACCGGAGATCGCGGTCGGCTTCGCGTGCGCGTGGTGCGTCAGCCCGACGAGCTCGAGTGCGACACGCACCCGCTCGGCCGTCTCGGCCTTCGGCACCCGCCGCGTCCGCAGCGGGAACGCCACGTTCTGCGTGACCGTCATGTGCGGCCAGAGCGCGTAGTTCTGGAACACCATGGCGCTCGGTCGGCGCTCCGGCCTGAGTCGGGTGACGTCCCGTCCCCCCATGGTCACGGAGCCCGCGTCGGCGTCGAGGAAGCCCGCGACCATCCGCAGCGTGGTCGTCTTGCCGCAGCCGGATGGTCCGAGCAGCGAGACGAGCTCGCCCGGCGCGACGTCGAGGTCGATACCGGCGACGACGGCACGTCCGCCGAGGGTCTTCCGCAGGCCGTGCACCGTCAGGCCGGTGGACGCGCTGCGGTCCTCCGCCGGGTCGGGGGAACCGGCCGGGAGGCGCGGGGCGCGGTCCGCGAGGAGGGGTGCGTCCGTCATGTGGTCGCCCTTCTGGGTGGTCGTGTCGGTCATCGGGTCGTGCGGGCCGGGTCGGTCACCGGATCTGGAAGCCGTCCGCGAGGCGGCCGCCCATGATGTGCTTCCGCGCCAGGGTCATCAGCAGGACGGACGGGATGCTCAGCGCGATCGCGAACACCGCCGAGACCTGGCGCGGCGAGTTGAGGACGAGCGAGTACATCTCGGTCGGCATCGTCATGTAGGTGGGGGCGCCGACGAGGTACGTGCCCTGCGCTTCGTCGAACGAGGCGAGGAAGGACATCACCACGGCGACGAGGATGCCCGGCCAGGCGATCGGCAGCGTGACGCGCAGGAACGTGCGCCAGCGGCCGGCGCCGGCGTCGCGCGCGGCCTCCTCGAGGGAGCGCGGGACGGCGGAGAACGCGGCGGCGGGCAACCACGTCATGAACACGACGCAGCCGAGGACGTGCACGATGAGGATCCCCGTCACGGTGTTCATCAGGTCGAGCGCGGTGAACATCGCGGACATCGTCACGAACAGGCCCATCTTCGGGAACGCGTTCGTCGCGAACAGCCCGACGAGCACCGCCCGCCGCCCCGGGAAGTCGATGCGGCTGATCGCCCACGCCGCCGGCAGGCACACCACGGCCGCGATGGCCACCGTGAGCGGGGCGAGGACGAGCGAGTTCTGCACCGCGACTGCGAGGCCCGGGTCGTCGAGGACCGTCGTCCACCAGTGCAGCGTCCACCCGTCCGGCAGCAGGTTCGGGTAGGTCCAGCTCGTCGCGAACGCGCGGGCCGCGAGCCACACGAGCGGACCGGCGATGAACACCGCGAGCACGAGGGCGGCCGCCCACACGAGCACGGTCCCGGTGGATCGGCGGATCATCGTGGTCCCTTCCCCAGCTCCCGCGCGTTCGCCCGCACGGTGGAGCGGATGTAGAAGACGCTCGCCGCGGCGGCGAAGGCGAACACGACGAACGCCATCGCGGTGGACTGCTGCGGGCGGTCGTACGCCTGGAAGTACTTCGCGATGTCGACACCGAGCATCGACGGGGCGTTCGGGCCGGTGAAGTACGGCACGGTGTACGAACCGAGCACCCCGATCACCGTGAACGTGGTCGCGACCACGAGCGGTGTCGACGCCATCGGCAGCAGCACCCGCCACACCACCCGCCACGTCCCCGCGCCGGCGTCCCGGGCCGCGTCGACGAGCGCGTCCGGCACGCCCTGCAGCGCACCCGCGATCATCAGCACCGCGAACGGCAGGCTCGTCCAGACGCTGCCGAAGACGACCGCGACGAGGGTGTACCCCCACACCGGCAGGTCGAGCCCGACCTGCGCGCCGAGGCTCCGGACGAACCCCTGGCCGTCCGTGAAGGTCAGCACCGACCAGCTCGCGATGACGACCGGTACGAAGATCGGCACGACCGACAGGACGCTGAGGGCCGATCCGACCACACCGCCACGGAGCCGGAGCGCGACCGCGACGACGACCGCGAGCGCCACGGTCAGGCCGGTCGACAGCGCGGTCACGCCGAGCGTGGCCACCAGGTCGCGGCGGAAGACCGGGTCGCCGAGCAGCGCCCCGTAGACCGCGAACGAGAAGCCGTGCACGGTGTCCTGCCCGATGTCCGCGAGCGCCTGGTTGAGGCCGCCGGTCGACCCCAGGGAGAACAGCCCGGCGTTCACCACGGGGACGCCGACGAAGAGCACGACGACGAGCACGGGAGCGGCGACGAGCGCGAGCCCGGTCCAGGCGCTACGCCGGCGTCGGCGGCGCTCGTCCGAGGACCTGCCGACCTGCGGACGCGCGGTCCGCGGCGTGCCGGTGCGGCCTGCCGGAGCCGGCGACGTGGCGGACGGGACGGCCGTGGCGGAGCCGCCACGGGCCTCCCGGTCGGTCACCTGCGTCACTGCGGGACCTTCGCGTCCCACGCCGCGTTCACGTCGGCGGCGAACTGGCTCTGGAACCCGAGGCGCAACGTCGACGGGTCAGCGTCCGCGAACTGCTGGGCGACCGACTTCGGCAGCGAGTCGAGCGGGACCACCGGGTACCCGGAGACGGCGCTCGCGACGAGCTGCTGCCCCGTCGACGACAGGACGAAGTCGGCGAGTTCCTCCGCGGCCTGCTTCTTCGCCTCCGGCTCGGTCTTCGGGATGCCGAGGAAGCTCGCGCTCCCCGTGAACGACGGGTCGGAGATCTGGGTGAAGGCGACGTCCTTGCCGATCGTGCCGGCCTTCTGCGCGGTGATGAACTGGTCGCTCCACACCGGTGCCATGGCGATCTGTCCCGAGCCGAGGAGCTGCAGGACCTGGTCGTTGCCGTTCGGGTACACGCCCTTCTGGTACATCGACGGGCCGAGGTCCTTCAGTGTCCGGAAGCCCTCGTCCCACTTCGACTCGAGCGACTTGTCGTACGAGGTCTGCATCGTCGCCTGCTCCGACCTCGACAGGTACTTCGCCAGCACCGTCATGACGAACGCACCGCCCGAACCGCCCGACGCCGGCGAGTTGTACGCGAACTCCCCCGGGTGCTGCTCGATCCAGGCGAGCAGGGCGTCCAGGGTCTTCGGCGGGTCGGCGACCTTCTTCGTGTCGTAGGCGAGCAGGACGCTCGATGCCCGGTACGGGATCGCGGCGTCGCCGCCCTGGCGCTTCGTCGCCCCGGGGACGTTCCCCAGGTTCGGGATCGCGCTGGCGTCGACCGTGGCGAGGAGCCCGGCCTTGCCGACGGTGGCGACCCAGCCGGCGTCCACCAGGTCGTACGCCACGGTCCTGCCCGCCTTGACCGCGGTCGTCAGGTTCGCCTGGGTCTGGGCGTCGTGCTGCCCGTGCAGGTCGATGCTCGTCGAGAGATGGACGTCCGGGTGGGCCTTCTCGAACGCGGGGATGAGCGAGCCGTCCCAGAGGGCCTGGACGTTGGTGTCGCCGCTGATGAACACGGTGAGGTTCGTGGTGCCCGTGCTCGCGTCGTCGCTCGAGGCGTTCGCGCTCTGGACGCAGCCGGACAGGACGACGGCGGCGGTTGCCGCGATCGCGATGCCGACGAGTGCTCTGGTCTTCACGTCGATTGTCTCCTGGTTCGTGGGGCCTGCCGAGAAGGACGGGGCTGCACGGCCGGATCCCGATGTGGGAACGTTCCCGCGCCGTGGTCGAGTGTGATCACACCGGGTGAACGCGCGGTACTCGTCCGATCACGACCGGGTGAACGAGAGCGTGCGGATCGTTCAGCCTCGAGGGTGTCCGGGCGAGGACCCGGGTCGCCGGCGCACGGCGAGCCCGCATCCGACCCGCGAGCGCCCGGCCTGCGCGCACGGTCTGTGCGCTCGGTCTGCGCGCCCGACCTGCGCGCACGGCCCGCGCCCACGGCCTGCGCGCACGGCCCGCGCGCCCGGTCTGCGCGCCCGGTCTGCGCGCCCGGCCTGCGCGCCCGGCCTGCGAAGATGACGGCGTGCGCATCCACACGCAGACCAGCTCCACCTCCCGTCACGCCGTCCCCCGCCCGGTGTGCCGGTGACCGCCGACGCCGCACGACGACCGCGGGGACGGGGCCAGCAGCCGACGATCGTCGACGTGGCGGCACACGCCGGCGTCTCGAAGTCCGCGGTCTCCCGCGTGCTCTCCGGTTCCGGCCGGTTCTCCGACCAGACCCGCGACCGCGTCGAGCGCGCGGTCGCGGAGCTCGGGTACGTGGCGAACGCGATGGCCCGCGGCCTCGTCAGCGGTCGGACGCACACGATCGGCATGCTCGTCCGCGATGCGTCGTCGATGGTCTACGCCGCCCTGCACGCCGTGATGGAGCGTCGCGCGTCCGAGCTCGGCTACCGGATGGTGACGACGACCGGCGTCGGCAGGGTCGAGGACGAGAAGGCAGCGCTCGCCGCCCTCGTCTCGATGCGCGTCGACGGGCTGGTCGTCTGCAGCGGTCTGATGCCCGCGACGGAGATCGCCGAGTTCGCGCCCCGCCTCGCGACCGTCGTGGCGGGCCGTCCGGAACTCCACCCGGCGTTGTCGAGCGTGTACTGCGACGAGGTCGGAGGCGGCTCGGACATCGCCGACGTCGTGGTCGATGCCGGGCACCGGACCGTCGTCGTGCTGACCGTGCCCGTCGGGGACGCACTGACCCAGCACGCCAGGACCGCGGCGATGCTCGATCGGGTCGCCGCACGCGGCCGCACGGCGATCGCCGTCGGCGCAGGCTTCGCCCGGACGCCGGACGAGATCGCGGGGGACGTCGTCCACGCGGTGCGCGGATCCGGCGCGACCGTCGTGATGTGCCCCACCGACCGGCTCCTGCTCGACCTCTGCGACGCCCTCGCCCGACGGGGGATCAGCGTGCCGGAGGACCTCTCGGTGACCGGGTTCGACGGGGTGTTCCCGCTCTCGGCGGACTGGATCGGTCTCACGACGCTGCGACAGCCCGTGGAGCAGATCGGGCAGCAGGCCATCGAACTCGTCGTCGGGCACATCGACGACCCGGACCGGCCGGTCGAGCACCGCTCCCTCCGCGGCACCGTCCTGCCCGGTCGCACGCTCCGCCGCCGCGGCTGAGCACCGCGCGGGTCGACACGCAGCGCGGCGGACGACCCCGGTGCAGCCCATCCGACGTCAGACCCAGTGCGGTTGCGCGAACACCCCGTCCGGGTCGGCCAGTTCGGCGATGCGGTGCAGGCGGGAGGTGTTCACGTCGAAGTACGCGGACGGGTCGGTGATCGCCGCGTCGCAGTAGTTCGCGTAGGCGGCGTTGCCCCACGCGGGGCGCATCGCCGACCGGAACCCCCGCACGTACCGGTCGAACGGTGCCGGGTCGGTGCCGTCGGCGAAGACCGCCGTGTACTGCACCGTGCACAGCGCGGACCGCCACGGGAACGGGGTGTCGGTCCGTCCGATGTCGGACACCGCGCCGCCGAGGGCGTCGAGGGAGACACCGCCCTCGACCATGCCGGCCACCGATCCGGCTCGCTCGGCCTGCTGCACCAGGACCGCGATCTGCGCAGCGGTGAGCGCGGCGGTGCCGATCGACGACGTCGCCGCCTCGGACACCCGCACGGGCTTGCCGGCGAGCCGCCGCATCGCCTCGCCGTACGTCGTCTCGTCCGCGGTGTGCTGTGTCGGGGTCACACCGGTCGCGGCGATGAACCCGTCGACGGAGGCGTCCGCTCCGGACTCCGGCCCGGTCCACACGCCGGAGACCGCGACCGACGGCCCTCCGGTGTGCCGCGCACCGCCCAGGAGCTTCAGCGTCGACCACAACCGCCGGTCCGCCGTCGGCGCCCAGTCCTGCCACGCGCGCACGACCGCAGCTGCGGCGGACCACGGGAAGGTGATCCGGAACAGCAGGACGGGAGGCGCGGGCTGGGTCCGGAAGGTCAGTGACGTGACGACGCCGGCCGTGCCTCCACCGCCACCGCGGCACGCCCAGAACAGGTCCGGTTCACGGGTCGCGGAGACCTCGTGCACGGTCCCGTCCGCCGTGACGATGGTGGCCCCGGTGAGCTGGTCCGAGGTCAGACCGAACGAGCGGACCAGCACGCCGACACCGCCGCCGAGGGTCAGGCCGCCGATGCCCACGGTCGGACAGGACCCCGCCCCGATGGCCCGACCGGCCCGGTCGAGGGTGGCGTAGACGTCGGCGAGTCGCGCGCCGGGGCCGATCGTGACCGACTCACCGGACACCCGGACGTCGTCGAGCCCCGCGGTGCTGATGACGAGCGAGCGTGGGACCTCCGTCCCTGCGGCGCCACCGGCCGACCACCCGGTGTACGAGTGCCCGCCGGACCGCAGCGCGACCGGGGTGTGCGTGTTCCGCGCGAAGGCGAGCCCGGCGACGACGTCGTCGGTGTCCGCGACACGGAGGATCCCGCGAGGGTCCGCGTCGTCGAACCGTGGGTTCTCCAGCACCCGTGCCGCATCCCAGCCGCGGACGCCGGGCCGGAGCAGCGCCCCGGTGGTCGCCGCGGCCAGGGCGTCCCAGCTGTCCGGGCCGGCACCCGTCACAGGTGCACTGCTCCCCGGCGTCGCCGAGCCGCTCTCCCCGGGGGTCCGCGTCGGGGACGGCGTCGGCGCTGGTGTCCCGCCGCTGCACGCTGCGAGGATCCCGGCGAGGCCGATTCCCACGCCGCCGGCGATGAGTCCCCTGCGTGTGGTCGAGTTGGCCATTCGTTCCCCTCACCGCCTGCCGAGCGCAGGTGTCGCGAGCGACGGGGCAGCGGTTCCCTCGTCGTCCTCCCGCGAAGCGTCCCAGGTTCCTGACCACGCTGCAGTTCCCCCGCGCTGATCTGTCTACTCGGAGCAAGCCCCGAGCGCATGGGCATCGGCGAGGGTCCCTGATCGACGCCTCGCTGACTCTCCCCTGGGACGGACACGGCCTCGTTGCCGAACATCGTCTACGCCTCGATGATGCTCGACCAGGAAGCAACGCCGCGCGGGGCCATGGCCGGCTGGGTGCAGCGAGTGCAGGGGTTCGCCGACGGGCTCGCCGGCGAGGTCGAACGATCGAAAGACCAGCGTCGGCGTTGCGCGCAGACATTCATGGAAGTCTCCAGCGCCCGCCCAGCGCCCGCGGCTCGGGCGCACCGAGGCCGCGTTGCCGGAGCGCCCAGTTGATGAGCGCGTGGTCAAGCATGAACAGTCGGTTGCCTTCGTCTCGCCCATCAGGTGAGATCCGTGACACGACCCATTCGACAGCCGAGATCCCGCCGTAGTGCTCCGAGGCCGTGAAGCAGCGCTCGACCTGCCCGATCTCGGCCAGGGCCGTCATCGCGTACGCGAACGGGTAGGGGCGGTTGGCACGTCCGGCAGGATCGCTCTCGAGGTAGCGGAACGCTCGGACCATCCGGTCGACCATCTCGTCGGTGACGAGGTCCCGTCGCCCGGTCATCAACGCGGTCTGCACGAGGTACGTGTAGGAGATCCCGGACAGGAAGTAGTCGGCTCCCGGATCGATGCGATGGTGCGATCCGAGCAGGTCCTCGATGAAGGCGTCGAGGTCCGGCGCAACCAGGGCGGTACGGCCTGCTCCGTGCGCGGCGAGCAGCAAGTAGAGCCCCATGTGCGTGCGCTCCTCGGTGCCGAGGCGACCGTACAGGGCCACCGCCTCGGCGAACCGGGCGTCGACGTCCCCGCGGTCCCACCCGGACACCGCGATGCTGTTGAGCATCGTGACGAGAGGGTAGATGCGCGGGAATGCGGGTGACATCGGGCTCGGGAACGAGGGTTCGACGCCGATCTCGTCGGCTCGGTCGAGGACCTCGAGGACCTCGGTCACGACCGGGGCCGCGCGCTCGGCGTGACCGAGCACGGAGACGGCCGACAGCAGGACCGAGCCGCCTCGACCCCGGAAGAACGGGGACGGCACACCAGCGATCAGGGTGAGCGCCTCCCCGATGTGGTCCCGGTCCTCGGTGACGAGTCGGTCGCCGAGCCCGAGGTGCCAGAAGGCGAGGAAGGCCGCGGAGGACGCGGACAACCGTTCGTAGTCGCCGTGGCGTCCGGCGTTCTCGTCGGCGATCCCGTCGGGACGGATGTCGTCCACCATCGCGAGCACCTCGTCGGCGACGTCCGCGTACCCGGGTGTCGGGCGGACGAGGGCGTCCGGGCCGACGACGAGGCGGGAGAGCCCGCACTTCGCCGCGGCCTCGATCGTGATGCAGCCGGCCATCAAGCGGTAGTAGGCGTTCTCCTCTGCCCGCCCGGCCTCGAGTGCCCGGGTGAACCCCGCGGCGAGGGTCCGGTCGTCGGCGGGGTCGCTCGGGTCGCAAGCGCGGAGCACGACGTCGGACAGCAGGTGCGCGAACGCCGTGTAGCCGGTCGCGGCGGGGACCCGCTGTCGCAGCAGGTCGAACGTCCGGCGGATGCGTGCCGCGTCCGCCGGGTCGTACTGCTGGGGACGCTGGCCGAGGCCGATGCCGCGGACGATCCTGCTCCACGGGGTGGCGATGAGACGCGACTCGATGCCGAGCGGTCCGAGCGTTGCGGACCGGTTTCGTGGCTCCAGGCCGGCGGTGGCGTTCATCGCGCGCCCTCCTCGTCCACGGACACGGACGCGGATGCAGGCGAGACCGACGCGGCCGACGCGACCGCGTCCGACGCGGCCGCCACCGGCGGCATCGGCACCCCGAGGAACTCGGTCCTCGTCCTCTCGAGCAGTTCCACGGCCGCGTTCAACCACTTGATCCCCTCCGCGTAGATCGCGACTGGCCGGCGCTGGCTCAGCGGCGAGTCGATGAGCGTGCCGTCGATCTCGGGCAGGAAGTGGAACGGCGGCATGGCGGTGAAGTGGGTGCCCATCGTGAACACGAACCGGACGAGCCACCACGGGTCGTCGGGGATGGTCGGGTCGCCGTGCTCGTCGAACCCGTGGACGGCACCCATCACCTGCGGGAAGTAGTCGGCCATGCCACGGTAGGCGCGCTCGTACGGGTTCCCCTCGTGGAACCGGACGTCGACGGTCGGACTGCCGTCCGCAGCGGTGGCGACCTCGAGGTCGAACTGCTCGTAGTGCATCTCGTCGTACCGGCCGATCGAGTTGTGCCACGGCTTGTTGTCGTACATCGGGTCGTCCCGCGTCGAGCCGCCGTCGCTCCGGAACCCGATCGCGCGGGGGTCGAGGAACATCACGCCGATCGTCTCCGGGGTGATCTCCGCCAGTGCCCGGTCGATCGCCGCCTGGTCGGCGCCGCCCTCGATGAGCGCCTGCGCGCGCCGGAGTGGTGCGGTGTCGGCGAGCTTGACGTTCTCGGTGTTCGTGTCGCCCATGACCAGCGCGTGGACCCGGGGTTCGAGCACGGCGAGCCAGTCCGGGCGCTCGCGCAGCGCGGCGAGCAGCGGACCGACGTTCCGGAGCCGCTGGCCGTCGACGACGATGTGGTCGCTGTCGAGCAGCCCGGGTCCGAAGGTCGACGGCGCGGTCCGCCGGCACAGCGCGAGGCGGTCCTCGATCTTCCGGAGGTACTGCTCCTCGACGGTGTCGCCAGGTGCGGGCACCCGCCCGACCGAGTGGACGTCACGGTGCAGCACCCCGATGATCGCCTCGTACACGCGGGCCACGACCTGGACCGGCGGGCTGGTCCGTTCGACCCACCGGCTCACCTCCTCACCGGGGACGTAGGTCATCTCGTAGATCACCTCGCGGAACGCGTCCGTGTCCGTTCGCAGGTGAGCGGGGACGGGCAGCTCGCGCGCCACGACGTCGCCGACCGACGGGAACACCCGGCTGAGCGTCGGCGGCAGGGCCTGCAGGTACTCGGCCTGCTTCTGCGCCTTCGCGAACGGCGGGAGCATCACACCGGTGCCGGAGGGGTCCCAGCTCACGGTGCTGAGCGCGTCGGACAGCACCTTCCGGACCCGGCGGCCCGGGGCGTCGTCGCGTTCGATGAACATCGTCATGGACTCGCTGCCACCGGCACCGAAGCCGACGACGGTCTCGCCGGGCTCGATGTACGCGTTCACCGTGCTGCTGAGGATCTTGCGGTGCTGTGCGTAGCGGAGGACCTGCTCGTGCTCGGCGGAGCGGGTCAGCGCGGCGCGCTCCTCGGCGTCGTCGAGCGCGGGGTTCTCGCCCCGTCGCCAGAGCTCGCCGGCACTCCGCACGGAGACGACGTCGGCGCGGTGCGGCACGGTGCGGACCCGCCAGGACGGGAGGGTCGACCCCAGCGAGACGACGAGGCACACGCCGTTCAGCTGGATGCGACGCTCGGGTGCGTCGAGCGCGCCGTCGACGATCACGGCCCGGGTCGCGTCGAGGAGTTCGCGCCGTGTCGTCAGCGGGATGCCGTCCGGTGAGAGCACCGGGGTGGTCGCGCCGACGAGTCGGTCGGCGAGGACGGCCAGGTCCGCCGCGAGCGCGTCCTGGTCGCGGCCCTCCGGGTCCCGGAGGGAGCGTGCGACGAGCGGGACGACGTCGGCCGCCGGGACAGCGCCCGAAACGGCGAGCGCGATCAACCAGCCCGGCCGGTCGCTGCCCGCGAGGTGGTGGTCGGTCTGAGCGAGGAGCGCGGGACGGAAGGTGCGGACCAGTTCGAAGAGCGCGACGCGGTGCGCGACGAGCGCGAGGGCTGCTGTGTTCCAGGGGCCGGTGGACGGCCGGGAGGCACGGCCCACCTCCGGAGCGGACGTCGCCACCGCGCGTACCAGGTCGGCGTGGACGCGTTCCGCGAGCGGTTGCGCGCGCACGAGCCGCCGGAGGGTACGCGTGAGGTCCTCGGGCCCGGTGTCGAGCGGGCGTTCGAAGTGGAACACGAGTGACTCCGCGTGCGACGGGCCGTCGAGGTGGCGGACCGAGGACCCACCGGCGGCGTCGAGCACCTCGAGTTCGGTCCGGGCGTGCCCGAGCCGATCCGCGTTCCCCGTCAGGCGCTTCTTGACCCGGGCGCGGAGCACGAGTTCACCGGCGGCGACGTCGATGTCGTTGCGGTGCGCGTGGGTGGCGCGGAAGACCTCGAGGAAGCGCCGGAGGCCCGCCAGCCCGTCGTTCCGCGGACGGTCGGCGACGCTGTCCATCGTGGAGCCGATGACCCGGCGGATCCAGCGGTCGTGCAAGTCTGAGCCGGCGGCGGTGCGGAAGAGGGTTCGAAGGAGGTCGAACTCCGCGGCGCCGGGTCGCCCACCGGCTTCGGAGAGACGCCGGACCGTGGCGCGCAGCTGTCCGGACAGGGTGATCGCGGCCAGGAGTTCCTCGGCGGGGCCACCGGTCCAGGCCGCGGCGGGGGTCTCGGCGGCGTTCTGCGCGAGGAGGTCGAGGGACTTCCCGCCGGGACCGATCTCGAGCACCATGTCGGCGTCGAGCGTCCGGATCCGGGCGACCGTGGCCTCCGAGTCCATCACCCGGTCGGTCATCGCGAGCACGGCGTCGCGGACGTCCTCGGCGGTGCGGAGCATCCCGTCCCGGTGGTTCGCGACCACGGGGACCCGGGGGGCGTGGAAGCGGATGTCCTGCTCCGTCATCCAGGAGGACAGCGCGTCCCGGACGACGTGCATGCGGCTCGCGTGGGCGAGGAACGTCGTCGGTTCCTTGCGCTGCTCCGCCTCGATGAAGGGGTGCTCCTCGAGCAGCCGATGGAAGCGGTCGGTGTAGCCCTCCCGGACGTACACGTTGACCTGGCGCCAGGAGTAGCGCTTGTGCACCTCGACGTCGGTGGTCGGGACCGCTGCGGCCAGGTGGTCGAGCAGGTCCGCGAGCTGGTCGGCATCCCCGGTCAGGGCGATGACGTGCGCCGGCTCCCGGACCGGGCGGGTCCCGGGCGCGAACCGGGGGAGGTGTCGGCGGAGGCCGGACAGGAACGCGTCGTCGGCCTCGGCGGGCGGGGCATCGACCTCGGACGCCAGGAGCATGAGCGGCGTGAACGCCTCGGCGATGCGCACCCCGTCGCGCAGTCCGAGCGAGCCGGCTGCCACCGCGGCGACGAGGATCCCGAAGCTCTCCCCTGTGACGGCGGCGAACTCCAGGTCCGTGTCCTGCGCGGCCGCGGACTCCTGGAGCTGCCGGTGGAGGGCGATCGACTGCGCGAGGAACGCCGCACCCACCCATCCCTGTCGACGGAGACGGTCCCGCGGTGGCTCGGCTGACGAGCGCACACCGTCGCCCGGTCGTGGGTCGTGCAACGCGGACCCGGCCTCGTCGAGCACGTCCCGGACCGCGGGGCTGGTCATGGTGAAGGGGTCGTGCTCGCGGAACGCCGACCGGCTCCCCAGGCCCGGGAAGAACCCCACGATGCGAGCGGTGTGCTCCGCGCGCGGGCCGGCTCCGGCGGTGGTGGTGACGGTCTCCGATGTCGTCTCGATGCCCATGTGCTGCCTCCCCTGGTCGACGCGAGGCGAGCGTGCCTCACGTGCAGTTGAACAAAACAGGCTGATCGGATTGTTTGCAAACTCGGTCGTCATCGTTCACTCGCTCGTTACGGGTTGGAAACACGGCACTTCCTGCGCCTGAACAGGCTGACAGCAATGCGACTTCCCTCGACACGTCCGCTTGACAAAACCGGCTGAAAGGCTTGTTAAATACATCCGACCCTGATTGGAAGGACCCTCAACATGCCCCTAGGACTGATCGCACTCGCGCTCGGCGGGTTCGGCATCGGCCTCACGGAGTTCGGCATCGTCGGGCTCCTGCCCGAGGTGGCTGCCGACACCGGCGTCACCGAGCCCGTGGCCGGCTACCTCGTGTCGGGCTACGCGCTCGGCGTGGCGCTGGGAGCCATCGCCCTCACCGCCCTCGTCTACCGACTCGAACGCCGGAAGGTCCTGCTCGGACTCATGGTCCTGTTCGTCCTCGGCAACCTGCTCTCCGCCATCGCACCCGACTACTCGGTCCTGCTCATCGGACGCGTCGTCGCGGCGCTGTGCCATGGGGCCTTCTTCGGCATCGGGGCGGTGGTCGCGGCCGACATGGTCGCCGAGGACAAGAAGGCCGGGGCGATCTCCCTCATGTTCGCCGGACTGACGGCCGCGAACGTGCTCGGTGTCCCGCTCGGGACGTTCCTCGGGCAGCAGCTGGGCTGGCGCTCGACCTTCTGGGCGATCACGGTCATCGGCGTCGTCGCGCTCATCGGCATCCGGCTGCTCGTCCCGGTGACCCCGGGGCCGAGTGGTTCGACGCTCCGAGCCGAGTTCTCGGTGTTCCGGCGTCCCCAGGTCTGGGTGTCAGCGATCGCCAGCGTCTTCGCGTTCGGCGCCGTCGTCGGTGCCTTCACCTACATCGCCTTCACCCTCACCGAGGTGACGGGCTTCAGCACCGGAGCCGTGCCCTGGCTGCTCGTCCTGTTCGGCGCCGGGACCTTCGTCGGCAACTTCGTGGGCGGCAAGCTCGCCGACCGCGCGTTGAACCCGGCACTCATCTCGATCCTCCTCGTCCTCGCGGTCGTCCTCGTGGTGTTCGCGCTCACCGCCGCGAACCCGATCGCCACGGTCGTGCTGCTGCTCCTGCTCGGCACGGTCGGGCTCTCGACGGCACCGGGCCTGCAGCTGCGCACCATGGCACACGCGGGCGACGCCCCGACGGTCGCCTCCGGTGCGAACATCGCGGCGTTCAACGTGGGCAACGCGATCGGTGCGTGGCTCGGCGGCGTCACCATCGCGGCGGGCCTCGGCTTCACGTCGCCGCTCTGGGCAGGCGCCGCGCTCGCGGGCGTGGGTGCGCTCGTCCTCGTCGGCGGCTCGCTCCGACGCCGGAGCACCGCGCCGGCGACGACCGCCCCCGTGCCCGTCGTGCAGTGAGCCCCGCGCTCCTGCGCTGACCACACCCAGCAACGGCGCTGCCCCGGTCATCCCGGAGCAGCGCCGTTGCTCGTCCCGCTCACCGAACTGAACCCGACCGGAGGAGACCCGACGTGTCCGCCACCCTCGTAGCTCCTGCCCTTGCTCCTGCTCCCGCCCTGACCCACGCGCAGCTCGTCCCTGGTCACCTCGTACACCGGCGGTGGCTGTCCGACGTGCTCGTGACAGAGGCCTACTCCACCGGCCGGGAGACCTTCCTCGCCGGCGCGCAGTGGCCGCGGAACCACCGCCTGCTCGGGCGCACCCGGCAGGTCGATCCGGCGCTCGTCGCAGAGACCGTCCGGCAGCTCGCGATCTACCTGGCCCACACCGCGTTCGGCGTGCCGCTCGATGCTGCGTTCCTGATGCCGTCGATGCGCCTGAGCACCGCTGCCCGCACGGTGCAGACCGGCGAGGCGATCTCGATCCACGCGCGCGTCGTCGACGTCCGACGGTCCGCGCGCGGCGTCAGTGCCTTCACCCTGGAAGCGACGTTCGAGGACGGGGACGGCGCGGTCGGTCAGGCCGTCGCCGCCGCGCGGATCATCGATCGACGCACCTACCAGCGGACCCGGAACGGTCGGACGCCCGTCACGCCACGCGTCGACGGCCCGTCCCGTCGTGGCGGGCTCGACCTCCTCGCCCCGACCGACCGGGCAGGCGTCTCCCTCCTCGTCGTTGACACCGGGGAGCCCGCCTGGTTCGACCACCCGCTGGACCACGTGCCGGGCATGCTGCTCCTCAGCGCCGCGCAACAGGCGGTGTCGGCGGCGGGCGGCCCCGGAGACCTCTCGACGATGGAGCTCGTCTACGACGCCGTCGTCGAGCTCGACGAGCCGTGCACCGTGACGGTGACGGACGACGGCGACACGTGGCGGGTGTCCTTCGAGCAGTCCGGCGCGGTGAGCACGAGCGCGGTGCTCCGTGGGCGGTCCGAACCGTCACGGCGGGTCACGCCGAGCCACGTCACGGCCGGATGACCGCCAACAGTGCGAGGCAGGCGTCGAGCCGCTCGGGCACGACGACGCCCGGGAGCAGGATGTCCCACATCTCCCGCACCCGTTCGAACAGGTCCTGCCGATCGTGCAGCGTGTCCGAGACCAGCTGCACCCCGGTGTACGCCGGGATGACGAACCGGGCGAACCGGGCAGCGTCGAGGTCCGGCCGGAAGTCGCCCTGCTCGACGGCGAGCCCGGCGAGGTTCTCGAAGGTGGCCATCCAGTCGCGGTACGGCGTCACGTTGGACAGCGACGCGGCGGACCCGTCGGTCGTCAGCCGGATCCCTGCGCTGACCACACCGTCGCTGACGAGCTGGCGGGCGAGACCGGCGGACATGAGCAGCATCGCCTCGACCGCGGACGACGCCTTGGCCATCGCGGTCTCCGCGTCGACGCGGGCGATCCGGTGCTGCTCGGTGATCACGGCGTTCGCGATCTCGTCCTTCGAACGGAAGTGGAAGTACATCGCGCCGCGCGTGACGCCGGCCTCGTCCGCGATGAGATCGAGCGACGCCCCGGCATACCCACGCCGCTCGAACACCACGGCGGCGCCGCGAACGACAGCGGCGCGTGTCTGGAGTGCACGCTCTTGCACCGGCTCGGACCTGGGGGACATCGGATGACCAGCGTAGTCGACAGCCGTTGCGCTCACCCGATCTCGCCGACCGGAACCTTCATCACCGTGACCGGCGGCTCCGGCTACATCGGCAGCCATGTGGTCGCCGCGCTCGAAGCCAGCGGGGCGACCGTCCGCACAGTGGGGCGCTCGGAGCTCAGAGACCCAGTATCGACGACCAGGGCGATGGCTGGCGCGTCCGCCGTCGTCCACTGCGTCTCCGCGGTCTCCGGGACGCCGGAGGATCTCCGTCGTTCGAATGTCGAGGTCGCCGCAACTGTCGCGAGAGCAGCGCAGGCCGCCGGAGTCGAACGCCTGATCGCCGTCTCGACCGCGTCGGTCACCGGGAGGGGGCCGCATCGCGGTGCGGCCGCCCCTCCGACGAACCCCGCATCAGCCGTCAGTGCCAGCCGTGCGGAGGGCGAGGAGGTACTGCTCGGGGCAGGAGCGATCATCATCAGGCCGAACCTCGTCTGGGGTGCAGGCGACCGCTGGGTCGTACCAACCCTCGCGAGCTCATTCGTCGGCCAGGGCACGGCCCGGTCATGGCGGGCACGCGTGTCAGCGGTCAACGTGCGGGATCTCGCGAGCGGCATAAGCAGACTCGCGTCCACTCCCTCAGAGGCGCTCGGCACTCAGAGGGTGCTGCACGCCGACGCTCCCGGCCCCTTCCTCGTAGCCGAGATCGGTCAGTGGATCTCCGACCGACTCCTTCCACGAGTCCGACCGCTCACCGCCACGACGCTCACGCCCCACCAGCAGTCGATGCTGGAGATCGACAACTGGTTCGACAGCGCCCAGTTCTGGGAGCTCGCCGGAGTCCGCCCTGGACTTCCCTTCTCGCCGTCCGTCGCCGATCTGGAGTGGTACGCCGACTACCTGTCCGTCAGCACGAACTAGGTCGCTCACCATCTGCGGGAGGGTCGCGGTGAGCGGTATCTCGAGCGCGATCGCCATACGGATCCAGCCGAGCCGGCGCATCCTCCGACACGAAGCGAGGGATCTCCTCGCGGGCAGGACAGGGCGCTTCGCCGTCGAGGAAGGGGCACGAACAACACGATCCGGCCGTGCCGTCAGCTACGTCGTCCACGCCGGAGCAGACGTCCTGCGCGCAGGTGCAGAACGTCAGTGGGTCCTGCAATGCGTCCCCTGGAGCTGCGTGGTCATGAGTTCGTTTCCTCTCGTCAGGACCCCTGTGCGCGGACACCCGCGCCTGGCGGAGAGCAGCACCCGCGAGGGTGAGGTACAGCCGGCGTACCTCACGGGCACGCAGCACGCTGCCGCTGCTCGAACAAGAACGCGCCACGCGGCGACACGCGCTCGCGTTGGCCCGTGAGCGGACACACCGCCAGGGTGAATAGAACGCGGGGAGACACGGGATGGCCTTGTACGTGACCGATTTCGAAGTCACTGCAACGATCAATGGCTTGCGTCGCAGGTGGTCGCACCTCGGTACGTCTCCGCGCTCGCTCTCGGAGCCGTCTCCGTCGACTACGTCGAGGTACAAGCGGTATCGGATCGCAAGAAGGTCGCTGCGGCAGAAGCTGCGCTACGGCAGCAAGGAGTGGTTCGACACGTATCGGGCCGACCCATGCACGGGCTCGCCGCACAACAGTTCGCCCTCGCGCTCTTCGCTGTCGCCTCGAACATGCGACGCATCATCCAGCTCGAACACGACGGCCACGAATCGGAACGACGAGCCGGCGCGGGCCGCTCACCCCAGCCGCGGAAGCAGCCCGACGACTCCCTCGAGCGTGCCCCGGACCGCATCGGCGAGACCCGCTACGTGCGGAACCCGCCGCCGCGGAGCCTGGTGCCCTGGGAACCATCAGAGCTAGCCTCGGCACCTGCGTGATGAGCTGGCACGCACCGGCAGAACCGGCAGAACCATGCAAGACCAGCAGCACCCCGACGCTCCGTCATGCCCGAGAACGGGCGAGGAGCATCCGGGGTGCTTCAGCGTGCCCGGAAGCGAGCTGCGGACGGCGCACCGAGCGCTCGAGCAGCCACGAATACGTGAGCGACCCGTGGAATCGAGCACCGAACAGCTCCAGAGAACCAGAAGAGCCCCCGGCCGAAGCCGGGGGCTCTTCTGTCGGGTCACACCTGCAAACGCTGGAGACCAGACGTGCAATCAACCCTGTGGCGGTACCGGTGGGATTTGAACCCATGTTCCCACTCGCCAAAACCTAGGCGGAGCCGAAGCAACCGCGCACTCACGGGGAATATGAGCACAGTTGCTCCCACCTTCGCAGGCCTCACCACCGGCCCTCCGTTACTGCTCGGTTACCGCAACGCCTGCGGCTGAGTGACACGAACGCACGAAATTGAGCGATCGACCGAGACTCCCGGGTCACCGACACGAGAACAAGCCGAGCGCGAGCGTGCACCGGCCCAGCGTAGAGCGACGCGAGCGTATCGCTACTACTCTCGCGGACGGTCAGGCTCCCCACCCTCACTGCATGTATCGGACGCCACATGAGCTCGCTGCGCGACGCTCCGCCATTACTCGCTGGCAATGAGCAGGACCACTGTATGGACGGACCGCTCCGTTGCGAAGAAACCACGGACCGCTCCGCCGGTGGCCCTGGACAGACAGCTCGGCACCATCTCCCCACAGCGGCGTCGATCAACCGATAATATAGATTATGTCAGTAGACGCCTTATCCGTGACGCTGCGGGACTCCCCGACCGTCCGCCGACCGGTCATCTCAGCGCAACCACTCCTTCACCTCCGCGGATGGGTTCGTGACCGAGCCGAGCCGGGAGGCTTTGAACTGGTGGAACACACCGAGCACGGCGACGATGGCGGCTACTGCGAGCCACGTGGCCACTCCGAGTGGTCCGGCAAGGATGGGGTTTAGCTCGCGGCCCGCAGCCGAGAAGAGTACGACCAAGCCAGCGCTGGCGTTCAAAGCTCCGTGCGCGAAGACGGAGGGCCACAGAGAGCCGCTGCGTAGGCGAAGCCAGCCGAACAGTGTCCCGATCGCTGCGCACGCGACCACCATGAGCGAGACGCCAGCGATGTTTGGCTGCGCGAAGTTGTACCCGAGAAGGATCAGCGGACTGTGCCAAGCACCCCAAATGGCGCCGGTAACGAGGATCGATGGCCAGGTTCCCATGTGCACTCGAAGTCGCGGAAGGAGCCATCCGCGCCATCCCACTTCCTCGCCGAAGGCGAGCACCCCGTTGAAGAGCGCCGCGAAGGGGATCGAGACCAACTGGATGATGACGACGAACCGTACCGGGATCGTGTCGGCAGCATCGCCGGCGGACGCTCGTAGCTCCGCCCGGAAGCCCGACAGGTGTCGAAGATCGAGATCCACCCAGCCGAGAACGGCAGCGATAGCGATGCCAGCTGCGATGACCAGAGGGACACCGAGGAGACCGATCAGGGTCAGCCCCACAACCCGCTTGGCGGGTCGGAGCGGCCACATGCCGAGCTCACGGACGGCCGCCGCGGGACGCTTGCGTTCGATCAAGCCCACTACGAGGACGGCGACTGCTGGTGTGAACATCATCGCCGGCAGAAGAGCCGCAGCCCATGGCGACGAAAGACCGACGCCACTCGCCCAAAGGGGTGAGACCACGACCCACGCACCACCGAGGCTCATCGCGAGGAACACCACCAACGAGAGCCAGGGGACCGCTCGGCGCCCCCGCTGATGCTCTACTGACCGCTCGGTCGACATGTCTCCCCTTCACCTTCAGGTCTGGCGTTCCAGCACTCCAGCTCGCGCTGCGGGGCTGCTCGGGCCGCCCGCTTCATCCGCTCACCCCTGGCGAGCGTGCCGCTGAACAGTAGACAGGTGGTTCTGCTCTGATGCAAGGCGGCAGCTGCGGACGCCCGGCGGCGGACGGAGCAGACATCATCGCGCGCGGACTCATGAAGCCCTGCAGCTGGATGACGACGAGGAGATAAGCGTTGCGACGTCAGGGCATGAGATTCGGGCGACCCAACACCGGCCGCCACACCGCTACAACCACAACATCGGCGCGAGCATCCAGTTGACGACCGTCACGTCGCGACAGCGCGGATTACGGAGCCGAGGTTACGCGCCGAGCAGCACGTGAGGCGGACACTGCGGCCGCAACGAGACCGCCCAAGGTGCACGCGAGCGAGAGCCCGATTAGGACCACGTAGAGGACGGGCGCCAGCTGGGCCGGAATTGATATGACAATGACGATGATTGCCGCTATCAAGAACGGTCGCACAGCCTTACGGGCCGCCTGATGACCGGCGACCCACGTCTCGTCACTTCGCATGACAGAAGGAAGGCGCACGCCCGCAACATGGTTGCGGCCTAAGCCGTCGGCTGCCACTGAGACCACTCCCCAGATGGCAGCGTTGACCGCCAAAATGAGGACAGCGCAGGCGATTGCCGCGAACCAACCCGGATTGCTCATATCTGCCTCCCCCTCAACAACCTAACGCAGGTGCCGGTCAGGCCGTCAACCTGAGGCCCCCTTGACTCCGTCGGCGCACCTCGTGCAGACTGCTGTGAAAGTTCCAAGGGGGAATTACAATGAAGATCAGTCTTGTTGCGCAGATCGCAATCGCTTCTCTCGCGCTGGCCGCGGTCCCCGCGGTGAGCGCCGCACACGCGGAGGCAGCGTCGCCTCAATTCACCGACACGGAGATTGCAGAAGGCGTGCTGTACGGCGAGGGTGCGTTCGCCGACGCGGCCGACATCGAGCCACTGTCGAAGGCCTCTGCGGCCTCCCGGGCAGACATCGCCAACGTGCAGGACAAGCTGCTGACCACCGTGGAGGCCGAGCACTCTTCCGAACTCGCCGCGGCCGCTGACCAGATTCGCAGCGGCGACCCCTACAAGGTCGACGACGGCGTGAAGCAGCTCACGTCTGCCTTCGCGAAGGCGATCGAGTCGGACTATCCGCAGGTTTCGAGGGCAAGCACGGTTCAACCGCAGTGCGGCGTTATCTGCGTCTGCGTCGCGGGTGTCGAGATCGCCGTCGTGGGAGGCATCGCCGTTGCGGTTGTCGCCGAGACCGCCGTCGCAGGGCACTTTGTCCTCTGGACCAAGGCGAAGGTCTGGAACGCGAAGTCGATCAACCCGGACAGCACGGAGGACCTCGGATACACCGAGTACGTCGCCAAGATCGCGTCCGCGGTCAAGTAGCAGCAGCGATGACCACTGAGGACATCGACCGGTCGTCATCTGCAAGGCACAACACCGAACGGAACGTTCGACGAATCGCGCTCGGCTGCGGCGTCTTAATCGGCGTGATGGCCTTCGTGGCCACCATGCAGCCCAGCGTCTTCGAGTCCAGCGCCGGATCGAATCCGGTGCTGCAGACTGTGCGAACCTTTGTGCCACAAGGGTGGGGTTTTTTCACTCGTGACGCTCGGGAAGATACCTACACCGCATACCGCAAGAGCCCTCAAGGATGGACGGCGGTGAGCCCGATTTCTGGCGGTTCTCCGCGGTTCGCGTTCGGACTGAATCGTGGCGCGCGACTTGTCGACGGTGATATCGCTCGGATTGCGGTAGCGAAGCCTGACAGCGGGTCCGTGAAAGCAGCATGGACCTCATGCGCTCCAGGTACCTCCATCGACAGCTGCGTCATAGAAAACAAGGTTGAGGTGAACGGTCAGCAGGTTCTGAATCCGTTGATTCCGGAAACGTGCGGCGACATCCTCGTTGCCAAGGTCAAGCCGATTCCGTGGTCCTACGGAAAGCTCACGCGGGAGCACCGTCAGTCCATCAGGATTGTGAACGTGAAGTGCGAGTCATGACGGAACACCCAGCTTCAACATCAACGTTCCTGGAACGGCTTATCCCTGCTAGTAGTCCGGTGACCAGGTGGCTGCACCCGGCGAGGAGTTTGATCGCCTTGGCGACGCTGCTGACCCTCGCACTGGACCCGGGAACGACTCTGTTCCACTCGTCCGACCCTGCAACATCGGCAGCGCCGGAGTGCTCAGGTGTCCCCAGCATCGGTCTCTTCTGCCTTGCGGACGACCCCGACGTCGCGCGTTGGATTGGCGTGGGCCTTCTCTGCACCGTGATCCTCGGCCTGTTCCCGCCCGTCAGCGCGGTTCTGCACTGGTATGTGTCTGTGAGTGTCTTCTGGACCATCACGCCGATGGAGGGCGGAGACCAGCTCGCCGCGATCGTCACCCTGTTCCTCATCCCAGTGTGCGTCAGTGACACCCGCCTGTTCGTTTGGCGTGGTGCGCCGTCCCCGGGGAACAGGGTTGTCAACATTGTAGGAAACACAGCGCTGCTGCTCATCGCAGCGCAACTCGTGATCGTCTACGCCAACTCGGCGATAGCGAAGTTCTCCTCGACACCGTGGGTCGAGGGGACGGCTCTCTGGTACTGGATGCAGCACCCCGCCTTCGGCGCGCCGCAATGGCTCTACGATCCTGCGCTCGATCTCCTCGCGGCGCCGGCAGGTGCAGCGGTCATCACCTGGGGAACGATTGCCCTCGAGCTCTTCGTCATGGCGACGATCTTCTCGTCTGACCGACGATTCCGTCGGGCTGGCTGGGCTGCCGGGGTGTTCTTTCACCTCGTGATCGCAGTGGTCATCGGACTAGCGACATTCGGGATGGTGATGGCCGGAGCGCTCACCTTAGCCCTGCTCGTCCGACCTGCTGGAGAGCAGACGGCGCACGAAGCTGAGGCAGGCGACTCGGGGACGGGATCCGATCTCCCCCTCCCCAAGGAGATCGAAGATAAGACCGAGCCCATGACCGCGGAGGATTCCGCTGATGCCGACAAGACAGAACACCTCGTTCCCGATGCGAAGGCTGGACGAGTCTGAGCTGCAGAACTGTTCGGTGACTACGGTGTCGAGGGCGTCTCGAGGGTCTGCTGTCGGTTCGGTTGACTCCTGACCTGTGGGGACGCGGTCCTCGCTGGAAGGATGTCGATCATGGCCAAGCCCTATCCGGACGAGTTCCGACGCGACGTGATCGCGGTCGCGCGAAGGGGTGAGATCCCGTTGACGCAGGTCGCGAAGGACTTCGGGATCTCCGAGGGGACCGTGACGAACTGGCTGCGTCGAGCCGACATCGACGACGGGGTCAGGTCCGGGACCACGACGACCGAGAACGTCGAGCTGCGAGAGCTTCGGAAACGGAACCGACTGCTAGAGCAGGAGAACGAGATCCTTCGCCGTGCCGCCGCGTATCTCTCCCAAGCGCACCTCCCAAAATGATGTACCCGCTGGTCCGGAACTCGCCGCCGACCAGATCCCGGTCGCGGTGACCTGCCGGGTCCTGGGTTTTTCGAAGCAGGCGTTCTACGCCTGGCGAAAGAGCCCGGTGAGCCGTCGTGATTGGGAGAACGCGCACCTGACCAACGCCGCCGTCGATGCGCACCGCGACGACCCGACGTTCGGGTACCGGTTCATCGCCGACGACCTCGGCGCCGCCGGCCACCGAGTCTCGGAGCGACGCGTGTGGCGGTTGTGCTCGCAGCAGCGGCTCTGGTCATTGCATGCCAAGAAACGGGGACTGACCCGGAAAGCGGGCCCGCCGGTGCACGATGACCGGGTCCGGCGGGCGTTCACCGCCCCGGACCTGGACCGGCTGTGGTTGACCGACATCACCGAGCACAGCACGGCCGAGGGCAAGCTCTATCTCTGCGCTGTCAAGGACGCCTGCTCCCGCCGCATCGTGGGCTACTCGATCGACGCCCGGATGCGGTCCTCTCTCGCGGTTGCGGCGCTGCAGATGGCGATCTCGCGCCGGAACCCGTCCGGAACAGTCATTCATTCCGACCGAGGCAGCCAGTTTCGCTCCAAGAAGTTCGTTCGGGCGCTCTCTGACGCCGGGCTCCTGGGGTCGATGGGCAGGGTCGGCGCGTGAGCGGACAACGCGGCGATGGAGTCCTTCTTCGCGCTCCTGCAGAAGAACGTCCTCAACCGGCGCCGGTGGGCGTCGCGGGAGCAGCTGCGCCTCGCGATCGTGCACTGGATCGAGGGCACCTACCACCGCAAGCGTCGGCAACGCGGGCTCGGGAAGTTGACGCCCATCGAGTACGAAGCAATCATCAACCCACAGGTCGCACCCGCGGCCTAAATCAACGAGTCAACTGAATCGACAGCAGACCCCATCGACCGATTCATCAGAGGGCAGGTGCCCCATCTGTTTGGGGCGGCCATCTGACGTGTCTCGATAGCCGATCGCAGACGGGGCGCAGCCGCAGAGCGCCTAGGACCATCTCTTGCCGTACCGAGTCCAGGCCTTGTACTGGACCTCGGACACCGTCACATGGTTGCCGGGGACGCGGAACGTGGCGCTGAACTCGTGATTCGGGCCATTCGGCGTGGGTGTGGAAATGAGCTCGGCGTCGATGTAACGGGGTTCGACCGTCTCGTCATCTCCAATGAGGCGGAGATGAACCTTCGAACCGATCTCGATGGCGTCGAAGCTTGAGTAGGTGCTGGGTGCTGGTGATTTCGGACTCATTCGCCCACCGTACGAGCAAACCTCGGCGTCTCGATAGCCGATCCTCATCCGGACGGCGGGGAGACAGTGCTGTCGTATTGATCGGCCGACCGGCGACACCCCCTGGGCCTCAAACCGTCGAAGCGACCGCCCAGAAATCTGGTCCGGGCTTGCTGATCAGCCGCTGGTCGGCGAAGGACCCGTCAGCGAAGGTGAGTCGCGCAACCGGCACACCACCCTGAGCCGTCTTGCCCGTGTCAACGATCGAGGCCACCTGGGACCGCGGGACAGTCACGAGGTGCTCGGCCGGCAGCTGGTTCCCCGTCATCCCGAGGTCCCACATCGACAGGTTCTGCTCGCTGATCACCATGAGGTAGGGACCGGCCTCGTTCGGCAAGCTCCGTGCGGTCGAGCCTTCCTCGCCCCCGATGTGTTGCGACCGCGACACCGCCGTCTCGACCGCCGACGTCACGAGGTTCATCAGCCGACCGTCGACGCCGACACCACCACCACCGCGCTTGAAGCCGCTCGGGATCACCTGGCAGTGGACCAGTACTCGGTCACCGTCGGGGAGCAACTTGCCGATTTCCGACGCGACGTCGATCGCCGGCCCGGTGAAGAGCGCCTTGTACTTGTCCATCAGCCCCATGGAACCTGTCCTCGCCTCGTCGGGGAGCACACTCCTCGCGCTCCGTCGCGACGAGGGTAGCGGCTCCCAGATTATGGATGGAAGCGCTTACAAAATCGGCGCTCTCGCCACCCGAAGATAATTTTCGAGACAGTTCACGAAAAAAACAGCGGTGCGATACGGTCCCGGCCGTGACTTCTCAGCAGCCCATCACACAGCACTCGTCAACCGCCAAGCACTCCCCTACGCCGCGAACCAACACGCTCGCGATCCTGTCCCTCGTGCTGGCCTTCTTTGCTCCGCTCATCGGCTTCATCTTGGGCTTCGTCGCGCTCTCGCAGGTGAAGTCCCGTTCGGAGAACGGCCGGGGACTTGCACTGGGAGCAGTGATCGTCGGTGGGGCCATCACCGCGCTGTACGTGGTCCTGTTCATCGCAGTCGCCGTGATCGGTTCCTCGACGCCGGCTCAGTACTGATCGCCCATGAGCACAACTGATCCGGCGGCCGCGAGGCGGAACCGCGAGGCCCGTCAGCGTGGCAGTGCCATCGCACTGACGATGACACTGGTCGGCGCGGTCCTCGTCGTCGGTGCGGGCACGGTGTCCGGCTACGCGATCGGATCGTTCGCCGGCGTGCTCCGGGAGATGCAGCTCAACAGCGTCTTCTCGCACTCCCCCGACCCGGAGCATCCATGGTGGGCAGCACCGACGGCCGTTCTCGGATCCGTGGTCGCCGTGGCGGTGTACTCGCGATGGAACCACCGCTTCACCGGCAGGTCAGCAGACTTCGCCGGCACGGGCCCCGGAAGCCTGTGGCTGATCGGCGCCGCCGCGGGACTGTGGTGGACCACCACCGTCCTCTGGGCAGCCCCCGATCGCATCGGTACCGCCGTCGACCCGGAGTTCGGCCATGACACGGCGTGGGGAATCGGCGCGTGGGTCTGGTACGCATCCGCCTGGTGGCTCCCCGCCCTGTTCACCGCACTGGCACTCGCAGCTCTCCTGCTGGGCACCATCGGCCGCCGCGGACGTCGTGACCGGCGCGGTCGCGTCGCAGCGCTCCTGTCGGCTGGACACCGGACTCCCGGGACCGTCACCGCGGTGAGCGGCACAACGACCCCGGATGCGGCGCTCACGCTCCTCCGCTGGACCTTCACCTTCACCGACGCCACGGGTAAGGCTCGATGGGTCGAGCGCACCAACGGATTCCCCCACGGCTCGGCCCCAACGATCGGTGCAACCATCACCGTCCTCTACGACCCGATGCACCCGGCGGACAAGCGGTCGATCTTCGCTGCCGTGACCGGCGGTGACAGCCCTGATGACTACCTCCGGCCCGGGATGTGACCACGTGCAGGACTGCCCTCATGCGCCGCTCTCGACGCCCTCCCACCGCAGGGTGCGCGCTGATCACACCGTCCCCGATCGAGCTCCGCACCGGTTTGAGGCGGGGGACACCGTCGCGGTCGGCAGGCGCGACACCGAGTGGCCGGCGTTCGTGTTCGTCACCGCTCGGCACGGAAGTGGGTGGGTGCCCGCCCGTCACGTCGACATGACGAGCTCACCGCCCAGAATGCGCACTGCATACGACACGCAGGAGATCTCGGCCTCCGAAGGGGAAGTCGTGCAACTGGTCCGGGACGATCCCGAGAGCGGTTGGGTGTGGTGTCGCAAGGCCGACGGACACGAGGGGTGGCTCCCTCACCGGACCCTCGAGCTGAACCGAGGCTGATGCGATGAACAGCGCCGATGCGATCTTCGCTCCTGTCGTCCGTGGGACGTTCTACCGGGCCATCGACCCGCGCTTCACTCAGTTCGCGATCGCCGGGTCACGCACGGCAGGCCGCTACTCACGAGCAGATGAACCCACTCTGTACCTGAGTTCCTCGGTCGAAGGCGTCGACGCGGCGCTGATCGCCCACAGGGACGCCAGGGCGAGCGCACTCGAGATCATCGAGCTCGACGTCGAAGCAGCCGGCATCGTCGACCTGCGGGACCCCAACGCCCTCGAACGGATCGGAATCGACCTCGCCGACGCGATGGCGCCCTGGCAACACCTCGCCGACGCCGGCGGCACGCCGGCGTCCTGGTCGGTGCGCGATCGTCTCATCGAGGTCGGAGCGACCGGTCTGATCGATCCCTCGAGGAAACGACCGGACCTCTGGCATCTCGTTCTCTTCCGCTGGAACGAACCGAACGCCCCCACCGTGCGCCTCCGAGAACGCCACCGCTGACCCCCCACCTGCGGTCAGCCTCCTGCGCAGAGGACGCGACCAACCGCCGTTCCAGCACACACTCGGATCAGGGCCAACCGACGATCCACCACCGGTTCGGGGTGCTCCCAAGGTCGCGAACACCGCACCCACGCCGAGATCCCCGGCAACCACATCGTCTTCCGAGATGCCGTCGCACGCGTTCTTGATCTCAACCGTTGTTGAGATCATACGGTGACGGCATGACCACCCCCTCCGGCGACGAAAACACCGCGTCAGCGCTCTCCGCACCGAGTCCCGAAGGCGCCCAGCGGGAGATCGGGGTGTTCGACCCGCAGTTCCGATGGGTCACGATCGGCATGTTCCTGTTGGTGCTGCTCGACGCTTTCGTCGCCCTGGCTGTTTCGACGATCATGCCAATCATCAGTGCTGAGCTGGACGGTGCCGGGCTGTACGCGTTCGCGTTCGCCGGTCCTGTCGCGGTGAGCGTGGTCGGGATGGTGCTCGCTGGCATCTGGTCCGACAGGGGCAATCCGCTTAGTGCGCTCATCGTCTCCGTGGTCGTCTTCGCGGCAGGACTCACAGTGGTGGCGCTGGCGCCCAGCATGGTCGTCTTTGTCAGCGGCCGGTTGGTGCACGGTTTGGCTGGCGGTGCGATAACCGTGGCCCTGTACGTGATCGTGGCCCGCATCTACCCGCAGGCCCTGCACGCGAAAGTGTTCGCTGCCTTCGCCACCGCCTGGGTTATCCCTTCGCTCGTCGGTCCGGTCATCGCTGGCGTGCTCACCGAGACGGTTGGGTGGCGGTGGGTCTTTTTCGGAGTCGTGGCGCTTGTCCTGCTGGCGATGCCGTTGGTCGTCGCCGCGTCACGCGTTGTGCAAGGACCTGACGAGCGGGCCTCTATCGGCCGCTCGGAAGTCGTGCGGCTCGGCCTGGCCATGCTCACGGCGTCGTCCGCGCTCGTGATCGCCCTTGCCGCGGAATCGCGCGGGCCGACGCAGTGGCTCGTGCCGTCCCTCGCAGCCGTAGTCGCGATGATCGCCCTTCGCCCACTACTACCGGCTGGAACACTCCGTGCCCGTCGCGGCTTACCGAGCGTCGTACTCAAGCGCGCCCTAGTAGCCGCCACCTTCTTCGCAGCGGAGGTCTACGTGCCGCTCCTGCTGGTTTCCCACTACGGCACGTCAGCTGCCCTCGCGGGCGTGGCGCTCACGGCGGCTGCCCTGAGCTGGTCAGCAGCATCTTGGGTGCAGGGGCGGTTTCCGACGATCGGCCATGTCCTCGCAGCCAGGATCGGCACCGCAAGCCTTGGAACCGCGGTTGCATGCCTGTTCGTGACGGCGCTCACCAGCGCGACGCCCATCGTTGTCGTGGTCGGTTGGGCGTTCGCCGGAGCCGGGATAGGGCTCATCTACCCGCGGCTCGGCGTGCTCACGCTCGGGTATTCAAGCAAGACGAATCAGGGCTTCAACAGCTCCGCGCTGACCATCGCGGAAGCAACCGCATCGTCGATCGTGCTTGCAGTCATGGCTATCGTCTTCGCAGCGTTCGGTGGTGCTGCATCGACGAGCGCGTTCGCGGCGGTTTTCGCCCTGGCAGGAGCACTTTGCGTGCTCGCGTGGTTGTGCGCTCCACGTATCGTGCCTCGCGCTACCCCATGACAGTGCACGGCCGTGACGCCCCAGGGCGTCACCACGCTCGATCGGCGGAGGCGCTGGGCATCGCTCGCGGAGATGGTCGTCAGGAGCGGCTCGACCCACCCACGTCGAGCTGACCCCACTGGGTCCCGGTCATTGTCGTGATCACTACCTGCGGCCTTGCGGTCTTCGACGTCCGATCAGTCGGCACCGCACCGATCCCTGACAGCCTTCGGCCACCTGTGGACAGTCCTCCTGGCGAGGATCTTCATCGCCGACCGGCCTTCTGGATGACAGTGCGACAGCGACTAGTATCCAGGCCCAGCACGTAGTCAGCAGATTCACCGACGACAAGTCGCTACCCCTGGTATTCCTCCATGCGCGGGCGAAGCCACACGCATTGCTATCAACCCCATACGCAGCACTTGACGTCCACTGCAGCAGCAACACCCACCATCTGCGCTCCAAAGAAATATGCGGGACGCCGACTTTGTACTGGGAAGCCCACATCCGGACATAGTTCATCAGATCCGATTGATTAGGCGGAGAGTACTGTCCCGCATCCGGCGATGTTGCACAAGACGGCAAAAAGGAGGACAAGGTCTCCCCGCTGCCTCCCAGGACGAGGCCGCAAGGGCTCCTCATCGGGGGAAACGCGCCGCTGGTGCTGGGCAGGAATCGAGCGTGCCCGCCAAGAAGCGGTCGTCCGGCTGCGTTTTTATGGCCAGGTGACGGTACGCAGTCAGCCAATAGTCGGAGGCGGTACAGCATTCCTACCGTGCAATAGTGGGGCATCGAGTCGCGGCGACTGGGGCCACATCGCCGGATTCGATGTCATCAGGGGACGCGACAAATCGTGGATGTTCGTCTACGCTCGCAGCATGTTTGGGAACTTGAACATCGTTGTAACGGTCGTTGTCCTCGTCGTGGTCGTGGCGCTCATCTCGTGGGGGGTGCAAGCGCTTGTCGCTCGTCGACGTCGTTCGCTTGATTCGCACGTGAACGAATAACACGTCCATGGCTGAAACGGATTATTCCTCAGGAGGGGTTTCATGCCACAAATTGCTCAATTCAAGAGTCTGGTCTGCGCGGCGGTAGCCGGGGGTGCACTGCTGGGCTCCGTGCTCATGGGCGTCGCACCCGCGAGTGCCTCCGAGGCGAAGCTCCTGACGGCGTCGCAGGAGGCGACCGTCAGGGCGACGATGAACGGTGCGAACGTCAGCGCTGACGTGCAGGATCGCCTCATCGCAAAGCTCAACGCTGGCCAGCCGCTGGACTCGCAGACTGATGCGACGCCTGTCAGCACGAGGAGCGAGAGCCTCCGCGAGGGAGGCACCCGGTCGGTCGAGGTGTTCGCCGACGGTTCGCAACGATGGGTTGAGTCCGATGCCGTGGCACCCGCGTCGACCGGAAGGCCGGGCGGTGTCACGACGTTGGGGCTCAACCCGTCGAAGACGGGGTGCAAGTCCTCCGGCGGCTGGAACACCAACTGCAAGATCGGGATCTCTGACTTCGTCAGCAATGCCGGCTTCTACCTCGACTACACGACCAACAAGATCCGCGACGTCCGCGGAGCGTACTGCAACAACTCGGTCGGCGACGCCTCGTGCTCGGCCAAGCTGCGTCGTGCAACTGCATCGTCGGCGGGCCCGGCATGGGCGGAGCTGACCTTCAAGGCTGGCATCGGCCCGATCGGCAACGTCGCCTCCGGCGCATTCGGACTGCGCGTCAGCGGGAGCAGCGCATCCGTCTACGGATGATCACGCATCGCTGAGTGAACGGTCCCGGCCCTCGCGGCCGGGACCGTTTCCTCATGCAGCGATCCCAAATTGGGCAAGTGGGTCGAGAGCATCGGCTTTGCCCCGTCGTGCGCTGTCCGACCGGTGAGCACTCGCGAGACAGTCTTGCTGCGAGAGTCCGGCCAGTCGGGTAACGTCTCGTCCCTGACTGCGTCTCTATCGCGCATGAATAGCCCGCCGGCGGAGCCGACGTGTCGCGATTCCAGCGGGTGCCTGGCCGGACTAGCGCCGGAGCGTGTCGCGGGGGTACTCCCCGAAGCGACGCAGGTACTCGCCGGAGAAACGTCCCATGTGTGCGAAACCCCATCGGCTCGCGACTACCGCGACCGATGTTGCAGCCGGTTCGGATCGGAGAAGCTCTTCCTGGACGCGGCGAAGCCGGACTTCGCGGAGGTACGCCATGGGCGTGCGACCGAGGTTTCGTTGGAAGGTTTCTTGGAGTCCGCGTGCACTGAGGCCGGCAGCTTCGGCGATGTCACCGACCGAGAGCGGCTTGCCGGCATCCGCATGGATCACGTCGACTGCGGCTCGGAGCCGAGCGCTTCGTGCCTCTCCGTATCCGGCCGGTACGTACTCGCCGTGGAAGCGGTACATGCCGAATAGGGATCGCACCACGCTCCGTTGCGCCTCATGCCAGGCAAGTGACTGCGCCCCCTCAGTGCGAAGGACCCCCATCGCGGTCGCCACGGATTCCCGCCACAGCGCCACAGCGGCGTCGGTTGGCGCTGTTTTCCGGTCGAACGCGAACGTTCCATCGACAAGGTACCGTTCGGCGGCGACGTCGAGGACGAGGTTGCGGTTCAGGTGCACGATCCGCTGGTCCCAGTCCTCGTACTCCATCTCGAATCGCTGCTCGATGGGGAACAGGACGGGAACCCCGGGTTGCATGCGCATCTCGTCCCGGCCAACGTCCACGCGGGCGCTTCCCGAGTCGATCCACTGCACGACCACTTCACCCTCGACCGCGACATCGCCGCGGAGGGTGCCGTGCATTTGGGAGCGGCGGATGCTCATCTGGTCATCGCCCACCGCGACGTACTTGTACCAGTAGTTCGAATCGACGGGAGCTGCGTGCCAGGTGCGACCGGCGTACATTCCGGCGAGGTCATCGATCGCGCGGCCGGTATCCGAACCCGCGACCGCCACCAACGGACGCAGCCCAGCAGCCGGGCGTTCGTTCGTCATGGCTGCTCCCGTCGGACGTGGTGCACTCTCCGACTGCTCGAGCGTCACATCTGCTCCTGGCCGGAGGGCAGGGCATCATGAGCGCGGCAGCCGCCGAACCGCAGCGCAAACGGGGTGCGGGGTGTCCCCTCGAGTTCGCGCACGGAGGGGTAAAAGAGTCTTGTGGCGGCCACCTGAAGACCGGCCTTCCGTGAGGCTTTAAACGCCTCCTCGCTACCGAGCCGTCCCGTTGCGCCAGCGCTCCGCATACCGCGGAGGCCATCGTGACGACGGGATCCCAACCCGACCCGGCCTATCCAAAGTACGTTGGGATCTGACGCACCTCAACCGTCGGCGGGCCCACTAGCCGCACAGCGTTACGGCTCCCCCTTGGTTCGCGCGGACCGCGCCGAAGGGCGGACTCCGCGCTAGTCGTCGTCGGGGAGGTCGCGGTCGTACTTCGCGGCGATCTGCGCACGAGCCTCATCCGGCGTCAGTGTCCCGTCAAGTACTCGGCGCGCCCGTGTGAAGGCATCCGCTGCAACACCCGCCCCTTGCACTCGCAGCGCAACCTCCAGAAAGGTCAGCTCGTCCTCCACGCGATGCCGACGCTCCCCATCCGTCATCGTTTCGTCATCGTCATCGTCATCGTCATCGTCATCCCGGAGCGTCACATCGGCGGCCGAGAGCGCGGGACGACAGCCTCTGCGAGGACGGCGACGATCCGGGTACGTAGCTCAGCGACGAATGCTCGATCCTCGGTTTCCAGCAGATCGTCGGGCGCCGGTTCGCTCATGAGCGCGATGCCAGAAGCCAGCAGGATCCGGACCGATGAGGACAAGCCGCTGTAGTCCGATGTGGGGACAGTCACGACGTCGCTGAGCCGACTCTGGCTGAGCGCAGCCGCGTACTCCAGGATTGCGTCTGCGACGGGATCACTGACTAAAACGGAGGTATACCCGTAGATGAGGTGCCGCATGAGTGCTCCTGACCAGCCAGTGGCTGCTCCGGAGGTTCCGGTGTGGCTGACTCTCTACTGCACTGTAGGCGGCGGCGCCTGAGCCGAGCGCAGACCGAGCACCATCCGTGTGACGCCTGTCAGGGCGCGGGGAGGTCACCAAGCCGCATCGCAGCAGGAGGAAACCGACCACGTCCGGCCTCGCGTGGGATCGACTACCGGGCGTCGGAGAGGTCCATGCCCGGCCCGGACTCTGGGCGACGTTCGAAGCCGTGGCGCTCATAGAAGCGCGCCCGACCGCGGGCGGCGAAGAGTTGGACGTCGTCGACACCGCGGCGCCGTGCCTCGTCGACGAGGTGCGCGAGGATCGCTCCGCCGACCCCTGTCCCGCGGGCCCGCTCGGTGACGATCATCTCGGTGACGAACGCGTGCAGTGCTCCGTCGCTGATGAGCCGGCCGATACCGACGAGCGATCCGGCGTCGTCACGCACCGCGCAGACCACCCAGCTGCCCGCCAGCGCTCGCTCGAACAGCCCGAGATCCCAGTCCGCCCACCCGGTTTCGTCGTAGAGCGTCTTGAACTCCAAGGCGGTCGGCGGCGAGAACGAGTACTCCATCCTGTGACGGTACTGCTAGCGGTCTTGATGGCGACTCGTTGTGATGAAGAAGCTGTTGGTGATGTGACCCTCTTGATCGAGTCCGCGGAAGACCGGGGAGTCGCCCAGCTACGGTCCCAAGCCAACGGCTTCCATCACCGTCTCGATAGCCACCCCCTGTTGGACGGGCGTCGAGCGATGTATCTGCATACCAGCCCGGATCCCGGAGACTGTGACGACACTTCGATGTCGATCGGTTGCGTAGCCGATCACGGTGGGACAGCTCCGTCACGCTGCGGGCAGACTGAGTTTCGTGCAGCCCACACCGAAAACCGACGTCATCGCAGCGCTCCTCGACCTCACCGGGCAGGGAGCGCACCCGATTGCCATGACCGCAGATGGCGACCGCATCACGGGCACCTGGTCGACGAACCTGTCGGGGCAGCCCGCCGGCGACGGTGGCATCACCCTCCTCGGCAACGCCACCTGGAGCTGGCACGTCACACTCCTCGACGGGGGTCTGTACAAGGCGTCGATGAGCTCGAGGAACTGGCCCGACGACGGCGGGTACTTCACCTTCAAGTCCTCATGGGTTGCCGACCCGATGAAGCAGGTCCTCGCCGACCACGGCTGGCAGCGTCGGAAGAACCCCTTCGCCCGCGCGTGGGGAGCACTGACCGGCCGGCACTGAGGGCGATTCCACCTCATCGACGCGGCCGGCGGCATGGACGACGCTGCTCTGCTGCTGCACACTCCGTGCCGACGTTCCGCGTGCCGATTCTTCCTACCCTGCTGGTATTTCCCGCGGGAGGGGCAGACGGACGCGCGGCGTCATGAGGTTCGGCCCGGTGTTTGCTGAGGGACGAGAAGTGTTCGGGTCACTCCGCGTCCCTCAGCGCAAGTGCTTCCCGTCCCCTGACACCACTCCATGCAGACGCAGTACAGCCGGCACACCCTTGCTCCCGGACGAGCTGGCACCGCGCATGGCGTGGTCCAGAACCGTCCGCTGGTCACGCTACTGATTCGCACACCCGACGTCGAGGATGCGTCACAAAGTGGACTATCTGCTAACAGTCGGGGAGCAGATGCAGGTCCGCTCGTGCCGCCCGACGCCCCAGTGACGCACCGACGGTTCCTCTGACTCCGGTCTGCGGTACGGGTGGCCCTTTTCCGCTAGCGGGGTTCAGCGACGGGAATGTCCCAGTAGGTCGGCTGCTCGTACTGCTCGGACCAGCCGCGTCGCATCCGGCTTGCTGCGCGATCGAACGCGTCAACGAGGTCCGTGTCCGCTGTCAGCATCGCCTGCAACCGTAAGCCGTCGTAGAGCGCGAGGAGCTGCTGTGCGCCACGGACCGGGTCCATCGTCTCGGGCTCCCGGCCAGCGAGAACATCCGCTGTCAGGCCATCACGGATCGACTCTCGGAAGCGCCGGTAGATCGAACGGTAGTAGTCCGCCCCATCGACTGTCGGGTCTGCCGCGGACACGAGGCTATGCGCCAGGAGCGCGACGAGGCCGGTCTCCTCAGCCTGCGCGGCCAGAAGCGCATGCAGGAACGCGACTGTGCCCTTCTCAGCCATCAGCGGCACAAGCGGCGCCGCGATCGCCTGCGACCACCGTTCAACCGTCGCTGCGAGCAGGGCCTGCTCCGTGGGAAACAGCTCCCGGACCTGCGCTGGCGACATTGCCGCGTGCGCGGCGGCGACATCAATGCTGAACCGCGAGACGCCGTCATCGTGCAGCGCCAGGATCGCGCCGTTGATCACGCGTGTCCGTGGCGTTTCGTCCTCGTCTGCTGTGCGGCTGGTCAGCGGGGCCAGCGGGTGTTTCCGGAACCACTCCAGCAGCCCGCGCACGCGACTGCGGGCTGCTGTTGCTTCAATCGGCCGTCCGGGCACAAAGAGGTCGGTGAAGCCCGAAACCTGTTCCATCAGCGGGTCGATGGGTTGGAACGCCATCGACCAATCCGGGAACGAGCGCGCCACGATCTGCTCATCCATCAGAACGCGGACATTGGTGTGCCGGGGGTCGGCGCGGACCTGCTCGAACCGTGCTCCGACGACAGCGTCATCTCCCTCGAGGATCCCCAGACAGTTATCGCCCTTGTGCGCCAGTATTCCCGTGACGCCGAGGCTGGTGTTCCGTTCCCGACCGACCGCGAGGATCTGCGCGAGCTCAATGTCCGTGATCGGACGGGTCTGGGTGCTGGTGTAAACGATCGAACGCATCAGCGTTGCTCTCCCTGCCGTGGCGTGATGTCCTGCAGGTGAATCGTCTCAGCTGCTGACCGACAACTCCCCACGCAGCTGAGCCAGGAGTACCACCGCCCGCTCTAGACCGACCGCCACGCCGACCGTGTTCCTTCGTTCGTGGCGCTGAAGCATCGTTGGCGTCGCGTCCGGCATCGTCGTGACGTTCGGTGCGCTGACTCGGCTGAAGCGCTGACCGCTCATGTGGCGCGCAGCCCTTCGCGGAGGCGAACGGCTGCAGTCGACGAAGAATGGCGTCCGGCCCTTCAGGCGCCCGGACGTCACCCGAGCAGCATCGTTGATCAGGATCCCGATGGCGTTCTGCCCCGGTAACCATCCGCGGCTACGCACAGTATGCAAGCTCACAACGGATCCTGGCTTGTGGGATGCCGAACGCCAAAAGAGGAGTGAAACTCGACTTGTCGGGACTTGTTCGGGTCTTGTCCTGGCGGGGGGTGCCGGAACGATCAGGGCCGACACCCCTCCTCTATCTCGAGCTCCCCAGCCACACCGCAGATGCGGGGGCCCACGGAACTCAGACCGGCACACCGCCGCTCCTGGTCCTGCCTCTGCTCCTGTTGCCTACTGCTGCCGCGCGCCTGCTGCGGCGAGGGGACGCTGGGCTGGGTGGAGCGCTTCGGATGCCGCGACGTGGTCAAGTTCTCCTTGCCACCGCGCGACGACGAGTGCGGCGACGCAGTTGCCGAGCAGGTTCACGCTTACCCGCATCGAGTCCATGATTCGGTCAGCCCCCAACAGCAGCGCAACGCCCGCGACCGGGAAGAGGCCGAGTGTCGTCGCCGTCGCTGACAGCGCCAGGAACGACGAGCCGGGCACACCGGCCATCCCCTTCGACGTCAGCAGCAGCACCCCGAGGGCTGCGACCTGCTGTTCCAGCGTCAGCGGGATCCCGAACGCCTGCGTGAGGAACAGCAGCGAGATGGAGAGGTAGATCGCGGCGCCGTCGAGGTTGAAGGAGTAGCCCGTTGGCACCACTAGCCCCGCGACACTGCGGGATACGCCGACCTCGGTCAGCCGGGTGATCATCCGTGGCAGGACCGCCTCGGTTGACGCTGTCCCGAGTGCGAGTCCGAACTCCGCGCGAGTGTGCCAGACGAACCGCCAGATAGGCACGCCGGACAGGACCTGTCCGACGACCAGCAGCAGGAGGATGAACACGGCCGCGGCGCCGTAGCAGGCGGCGATGAGCCACCCGTAGGAGCTGAGCGTCGCGAGCCCGTACTGTCCCACTACGTACGCCATCGCGCCGAACGCACCCAGCGGCGCGAGACGCATCACCCAACCGAGGATTCGGTAGACGACCTCGAGGCAGAGGTCGAGCCCGCGAATGAGCGGAGCGGTGCGTTCCGGGCCGATCGCAGCGATCGCCGCGCCGACGAACACTGCCGCGACCAGCACCTGCAGGATGTCGTTGGTCGCGAACGCGTTGATCACGCTCGAGGGAATGAGACCCAGAACGAACTCCCCCGGGCTCGGTGCAGCAGCGTTTCCCGTCTTCGCCGTGACGGCGGATTCGTCGAGTGTGGACGGGTCGATTCGTAGCCCGCTGCCCGGGGCGACGAGATTGCCGACGACGAGGCCGAACACCAGCGCTGCGGAGGACGCGAGGACGAAGTACAGCATCGCTTTACCGGCGACCGCACCGACTGCACGAAGGTTGCCGACGTGCACAATGCCGGTGATGACCACGATGAAGACCAGTGGTGCGATCACCATCTCGATCAGGCGGATGAAGCCCTGCCCCACCACGTTCAAGGCTGGCGCAGCGGCAGGCGCGCAGACACCGACGGCGATCCCCGCCACGACGGCGACTGCGATCTGCACGAACAGTGAGCGGTACCAGCGTGTGGGGATCCGGTTCGACGCAGCGAGTTCCATGCCTCCAGCACACCGACAGCATGTTTCCGCTGAGTGACAGCGACGTACCAGCGGTGTTCCGCGCGAGTGCTGGGGAACGCGACACCGTGGTCCGCGATGTGCTCTACACGGTCGAGGCGCGCTGCTCTTCGCCTCCCCGAACGGCCTCACACCCCGGTTCGACGAAGTCGACGGCCCGGAGCTCGTCGCCATCGACATGACGAAGTCGCACGCCTGGGAGGCCTCCACAGGCGCCGCGCTCGAGACGACGTTTTACCAGCACAGCAAGTGGCTCGAGATCCGCGGCATGAAGAACACCAGCGAAGCTTTCCACGACCGCCTCTCCGGAAACCGCGGCGCCGGCCATTGGAAAGCCCCTCCGCCTCGGCCCGGCCCCAGGGACACCGAGTGAACGGCAAGGGTCTCGCGTTGTGCGAGCCTCATTGGCTTGGGTAAGCACGGGATGCCGGCTCTGCACTAGAAGCCGGCATCCCGAGGTGCTTGATCAGACCCGAACTGGTCAAGCGTCACCAACCCTGTTGCACTTCCTCAGGCGTCGCAAGACGGCCAAAAAGGGGACACCAACTGGCAGTCAGCGCTGCATGGTGGGTCTTCCCAGCTGGTCATCCGGAAGAGTCCTGGCACCGGGCCCCTCCCACTAGCCGGGACACCACGCCACTGTCCCAGTGAAGCCCGCCGCGGAAGCGGTCCATACCGAACAGGGATCGGACCACTCGTCGCGGTCCCCACGGATCCCCGCCATAGCGCCATAGCGCCATAGCGCCACAGCGGCTTCGGCAGGAGCTGCTCCCCGGTCGGGCGTGCCACAGGCCCGCTCGCACCTTCCCGGCGATCCACCGCGCTCGTTCGTGCGGGACCCCGATGAGGGGCCTGGCCACAACCCGAATGCGGCCAGACACCCACATCGGTGCGACTTCCGGCTGCGCGATCGTTTCGACCGGGCCAGGCGCCACTCACGATTCAACCATGTACCCCGCGGTCCGGATACGCCCCCAACGTGGGGAGAACCGTCGTTCTCACTACCGGCCCAGTCACCAGGGTTGCGGCATCACTCTATGGAGCTTCGCCACCCGTCGGTTCGGACTTGTCGTCCACAGCCCCACACCGGCGCCCGTGCAGAGCGAGCGGTCCCATCTGCACAGGTCGCGCGGAAGGCTAGCGCTTGTCCCGAGAGAAGGTGTCCGCTGTGGGCTGCCGCGCCTAGTTCCTACATGCCGGGTCAGTTACCGGTGCCGCTGTTGTCGTTTCGGGCGTCGTGAAGCAGGTTGGTGAGGTCCGCCTCGGACGGCAGTGCTGCCCGCACCGACGGGGGCAGGAGGTCGTAGCTGGCGACGCCGATCGGGGTCTGCTGCCCGGCGAGGGAGTACCGCACGACCGCGTCGTTCTTGTCCGCGACCAGGAGCAGCCCGACCGTGTCGGCATGCTGGGTGCGGCGGAGCCGATCGTCGACGAGGGCGACGTAGAAGCCGAGCTGCCCGAGGTACTCAGGCTTGAACTTCCCGGTCTTGAGCTCGATGACGACGTAGCGGAGCTGCTCGACGTGGAAGAAGAGCAGGTCGACGTAGAAGTCGTCGCCGTCGACGTCGAAGTGCACCTGCCTGCCCACAAACGCGAACCCTTCACCGAGCTCGCGGAGCGTGTCGATGATCCGGTCGACCAGGGCCTGCTCGAGGTGGCGTTCCTTCGCGTCGCCGTCGAGGGCGAGGAAGTCCAGCACGTACGGATCCTTGGTCAGCTGCTGCGCAAGGTCAGAGTCCCCCGCCGGCAGGGTCGCCGGGAAGTTCGACGGTGCCGCCTGCAGCCGGGTGTGGGCGCTGGTCTTGATCTGGTGCTCGAGCACGTTCCGCGACCAGCCATGTGCCGCCGCTTCGTGGGCATACCAGTCGCGGAGGTGGTGGTCATCGAGCCGGTCCAGGAGCACGGTGATGTGACCCCAGGGCAGTTGTCCAACAGCCTGTTGGACAATCGCGTCCGCTGACCACTCTCCTGCGAGCCTCCGCATGTAGAACAGGTTCGCTCGGGAGAAACCCTTCATGTCGGGGAACTCTGCCCGCAGGTCGGTTGCAAGCCGGCCGATGACGTTGCTTCCCCACCCTTCTGTCTCCTGGCGCTGCAGGATGGTGGCGCCGATTCCCCAGTACAAGCGCACGAGTTCGGTGTTGACGCGCCGTTGCGCGGTGAACCGCGCATTCCTCACCTGCTGCTTGAGTTCAGCGAGGGTGGCGGCGTACCCGGACGGTATTGGCGTGGACTCGGTCATCGCATCCATTCTGCCGTGCGGAACCACATTCGGCTGCCGTCGTCATGGTGCAGAGCTCGGGAAGCTTTTTGTGCCACAGTAGGAGCGCAATCCCTTGAATGAAAGGCGGCGTTCCTATGGCGCAGAAAGTCACCACGCACCTGGTCGATGACCTGACCGGCGACACCATCGACGAGGGCAAGGGTCGCACCGTGTCCTTCTCGTTCGATGGCAGCCACTACGAGATCGACCTCTCCGACGACAACGCTGACGCGCTCCGCGAAGCGTTCTCCGACTACGTCGCCGCTGCCCGGAAGGTCAGCGGCGGCCGTCAGGCACGCAGCGCCGGCGGCAGCACGGCGAAGCGCGGCAACTCCGACGAGCTCGCGAAGATCCGCGCATGGGCGAACGCGAACGGGCACGAAGTCTCGAGCCGCGGCCGCATCAGCCAGGCAGTCCGCGACGCATACGACGCCGCGCACTAGCTCAGAGCACACATCCCCGGGCTAGGCTCGACTCGAGCACCGCTCGCCCCGAGCTCCGGCCGGACCGTCACGACACTGACGGTCCGGCCGCTCTCGTTGTGCCGCCGATAGCGGGCTCTTATGTCAATTCCTGATCTGCCGACGAGAGGCGTACGCACTCACCGAGCGTATGAAGTCGCTCGCTTCACCTTCGCGCGCGAAAGCCTTCACCTCAAGAACAGAGCGGAGCCATCGAGCCTTGTTCGCAGACGAATACTCGGGATGAAAGCCTTCTAGTTCCCCGACTGGAACTAGAAAAACCCCATGAGACCGCAACGTGGTGTCGAGTCTCGAAAACGCGTTGAGCGCATCACCATGTAGCATCGGGCTACCCTGAAGCTTGAAATCTTTCCAGCCCGAGTGACTAGCAAGCGACTTGTTTATCTTGCCGATCAAACCCGATGTGACGTCACCCGATGCGACGGCGAGTAGCTCCCTGATTTCTGCCGCCGCGGCAGTTACCGACTTCTTTTGATTCCTGTCTTTGATGTATGCCGTAATAATATTACGGTCACGTTCAAGATCGACTTTTTGAGCCCCTGCCGCCTGAACGATTCGCCAGAATTCCTGGTCGTCCTGGAGAAGATCGATGTCGAGAATCGCGGCGGCCGGAACCTCTGTACGTCGGAAAGCTTCAAGGGCGACGTGAACCCGGGACTTACCGCCTGCGTGCGTAAAGTGCAGGCCTGAATCTATACCCTTCTTTCGATCGACGGCATCGAGAACTGCGCGGTAGTAGGTGCAGTCCGAATCGGACTCGCAAATAACGACACCTCGCACAAATAGGCCATTCAACATGTCGTAGTATTTTATGAGAGGATCGTCGTAAAGATTTTTTACGTCCTCCGGCTCAAGTTGTGCGACCGACGCAATATTCGCTTCGCGCGTGAGGCGGACAACAGCAACCCTCTGGCCATCGCCACTCGTCATGCCCGCAACTACATCCTCGCTGTGCGTGGAGACGATCACCTGCGTGCCGGTGGCTTGCTGTTCAGCCAAGAACTGACCCAGCAATCGGGCTTGCGGGGGATGCAGGAAAGCTTCGGGTTCATCAATCAGAACGATGGGATGTGATCCCGCAATAACCGAAAGCGCCATCCCAATAAACGCTTTGAAACCATCCCCTTGCTCGCCTATTAATGGAAGACGACCAAGCTCCTCAAGGTACTCGCTAGACTGCGGGGCTTCGCGCTCGGCCGATCGAGGTGCTCCAACATGAAGGTGAATTTGGCTCCCGGCATACCTGTTCACAGTTAGCGGGACACCAAACGCCTTGAGAGTCAGTGCACTCAAAGTAGCTTCAAGGGCTCGATCGGCATAAAGCCGCTGTACTACCGTCGACGGCGACTCATGGAGCGCGTCGTAAGCAGATGCAGAATTAGCCAGATGCAAGCGATTGCTTGCATCCATGAAAATACTCACGTAAGAGGCCAATGGCCCAAAGCCAAGACGAGAGTTCCAATATTGGGAAATCTGCGATTCCGTCACCACCTGCCCATTTGAAAGCATCCAGTGGTCTTGATCCCAGTACCCGCCATTGTAGGACCCAGCCTTCCGGTGCGTAGCATTAGCATCAAGCCTTCGCCGAAATTGCACAAAGGCGTCCGGGGTTTCATCCCCTATAAGGTCATAGGTTTGAATGAGGCGATGATCAGATATTGGGCCTTGATACGGTTCCCTAGCGAACGCCTGCTGAATCTCGCGCAGAAAGGTACTTTTTCCAGCATTATTCGGGCCTACGACTGCGGTAATCGATTCCGAGATTGACACTTGTGTGCCATTTGTGAGAGTCACGTTCTTCAGCTTCATGAATCTGCTCTCCTCGACGCGATCAACCGGTGGTCGCATCCGATTGTTGCTCAATATGCTACCGAAGGTCATGCCGCTCTGGGGCGTTGCCACCGCCGCCGCTGCCGCTGCCGCTGCCGCTGCCGCTGCCGCGTAAATACTCGCTGTGGTTCTAGGTTCCACGGATGGGTTCCTCAACACATCTACTCTTGAACTTAGGGGCCGTGCACCAACCGCAGGCCGGCAGCGGTCCGCGGCAGCAGCTGCGCCGCGCGCCGGGGCGCCGGGGCGCCGAGGCGCCGCCGTTACAGACGAGTTGCTGCCTGTCGACGTGATGTGATTCTGACGGCGAGGATGATGCTCAGTGCGATTAGTGTCAGGGCGGCGCAGATCAGGAAGATGTTCCGGTAGCCGCCGATGACCGTCGTGAGTGCGATGAGCCCACCCGAGGCAACTGCCTCCCACACGTGGCACGTTGGTGAACAGCCCTGATGCCAGTCCCGGTCGGGGGGTGGCCTCTTGGAAGAGTGTCAATCCGACCCCGGCAATGACGGCGAAAGGGACTGGGTGAGGATGCCAGTCGGAGTACGCCATAGAGCGGACGACCGGCCAGCTAGCTAGCTAGCTAGCCCGGGATATCTGGTGCTACCCCCGCTTGCGAGGCGTAGCTCCGTGATCGAGATCAAAGTCGAGCGCTTGAGCGTCGGTCCAGATGGCGGTGAGCCTAGCGAGCGCGGCGTCGACGGCAGCGTCCGCGGCACCGAGCTCGATGTAGGTCTCTTGCAGCGTCAGCGCGTCGAATCGTGACGGCTGTCGCGCGATTGCGCCGACGGCTTCCGCGACTGAGCCGTCCGCTGCTGCGGCACGTCGACTCGGGATGATGCTCGTCATCGACCGACCTGACAGACTCACCCCGGTGCGCGCCCATCCATGGACGTCTAACGACAACAGCAGCTGCTCCGCCCGTCGCCACTCCCCCGGTACCGGCTGTGCACAGTCGTGCTGGTCGAGGTTCGGGACTGCTGCAGGTTCGGTTGACTCCTGAGAGGTAGGGGCATTGGCTCCTGCTGGAAGGATGTGCGCCATGGTGAAGGCGTATCCGGAAGAGTTCCGCCGTGACGTGATCGCGGTCGCCCGGAAGGGCGAGACGTCAGTGCGGCAGGTCGCGAAGGACTTCGGCGTCTCCGAGTCCTGCCTGGCCCGCTGGTTGCGCCTCGCGGACCGTGACGACGGCATCGGGGTCGCAGAGCCGCCGTCGCTGAAAGCGGTGGAGCAAGCCGAGCTGCGGGAGGCGCAGAAACGGATCCGGCTGCTCGAGCAGGAGAACGAGATCCTCCGCCGGGCAGCGGCGTACTTCGCGCAGTCACAACTCCCAAAATGATCTACCCGCTGGTCCTTGAACTCGCCGACGACGGTGTTCCTGTCGCGGTGGCCTGCCGGGTACTGGGCTTCTCGAAGCAGGCGTTCTATCGCTGGCGCGCCAGCCCCGTGTCCAAACGGGACTGGGACGACGCGCACCTGACCAACGCCGCCATCGACGCGCATCGCGACGATCCGACGTTCGGGTACCGGTTCATCGCTGACGACTTGGCCGCGGCTGGCCACCGGACCTCCGAGCGTCGGGTGTGGCGGTTGTGCTCGCAGCAGCGGCTCTGGTCCCTGCACTCGAAGAAGCGCGGCCTGACCCGGAAGGCCGGTCCGCCGGTGCACGACGACCGGGTCCGGCGAACGTTCACAGCACCAGACCTGGACCGGCTGTGGCTGACCGACATCACCGAGCACCCGACCGGGGAGGGCAAGCTCTACCTCTGCGCGATCAAGGACGCCTGCTCCCGCCGGATCGTGGGCTACTCGATCGGTGATCGGATGCGGTCCTCGCTCGCCGTCGCAGCCCTGCAGATGGCGGTGCACCGCCGGAACCCGACCGGGACGGTCGTCCACTCGGATCGCGGCAGCCAGTTCCGGTCGAAGAAGTTCGTCCGCGCCCTCTGCGATGCAGGGCTCCTCGGATCGATGGGCAGAGTCGGCGCCTGCGCGGACAACGCTGCGATGGAATCGTTCTTCGCCCTGCTGCAGAAGAACGTCCTCAACCGGAAACGATGGACGACCCGGGAAGAGCTCCGGCTGGCGATCATCACTTGGATCGAAGCGACCTACCACCGGAAACGACGCCAACGCGGTCTTGGGAAGTTGACCCCAATCGAGTACGAGACGATCATCAACCCACAGGTCGCACTCGCGGCCTAAACGAACGAGTCAACCAAACCTGCAGCAGTCCCTTCCCTTTCGTCGGGTCGAGCAGGCGGATGACGTCGCCGCGGAATCCGGTCCAGACGGGTCCGGCGATGCGCAGCCACCGGGTCACCGCACACGCAGCACAAGACACCGGGTCATCGGATGAGGGCACAACGTGGCCGCGGATCCGGATGATGCTCGTCACCGCAACGTCGTCTGGGGTGATGGTGCGGGTTTGTTCGCGGGTCAGGTGGAGGACCCCGAGGAGGACGATGAGGAAGGCGTCGCGGCGGCCGCGGAGCCCGATCGGGTACCGGTACTTCGGGATCGCCGCGAGTACCTCGCCCACGATCGTCTGGCCGGGGGCTTCTGGTCGCGGCCACACCCGGGCCTCCACAGTGGGTATCGGGTCCGGGAAGCCTGCTGCGAGGTGGTGTGCGCGGATCGCGCGCCGGCGCAGCCGCTGCGTCGACGCGCTGCCGGGGAACAGCGTCAGGAACTGTCCGATCGTGGCTGCCGTCGCCGGGAGCGACGCGTGACCTGTCGCCTCGCACCAGGCGACGAACCGAGCCCAGTGCGCCTCGAGCAGAGCCTCGCTGTCGGGCCGGAGTTTGGGGCCGAGTTTGGGGGAAGTTTGGGGGGTCACAAGCGCATCCGGGTGACGGCGTTGCGGACCAGGGGCGCGTACTCGCGGTCGTAGATCTGCAAGGTGGCGGCGTTGGTGTGGTGGGTCTGGTTCATGATCTCCACGTCCGTCGCGCCGGCGTTGCGCGCTTCGGTGACAAACCCAGCACGGAGAGAGTGCCCGGACCAGCCGTCCTCCCCAAGCCCCGCGACGTGCGCGCGGCGGGCGACGGCCTTCCCGACCGTTGTGGGGCTGATGCCGGTGGTGCGGAACAGGCCCCACTTCGACACAGCGCGGAAGAACGGCATCGACGCTGGCAACCGATCCGCGCCGAGCCCATCCGTGCAGACGTGCACGGCGAGACTCGCACCAGTGAGCGCGGCGAAGAGGCCCGCTTCCCCGCGGGCATCCTGCGCAGCCATCAGCCGGGACAGTCGCACGTACGCGCAGGGGGCGCAGGTGACCGGGTTCGCGCCCTGCTGCAGCACCTTGATCCGGCCGACGCCATCCTGGTCCGTCTTCGACTTCCGCACGCGGGCATAGACGCCCTCGCCGTCGACGAGGCGGAGATCGGCGACGGTGAGGGCGGTGAGTTCGGACTCGCGGAACGCGCCGACGAACCCGAACAGCAGCAACGCCTGGTCGCGGGTTCCGAGCGCGCCGGTCTGCAGGTCGGCGACGTCGATCTTCAGCAGCGTGGTCTGCAGCGCCTTCAACGTCATCGGCTTCGCACGTCGCACCGGCACGGACCGGGTGCGGCGGATGCCTTTCAGGACGTCGCGGACGATCGGCGTGGAGCCGGGTGGGGTGTGGCCGCGGCGGGCGTGCTCCCAGTCGATCGCGGCGACGTAGCGACTGATTGTCGCCGGCGCGTACCGCTGGCCGCCATCGGGCAGGGCGGCGTTGGCCTTGTCCGCGAGAAACGCGGCAACCTCGGTCGGGTCGACCGGCGCGGTGATGATCTGCTCGAGCTCGTCCGGTTCGGAGATCTCGTGATCCAGGAACCCGGCACGCCACCGAGCGAACTGCCGCAGGTCCGACAGGTACGCCCGGATCGTGTTCGGCGACAGGGACGCTTCGGCAAACACCCGCGGCGACGCGTCCGCCGGCACCATCACGGCACCCGAGCCGGTCGAGCGTCCCTCCCCCGCTACGGCGCGGAGCCGCGCAAACGCCGTCCGGGACCGCTCCGCCGCGGCACGCTCCGCAGCAGAAGCACCACGATCGACAGCGCGAACGCCCTGCGAGCTCACGTCGATGCTCGCCCCGTCCGTCTCGCTCACGTCGTCCACGTTGTAGAGCGAAAGCTTAGTTGTCGCGTTCGGCCGCATGAGAAAGGGCGTCGAAGCCCATCGAGTCGCACCAGTTTGAGATCTAGGTTGTCGTATCCGCAACCGCAGGTCGCTGCACAGCGCTCCGCTGGCCTTGATCTACTTGCTGTAGAGGACTGAATCCAAAGAAGGCAGGCTCGTGGCTCGCCGGTAAGTGCCCTTCAAGATGGACGGCAAGGAGTTCCAGCGCCTACCAACACGAACCGGTACAGTAGCCGACCGGTCAGGGGGCGCTTCAAATCCATCCACGTCGTTGGCGAGACCTTGACGTGTGCCTATCCGAGGCCATGGGTACGATGGCTTGAGACGGCGCAACGGAGCAAGAACGACACGACGCTTCGGTTGTCCGGGGAGTCGGCATCGGTGTTCATGGGACAACACGCCATAGCATTCTATCCGAGGCCCTACTAGGCTAGATCTATGAGATGGTCAAGGCTTGCATATGCCGCCGGGGGAGTACTTCTCTTGTGGTTTGTTCTCGTAATCGCACTGCCCGCTTGGCTGAAACTACCCTGCTCGCACCCCGGTCTGTGCTTGAACCTGAGTGCCTCGGAGAGCTCGCTACGCCAAGCAGTGCTCCTATCTCTCGGTGGACTGCTTGCGTCCGTAACTTTGTGGATCACCTACCGCCGGCATGAGTTGGCACGGGACGAGGACTGGACAAAGCGGTACAACGAAGCTATCAGCCACATCGGTTCCGATAGCGAGGCATCGCGTATTGGCGGCTTCTTTGCGCTAGAGCGCATGGGAATTGACTCTAAACGAGACCATTGGCGCACCATTCAGGTGCTAGCCGCATACGTCCGGCATCCGCACAAGGACGACCTGGAATACCGCGACATAAGCGGCAAACAAGTCATGGCGCCGAGCGTTGCTGCTGCGATGGCAGCACTTGCCACACTTTGCCGCGAGCGGGGCCCGGAGGGGACAGTAGATCTTTCGAACTCCACGATTCCCGAAAGCAAACTCGACGGAGCAAATCTCCGTGGAGCAATCTTTGAGGGGGCGAACATGCAGCGCGCAACCCTGTCAGGCGCTGATTTAGGCAAAGCAAACTTTTCAGGAGCTGAACTACAGGGTGCCACGTTACATAAAATTGATGCCCGCGGCTCAAGTTTTCACGGAGCCGATCTTCAAGGTGCGCAGTTTCAGAAATCAGATCTTCGGCGCGCCCACTTCGGCATTTCCGACCTTCGGAGTGCGAGTTTCCAGAATACTCGCCTCGAAGGCGCCGTTTTCTACCGTCAACGAGTGAAGCAGGGAGCTGCACGGAACACGACACAACGCCAGCTCGCGGCCGCTGCAAGCTGGGATGAGGAGACTATCTGGCCCCCCGGGTCCTCGCCTACCGAACAGACGAAAGCATGGTCGGCGTCAACAGCCGAGCAGAACTAAGGGACTAGTCGCGGCGGTTGCACTTCATCGGACACAGCCAACGGCGTAGAAAGGCCAAGTTGTCGGCCGGTCTTGCATGTTGAAAGGTCGCGTCTCCCCTCGCTGAAGCACGCATCTTCGAACCGATACGCGAGGAGCCATCAGACGTCACCGTCGACATCGAACAACCGAAGAAGCTCATCGACAGTGACGACAGGGAATCGCCCGGTGATGTACTCAGCCGGAGTGAGCGAGCGTGTGACGAAGGTGGTCCGGAGCTCGGGTTCGGCCTCGGTCCTCATACCCAGCTGTCCAGCAATCGCTCGTGCGAAGGGTCGCAGCTCGTTGTCCTTGCGACCGAGCTGCGTGGTGTAGCTCGGGGAGCCCCGCCTGGGCGATTCGCTGTCGCCATAGAAGGCCTTTAGCTGGCGCGCAGTCTCCGGAATCCCATGGACGGACGCTGGATCCTTGGCTTCGATCAGCCAGATTATGTCGCCGTCAGGCTTGCCAGCCACGATGTCAATCTCGGTGGTCAGGGTCGGGACGCCGAGGCGCTTGCCGTCACCGGGCTTGACACGTGCGATCGTCGTGAAGCCACGGGAGCGGAGCGCTTCGTCGACCGCCTGTTCGAGATGACGGTTACGTTCGCTACGTAAGGTAGCGAGGGCAGTTTCCAGCCGCTTCGGCGGTCGCGCCGACCATGGCAACATGCCCTGACTGAGGTAGTTGAAGTAAACGGACAGAGACGCTTCGAGGAACTGTGGCGCAATGAGAATCGCGCCCGCGTGTCGCACGATGGGCTGAACAAGCAACCGATTGCGGCGGGTGCGAGTACGCCACGGCTCCCACGACTCGGACAGCGTACTTTCATCTGTCGACAGGAGTTCCAGCGCCGTCTGTAGGCGCGTCTCCTTACCGGGATCCGCCTCGTCGAGCACTTCGCTCAGCCATGCGACGACGGCTGCGCGATCGGTCTTTGCAATGTTCGAACCAGCCTCAAATTGCGCCCACTGCACAAGAGCGCCTAGGACCGCGTAAATGTCCTGCCGAGTTACACCAAAAGCGTCGAGCATCGCAGCATCAACTTCGATGAGCACCTCAGGCGACGCAACCGTCTCGATGGGCGTCGATTCGTCAAGGGCCGACACCGCTGCAGCGTGATTCATGCTCGCCGCGTCGAGAGGCCACCGCGCGTGTAGACCGGTGTTGTCGTCGCGCACATGCAGTTCGTAGAGGTCTGTAACTTCGACCTCTACTGGTGTTATCCCGTTGTGGAGGCGCTCGCTGTGACTGGTCAAGCTGAGATACGCATCCGCCGCAGCAAGAAGCCTGCGCCAGGAATCCGCGCCGATAGGCGACGCGGGAACTTCATCATCGTCCGCCTCGCGGATCGCGGCCTCGACCAGAATTTCGTTCGCCTGACGAAGCCGGAGGGATGTGCCCGTTGTCTCCACCATTTGCTCCGTTGGGTCCCACGACGTTCGCAAGTGCCGGGATACTCGCTGCAGGTTTCCGGTTGACCGGTGACGATCATCGACCACCCGCACGAGTTGCTCCAAGCCAAATTCGACAACACGTGTGCGCCCGCACTCGGAGACGCGAGTCCTGAGTTCGGCGAGCACTGCAGGCGCGAGGTGTTCTCTGATGATGCGGTTGGCCTCTGATCCGCCGTAGGTGCCGGGGTCGACGGCGGATTCAGCCAGCCGGCGGGCGAGTTCACGTGTTACTTGCGCGGCTGCGTTTTCGTCAAAGCGGATAGGGGCGGGCAGGTCATTCTTCATCGTTCGGGCGGTACGAAGCTCAAGGATGAGGAACGGTGAAGCCGCGGCTAGAGCCTGCGCGATCTGGTTGGCGCTGCGCTCTTCCATTCCGCCGACTTCGAGAATACTTCGGAGCGGGGCCGCGGTGAATTGGTTGGCCGCGCGAGGATCACCATCCGCTCGTTTCGCAAATTCTTCTGCACAAATCGACCATGTCGCTCGGACAACTCCGTCCACGTGGAGCTCACCGGATCGCTGCGACACCGGCTCACCCTCATCCGCGTCTTCGAATTCGAGCCGATACCCACGAACCTCTGATTCTGCGTGGGCCGCAGCCCACCGATCTGCGATCGAGTGCAGACCGTAGGCGACACCACCCGCGTAGTCCCTCTTCACCACGAGACCCGGCCCGCTCTTCCACTTATCCGTTGCGAGCGGCAGGGCAACGGGAGGTTCGGTGCTGCTCAGTACCCACCCCTCCGCCATTCGCGTGCGGTAAGCACCGTGCCGCTGGTCGTAGGTCGGCTCGGGCGGCAAGATCACCATCATTGAGTCTGCAGTCGCTTCCGCGAGCTGCGTCTCACGTAGCGGAGGCAGCCCCACGAAGAAGAGCGCCGCTTCTAGCTTCGAGAGCGCGGATGCACGCTCCCATTCAGCCTCTCCGGCATGGGCCTCGAACATCGCGAACGACGGCTTGATGCCACCCCCGAAGAACTGTTTCCCATTTGTCCGCCAGGGCTCCCAGTAGTTGATTGCTTCCCATCCCATGCTTCGAGGGAAGTCCGGAGCGGCAAGATCTCGTGCGAACGCAAGGAGGTCGTCATCGTCTTCGGCGGTTTCCGCAATCCAGCTGAGGTCCTCGAGCGCCACGGTCGCGCATCCGTTCCGCTGCATCGCGACGACGTGCGTCGTTGCTGCGACGACGACGAGCGGGACGACTTCAGTTTCCCCGGGAAGAGTTGCGGTGGCCCCACCCACGAACCTTGCTTTGATCGGAGTGCCGGCTTCTCGCGCCTGTTCCGCGAGCCGCTCGACCGCCCATTTCTCCGGTATCGGCGAACTGCCGGTCACAGCAACGACCTGCACAGCAAGCATGCTCGTTCGGCTGAACGGTACGAGCCATGTAATCTCATCAGCTCGTCCCTGCGGCAGTGACCACTGCGATTCTGCTGGTCCGTGAACCGCGTCGTTGAAGCGAAGAAGCGCACGGAGCGCTTGGCGCACGAAGTCAGCGCGCAGATCCGCCGCCGACTCTTCGGAGCGGCTAGCCTCCTCCACAAGCTGGTGCACCGCCTCCATGACGATCTCGGGGACAAAAGCGGGCGGCAGCCACCGCTCTCGAGCAGTGTTGCTGCCGACTCGGTACCTCAGAAATCGGCCGAATCCACTGATCCCTTCTGTCGAGAAGTCCGCTCGAGCTGCCGAGGTCGTCATCCATTCGAGCGCAAGCAGATCGCGCTCATCCATCGTGAAGGCTGGTTCTCTGCCAACGACCTTGCGCGCCACACTGATCTCCTCGCTCGTCACGGCAAGTGGATCGCCAATCGAGACGTCCTCGTCGGCTGGCCACGTCGGTGCAATCTCGCTGACGACCCAGTCCGCGTATCTGTAGGCAACGTGGAGCACGTTCAGGATGCCGAATCCGTGCCGCTTCAGGACACGGTGATCGACGACCTGCGCCAGCCGGTGCGCACGCGCGAGGTCGGCCACCGGTCGTTCTGTGAGACCGGGAAAGAGTTCCAATACTTCGTCGTCGACCCGACTTCGAACGCGCACCCGGGGGTCGGCTGGGATGAAGTCCTCTTCCATTGGGCTGATGCCTGCTGCCAGTGCGGCGCGATCGACCGTGGACTGAAGCGCGTCCGTTTCACTCCCAGGCGCAACCCGAGCATCTTCTGCGCGCAGTGCCGCGGCGATCGCGGCGCCGACCGCCGTCCAACGGTGACGTGCTCCCGGCGAGGTCCCGGCCGCGAATAGTGCTGACCAGACTTCCTCGGCGTCACGCCTTCGGAAGAGCTCGGCGACCGGGTCCAACCTAGGAACCCGCCTGGCTCGATCCTTCTTTGGCTTCTTGCTCTTGTTCCGGCCCACGGGGGAATTGAAGCGCAAGGGACTGACATCGGGGATGGACTTGCCCAGGGCCGTATTTGGATGGGCGAGATCGCGTCTGCGTCAACGAGATCTAGCTTGTAGTGCGATGGACCAGTCGATGGTCTCGACACGAGCGCCGCTTGGATGAGGTCGGGCGTCACCCGCCCAAAGGCAGTGCCGAATGGTGCGATTCAGCTCGCGCGCCATTTGTCCGTCCGGACACCCTTCGCCGCGTAGTTCGTGAAGTCGGACCCAGTCGATGTCCTCGAGATCCCTCCCGACCCTTGCCAACCGCGCACGACTGCGGTCCGGTACCCAGGTCACCGGCTCGCGAAGACCCGTCGCGTCGATGAGCCCGCGGAGGTACGAGTCGAGGCCCTCCTGCAGTTCGGCTGTGACGGACGCTCGGAAGCGGGAGTACTCGGCCGTGTCCTGCCGATGCCTTCCCATTGCTAGCTCGGGAGGCAGCGCCAACAGCGGGGCGAGTGTTGCGCGCTGAAACAGGTACCGCTTGGCGTTACGAAGGCGAACGTCACCCCCTGGATTGTGGCCCGAAGCATCGCACAGGTCCCGCCAGTCGGGCTTGGTCAGAATCATGAACCAGTCGAGCTCCCTGCGCCTCCGGTAGTCAATCGGCGATGGGTCGAGGGTAAGGATCACGGCCAGTTCCGTGACGGCTTTCACGAGGCGGTCCGCGTTCTTCGGACCGCCGATCATGTTCGGTCGGAGCAACCGGGTCAGTCGTGTCATCCGGTCTGACGCTCCTGACTCCTGCACTACTTCCGGAAGTGCGACGAGATGATCGCCGTTGTCGACGGTCAGTACTGCGGCCGTCAGAGCCGCGCGGAGAAAGCTTTCGTTGGCCCGGCCGCCGCTATCCAATCGCGCTGCCCACTCGGTCCACAGCAACGGCGGCATGTCAGACGGGTGCACAAAAGGCCGTCGAGAACTCGACTCTGCTCCGAGGCGAGCTCTCGTGGATGAGGATATCGTCGAGCCGTAGACGAGTCGATGGGTCATGCTGAAGTCTTGGTCATGTGCCACGAGAACCCGCTCCCGCATCCGCCCGGTCGGCATCCCCCATCGAGCGAGAGTCTCTAGCGGGCTACCTGGTCCGAAGCCTGTTCCGCGAGGCACATGGCCGGGCGATCTGGCGAAAGTGACCTGTCGGATCAGCGGGCTCATCAGTTCGTCGTCGGCGGTCATGACCATCACGGCGGCGGCGAAGAGCGCTGCCGCGGCATACGCGTTGCTCGGCGGAGTGAGCCCCACTCTTTCTTCGGGCTCGATCAGGCCAACCAGCCCGTCGGCTGGCATACCGCTCAACGATGCGATGATGTCGATCTCGCCCGCGGCTCGCAGTGCCGAGGCAACGCCCCGAAGAGTCGAGAAGAACCTCTCCCGGTCCGGATCGCTATCGATGGTGCTGTGGATCCGTTCCTGAGCGAGGAGGACCGGGCTCTGCAGTGAGAGCTTGTTCTCGCCCCAGTCGTCAATGAGTTCGGCTCCGCAGGGTGTCACGGGCAGCCCGCCGTCGATGTTCGCCCGGCACCGGTTCGGGTCCCAAAGGAAGCGGCTCCTTCCCGTTAGTTCGTGTACAGGGAGAAGACACGTCGGACACGCGTCGAGCAAGATCCGACGATGCTCCGTGCACGCGAAGGTCCACGTCAGACGCCACGACCGCAGGAAGACCCCAGGCCGTTCGCGGAGACAATCCGGGCAGTACCGTGTTCCCGATCCCCGTGCCCATAGGCGCCGGCTCGCCATCGATGGCCGATCAGTCAAGGAGACCGCTGGCCCTTGGATCGTCGCCATCGTCATGCCACGGATCGCATCCGCTGAGATGCCGACTGCACCTGCCATGTTGGCGAGCACGTCGCCGTCAACGCGGTTCCCGAGCTGGCGAATCTCGTGCTCCGAGAGCTGTTCGAGTCCGAACTCGTCCAAGAGGGTGCCGCGAGAGACCCCGAAGATGTACCAGGCCCAGCGATTGATCGCCGAGTGCAACCACTCGTCACGGTACAGCCGCGGTCGCACCGACAGCACGGTTGACCGGCGCAGCGGCCGATCTCTGTCAGACATCGGCTTGAAGCGCGAAGTCGTACTTCCCGCGGTCGAGTAGCGCGAGGCGCGTCGTCCGACTCGACTGGACGTGTTCCTCGAGGAGGATCTCGTCAAGGACGTCGCGCGTGATTCGTTCAGAGCCATCCCACGCTGCAGCAGCTGCGGCCGAGTCGATAAGCGTCGCGAGGCTGTTCAGGTAGCCGAGGGTACTCACCCACAAGTAATCGGCGAGGCCCACAGAGAGCCACCCTTCCCGGCTCGGTTGTCCTGGGAGCCGCAGTCGCAGTTCGTACTCCAGCAACAGAGCGCCCCAGGCTTCCCGGTCGTCGCTTGTGTTGTAGGGCATAGCCTCTACGGGGATCGGGATCCAGCGCCCTTTAGACCCGCGACGGGATGTCTCCAAGGGGCGTTTGGGTGGGTCGGTGAGCATCCACCCAATGTCGTTGCCACACAGCACGACACGGATGCCAATGTTCGTCAGCCACTTCAAGGCGAGGTGCACGTGGCGTCCGGTCTGTCCGTCGAACTTGACGTTGTGAATCTCATCGAGGACGAGCAGCCGCGTGCGGCATGCATGGAGAGCACGTTGCACCTGAACTGACGGGTCGCGGCGTTCAGCCGGCCATCCGAGTTCACGAAGGATCGTGAAGTACATGCCTCGCACGTCGACTCCGTCTTCGAGGACGATGTACAGAACCGATCGTTCGGTGACGTCAAAGTCCCGGGCTGGGTCCGGCGCAATACCAAGAAGATGGTCGAGGCGCGCGAGGCGTCGGAGCTCGTTCACTGCGAATTGACGGACGATGAAGGACTTCCCGACTCCTGGCGGACCGGAAACTACCGGAACGCCCCGCTGGTGGACGGGCTTGTTCGTTGCAGCCAGGGCGCTGACTGTCAGTGCTGTCAACGCACGGTCCGCAACAGGCGTGTACAGGAACGGCATGCTCGCTTGCCACTGGGCACGTTGGTGCTGGTAAACGAGGCGCTCGTCAGGCGTCATGGCTCGCACCTCCCGCATGCTCTTCGTGCCGGGGTCCAGAGTGGCCTCGTTCTCGGTCTCCTCAATGAATGCACGGTCCGCAGCGCTGAGACGGTTCAGATGTACGTCAGTGTCCGCGGTGCCGCCTTGCACGTCGCTACTCACCAGCCATTCCTTTGCGCGTCGACGCGTCGCAGCCGCTTGCGTGGACCGATCGGCGTGACGGGCGCAAGCTTGTGCTGAGTCTCGGCCTCCTCGTCGCCTGCTTCGAGCGCCGCCGTCACGGAGCCGATCGGCTCGACTGTCAGGGCGTCATCCTCGATCGGGTCGTCTTCAATCGGTTCTAGATCTTCGTCTCGGAGTCGGTCCGTTTGAATTCCGACGATGCGCTCCCCGATGCTCTTCCGCCGGACCGTGGCGGCTACAGGGGTGTCGGCGTCGAATTCGTCCAGGAGGTCGAGGAGGCGCTCAGTGAATTGCTTCTGGGTCGGCGCCTTCTCGAGGAGCGCCGTGTTGATCCAGTTGGTTGCGGTCTCACCGAATCTGGGGGTGTGCGCGGTGAGCTTGTCCCATCGCAACGAGTGCAGCATCCCGTCGCCGTCGAAGCAGTACGTCCGGCGTAGGTCAGATGGGTCGTAGTAGACACGAATCTTGTTGCCGTCCAGTGCGCGGCCGTCTCGCTGAATCTCTCGGAGGCTAGCGCTCCTGTACTTGAGCTTTCTCGCGGTGAGAGAGCTTGCCGAGATGGTCGCCTGCACGGACGGGAGGAAGCGAATCCACTCGTGCGCGGCAGTGACGTCTGGAAGCATGCCCGTCTCTTCGAGGGAGAGCGCCCACATCACGTACGGACTGAGATCGACATACGGGTCACGCTCGTGGCGGAGACCGGTGTGCAGGCGATGGTTGTAAAGGTCAATGAACTGGCGCATTCGGCGCTCGTACTCCTCGCCGGTCCACACCGCTTCGGCACGGGGGTCTTCGCCTTTCTCGTGCACGGATCCGCCCGTGAAGGCCGAGAGCAGCGCTTCAAACAGGTCTTTGATCGTTCGGAACACTCGCTCGACCTGCGCCTTGTCCGTCGGCGTCAGCGCGCGCTGCGGCTCAAGGGAGGTTCCGATGCGGGCCATCTCGCCTGATGTGGCCGTTGCTCGGAAGGGCATGCCGTTGTCGACGCCGACGGCTTCCGGGTGAAATCCGGGGAACCAGGCGACTCCGGCAGGAACGCCGATGAAGGTCTGGGGCGCCGGCTGTTCGCCCGATTCAGTCCATTCGGCCACGAGTTCAGTGGTCTTCGGCCGGAGTACATCGGCGAGGCAGAGGACGACTCCAAAAGCGGAGGTCGTCTTGGTCACGCTCATGCCGACAACCGCCCGGGTGTAGTGATCGAGCGCGATGGTCAACTCTGGACGGTATGTTTCGCGTGTGACGGGGTCGATGACCCACACGTTCACGGTGGTGGTGTCGAACAGAACCAGTTCCCCGGCACGGCTCGTCAACCGCTGGAGCTCCGCCGGTTCGGGCCGCTTTCCCGCGGAGATCTGGGCCGACGCGGATCCGCGGAACTCTTCGCGTCGGGCCATCAAGAGGTTGACGCGGCTGCGGATGGTGCGATCGGTCGGCAGGTCGGGGAAGATGCCGTTCTTCCGACAGTGGTGGCGAAAGAGCACGATCTTCGCAGACACAGTCGTCGTCGATTTCACTCGACGATCGTTAAGGAAGGTTGTCAGCTCGTCGAGGAGTGCCTCACCGGTCTGGATCTTCCGCGGCGCAATGTATCGAGGATCGATGAGTGCGAGCAATCCGCCCTCGCGGTATCGCTTGAGCAGTCGTTCGAGGCGGCGCCGTTCCGACAGCCAGTCCACGGAGTGCTTATCTTGCCGGCCGTTCTTTCTCGGCTTGCGGGCCCGTATCTTCGCCAACGTCGTGGTGCGCTCCGCCTGGGTATGGAACTTCGGGTTCAGCGCAGGCGGGGGAACGGCGTTGATCGGATCTGAAGCCTTAAGGCCGGTCTGCAGTAGCAGGAGGATCGCCTTGTCCTTCTCGAAGCGCTTCAACGCCTTCGGCGTCATCTTCTTCTCGACGGCAAACGACCGCGGCCGGTCAAGCACCGGTAAGAGCGCGCTCCGGACACCGAGTGCAAAATCGCAGACCGGGACATCGGGCAGCCGCTCGCCGTTGAGGTCCGCGAGCTGCACGGTCGTCCCCATGCGCAGGATCTTCGCCTCCTGGCCCTGCCAGGTGATCTGTCGGTCGTCCCGGAGCCACCGCACCCACTGGTTCATGCTGCAAACACTCGGCTCGTTTGCGTGAACGGAGTCGTGAGGTCTGTTGTCAGATGCCGGTCCCAGATCAGACTCCGGATGACGACGAGCGCGAGCGATCGGGGCTGCGCTGTGCGACCACTGCTGGCTGGCCAGTCACCGATCCACGGCGCGATCTCCGTGGCGAGCTGACCGGCGGCAATGCCTCCGCGGCTGTGCTGGACAGCGCGAGCCCGGACCGTAGTGGCGACCGCCATAGGCACCTTCGACGACGCGAGAAAGGCAAGGTTCTCGATCACCGTACGATCGTGGCCGGTCCATACGACGTGTCCTATCCCTGCGCGATTCAGGATCTTGCGGACACGCTCGTGCCGAGCGATCGCTTCCGGCCTGGCCGCCTCGGAGGGCGTCTTTACGTCCACAGCGACAGGTACTCGACCGAGTGCCAGAACGACGAAGTCCACAGTGTGCCGGCGGAGCTCGTCGCCTGGCGGGAATTGGATCGCGACCGACTGCGCGCCGATGTGCACGACCCGTGGGTCGTAGTCGGCGACGAGGACGAAGGAACGCTCGAGTCGGGATTCGCAGTTGACCAGGTCGCGAACGGTCGTGCTGTAGAACGCGATCGGCTTGTTCTTCTGCCCGGGTCGACGGGAGAAGTCGCGCAGCGGGTGAGCCTCGGTGAAGTCGCTCCATCGGACTGATTCGAGGTCCCGAGGATAGGTGCTGTAGCCATCCGCGCTGAACACCAGTCGCGGGCTGCGCAAGCCCTCCGTGTCGGGAAAGTCGAGATGGCGCACCCCGCGGATCGAGCGCGCCAGTCGTGCTCGAGAACCATGGCGATGCCGCTCAAAGCCTGCGTGTCGAGCGAGGACCTGTTCCAGGTCCTCGCCGCCGAGGTGCAGTCCTGTCACCGCGTCCGGCCAGTACTCATCCGCCCATGCGTCCAGCACGTCGCCCATTCGCCATCACCCGCTTCGTCACCGATGCGGTCAGCGTAGGCAGGTCTCGGATTTTCAGCAATAGATGCTGGAAATCTAGGCGTCTTTCTGGTGGGATGGTGCGGAAGGATCGCGTTCGTTCCGCGCCTTCCGAATCCAAAGGGAGACCGTTGTCTGCTTTGACCCGACCGCCTCTGCGATGTTCGAAGCCGTCACGCCGAGCTCTGCGGCTTCCAAGGCGAGTCGACGGCGACGTTCGGCTCCTCGTAGCTGAGCGTCGTGCTCGCGCCTCAATTCAGCAAGGATGCGAGCGGCTTCGTCGGGGTCAGCGACTTTCCGCCGAGGTCGCCCAGCGGGTTTCGGATTCGGGTCTGACACTGCGCTGGCTCCTTCGGTTCGTGAGACGAGCCCGAGTTGTCACACGCCGCAGGGCGTGCGAACATCCCGGGACGGAACCGAGGAACGGAGTGAGCGCGCCGCTGCTTCACAGGCAGCGACGAGAACTGAACGAAGACTGGACAGAGGAGCCCTGGCAGACTCCTTGCGTCCGAGGCACGGGCGGCCAAAGCCGGCCCGCCCTTTTGCGTGCCTACGTTCAAGGCTCAAGTGTAATCACCCTCTCGGCAGCGGGGCCGTGCACCGGTCCCAGACCTGACTATGTCGCGGATTCGCCCGTTTTTGCTCGTAAACGAGTCAATATTTGCGATTCTACTGCGATACGACCGCGGTGTCGGCGGCCGATTCAGCGGCTCGTAATCGGCGTGAGCGTCCAGGTCGTCCTCCGTCAGTCGAAGCCAAACGATGGAGGTAGGAGTCACCGTGATGGGTCAGGCCACAAGCTTCGAAGCGTGCTTGCGCCCGCAAGCGCTCATGTCCCGCTGAGGCATCCTTGAGGAACTCAGAAGCCGACCGAGAACGGACCGCCGGATGACGTCCCGCCTGCAAATCGCGCGAGCTCGAGCTCGAGTCGCCCTCGCCGAACTGTCGGGAGAGCCTCTCCCCGACTCCGTCCGCGCGATCGCCGCCGAAATTTTCGCGGACGCCGACGACGCCATCCCAGCTTCGGAGTCTCCCAACGCAGAAGGACCGCCGCGGCGCTTCTCCTTCGCCCTCCTGGTGGGCGTCCATGCCTCAGGTCGTGACTTCGGACCGCTGCGGCGGCGTCGGTCCAAAGCCGGGCGAGACCTGACAGACGACGAGCGGGAGTTCCTCAACACGTCGTCATTCCACTCCCGCGCTGAGTGGTCAGTGGTGGAGGCTGAGGTAGCGCGGGGGGAGTCGGACGACCTCGAACGTCGCACCGATCACGAAGCCATGAGCGCTGCCCTTTCAGTCGCCGAGGCAGCAAACTGGCTGGATGTCGGGACAGGGAGGGTTCTGACCGACCTCGCGTTCGGGGACCTGTTCGCGTTCGTGTGCGACAACGAGCTCCGATTCCCGGCGTGGCAATTCACCGACGACCCGGCACACCCCGTGCTGGATCACCTGTCGTGGTTGGCGGCAGCCTTCGATGACGCCATGTACCCCGCTTCGATCCTCTGCTTCATGACCACCCCGCACGCGGACACGCCTATCGCCGGCCAACCGGTTACGCCCGTCGAATGGCTCACCGCGCACCGAGACGTGCAGCCGCTGCTCCAACTGCTTCGGGCACGGCGTCGGACGTGACGGACATGCCACCAAACAGCGAACCGAACCCTGGGGCATGGGAGGGCAAGCCTCCTCGACAGGCAAGGCCGCAGATCACCGATTCCGTGCTGGTCGCCCTGCTGGATGCGATCGTGTCCGGGTCGCTGCGTCCGTCCGAAGCCATGGCGCTCGCCTGGTCCCACATCAGGAACAGCCGCCCGCACCGTGCCGATGACGCAATTGCCAGCCGTGCGATTGCGCTGGCGGATGCGGCCCTTGGCGCTGAGGGGATCGCCGTCATCGACCCGTATGCCCGTGAACTCGCTCGGTGGGTCGCGGAGGGACGAATGAGCGGTGACGAAGCGGTTGCCTTCATCACCGCACTCGTCGATGCCGGTGCGAATCTGGTGGATCCGGAGGGGCCGCCAGATCCCGGTTACCAGGTTGCGGCTGTGCCACCGGGTGTCGATCCGCCGGGAGCTACCAAGCGCAGCGCCGTGCGGAAGCCCTCGCCCTTCGCTGATCCTTCCAAGAATCCCCGGCCGGAGGCCGGCGATCGCGCGGACCCCATCACTGCGGCCCCCGGTGACGCGGGCGCCGTGGAGGACCCCTCTGACTCCCACGCAAACACGCTCTCTGACCGGATCGGCCCGTTCTATGACACCGCTGGCCTGCGTGGCTGGTTTCAGATCAGCAGCGAGGCAGTTGACGCGCATGTTCAACGCGGAGAGATACTCGCCGTTGTGAGTGCGGACGGCTCCCGCCTCTTCCCCGCGTTCCAGATCGACGAGGGCGGCCAGCTCCTGCCTCGACTGCGTGAGGTGCTCGCAGAACTCGATCCGGAAGAGGTTGACCCGTGGGGCGACGCCGTATGGCTGAATGCTCCAAGCGATGACCTCGACGGCCTCACCCCTGCAGCGGCTCTCCGAACTCAGCGAGCTGACGACGTGATTCGTCTCGCTGGTCAAGCGGGATCGTTCCGATCTGGATGACACACGCTGGGCGGCGGTGAGCTGCTGCAGTCCGCGCCGCCCGTCGAGATCCCGATGCGGCACGACGCGTTCCTCGGCGACAACTAGCCGAGCCGATCGTTCTGGGCTACGTCGAGCGAAGCTCGCAGCTGACAGATGTCGGGCGGCCGATTAGCCTTGACACTGTGACCCTCAGCAACGAGTTCGTGCCTAGCCGGATTAAGTCGACCGACCCGTTGCACGAGCAGTGGAACCTCACGCTTGCAGAGCGAGAGGTGTTCCGGAGGCGAGCCAGAGAGGCGCGGCTGGCGAAAGACGCTGCGGCGGCCGGACTCGGCGGAACCCCGCTGCACCCGGTCAACGTTCCGATGTTCAACCCGGATGACCTGATGCCGCAGCTCACCCGTAACGGGCTGTCAACACTGTCCCTGTTCAGCGGCGGTGGCGGGCTCGACCTGGGCTTCGATAGGGCGGGGTTCGACCACCAGGGCTCATGGGAGATCCTCCCGGCAGCAGCCGAAACCCTGAGACGAGCGAACCCGTCGTGGTCCGTCTACGGAGGCGACGACGGCGACGTTCGGGAAGTCGATTGGAAGCCCTGGAGGGGCAACGTCGCTGTTCTGCACGGCGGCCCGCCATGCCAGCCCTTCAGCAACGCAGGCAAGCAGCGCGGCGCTTCCGATCCTCGCGATATGTGGCCAGAGTTCGTTCGTGCCGTCCTTCAGACGCGACCCGAGGTCTTCGTCGCCGAGAACGTTGCAGCCCTGGCAAGCGCCACCTTCTCCGATTACGTCGAAGACAACATCATCCGTCCGCTTGAACGGCACTATCAGATCCGGAAGGTCCTGCTGCAGGCCTACGAGTACGGCGTACCGCAGGTCAGAAAGCGGGTCGTGTTCTTCGGCTTTCGCACCAAGACGCTGGCAAAACGGTGGGCTGCACCTTCGCCGCAATACCGGCGAGTCGGGGACGAACGGTCGGATCTGCCGACGGTTGTTGGGGCCCGGGAAGCGCTTGGACTTCCCGACATCGGTTTTGACGACGTCTCTCCGACGATTCGCAGCGGCCTCTCCGGACCGCGACACACAACGTCCATCCTGAGCAGCGTTTCGGCGCAGCGCCGCTTCGAGGCGCTACAGATTTGGCCGAATGGCGTTGCCGCCACCCGGGACGCCGCCAGTGCATACGTCACGAAGAACGGGCACTTCCGCTTGTCAGTTGCCGACGTGGCACTGCTGCAGGGGTTCCCCGAATCCTGGCGCTTCGCGGGCGCTACGTACATGCAACTCGGGCAGATCGGGAACTCCGTCGTACCGCCGGTTGCCTACTCCGTGGCGTCGTCAGTGGCTGCTGCGCTGAGGTAAGCACGAACCAGGTCACGCAGCCGGATGGCGTGCTCGTCCACTATGCGGTCGAAACTGTCGAAGAAGGACCCCTCGATGTGTGGGTTGTTCAGCGTCGAACCGCGGAGGATGACGTACCGGCCTCGCTGCTGCATGATCTCCGTCATGCGGGCAAGCGAGTAGCCGTCCGGGAGGTCCTTGAACTCCTGGTACTCGCTGGCCTTCCACTGATTCTTCATGACCCATCGGGCGTCAGCGGGGCTGTAGACGTCCTTCTCTCCGAGGAGGGCCACGACCATCTCCGACGTCACGCTTGCTGGTAGCGAGTCTGCGAGTGCGAGGTCTGGCGCAATGTAACGCTCCTTGCGAACAATCCACGGCTCCATGTCCGTCGGGGAGGCGTAGATGCAGTACTGGAGCCGGGCGCCGAGCTTGTCGTAGAAGGCGAAGATCCAGTGCAGGTCGTCACGCCACTTGCGGATATGGTCAGGGCCGAAGTCCCTGACCGTTGAGACGGACTTCCCGGTGGTCGATTTCAGCTCGAAGTTGATGACCTTGCCATCGATCATGAGGTGCGCGTCGATGTCGGACCGGCTTCGGTCGGCAGGAACCGTCAGGTTGAATAGCTGAATCATCGCGTTCTCGCGTTCGTCATCCTGAACCGGCATGACGACAGTGTTGCAGAGCCAGCGCCGAGCCGCAGCATGGGGCTCTGTTGCTCCGTCGTGACTGCTACAGGTTCGGTTGACTCCGGACGGGCAGGGGCGTTGGCTCTTGCTGAAAGGATGTGGTTGTGCTCGCAGCGGCGGCTCTGGTCGCTGCACGCGAAGAAGCGGGGCTTGAATCGCAAGGCCGGCCCGCTAGTGCACGATGTCCGGGTCCGGCGTGCGTTCACGGCACCGGATCTCGACAAACTGTGGCTGACCGACAGCACCGAGCATCCGACCGGTGAGGGCAAGCTCTACCTCCGCGCGATGAAGGACGCGTGCTCGCGGCGCATAGTCGGCTACTCGATTGCCGTCGCGGCCCTGCAGATGGCGATCTCCCGCCTGAACCCAGCCGGGACGGTGATCCATTCGTATCGGGCCAGCCAGTTTCGTTCGAAGAAGTTCGTCCGGGCCCTCTCGGACGCCGGGCTGCTCGGATCGATGGGGCGGGTCGGTGCGTGCGCGGACAACGCGGCGATGAAATCGTTTTTCGCGCTCCTGCAGAAGAATGTCCTGAACCGGAAACGATGGGTCACCCGGGAGGAACTCCGGCTGGCGATCATTACCGGAATCGAATCGACCTATCACCGGAAACGACGGCAAAGAGCCCTGGGGAAGGTGACCCCGATCGAGTACGAGATGATCATCAACCCACAGGTCGCACTCGCGGCCTGAACCAACGAGTCAAAAAACCTGCAGCAGCCCTGGACGCCACGGACTGCCGGTCACTACTCGTTGATCCGAAACGCTGCGGCAGAGCTCAAGGCATCGTTAGTAGACCGCTGGGGTCGGTTCACTTGGACCGCAAGCACCGCGAGAGGAACGTATCCGGCGAGAGGATCACTGCTGTCGAGTGGAACGAGAACTTACCGGTGTGGGCGGCGACCTTCTTCTTCGACGAGCATCCCGGCACGACACGCAGACCTGCCAACTCCAGCACGTTGCCGACGACGTACAACACCACTCGCGCAGATGATCCTGCTCACCTATTCGTTGTTGTAGTCCTCAAAGTCGAGATCGTCCAGCGAACCTTCGGCGTCGAACGCCAGCTCAACGTCCGCTTCGGACAGGAGCTCCCACTCGGTGATTAGGAGGTGGCAGACCGGGCAGGCGATGAAGTCGGTATTGACCTCCACTGTCACGTCCACGATCACGTTCTCCGAGTACTCGTCTTGGTATGAGTCGACGCTGGTACCGTTCTTTTCGTTACCGCCGATCACCGCGGCTTTCGATTCGCAAGCTAGGCAAGACGTGAGTCGCGTATACGCCGCATACGGCGCGGTGAAGGTGGCCCACTCCGCAGCTCCCTGCGAGGTCAGCGTTCCGTTCGTATGCCGGGCGAGCATTGAGCGCGCTCGTTCCAGGCGTGCCTGTAGCTGTCGGGCGAGAGAGTCCTTGTTTGTCGCGAGGTGCTGCGCCACCACCGCGGCAGCCGCGTCCCCAACGAAGGCGGGGACGTCTCTCTGAACGTGCTGCAGAAGAATTACTGCTTGCGCCCAAAAGCTCGGCCACCAGGCATGCTCCGGGATAGCGTCGAAGCCGACCGTCGCAGAATGGATGTACTCGTTCCGGCCGTAGGAAAGTTTCGTCGCAGCGGCATCACTAAACGGCTTGAAGAGCTTCCCGCAGCGGGCCCACACCGCCTTAGCCTGGACCGAGGTGGCGTTCGCGTGCGGGAAGTCCACTCCGCTCGCGACGAGCAGGCTCTTCCCATCATCGGTAGGGGTCGCAACCAGCAGCGGTGACACATGTGCGAGCGCCGCCTTGCCGAGGACCTCAAGCGATGCACACGCCCAGAACGCACGCTCCTCGAAGTCACGATCCTGATCCATGGCCCTGTTGATGAAGAGCCGGCTCTTCATCCAGAGCCCGTCTGCGTCGAACGGGCTCATGCGTCGCGCTCAATTCGGAAGGCATACCGGGTTACACGGCGAGTGGTGGCGTCGCCGGAGAGCGCGTCGCGAGCGTGCAAGCTCCGCCGATTGTTGATGAACAGCAGCAGGTCGGGGCTGTCCCAGCGGTGGTGATAGGCGTTCGCTCGCTCGTCCGCGAAGTGCGCCACGGTACGTCGAGCGAGGTAGTCAGATGGACGCATCGCGACCGGATCGAAACGGATCGCGCCGTCGTACGCAGGGGCTAGAAACTTTGACTTGCCGGTATTCACCGTAAAGATGCCCGTAAACACGAAGTCCGGCAAGTCGCCGGGCTCGAAGAAACGTACGAGGGTGTCGGTGGCGCTCGGTTCCGTGCACGCCAGCATGATCACATCGGGGCGGTCGATCAGGTGCGCACCATCCGTGTGCAAGGGCTGAGCACCCAGCCCGTAGGTTGCACTCAGCGAGCGTTGCGGCGCCTCCGCTCTCGTCATCGGCTTCAGAACGGTTGACTGCCGAGTTGCGCCAGGCCGGTTCGGTATGGCGCTCCAGACAGGGTCCCTTCGGATCGTTCGTAGCGCCCCATCCGGGGTGCCTGTGGTCGCTGCCCATCCGACACGCTGTAGATCTGTGCGAACCCGCACGAGCTCCTCGTGGTCCAGGGTGTCTCCTCTGGGAAGCCAGGATCGCTAGATCCGAGCAGGTGAAGTTGCTTCTACCGATCTAACGGTACCCTTCCGTTTGACGCCGCAGAACCACACATCAGCACTTCTCGCGGTCGGACAGTGCCACGGGTTCAACTGATGTCCAATTTCAAGCGTTAACACGAATAGGGTAGAGCAGAATCGGTGCCAGCGCCCAAATCAATCCGGCGACGTCGGAGGGGCGGGCCCGAATGCTGTCCTCGCCCGCCCACGACAATTCAGGCCTAATCCCTCGAGCTGACGCGCGGGCTTCGCGTCTCTGAAGCGGGTCTTTTCGTGGCGAACTTCCTGCCCGCGCATCCAACGCTTAAGGGTCTCACTCCGAGCTCTCCTCGTCGTTAGAGCTACCGGAGGATCGGACGTGTGTGCATATCAAAGAGCGCCAATGGGTGGCCCGCAATCACTCTCTAGCTGCCAAATAACGTGTTAACCCTCGTCTTTCAGACACGTTGCTTGGCAGCTAGACAAGTTGGCTGACGTTCGACAACACGACAACTGCCAGGCAGACGACGGCTCACGAGAACATCCCTTGAAACGCCATGGCGATCGTGCTCGCGGTCTCGTCACGGCCCGGACGCTCGCCCGGGGGATGAAGCGCCGAACCACCCGTATCGCCGTCGCGACAAGACGGTTTCACTCGCGACAAGTTGCTTTTCAAAACGACAACCTGTCTTTCACTTCACACACGTGCCCTCATTCCTGCCAGCGGCGACACTGTGCACGCCGGTCGGATCAGTTCCGATAATAGTCATTCTCGGAACCGAGATTTGGAAGTGTCGTCGGCGTTTAGGTACGCGGAGTTTCTTTCAGCAAGCGGGCGTTTCGTGCGGCATCGAGCGCATTAGCCACGGAGTCCAGATCGTCCTCGAAGAGGTCTGCGTACCGGTCGAGCGTCATCGCCGCAGACGAGTGGCCGAGCATGCGCTGTACGGCCTTGACATTTGCCCCTGCGCTGATTGCAAGCGATGCAGCCGTGTGCCGCAGATCGTGCGGTGTCACGACCGGCATCATCGGCGGCACCTCGCGGCCACGGCTACGCGCCTCGGCCGCAGCTTCTTGGTCTGCATCTCGCACTCGGCTCACCGCGCCAACGAACCAGCCCTTGCGAGAGTCACCCGGTCGCAAGTGCTCGAGCCCTGCCCCCCAGAGGAGGTCGTCAGCGGACTTCCCCCCGCATGCGGCCTCGAGCGCTTTGTCGAGGAACGCCGGGTAGACGACCGAGCGGCGCTCGTGAGTCTTCGGGGTTCCGACGATCACCGTCCCGTTAACGCTGACCGCGTTCTCCTCGACGTTCACTCGCCGGGCAGCCCGGTCGACGTGCCGGACGCGAAGCCCGGTCGCCTCGCCCCATCGCAGTCCGGTGTAGGCGAGGAACCGCACGAGGTCCGGGTACTTGGACGCGACGGCAAGGCGCTCGACCTGCTCGTGGGTGAGGTACGCACACCGACCCTTCGTCTTGCGTGGGAGCTTGATGTCGCGCGCGGGGTTCGAGGTCAGTCGCTTGTCCTTCACCGCTCCATCGATGATTGCGGCAAGCACGCCATGCGCACGAGCGACAGTCGTCGCGCTTCGCGTCTCCGCGATCTCGCTGATCCACGCTTGGACCTCGGTATGCCGGATAGACCCGAGTGCTCGAGCGCCCCACTTCGGCTCGACGTGTACTCGCCACGCGGACTCGTCCGAGTGGAAGGTCGATGGCTTGACCCACGCTCGATGAGACGCGATCCAGTCCGATCCGAGGACTCCCAAGGTGAGGCGACTGTCGCTGGGAGCGATATACGACCCATCGAGCTTCGCGGCCTCCACAGTGGTGAGGTAGTTTTCGGCATCGCGCTTGAGCCTGAACCCGCCCTTCCGGGCAGTCTTGCCGTCCGGTCGGCGATACCGAGCTTCGAAGCGCGAGCCCTGCTTTGTGTCGTACTTGTAGACGCTGCCCATCAGTTCCTTGTCACTACCGAAGCTCTGCATCGAGGATCTTGGCGGATTCCGAATGCGGCCGCAAGAACGTGCACAAACGTGTAAACTGAACTCCGCGATTGACGAACGCGGCGAAGCAAGCACCGTTACCGATGTAAGTGACAGTCGGGGAAGTGAGCGCCGCAGGGAGAAGGACCTCCCACCGACAGATCACCGTCGGACCACCCTCCTCGGGGATAGAGCTAGCGCGATCCGAGGGTCCTCTAGGACCCTCCATGCCCGTCACCTCTGCAGTTAGCACCCCACTCCTCGATGCCCTGATCACGCCGGCGACCCTGTCTGAGCGTCTTGGCTTGTCGCAGCGCACTCTGAGCGAGAAGCGCATCACCGGCACCGGCCCAGCCTTCATCCGCCTTGGGAAGTCCGTTCGTTATCGCCCTGAGGCGGTCGATGCGTGGCTTCTGTCCCAGGAGTTCGGCAGCACCTCCGAGGAGGGGCGCCGATGAGCGCTGGCGAGACTCCCATTAGTCCTCCTACGATGGGTCGTCGCGGCGGACAGCGCACTCGCCGCTTCCGGGTCGTGTCCCAGACGCTAACGCGTGATGCCGTCGTTCACGGGCTTGATCGGCCGAACGTGGAGCGCTACGCGGGCATCGTGCATGACAAGGATCAGGGTGTCCGCAAGCATGTGCACGTCATCTTCGCGCTCAGGGATGCCCGCAGCTACGCGACCGTCGCCAACATGTTGCAGGTTCCGACCGAGCTCGTCCGCCCGGTAGTTGGCCAACGCGGAGACCCTCACTCCTTCGCCCGCGCTGTGCGCTACCTGACGCACGAGTCTCCGACTGAGCAGGCAAAGGGCAAGCACCTCTACGCCGACGGCGAGGTGTTCGCCTCCCCCGGCTACGACTGGCGAGCGGAAGTCGATGCCCTGCGTGCTCATGAGGGCCACATCCCACCGCTTCTCGATCGACTCCGAGTGGCGGTGCTAAGGGGCGAACGCAGCGCGCGCAGCATCTTCGACGAGTATCCGCAACTCTTCGTGCGCCACCACCTGGAGTTCGAGCGACTCGACGAATCGGCGCTGCGGGAGTACGCGACGCCCGAGCTGCGCGCCGCTCGAGTGGCGGAACGCCGGCAGCGGACGCGAGGCGTGCTGTGACGGGCACCGTCGAGCCACGCGTTGTTCCTGCCTCCTCAACGAATGATTGCGGAAATGATTTCCGAAATGATTCGCCAGCTGGAGGCTCAGCCCTCGAGCCAGCGATCCGCCCTGCTGAGCGGGTTGCGGCTCTCGCCTGCGGGTGCAACTCGTTCGCGTCCGCCGATGTCTCTCCGTGCCTCTGTGCCACCGTGCAGGAACAGCCAAAGGCTGTGGAACGGTGGTGGACAGCGAGCCCGCGCGCTTGGGGCACCTCCCCCTTCGACCTCGTAATGGCGCCTATCGATGGCGTCGGCGTCGTGCGCGGCTCGTGCCGCACCCAACGAGTTCGCAGTGATCGAGGTTCCAACACCGTTGCCACGCGGTCTCCTCTGGAGAACAGGAGGAGCGCGCTCCGCACTTACGTGTTCCCGGCGAAGGCTGTGCCTTCGCGTGGCCGACAAGAAGCCGCGGAGCGTGACACGGCCACTTGCCCGAGGAGCGACCAGCGAGTCGGGTCGGTAGAGCAGCCTCGTGGCTGCTCTCGACGCGCGTCGCGCGTCGGTGCCCCGCAGGGCCCCAAGGACTTTGGCGAGCGAAGCGACGCCAAAGTGTATGGGGCTACACCTTCTTCTGCCGCGAAGGAGACCGCCACCCTCCCGAAGGTGCTCGGGGGTGGTGGTGGGAGTCGCGGCAGGAGAAGCCCCTCGGGAGAGTCGCCGAAGGCATCGAGGGGTGCGACGACGAAGTCGGTGCGCCCCTCGATCAGCGTCGAGGGTGGCGAAGCATGAGCTACACGATGACGTTCGATGCGTCCCACAAGGTGGGACGCGGAGGGCACGCGCAGCGGTTTTTCCGCCACATCGCTCGTGAGGCGGATCAGCAGGCCGGCTTCCACTTCCCGCAGACGAATAAGAACATCGTGCCGGAACGGACGCAGAACAACCGCACGCTGATCAACGACGGGGCGGGCGGGTTCCGCCAACTCGTCTCGATCGATGGTCGGCCGCCGTCTCACGAGTTCCACACGTACCTCGGCAAACGTCTCGCGACCGTCAAGCGCCCACTCCGCAAGGACGCCGTTCTCCTCCGAGGGCTCATCCTGCAGCTCGACCCGAAGTGGTTCGACGATTTCAACCCGACGTGGCGCACGCATGGTCCCAACAAGGCGGCTGTCGACTACATGGGTGCCTCGTTCGACTGGGCGATTGATGAGTTCGGGCTCGAGAACGTGCTGGGATTCTCGCTGCACCTCGACGAGTACAGCCCGCAGCTGCAGGTACTCGTCACGCCCGTCACGCCTGACGGGCGCCTGTCCCAGAAGGACTTCTTCAAGAGTCCGAGCGACCTCCGCCGCCAGCACAAGGTCCTCCGCGAGCACATGGCGGCGGCCGGCTACGACGTGGAGACGCGCGTCACCGAGCGATCCCGCGAACACCTCAGTAGTAGCGAATTTCAGGCAAAGGCCGACCGGCTGCGCGACGCAGCCGCAGACGCCGCGGCAGAAAAGGCCACCTACGAGACCATGCGTATCAGCCTCAAGAACCGATCGACGAACCTGGATCGGCGAGAAGCGAGCATCGGTGTCCGTGAGACCGAACTCGCGGCTGCTCTTCAGGAGGCTCATCGAGTGCAAGAGACGGCCACAGCAGCACGTCGCGCCGCTGTAGCGGTCCAGGTGGCCACGCAGCGTGCCCGACAGGAAGCAGAACGGGAGCGTGACCAGCTGCGCGCCATCAATGAGCGGCTGCTGCACGTGCCGCCGGAGTTCGAGGCCTGGCTTGACAGGCGAAAGAGCAATGGCCAGCCGCTGCGCCACGTGTTCGAGTCAGACATGGCTCGCAGGCGGGCCGCTCGCGCAGAGGTGCAGCGACTGATGGACGGGGCTCCCGAGACGACGACCGCGGCGCAATCTGAGGCCGATTTCTGACCAATATCCGGTCACACTCCGGTCAGTTGTAGGCCAGCTGCATACATTCTGGTGATCTGGGCACCGGGGGACCGGTCTCTGACCACTTTATGCCCGGATGGGGACCCTAGTTCGGTCGGTTCCAGGACAGCCAACCCCTGGGGCGCTCCTGACGCCGTTTGGGGCGGGAATTGGTTTTCTGTGACCGCTTTGGGACCGTTTTATGGCCACACTTCGGCCACCATCCGGCCAGATATCACTCAAAAGGTTCTGGTCGCAGCTTCGTGCGCGATCAACTCAGAGCATGCGGTTCGCCAGGCGTGATCGAGCCGACAGAGAGAGCCTCCTCTCCCCACACGCTCGCGACGGACCCGGGAGTCTGGTGAAGTGCCGCCGCCAGTCGAGAGGACGTTAATGACGCCGAGCGAGTGGAAGAAGCCGCGTCAGACCCATCGTCCGCCAGGGGCCGCCTGAGGGTGCTCGGCGTCGAGGCGAAACAGCGCGGGTGGCGGCTGTGAGAGGCGTCCGTGGTCCAGGCAACCCGACACGCCCGAAGCCTGTGAAATATCCGTACCTAGATTGGCACGTAAACGAGCATTACCTAACGGATATTACCTCGGCACCCGCCGAGCATCGAGCGGTTCTGCCTAACGTGCGGCGATGAGTACCGCCAGAGATCCCTTCGCAGCACAGAGGCTATCGCCCCAGCCGGCCACCAACAGCGAAGCTGAGAACGAGCTCCTGACCGCGATCCGAGCGCTTCGTGCCGAGGGCGACTACCTCGTCCGCGGCCTCGCAACCGTGATCCGCAGCATGCCGCCAGTCCCGCCCAGATCGGACCAGTCAGCGCACGCCAAGGCGCTCGTCGACACCGGGGCGATGACAGCCGAGGACGTGGCTGCCGCTGAAGACCGGCTTGCGCAGGATTCGCTCCAGCTCCTGCAAGCAGCCGGCTGGCTCGCAAGCGCTTGGGAGACGGTGTCGCTGGACGCGGCATCCAGGCTCCTACACAGGACTCCGCAGGAGCTCCTCCGGGCCGCGGATCGAAACGAGCTTCTGATAGTCGAGCTCGGCAGCGAACAACGGATCCCGACTTGGCAGTTCACGACTCGACCCGTCGGGCATCTCCTACCGCACCTCGCCGAACTGATGCCTGCACTTCTCAACCGATGGCGGCCGCTCACGATCGGGCGCTTCTTCACGACGCGTCAGGAGGACCTCTTCGACGAGGGCATGAAGACGCCCGCGGCCTGGCTCGAGGACGGTGGCGATCCCTCTGAGGTACTCGATCGCATCGACGCGGGACTGCACCGATGAAGGCGAGGGGCATCGCAGCAACGGCCGTCCAAGCCGCACACGTCTCAGCCCCTCACCGCTCCCACTCGCGGACCGGAGGCGCCTCATGAACGAGCCTGACGCGAGTTCCGACTGGAGAAACCGAGCAGCCGCATTCCGGCAGATCCTGAATCGGGAGACCGCTCGGGTCGCGGTCGCGCGACTGAGCGAGGTGTCATGGTTCGGTCACAGGACCTGGGAGGATCTGAGCCGTCAGGAGCAGGACGACATCCTTGGGTGGGTGGAACTCGTCTCCGCCGCGCAGATCGAGGCGTACGGTTCCGCGCTGAAGCTTGCAGGTCTCGAGGTCGACGATGCCTGAGGATCGCGTGGCATGGTGGCCAAGTCAAGACACGCCGCCTCCAGCGAGCTGGTCCTACGTGATCGAGGACCTACTCGCTCCCGATCGTTCGCAGGAGTGGGCGCGTGCCGCGGCACTCTTCATCGATGAGCACAGGAAGCGATTTGGTCGTGGCCCGACGTTCAACGAAGTGTTCAATCACCTTCTTCCGGAAGCGGACGGAGTTCCGTCACGGCGCCCGGAAGGCGTGAGCTCGCGGGACCACTACCTCGCTAGGAGCGATTTTCGGCTCCACGTGATGCGCGAATGGCGCAAGCACGACCTGTTCGCGTGGAGAACAGGAGTGACGCGAAGCCTCAACGTCAAGGGAAGGTTTGCGCGGATGCTGCGTCAGCTTGAGCGAGCGGACACAGAGGGACCGTGAGACGCGCACATGTGTCCGGCGCGATGAGGATGAGGTGCGAAGGCGCGGGGGTTTGCGACGTCGTCGCTCGATCGAGCCGCCACGACGCGTGAGTACACACCCGCGCACGAACCTGTCGCGAGATCGTGCACGTCAAGGGGCCAGCGCGATGCCTGGTACTCCGCGGCAGCAGCGATCCTCGGCCCGAAACTCGTGCACAATCTCGCGACGACACTCAAGTTCTTGAGGGGCGCCCGCGCGGCGGCTCCATCGGGATGCCGAACCGCCAGTGCACCAGCGTGCACGTTCTTTTTCTTCGCACGCAGGCGGCCAAACAATGCAACCCGTTCCGGTACCGGTACAACCGGTACGCGGCCAGCACCCGCGCCTCGCACTGGGGCTGGCGACGCGCGCTGTCGATCTGACTGGATGGAAGCCATGGGGACGAACGACACCACCGGCGCCGGCGCCTCCGCTCAGCGCGAGTACGACCGCCGGCGGGCGAGCGACGAGGCGAAAATCCGCGAGACGTGGGGCGACGGCACCATCGGCACGATCGCCGTCGCGCTCTCGGGCGAGCGACAGAGTACCGTTGCGTGGAAGTCCGGCGCAGCCGGCGAGGCCGAGGTCGGGCGGGCCCTCGACGCGATCGCCAACGAGCACGTCGTCGTGCTCCACGACCGCCGCATCCCCCGGTCCCGCGCGAACATCGACCACATCGTCATCACCCGCTCCGGCGTCTGGGTCATCGACGCGAAGCGGTACCGGAACAAGCGGCCCCGCCTGCAGGTCGAAGGCGGGCTCTTCAGGCCCCGCACCGAGAAGCTCGTCATCGGCGGGGATCGCACGAAGCTCGTCGACGGTGTGCTCCGTCAGGTCGCGCTCGTGCAGGACGTCGTCGGTCCGGTCAGCGTGCACGGCGCGCTCTGCTTCGTCGATGCGGATTGGCCGCTCTTCGGCGGCTCGTTCACCGTGCGAGGCATCGACGTCTGCTGGCCGAGGCGGCTCTCGACGCAGCTCACCGCGCTCGAGGGGGCGGTCGACGCGACCGCGGTCGCTGCTGCGATCGCCGCGCACTTCCCGCCCGCCTGAGTTCTGCGCTGAGCCGGGCCGAGATGGCGACAACGCCGCCGCTATTGTCACTTACCGCTGCTAAGTGACAATAGCGAGGCGGAGCACGCGGCTCTGCGCCGCTTGCCGCCCGGTCAGGACGCGCGAGGCACGTTCGCACGCACGTCGTCAGCTTGTGCTTCGTCGAGCTCCCAGCGCTCGTGCTTCGGGTGTTCCGGGTACTTCGCGCGCAGGTACGCCCGCACGACTTGCCCCGGCCGGGACTCGTTCGTGTAACCGAGCTCAGCTGCCAGCTCTCGTGGTGTGTACGTCGTCATGAGCGCGGCCGCTTCGAGTGATTGCTGGTGGGGTTCCGCGGCTTGGTGAGCGACTTCGAGTTCGTCCGGCAGACCTCGCCGACGTCGGAGCCGCAGGCGGGGCACGGGTGCGTCAGGTCCTCGGTGGCGCGCAGATCGCGTTCCATCCCGGCGTAGAACGCGTCCACTGGAACGCTGGACGAGTCGAGGATCGCCTGTTCGACGAGATCACGGTGCTTCACTAGGGCGTCGTAGAACCGCTTCGGGTCGTCTGCCACGCGCATCACGGTCGGGGCGACCTCCCGCAGCGCCTGCTGCAGGTTGGGGAACGGTCGCGGGCCGCCGAAGTCGCCGTTGCCTACGCGGACGCCGTCCCCTCGGGCCTCAGCGATGTGCAGCATCTCGAGGTAGTGCAACTCGAGAGGCGACTCCGCCGTCGCGACGATTGTCTTGGTCAGCGTGCTGGTGCCATGCGCAGCGATCACCTCCGTCATGAAGGCGCCGCTGCCGAAGTAGCGGTCAATGTGCGCCGAGTCGAGGCGCGTGCTCTGTCCGATGTAGGTCCACGCTTTGTCGGCCGGTTCGGTTCTGAACACGTACCCGATCGCTGTCGCCGGCACCCTTGCCTGATCGCTCATCGTCACCGCTTCTCCGAGGTTGTCGTCATCACCTGGCGGTAGAAGTCGCGAGTCAGTCGTCGTTCGGGAGATACCAGCCGTGCTCGCGGTGGCGCGTTGCTGGCGGGTTGGGGTGCTCTCGTTCGTATGCCTCATTCGACCGCCGCACCATCTCTGCGTCGTACCGCCGCAGCTCGTCGTACCGGTCGTCGCCGGCGATGTGGCGCAGCCGTATCGCCTCGCGCTTCAGTGCCAATTCGTCGTCGCTGTAGGGGCGGAGACTGCCTAGCGCTTTTGCGACGGAGTTCAAGATGCCCATTGTCAGACCTCGGGGACCCCGTGGGCGCGCGCATCCTCGTTCCACTCATCGAGCCGAGCCGAGAGCATGTTGGTTAGCTCACGAGCAGTGGTGGAATGCAGGTAGTGCTTCACACCGTGAACGGTGACCGCGATGCACTCATCGGCCTGAGGGTCGGTTATCGCGACGTAGACGTGGCCGCGAGGCCAGTTCTGTGGCGTCGCTGGCTCGTGTGTCTCGGCCGGCAACGGCGCGGCTGCGCGCTCTGCTTTGAGTCTGGCTCCCTTACCCATGTGTAGATGATGACACCTCTAGTCCCCGGTCGGTAGGGAATCACGGGTGCTGGGATGAGCCGGGAGGGCAGGGGGCGATCCCGGTCTGCTGGTTGCTGTGAGACCGCCAGCGGCGAAGGTAGCGGCTAATGTCCTCCTTTCTAGTCGCTCTGACCCAGGGCGCGCCAGGCGCAACCAGCGCAGACCCTGGCACCGTCGGGAAGAAGCGCCGTGGCATATCTAAGAGACGACTACGACGCGACACCGATCTACCACGCCGTCGACTTTCCCCGACGGGGGCGCTCCTGGTACCGGCATGAGCAGTCGCGCTAGGATGTCACGGCGTCCGAAAGCGCCTGGATGGTTTCCCGCGCGAGGTTCGCCGATTCGTCGGACACCCCCTTCGAAACGCCCACGATGAGGGGGGCCAGCAGGCCGCTGATGATGCGGATCGATTTCTTGAGCTTTCCCTCGTCGGGTTCGGCCAGGGTGGTCTCTGCAAGCGCCTCTCCTGCCGTCGTCCTGAGGTCCGCCTCGTCCTCGGCGGAAAGTTGGAACGCAGCGCTGCTCGTGACGATGGTGGCTAGAAGCTGGGCTACTGTCTCGAGTCCCGGGGCAATCGTTTCAACGCGATGCTGCGTCTGGTGGACGGGGCCGGTGTTGCCCCACGCGAGCTGAGCGCCGTCTCCGTTGACGGTCACCGCCGGGCCGTGCTGGTGGATGACCGTTGGCGGTGCCGTCGCAGGCAGGTGACTTGCCGTTGACGGCTGCACCGGCACCTTGAGTGGGCGCTTGTTGAACTCTCGCTGCAGCTCCTTGGTGAGCTTGTCGAGTTGGCGTTTGTCGATTTTGAAGCCGTTTGCCATGGTGGCTATCCCTTCGTCGAGGTGGAGGCGGGCGCACCGCTGATCGGTGCGCCCGCCATCCGTTACTTGGAGCGCTTCGTTGCTGCCTGCGCCAGGGCGCTGGCCGCGATGCTGCGGGTGCGGGCAGATGACCGGCCGTCGCGAAGTGCTGCCGATGCCTTCTTCGCCACGCTCTTGCTCGTGACGCGGGTCGAGGGCTTTCCCATCTTGATCACCTCCTCCCTGAGGTGTCGTCGTGATGTAGGGCTACGGCGTCCGGAACGAACGACGGCAGGAGTCGCAGAGGACGTTGACTCCGCGGACGTAGGCGGCGATGTTCCGATGGGCGTGTCGGCAGTGCGGGCACGTGATGGTGTAGGTGCGGGTCTTCACCCGAACCGTGATCCGACGGGGCATTGCGGTCTCCTGACCAGCTGACCTCCGCGCCTGCCGCGAGGAGTCACGCGGGTGCGTCACGTCGTCATCGGCGGGCTAAGCTCGTGGGTGATTCTTGGCGGAATCCACGGGCCCCTGTTGCGGAGACCGACCTCGGTCGGACTCTCCGACCAGGGGCCTTGCTCTTCACCGCCAATACTACATCTGGGGTCCGACACTGACCTTGACCACAAGATGAAGTGTTACAACCATGTAGTTCCCGGCGCGAGTTCTCCACAAGGGGGACAGGTGTTCGCACCCCGGAATCCCGCATATTCACTAGCTGCTGGCCGGACCCATCCACAAGGCCTGTTGCGCATTCCACAGGGTGTGTAGAACTTCAGCGGGCGTGTCGGAGTGGCCTGTGCCCTGAAACTGCACTGACTTTGCCGGTAGCAAGGCAGGGCTCTCGGGGTGTGGGTCTGACCTCATCAGCTGGCTCAAAGACGGGGAAAGCTGACCGAGGCGGAGCGTTCGGAAGGGGCGCCCGGTGCCCCCCCTTCGACACGACGGTGCGACGGGTGTTGAACTCCCTCAGCTCGAGGTCTGCGCGTTGATCCGCCGTCGACAGCGCCTTGAAGCACGCTGTCTATGGGTGCTGTCATGTGCCGTAAGCCGGTCCGCGATCGGCCGGGCGGCGTAGTTCAACCCTCTCGCGCGCCGCGGCGTCGCAGATGCCCCGTCCGATTTGATTCTCACTCGGCTGCGCCATACGGACGCCCCGCCACGGACGAGATCGCCTACTGGCCAACCGTGGATGCCGATCGGCACTGGTCCGAGCAGTCGCACGACGGCCGGCCTGCGCGACAGCCAACTCTTCACTCACATGCTCAGCTCCATGTCACTTCAAGGGTCACGATTCACGCCGGTGATAGTGCCTGTTATCCGAAACGGAGCACCCCCCTCGGGCGCTCGAAGACCGCGAAATCCCTTCAGAACGCCAGGCCCCGCCGGTAAACTGGACCCGTACGAAACGGAGCCGCCATGCGCCAGGCAACCCACCTGCAGGCCGTCACCGGGTCCGGCACCGCGAAGCGGCGCGAGACCGCGCCAGCACGCACCGACGCCGAGATCCAGCGCGCGATCACCCGCGCTGACGCCGCACTCGGCGCCGCCGACCACCAGGTCACCGACGAGGAAACCCGTGAGCTCGGCAGGCAGATCGCCGCTGGCACCGTCACCGGTGACGAAGCAGCGGCTCGCATCATCGAGAAGCTGCGCGCAACTCACCATCGACCTTGAAGGGCTAACGCCAGTGGTGGCTGCGGCCCGAAGTGTGGTTGCTCACACTTGCTGCGAGAAGGTCCGTTACCGCCTGGTTACCGGAGGAGCTGACAGGTCGAATTGAAAGAGCCCCGGATCCCCGTCGTAACGGTGATCTGGGGCTCTTTGCGCTGGCGGGCCGTTTGTGTTTCTCCAAAAGCCCAGTTCAGGGACGAGTGGTGAGGGTCTTGAACCTGGGTTTCCCCCGAGGAGGACCCCGTTTTCCCGCGGACGGATGAGATGCGGACGGGCGAGCAAGGCCATGCCGGCCTGTGACACATGCTGGCCGGAGGGGCCGGTGTACGAGTGCGATCGGTGGGAGGGCACCCCTGGCCGCGGTTTCACCGGGTCGTGGCCCGCTGAACGCGACAGTCACTTGAACGAGACCGGCTTCACGATGCTTGGCTTGTACGCAACGCCTCTCAGCAATGAGCCCGTCGACCGCGTTGAATGCAGCCCCGGCCTGGACCGCAACTGCTGGCGCGAGCCGTTGGCTTCGGGCTCAGCTCTCAACGGCCCGAACAGGCTGGCCAACCTCAGTCGCCGAGCAGCGACGCGACAGCGTCGAGCACCGAGACGACGTCCGACGATCGAAGCTCGTCCACGAGGAAGATCTTGCTGCCGATACCGTTCAGCGACGTACCTACGACGAGCCCTCGATTGCGGTCAGCGATCCAAAATCGGTCATGGAAGTCTTCGGAGTAGGCGACCACGAGTCGTGATCCGGAGCACACGGCTGTCAGGCGGGAGCGCACTGCTTCTTCGACGTCGGGGTGGCTTGCTTGTGCGCTGGCGATCATTCGGACGACCACCGACGAGGTGAGGAGCGGCGTAATCAGCCGCGCGACGGCCTCGGCGTATTCAGCAGCGTCGTGGCGGCGGGACTTCGTGAATAGGTAGGGATCCACGATGAGCAGTTCGTATTCTGGTTTGAGCTTGGCCAGTCGCGCTTTGAGGAACTCCTCGGCGTCTCGTGGTGGTGCTTTCGGAGAGATGTCTTCCGCGGCCACCATCATTTGCATGAACGCACTCGACCCGCGATCGGCGAGGATTGACTGCACTTGTTCAAGCGTGAAGCTGAGCGGGCGGCGCGCGAAGAGCAGCCGGTACCCGAGCTCATCCGCCGCCTGCGACAGACGCAGCACGTCTTGGTGTGTTGGACTCGGCCTGAGGATGAACTGATTCTCCTCATCGGTGTACGGGCGGTCGGTCATGACCGTTCTTCCCTCGCGCGCTCCCGAAACGATTCCAGCTGCGCTCGACGAGCGTCGTCTCGGGCATCGCCGTCCCGCGTGAACACTGCGAGGCCGCCCCGGGCGCCTTCGGTCCACTTCTTGAGCTCGCTCCGGATGTCACGAAGCGCTTGAGCTGCGTCGTGGATGGACCGGACCTCAACCCAACGGCGCGTCTTGTAGACACTCCAGTCGAGAACTACGTCAGAAGTTCTCGACTCATGGCCGATGCCTTCGTACGTGAGCTGTCCCGTGTGCCGATCCGGAAGATTTGTGTCGCGGCGGTCGTTCGAGCTGTCCCACACCGTCCGCCACTCCTGGCCGGGAGCAAGGACCGGGATCACGTCAGGAAGCGCGACCGGCTCCGACTCCGCACTTCCCGGATCGGGCGATCGCTGCGGCCAAGGGTCTAGCGCGATTCTGACGTTGGTGGCGCTGGTCTGTCCATAGTTGCGGATTACCAGATCGATGAGTAGTTGGGTCGCGCCGCTGGGCTCTGTGTACATGACGACGTACGGTTGCGCCTGTTCAGTCTCGAGAGCCGCAGCTTGAGTACGCGCGGCTTTCGCCTCGAGAATCTGCCCGCGAGCGAAGAGCAGGGCAACGAGTGCCACCGCGAAGGTCGCGACTGCAGCACCGGCGCCGATCCAGTCAGTGATGCTCGGGCTCATTTCGCTCCTCCGGAGGTATCCGAGTCAAGATTTCTAGGCGGCGGGCCGGCATTTTCATGCTTCACACACTTCACCTCCGACCAGGCGTGGAGAACACGACTGAGCGCTAGATCACTCCGTGATGGCGTCGGCTCGACGTCGCGTCGCCACACGCGCAGCACCCTAGCTTGCGGTGCCTTGAACGACACATCCGGCAAAGGAGGCGATGTCATCATCCGGCTCCAGAAGGCCGTCCTCGACTTCGACCTCGTCCAGCCATCCCCGACCCTGCGTTGCCCCGTCCAAGCTCCACTCACCTGCGGCACCCGGGCAAGCTCCCTTCGGGCTCCCCCTGGGCTCGACGACACCTCCCTGTCGAGCGGCCTCCCGCGACTTGTCAAGCGACACGCCGTCCCAAGTTGACGCTGTCGAGGACGGGCGCGTACTGTAGGACGCAATTCCCACTAACCGTGGGAACCAACAACTGCATACGCCGTCGGCCCCGTCGGGGCTCGATCAAACCACAGACATGCACGACCCGCTGGCAGCAATCCCGGCGGGGATCCTGCGTGTCGGCCTCAGTACTCGCGTTTGACGCGTCAACTGAGACTGTCACCCCACGGGGATCCTTGGATGCGTCGCTTTAGGACGATGGCAAGGGTGTGGTCACTGGAAAGATCTGCAGTCGGCGACTTTTCAACGGATACCTCCTCATTCTGTGAGGGGGTATCTCAGTATTAGGAGTCGCCTCATGGAACCGCAGCCCATCGCCGTCGACCGCGCTGCAACGTTCTCCCACCTGGTCACGACTGTCACCGAGTTGTTCACGGGGGCACCCGGCACGTCCGCCGCTCATTTGAAGAGCGTGCTGACCGCTGGTGCTCCGACGTTCCCGGACGACCAGCGTCGACTCGGTTACAAGAAGTTCATCGACTTCCTTGACGCGGCCGAGCAGGAACAGCTCATCCGCATCACTCGTGTCGGCGACAATCGTCATCCGTTCGTCAGCCCGTGGGACTCCGCTGCGACGACGCCCGTTGCCCGCGAGGATCCGCCGCGAGAGCATCAGCGGGTGCGTGGGGCGGTGTGGCCCATCGTTGTCGATTGGGAACCGTCCTACGTGCGCCTCTGGGACAGCGTTGCGTCGCGGGCGTTCATGTACCCGGCTGCCGAAGACGGGTCACCCGCGTGGGTCAGTAACCCCGAGCGATTCGTCGCAGTCGAGCCGGTGACGCAGGAGATGCAGTTCGAGTGGATGCGCGAGTTCGCGCGTTCGCTGCCGGCGACGGAAACCGACCAGTTGCTGCCGACGATTGGCTTGGATGCGGCGCGTGGCGCGTTCCGAAAGGTGTTGACGGCGCTCGGGCGAGATCGTGCGTGGGCATCCGAGCTGCAGGCGCGAGTCGGCGACCACGTGCGACGCTGGGCGGTGCGCAATGAGGTCAACCCTGGAGCGGTTCTGGAGCGCCGGCGGAGTCCTGAGAGCAGAAAGGCCTCAGCTTCTGCGCCGCAGGTTGTCGGAGCTGCTCCAAGCATGGGCGGGCTACGACCTGCCGGCCAGCCGACACACGACGCGCCCGGTGGTGACATTGTGAGCGATCTTCGTGCGAGACTGCACTCCGTCATCGACCAGATGAGTGCCACTGAACTGTCCGCGATCCCGATTCCGGCGGTCTATCTCATCCAGAAGTGAGAGACCACCCGAATGGGCAAGAAGCCACACAGATCGCTCAGCGATCACGCCCGTGACTACCTCACGGCGCAGGACCTTATTGGTGTGCACGATGCGCCAGCGGCAGTCCAAGCAGCCATCCGCACCTCCGGTGCGCCGCTGTTGAACGCATTGAGCGTGGTCTCCGACATCGCCTTCATCGACGACATCATCGGGCGGCTGGAAGCCCAGGGCCTCGAGCCGGATCTCGCTGCTGCCGCAGCGGTGCACGTCGTTTCGAATCCGTCGCTGGCCCTGCAGCGCGGGGACATTCCCCTAGAGGTCCTGCAGGGAGTCATCCTGCAGCGGGAGCGCGAACGTTCTGACCTGCTCGCGGACAGTGACATCAGAATCGTGCTGCGCGCGTCACTGCTCCCTCAGGTAGAACAACGCGGCGCACCTCGGCAGCCGCCGCGCGTCGAGTCCGTCGATGTGGAGATGGACATCCTTGACATCACCAACGACGACGACTTCGGCGACGTCGGCCGTCAGTCTCTTCACTACCTGCGTGAGTACCCAATGCCGCGTCGGGCTCGCCGCGAACGCGACCCGGTGATCATCGTCGCCGGAACCGCGGACGTACCAGGAAACGTCGACGTTCCTGCCACCTGGCGTGATGATTTGGGCACCATCGGTAGTTCGTTCGCCGTCGATTTGCGCCTCGAGAGCCAAAGTACGAACGCGCCGGTTGAGGTTCCGAGGTCAGCGCACGTCGTCGTGCTCGATCCGGCCGCAGCGCAGCGCGTGCCGGACGGACTTGAGGGCCGAATGACACATCTGGATCCGCGGGAGCTGCCCTGGCAGGTGCTCCTGCGCCGCCTGATCGTGACAATCATGGGAGTCACCGACGACGTCGAACCGCCCCGCAGCCGCGTCCTGGCTGTCGGGGAGCGCGTGTTTCACCGGAAGATCCGGAACTCAAGAAAATTCGACGTGTTCGACGACGGAGCGGACGCACCGCTCTGCGTCCACGGCATCGACAGCTTTGACCCGTGGAAGAAGAGCCCCAAAGCGGCGAAGGGCATGGAACGCCGGTACCGCAACTTCGAAGCGGGCATGCTCCGGCATTGCAACAAGTTCCCGAACTGCAACGTGTACGCCGTGTTCGCCTGAATCACGCCCGGCGAACGACCGAGCCGGTAACGGACGAAGATGCTCGGAATCAGTCATCGGCTGCGCCACGGACGGTGGCTCACACGTCGATGCGGCGCCCTCGGGCGTGGAGCCCGAGCTCAACCTGTTCCACCGCTGAGCCGAACGCGATGAGCGCCGACCCAGTCTCCGGACTTCCGCCGGGTAGCCCGGCTCCTCCGTCGGTGAACTTCACCCAGCCCACAATGAAGCAGACCACGGTCGGGCGTGCTGCAGCTTTCCGGAACGGGCAGTCTCGGTGCGAGCGAAGACCAGGTCGATAGCGTCGTCACGGTCTGGGGCAAAGCCGCTGCTGACCGGGTTCAGTCCAAGGGCGGTCGATACCCCGTTCTGGGGTATCAAGCTCGAAGTGCAAGCAAGCACCCTTCTTCTACCGTGGTTCGAGCGTCAGTCTCCTGCTGTGACGACGTACTTGCTGCTGAAGGGGTGATGTTGTGGGTCTGTGGAAGTGGCTACTAGGACGTCGGGGCCGCCCTGCCAATCCGGAGCCCGTGACACCGCCGGTCCGGGTTGCGCCCGTCCTAGGCAAGATTCCAGCCTTCGCCGTCATCGACGTTGAGACGACCGGCCTTTCTCCGCGGCGGGATCGCATCCTCGAACTCGCGATCGTCCGGCTGGATGAGTCCGGCGCGGTGGTTGACGAGTGGGTATCGCGGTTTGACCCTGAAGGTCCGGTCGGCGCTACGCACATCCATGGGATCACGCAGGCGGATGTTGTCGGACAGCCACGGTTTGCAGACGCAGCACCGACCGTGATAGCAGCCCTGTCGGGTCTTGCGGTGGTGGCGCACAATGCGAAGTTCGACTTGGCGTTCCTCCGCAATGAGTTGAAGGCCGCCGGGTGGAGTGTTCCGTGGATCGCCGCGTACTGCACGTTGGACGCCAGCTACGCGTACCTGCCAGACATGGACCGTCGCCGCCTCGTGGACTGCTGTTGGTCGGTCGGAGTGCGTCTCGACGACGCCCATTCGGCGCTGGGAGACGCGCGAGCGGCAGCGGGTCTGCTCGGCGCGTATGTGACGGTGAACGGCGGTCCGGATCCGGTTCTGTTGGAAGCGTTAGCCGCTGCTCGAAGTACTGACTGGCCGGCGTCGCCGGTCCGCCCGCCGCTCCCAGCGGAGCAACGCGCTATCGGCGGGAGTGTGCGAGCTCGTCCAATCCGGATCACCCCGCCGAAGCCGTCCGCACCGCCGTTGCTGCAGCAGCTGACCGCATTGTCTCTTCTGGAGGTCGTTGAGGAGGGTGCGCCCGTTGGCACGACCTCGTACGTGGAGATGCTGTTCGACGCGCTCGAGGACGGCGACATCAGCGACGCGGAAGCGGACGCGTTGCAGGAGCTGGTCGCCGAATTCGAGCTGTCCCCGTCGGACGTGCGCGCAGCGCATGAAGCGTTTCTGCTTGCCCTGGCGCATCGAGCGGTCGATGACGGACGTGTCTCCCACGATGAACGTCGTGAGTTGAAGACGGTTGCGTCACTGCTTGGTGTTGCGGACTCGAAGGTGAAGCAGGTCCTTGACCGGGCGGACGCCGCTCGGCACACCCGTCTGGGCGCCGGCCTTGGCCCGCTGCCAGACCCGTGGCCCCACGGTGAACCGTTGCGGGTTGGGGACCGAGTGGCGTTCACCGGCTGCGACGAGACGCAGCGTCTCCGCCTCGAACAACGAGCCGAGGAACTCGGTGTCCGGGTGATCAGTTCCGTTTCCCGCCTCACGGTGATACTCGTGACTGACGGGTCGTTCTCCGGCGGCAAATTCGCGAAAGCACGGGAGTTAGGTACCCGCCACGTACATCCGGACATCTTCGAGGTGCTCCTGCAGCATCTGCAGCCGGCAGGCGGGCAGCCCGTGCTCGCAACCCCGCTGCCCACGAAGGTATTGACCGCCGTGACGCCAACTACTCCGGCGGCAGCGTCACCATCGTCCATCCGCGCCTGGGCGGCTGCTTCCGGGTACGAAGTAGGCGTTCGGGGACGCCTTCCGAAGCATGTGACCGACGCCTATGCCGCGGCGCACACCGTCTGAAGGCCGCTCTGCTCATTGTGTTGCATACTGCGGTAGCTCCGACTCCTCAGCCGAGAGGCCTCCACTTAGCCCGACGACCCTGTCGACTCGTCCGGAGAGATCAGTTCAAGTTGGTCGACGGTGACCATCAACGAGGTGAGCAGCATCACTGCGACAACGCAGTTGCGTTCGGCGACCTGTTCCGGGCCGAATCGATGCGAGACGACGTGTCGTGTCAGATGGGTCGGCCGTGGCCGGCGGGATTTAGGGTTCCAATCGTCGTAGAACAGCACCAACGGGCCCCGTGTCGCTCGTTCCATCACTTCTGCAAGGGTGACGCTCTCCTGTAACGCGTGGTGCTTCTTCACCTGCTGACGGGCTGAAACCCACTCAAGTCGTTCGACGATGGAGTGCGTGATTGCTACTGCGGAGATCGCTGCAACCTTCCACAGTCCGTACCGGCTCGCGGATAGGAGCTCCCGCACAGTCGACATGAACGGCATCAATGACGGGTCGCTGACGTCGTCGAGGGCGATCTCGCAGTCGTGAAGGATCTCAGCACGGTGCTTCACGAGCAGCAGCGACCGTGCTGTTGCGTCAGGGGCGCCCAGCAGCGTCTCGAGCAGTTCCCAACGCGGCACCCATGCAACAGGTATGCCTTCGTCGTTGACCATAGAGACCAAATCCGGCAGATACTGCTCATACGCGGTTGGCCAGTTGCGGGGAACGCGAATCCGACGTTCAAACGCGTCCCAATCAAACCCGCGCAGAACGTCGAACATCCCCGTCGGCACCGTGATCGTCGGCATCGTGAACTTCGGCACGGTGATCTTCGGCGACCAGGCGGAGAGCACCCGGGCGGGTTCCAACGCTGCCGATGCGTGGCGGATGAGGTCCGAAGTCGTCAATGCCGGCATGACTGGCTTGTATGCGAGGTTGACCTGCTGCAATGCGGGCGCAATGGTTGCCATCAGCGACGCACGGAGCTCCGCCTGCTGAGCGGCGACGGAGGCCGCCAACGTCTGCAACGCAGCGTTTGAGCCGAGGTTGAACCGGAACCCGTCAGGGCGCATCGGGCGCACCTCCTCTTCCTCCAGCAGGCCGGACAAGGCCATAGGAACACACGCCACCGACACCTGCCCGGTGAACGACCGCTCTCTGAGCGCCAAGAAAAAGAAGCCGACGTCATGCTCACGATCGGTCTGCGCTCCGGTACTCTGATTTCACCGAGCCCCTCGGTGAAGGGGCTACCGCCGCCGGTTCCGAGATGGAGCCGCGGCAGCCGGCGGAGCGATTCCGTCGTGACTTCATCATGTGGGCGCGATGCCCTCAGCAGCACGCCGAAGAAGAGCCCAGGTGGCTTGACGACGGTACCGAGGAGCCCCAGGTGGGCTGAAGCGGATGGTCAAGGCGTTTCAGTTCTCTTCTCGGTCGGCTCCTGCGAACCGGCCAGGACGAGGACAGTCATGAGACGTCGGGGCCGGCAGTTCTGGATGAGATCTACACGCTGACCTAATCGTCATCGACACGCAGGGGTTGATGCGCGAGTGTGGAGGCGTCCATGGAACGAGATCCTGCGAGCTTCAGACCCCCTGCCCGACCAAATCACCCGTCCGCTTGCCCAAGTGTTGGTCAGCGAAACGCTTCGAGAGCAAGGAGTGCCAGGTGGGGCGTCGCACTTCGTGCTCAGCCCAGAAGCAGTAAGACAACGCCCCTGCGCCGGCGGAGCGGCACATCACCACATTGGTAGCCCCGCTCTGAAGCGAGGAGCGGGCAGGCGGCGCGAGATCAAACCCAGGCGCCTATCCGCCGTCCGGCGTGACTCCTACCGACTCATGCGTCAAGCTTCGTGCATTCGTGGAGCAGTCTGCGCGGCCAGGGACCAAAGGTGCAGGAGCGCTCTGCATGCGTCGACGGCTGGAGACCTCGCGGCCGACGACGCCTGTTCGGGGAGGGCAGTCTCAAGTGCCCGGGCTCCAGCCCCCGCGTTGCCGCGCACCACTCAGTGGTTCGAGCCTGCCTCACGTTGGTCTACCGTCGAGCCATGGTCTTTGAGGACACTGATGGTCGGGCAGAAGCCGCTTGGTCGCGACGCCACTCCATGGGTGTCGCGAACGGTGAGGAGCAGCCCGGCCCTTCGGGCTACCGCGTCGTGACCGTCGATACGCCATCCAGTTCCGAGCTTCGCGACATCGTCAGTTACCGCAGAGACCTGGAGATGACGAAGGTCTACGCGGACGCCTTCGCCACACAGATTCAAGGCCCGCGAATGGAGTCATCGCGAGACCCAAGGCTCGGCCTATGGAGCGCCGCGTTGACAAGCTACGGCCGTGCGTTCAACAACGGAACCCGTCACGCTGCCCGGGTTCCGTTGGACGAACTCGACGAGTCGGAGAGCACATTCCACCAATTCTGCTTGGACCTCCGCAACAAGCATGTGGCGCATGCGGTCAACGGCCTTGAGGACACAGCCGTCATCGCATATCTGACCGACTCGAGCTTCACCCAACGCGCGGTTACGCGAACCGGTCAGGTGCATTTCGAACAGCTACTGTCCCCGGAGGAGGCCCCCGCACAGTTGAGCAGCCTCTGCACGAAGCTGATCGGGGTGCTGAACAAGCGGATTCGGCGTCTCCACTACGAGGTGGCGAAGGAATTGGCGGCTATGGACATCAGCGAGGTGTACGCCCTCCCAACGTTCGCCAGTCCGAAAGACACGCCCCTGACGACGTCGCGGCGTCGACGGTGAACTCGCTGCCGCCGACCAAGCTGTCGTGCACGAGCTGCCGTCCAAGGAGTAAGCAGAACTCTCCGCAACATGCATCGCGCGTTTGCAGCTCAGTGGAGCCGGACACTCCGCCGTCGGTCGACTCGTCGCAGCTCACGTCCCGATACAACTTGCGGCGAGCGAACCGCCACGTTGGGTTGTTCGCTAGCCGACTGCGACGAGACGTTCATTCATGAGGAACTCGTTGTACTGAATAAGACCCGAGCGAGCTGTTGCGGGATGTTCGGTGAATAGCGTCTCGTCAGACTCTGTCATGCGTCGTTCTGCTCCTCGATTTGACATGTGTTCTTGCGATCGAAGGCTGCTTGCTAGTTTTTGCGCTGAGGTCGAACGCAGTGGGCGCTAGCGAGTGTTGCCGCGTCGTGGTGCGGGACGTTGGCCGTTACCCGTTGCGCCTTTCGTTCCTTTGGCTGGTGACGGCACCTGTTGCAGGCGCGCCGCTCGTGTGGCGCGGCGAGGAACGCGCCGTTCACCTGTTGACCCGCCTGTCCGCCCGCGGCGACAAGAATGAGTTCCGCGGTCGCTCCCCACATTGCGGTCCATGCGTCCGTGTGGTCGGCGTTGGCCGATCCGTGGTGCGGTGCTGTGGCTAGGGCTACACGCTCGATCGGGAGGTGGAGTCGGCTCTCGGCCGTCCATTCGCCGGACGAGTCGCTCCACACCATTACCTTATTCGAACCGACGCACCAGCATGTCCAGAGGAGACTTGTGAGGGCTCGACGGTTCTGGATTGTCAGCGTATAGAGCATGGCCAGGTGTTGCACAGTCGCCGGCGTTGTCAACGATTTCGGCTCGACTTCGCGCCCGTTTGGGATCGTGATGAGACCAGCAGATCCTTCTGAGCGCCATGGCTGCGGTTCGGGGTTGCGCATGGCGTGTTCTATCGAGAACAGCTTCACGGTCGTCGGCGACTGGTGCGCTTCTTGGACGATCTGCAGGATCTTCCTCACGCTGTCGACCGCTCGTTTTGCGACCGCTTCCCTCGTGCCGATGCCTTCGAACTTCTTTGTTCGCGGGGCGAGAAGCGCCGCGACCTGCTCTTCGAGCTCCTTCGATTCGTTCAACGCGGTCACGCGTTCGTAGGCGGTGTTCCAGTCGATGGTGTCAAGAACAGATTCGCTTCGAACGTTTCCGCCGTCGTCGTCGCGTTGCGTGGCGACCATCGTCCAGTTGTCGAGCCCGAGCTCCTCAATCACAGTCTCGGACGTGACGCGTTGCCGCCGCGTGGTGGCGACCATTCGGGCTGGTGTTGCTGCCGCAATCGCGAGGCCTGCCCACTCGTACGGAAGCCAGATTTGCTCCGGCCAGTGCTGCTGACGGTCCGCTTCCGCCGCGAACCCGCTCCAACCGCCGATGTGGTCGTCGTCGTCGTGCGTCAGCAGCAGGATCTGTGGGTGCTGCGCTGCAACGTGTTCACCGGTAACCGCACCCGCGCCAAGGTCGATCGCGGCAACAGTTCCGTCCACGCTCCAAAGAATTGCTTCCCCTGGCCACTTCCCTCCTTCGGCTAGGGCAATGAACTCTGCGCCAGGAATGTTCATACGGGTACCGTCCTTCCATCATGCTCCCCCACAGGGGCTCGCTCGTCAGTCAAACGGAGTGCTTGCGCGCAGCCTAATGATCGCATCGGCTGGCGCCATTTCAGTACAGGTAAAGGTAGGCCTTCATCACAGCGTTCCCCTTGAAGGGTGCGGAATCCGTGTCGATTCCCCGGGTGGCGTGTTGATCCAGGTCAACCGTTCGGAATTGTGGAGTGCCCACGGAGACCGTGCTTGCCTCGATTCGTCAGACTGACAGCACGCGAGGCGCCCAGCTGCGCTTCTGCCTTCCTCACGTCGACGGGCCGGCGGCCGCGTGAGAGCAGCAGTCGGGCGACTCAGCGCCGCTGGTGCGGCGTAGTGCGAAAGTTTGAGTCGCCTCTGGTTCGAACGCAGTAGATCCGTGGACAGCGCGTCAGCGGACGCTGCCATCGGTGGGGATCAGGACACCGAGTTTGGTGTCGACACTGTGGAGATAGTGGAGCCGGTCGAACTCGTGGAGTAGGTCGGCGAAGGACTGCAGTCCCTCGTGTTCGGCGCCGCAGGCCACAGCGAACCAGCATGCAGGGTCGCAGGTCGGCAATTTGACGGCCTGGCACAACCTCCGATCGTCGTCCTCGTACTTGATGATCGTGAAGTCCGGCGCCGCCGTCAGTGATTCGCCCGTGCAGACACGGCGTGCACTGACGAGGATAGTAGTCGGTCGTACTGCGACAGTGGGAAGGAAGTGCGCCGTCGAGTGGTCCGTTCGAGCGCAGAAGAAGGCCGCCCACCGTTCGCCGTCGCGGACGGTGACGACGGTCCCGTGAGGGAGGGAAGAGAGGCTCTCCGCTGGAAGTGGGCGGTGTCGCTGGGTGCTCATGCACTGCCCTATGCGGCGAAACGATCATCGGCGGCCAGCCTTGAGCTGCTCACTCGCCCATTCCTTCTCCTTGTCGCCAAGAGCGTCCAGGAAAGCCGGCTTGAGGCAGTACGTCCAGATCCCGTCACCCGGGTGCGCGTACCAGTCAGGGCAGGACACGGCGCCGACGAAGCGGAGCGCAACGACCCGGACGTCGTCGATGAGGATCCCAGTCAGCTGCCGGGCGGCAAGCCTGAAGACCCGTTCCGCGGCTGCTCGCGCGATCGCCTCAGTGGCGCCAGTGAAGAGATCTGCAGCAAGTTGCCGTGCAGCGACCGTCGCGAGGTCGTCGAGCGCCGTGCCGAGCGTGTCGTACGCCTCGAGCACAGCGACGCTAAGCACGCAGATCAGATGACCTGCGACGTGGGCACGGATGCGGTGCCGGTCATCTTCCGTGAGACCTGCACTGGCTGCAAGCGCATCCACAAAGATGCGGTTCGCCGGTGCGACGCTGTCAGCAAACGCCAGCACCAATCTGTCTGTTTCGTCATCGGACCACACCGTTTCAACGGTCCAGAGCGCGAGTTTCGCGGCGAGGTAGTCTGTGGTCTCGGCGGTCCTCTCGCCTTCTCTTCTCTGCAACGTGTCGAACGCAGCGCCAATGACTGCAGGCTGGTGCACAATCACGTTCTGCCGGCCGTCGAAGAGTGGCGCGAAACGATGGCTGCCGCGCCACCCATGTAACTTCTTGTCGCAACCATTGCAGTCACAATGCTCCACGATCGAATTCGCGCACAATTGAGTATGCATGTTCTGTCCTTTGTGGTCGTTGTCTCGTCTACGTCTGCTTGCTGACGACTTTCCGGGATGACGGACGCAGGTTCCGCGCCGCCTCAGCGCTCCCGGTCCGCTCTGGCGGTGCGTCGACGAGCGCTCTGGCCGCGAACTGCTCCGGCGGTCATTTGCCACAACTCGACGAGCGGTCCGAAGTAGTATTCGCGACCGGGAGTGCCAGCGACCCGTCGCGCGTCGTTGCGTCGCCGCATCCGCTCGTGAAGCAACCCAGTCATCCCCAGGAAGATCAGTGCGACGAAGAGGAATAGGCCAGCAGTGATCTGCTGCGACGCCGCGTCCTGCGCGGTGTGCTCGTGGCCCGCCGCGATGAACGCGCCGATGGCGACCGCGACAAAAAGCACGGAGTATGCCGGCATCAGCACTCGGGCGAAGTCGAAGCCGACGGGAGTGGGGTTCTGCTTTGCATAGGACGCAGCGTTCTCGCGGACGATTCTGCTGAGTTCGCTTCGGAGCTCATCTTCGTCGGACGGTGTCATGAGACGGGTTCCGACCGCGTGGCCGTTTGGAAGCGACCGGAGGCCGTCAAGGAGCGAGGACGCTCCCTGCGCCCGTTCGACGTGGCGACGCATGCCCGATACCCGCACCGTTGTGACCGTGCTTGCGATACCGCCGACTGTTCCGAGGATTCCGAACGTGCCGGTGACAACAGTGAAGGCATCGGTCATGCGCTGCTCCTGTGCGGTGGGGCGGCACGGGCCGCCAGTGGTGGGCGGGTGTTCGTGCAGCACAGCGATCCGTACCGGCTCGCGTGGTGCTCCAGTTGCCGCATGTGCTCGATCGACTGCGCATGCGGGCTTCTTCTGCTGTCCGCGCATAGGGTCAGCGCCGACGCCAGATGCGGATGTCGGTGGGATGTGTTGCGATGAACGCGACACCGAGAGGAGGAACGTCATGACCACGCCGCTGCTTCGGGTTCGACACACGAGTGCTCCCACCCCTGATGGTTGCCGCTGGTGCGGTGTTCCCCGCTCATCGCACGCTCATTCATATGCCAGATCCGTGCGGGGCCACTACTGGGAGTCTCCAACCTCGGCGCAGCGTCTTGCTCGGATGCGGGCCCGCCGGCTCAGTTCGCGCGCGTGAGCATCTCCTCGAATGCGGCGACGAGCTGATCGGGTACTTCGCTGGGCTCCCGGAGGCTCAGCGCGAGATCACGGAGCGCCTCTGGCTTCCCGGATGGTGCAGAAGAGGATCCGAATTTCAGCATTGCGAGAACGTCGCTGCTGAACTTCTTGCCCCGATGTGCAGCGAAGTCTTCAGCACCCCACACGTCGGAAGGTTCCTGTTCGCCGTCACGGGGCCAAAGTACGTTTGCCGCGGCCGCCCACTGCTCGTTGGAGAAGACGTCCTCGATCTCGTTTTTGTCGCCGATGTAGTGGCTGTGCTTTGCCGGATCGAGTCCTTCTTTCTTCAGCTTCTCGTCACTGAAGACGTGTTTTGCGTTCGTCCGCGAGTCGGCGTCGACGACGAACATCACGTTTCGGTTGTGGCGGACGAGGAACTTGGCGAACTTGACGGCGCCTTCGTTGTTGTCGCAGGGCCATATGGCGATACCGCACGATTCAAGGTGCCGTCCCATCGCGAGACGGAAGAGAACCGGTAGCGCACGAGCTTCCGAATCCCCCTCGACGCCAACGAACAGTCGTTCATGGAGCAGGACTGTGTTGCGGAGACCGACGCTCGCGGCGATCGCCCCGAGGTGGTCGCCTACGCCCGCGTCCTCGGTGAGGCGTTCGACCACGGTCCGGTGTCCGACGTGCTTGATGTGCGCGACGTCGGAGATGTCGGTGCCGTCGATGAGGTTCATCGAGTGGGAGGCGATGATGACGGTGACGTTCGGGTTTTTTGTCTGCTCGTGGATGAGTCGCATCAGCTCACGCTGATGCCCGTAGTCGAGGTGCGTGTCGGGCTCGTCGTAGAGCAGGACGATGTCCTCGGTGGCGTCGGCGAGCAGCGTTGCGTTGTACTCCCAGACCGCCAGGGCGATACGTCGTGCGCGGCCGGCACCTGAGAGCCGCAGGTCGATCGCTTCCCCGCGGGAGTTCTGCACTGTGATCTGGGTGGCCTTCAACCCGTTGCCGTTGCCGAGGTTCACGAGCGGCCGAATTGTCACCTCTCCAACATCGGTGACCTTGTCGGTGATGTGTTCACGGATCGCTTGCGCATCCGCGACGAGCTTCTGCTCGAGGCTCTCCTCGATGGCGCGAAGGTTCCCGCTGAACTCGTCCGACTCGAGGTGCGCCCTGAACTTGGTCTGGAGCGTCGATTGGATTGCCGCTTCTGCGTCGACGGCGCTACTCGCATCGAACCGCTTCACCGTCGGGAGTGCCCGATCGACGCTGGTAGGCGCACCAACCCAGAGTTTCTCTTTCGGCGCCGCACTGGCAGCGTCATTGAGGCGCTCGATGAGTTCCGGCTTCAACCCGGTTTGCGGCAGGTCGAGCGTAGCCAGACGGTCCCGCAGCGCCGGTACCGTCAGGCTTTCGTAGTCTCGCAGTCGAGCGTCAACTGGCGCCATCGTCAGCTGTTCGAGTTTTGCGGAATCACCTTCGAACGAGATGCGACGAAGTCGCAGTGTCGCCGCCCCGAAAGTGTCGGCCTCATCGTCAGACAAGGAGAACGTGGCGTCGACGAAGGTCTCCGCGACCCGGTCCGCCGCGTCACTGGTCTCACCTTCCTCGGCATCTACGGCGGCAGCGTCGGCGTTCAAGTAGGTCCGGTCCGAGTCGGTGAGCTTGTAGGCGCCGAGGAGGTACAGGATCGCGTCGATGATGGTCGACTTCCCTGCATCGTTGTGCCCGGCAAGGACGAGCGGGGATCCGATACGGAGATCGGTGAGGTGCTCGATGGACCGGAATCCGGCGATCGATACGTTCTGAAGCTTCATCTCTCCCTGAGATTCGTGATGAGGGGATGCACGTAACACCGTCCGTTGACACACCCCGGAGCGGAAGGATCCACTGGTGGCAGCGTCGGCGAGGATGGCGGCGTCGAACTTGGGTGTTCAACCTACTACGGAATGAAGCGGCGGTAGTGGTAGCTCGGCACGGCGTGCCGAGCCGTCGAGGGAACGGCTCAGCGACGCCCTTGAATTGGGCGACTTCTGTAGTCGCTTCCGCATGGTGCGCAGTTGGCCGGCGAACGCTCGATCACAAGGCCATGACGATGCCAGCCTGCCATCGACGCGCCAGGGGCAGGGTCGGCGGCGGCAGATCGAGTGCAACTTATCAACGCAAAGCTCCGACGCATGGGCCCTCCGACAGCAGGCGCCCCTTGAGTCGATCGAGACGCCGGCTCAACCGCCCGCGTTAGTAGCGCTGTGCCGCAGCCGTCACGAGGTTGCGGCGGCAGCGTACTGCGGGGGACGGCGATCGTAGAGGACGTCTAAGGGCGACCCGTCACTCCACATCCCTTGGAAGTCCAGCATCTCACTGGTGGCGAGTTGCAGGTCATCGTCAAAGGTGCCCGCCAGCGCCAGCGCCGCACAGTGCTGTCCGACTCCGGCGATGATGTCCGCGACCTGAATCCGCGAATCGGTTCGGGAATCAGTTTGGCGGATCGCTTGCAGGTCTGCGGCCGGCAGCAACCGCCCGGTCACGGTGAGGTCCTCACGTGCGGTTGAGATGATCGACGCGATGAGCGACTCAGTCAGGGTCGAGTACCTATCGACGAGCAGCTCGAACGGCACGTCGCCAAGGCGGATCCTCCAGTTGGCCGCAACGGCACGGAGCGTGCTGAACATGGGGTCCATCTCACGCAGCTCCCCCAAGCGCGCTCCTTCGTAGTCGAACGCGAAGAAGCGCGCCGACCACAAGTCATTGAGCACCTCCTGCACGCTTGGGTCCCTGGAGCGTGCACGCGCTTCGGCAAGGATGGAAAAGAACTTTTCCGAGCTTGGTGGGACGGCGTTCGCTCTCGCGTACACCCGAATCAGGTCGTTGTAGCGCCGCAGAAGTTGCCGCCAGAAGGTTGCTCCGAGATCGACGGGAGCGAGGTTGAATAGCACGGACGCGTAGAATCGTCCGTAGCCGGTGCGTTCGATGTCGATGCCCCGCGCTTCTTGGGCGGCGGCCGTGAGCAGGGCAACCAACTTGGACGACACGTAGTAGGCCTTCTCGACGAGGTTGATGTTCACCCGTGGCGCGAGCGGCTCGAGCACGCGAAGAAGGTCCGCGCGATGGCGGACGTCGAGGACGATGCCTGATTTCACTTCGTCCCGCGCCGAACCGGTGATGGTCCGCAGCTGTGTCATGACGTCAGCGGCCTCCTCCGTGTCGAGATGCACGCTGGCGTGCACGAACACCGGATGCCGCGCGCGCATGAGGTTTTCGCCCTCCGCCCCCGACTCATCACATGCAATCGTGACGGTCTCCGCAACTGGCACTACCCGCCGCTCCCCTCCCGTTGGGCCTTTGACCACGGCGACGGGGTCGGGCCGGCCCGTTCCGGTACTGATCTGCCACGGTACGTCGACCGATGACGTACCGCCTGATCGTGACACATCGAACACCGAGGCAGACCCGCCCGACCCTCCACGGCGGAAGCAACCTCCACCATCGGCAAAACTATGTCGTTCAGCCAACTTTGTCGAGAGAGTCTTCCCAATGATGTCCCGGACGTGCAGGCCGCTGACGTCACCGGCGGTGAGGGAATCTTGAACTCCGCGAAGGTGGTGGCTAACAACGAGGACGGATGTGAGCCCTACCAGCGGTGCGGCAAAAGCGGTTGCAGTCCGGCGACGCCCGCCTGCGCCGGGACGGCGCTAGCGAGTTGACCTAGGCCGCTGTCGTGATGCGGCTGTCCGCGATGGTCAGGACACGGTCAGCCAACCGGTCAACGTATTCGCGCTCGTGACTGGTGAACACGATCGTCGTCCCCGCTTCCGCGGCCGCCTGGAGGCGGGCGGCAAGGGCCTCAGCGGACTCGGCGTCGAGGGCATTGAAGGGTTCATCAAGGATGAGTACCTCTGGCGACTCCATGAAGGCCTGGCAGAGTGAAAGCTTCTGCTTCATGCCGAGTGAGTAGTTCCGCACCCGTTGACGGGCTTCGGGGTCGAGCCCGAACGAGCGCATGGTGGTCGCGATGTCGTCGTCGCTGATCCGCTTACGGATTCTCGCGAGGGCTCGCAGGTTGTCCATGCCGGAGAGGTGGGCCAGCGCGCCGGGGCGGTCGATGATGACGCCGAAGTTGTCGGGGAAGGTGCGCCCGGAGTTCAGGTACCGGGGGTCGATCTCTACGGTTCCGGAATCGGGGCGGAGGAAGCCACAGAACAGTCGGAACATCACCGACTTCCCTGATCCGTTGGGTCCGACGAGCGCGTGTGTTTGGCCCTGCTCGATGGCGAGGGTGACGTCGGTGTAGAGCGGTCGGCCTTGGTAAGCCTTTGAGACGTTGGTCAAGCTGATGACAGACACGATGATTTTCCTCCTAAATCAGCGGAAGGCTGCGGGGGTGGACGAACTGGCGATGAGGCGCGTGACCGCCAGTAGAACGACGGCCGCAATGGCTGGCGCTGTGGCTGCGGATAGCTGGACTCCGGATACACCCGGGTTGATGCTTAGGCCGGCGAAAACGTTGAGTTGACCGAGGTCAATGACGAACGGGTAACCGAGTACGAGCGACCCGCCAACGGCGATCGGCCAGGCGACGTCGACCGGTGTGACCCAGAACAGTACAAGGGCGAGAGCGCAGTAGAACAGCGTCTGCGCGGCGACGAGGGCCGCGACTGCTCCGATCGCGCGGAGTGAGCGCTGGTCTTGCTGATGCATAAGAAGGATCAGTGCTGCGCTGCCAGTTGCGACGCCTGTGAGAGCGAGGCCGCGGACGGCGGCGCTGGACACCCACCGGCCATATGTGCCTCGACGGATGAGGTCGTAGGTGAGGTATTCGCTGGTGCGGGCGGTGAGCCAGGCATAGAAAACTGTCGCTGTTCCGATCGGTAGGAGCAACGTGCGCGCATAGCCATCGACTGAGCCGTACCGTCCGGGGAGCAGCGACGGCAGTATCGCGCTCACCCCGCCCGTCGCCGCGAGCGCGGGGGCCATGCCGACCAGCGCGCAACCAATCACGACGACGACGCCCCAGCCAGTTGACAGCCATCCGATGAGTCCGGTCGTGTTCCGGTCAGCTTTGAGTACCAAGAGAAGTGAGCCGCCGACCATGACAGCCGCTGCGACGACCGCGCCCATCAACCTCTGCCAGCCAAGCGCCCATGCGAGGTTGAACAGCGGTGTCGGATCAAGCAGCGGAACGTTCGTGAGAACGCCGAAGCTTGCTATGGCGGTGAGACCGGCAAAAGCGAACAGGAAGACTCCTGCGAGCCGTGGCGACCTGATCGCGATCGCATGATGCGCGATCGCGATGACGAGCAACCCGATGAGCAGGTATCCGCTCTGCAATATGGCCGCGAGAAGCGGCGAATACACCGTGCCTGCCAACGTCGTTGGGCCGATGACGAGGATTGATTCTGCGTGCAGCGTGGTCCGCAGAGTCGCTGCACTCCACGACCAGCTGACTCCGGAGGGAAGTGCGATCACCACGTAGGCGATGTTGGCAAGCAAGATCGCCGCGGCAGCCGCACCCCCAACCTCTCGCAGGTGGGCCGCTGCTCCAGCAGCATGCGACCCATACCGCATCAGTGCGTCTGGCTGACGAACGGTCGCAGATCCTCGAAGGAGGACAACGGTCCAGACAACGAGCGTCGCCATGCCGACAATCTGCGTGTTCGACGCTTCCACGAAATACAGGTCCCACATGTTCGTGCCACGCGAGGGAGGTCGCACGGCTGCGCCTGCGAGCCCGATGAGCACGGCAACGCCTGTTAGCCCGACTACGGCCGGGGAGAGCAGAGCCCTCCCGAACGACTGCATCATGCGAACCGTTGATTCGTGGGCGATCGAGCTATGAGGACTGTCCCAGCCGCCACCGCACCGATCGCCAGAACGACGGTCGCGGCGGATGCAGCAACGATTGGGAGGTGCTGAAGTCCGGTGGGGTACACCGCGGTCACCAAGAACGAATACTGTGATTGGCCAGCGATCTGCGCGACAACGCTCTGACCGAGGTACAACGCCACCGGCACCATCAGGGCAATCACGCGGCGGCGGATCAATAACACGCTAACGAAGGCCAAAGCGGCGAAGACGGCACCGTTGATGGCAAGCCACGAAGCGGCGGCCATGCCGAATACCCAGTGGCCGCTGCTGAGGAAACGAGCGAGCGGGTCCGAAGCCTGGACCGCTGTCTGCACCTCCGCAGTGGAACGGCCGAATCCCGACGGGTCAACTGCGTGTGGCCAGGCGGACGGCGCGACGTACTCAGCGACGACGAACCAGACGATGCCGACGATGAAGAACGCGAGCGCAGCGGCGCCGATACCGCTGAGCGCACGGTGAGCAAGATGAGTTCGGATTGATCGTCGGGTTCTGCTTGACACGATCCAACGGTCGTGCAGCTCAGCAGCAACTTGCCCCCCTCCAAGAAGGGAGGCTGCGATCGGAAGCAGAAGACGAGTGGGGCCGTTGGCAAACTGGCCATAGAGCCCGGCGAAGCTACTCACCTGGCTGGAGGCGATACTTGTCGCGCCACTCCAAAGGGTGAGACCGAGTATGACCACTGCGACAAGGACTGCGGCAAGAACATTTCTCATGACATGCCTCCTGGGCAAGACCGGGCCGCGACGATCCTGCGTCGCGGCCCGGTGAAGGTGACTCAGTTGGTCTTGAACCAACCGGAGATAGCGACATCCACGACAACCCAGGCGTTGTTCGTGACGATCAGCCGGGTCCGCTGTCCCGACTTGGTCTTGTCCTCGATGGCGTAGGTGTAGTCCTCGCCGAGGCCCTTCTTTTCCGTGTACTGCGTGCCCGTCGTCACGTTCTGGGCCTTGACGTTGGCGCTCGAGCCGCCACCCAGACCACTGAAGCGAATCGACGCGTTGGCACCCGTATTGGCCTTCGTCTGCGTCGCGAAGTACCGCGACTGCTGATACGAGTTCATGATGCCGCCGAACGCGGTCTGCGACGTGGAAGCTGATGCCGCGGTCGCACCCCCCGCGACAAGGATCCCTGCCAGCGCTACCCCTGCAAGCACATTTCGAGTCTTGACCATGTGAAATCCCCTCTGGTTCCAAAGTTGGGCGAACACCCAACAGCAGTCTGGTGATCCTTCCGCGAGGTGTCAACCACGTGAGAGACCGAACGTGAGCAGCCCCCTTCCTCCGCTGAGCGAGCGGCTGGTCGACACACCCGTCTGACGTCAGCGGAGGAACGCGGTCACCCTCAGGGAGCGGCTTGCATCCGCACCCAGCCAGACAGGTAGAAGGGCTCGACGGTGTGCTGCGAGAAGGCCGCTTCGGAGAAGCCGGCCATGAATGTGCGGCAGCGGGAGTTACGTGACGACGTTCGCGGTGGCCGCAGGTACGGCGGAGTGTCGAGTGTTGCGCGTCGGTTGTGCTGCCCGCGAGCAGACATTCACCGCGCCGCCGTCTGCAACGCTATGAGTTCGCACCGGCCGCAGGGCCGATCCTCAAATAGCACCGCGCGGAGCGCCCCGTCGACTCTGTTTCGACGCCGGCGGCACCGAGGACAAAAATAGGCGCCTTACGAAGGGTTCGGGAATCATGCCCGGATGGATCCACTCCGCGGCGCCGCGGGTTGCTTTGAGATACCGATTCCCCAGAAGTCGGCGGTGTCCATGCTGCTAGAGACGCCAAGCATGCTGAGCGCGTTTCGCGACACTCCTCTGTACTTGAGTGTCTCGTATGCTTGCTCGACGGTCCTGACCGCTGTCGGGAGCGGCCGGCTCGCTGCACGAAAGGGCTGCCGCACGAGGTTCAGAACAGGTTCGGGGTCGATCTCAGCCGCGTGGACGACACCTGGCCGGTGCCCCCTGCCGATGAGGTCCGTCACCCCCACCGCTAATCGCTGCACGCTGATTGCAGCGACGGCAATGTCTGGGCCGCCAAGCCAGGCGTTCTCCGCGAGCATGAACTGCACAAGCGGTGGAACAACCCACCGGTCACCCGGCCCGTGAATCACGTGCGGTCGAATGACGGTCCCGCCAGCCTCAAGGACGACGTCCTCGGCGGCGGCCCGAGCGACGGACAACGCCGAAGATGGGTTTCGCGTCATCCGGTTCGGGTTGCCGAACCTTCCAGATGCTTGGCCGTACACACCGGTGGTGCTGATGTAGACAACCGGCGTCTCGGTTCGGTTCGCCGCCGCTGTCAGCCGATGCGTCGCACGGACGTTGCCATCCCACAGCGACTCGAGCGAGCCCGCCGTCGTCGACGCGGCGTGCACAACGACCTCGTACCCTTCGAGACCCCTGAGATCATCGTGTCGGAGGTCGGCGACGACAGCCGACGGGATGGCCCGATTTCGCCTTCGGAGCACCGGCGTAACTTCGTGTCCCGCCGCTTCAAGGGCAGTAAGCAGCTGTGCACCGATGAAGCCGCTGGCGCCGGTGAGAAGTGCCCTCATGCGCGCAGCCCAGCGGCCACGACGGTGGGACCGATACGCTCGCTACAACGGTTCAGCGGAAGGATGCACGGATGCCAGACGAACGAGCCCCGCAACAGGAGCGCTCGTTGGCGCGTCGCGCCGCGATTCTGGACTCTGCTGCGTCGGTTTTTGACCGGGTCGGTTATGGCACGGCCAGCTTGTCCCAGATCGCTAATGATGCACGCGTCGGTCAGGGTCTGATCTACTTTTACTTCCGAACCAAGGAAGCGATCGCGCTGGCCGTCATCGAAGAGCAGAACGCCCGAACCTTCGCCGTGATGCGTGAGCATGCTGATGCCGAGTCGCCACTGTCGATGCTGGTCCGCGCGTCGCGCGGCATCGGGCAGTTGCTTCTGGACGATGCCATCGTCCGAGCCGGCATCAGGTTGTCGCTGGAGCAGGGAATCTTCGCCGATCCGACTTCTGACTTCTACGACCAGTGGATTCAGGGCGTCATTGATGCGTTCGCTGCCGCCGATGCTGCCGGGGAGTTGGATACCGCTCTCTCTCCTGAGCGGCTCGGTGCGAATGTCGTCGCAACCTTTACCGGCGTGCAGCTGGTATCGAACGTCCGCACCGAGCGACGAGATCTGATGAGCTCGCTGGAGACGATGTGGACCGTCTTGGTGCATGGACTTGCAGCGGCGTCGAGCCAGGACCGGCTCAACGCTGTCGTTCGAGAAACCTTCAGCGCTGCGAGCGGTATTCATGACTCGGTAGCCAAGGACGCGGAGACCTGAACTCCGAAGACGTCATCAGCAAGAACATCTGCAGTGTCGATCGCGCGGCCACCAACCATGACGTTTCGGCGATTCTGCAACTGCAAATCAACGACGCTGGCTGACTGTGGGCGTGCAGTGTGTCGGACGAACCGTGCGCGGCGCATCCACATGTTGCCGCTGCGGTCACGCGCTTTCGGGTCACCACCGTAGAGCGCAACTTGCGACATCTGCGCCGCGAGCATCATCGCCTCGAGAAACGACATCAGCGAAGGCTCCGTCGCGCGCCGGTCGTATGTGCACTGCACTCGGCGGTCCGCGTCAAAACGGATGTCAGAGGCTTCGCCTGGCGCCCAACCTTCGTCAACGATGGGCACGTCGGACGCCCGCGCGAGCCGCGACTCAACCTTGAGCGTCCCAACACTGTGCTGCAGGACAAGCTCGTCGTGCTCAGGATCGAGCGCGACCGCCGTGTGCACCGGGACAGCGCCAAGCTGCTCCCAAGGCCGAGCACCCGCACGCACTGTCAGCGACCGTTCGTCGGCGAACTCCGCAAACGACCCGTGCCTCGTGAGAGACGCGCGAACCTTCCCGGCGATCCGGATCGCGTCGACAGTACTGAGGTGCGGAGTGCGTTCAACGCCCGCCTTCTGCGACCAGTCCTCGGGGTAAGTCATTCGCGCCGTGCATGTGAACTCAAGTGCTCGCTCCTGGGCGGGCTCGGACATCTGAAGCGCCACGCGACGGTGCCCGCTTCCCAGGTACCTGTTATGAGCCGCACCGAGGTAGGCGTCAAACCCCCGCTGAGGCTCATCGACGTGCTGAACCGTGGATTCAAAAAGTGACAAGGGAGCGCCTTTCAGGTGATCAAGCGTTAGTTGGTCGACCACCTGAATTTAGGGCAGCTCTAAACTTGGTTAAACACCCAGGAATGGGACTTGCGACGAGGGTGCTGTGGCAAGCGCGGCGACTCGGGGCGGGCACCCCCCCTCCGATGCCGTCATTCGTCGCGCTAGGCCGAGCGGGACGCCATGGCGCGGTCGGATAACCGCGGCTCTATCGCCTCCGAGACGGGTCTGTTCACGATCGTCACGCACGACGTCGCATGCCGACGTACAGACAGCTGCAGACGGCGGCGAGATACCACCTCGCCACCTCTGCGAGAAGACCGCCACGAGCTGGAGGCCTCACTGGCCAGAGTTCACGACAAGCCAGACGCACCCAAATTCGCCCTTCACTCCACGCTTGGCCCTCCCGTTGCCCCGCTCTACACGCTTCGTCATAAGTTGGTCGTTCACACAACTATGCTCTGACGAAGGAAGGCCGCGATGGACTGGCGTCGGGGGGGGGAGGCCGCATCGCCAAGCGCCGACGGCGCGATGGCCTCGAACGCGACAGGTGCGCTCGAAGCGCAAGGCGTTGCAGGACCCACCCGTGCAAAGCCCCTTCCCTCGAGCTGGTCTGAGCACTGACCAACCGCTCTTCGTCACGCATCGCAGCACGACCCGGACCAGACCGGAAGGGTCGGCATGAACGGTGAACGTCGAGGCGCCCGCCGGAACATCGGAACGGGCCCTCTTCGTGGAAACAGTTCGCTCAGAGCGTCGCGCTCCTCCTGCACCACCCACAACTATTCGCAACCCTGAAAGAGGCACCATGTACGTCCCCTATCTGTATGGCCGCCAAGAGGAACTCCGAGCATTGGCAGACCTCGCGCCGGGATTGGCACAACACGGCCGAGTGATCCCGATGATTGAGCCCACGGAGAACCGGTCGCTCCTGCACTCAAAGATCGCGGAGTCGCGCGGGGTCGGTGCTGAAATGATGATCGTGGCGAACCCGACCCGCGGAGATCTTGCCAACCCAGCCGCTGCTGCTGCAGTCCTTACAAGCCTTGCACCGGATCTCGCAGACGCCGCGCACGTGCGTCCAGTGTTCCGAGAGAGCCCGGGGCAAGGAATCCCGGAACTCGCGGTGTTCCTCACCCAGTACCCGAACCGACCGGTAGGCATCGTGCTGACGTCCAACGCCATCGCCCCCGCGGCGCTCGCAACGGCGCTCGCCAGCAGTGACTACCTTGTTTTCTTCGCTCCGGAGATGGACCCGGCGCCGTACAACGCTTCGATACCAGCAGGGCGAAGCATCGTGATCAGCAACAACTTCCCGGGTCGAACGCGAAACATCGACTACACGGCGACGCTCGACGAGTACTTCAGCGACGAACTCATCACTTGGCGAGGCGCTGGCTGGGCCGGTTTCTCAGACTTCACGGTCCTACCGCCCGAGTCGTTCGCATCGTCGGGCGGTCCGGCATTGGCCCTCGCTATCCATCTCTCCTATATGGATGGGCAGCAGATGCGAGTCCGACACTTCGTTTCCGGCGCCGGAGCGCGCGGCCAAAATGCGCCAAAGTGGGCTGTCGTCCTCCCAGATCTGCAGGCCGTTGTGTCCACAAATCCCACCATGTTTGAGGACACCGCGGGCCTTCGAGCGTTCCTCGGCCAGGCCGGCGGAGCCTACACAAGTCCTGGAACCAGCAAGCGGCAGCAGATCGGTCACCACGTGGAGGGCGTCGCCGCGAACATGACACCCTGACGCGTGGCTCTTGCGGCTTGCTGCATGCATCCGCTTAAGCCATCCGGCCGCCGAGATGCTCGCCGAGTGCACCGTCCCGAGCATCTCGGCGGCCGTCGTGTCCATCGCCGCATAGCAGCGGTTGATGAACGAACTTCGCTACACGACTACACTCCCGGACGTGGATGGGACTCCGAATCGAACGCAGGGTGCCCTCCTGGCGTCCGTGTTCTCACCGGTCACCCTGCGAGAACTCAGCCGTGAGCAATTCGGAGGTCACGCCCGAAGGTTGGCAATCCTAGGTGAACTCGTTCGGTCGCGTCCGGAAGCTACGCTAGCTGAGGCCTTCGACGCAGCGCGGGACCTTCTTGCTCGTGGCTACCGCAGCGAGTACGTGTTCAAAAACGACATAGTATCCCGCGCTGTGTTCGGTAGGCACAGTCCTCGAACAGCTTCGGCGCTGATCGAACAGCCCATGGGGGCTTCCATCGCGGATGTTGTCGTGCTCAATGGCACGACCACTGTTTACGAGGTGAAGACTGACCTCGACGATTTCACTCGACTCCCGGCTCAGTTGCGGGACTACCGCTCCCGAGCGGAGCACGTGTACGTCGTGACATCCGTTGGGAGGGCCGCAGAAGCAGCAGCCATCGCGCCGGACGATGTTGGTGTGCTCGCGCTACGTCGACGGGGCAACCTCAGCACGATTCGTCAAGCATCGTCCAATATTGGGCGCTTAGTTCCGCAGCACCTCTTCGAGCTCTTGCGGACCCCCGAACGGCAAGACGCACTGCGCATCACCCACGGATACACTCCGAACCCACATCAGGGTCACGGGTGGGATGAGATGCAACACCTTTTCGCCGAACTCTCACCTCAGATTGCGCATGATCGCGCGCTTGAGCAGCTCCGGAAGCGCGCAAAGAACGTCGAACACCTAGTCAACTCGCCAACGTTCCCAGCGAGCCTCCGAGCGCTTGCATACGCCGCACCAACATCCGCTATCGGCGCGAGACGGATTGAACACCGGCTATCACAGCCGGCGGCGACCTTTCGATTGGTCGCGTAAGAACGCGTGCACGTGGGCCCTGCTCCTACCGGCGGCCGATATGGGCAAGTTGATTAGACGAATCGACCGCTCGGTCACCAGTCGACGATCGGTACGGGTCCTGCCCGGATCGGCGCGCCGGGTGCCGTGGAGAATAGCTGCTGGTGTCACAAATACAAGGAGCAGCAGGCGCCGTCACTCGACACCCTCGAGAATCTCCGATAACTGCCGAAGCGCCGGTCCAGGATCGCGCACCCTGCGGGTGCTTCGTTAAGACAACGAAGGCCATCGTATGCCACGCTGGGAGGAGTCCCCAACAGATTGGAGCCATCATGGCACAGAAGGTCACCACCCACCTCGTCGACGATCTCTCCGGCGACGTCATCGAACCCGGCAAGGGAAGCACTGTCCAGTTTGCTTTCGACGGCAGCAATTACGAAATCGATCTCACCGACGACAACGCCGATAACCTCCGCGAGGCGTTCTCCGACTACATCGCCGCGGCGCGCAAGGTCACCGGCCGAAGCGGCCGTTCGACGTCCGCGAAGGACCGCAGCAACCCGGACGAGCTGGCGAAGATCCGCGAGTGGGCTGCAGCGAACGGCCACGAGGTCGCCGCCCGCGGCCGCATCAGCCAGCAGGTCCGCGACGCGTACGCCGCGGCAAACTGACCGCCGCCGCTACGCTGAGTTCCGGCTCGCCATACTCGAGCCGAACGACCGGGTCGCCTCCCCCCAAGGCGTCCCGGTCGTTTCTCTTTCACGCTGCGAGGTACTCCCCCGTGTCGGCGTTTCGCCGCTGAGTACGGGTACGTCTGGTCCAGGCGTCCTTGAGCGCTCTCCGCCGCGATTGATTGGCGCAGTCCGGGCAGCCGCTCGGGCTGCCCATGTCGAGGTGGTTCGTGGGCCGCTGTGCGAACGCGCCGTGCGTTCGGCAGAGGATGGTGACCTCCGTGTGCTGGTCTACGAACTCGACTGCCGAGTAGTCGTACCGGTCGCCGTGCATTGCGGCGGCTTGAGTCTCGAACCGTGCACCGCGCACCGTCGCCTTTGAGTTGCGGCGGCCGGAGCAGTCGGGGCAGCGCTGCCCGCGCTTGTGCTCGTTGGGCTCCTGGTCGAAGTCGCCGTGGTCGGGGCAGCCGATGGTGACCTTCGTGTGCGCGTTGACGAACATGGCGGGCACCTGCTCGTAGTCGTACCTTCCGTCATGCCTGACAGTTGCAGCGTCGAGGAAGGCTTGAAGACGGACGTCCCGGGAGTGGGTGGGCATGGGCGGGTGCTCCTTCTGATGTGAGGTACCTGCCCTATGCGCGGTAGCGGGGGTGAGTTGTGCGAACTACTCGCGTCGTAATCGGTACGGTCGTTGCCGTGCATGAGAAGATCGCTCCGTTCCAGCCCGCTCGCCTCCGAGAGGTCTGGCGCTTGGCGTGGGTGAAGGCGGTAGCAACGAGTCCTAGCCAACAGGGCACAGCAGGTGCGGCCCGACGTCACAGACGCGGTGCTCGCAGAACGCAGCGCGAGCTTCGAGGCACCGGTGGAGCAAGACCCGTTCGTCATCGACGCGACTTCCAGGAGCGACCCAGCGACCATCGCAACCACCGCCGAGGCAATCGCGGCCGCCACCGTCCGGTAGGCGATCCTTGGGCCCCCAACCGGGACGCCCCTCCGGATATGTGCTCACGTATGCGGTGTGGAGTCCTTCTTCCGTAGAAGAAGGCCGAGCGGCGCGGTGATGAGGACGGCCAGCGTGAGTGTCATGAGGGATGCGACGTTTGCCTGGCGCGCAGCTTCTGCAGTACCTGCAGCAGTCACGTACTGCGTCCGGGTGAACAGCCTGAAGCAGATGTCCAGCGAGAGTGTGACGAGTAACGCAGTCAGGGGGAGGGCCCACGGCAGCCATGCCGCCGGCGGGCGCGACCAATGCAGGAGAAGACACGCCGCAAGACTGATGGCAATCAGGATCGCGAACGTCACGAACCAGCCCCACCCGAAGTAAGCGAACGCAGTTCGTGTAGCCGCGTTCGACCAGGATGCTTGTTCCGTGGGCCAGTAGCGAACGAGCAGGAGATTACCCAGGACCGTCGCGGCCAGCCAAGACAGAGCGACGACGATCCCGAGCGGCGCTGACCGACGGTCGCTAAACCGTCGAGTGTGCGCGACTGCGCGTGTTCGACTGGTCACGTCGCACATGGTCCCATGACCTCCGCAGATTGAAGAGCAACGCGAATCGCTTGGCAAGAGCATCCTGCCGCTGGGCCAAGTCTTCGAGGAACGCCTCCGCGATGAGTACCCTTGTGGTTTAGCGTCGCATCATGAGCGAGTTCTTCGTCGCAGGCAGCTGGCGGAATCGAGCAGCGGTCCTCACCGTCGTGGAAGCCTTGGAGAGCATCGGGGTGTCGTCCTACTCCTTCGTTCGGACTGAGTACGACGAGGACGCGGCAGCACTGGCCGCTCCAGGAGGAGCAGATAACGCTGCGCTGGACTCGACGGAGGTACGGAAGCTCTTCGAGCAAGACCTCGCCGCGCTTCGAGCGGCTGAGCACTTTGTGCTCGTGCTTCCGGCTGGCGCAGCGGCGCATACTGAAGCAGGGATTGCGTTCGGCCTGGGCAAGCGGTGCTGGGCCGTAGGTCCTGTTGATCGATCCGAGACTCTCTACCGATTCTTTGAAGCGATGCCTGCTCACGCGGTCGGTCTGGTCAAACACATCGCGGCTCTGTCAGCAGTCCGGTAGCCGATCCCGATGCGGTTAAGCGGAAGGATCATCTGCCCTCTGCAGCTCGCAGCGCGCGCAGGTGCACCGTGGCCCAGGAGCGATACGGCTTCCACGCCTCGGTGATCTCATCGAAGGAGCGATCGGTTCCGTATCGTCTCGTGATTTCGTCGCTCAGCTTGCCTTCGTGGTGTGGCAGCACGTCGGGGAAGTTCGCGCCGCGGATCACCACGAGCTCGGCCGAGAACGGTCCCATCCCCAGGATGCCCTGCACCTGCACGAACGCCTCAGCCGACGGCATCGATCGGAGGAACGAGCCGGAGAGTCTGCCGTCGAGCGCGGCCTCGGCGATCGCGTGCAGGTACTCCGCCTTGCGTCCGGGCAGGACCAGTGATTCCGCGAACAGCGCGGCAGGAGACGGGAAGGCTCCGTCGTCGCCGAGCTGCTGTGTGAGCCGTGTCTTGATCGCGGCCGCCTGCCGGATTTGCAGGCGTTGCGACAGCACCGACCAGACGGCGGCCTCGTAGGGCGAGAAGAAGCCGCACGGACGGAAGCCACGGAGCTGCGCCTGCGCCTCCGCGATGACCCCGTCGCGCATCGCGACGTCGGGCCAGCTGCGTCCGTCGATGTCGATCGACAGCAGCCGGCGGACCTGGTCGGTCGCGGCATCCAGATCCCCGGTGCCATCGACCACGATGCGGACGGACGGCCCGTCTTGGGTGATGACGGCGTCCACCCGCTGCCAGTCGGTGTCGCACAGGAAGGTGGTCTGGATGCCCGCTGCCTGCGTCTGGGACGCGAGCCTGCCGGGGGTGAAGCCCTCCCAGAACCGCCTGCTGGTGGCGAGCGACCAGGGCCCGACGACGTCGTGGACCGTCTCGAGTCGCGACACGGCGCTCAGTGCACGTACACCGCTGCCTCGGTGTCGGACACCTGGGGCAGCAGCTCGGACTTCGAACCACGGATGAACACGGCCGCGATGATCGATGCGAGCACCAGTCCGATCGCCGCAGCGAGGAACGCGACGGAGTACCCGCTGGTGAACGCGTCAAGTTGTGACCCGCCGGCGCCGAAGTCGGCCACGCGTGCGGCGTAGAGGGCGGTGAAGACCGACAGACCGATCGACCCGCCGATCTGCAACGCCGAGTTCAGCGTGGCCGAGGCCGCCCCGGCGTCGTGCGGCGCGACACCCGTCAGCGCGAGGTTCTGCAGTGGGACGAACACGAACGCCATGCCGAGCCCCAGCACGATCAACGCCGGCAGCACCTGCACCAGGTACGAGCCATCGGCAGTGACGCGGCTGAGGTAGGCCAGGCCGATCGCGGAGACCAGGGGTCCGCCGATCATCATGGGACGCGGGCCGATCGTTGACAGCAGCTTCGTCGCGACCGGCACCATGACCATGATGCTCAGCGTGATCGGCAGCGTCGCCAAGCCGGCGAGCAGCGGGTCCATCCCCAGCACGATCTGCAGGTGGAACGACACGTAGAGCATGGCCCCGATCATGACGCTGCCGACGATCATCTGGACCAGGAAGGCTGCTCCTCGAACCCGGTCGGTGACGACCCGGAGCGGCAGCAACGGCTGCGCCACGCGGCTCTCGACCACCACGAAGAGCACCAGCAGACCGGCGCCGAGTGCGAGGAACCCGACCGTCTGGATCTGGCCCCAGCCGTGCTCGGCGAGGCTGAACCCGTACACCAGCGAACCCAGTCCGAGCGTGACAGTGACAGCCCCGACCAGGTCGTAGCGGTTGTTGCCCTCGGCCTTGGACTCCTGCACCAGCAGCAGCCCGCCGATGAGTCCCACGACCACGAAGAACACGTTCACGAGCAAGCACCACCGCCAGTCGGCGAACTCGGTCAACACACCTCCGAGCACGAGTCCCACAGCGGCACCAGCCCCTGCGACCGCCCCGAAGACCGCGAAGGCGGTGTTCCGCTCGCGGCCGCTCGGGAACGTCACGGTCAGCAGCGCCAGTGCCGCCGGGGCCAGCAACGCGGCGAACACACCCTGCAGACCGCGAGCGACGATCAGCTCGGTGCCGTTCTGGGCGAGGCCGCCGAACGCGGAGGCCGCACCGAAGCCGAGCATGCCGACCAAGAAGGTGCGCTTGCGCCCCCAGTAGTCAGCGACTCGACCGCCCAGGAGCAACAGGGCACCGAACGCCAGGGCGTAGGCAGTCACGACCCACTGACGTTCCAGGTCAGTGAGGCCGAGTTCCTGCTGCGCCTGCGGCAGCGCGATGGTGACGATCGTGCCATCGAGCACCACGACGAGTTGGGTGAGCGCAAGGACGACGAGCGCCCACCAACGCTGGGGAGAAGCGGATGTGCTGAGCGCGGTCCGCGACGACGTCGACATGGGAAGACCTCCGGGCTTCGATTGGGAACGCCGGAGGTTTTCAGCCCCGGATCGCCTGTGCTGATGCACGAGGTCGACCACACCGATGGGAATCGGTCAGAGCGCCACAATATCCCACATCCGACCCGGCCGCCTCACCTGGAGACCACTTCGTCAGCGATACGATCGACGCGTTCACCTTCGTGAAGCGGTCGTCCTGCAAGGGCGGTCCGGGGCTGGAAACCCTCGCATCCAGCCCCGTTGACTCTGCGTCGACTGACCCTCGCGAGAGGTGGCTGGCGTGCGTTCCAAGCACAGGAAGCAGCCATACGCATGCACACCCACCACTCGTCTCCCGCCGCTCCGCTGACCGACCAGGTCATCATCATCACCGGAGGCTCCAAGGGCCTCGGCGCGGCGATCAGCGCCAACTGCGCGGCAGCAGGAGCCCGCGTCGTCCTCGTCGGCCGCAATGGTCAGGCACTGCGTGAGCACGCCGCGACGCTGGGCCGGGCTGCCAGCTGGATCCAGGCAGACCTGAACGACCCGGCGGCACCGACCGAGGTCCTCGCACAGACCCTGGAACGCCACGGACGGGTCGACGGGTTGGTCAACAACGCGGGCACCGCGCACTTCGCACCGATCGAGCGGATCAGCGCGAGTGACATCGACGCGACGATGTCACTCGACGTCCGCGCACCGCTGCTGCTGTCCGGCGCGGCCGCGCCGGTAATGCGTGACGGCGGGAGCATCGTCAACGTCTCGTCGACACTGTCTGCTGTCGGCAGCCCGGCAACGGCGCTCTACGCGGCAGCCAAGGGAGCACTCGACGCGGCCACTCGCGCGTTGGCAGCAGAGCTCGGCCCCCGCAACATCCGTGTGAACGGTGTCCGGCCCGGTCTGACCCGCACCGAGGCGACCGAAATCGCCCACAGCGACGGCGTCCTGTTCGAGACGTACCGAGCAACGGTTCCCCTGGGCCGCACCGGGACCGGCGACGAGGTCGGCGACGCAGTGGTGTTCCTCCTGAGCTCGGCCGCCGCGTTCATCACCGGGCAGACACTGGCTGTCGACGGAGGGCACACCACCTCCAACCTCGCCGTCCGCCCATCGGCCGATCGGCACTAGAGCAATCCAGAACAGGCCCCTCGCCCGCGTCGTTCAACCGAGCGACCGGTGAGGGCTCGGCCATGGGCCGAGCAGATCACAGGCGCCGCCCGGTGTTCTTGGACGTCTCGATAGACGTTCGTCTATCGAGACTGGCCCTCTCCGCGGTGCGCGGGCTTCAGGGTGCTGAGGTGGCGCTCGATGCGCGATGGATTGTGACGGCTTCGCAAATCAGGACGAACCGCCGATGCAGGGGTTCTGGAGAGCTAATCGCCGCTGAGGCGAGTACCGCGCCAAGCAGCAGCGCAACGACGTCACTGGTGTCAACGTCATCGCGGAGCGTCCCGTCGACCCGTCCTGCTGTGAGGATGGCGTCGATTACGGCGGTGACTCGTTCTCTCGCTGACGGCACGCCACCAGCCTCAGTGGTCGCCGCGACCACGAGGACGTCCCGAATCTCCCTCTTGGCGAAGACGAGATCGGCATATCGTCGCGCCCACGCCACAAGAGCATCCGCGGCGGAACTCTTCTCGAGGAGGCCGGCCGCTGAGCTGGTGACCGCGTCCAGTTCCTCGCTGTAAACAGCGACGACGAGAGCCTCCCGAGTTGGAAAGTGTCGGTACAGCGTGCCGATTCCGACGTTCGCCTCGCGGGCGATCCGCTCAAGTGACACCACCTCTCCTGCCGTGAAGGCTGCCCGCGCGACAGTGATCAACCGTGCCCTGTTCTGGATGGCGTGCGCTCGCACCGGCAACCCACCAACAGGGCGTCGGACTGGACGTGACAAGGCCATAACGGAGGTCCCTCCGGTAGTGCTACGGTCGTGTTACCGGAGTGCCCTCCGATAACCCTATGGTAGATGAAGGCGGCGTTTCATGACTGGCACGAACACACCCTCACGCAGCGATGCAACGAAGCGGCCGGGAGGGGTCGGCAGCCTCGGTGGCCGCGCTGTTGCTCGGATCGGTTACGGCGCGATGGAACTCGCCCGGCTTACAGAAGATCGCGCCCAGGGTGTCGCGCTCGTTCGGCGTGCGATCGAGCTGGGCGTCGACCATGTCGACACCGCGGAGTTCTACGGCGGCGGAGCCGTGAACCAGATCCTGCACGACGCCATCCGTCCGTCCGACGGTGTCCTTATCGCCAGCAAGATCGGCGCCGACCCGAACCCCGCCGGTGGAATGGTGCTGGCGCAGCAGCCGAACCAGATCACGGCCAGCGTGGAGACACAACTCACCACGTTGGGAGTCGAGCAGATCGGTGTGATGAACCTCCGCCGACCTGGGGTCAATCCGGAGGTCCCCGCGGAACAACGAGTGGATCTCGATGCGCAGCTTGCTGCACTGCGCGATCTCCGGGACGCTGGCAAGATCGGTGCGATCGGACTGAGCAACGTCACGTTCGACGAGTTGCAGCACGCCCTCCCTCTCGGTATTGCTTGCGTTCAGAACTCCTACAGCCTGCTCGAACGTAGGGACGAGCCGATGCTCGAACTCTGTCGCGACGAAGGCGTCGCATGGGTGCCGTTTTTCCCGCTCGGAAATCGCCACCCAGGCCAACCGCGAGTCACCGACCAGCAGGTTGTACGGGCTATCGCAGAGGCGTCGGGATGGTCACCCGCTCAGATCGGCCTGGCGTGGCTTCTGCATCACGCACCCAACACCTTCGTGATCTCTGGCACAGCGAACCCCGCACATCTCGAAGCAAACCTCGCCGTGAGCGACGTCGTCCTTGACCGAGCGAGCATGGCCGCACTGGATCGCGCCTCCTGAACGACGCCGCCCGGTAGCGGATCGGCTACTTAACGAGAGTCATGAGCGACAGCGCACACTGTCGAGAGATTCAGCTGGCGAGGTGCTCCCGGAAGAAGACGTCGAGGGTCTCGACGGCTTCGTTGACGTACTTGGGCTCGTCGTACATCTCGTAGTGCCCCGCCCCGTCGATGACGTGGAAGTTCTTGGCGTTGGGCGCTTTCTCCCAGAGGGCGAGGCCGTCGGAGTGGGAGAACGTCGTTCCGAGGCGGCCGCCGACGTGCTGGACACGTTGCGCAGCGTCACCGCTTCTCTGGCCATGCCGGCAGATGTCGTCCAGGAGATTCGGGACAAAACCGAGGAGGACGGACGATTCCGCGGGTTGGATCGGGCACTCGATTGGGCGCTGAGAAACGGGCACATCGCAGAACTAGACTCTCGTTCAGGGGTCGATCCTGACGTGGACCGCTACGTCTCCGCGATCCTCGGAATGCCTCACGAACGCCAGCCAGCCCGCGCGAAGGACATCGGCGAACGGATGGTCGTCGCTCACGCTCTGGCGCGGCGGAATCGCGGGGAGCGGGTGATCGTCCTCATCGACGACGGAGGAGGTCAGCTCCTTGCTCGTCAGCACGGATTCAAACCGAGGGGCACGCTGCACGTGCTGCACCGCGCAGCACGGCTTGGGTTAGTAGCTGACTGGCCCGAGATACGAGAAATCTACTTGTGCCTGCGCCCGGAACCGGGCTCATCGCAGGCGCCGAAGGATCACGGCCTGCTCCCGCTGACCGATTCGGACGTGCAGCGCGCCCTGCGTGACAAACGCATCTACGACCGTGGCGCCGGCGCGGCCTAACAGGTCGGCCTCGAATCACCACGACCAAGTTGTCTTCGGCGGACTCGCAGCGGGCGCCGGCTGGATCTCGCAGGCGAGGACCTCCACTCCGGGTTTCGCGGCGCCCTTCCGCGCCCGACGGTGATCCTCGCTTGCGCACCGATGTGGTAGCGGTCGGGGAAGCAGAGCCAGCCGATTTCGTCCGCCTTTTCAAAGGATGCGGCGCTCTTGTGTCAGCCGAAGAACGTCCGTGAAAGCAAAGTGAGCCCGAGCGCTCCTAGAATCACCGAGGGCAGCACCCACCACCAGCGCAATCCGCCGGCTCCGGAACGGAGAGCGACTGCCCCCGCGACGCAGGGCAGGAACGTCAGCGGCATCGCAGACCAAACGAGTTCCGGATCGCGGGCTGAGCCGACAAGCAGCCCCGCAAGCATCGCTTCGATGGCGGCCAGCGGAGCCAGGGATACCAGAACCGCGCACATCACCACCAGCGCCGAGCCGGGATCCCTCGCCGCGCACCGACCGGCGCGCGGCCTGGCATCACGAGCTGGAAGGCGCGCCGCATGTTCTCTCGGGTCAGCGTCGGGCGTTGAGGGACGCTCGTCGAAGAGGGCGAGATGATTTGTCACGGTTCATTCATATGCGGCGGACGGCAGTGGCGATCCGCGTCTACTGTCGCGTCTCATCGTCCGGATACGCCGTGCCTGCTCCGCGATCATGGAGGATGGTGAGCGCTTCGGTGAGCGCGGCGACAACGTCGACGGTGTCGTCGTAGTCGAGTGTGGCGGTCCCGGTGCAGCTGACGATGGTGACGGTGGGTCGTTCGTTGATGCGCACTTCGAGGTCGTCGGTGATCGTTGCGATCTCCGTTTCGTCCGCGGCGGAAGCAAAGCGTGTCGAGTTCATCATCGGTCCGTTCTGCCGGAGCAGGGTGCGGCGGCGTCGACCGTATGCGCGGATCGATCCGGTTTCAGTGGAAGACGCTGGGGCTTGGAGACGACGGCGAGAATCGCGCAACTCCCTCTAGACACCCCCGTGAGCGCTCGTTACTATGAGCGTCTGGCGGCGAGATGCAGTGGGCGCAGCCGCTTCGTGGTTAGGAGGCGTTTCGATGACCGATGAAGCTGACCCTGCCGGCGCCGAGAGCCAGAGAACCTCGGGACGAACAGTCCAGCGCGTGCCACTGTCATCTTTCCGGCACGAAGTTCCGCCGCACCTTCGGGAATTCTTCGTCGAGGTCCAAGCCGACGAAGCATTCATCGCAGGTCTGAAGATGGGGGTCGGCGCTCTCACGGTGCAGCGGTGGGACCCGTCGTATGCGGCCGACGGTTGGACGCTCTACGGCGCGGACCTCACTCTCGACCAGGGTCATCCCTTCGGATCAATGTTCTACCGCAACAACACCGACGGCCGAGTCCTCCGCGTCGGGGTGAAGTGGCATCCGCCCGTGCAGCAGCTCGAGTTCCCCGCGCTGCACCCGTCGAAGCCGGAGCTGACGTCCGACTGCACTGCTGAGGAGGTCGCCGCGGTGGCGTTGGATGCGCGGAGTCGGATAGGGACTCTTGTCGCGGTCAATGCGCAGATCGGTTCGTTCGTCGCTACCGAGGAGTCTGAGAACGCGATCCTCGACGCATCCGGGCTCGGGCTGGAGCGGCTGTCGGAGGACGACCCACAGTTGGCTGGCGATGGGTGAGCGTGGGGCGCCGCAGTTCGAGCCGGTGCCGTTGCGGCTGCTGTCGTTGTCGGCGCAGTTCGACGCTGTCATCTGGCCCACGTTGGCGGGGATGACGTTCACGAACTCCACCGGACCAGAGATCCTGCAACGGACCGTCAACGTCCGCACAACAGAGGACGGGTCGGCGTTCACGCTGCTCAACGGAGCACCGTTGACGGACCCTACGGACCCACTCCTGGAAGCAGCGACGCAGGTGCTCGCGGTGCTTTCCGAGCTGCGCGCCGTGGGCCGTGGACCGGAAGCGGTTGGGCCGGCTGATGTCTGACCGGCGATGGGTGCAGAACATCCGCCACGAGCAGACGATCCTGTCGTTGCCGTTCGGGCTTGCCTACACGATTGACGTCACCCAGACGCTCACAGCTCTCGCTGCTGCCGGTATGCCGGCCCGCATCGAAGCGTTCGACCGGCTCCGATTCGACGACGGCCGGACGGCGTTCCTCGCCACCCCGGACCCGACCACCACCGTCATTGACGGCGGTGCTGGCGGGCGTGTTGACGATGTGATCCTGCTGCCTGGCGGGTCCGAGGGTGGAGTGCTGTCGCTGGTGCGCCGATACCCGGACCTGGTGGTGGTGAACGGCAAACGGGGGTGGGTCTGGGCGGACGGCCGGCAGGTGCACGGCACGTCGATGCAGCGGGAAGCGACCCCAGGTTGGAAGACTGTGTTCGCGATCGCCCGCAGCATCGTCATGCACGGCGGCGGCACGCGCGCTATCGCGGACCGCACCGGCATCTCAATGGGCGAGGTCCGCACCGCGCTGCCGACCCTCGGTTCGCACGTGTTCGATACGCCCATCGGATGGGAAGCCACGGATGGGCCCGCGCTGGTCGACTGGGCACTCGCGGCGTATCCGGGGTATGGCGGGGTCCGGACCTGCTGGCGGCGTGACGACACCATCGACGCGCAGGCTGACCAGCTGATCGGGGTGGGTGGGGTGATGTCGGACCGGTGGGCGGCGCAGCAGTCCGGCGTCCTCGTCCCGCCGGACCGGTTGACCGCGTTCTTCGCCCAGCACCCCGACATGGCCGCGCTCGGGTATGAGCCCGCGACAGTAGACGACGCAACGGTGTCGGTCGTCATCCCGCAGGACACCACGATCCTCACCGGCGCGGAGGGATGCTGCACAGACGACTTCATCACCGCGCACGTCCTCTACGAGGACAGCTGGGTGACCGCGAACACGGACGCGGTCACCGGGCTGCGGCAGCTGCTGCACTTCCGATCCGACCTCGCCCACGACCTCCGCTGGCACCCCGGCAGCGATAACGGCAGCGGTAGCGGTAAGGGCGGGGTGGGCTGATGCTGCAGCTGCTGTCGCTGACGTTGGCGTACGACGACACCCGGTTCTTCGGCTCCGTCATGTTCACCGACCCCGACCACCCCGACGCGCCACCGTCCACGGTGCTCATCGATCATGCCGACGAGCCGCCCTGGTTCCGGCTCACCAACGTCGACCCGGACGGTCAGGACCCGACGTGGCCGGCGATGGTCGAAGCGGACCGGATCATGCGGTTCCTCCTCCGCTACACACCGGAACGTATCGGCCGCACGTCCACTGACTTTCCGCAGCTCTGATCCGCTCTGCTCACGCCCGACCTTTGGAGGTAGTTGCTGATGATGCGTCTGGTGTCCATGCACCTGTCAAACGACCGGATCCTCTGGGGGCACGTGCTCCTCGAGGACACCGAGAACCCGGACGCGCACCTGGCGCAGATCCTCGTCCGCCCCATCGACGTCGAGCCCGGGTACGAGCTCTACGACAAAACCAACACGGTCCTGTCGGACCTAAACGTGCCGGCGGTGCGGGAAGCGAACCGTATCGTGCAGACCCTCCTCATCCCCGCATCCGAGATCGCGAAGCGGGAGAAAGCCGTCCGGGCGGTGATCCACTCCGGCTACTTGGAAGGGTTCCCGGACGACATGCCGTGGCAGTCGCAGTTGTGGATGTACGCCCGCGGTGAAGTCACCCGCGAACAGCTGTCCGCGTACGCCGACGAAGGCCGACAGATCCCCCGCCAACCCGACCACAGCGCTGTTGGTCCGGCGGACGTGTCTGAGGACTGGTGGCAGACCACGCGGGCCCGCATCCGCCGGAACCTCCTCAACACAACTCTCACCGAGCCAGAAGTCGCCGCCGCGCTGCAGGTGAGCATTGAGGAGGTCGGTGAGCTGTTCGAGGCGAACCGGCTGACGAGCTTCGACCTCGGGGGCGAAGAACGCATCCCCGACTGGCAACTCGTCAAGCCCGTGCTCCCCGAGTTCGGCGACCCGTCATCGCTGCTGCCAGGCCTCGACGTCCTCTACGCGGCGGCACCGCAGCCGCTGCTCGACGCGGCGGCGATGACCGAGTTCATGACCACACCCCGCCGCTTCCTCACCATCGAGGATGAGCCGCTGACACCGTTGACCTGGATGTTGCAGGGCCGGCCGCTCGCGACGATCGTCGCCCTGTTCCGCGGACGGCGGTGGCGGCAGTGACCCGCCGGCCGGACCTGTTCCTCATCAGCGTCGCCTTCGACATGCACGGCGTCCACGGGCATCTCTTTTTCCGCGACACATCCGAGGCTGAACTGCGACGGGTCATCGTGTCCGGCTCAGGCGACGCCGCCACGTACCGGGTCGAACCCGCGCACGGGGACCCTCGGGACGGGTGGGAACCGTTCCTCACCGAAGCCAGTTGGTTGATGGCGCTCATCCGACCCGACACGCGGGAGGAACGCAGCTGATGGGGCCCGCTCTCGAATGGGTCACTGCCGCCTACGCCGGCCGGCCGCAGATCACGATGCCGTACGGGCTCGGCGACACCACCGACCTCACTGGCGCTCTCGCGGTCCTGAAGCTTGCTGGCCTGCCCGCGGTCGTGGAGTCGCAGGACACGATCCGCCTCGCCGACGGTCGCCGCGCACGTTTCCCAACGCTGACGCAACGACCACGCGCCGAGGCAGAAGCAGCCGTGGAATTGCTGCTGCTGGCGCCACGGACGGTGACGACGACGCAGATCGCTCTCGCGGAGCAGACCGAGACCGTGCTGCTCGTCGACGTGGACCGGCGGCGGGTGTGGGTCGACGGAAAGCAGGTCCTGGGTGTGCTCGAGCGGTGGAAGGACGCCGCGCCGATCTACGTCACCTTCGCGGTCGCACGAATACTCGCCGTCAACGGCGCCACGTTCGACAAGATGGTTCGCGCCGGACTCACCGCGGGGCAGGTCGATGACGCGCTCGCACGCCTCGGGAAACGCGTTCACCGCACAGACATCGGATGGGAATCACGGAAGGTCGGCGGCCTCGTCGACTTCGCCATCGCCTGCTACCCCGGACCAGGCGGCGTCCGCACCCAGTGGACATCCGACCTGCCACTTCCTGAACAGGCAGAGCGGCTCATCAGTGCCGGGTGCCGTATCTCCGGACGCGCCATCTCGGAACTGCCCGGCTACCCGCTCATCACCAAGCGGGACATGCCGTATCGGCTCGTCGCCTTCACCGAACACGAACTCGACATGGCGACCCTCGGGTTCGAACCCGACACCGTCGGCTACTCCGGCACCGAACTGATCCTCCCCGCCGACCCCACCATCAGCCTCACAGCCACCCACGCCGGCTACAGCGACCGAACCGACGACATCATCACCGCCAACACGCTCCTCCGCGCCGACATGCGCAACGACGACGACACGAAAGCGCTGGAAGAAGTCCGGAGCCAGCTGTGGTTCTTGGCCGACACCGGGTACGACCTCCGATGGAATCTGCCGAACTGAGAATGGGGAATGAGAAGTCGAATCCAACATTGTTGCTTGCGCTCGCGCCGAGGGCGAACTGATCGTCTCCTCTACCGTGAACCGTGAACCGTGAACCGTGAACCGTGAACCGTGACGAGCGCAGTACGCCTTGGAGAGCTGGCGTGGTCGATGCCGGGAACGTCGACACCCGCGGCTTGAAGCGCTTCCACCAGACAACGTCCGTCCGGTAACGTCGTCTCTAGCTGCGCCCAGCATGCGTACTTTTACGCCTAGTTCAGCGGCTGCAGCGGGCCTGGTTCGCGCCCCTGCCGCCGGACTGCTGCGTAAGTACACCCCACCCACCACTTCCCGGCCCAAACAAGTGTCTGGAAGCGGGTGCTTGTGTACACGTTCAGGCTGGCGCCGGCCTCTCTCGAACAGCACGTCTCTCGGTGCACCCCGAGCAAGTGCCCCGCCTCAACGACGTTCCCGGTCGACCATCCGAACCACGGGAGGAACCAGCGCAACAGCATTCGCGTATCTTTTGAAACATCGAGGCGTTGAGGAGATTTTGATGAAAATTGGTGTCATTGGGGCTGGCTCTGTCGGTGCCGCTACCATCTCGGCTCTGGTCCGAACAGGCGGGGTCAGCCCCGACGTCGTGATCGTCGACCGGGACGAGAAGAAAGCTGCGGGTCTGGCGGAGGACATGACCTATGTTGCAGCGTTGTCGTCTCTGTCGAGCGTCCGGGCAGGCGGCTACGACCAACTTGAGGGTGCGTCTCTGGTGATCGTGACCGCAGGAGTGAACGAGAAGAACGGGGGCGCGACGGATCGCAACGACCCGAAGGGACGGCTCAATCTGATTCCAGTGAACGCGAAGGCGTATCGGGAAATGATCCCGGCCGCGACGCATGCGGCCCCGGAGGCGACGCTGCTCGTCGTGACAGATCCGCCCGACCCGCTGGCGGATCTTGCCCGGGCGTTGGCGCCGACGACGAACATCGTGTCTGCGGGAACCGTCATCGACTCGTTGCGCCTTCGTCATCACATCGCGTTGCACCTCGGGGTACATGCCCGGGACGTGCAGGCAAGCGTCGTGGGAGAGCACGGCACCTCAAGCGTGGTGCTGTGGTCCACCGCAACCGTCGGCGGCGCACCTGTCTTGGACGAATTCCGCCGGCTCGGGGGCGTGCCGAAAGCGATCCAGAACCAGATCGAGTCCGATGTCCGTTTCGGCAACATCACCATCATCGAGGGCATCGGCGCGAGCCAACACGGCATCGGCGCCGTCGTTGGGCGCCTCGCCGAAGCGATCGTCACGGACGAGAACGCGGTCTTCCCCGTCGCTTCCTACCAGTCCGACTACGACGTCACGTTGGCACTGCCCTCGATCCTCGGCGCCGGAGGCGTTGTGCGGACGATCCTGCCCCGGTTCACCGACGAGGAGCTCGCCGGACTCCATCACAGCGCCGCCGTCCTCCGAGACGCGCGCGACATCGCTCTCGGTACCGCCCACTCCTGACCCAAAAACAGATACTGACCTGGCGCGCCGGAGCGGATTGCTCCGCTCCGGCCGCCCCGACTTGTCCCCGCGCGGACGCTCACTCCTGACCGCACCCCGAGACCTTCCAGCGCTCGAAAGACGAAACCTGAGCTCGGCTGCAGTGCCGCTTGTGCCGCTATCAGCACGTGAGGAACCGGCGGCGGTCCACATGTCAGCAATCGATGGCGTCAGCGACCCCAAGGTCGCCTCGTTCCACCGTGGAGGCGCGGAACCCGCCGCTGCGCGCCTCCAGCCCGTCACCGGGCCGCATCCGACGCTCGGCGGTCGCGTCAGCCCTTGACCGCCCCGCCGAGCCCTGCCGAGTTGAGGAACATCCGCTGGAACCCGAGGAACAGCACCACCGGGATGAGCGTTGAGATCGCCAGCGCCGCCAGGAAGACGTCGAGCTCGGTCGTGGACTGGATGCTCGGCAACCGCACCGACAGCGGCTGCATTGCCGGGTTCGGTAGGACGAGCAACGGCCAGAGGAAGTCCTTCCACGAGTTGATGACCGCGAATACGGACACCACTCCGAGGATCGGCTTCGACATCGGGAGCACCATCGACCAGAACATCCGGAAGGGTCCGGCGCCGTCGGTCGACGCGGCCTCGAAGACCTCACGCGGGAGGGCGTCGAAGAACCGCTTGACGAGCAAGATGTTGAAGGCGTTCGCCCCGGCCGGCAGCCAGACCGCCCAGTACGTGTTGATCAGCGACGTTCCGATCACCGGCGGGTGCAGGATCGTCAGGTAGAGGGGGACCAGGAGCACCACGGACGGGATGAACAGGGTTGAGAGCACCATGCCCTCGAGCACGCGGGAGTACGCCGGCCGCAGGATCGAGAGCACGTAGCCGCCGGTCGTGGCGACCAGGATCTGCATCACCCAGGCCCCGACCGCCAGAACGAGCGTGTTCCCGAAGTACAGGCTGATGTGGACGTCGTTCCACGCCGCGGAGACGTTCGCCCAGTCAACCCCGTTCGGGAACAGCGCGAGCGGCGTCCGGAGCGTGTCCTGGGTCGGCGTGATCGCGGACTTCGCGAGCCAGAGCATCGGCCCGAGTCCGAGACCGACCAGGCCGATGAGCAGGAGCCCGTTCAGCGAGAACAGCGACGCCCGAACCGACCGTCGACCGCGGTCGGCACGGGCGACGATCCCGCGCGTTGTGCTGTCCATCTGCCCGGACGAGAGGCGAACGGGCCGCCGGGGGCTCCGTCGCACTGGTGCGACGCTCGCGCCGGCGGGGTCGTCGGAGCCGAGGACCGGGGCGGAGGGAACCGTCGAGGTCATCAGACGCTCCACTTCTTCGTGAGTCGGAAGTACAGGATGCTGAGCGCCGCGAGCACGACCGCGAGCATGATGCTGAGCGCCGTCGCCGAACCGTAGTCGCCGCCGGTCGAGTTGGCGAACGCGTAGTCGTAAATCATCAGCAGGATCGTGGTGGTGGAGTTGTTCGGCCCGCCTCCAGTGAACAGGTAAGGCTCAAGGAACACCTGCGCGGTCCCGATCACCTGCAGGATGAGCGTCACGAACAACACGCCGCGCAACTGCGGCAGCGTGACGTGCCAGATCTTCCGCCAGACACGGGCGCCGTCCACCTCGGCGGCGTCGTAGAGCTCCGGCGGTACCGACAGCAGCGCCGCCAAGTAGATGATCACGGTGCCGCCAGCCGCTGCCCACGTCGCCTCGAGCACCAAAGACGGCATCGCCGTCCCGGCGTTCTGCAGCCACGGCTGCGGCGGGATGCCGACGAACCCCAGGATCGTGTTGAACACCCCGGTCGCGGAGCCGTCATAGAAGAACTTCCAGAGCAACACCGCGACCACCGGCGGCACGACCACCGGCAGGTACACCAGGGCGCTGAAGAAGCCCTTGGCCCGGCGGAGCTCGCTCATGAGCACCGCCATCACGAGCGGCAGCGGGTAGCCGAACACCAGGGCCAGCACCGCGAACCACACGGTGTTGCCCATGGCCGTCGGCAGAAGCGGGTCGTGCAAAACGTTGACGAAGTTGTCCCAACCGACGAACGTCGGCGCGGTCACCAGGTTCGTCTGCTGGAAGGACATCACCGTCGCGCGGACGATGGGCCACCATGAGAACAGTCCGAAGACGAGGATCAGCGGGAGGGCGAAGACGAGCGTCGAGAGCCCACCCCGACGCAACCAGGTCGCAGGAGTGCGCCGCCGGTCCCGAGGACCGTCACGGTCCGGACGGGAGGCTCGGCCCGGGTCCCGCAACCCGGTTGCGTTGGTCGTCATCTCACTTGGCCGAATCGAGCTTGGCCTGGATCTGCGTCTGCGCGTCCGACAGCAGCTTGGCCGGGTCCGCGGAATTGTCCGTGAGGACAGCCTGGACCACCGGGTCGAGCAGGCCGTAGAGCTCCTGCGTGTTCTTCGCCGGCTCCGGGACGATCGTCTGGTCGAACTGCTGCTCGGTGTACGGCTTCATCTGGTCGAGCGGGACGTTGATCCACTCCTTCGTCCACTCGAGGGTCTTGTCGTAGGTCGCCTTGTCGAACACCGGCACCTGCGGGGCGCCGACCGGCTGATCGGAGGCGGCGAGGGTCTTCGCGTCGCGCTGGGCGTCAGCCTTCGTGAAGAGCTTCTGCATGTAGTAGAAGTCGATCCACTTGACCGCTGCCATCTGCTGCTCGGCGGTCGACTTGGCGCTGACCGCGGCAAGGGTCCCGCCGCCGAGGGCTCCGGCGTCCTTCCCGCTGAGCGGCACGACCGTCTCACCGTACGACTTGGGGTCGATCTGGTTCTGCGAGATGAGCGAGCCGTAGTTGCCGCCGCCGGAGACGTACATGCCGACCTGACCGGAGGCGAAGGCCTGGTTGATGGCGTTCCAGTCGTAGAGGAAGTTGCCGCCCATGGAGTCGTCCTTCCACCGCATGTCCTTCATCAGCGTCAGGGCCTTCTCGTACGCTGCGCTGTCCACCGTCGCCTTCGTCTTCGCACCGGTTCCGGTCTCCGCACGGCCGCCCATCGCATAGGCGAGGGACGTGAGGATCCAGCCGCCCGTGTTGCCCTGCGTCATCGTCGCGTAGCCGGCTTTGCCGGTCTTGTCCGCGATCTGCTTCGCGTCGGCGCGCACCTCGGCCCACGTGGTCGGCGGGGAGTCAGGGTCCAGTCCGGCCTGGGTGAACAGGTCGCGGTTGTAGTGCAGCGCCTGGCCGTACGCCGCGATCGGGAGGGCTTCGATGTCGCCGTCCGCGTTCTCGCCGTTCTTCACGACATTCGGGTTGAACTTCTCCGCGTACGGCAGCTTCGAGACCAGGCCGGAGATGTCCGCGATCTGGTTCTGCTGGATGAGCGACTTACCGTCCGTGAACGGGATAGTGAACACGTCCGGCAGAGTGCCGCCGGCGAGCTCGGCGGCGAACGTCGTACCAGTCCACGTGTACTCACGGCTCGTCACCGTGATCTTCGGGTTCGCCTTCTCGAACGCCTTCACCTGGTTTTGGAAGGCGACCTTGGCGGGCTTCTCGAGGCCAGCGTCGACGGCGACGACGATCTTCGTCTTCCCGTCGGAGCTGGCGTCCGAGCCGGTGCTGCACCCGGCGAGCAGGCCAATGGCTGCGGTGGTGGCGATCGCGGCAAACGCGATCCTGCTACGTGACTTCATCGTCGGGTCCTCTTGTGTCGGGGTGTTCGGGTTCAGACGGAGTGGACGGCGAGCCAGACGCTCGTGTCCGGGGGGAGGGTGTGGTCGGTGAGGAGGCCGCTGGCGAGCACGACGTCGGCGTCGTCGGGCAGCGGCACATTGGTCGTCCCGCAGTTCGTGAGGTGGAGCAGTGCGCCCCGGCGGAACGCGATCACGTCGGACGTGTCATCCTGCCAAGAGAACGCGCCGTGCTGGAGGTCGTCGCCCCGGCGGAGTTCGAGCATCCGGCGGTACAGCGTGAGCGTTGACGTCGGGTCGTCCTGCTGCGCGGTCACCGAGTACCTCGCCCAGTCCGCGGGCTGCGGGAGCCAGGGCGCGGCATCTGTTCCGTCAGGGCTGAACCCTGCATTGGCGGCATCGTTCGTCCACGGAATCGGGACCCGGCAGCCATCACGGCCGGGGTCGACACCGCCGGACCGGAAGTGCATCGGGTCCTCGAGGCGGTCGAGCGGAATGTCCTCGACTTCGGGCAGGCCGAGCTCGTCCCCCTGGTAGACGTACAGCGCACCAGGGAGTGCGGCGACGAGCATCGCAGCAGCACGTGCACGGCGGGCGCCCACGACGAGGTCGCTCAGTGTTCCGAACCGCTTCGCATCGAACGCGAAGGCGCTGTCCGCCCGCCCGAACCGGGTCACCGGGCGGGTGACGTCATGGTTCGAGAGAACCCAGGTCGCCGGGGCCCCGACCGGCTCGTGCGCGGCGAGCGTCTCCGCGATCGCGGCACGGAACCCATCGGCGCCCCAGGGACGCGACATGAAGTCGAAGTTGAACGCCATGTGGATCTCGTCGGGCCGGAGGTACAGTGCGAACCGCTCGAGGTCCGCGAGCCAGATCTCCCCGACGAGCACACCGCTGTAGTCCTCGGCGATGGTGCGCCACCCGCGGTAGATCTCGTGCAGGTCGTCGCGGTCGAGGTTCGGGTGCTGCCCTGCGGCGTACTCACCGTCGATCTCCGGGAGCTCCGGGTCCTTCGCCACGAGGGCAGCCGAGTCGATCCGGACACCGGCGACGCCGCGGTCGAACCAGAAGCGCAGGACGTCCTCGTGTTCCCGGCGGACATCGGGATGGCCCCAGTTCAGGTCGGGCTGCTCGGGTGTGAAGAGGTGCAGGTACCACTGCCCCGGAGTCCCGTCGGGGTTCATGGTGCGCGTCCACGTGCTGCCCGAGAAGCTCGACGGCCAGTTCCCCGGGGGGAGGTCACCGTTCGGCCCCTTGCCGTCGCGGAACCAGAACCGCGCCCGAGCGTCGCTGCCGGGTTCGCTGGCGAGGGCCTCGCGGAACCACGCGTGCTGGTCGGAGACGTGGTTCGGCACGACGTCGACGATGGACCTGATGCCGAGCGCCGCGGCCTCGCTGATCAGCGCCTCGGCCTCGGCGACCGTCCCGAAGTCGGGGTGGATCGCACGGTAGTCCTCGACGTCGTACCCTCCATCTGCAAGGGGCGACCGGTACCACGGGGTGAACCAGATCGCGTCGATCCCGAGACTCGCGAGGTATCCGAGGCGGGACCGGACGCCGGCGAGATCACCGATGCCGTCGCCGTTGCCATCGGCGAAGCTGCGGACGTAGACCTGGTAGATCGCAGCGGTACGCCACCACTCTCGGTCCGTGACCGGCGTGGAGGCGGCTCGTGCCTCCAGGCCAGTGCGGGCCGCGGCGGGTCCACCGGGCGTGACCTCGGAGTCACGGGTCGGGCTGAGCGTCATCGTCCGGTCCTTCCGACGGTCGGGCGACGTCGCCTCGACCGGATTTGGTTTAGCGCTATACTTGGCGCTGGAGTGACAATATGGTGCTCCGATCTTCGATGTCAACTCCCACCCGAAACAGGATCGAACTGCCCGTGCCCGTCACCCTGAAGGACATCGCCGCCGAGGCCGGCGTCAGCCTCATGACGGTCTCGAACGTCGTCAACGGCAACCACGACAAGGTGTCCACCGGCACCATCGAACGTATTCGAGCAATTGTTGACCGCCGCGGATACGTGACGAACGCGTCCGCACGGAGCCTCGCCGCCAAGTCCTCGCGGCTCATCGGTCTGCTCGTGCCGTCGTCCGAGCACGACATCCTCGTACTCAGTCCGCACAACGTCGCAGTGTTCGGGTTCCTCGAGCGTCAGCTGCGCGATCGCGGGTACCACCTGCTGTTCCGCGGGGTGAGCGAGAAGGCGGAGGTCGACGTCGCCCTCCGGTCCTGGAACCTCGACGGCGCCGTGGTGCTCGGTTTCCTCGACGAGGAGGTCGACGATTTCCGGCCGACCGACGGCACGCCGATCCTCGCGCTCGACAGCTACTCGTCGAACCCACGGACCACCGGGGTGCGCTCGGACGACCATGAGGGCGGACGCCTGGCCGCCGCCCACCTGCTGTCGCTCGGGCACCGGCGGATCGCGTTCGCGGGCCCGAAGTTCTCCGACGTCGGCCTGGTCCGGCAGCGCTTCGAGGGGTTCCTGCAGGCGCACGCCGACGCCGGCGTGGAATGGGGCCCGGCCGACCGGATCGCCGTCGACCCGACGTGGGAGTTCGGGGTCGAGGGCGGGCGCTCGCTCGCGACGTCGCACCCGGCTGTCACAGCGGTGTTCGCGACCGCGGACATCCTGGCCGTGGGGTTCATGGAAGGTATCCGTCAGAGCGGACGATCGGTCCCGGGGGATGTCTCGGTTGTCGGGTTCGACGACATCGACGTGGCGCACTACGTCACGCCGAAGCTCACCACTGTGCGGCAGGACGTCGCGGCCAAGGGGTCGATCGCAGCGAGCATGCTGCTCGACGAGGTGCGCGGCGGCGGCGCCCCGGGAGACCCGGTCGTGATCCCCGTCGAGCTCGTGGTGCGAGAGTCGACCGCTCGGCCCTGACATCCGGGGCGTTGCTGCCGACCCTGCGGTCTGCTCTGGCGTGGGTCTTGCGGAAATGGTTCCAGCCCGTTTAGTTTAGCGCTCAACCGCAACGACGCGGTCCTGATTGAACGGAAAAGCACCGTGCGCAGACCCCCCACCACCACAGTCGGCCGAGCACTCGCCGGATCGCTCGCCGGAGCCGTCGCCGCTGCCTCAGCGTTGGCCCTGAGTCTCGGCGTCGCAGCCCCCGCGGCAGCCGCCACCACCACTCGCTACGAAGCCGAGTCTGCGAGCCTTTCCGGCGGCGCCGTCTCCACCTCAGACCACACCGGGTACAGCGGTGCCGGGTTCGTTGGTGGGTACACCGACGACAACAAGGGCTCCGCCGCCACGGCATTCCGGGTCACTGCAGCAGCAGCGGGCAGCGAGACGTTCGCGATCCGCTACGCGAACGGCAATGGGTCGGCAAAGACCCTGTCGTTCCGGATTGACTCCGGCGCCGTGCAGCAGGTGTCCCTGCCTGCCACCGCCAACTGGAACACCTGGGCCGCAGCCACGCTCACGAGCACGCTCACCGCTGGGACGCACACCATCACGGTCTCGTTCGGGTCCGGCGACACCGGCAACGTCAACCTCGACGCCCTCGACCTCACCCCGGCGACGACCGGCGCAGGTTCTTCCACCGGACCGCAGTTCGAGGCGGAGTCCGCCACGCTCACCGGGGGTGTGGTCGTCGGCACGGACCACACCGGGTTCACCGGCTCCGGGTTCGCCAGCGGGTTCACCGACGGCAACAAGGGCGCCGCGCAGGTCGCGTTCGCGGTGTCCAGGGCGGGCGCGGGGAGCACGGATTTGACGCTCCGGTACGCGAATGGCACCGGGTCCGCGAAGACGCTCTCGCTCGTCGTTGACGGAGGCGCCGCACAGCAGATCAGCCTCCCCGCCACGACCGACTGGAACACATGGGGCACCATCACCACGGCCGTGTCACTCGCGGCCGGCAACCACACGATCGCCTACCGTTTCGGCACCGCCGACACCGGGAATGTGAACATCGACGCGCTCACCGTCGCGACGACCTCGACGCCGACAGATCCGGGTTCACCCGGATCTGGCGGGTCGGCCGCGTCGCCCGCCGACGCCGAGTCGGCCTTCCGCTCGGGCGGCGCCACCGTCACCACGAGTACCACTGGGTACACCGGCACCGGCGCCGTGAACGGCTTCGGAACCGCCGGCGCCCGGATCATCCGCACCCTGACGATGCCCACGGCCGGGACAGCCACAACCACCCTCCGTTTCCAGAACACCAGCGGCACGACACGTACCCTCGCGCTGACCGTCAATGGCCGAGCGGCGGGCACGATCGCCCTCACCTCCGGCTCTGGATGGCGGACCGCAACCGCGAGCCTGCCGTTCACGGCCGGGATCAACACCGTCCAGCTCGCCGCGACCACCGCCGGCAGCGACGTCGCGATCGACAGCCTCGACGTCGCCGGAGTCGGTACGCTCGCGGTCCGCGGAGCCACCATTCCGTACACCGAGTACGAAGCGGAGGCTGGGACCACGACCGGTACCGTCCTCGCCGCCGATCGCACGTTCGGCACCATCCAGGCCGAGTCGAGTGGCCGTCGCGCAGTGCGCCTCGACCAGACCGGGCAGAAGGTCTCCGTGACCCTGACGCAGCCGGCGAACGCGCTCACGATCCGCGCCTCGATCCCGGACACCGCTAACGGCGCCGGACAGACCGCGCCGCTCGCCCTCTACGCCAACGGCACCAAAGTCAAGGACGTGACCCTCAGCTCCGTCTACAGCTGGGTCTACGGCGCCTACCCGTACAACAACAACCCGTCCGGCGGCGGAGCGCACCGCTTCTACGACGACACCCGCGTCCAGATCGGATCGTTCCCGAAGGGCACCGTCCTCACCCTGCAGAAAGACGCGTCATCCACGGCCGCCTCGTACACGATCGACCTCATCGACGCCGAGACCGTGCCCGACGCGCTGACCGCCCCGACCGGTGCCCTGAGCATCACGAGCTACGGCGCGAAGTCGGACGGATCAGACTCGACCACCGCGATCACGAACGCCGTCGCCGCTGCCAAGGCGCAGGGCATGCCAGTGTGGATCCCGGCTGGCACCTTCCGGATCACCTCGCGCATCAACGTTCAGGGCGTCACGATCCTTGGCGCAGGCGAGTGGTACTCCAACGTTCAGGGCACCAGCGGCAAGGGCGGGTTCTTCGCCACGGGCAGCAACGTCACGATCGCGAACCTCTCGATCCTCGGAGACGTCCGGTACCGCGACGACGCGGCCTTCGACGCCGCCCTCGAAGGCAACTTCGGAACCGGCTCGCTCCTGCAGGACATCTGGATCGAGCACACCAAGGTCGGACTCTGGGCAGACTCGGGCACGAACGGTCTCGACGTCGTCGGACTGCGCATCCGCGACACCTTCGCGGACGGCGTCAACCTGCACGCCAATGTCGTGAACGCCGTCGTCGAGCAGACCGTCGTCCGGAACACCGGCGACGACGCACTCGCGATGTTCTCCGACGGAACGCCCGTCACCGACTCGGCCTTCCGGTTCGACACCGTCCAGGTCCCCGTGCTCGCCAACGGCATCGGCATCTACGGCGGCACGCGGAACTCGGCGACGGACTCGATCGTCAGCGACACCGTGACGAGCGCCTCGGGCATCGCCGTCGGCACACGATTCAACCCGGTGCCGCTCGCTGGCACGACCACCATCGCCCGCAACACCCTCGTCCGGACCGGCAGCCGCGAACCGAACTGGGCCACAAACCTCGGCGCGCTCTGGATCTACGCCGACACCGCGGAGATCACCACCCCTATCGTCGTGACGGACATGACGATCACCGACAGCACCTACCAAGCGGTGCTGCTCAGCTATCAGAAGACGATTTCGAACCTGTCCTTCGACAAGGTCACGATCAGTGGTGCGGGCACGTACGGGTTCGACCTGAACGCGGCCGGCAGCGCTGCAGTGTCGAACACCAGCGTCACTGGTGCGACCTCCGGTGGGCTCCTGAACGAAACCGGGTACACGCTGGTGCGAGGGTCCGGCAACAGCGGGTTCTGACCTGATTCGACTCCCGGCGGCTCCGGTCCTCCAGCGCTCACGCGTGGGGGCCGGAGCCGCCGCCGTGCGACCCGGCAGCGGATGAATGCGGGCGCAGCCGCGCGGTGAACGTGGCCCAGATCGACCACTCCGACCGAAACTCGACGGACTACTCCGCACCGCACTGCCCGCCAGACCCCGGCAGAAGCTTTCGAACGGTTGCTCTCGGACTCGAACCAACTACCCGTTCCAACGACCCCTTGGAACCGCCGATTCCTCGGCAGCTACCGCGACTGTGCGAGCAGCCGTTCCGATGCGTCCCAGAGCCAATCTGCTGCAACGGGGTCCAGTGCGTGCGGGAGAACTCCGTGGACTCCTCCCTGGATCGCTGCGACGACCTTGGCCGGATGGCAGTCCTCGTAGTAGGCGGGAGTCCCTGGCCCCAGTTCAGCGCGCGTTGCGACGTAGACGCTCGTCGCAGCACCTTGCTGGACGGTTTTGGTGCGGTACCGCCGCTTCATGCCTGCAAGCACGGCAGGGTCCCAGTGGCGTTGCAGGTTGGTCCAGATGCCGCCGGGCATGACCGCTGATCCTGCGATTCCGTCGCCCTCCCACCGTCGGGTCGCCTCCAGGGCGAAGAGCACATTCGCTGTCTTGGATTGCCCGTAGGCGAGACCCGGGTCGTAGGGGTCTCTGTCGAAGAACAGATCGTCGAATCGGATGCCCGAGGATGCGTGTCCACTGGAACTCAGCGACACGATCTTCGCACCACCGGCCGAGCGCATCGCCGGGTGCAGACCTTGCGCGAGGGCGAAATGGCCGAGGTGATTTACGGCGAAATGCATCTCCCAGCCCTCGGGGGTCCGCTGCTCGGGTAGGTCCATGACGCCGGCGTTGTTCACCAGCAGGTGGAGTGGTCCCGACCACGAGCTCGCGAACGATCGGACGGATCCAACATCGGCCAAGTCGACGAACGCAGCACGGACGGCGTCGTTGCCAGTGCTCGCACGGATGTCTGCCGCGACTCGGTCCCCTGTCGCGACGTCGCGGACGGCGAGGGTGACCGCTGCACCGGCCGCAGCCAGGGCACGGGCCGTTTCAATACCGATGCCGGATCCTGCACCGGTTACGACTGCTGTTCTGTGGTGAAGGTCGATTCCGTCGATGACTTCGAGTGCGGTCGACTCGGCTCCGAACGGTTCTCGCAGGTCGGGCATCAGCCGAGCCGCGTGTTGGCGATTCCGCCGTCGACGTCGATGATCGTGCCGTGGAGGAACGAGGCCTCGTCCGAGACAGCGAACCGGACGGCGTAGGCGATATCGACGGGCCGTACCGGGCGCCCTGCGACTGTCACGGCAGTCATCGCCGCGAGAACGTCTTCGCTCTCAGCGTTGCCGGGAGTGCTCGTGGCCCCGGGAGCGATCGTGTTCACGTGAACCCCTTGAGGCCCGTATTCGGCCGCCCATGTGCGCGTCATCTGCTCGAGTGCCGCCTTCGACCCGGTGTACATGGCTCCGAAGGGCAGGCCGACTCGGGCCATCCACGATCCGATGTTGACGATCGATCCGCGGCCGCGCTCCGCCATGGCTGGCGCGAGGGCCGCCACGAGGACGTGTGGGGCACGGATGTTGATGGCGAGGACCGCGTCGAGGTCGTCGTCAGCGAGATCGGCGGTGGCGGTCGCCGGGTAGATCCCGGCGTTGTTCACCAGGATGTCGATCTGGCCACCGGCGAGGGCCGAGGCTTCAGCGGCGAACCGGCGGACATCGGAGGCCGATGTACCGAGATCGGCGACGAGCGGTGACGCTTTGCCGCCCGCACGTTCGATCGTGGTGACGACAGCATGCGTGCGCTCGGCATCGCGACCGTTGACGATGACATGGGCACCGGACGCGGCGAGTACTCGGGCGGTCGCCTCCCCGATACCGCTGCTCGAGCCGGTGACGAGTGCGGTCTGACCGGAGAGTCGGTCATCGGATACCAGAGAGACGAGTTCTTCTTCGTTGGACTGCATGGCCCAGTCCTACCACGGACTGGACCGCATGGTCCAGCGGCGTACGCTGAACTCATGCAAGGGGCCAACATCACGGAACGCGGTCGAGCTACTCGCCAGCGCATCATCGAGGCGACGGGTCGGGAGATCCTCGCTTCCGGCATCGGCGGCACCACTCTTGACACCGTCCGTGCGGCGACGCTCACGAGCAAGAGCCAGCTCTTCCATTACTTCCCCGGCGGCAAGGCCGAACTCGTCCGTGAAGTCGCCATCTGGGAGGGCGGCGAGCTCCTGGCCGCCCAGAAGCCGTACATCGACGACCTCTCGAGCTGGGAGTCGTGGCACGCCTGGCGCGATGCCTTGGTCGATTACTACATCGGGCTTGGCCGGTGGGCCTGCCCGATCGGTTCAATGGCGACACAGGCAGCCATGACAGATCCCGAATTGGCTCAGATCATCACGGACAGCATGACGAACTGGCGGCTGTCGCTCGCCTCGGGGGTTGCCAAGATGCAGAGCGCCGGCGAGGTCGAATCCGATGCCGACCCGCAACGGATCGCCGTCGCCATCCTCGCCGCCCTCCAAGGGGGTCTCATCTTGAGCCAGCCGGAGAGATCACCCTGGCCCCTAGAAGCCGCCATCGATGCCGCGCTCGACGTCCTGCACAAGGTCGCCCACGAACGCTGACCCCGCCATTACTTCCGATACTCCGAGCCGGGGTAACGATCCTCTTGCTGCTTTCGTGCTCAAAGGGTGCCGCCGTGGAAAAGGAACGGTGTGTGTGTCAGTCGATCTTGTGACTGACCGCGCATGGTTCATTCGCGGACTCCGTCGCCGATCAGATTGACGGGGTGAATCTGTCCGTCGACGACGCTGGTCGGACGGGGTCTCGCCATGCCTCGAGAGCTGCGCCTGAGAGGAATGGCCGGTCTCGCGCGGCCGTTCTCACCGTGCCGAGCGTCTTGCGCCTGTCCGGCAACTCGCCTCGCGACAGTGGTGTCCACGCCGACTGCACAGCTGCTACGTCACGGCAGGGTCCAGCTAGGGCCGTTGGGGGCGCTCCACCGGGCTCTGTCTCATGAGCCGATCCCCTGTTCACCGAGAGCGTCGCCTCGGTTCCTGTCGTGCCAGGGAACGCGGCAGTCGCGAACGTGGCCGGGATGGCGGGCTGGCGCACGTCGAAATCGCCGGTGGAGAAGCTCAGCGTCGACGAGTCGCGCAGAAGCCACTTGACGGACGGTGAGAACGACCGCCGGGCCGCCTCCGCGGACCGGTAGGGTGAAGGGATGCGGGTATTGGTATCAGTCGACATGGAAGGTACCGCCGGGGTTGTCGACCGGTCGGATATCACCCCGGGCACTCCCGGGTGGGAACGCGCACGCGAATTCATGACAGACGAAGCATCTGCCGCAGTGCGTGGAGTGTTCGCTGAAGGCGGTGGGGCCGAGGTCACGGTGTGTGATTCTCACGCAAAAGGATTGAACATCCTTCCGGGAAGGCTGGACCCGCGTGCGCGTCTGATTCGCGGCACCCCTCGCCCCTTAGACATGGTCGCAGGCGTGGATCGTGGTTTCGACGCACTGCTCCTGCTGGGATATCACGGCCGAGCAGGCCTGACGGACGCCGTACTTCCGCACACCCTCAGCGGCCGCACCATCGATTCTGTTCGGATTAACGGAATGGTCCTGGGTGAGATCGGGCTGAGCGCGGCAGTGGCGAGATCGTATGGTGCGCCGACGGCGCTCGTGACCGGCGACGACGGAGCAGCAAGGGAGGCCGCGGACGTTCTGCCTGGTGTGGTAACGGTGACGGTGAAGCGAGCACTCGGGGTCAGGGCAGCGGACAGCGTCCATCCGGAAGTGGCGTGTTCGCTCATCGAAGACGCGGTACCGAAAGCTCTGGCATCCGTCGACCTGACCAGCCAGCTTGCCTTTCCTGCTTCGATAGACCTCGAAGTAGATTTGCGCATGGCGGAAATGATGGAACGAATTCTATTGATCCCAGGATCGGAACGTCGCGGCGCTCGGACTTTCGGCTATCCCGACATCGCCTTGCCCGCCGCTTACGGCTTGGTCGGCCTCGTGGCGGACATCGCGGAGATCAGCTGAGCCAAGACCCCATTTCTCCTCGCCGCCCGTCGAGCGTGAAGAGCGAGCTGGCCAGGTGTTCGTACCTCCTCGAGCACGAGGGATGACGTGGTCGATGGTGTTGCCGTGCTTGAAGCAGTAGGCACACGTGTAGTCGTACATCTCGAGCACAGCGCGCCGGGTCATCGGCACGGATCGACGAGGCACCCGGATGAACTGCCGCAGAAGCACAAACTCGGGCTCTGCGTACTTGCCCACCACGCTGTGCACGATCCGATCGCTCTCGACGAGGACAGACGCCTTCTCGTTGAGGACCAGGAGAAGAGCTCGCCGAGACGAGACGACCGCCATTGGTTCGTAGCTTGCATTGAGGACCAGGGTTCGACGCTCGCTGCGCTTCATGCGGTCACCTCCATGCCCTTCCCCATGCGACGGAGGGCAACGAGAGTGAACAGCGAGAGCAGTGCCGGTAGTTCAGAAAACAGGCACGAAGCGCTTCCGAAGGTCGGCCGAACACGTCGAGCATCTGACAGGCCGCACTGGCGGGGCAGCGGAACGACTTTACTGACTACCCGCAGTCAGCGGCCGACCGGCACGGCCTTCATCGGTGCGTGCCGGTAGCCGATTGCTCACCGCACGCCTGTTGCGCCCTGAATCGCGCCTCGCCGCCATCAACGCTCGGCGACCAACCTGACTGCAGCGGTCTGAAGACGTTCCTCGTCCGCGGCGGCACTGTCGCTCTGACCCTGCACCTCAGCTCCTCATGGCTTCAGTAGAGCGTTGCAGATGCGCCTGAAGGGCGGTGTCAAAGCTGTCGGCGTCCTCATTGCGCAGGAGGACGAGGAGTCCATCGTGCTCCTTCAGGATCTCGTCGAGGCGTTCAGCGACCGCAACGACACCACGAGTGATGAGCAACGCTTGCCGGTCGCGAAGACGGTCGTAGAACCCTGTCAGCAAGGGGTTGCCGGCCGCATCGACGAAGCCACGGTGAAACGCGATGTCCGATTCGACGAAGGCCGCCACGTCACCGGTCAGAGCTGCTTCACGTTGATTAGCTAGCACCGGCTCAAGGCTGTCCGCCAGCCTGCGGAGATCGACCGCCCGTCGGGCTCCGAGTGCTTCCAACGCGTGCCGAGCGTCAGCCAAGTCTTCCGCCTCTCTTGCTCCGATCTCTCGAACCAGGGCTCCCCGCTTCGGGTACACCGTGATCCAGCCTTCGTCCTGCAAGCGCGAAAGTGCAGTGCGAATAGGCGTGCGACTCATCGCCAGGCGCGTCGCGAGGTCTGACTCACTCAGCATCGCACCTGCTTCGAACTCGCCACCCGCGATGGCAGCTCTGATTCCCCGATGAGCGCGATCAGCCGCACTCTCGGCCTTCCCGGCGAACTCGTCCATCCGCAGCACCTCCGTGGCCATCTTCCCAGAACCTCTTGAACAACTCGGATACAAGTTGTATCCTACAATCTCATCTCGGAAGGAACCATCATGACGACCACCAAGCTCTCCTACGACGAGTTGATGCTGAGTACTGCCGAGGCGGTTGCACAGTCCGACGACCGGACTGCGGCCCGCTCCGAAGCAGACTGCGTCGCCATCCTGCGGAACGGCAGCCTCGGGAACGACCGGGTCCTGCGGATCCCGACCATCGACGGCCGACGCCCCTCCCACATCCTGATCGGCGACCAGCCTGACGGCGCTGTGGGGTGGACGCTCCTCGACGACTCCGGTATCTCCGCCGTGTACGAGCACCGCGCGCCGAGGCTGCTGATGGCGGGCGACACCGCCTCGCACCGGTGAGCCGCACGATCACAGTCCACGGTGCGCGCCGGCATTCGCTCGCGCGACCGCTTCGAACATGGCGCTCTGGCGTTCCCGCAATCGCGGTGATGGCGTGGGGAGGCAACCACTTCACGCCGTTGCTCCCGATGTACGAACGCCAGTTCGGCTATTCGGCTGAGGCTGTGGACGAGATGCTCGCCGTGTACGTGCTCGGGCTCATACCGGGGTTCCTCGTCGCCGGCCCGGTGTCCGACCGATACGGCCGGAAGCGACTCATCGCGTTCGGCCTTGGGTGCGGTGCAGCGGCGAGCTTGGTGCTGATGACGTTCCCGAGCAGCCTCGCTCTGATGGCTGTCGGACGTTTCCTCGCCGGTGTCAGCGTCGCGATCGCGATGGTGGTCGGGACGAGCTGGATCAAGGAGCTGTCACCTGAGACCGGCACCCCCGGGCTCGCAGCCCGCCGAGCCACACTCACGCTGACCGTCGGCCTTGGAGTCGGAGCGGGGGTGTCGGCAGCGCTTGCGCAGTGGGCGCCGCTCCCCTCGGTTCTTCCGTACGTCGCCCACCTGGCGGTCACACTCGTCGCCAGCGTAGTGCTGCTCCGAGCGCCACGCTCACGGCCATACGACGCAGGGGTCCGTTCTCTGATCGCCGACCTTCGCATCCCAGCCGTGAGCCGTCGCGTCTTCTGGCGCTCGATCGTGCCAGTCGCTCCGTGGGTCTTCGGAGCAGCCGCAATCGCGTACGCGGTGATCCCGTCGACCGTTGAAGCCGAGGTCGGCTCCGACGCGATCTTGTACGCCGGAGCGCTGACCGTGATCACGCTCGGTTCCGGAGCGATCGCGCAAACCGTCGTTCCCCGTCTCGCCGTGTGGACTCACGGTCATCAGTCCACCGTGGGACTCTCCGTGACCATCATCGGCACGCTCCTCGCGGCACTCGTCGCCGCCCGGCCGTCGGTGGCGCTCGGCGCCTTCGCCGCGACCGTGCTCGGCATCGGTTACGGCATCTTGATGGTCTCGGGCCTCAGCCGGATACAGTCGCTCGCGAACGGGGACGACCTCGGTGGGCTGACCGGCGTCTACTACTCCTTGGCGTACAGCGGCTTTGTGCTCCCCACCGTCATCGCCTCGACGTCGGTCATCGCGCCGACGTCCGCAATCCTGATCGTCATCGCGGTGATCATCGCTGCCTGCCTCGTCATCTCTTCCCGACGAGCTCCGACGCAGCTCTGACCGAGGCTTCAATCCGGTATCGAACCCAAAGACGTCACGTCCTTCCGCCACCGACAGAAGACCTCGTGGTAGTGCGCGATCGATGCGCGTCTACCACGCCAAACCCAGGCCGGTGAGAAATTCCATCCTCAGATCGAGCTCAGTCGGCAAACCCCATCACGCTCGAGATGCCAGGAGCCGTTGCCTGACCCTCTCGCCACGCCCCAGGACGCCCTACCGCCGCCGCTCCCCCAAGCGAGATCCTCCTGTCGGATGCCTTGCCAGTACGAGCGGTTCCAGATCAGGTCACTGAGTCGCGTCGCGCAGCCAGCGGAAACCCCGATGCCTGTAGACCGCAACACTTATCAGGCGATGGCGAGAACCACCGATGCCCTGAGGTCTGAAAATGCGACGAGCGATCGCTCAGTGGGAAAGCTGGTGGCGCTGCCGGCCGACACTCGGATGAGGGTCTCCGACGAGTTCATGAACCCCGTCATGGGCGACGCGCTCATCTTCATCGACAGCCGTACCCACTTTCAGCGTCACAGACAACAGCGGGGCTCAGTTCTCTCCCGTCCGTTCCTTGGTGATCCGAACGCATCATCACTTCCCGGCCCGTCGCCTCCTCAATCGCTCCCCTACCGGTCCGAAGGGTGGACGATCGCGGACGCGGCGGCGACGAGCTGCGCATTGGACGCCGCCGGTGAACCATCCTCGAGCACGAGGGTGTCCTCAAGTCCAGTCCTGATGCTGTGCCCATTGCTCACCGCACGTCGCATGATCGTCCACGACGCGAGTCCGACACCGTGATGCAGCTCGGGCAGGCGCACTTCCGCCGCTCGGAGTTCGGATTCCATCTGTTCCGCGAGGGCCACCGCGTCTTCCGCGACGGGTTCCAGCGGTTCGACCACCAGCCGAGCGAAGCGCGACCAGGACCCGCGGCGCAGAAACGTGCGGACATCGTCGACGCTCAGGACACACGCCTCGATCCCGACGCCTCGCCCCGAGAGCAACGCGCTCACATCGTCGATGCCCTCCTCCCCCTGATTCGCAGCGATGAGATCCGGCAGCACCGTCCATCCGTCGACGAGGCGAAGACGATGAACGGGGTCGGAAATGATGGAAGCGAAGGTCGTCACGTTGATCGGGACGCCCGGACACGCCGCGCGGACCGCCGTGAGCATACGGCCCACCGGCCCAGCTTCGAGAGTCTCCTCACCATGCTCGTCGAACGCATGCAGGTGCAGCAGAGTCGCCCCGGCCTCGACACAGGCCGCCGCGTCTGCTGCGATCTCCTCGGCGGTCTTCGGCATCGCAGGATGCTCGACATCGCCATTGGCCGCTAGTTGCAGATCAGTCACGGCATTGACGTTACGCCGCTCTCGTCGCCTGAACGGTGACCGAAGCTCCGGCTTGAATACGAACTTGGTTTCATGCGGACCAGGCGCATTGGACACGTTCAAGTGATGGTCCGCGCGCACCCGTGGTAGCGACGTCACCCTGCCCTGCTCGTGTAGACAGTGACCATTGATCATGCAGGGACGGTCGTCGTCGCAGGTGGCCTAGGTCATCCCCGAGTACCTCAGCCCTGTCCACTGGCCGACGACAACGATGCCTGATCTGAGGGAACGAGCTCTCCACGTCGAGATCTCGGTGCAACCGGCGCCGCTGGTAGCGGCGGCTGAAGCGAACGATCAGCCACGCTCGTTCCTCAGCAGGTTGTTCGGGTGCCGCTGAGCCGAGTGTCCGACGGGCGGGAAGTGGCCAGCGTTCGAAGCAGCGGTTGCTGTGACATTGACCGCCGGTCCGCCCCGGCGAGCAGCTTCACGAGAGTCTTCGGCCACTGCGCCTCGATGCCACGAGTGCGGAACGAGTCGCCGAGGACAGGGCAGTCGGCGTCGATGAAACAAAGCGCGCCGGACATTGAAACGGTCGAGCCTGTGCTCCGGTACCGGAGAGGAGACGTCCGGCGATCTGCCGTATGCGGCGGTCCTTCACAGGTGGTGATGCTGCCGCCGACAAGACGCCGACGACGTGAGCGGGGCCTACTTGCTGCGTGGAGCCGGGGGGTGCGGTGTGGCCGTGCGATTGGTGATGAGGACGTCGATGACGACGAACGCGAGGAGGGAAACGCCGAGCGCGGGCAGGAACGCGCCAATGACGATCGCGCCGACCGCGACGAGCCCGGACCCCCACCACGGCGCGCGCGTCAGCGCGCCTGCGGCCGGTGACTTCCCGAAGCGCTTGCCGGTCGGGCGGCGCTTCCACCACATGGCATAGCCGAAGACGACCATTGCGGCGATCCCGAGCGCGGTGATGAAGAGCAGGATCTGGTTCGGTAGCCCCCACATCGTGCCCATGTGGGTGTCAATGCCCCATTGGGCGAGCTTGGCGGGGATCGAGAAGGTGTCGAAGTTCGTCTCGGACAGCACGCTCATGTCACGTGGGTCGATCGCGACGGAGTTCACTGCCGTCGGGTAGGACCGCTTGATCTCCGCGACCGTCCAGGCCTGATCCGCGGCCGCCGGTGGGCTGATCTGCAGCTCCGACGAGTGGATGTTCGCAGCCTTTGCCGCGCCGAGAACTTCGTCAAACAGCGCAGGCGTGATGGTCGCTGGTTCCGCATCGGTCCCTGGTGCGGGGCTCCCGTGGTGGAGAGCATGCTCGCCGCCGTCAGGAGCGGCATCGGGGCCGGTGAGGGTGGTGGCGAGTGCGGGGGTGCCCCAGCTGAGGGCGGAGCGCAGCTGGTCGACGTTGCCGCCGCCGTAATGGGACCAGGTGATTCCGGTCGCGGAAAGGAACAACGCGCCGAGGAGCAGCCACACCCCGGTGGAGGCGTGCCAGGAGAAGATCCGCCGGTAGCCGCGAACGCCACGTGCGGGGCGGACCATGTCGCGCTTCGCACGGGCCTTCCTGATCCGGATCACCCACAGGCCAAGACCGGCGAGTGCGACGACGCCGAGCCAGGACGCAGCGGTTTCACTGTAGAGCCGGCCGATGTCGCCGAGGAACAGGGACCGGTGGAACGTGTCCACCCAGGTGCGGAACGGCAGCGCCCCGGACGTGCCGTAGACGAGCAGGTCGCCGCGGACCTGGGCGGTGCCAGGATCGATGAACACCGCACGGTTCTGCGACTCCATCCGCCCAGCCTCGGAGTACATCACCCGTGTCGTGGAGCCCTGCTCGGGTGCGGGGCGGACGGCGGCGAGGGTGTCTTCGGGGTGGTGCTGGTCCACGTAGGCCTGGGCGGCGTCGATCTGCTCGGCCAACGGCTTCGCGGCCGCGGTGGACGGTGCGGTGAGTTCGTGCCGGTACATGCCCTGCTCGATCGTTGGACCAAGCGCGTACACGGCGCCGGAGAGCGCGGCGATGAGGATGAACGGTCCGATGAAGAGCCCGGCGTAGAAGTGCAGTCGCAGCAGGAACTGTCCGAACCAGCCACGCTGTGTGTTCCGCGGCGGCCGTGCCGTCGCCGGCTGGGCCGCGGGCGCAGTGGTGGGGCGGTTGTCGGTTGCGGTCATGACGGTGGCCCTCAGCTCGTGGGAATGAATGCGAGCGCCATGCCGGCACTCATCAGCAGCAGGAGCACGCCATCCAGGCGCGCCACGGGGTGTTGCCGGACGTGAGCGGAGGCGATCAGCCGCCCCAGCATCCAGACGGTCGCGGCCGCGAACACGACGACGAGGATCCAGGAGATTGACGTCCACCCGGACCAGGAGGCGTGCATGCTGTGTCCGCTGCCGGTCATGTTCATCCCCGGCATCGACATCGAAGCCCCACCAGCCATCGGCAGCATCATCACGCCCATGACGACCATCGCCGCCATCATCACCACGTGGTAGCCCAGCACCAGCCGGCCGGAGCCGCCAGGTCCGTGGTGCGCGTGGCCGCCGTACCGACCGCTACCGAGCGTGAGGACGAGGTAGAACAGCGTCGCGACGGCGAACACGATGATCTGCAGCGTCGGCGGCGCGAGGGTCATCCCCCAGGCCCACGGCATCGCCAGCATTGCGACGCTCATCAGCACATGAAAGACATCACTCACCCGAGACACTCCGTCGCTGCCGGGTCGAAACGCGAAGCCGAGGTACCCCGCGGCCGTCACGGTGAACAGCACTGTGAGGAGAACGGACAGCGTCAGGCTGTGTGACACGAAGGGAACCTCTCGTCGAGAACGGGTCGGGCGGCGCCACTCTACAAGTTGTAGAAGCAGGTTTCTACTTGATGTAGAGTCAGCGCATGGTCGACACAGTCGGAGGACGCCGATGAGTCCGCGCCGTGCGCACGGGTCCCTCGAGGCGAACGTGCTGCAACTCCTCTGGGCGCGCGACGCTGCGCAAAACGGGCGACAGATCCGCGACGCCCTCGCCGACAACGGCGACCCGCTGGCCTCCACGACAGTGCTGACCGTCCTCGCCCGGCTCGAGAAAAAGGGCCTCGTCGAGCGGGACCCGGTATCTAGGGCGTACTGCGCCACGAAAGCCGACCCTGCCGAGACAGCCGATTCGATGGCGGAGGTCCTCGGTAGATCCAGCGATCGCAGGGCGGTACTGCAGCGTTTCACCGGCGCGCTCCGCGCGGAGGACCTGCACGTGCTGCGCGCCGCCCTCGACGGCTCCGGGAACAACGAGTCCGGGATCGACCGCACGACGGGAGAATCGGTGGCGTGATCACCGTTCTCGCCCTCGTGGCGCTCGCGGTCGTCGTCACGCTGCTCGCGCCAGTCATCCTCACCCGCGGCACCTGGTGGCTGCACCGCCCACAGCTCGCCCTCCGCTTGTGGCTCAGCGCGCTGACGATCGCTGCGATCTCACTGCTGCTGAGCGTCGGCATCGCTGCAGTCATCGTCGCAACGAACACGCACGCGCACGGGATCGGATCTCCCGCTGCCGGCCTCTTCGCCTGGTGCGGGCTCGGCATCGCAGGCGGTGTCGCCGCGCTCCTCGCCGCAAACGCGGAACCGATCTCGGCCGCGAAGCGACGCACCGACGTCGCGGTGACACTGCTTGTCGCCCGCTCCACCGCCCGGACAGAACACATCGGCGGCCAAGAGGTCGCCTATCTGCAGACAGCGGACCCCATTGCCTGCTCTACCGCCGACGGTCGTGTGCTGATCTCGACCGGCGTCGAAGACGCGATGCCGCCAGCCTGCGTCCGGGCGGTGATCGAGCACGAACGAGCGCACGTGCTCGGACGGCACGATTTCATCGGCCGCGTCGCGGCACTGAACGCTGCTGCATTCCCGCGGCTTCGGACCGCCCGGGAGTTCCGCCGAACGGTCGCACTGCTGATCGAGCTCGTCGCAGACGACGCAGCCGCCCGCGTTTGCGGGCCCGCAACCGTCTGCAATGCATTGACCCTGATGGACCACGTTGACCCGAACCCTGCCCTCGAGCTCCGAGCCGCGCGACTGGCGTCCTCTCCCGTGAAGAGCTGGCCGCACCGACGCCACCTGGCCCCGATCCTGCGGTCCCGCTGACCAAGCCTCTCCGGCATGGCTCGCATCTCCTTCTACGTTTTGTAGAATGCGGGTATGGAGCGATTCGAGTACCACGTCGTCGGGATGACCTGCGAGCACTGCGAACGCCGCGTCACGGGTGAACTCGAAGCGATCGCGGGCGTCGAATCCGTCACCGCGGACGCCGCAACCGGCCTCGTCATCATCACCTCACCGACCCAGCCGGATGCGGCCGCGGTCCCCGAAGCCGTCGACGAGGCAGGCTACGAGCTCGCCAGTGCCTGACACCACCCGGGCCACCCTCGACCGGCCGGCAGTAGTTGTCGCTGCGGAACGTTCGGGCGCAGTGGTGCGCGCGCTTCCGTGGGCGGGCGCTGTCGTCGCAGTCGTCATCGTCGTGGTCGCGGTCGAGATGCTAGGCGCTTCCTCGTACGACCGGCTGAGCCGCGGCTACCCGGGCATGCTCACCTCGATGCTGAGCGCCCTGCTCCGACTCACCGCCGACATCACCGGCGGCCTCACCGTCGGTGGCCTTGCCGCCGCCGCATTCCTGACGCCGCGCCGCTCCCGCACACTCATCGACAACCGCCGCGACCTCAGCATCGTCCGCCCCGCCGCCACCGCTTGGCTGATCGCCGCGGTGCTGCTCATCCCGGTTGACGCTGCCGACGCCAATGGACAGCCGTTGACGAAGCTCCTCACCCCGGGCGCGATCGGCTACCTGGTGCAGGCCAGCTACCTTCCCGGTGCGTGGATCGTCGTCTCCTGTGTCGCGGTGACGATCCTCGTCGCCGCCTACCTCGTGCGCAGCTGGGTCAGCACGCTGCTCCTCGCTGGCATCGGCGTCATCGGGCTACTCGCACCGGTTCTGGTGACGCAGGTCCTCGTCGGCCCGAACCACGACTTCGGCGGCGACGCCGCCATATTCGCCACCCCCGCCCTCGGCATCTGGATCGGCGCCACCGCAGCCCTCGCCCGACGGTGGCGGGCAAGCCGGCCCGGCATCACCACCATCCGCCGGCACCGCGTTCTCGCGCTCGCTGCCTGGATCACATGGACCCTTGGGTCGGTCATCATCGCCGCCGTTGAACTCGCCGGCACGACGCTGTGGGCAGCGCCGACGGGGATCCTGTTCGCCGTTCAGATCCTCCTCGTCGCCGCAGTCGCTGGACCGATCCTGCTCCGCCGGCCTTGGTTCGCCACCCGCACTGCACCGTCTGTGCTCCTGTCAGTGCTCCTGATCGCGGCAGGGATCGGTGTTGTGATGGCCCGAATCCCGCCGCCGGTGTACTTCGTCCCCACCGACGGGCAGCAGCTCTTCCTCGGCTACCAGGTCAACACCCCACTCACCCCGATCACCCTCTGGACCGCGGGCCGGGTGAACATCCTGTTCCTCGTCATCGCGATCGCCGGGATCGCCTCGTACGCGGCTGCCGTCGTCCGGCTCCGGATACGCGGAGACCACTGGTCGAACGGCCGCACCAGCGCGTGGATGCTCGGCTGGGCTTCCGTGATCATCACCACCTCATCCGGGGTCGGCCCGTACTCGTCGGCGTCGTTCGCTGTCCACATGGGCCTGCACATGAGCCTGAACATGCTGTGCCCGCTGCTGCTCGTGCTCGGTGGTCCCCTCACCCTGTTCCTCCGCGCCACCACCGCGCACCGCCGCGACGGGTTCGCTGGCCCCCATGAGTGGCTTGCCGCGCTGACCCACTCGAAGCTGTTGCGCGTCACCTATAACCCGATGTACGTCCTCGCCGTGTTCGTGGGTTCGTACTACGCGATCTACCTCACTCCGTTCTTCGACTGGGCGATGCGGTACCACTGGGCGCACCAGGCGATGACGCTGCACTACCTCGCCATCGGATACGTCTTCTACGCCCTCATCATCGGCGTCGATGCGCCGCCGCGTCCGTTGCCGCACATCGGCAAGCTCGGGCTGGTGCTCGCAGCGATGCCCTTCCACGCGTTCTTCGGCGTCGTCGTCATGACCAGTACCGACCTGCTTGCGGGCACCTACTTCCAGTACCTCGACATCCCGTGGATCGGCAGCCTCGCACACGACCAGTACGTTGCCGGCGGCGTCGCGTGGGCCGCCGGAGAGCTGCCGTTGATCGTCGTCGTCATCGCCCTCGTCACCCAGTGGGCGAAGCAGGACTCCCGTCAGGCGAAGCGCATCGACCGGCACGCAGACCGGGGCCTCGACGACGACTACGAGCAGTACAACGCCATGCTCGGCAAACTCACCACCCGCGACACCGGTACGGCCATCGCGCAGCCGCGCGAAGTATCCGCGCCGGGCGAGCACCAGACCACCGATCGGGCAGGCGTGGGCGACCGGCCGACCCTGACCGTCACCGATCATCGGAAGCAACTGTGACCACCACCACACCGTCTCGCACGACGCCGCAGCTCGAGCAGCGGCTTGAGCTCGACATCGGCGGGATGACGTGTTCCGCCTGCGCGAACGCCATCGAGCGCAAGCTCGGCAAGCTCGACGGCGTCACCGCGTCGGTGAACTTCGCCACGGAACGCGCCACCGTCGCAGGTCTCGGACCCGATGACGCCGAGACCGCCATCGCTCAGGTCGAACGAGCCGGCTACACTGCCGCCGTCCACACTCCAGGCGATGATGCTTGGAGTGCCCGCGCCGCCGAGACCCGCACCACGACCCTCCGCCGCCGCCTCGCCGTCGCGGCACTGCTCACGATCCCGCTGTGCGACATCACCATCATCCTGGCGCTTGTTCCTGCCTGGCGGTTCCCCGGCTGGCAGGCGCTCTGCGTCCTCCTCGCCTTCCCCATCGTCACCTGGGCAGCGTGGCCGTTCCACAAGGCCACGCTCCGCGGGCTGCGACACCGCAGCACCAGCATGGACACCCTCGTCTCCCTCGGCGTCGTCGTGTCCTTCGGATGGGCGCTCTGGACACTTCTCGTCGATCCCGCCACCGCCCCCGGGTACTGGCTCGGCTTCGGAAAGACCCCCGCCGGGGCGGACTCGATCTACCTCGACGTCGCCGCTGGCATGGTCACCTTCCAGCTCGCCGGACGCTACTTCGAAAGCCGCAGCCGGCGCCGCGCCGCCGACGTCCTCGAGGCCATCGGCGACCTCGGCGTCACCGAAGCGCAGATCGTCACCGACGGTACCGAGCGCACTGTTCCGCTCAGTTCCGTCCGCGTCGGAAACGTTGTCGTCGTCCGCCCCGGCGGCCGAATCCCCGTCGACGGCACCGTCACCGACGGCGCCGCCACGCTCGACATGTCCGCGATGACCGGAGAGTCCGTCCCCGTCGAGGCCACCGCTGGAGCCGCCGTCATCGGCGGCACCCTCGTCCAGGGCGGTCGGCTCATCATCCGCGCTGACGCCGTGGGCACCCGCACGCGCTTGGCGCAGATGGCCGCGGTCGCCGACGACGCCCAACGCCGCAAGGCCGCGGTGCAGCGAACCGTCGACCGCGTTACCAGCGTCTTCGTGCCTGTCGTGATCGGCGTCGCGATCCTCGTCGCCGCGGTCTGGCTCATCAGCGGCGCCGCCGCAGGCACCGCGATCGCGAACGGTGTCGCCGTGCTCATCATCGCCTGTCCCTGCGCCCTCGGCTTGGCGACTCCGACAGCGCTCGTGGTCGGCGTCGGTCGCGGCGGTCAGCTCGGTGTCCTCATCAAGGGACCCGACGCACTCGAAGCAAGCGGCCGCATCGACACCGTCGTCCTCGACAAGACCGGCACCCTCACCACTGGGCGGATGACCCTCACCGCCATCGACACCTTCACCACCGACGCCGACACCGCCCTGACACTCGCTGGCGCCCTCGAAGCAGCGTCTGAGCATCCAATCGGCACGGCGATCACCACCGCAGCCCACACCCGGTTCGGCTCGCTGGAACGGGTGTCGGACTTCACCGCACACACCGGTCTCGGCGCCGCCGGCATGATCGGCCGCCGCCGCTGTGTGATCGGCCGCCGCGAGCTCCTCAAGCAATCAGGCGTTGCCGTTGACGAGCGTGTGGCCGCGGTCATCGAGCAGCGCGAAGCGTTCGGTGCGACCGTGGTGCTGCTCGCCATTGACGGGGAAGTCGGCGCAGTGCTCACCGTCCAGGACACGCTGCGTCCCGGCGCGATCGAAGCAGTCGCGCAGCTGCGCGCCCTCGGTCTCCGCACCGTCCTGCTCTCCGGGGACTCAGAGTCCGCGGCCACTGCAATCGGTACGGAAGTCGGCGTCGACGAGGTCATCGCCCGCGTCCTGCCCGACGAGAAGGCCGAAAGGATCGCCCAGCTCCAAGCAGCCGGACACCACGTCGCGATGGTCGGCGACGGTGTCAACGACTCCGCCGCGCTGGCGACCGCCACCCTCGGCGTCGCCGTCGTGCAGGGCACCGACATCGCCATGAAAGCCGCCGACGTCATCATCGTCCGCGAGGACCTTCGCGCCGTCGTCGACGCAGTCCAGCTCTCCCGTGCGACCCTGCGTACTATCCGGATGAACCTCGTGTGGGCGTTCGGCTACAACATCGCCGCCATCCCACTCGCCGCGGCTGGCCTTCTCAACCCCCTCATCGCCGCCGCCGCGATGGCGCTGTCCTCAACGCTGGTCGTCTCGAACAGTCTCCGACTCCGCTCCTACGGAGGGCATTAGGAGCTGGTGGGTGTGCCGACAAACCAGGAAGCACCCGCTGAGGCGAAGGAAGCCGCGATGATGCCGCCGCTCTTCGGTGCCCCTTCGCGAGCTCGTCGACCACGGCGTGGACTTTGATACGTCTGGCAGGTGGCCGTGCCCGCAGGGGCCCATCGACGCTCTCCTCGAGAAGGCAGAGGAGCTGGCTGGAGACCGCAATGGGCCCCATCGGACTCTTGTCCGCATGAAGGCCGGCGGTGACCACGGCCAGCCCGGGAAGCGGCACTGCTCAAAATCGACCTCTCGTCGCTGACTTACATTCCCTGACAGATAAGTGGGCTCGATGCCTGTGGGGGACTTTGACGTCGCCCCTCGCCGTTGGCCCCTGATCAGCAGGCGGGCGGCTGCAGTTCAGAACCTGTCACCATCCGGACTCGTGGGTCTGGAGGGAGGGCTGCGTCGAAAGTTTCGGATCCTCCGGTCGGTGACGGCGACCAGCGGGCCGACGAGGCAGACAACCGCGCAGCTGATGAGCACCGGTGTTCGTCCCACTGCTTCGGCAGCTGGACCGATCAGCGCGATCCCGACCGGGGCCAGACCGTACGAGACCAAGAAGTCGAGGGAGGACACACGTGCTCGAAGTGGTGGCGGGACCTCTCGTTGGATCGCCGTGTACCAGGGGACGTTGAACAGTTCGACGCCGATGCCGGCCAGCACGTAGGCGGCGAGTACTGGGAAACGCTCAGTCGACACCGCAAGTGCCAGCGGCACACCGGCGTATAGCGCCAGACCGAGCATGGCGATCAAGCCGGGATGGCGAGGGCGCCACTTGGCCAGGAGCAGTGCTCCAAGGAGGGCACCGACAGTGAACGATGTGAGCGCAGTCGCAAGCATTCCGGTACCGCCGAATCGGTCTCGGCTGATCAGCGGCAGCAGTACGGACGTTGCGGCATAGCCGGTGGCGAGCTGCGTGGCCAGCACCGCAAGGACCGGGAAGAACCAGCGGTGCCGCCGTGCCTCTCGCACTCCGAGGATGAAGTCCGAGAACATTCGGGTCCGTCGCACGGTGGCCTCCGGTCGGTCGGTCAGGGCAGGGGGCGTCATGGCGGGGGCAGCGAGAGCAATGAGCCAGAGGGCAGAGCTCGCGGCGAGTACTGGTCGAGCACCGATCCAAGCCGTCAAGCCTGCGGCGATAGCGGGTGCCAGAACGGCGCTTCCGCGTGCGCCGAGCGTCGAGAGCGCATTTGCTGCCTGGTGCTGACCCTCCGCGACGACGTCGGCGAGTGCAGCTTGGTACGTCGGCCGGTATGAGCCCTGCCCGGCGCCAGCTAAGAGTGCAGCAGCAAGCACGAGCGAGCTGGCGCCGTCGACGGTCACAGCAAGAACGAACGTGCCCGTCGCCGCGGCCATCGAAGCCGCCTGGATCATTCGTCGTCGTGGTAGGCGGTCGGCGAGTACGCCCGCGACTGGCGTCAGGGCGACGTATCCCACGGTGCGCGCCGCGATGGCCAAGCCGAGCAACGTCACAGATCCACCGCGACCAAGTACAGCAAGCGCAAGAAGCACCGGGAGCGCAGCCGTCGCGGTACTGGCCGCCGTGTTGCCCAGCCACAACCGCACGAAGACAGGGTCTCGGAAGGGAGTCATGTAACTGAAGTTATACCGATAGACAGTTACGAAGCTATGGGACACTATCGATGTGGATGAACCTGGTCACTTCGGCGGTTTGGTCGCCGCGGCCATCGACCTCGCCAACGCCGCTGGTCCCGAATCGGCTTGGGGCCGCCCCCACCGCGCGCCGACGGGCAAGCCAGCGCAGAAAGCAGTCGGGAACGCCTTGGCCCTTATCCCCGCCAGCCAGCACGCTCTGGCGCCCGCCGACGTCGAGCAACTGCTCAGTACGGGCCAGCACCTCTGGCGTGCCATGTTCATCGCGGCCGCAGGCGACCTTCCCGCGGCGGCTGGACTTGTCAACGAGATGCTCTCGAGAGTCTCGACCCAGCCTCACTTGACCCAGCATGGAACGCAGCCCTGGCATCTCCACTTCGCCCCTCCAGGGAGCGGTCCAGGGCGGGAATGGTCGGCTGAACTCGTCGTCGCGGTGGCAAGCCTGTTCGGAACAAGGATGACCGACCGGCTTCGGAGCTGCGCGGCACACCAGTGCGATCGCGTCCTGGTGGACGAAACACGCAACCACACTCAACGCTATTGCTCCGTCAGCTGCCAGAACCGAACCAAGGTCGCAGCATTCCGAGCTCGCACCGGGCACGCTGCAAGCAACGAGTGAACTCGGTTCAAAGGGCTTGACAGACAGCTCGGAGAAAATCGGCGACCCGCGCGAACGCGATCTGGCGAACGCCGTTCAACCGGGACCGCAGGGCGCCGAAGGTGGGACTGTTCGTGCAGATGACGAGCGGGAGCGGCCCGGACGGCATCACCCTCAACTCAGAGGCAGCCTCGTCCAGCGCACGACGTCTGCGTCTGCGTCTGCGTCTGCGTCTGCGTCTGGATCTTCGACAAGCTCGGCGATCTCGTCCTCAAAATCACCACACCACACGCGTCGCCTACCGGCCGGACCCCGGAACGCTCTACTTCACCGAGTCGCACAGCGATACGGTGAACACCACACCCATCCGAGTTGCCGGCAGCTTCATCTGACGCGCTCTGTCAGCGCCTGCTGGCGCGGTCCGAGGACGGCGGATACCAGAGATGCAGCGGACGGGAGGAAAAGGTCCGGCCCGACCAGCGCCTCCCGTCCGTCGGTCGCCCGGCACGCCTGTTGGCGGCGTCAGACATCGTCAAGGCCCAGCGGGTGCTACGTCACGTCCGGAACAGCATGATCCGCCACAACTGACAAGACCTAGCGAAGGCCGCACGGTTCCCGCGCGGCCTTCGTGTTGACCTCGCGCGCTCACGCGGTGGTGAGCTCCACTTCGGGCTCCGCAGCGACGCTGACGGTGACCGAGCGCAAGTTCGAACCGGCGATGTACTCGGCCAGTCGGACGACCTGAGCGCTGTAGCCGAACTCGTTGTCGTACCAGACGTACACGACGGCGGAGCGGCCGCCGGGGGCTATCGTCGCCAGCCCGTCGACGACGCCAGCGTGCCGCGAGCCCAGCATGTCGGTAGACACGGCTTCCGGCGACTCGACGTAGTCGATCTGACGGCGCAGCGGAGACGCGAGTGAGGCCATGCGAAGGTGGTGGTTGAGTGCCGTGCGCGTGACGTCCCGATCGAACTGCAGGTTCAGCACCGCGAGGGAGACATCGGGCGTCGGCACGCGGATGGCATTGCCGGTCAGTCTGCCGGCGAGTTCTGGGAGTGCCTTCGCGACCGCGCTCGCGGCACCGGTCGCGGTGAGCACCATGTTCAGCGTCGCCGCTCGACCACGGCGGTCGCCCTTGTGGAAGTTGTCTGTGAGGTTCTGGTCGTTGGTGAACGAATGCACCGTCTCGACGTGACCCGACACGACCCCGTACTCGTCGTGGAGCACCTTGAGGACCGGGGTGATGGCGTTCGTCGTGCACGAGGCAGCCGTGACAATCCGGTCGCCGTCGGTGATGACGTGGTGATTGATACCGAAGACGACGTTCTGCAGGTCTCCCTTGCCGGGCGCGGTGAGGATCACACGGTCGACGCCCTGCGCGCGGAGGTGCTGTTCGAGGCCGTCCCGGTCTCGCCACTTCCCCGTGTTGTCGATGACGATCGCACGGTCGATGCCGAACACCGTGTAGTCGATCTCCGCCGGGTCGCTGGCGTAGATCACCTGGATGACGGTGCCGTTGGCGGTGATCGTCTGCGCGTCCTCGTCGATCGAGATCGTGCCATCGAAGGCGCCGTGCACGGAGTCACGACGGAGCAGACTGGCGCGCTTGCGGAGGTCACCGGCCGAGCCGGGGCGCAGCACGATCGCACGTAAGCGGGAGCCACGGGCGCCGGAGTCGTGCTCGATGAGCAGCCTCGCGACGAGCCGACCGATGCGACCGAAGCCGTAGAGGACGATGTCGCGGGCGCCCCCCTCGGCGTGTGCGGCCAGCAGGTCGGTGTCGTCGCGGAGGAACTCGGCGGCGGTCTTCTTGCCGCCGCCGGCGCGGTGGCGGTAGTAGTCGTAAGCAAGCTGGCCGACGTCCACCGACACCTGGCGGGGCTTCAGCTGTGCGACGGCGGTGATGATCGGCATCGACTCCGCCAGCGCCAGCACACGCTCGTCGGTGTGACGGGCGAAGCGGTGCGCCTTGAGGATGTCGATCGCGGACTTGTGCACGAGCGACCGGCCGTGAACGTTCAGCACCACGCCCTGGTCGCGGTGTAGCGCGCCGATCGTCGGGATCAGGCTTTCGGCGAGGGCTTCCGCGCGTCGCCAATGGCGGGTGTGCAGACCTGGGTCCTGGGTGCTCACTGTGTTCTCCTTTGAACGTCTGTTGCCGCGACAGGTCGGGTCAGGGCAGCGCGGCGCCGGTCTCCGCCGCGAGCTTCTCGAGGTCTTCCCACGTGTTCTCCGGGAGCTCGACACCGCCGGCGGCGATGTTCGCGGCCGCAGTGCGATCCTCGATCTCGCCGGGATAGAAAATCTCGTCGTACCCGACTGCGAGCGGCGTCGATTTGACCTCGTCGATCATCTGCCCAACGCGCTCCGCGAAGCCATCGGCGTCGCCGAGCGCGTTCACGTCGATGGCGAGGAACAGGTGGCCGGCACCACTGCGAGCGGTCGGTTCATACGGCCCGTGGACGCTCTTCCCGACCGCCGATCCAGTGAGCGCCCCGGACAAGACGTCCATCATGAAGCTGATCGCATACCCTTTGTGTCCGGCCATCGGCAGGATCACACCGTGGACGGCCTCGGCGGCGTCCGTCGTGGAGTGGCCGTCCTCGGTCAGCGCCCAGTTCTCGGGGATCGGCTGCTCCTTCTGCCGGGCGAGGTAGATCTTCCCGCGGGCGACCGCGGTGTTCGCGATGTCCAACGCGACGACCTTGTCCTCCCATGGGGCGGCGATCGACCACGGGTTCGTGCCCACGGCCTTCTCGCGGCCACCCCACGGCGCCATCGCCGGGGAAGCATTCGTGGTGAGGATCGAGACGCATCCGTCCGCTGCGGCGCGGCGGGTGTAGTACATCGCGGTACCGAAGTGGTTCGAGTTCCGCACCCCGACCGCGCCGATCCCGTGCTCACGAGCGCGCTGCACGGCTTCGACCCGAGCATGCTCCGTGAGCACCTGGCCGATGCCGTCGTGCCCGTCGAGGAGGAGCAAGGAGCCCGTGTCGATCAGCGTCTCCGGTCGGGCGTCGGCACGCATCGCGCCGGAGCGGATCCGCGCCACGTACCACGGCAGGCGCAGCAGCCCGTGCGACTGGTGCCCCCACAGGTCGGCCTGGAGCAAGCTGTTCGCGATGAGCGCCGCGTCGGCCGCTGCGACGTCGGAGCGGCGAAGGACGTCAGCCGCGAACGCCTCGAGTACGTCTGCGCTGACACGATTCCGGGTGATGGTTGGTCCAACCATGGGTGTAAGCCTTTCGATCACGAGCGACGTCGCTCGGTCCTGTACACCTTAGGGTATACCCGTTCGGACTAAGGAGGAAGTATGTACAGCGTTTGGGTCACCGTCGAGGTCGTTCCGGGGCGAGAGAACGCGTTCTTGGAGGCGATCAAGGCGAACGCCGCCGCGACCGTTGCTGACGAACCCGGGTGCTCGTCGTTCGACGTCGTCGAGCTGGAGCCTGGTCGTCGCTACGGCTTTTACGAGGTGTACGACGACGAGGAGGCGTTCACGGTCGCGCATCGGTCGGCGCCGCACTACGCCGCGTGGCGACGCGCGGTCGACGAGACAATCGCCCCCGGCACGCAGATCGTCACGCGTGGCCCACGGATCGTCGCGGAGCGGTAGCGCCGACGCCGGCGCCACCGAAGACTGGCCGATCGGCTGGTTGCTCAGGTCAGAGGTCGACGATCGCTTGGTCCATCCGAGAGGATGCCAGGAGCGCGTTGAAGATGGCTTGGTCGACGTGGAAGAGGTGGTGGGTGCATGCGGCGGCCGCCCGTTCGGCGTCGCCCGACTCAATCGCCCTGCACATCTCGATGTGTTCCCGGATCGACTCCGACAGCCGGCCGATGTCCTGATGCGCGATGTGCCGCAGGCGTGCGGTGTGCGGGCGAAGTTCGTGGATCGCCTGCGAGAGGTACTCGTTCGGCGTCAGCTCCACCACGTTGTCGTCGAACCGTGCCGTCAGTTCCGAGAACCGGTCCGCGAAGGCCTCGGAGTACTCCTGGATGCTGAGGTCCTCGAAGTCCGCGGCGATGCCGGCGAAGAGATGTCCGATGCGGGGCTCGCGTGTTGCACGCCCTACGACCTCGCGCATCGCCGCCGGTTCGAGGATCCGCCGGAAGTCGAACAGCGCCCGTGCGCCCGCCAGCGAGAGCCTGGTCACCATCGGGGCGCGACGTGGCTGGATCTCGACGAGGCCGTCCGCGGCGAGGCGTCGGAGTGCCTCCCGTACCGGCGTCCGCGACATGCCCGTGTGTTCCACGAGCATCACCTCGGGCAGGATCTGCCCGGGTCGGAAGGTGCCGTTCTGGATGTCGTGCTTGAGCTGCTCGTAGACCCGCTCGGTCTTGCCCATCCGGACGCCGTTCAACTCGACGGCTTGCGATGCCGGAACCATCTGCATGTCGCTCATACCAACAGTCTACGTTTGCGGTCAGGTATACCTGTGTGCATACTGTTCACACGTCGCGCATGGCGGCGTTCTGGTTCGTCCTGAGCAAGGGAGCAACGATGCTCGTGATACTCGGCTTCTGCATGATCGCCGTCTTCATGGTCCTGGTGATGGCCAAACGGATGACGCCAATCGCGGCGCTCATCATCGTTCCGATCATCTTCGGACTCTTCGCCGGCCACGGCCTCGACATGGGTGACATGGTCATCGAGTCGCTGCTGAAGCTGGCGCCGACCGCCGGTCTGCTGTTCTTCGCCATCATCTTCTTCGGCACCATGATCGATGTTGGGCTGTTCGACCCGCTGATCCGTCTCATCCTCCGGTTCGTCAAGGACGACCCGGTGCGCCTGGTCGTCGGGACGGCGCTGCTGACCACGATCGTGTCGCTGGACGGTGACGGTTCGACGACGTTCATCATCGTCACCTCCGCGCTGCTGCCGATCTACATGCGACTTGGGATGAACCCGGTCACCCTGACGGTGGTCGCGGCGATGTCGAACGGTGTCCTCAACACCGTCCCATGGGGCGGATCGACCGCCCGCGCGTCGGCGGCGCTGAACGTCTCGCCGATCGACATCTTCGTGCCGATGGTGCCGGCCATCGCGGCTGGTCTACTGACGGTCCTCGTGCTCGGCTACTTCATGGGCATCCAGGAGCGGAACCGTCTCGGCAAGCTGGAACTGCAGGCCTCTCCCGGCTTCCTCCGGAAGGCGCGCGTCGGTGAGCCGGAGATCATCGGCGCCGACAACGGTCGCAGTTTCACCCGTGCCGTCTACTCGGAGCGCACCGCCACCGGGTCTATCGGCACCCCGCGGACTGGCTCCTCGGTGGTCATCAGCAACAACTTCGCCGCTGAGCTCGACGGCGTCAAGGGCATCCTCGACCGCCCGAACGCTCGGCCGAAGCTGATCTGGTTCAACCTGATCCTGACGCTCGCCGTCATGGTTACCCTCGTGGTCGACGTCACCGAGCCGGTCGTGATCTTCATGATCGCCGCGTCGGTAGCGCTGGTGATCAACTTCCCGCGCATCAAGCAACAGTCCGAGCAGCTCAAAGCACACGCCGACAGCGTCATCAGCGTCGTCGGCATGGTCTTCGCCGCATCCGTGCTCACCGGCGTCCTTGACGGTACCGGCATGGTCGACGCGATGGCGAAGTGGCTCGTAGGCATCGTGCCCGACCAGATGGGGCCGTTCATGGCACTCATCGCCGGCGCGCTCTCCGTCCCGCTGACCTTCATCATGACGAACGACGCGTTCTACTTCGGCGTCCTGCCGATCCTCGCCCAGACCGCGGAACACTTCGGGATCGGCGGCGTCGAGATGGCCCGCGCATCGCTGGTCGGGCAGGCGCTGCACCAGTCCAGCCCTCTCGTCGCCTCGTTCCTGCTGCTCATCGGCCTCGCCAACGTCAACCTCGCCGACCACTTCAAGAAGGTCATCTGGCGCGGCGCCATCGTCGCCGGCGTGATGCTCCTCGTCGGCGGTCTGACCCTCGCCTACCCACTCTTCTGACGGCTGCGTCCGCAGAGAACTAGAAGGAGAACCATGATCACCTCGGTGGATCCCCGCAACGGGGCCCAGCTCGCCACGTACGACAACACTCCGGCGACGGAGGTCGACACCATCCTCGATGACGCGGTCACCGCGCAGCGCGCTTGGCGACGAACCCCCATCGGCGAGCGGTCCGCGCTGCTGCGTCGCGCGGCGGCAGTGCTCCGTGCGGGCGTGCCGCGCTTCGCCCACACCATCACCGCGGAGATGGGCAAGCCGATCGTCGAGGCGGAGGCGGAGATCGAGAAGTGCGCGCTCACTCTCGACTTCTACGCCGACCACGCGGCGGAGTTCCTCGCCGACACCCCCGTCGCGTCGTCCGCAGCGGACAGTCGCGTGCTCTACGAGCCGCTCGGAGTGGTGCTGGCGATCATGCCGTGGAACTACCCGTTCTGGCAGTTCTTCCGCTTCATCGCTCCCGCACTCGCCGCCGGTAACGGCGCGATCCTCAAGCACGCCAACAACGTCCCCGCCGCAGCGCTCGCGGTCGAGGAGGTCATTCGCGAGGCGGGCGCCCCCGCCGGACTCTTCAAGAGCGTGCTGATCAACTCGTCCGAGGTCGCAGGACTCATCGCTGACGACCGGATCGCGGCGGTCACGCTCACCGGTTCCACCGAGGTCGGGGCGATCGTCGCCAGCCAGGCGGGGACCGCGCTGAAGAAGCAGGTACTCGAGCTGGGCGGCTCGGACCCGTTCATCGTCCTCGCCGACGCGGACGTCCCCGCAGCTGCGAAGGCGGCGGTGAAGGCGCGCTACACCAACAACGGGCAGTCGTGCGTGAACGCGAAGCGGTTCATCGTCGAGGAGTCCATTGCGGACGAGTTCGTTGCGGAGTTCAAGGCGAACGTCGAGGCGCTCAAGCTCGGCGACCCGTTCGAACGCGACACCAACATCGGGCCGATGGCGCGGGGGAACCTCCGTGACGAGTTGCACGACCAGGTCACGCGCACCCTCGACGCAGGCGGTGTCCTCATCACCGGTGGCGTACCGGTGGAGGGCCCCGGGTTCTACTACCCGGCGACGATCATCGACCACGTCACCCCGAAGCACGCAGCATTCGTGGAGGAGACCTTCGGGCCGGTCGCCGCCGTCATCCGCGCGAAGGACGCGACCGAGGCCGTCGAGCTGGCGAACGACACCGAGTTCGGGCTCGGCGCGGCGGTCTGGTCGGCCGACCTCTCCAAGGCGGAGGACCTGGCTCGGCAGATCGACGCCGGCGCCGTGTTCGTCAACAGCGTCGTCGCGTCGGACCCGCGTCTGCCGTTCGGCGGTATCAAGCGTTCCGGGTACGGCCGTGAACTCGGCGTCAACGGCATCCGCGAGTTCGTCAACGTGAAGACCTTGTCGATCGGCACGACCGCAGCGCCGAAGCCGGTCACAGCTGCGGTCACCGAGGCCACGGAGTGATGGACATGCGAGACACAACGTCGATCAGCTCGTGGGAGCCGGTCATCTTCCGACCGGACGAGCTCCCGACCATCGACCGCGGCAACGGTGCACGCACCACGCCCATGGTCACCTCGGCACGCGGTGGCACCGGGTTCCTGAACGGGGTCACGACGTTCGAGCCCGGCGCCACCATCGGGCTGCACACGCACAACTGTGTGGAGTCGGTAATGATCATCGAGGGTGACGCAATCGTTGACATCAACGGCGAGGAGGCGCCGTTGACGTTGCACGACACCACGTTCGTTCCCGCGAACATCCCCCACCGGTTCAAAAACGCGTCGGACACGAACCGGATGCGGATCCTCTGGACCTACGCCTCCTTGGACGCGACCCGGACGCTGATCGCTTCCGGCGAGACCGGACGGATCGATGCGGAGCAGGCCTTCGACACGGAGGGACGGTCAGCATGAGTGTCACCGAGATCGCCGAGATCAACATCCTCGACGGCACCACGAACCGATTCGAGGCCGCGGCTGCGGAAGCCGCCGCGCACTTCCAGTCCGCGCCAGGATGCCGCACGTTCGAGCTGCGTCGATCGGTCGAACACCCCAACCGGTATCGGTTGTTCGTCGGCTGGGACAGCGTCGAGGCGCACACGATCGACTTCCGTCAGTCCGAGGGATTCGCCGCGTGGCGCGCACTCGTCCACACCTTCTTCGCAGAACCGCCCCGGGTCGAGCACGTCAGCACCGTGCTCAAGGCTTTCTGACCGGGAGCACCGACCGCCCTGGCCGGGTCGTGACCCACCCGGCCAGGGCATCAACAAAGGGAACACCCGTGAGCGAGACAGCAGACGTCGTCCTGATCGGCGGCGGAGTGATGAGCGCCACCCTCGGCGCGATGCTGAGTCGGCTCGAGCCGACCTGGACCATCCATATCTACGAGAGCGGCCCGAAGCTCGCACTGGAGAGCAGCGGACCGTGGCGGAACGCCGGGACAGGACACAGCGGCCTCTGCGAACTCAACTACATGCCCGAGGGGCCGCACGGCGAGCTCGACGGCACGAAGGCGACCACCATCAACGCCGAGTTCCAGCTGAGCCGTGAGTTCTGGTCCACCTTGGTCCGGGACGCGACGCTGCCGGAACCCCACACGTTCATCAACTCCGTGCCCCACATGACCTTCGTGCGCGGCGACGACGACGTCGACTACCTGCGCCGGCGCTTCGAGATCTTGCGGACGCGTCCACTCTTCGCGGAGATGGAGCACACCACCGACACCGCGCAGATCGCCGAGTGGGCGCCGCTGCTCACCCAAGAACGTGGTACCGAACCGATCGCCGCGACCCGGTCGACCGCCGGCACGGACGTCGACTTCGGGAGGCTCACAGAGGCTCTCGTGACCGACATCGAGCACCGCGGCGGCGTCGTCCGAACCAACGCGAAAATTGTCGGTCTACGGCGATCGCAGCACGGTCCCTGGTCGGTGACGGTCCGCGCGGCGGGCGAGGCCACACGGAGCGTCTCAGCACGGTTCGTGTTCGTCGGCGCGGGCGGGGCATCGCTCAGCCTTCTGCAGCAATCCGGAATTCCCGAGATCCGGGGGTACGGCGGATTCCCCATCTCAGGCCTGTTCCTGAAGACCACGGCGCCCGCCATCGTCGAACAGCACCACGCGAAGGTGTACGGCAAGGCCGCGGTCGGTGCCCCGCCGATGTCCGTTCCCCACCTCGACACCCGCGTCGTCAACGGCCAGCGTTCCCTGCTGTTCGGCCCGTACGCCGGATTCAGTCCCAAGTTCCTCATCGGCGGCCGCGTCACCGACCTACCCGGCTCGATCAGGGGACACAACCTCGGCCCCCTGCTCTCCGTCGCTGCCGGCAACCCCGGCCTCCTCAAGTACCTCGTAGGAGAGATCCTCGCCAGCCGGCGCAAACGCGACGGTGCCCTCCGCGACTTCGTCCCGAACCTGCAGGCCGACGACTGGGAGCTGATCACCGCCGGTCAACGCGTCCAAGTCATCAAGCCCGACTCACGCGGCCGCGGATCCCTTCAATTCGGCACCGAAGTCGTCGTTGGCGGCAATGGCAGCATCGCCGGCCTGCTCGGTGCCTCACCTGGAGCGTCGACCGCAGTCGCGATCATGCTCGACCTGCTCCGACGGTGCTTCCCCGGGCGCTGGGACGGCTGGCAGCCGACACTCGACGCCCTCATCCCCTCGCACCGCCACGACCTCACCACCGACCCCGCTCGCGCCGAAGCCTCCATCGCCACCACCGCTGACACGCTCAAGCTCACTCCGGTCTGGCACCGTAACGGAAGGACTGCCCCATGACCATCACCCCGCCCTCCGACACCGTCACCCCGGCAGACGTCCGCGCCGATATCGCCGACTGGGTCAACGAAGTCGCGGGCCTCACCCAGCCGAGCGAGATCCGATGGTTCGACGGTTCCGACCAGCAGCGAGCCGCTATCGCCGACGAGATGGTCGCCGCCGGCACCCTCATCCGGCTGAACGAGGACCTCCGCCCGAACAGCTTCCTCGCACGCTCTGCACCGGAGGACGTCGCACGGGTCGAGGAACGGACATTCATCTGCTCCTTGGACCGGGACGACGCAGGCCCGACGAACAACTGGCGAGCCCCCGCGGCGATGAAGGACGAGCTCCGCAGCCTGTTCGACGGCAGCATGCGCGGTCGGACCATGTGGGTCGTGCCGTTCTCCATGGGCCCCGTCGGGGGAGCGATCTCGCAGATCGGGATCCAAATCACCGACTCCCCATACGCGGTGCTCAGTATGGCGCTGATGACGCGCGCCGGATCCGAAGCGCTCGAGGCGATCGGCCACGACACCGAGTGGGTCCCGGCCCTGCACAGCGTCGGCTACCCGCTCGAGACCGAAGGTGGCATCGCCCGATCGGACGTCGCCTGGCCGCACAACCCGGTGAAGTACATCTCGCACTTCCCGGAGACGCGCGAGATCTGGTCGTTCGGATCCGGGTACGGCGGGAACGCGCTGCTCGGCAAGAAATGCTTCTCATTGCGCATCGCGTCGGCGATGGCACGCGACGACGGCTGGCTCGCCGAGCACATGCTCCTGATCAAGGTGACCACTCCCGAGGACGCGGTGTTCCACGTCGCCGCAGCGTTCCCGTCCGCCTGCGGCAAGACGAACCTCGCGATGATGACCCCGTCGATCCCCGGCTGGAAGGTCGAAACCATCGGCGACGACATCGCGTGGATGCGTCCCGGAACCGACGGCCGCCTCCGCGCCATCAACCCGGAACGAGGATTCTTCGGCGTCGCACCCGGCACCGGATACACCACGAACCCGACCGCGGTGCACACGCTCTGGGGGAACGCGATCTTCACCAACGTGGCACTCACAGACGACGGCGACATCTGGTGGGAGGGTCTCACCGATGAGGCGCCCGCGCACCTGATCGACTGGCAGGGCAACGACTGGACGCCGAACGCCGGTCGCCCCGCGGCGCACCCCAACGCACGGTTCACTGTCGCAGCCGACCAGTGCCCCTCGATCACGAACGACTGGGACGCGGCAGACGGCGTGCCCGTCGATGCGATCCTCTTCGGCGGGCGTCGGGCAACGAACGTGCCGCTCGTAATGCAGGCCCGCGATTGGGACCACGGCGTCTTCATGGGTGCGACGATCTCATCGGAGCAGACCGCCGCCGCAGAGGGCACGGTCGGAGAGCTCCGCCACGACCCGTTCGCGATGCTGCCGTTCTGCGGGTACAACATGGCCGACTACTGGGCGCACTGGATCGAGATGCGGGATGTCCTGAACGGGAACACACCCGAGGTCTTCCAGGTGAATTGGTTCCGGAAGGACGCGCGCGGCAAGTTCCTATGGCCGGGCTTCGCCGAAAACTCGCGGGTCATCGAGTGGATCATCCGACGCCTCGAGGGGAAGGTTGCCGGCGTCGTAGACGCCATCGGCCTGCTGCCGCGTCCGGACCAGATCGACACCGACGGCATCGACGTCTCACGGCGACAGCTTGAGCAGCTGTTCGAGATCGACCCGACATCGTGGCTCGAGGAGTGCGACCAGCTGGACCGGCTATTCGACCGATTCGGCCACCGCGTGCCGGCGCAGCTGCGCACTCAGCTTGAACTGAATCGGTCCAACCTCCGTCACGCGCAGGACGACGCGGCGCCCATCACGGCCTGAGACGGTCACCACTCACGGACGGGAGGCGCGGTGCCAGCTGGCACCGCGCCTCCCGTCCGTGACCCCCGGCTGATCAAACCCCGGGCTAAGCAAAGAAAGATTTGCGATCTCCGGAACGGAGATGTTCTTGTTGTCGCTGTTGCGGAGTGCGGTAAGGCCGAAGCGACCGCGGTTCCAGGGCAGGGCCTCTGAGTGGGCGGCGCAGGTGCTTGTGGTCACATTCCCGCCTCGCCCGCGACAACATTCGGGAGCGACGCGAAAGCTACGTCACCGCAAGCGCGCTTCGAGAGGTCAACTACTGCAATATTGCATGTTCGCTTGGCGGATATCTGCCGAGCCTATCTGAATGTAATTGGCACGTTTCCAGACCTGCATTCTCCGGACGATGACTGGTCGGTGACGAATTGACGCTCAGCACAATGTCGCGCTTTCCTGCGTCTAGGGCGTCCCGACAGTGAGCAGCTACGACAAGCGACGAGCACGTTCAATACTCATGGCACTCACCGATGCTGCTGGCCTTCGGTCTCTCGTGCGTTCATCGGCTGGCCCCGTAGCGCAGGCTGGTCAGCGATAAGTGCGCGGTGACTCCAGGGCCATCTTGGAATTGCCGGCCTGACGGGGGTTTTCGGTCAGGCGAGCCTGCATTGAGAATTTTGTGCAGGCCACAGGAACGGCTGTGAAGACGGCGCGCCAATCGAGCTGCGCATGTTCCTCCCGTGCGGGTGAACCTTTGTGGCCACGCTCACAATCGGTGCTCAGGTTCGTCTTGCACTGGTTCATCACGAACCCTGTTGCCGCCGCTTCACGCTCAGTGCGAGTGGTTGCGACTCCATCCACGGCTTGAGACGCGTGTGGCGAGTCGGGGCACCCCACTGTTTGCATTCACCACCCAGTACCCCACCCAGGGTGGTGTTGCTCTGCTCTCAGTCTGGCGACGATTGTCGATGGCGCTCATCGGTGCGCCGAGCAGCAGAAAGAAGGAAATCAATGGCCAAATGGTTGAGCGGTATCGGTCGTTCGAGCAGCCAACACCCCTGGGTCGTGATCGTCGCCTGGGTCCTCATCCTCGTGGCGGCAGTGGTCGGCGCGAATGCCTTCTCGAAACCCCTAACGAACTCCTACTCGGTAAAGGGACTCGCCTCACTGTCCACGTTGTCGACCGCGGACCGTGAGTTCGGAAGCTCCGGCAACGCCGGTGAAATCGTCTTCGCGGCACCAGCCGGAAAGAAACTGACTGGCGCCGACGAGCGCGCGGTCCACGATCTTGCCGCGAGGCTTTCCAACATCCGTGACGTCTCGAGCGCTGCAGACCCGTTCCGAAGCGGCACGCCGACGATCTCACCAGACGGGCGCGTCGGGTACATCACCGTCAGTCTCCGCACCGAAGCACCTACAGAGACGACATCGGCCGACGTGCAGTCGGCTATCGACGCGACACATCGCCTAGACCCTCATCTGCGCATCGCGGCCGCGGCGGACCTCGTGCCTGTCCCCAGCACGGCCAGCACGGAGGGGATCGCGCTCGCCATCGGCTTCGTGGTCCTGTTCATCACGTTCGGCTCCCTCCTCGCCGCAGGGCTCCCCCTGATCACCGCGATCATCGGCCTCGGAGTGAGCCTGGAAGCGGTCTACCTGGTGACGTCCATGGTGTCGCTGAACTCGATCGCGACCGTCCTCGCGACGCTGCTCGGGCTAGCTGTCGGCATCGACTACGCGCTGTTCATTGTCAACCGCCATCGACGTCAGGTGCAGGCCGGTATGGACGTCCGAGACTCGATCAGCGTCGCCACCGGTACCGCGGGATCGGCGGTCCTCTCCGCGGCGCTCACGGTGATCATCGCCCTCGCCGGTTTGGCGGTCATCCGGATCGGCTTCCTGACGCAAATGGGGCTGGCAGGAGCCTTCGCGGTGCTCATCGCGTTGCTCATGTCACTCACCCTCACTCCGGCGCTCCTGCGACTCATCGGCCCACGGGTTCTCAGTCGACGGGCACGAAAGCGGCTCACGGCAACGAACAACCGCCCACGCAACCGCATAGCATCGCGATGGATCGGCGTCGTCTCGGCGCGGCCTGTGTTCTTCGTCATCGCCTCCGTCGTCGTCCTCGGCATCATCGCTGCCCCCGCGCTCAGCATGCGAACCACGCTGCCAAACGACGGGGAGTACTCCACGTCGACGGCAGCCAGACAGGCATTCGATATGAAGGCCGAAGGCTTCGGCAAGGGCATCAACGCGCCCATCGAAGTGCTCGCAACGTTCCCCGGCACACCCTCCGCTGCGGAAATCACCGCCCTGACGGACCGTCTGACCGCAGTCAACGCGGTCGAGGCCGCCATTCCGTCCGGCGAACACGGCCACGATGCGCTGATCACCATCCTCCCCCGATCGGGACCGGGCGACGAGGCAACGGCAAAGCTCGTCACGACCCTCCGCGGTACGGAGACCGCATCAGGGCTCTCCGGTGACCCACTCCTGCGCATCACTGGGCTCACGGCCGTGGACATCGACATTTCTGACCATGTCTCCGCTGCCTTCCCCACCTACCTTGCCCTGATCGCCGCCTTCGCGTTCGTCCTCCTGACGCTCGTGTTCCGCTCGATCCTCGTCCCCTTGAAAGCCACCGTCGGCTTCCTTCTCAGCCTCGTGGCGACACTTGGCGGGGTCACCGCGGTGTTCCAATGGGGCTGGCTCGGATCGTTCTTTCACCTCACTCCCGGACCGCTGCTGAGCTTCCTCCCCGTCATCGTGACGGGGGTCCTGTTCGGACTCTCCATGGACTACGAGATGTTCCTCGTCTCAGGTATGCGCGAGGAGGTCAGGCACGGTGCTGCACCGAGGGCGGCGCTCACCACTGGATTCACCAGCGCCGCTGGGGTCGTCATCGCAGCCGGCGCGATCATGATCACAGTGTTCGGCTCGAGCGCGTTCGACACCGACCCGACGAGTCAGGCCATCGCATTCGCTCTCGCGCTCGGGGTGCTCCTGGACGTGTTCGTCGTACGAATGGTGTTCGTACCCGCAGTCCTTGTCCTCCTCGGCCGCGCAGCATGGTGGTGCCCTCGGTGGTTCGGTCGGTTGCTGCCGGACGTGGACGTCGAAGGCGCGCGACTCACGTCGAACCACGCCGCGAAGCCCGCTACCGATGACGACTCCGTCGGAATGGTCGACGCCGTCTGATCAGCCTCGGTCCAAGCGCACACGGCACACTCACCGGTGAAGTTTAGATATCGGGGCGGATCACAGACTTTGACACCGGCGGCAGACGAGAAAGCACCGGCCTCTGAGAAGTACATGGCACCGGTCACAGGGGAGGGGGCTGCCGTCTCGAGGTGGGAAACAGAGCCGAGCCGTGACCCAGCTGTAGCAGGAACTCAAAACTGGCCGCGAGAGTGTGCACAACATGACTGTCGACGGTCAGTTCGGAGCGGCAATCAAGGCCGCCCTCCGACGCCCTGCGCAACCTCGGCGTGACAGCGGGCGGCTCGGCCACCGCGAGGATGTTCGCTTGGCCGATCATGGACGGAAAGCTCTGCTAGATGCCCGGCATCTGATTGGATGCCGCGCTCTCGAGCCGCTCCTTCGCACAGTGAAGGAGCGGCTCCTGCGTGGGACGCGGACTCCCGCTCACCGTCCGGTCTTGCGCACTCTGAGGGCATCTCTCGCACCGGAGAGACCGGCGCCGGTCATCGAGCCGGTGCCGTTGAACCGACCGAGGGGCTATGCTCGTTGTTATGAGCAATCGGGGATCGGGCCCGAGACGGACAGACGCAAGCTCCGCAGCAGGGGTCTCTTGGCCGACGAGCGTAGCCATCCCCTCCGGTGTTTCAGTCTGGGCGCGAGAGCACGCCGGACGGTTGACCATCAGCGGACGCGGGCCTGGTGCATCAGCGTTTCGGGTGGTCGACCTCAAGACGTGGGAATCCGTTTCGGACTTCTTCGGCGACCTCGTCGAGCGAGGCGCTCTCGATCGACTTCTCGAGGAGCTTGCCCGGGACCGCTTGCGCGATGCGTCGCGGCGTCGGCAGTCGATGCAGCCTGTGGCCCGGATGGATCCGAACGACCTTGCCACGTGGTCCCCGATGCAGATACTCGCCGCGACGACCGCTGCCCGTTGGTCGTTGCCGGAAGCGTTGGGCGGAACGCCGGAGGAGATCCGCAGGGTGAACCGCGCCTTCCTCACCGTCGTTTGGGGGCTCTAATGAGCCTCGCGTCCCGGCCACAGTTCGGCGTCCAGGCCAGCTTCGAGCCGCGCAATGGTCGCCAGGTCCGGCCACGCCTTCCCCGCGAGCACCGTGAGCAGGGTTACGTTACCCATGCCGACCTCGGCGGCGACAGACCGAACGCTCCGGCCGTTCATCGCCGCGCGGAGGTTGACGACGAACTGCCGCGCCACCTCAGCGAGTGGGTCGGTCGCGGGGACTTCCGGCCAGGGCTCGCCGGCGAGCTCTACCGGCAGTTGCCGCATCGGACGTCCCATAGACCCAGCGTATTGGGCGCCACCGCCACGACACGTCGTTCCCGCTCGTGCGATGAGGTCACGGCCTGCAAAACGGAGCGGCGATGGTGAGAGAAGTCTCCGCGACCGCCTACCGGCCGAAGCTGCCCGCCGATGACTGGGCAGCGATCGAGGAGTACGTGCGCAGCGTCATCCACCGCGTCGAACCGGAGGTCGTTTACTCCGCGCGAGAGCTGTATCCGGCGGTCACACAACTCGTGCACTTCACTCGCACCTCATCAGCCCCGGTCGAAGACGACGTCGTGTTCGACCCGGTACACATCGGCCGGTTCATCAACCACCACCTTGCGTCCTACAACCGGGCGAGTCGGAACACCATCCGCGCACGGCTCCGTCGCGTCTCCGAAACGCTCCTCGGCGACGGCGCCGCAGGAAAGTTCAAGGCGCTCGGGAAGGCTGACGCCTCCAGGCCGTATGTCCGGGCAGAACTCGCCGTCCTCGACGCATGGGCATGGCAGCAGCGGACGATGGAGCGGCGCACCTCGGCGGGTGCACTGCTCGCGTTAGGGCTCGGCGCCGGATTGACCGGAGCGGAGATCATCGCAGCGCGCACGTCCGACATCACTGATGATGGGACGAGCGTCAGCGTGCACGGCGCCGCTTCGCGGACCGTGCCGTTGCTCCACGAGTGGACCACCCGCATGCGGGAACGGACGGACTTCATCGGCTCCGACGGGTGGGTGTTCCGCGCGGAACAACGAGGTGGGAACACCAACCTCATCACCGACTTCGTCTCCCGGAAAGGCCCGACGGTCCAGCTCCAGGCGCGACGGATGCGCGCGACGTGGCTCGCGCACCACCTCGAAGCCGGAACGCCCCTGAAACGACTGCTCCGCGTCGCCGGACTACGATCCGCGGAAGCACTCGATCGAGTGCTTCCGTTCGTGGAGGAGTGAGCGAAGCAGCAGTGCCAGTTCATTCCGGAGCTCCTGCCAAACAGCGCGCCCATCGCCGTCGACGAGTACCGCGAAGCACGTCCATCGGGATGGGAGTGTCTCTACTCGCGTGTTGAGTACTACTGTTGTGGCGTATTGGGAACACTGCAACACGCGACAATCGTCCTGTATCCGGAACACACTGCGATCGAAGTCTTCCGTGACAGACGATGAGGCACGGTCATGGAACTCCCCATCGCCCAGGGGGTTCGAAGCGAGCCAAGATGGATCGCGAAGTACGGCGACCTTCGACACCCTACGGCGCGTCAGGCCTCGTCCACCCTCACCGCCGGCGTCTTCTGGTCATCGATTGGAAGCCACGATCAACACTTTGGCATCACGCCGTTCGTTGATCGTCCAGCTGCGGGACCCCGGGCCATCCCCCGACGGCAAGATGGTCCGAGCTGTCAGAAGAGAAACCCAACCCCGTCAGGTGATCGTGGATCTGCTCGGCTCGACGCGGCGAAGCCATCACAGCTCCGTAGAAACTCCATCGAACGTCCTCTGCCCAATCTGCGTTGGTCGTGCTTGACGTGAGGACGGGGCCCGCTGCCACGAGCGGATCTCCGTCGCGCCCGAAGTCCCACGCTCGAAGCACATCTCGATACGCCCGGAATTCTCGGAGGCCGAGACGAGTGCAGGTGCCAGTGGGAAGGATGAACTCCGAGCCAAACAGGTCCGGAACCATCGCCCAGTCGCGGTACCAGCCCACACTCGTCAACCGACGCTCGAGGACTTTGCTCAGTACGGCCGAAAGCGTCCCCGGCCCGGGCTCGCGGGCATCGAGTGCGACAGCGACCGGACGACCAGCGGCACCCCGGCAGACCTGTCGCCAGAGGTCGTACCAGACGCCTCCCGGCGCGACCGCCGGAATTGCATGAACCGCGATTGAGGCACCGCTCGGATGCGCGTATCGGCGGCGCTGGACAATGAGTTCGTTGCCGTTGGTACGCAGCCACGATGTGCGCGACACGTCAACAGGACTCAGTGTGGTCATACCGACCGATATGCGGCGAAGACGCTACTCCGCGGGCCGGAGCGCTGGAGGCCACAAGCTCTCGGCGTTCTCTTGCTTGCCAGGGTGAACTGGACAGAGGACACCGTTACGGCACGGACCCGTGGCGGTGGGGATTCCGCACTTCTTCTGCATGGCCACGACTCTACGGCGCTGGGACCTGACCCCGCCAAGGACACGATGCTGAGCGTCGGTGCCGACATCGACGTCTGCCACGCGCGCACGCCGCCGCCGTATCGATCGCTCGCGCATGCCGGAAAAGGTGGGGGATCCCGGTCTGTCAGGTCAGAGGTTGGTACGACACGCGTCAACACGACACGCCCGAGCCGCATGCCCCGAAGTGATCTCTGATCTGGCATTTCTTTCGTAAGATCCAGCCGGTTCCGACGTCCGCGCATACAACGGTCATGCAGAACCCGACCGATACCTCAGCAGCAAGCCCTTCCCTTGCGCCCACTTCTGTAGCACACTCTGCTCCAAGAAACGAGCATGACACGCGGGTGTGGGAGGCTCTGATGCGATATCGCCCCGTCCACGTCGCGCCCGCGGACTGGCTCGCCGTCCGGCAGTTCGTCATCGACGCGGTCCTCACGTACGGCCCTACCGATGCTCGCATCGCTATCGAGCTCGTCTCTACCGTCGGACAGTACGTGCTCTGGGCGACGAACGAGCAGCACGCTCCGTTAGATAGAAATGACCTGTTCTACCCGTCGATGATGAACCGCTTCATCCGCAGCCGAACCGGCGCGGAGAGCACGCGAACGATGCTGCGTTCGCGGCTCTACCGTGTTGCGAACGCTGTCGCCGGTGTCGAACGTCACCGCGGTGGTGTGGGTGGCCGTCCCACTACGCAGCTCGCCCCCTATTCGCATCGGGAACTCGCGGAACTGGAGTCCTGGGCACGCACCGTTCGAAACGCGCAGAAGCGGCGCGCAGCCCACATCACGCTCGCCTTCGCCGGAGGCGCCGGACTGACCACGGGTGAACTCCTCAACCTTCACGGAGCAGACGTCCTCCAGGTGGCAGGCGGCATCACCGTTCGCGTCGCCAGTGGGCCCCACCAACGGACGGTGCCCGTCCGAGCCGACTGGACGCATTACCTCGACGAGTACGTCCACATGTTCCCCGACGACGAACTGTTGCTCTACCCGACGAATACCGGCAAAGGCCGCCCGAGCGCCTTCAAAACCGTCTACATGGGAGGGCACCCCGCACCGAACCTCCAGCGGCTCCGCGACTCGTGGCTGATGGACGTCATCAACCGGTTCCCTCTCCCCATCGTTCTGGCTGTCGCCGGTGGTGGTCTCAGTTCGCTGCAGCGCTACCTCGACGCGGTGTCCCTCGACAACGTCGGCGAGTACGAGACGGCCCTCCGCACGCCACCCCAAGACGCCTCCACCCACACACCCGAATCGAACACGTCACCGGCCCGCGCGCGCACCCACACCACGCAGTCGGCCACCAGCAGTGCAGGCGACTCCCGATGAGCGCCTACGAATCTGGGAACGCTTGGGACACGCAGGTCGCAGCGAGCTTGCCTCCGCAGCGGGTATCCACCGGCGACTCGGTCACGGACCGGGAGGTGAAAGCCGGTGCGGGTGCGCAATCCCTCATCGACGCGGACTTGGTGCTGACCTGGCTCAGCCGGGTGCACATGTCGAAGGTGGTTCCGCGCATCCAAGGATGGCGTGCTGGAGACCGTGCCGCCTCCGGGGCCGCCCCCGGGGGGCGCAAAGCACACATCGACGACACCGTCATCCTCACCATCGCACTCATCCTCGTCATCGAGAACTCCACCGTCCGTGTCCGCGACATGGGCCGCGTGCTCGAGTCGCGTCTCACCCCAGAAGCCCGCGAAGCACTCGGTATCAGCCACCTCTATGACGGCAAGTACCGCGACTGGTACTTCCTGGCGTTCCGCGCACTGCACCGCCTCATCGACACGTTCGACGGGTGGAACCGCAAGCACTGGGCATCGATGACGTACGCCGAGCGCACCGAGTGGGAGAAGAACCTCGACCTGGACCACGTCGACAAGATGCGTGCCCGCGGCGAGTGGTTCACCAACGCGCTCATCGAGATGACGCTCATGCAGCAGCCGCGGAAGTGGCGTCGGAAGCGGACCGCGCTCTCCGTCGACCAGACGACCATGCGAGCCGGCAGCCAGCAGTCCCGGTGGGCACGCGACCGCTACACCAAGCAAGAACTGCCGATGCAGAACCAGTACACCGGCAAGGAAGTCGACAGGCCAGTCCTCGAACTGGAAGCGGACCTCTTCCCACGGAAGAAGAGCCGGAAGAATCGCGACCCCGCAGCCGAAGGCGACACCATCAAAGCTTCGGACTGGGAGATGGTGTTCATGGGGAACATCATCATGGACGTCCACGAAGACCCCGACGCGGACAAGGAAGGCGCTCCACCGCCCCTCATCCGCGCGGCGAGCCTCAGCACCCCGAACAAGCGAATCGGTGAGCACACGATCGCCCTCGTCGACTCACTCCTCGACCGTGGGTACGACATCACCCGGCTCGTCTTCGACCGTGGCTACAGCCAGCTCACGACCGAGCAGTTCCACCAGCCCCTCGCCGACCGCAACATCGACGTCGTCAAGGACTACAAGGGCGGCAAGCACGGCTCGCAGCTCGGCATCAGCAACGGCGTCGGCGGTGCGCCCTTCGCGGACGACCGTTTCTTCTGCGCCGGCACCCCGAAGAACCTGCTCGAGACCGGGAAGAACTTCGACGAAGGAACCATCACCGAAGAACAGCACCGGAAGGAACTCGCTCAGCGCGAAGACTACGAGCTGCACCTGCACGACCGCGCGAAGGACGGTTCGAAGATGCGGTTCGCATGCCCTGCTCTGGGACCGTCACCGACGGTCGACTGCCCGCTGCGCGAACTGCACGCCAAGGCGAAACCGTCCGAGGAAGCCGACCGGCCGAACATCTACAAGCGAGACATGCCACAGCTTGTGGAGGAGAACCGGGTCTGCTGCCAGAGCACCATCACGGTGAAGGCGAGCGACAACGTCAAGAACCGGCAGAAGCTCCGCTGGCACAGCAAGGAATGGTGGCGGACCTACCGGGTCGGCCGAAACACCATGGAGAGCCTCAACGACACTGTCAAGGACGACATCGAGCTCGACAAGTCTTCCCACCGCCCCATGCGCGGCATGGCCGCGCAGCAGTTCGCCTTCGCGCTCCTCATGGTCGCGACGAACATGAAACGCATCATCGAGTTCGAGCACCAGCTCTACATCCTCGACAAGCGCACCCGGGAAGGTCGTCCGCCCCAGCGTCGCAAGCAGAAGCACGAGCTCCTGCAGCGTCGCCGCGACCGGCTCGGGCGCTCCAACTACAAGGCCAACCCCGACCCCGTGAAGCTCATCCCACTGCAGCGCACGTAAGCCGACACCCCGCCCCGAACCGAACAAGCACCACCAGCACCCCGGACGCATCACCGCGCCCAGAAACGCACCAGAGGCGCCCGGGGTGCTTCAGCGCGCCAGAAAACTCGAGCGCGGAGCCCTTCGGCGGCACGACACGACCCAGACCGCCCCTCCGACGTCCCCTATCGTCCGACAGAAGACCCCGAGAACAAGAAGAACCCCCGGCCGGAGCCGGGGGTTCTTCTTTTGAGCCGAGTTTCGCAAACCGTTGAGGTCAGAAACACAAACGGCCCGCTGGCGGTACCGGTGGGATTTGAACCCACGGTGGAGTTGCCCCCACACATGTTTTCGAGACATGATCCTTCGGCCGCTCGGACACGGTACCGGGAAAGAGTTTACACGATCCGGGAGGCACGTCGAACCACCGCGGTTCGGCCTCCCCTCCACAGGTGGTGCTGTCGGCACGCTCCTCCACAGACCGCCAGCGGCAGGGCCGAGCACGAGCCGGTCCGCGTACCGTCCTCGGCATGAAGAACCGCACCCTCGTCGCACTGCTCACCTCGGTCCTCGGCGGCGCCGTCGTCATCGGCGGCGGCGCGTTCGGTGCGCGGGCGGGCGTCCGCGGGCAACGGGCGGCCTCGCAGCGGGTCGTCGACATGCTCCCGGTGCACGCCGACTGGTGGCGCGAGCGGCTGCAGCACGAGGGTCAGCTGACCTACCTGGCGATCGGTGACTCCGCCGCCCAGGGAGTCGGAGCGACGGCTCCGGCACGGGGCTACGTCGGGCTCCTCGCACGACGGATCCGTCACCGGTCCCGCATGTCGGTCCGCGTCGTGAACCTCAGCGTGTCCGGGTCGACGACGTGGGGCGCGAAGCGGGACCAGCTGCCGAAGCTGCGGAACTACACGCCCGACGTCTGCACCGTGTCGATCGGCGCGAACGACATCGCGGACTTCCACCCGGACAAGTTCGAGCGGAACATCCGGGCGATCTACGGCGCGGTGCCGTCGCACGCCATCGTCGCGGAGCTGCCGTGCATGTGGGTGCCGGACCGGGAGCGCAAGGTGGCGGTCGCGAACGAGATCGTGCACCGCGTCGCCGCGGAGTACGGGTTGACCGTGGCGCCCCTGCACGTGATCACGAAGCGGGTCGGCCTGCGGCGCACGTTCTTCAACAGCTACGGGGACCTGTTCCACCCGAACGACCGCGGGTACGAGATCTGGGCGAGCGCCTTCGAGCCGGCGGTGGACGCGCGCGTCGACACGGTGGCAGCGATCCGGCACTACCTCTCCGCGCGGGAAGCCGAGGACCTCGGCGCCGAGGCAGGTGCGGTCGCCGCCGCCCGCGCGGACCAGGACAACGAGCACGCGGCGGGGTTGGAGCACGCCGCGGCGCTCGAGCACGCCGACCGTCCGACCCGTGCCGAACGGTTCCGGCAGCGCATGACCGGATCGATCCCCCTGCCGCACCACGGTGGTGTCGCACCCGCACCCACCGACGATGAACAGACCGACGTCGACGAACAGACCCGCGTCGAGGACGCCGACGGCAGCACCACGGTCCGGCGTCCCGGTGATGTCGGCGGGGACGCCTAGCCTCGTCGCATGGCCCGCACCCAGTCCCTCTACCGCTGCACCGAGTGCGGGTGGACCAGCATCAAGTGGGTCGGCCGCTGCGGCGAGTGCCAGGCGTGGGGCACCGTCGAGGACACCACGGCGGCGGCTGCGAGCTCGCGCGGTACGGCGGCGGTCGTGGTCGCCGGTGACCGTACGGCCCGTCCGATCACCCAAGCGCGCGGCACCGCGGTCCAGCGCTGGAACACCGGCATCGGCGAGTTCGACCGCGTGCTCGGCGGCGGCATCGTCCCCGGCGCGGCCGTGCTGCTCTCCGGCGAACCCGGCGTGGGCAAGTCGACCCTCCTGCTCGAGGTCGCCTCGCGCGCCGCGGCGACGGGCAAGCGCGTCCTCTACGTCAGCGCCGAGGAGTCCGTCGACCAGGTGCGACTCCGCGCCGAGCGCACGAACGCCATGCACGACCAGCTGTACCTCGCGAGCGAGGTCGACCTCGGCGTCATCCTCGGTCAGATCGACCAGGTACAGCCCGACCTCGTGATCGCCGACTCCGTACAGACGATCTCGTCGAGTTCGGTGGACGGGATCGCGGGCGGCACGTCCCAGGTCCGCGAGGTCGCGTCGACGCTCATCCGGGTGGCGAAGGACCGCGGACTGCCGGTCCTAATCGTCGGCCACGTGACGAAGGACGGCACGATCGCCGGGCCCCGACTGCTCGAACACCTCGTCGACGTCGTGTGCCACTTCGAGGGTGACCGGCAGACCGCCCTCCGCTTCGTCCGGGCGTTGAAGAACCGCTTCGGCCCGACCGACGAGGTCGGCTGCTTCGACATGGCCGGCGACGGCATCCACGAGGTGCCCGACCCCAGCGGGCTGTTCATGTCGCGCAACGGCACGCCCGTGTCCGGCACGTGCGTGACCGTCGCGCTCGAGGGCCGACGCGCGCTCCCCGTCGAGGTGCAGGCCCTCGTCGTGCCGAGCTCGGCGCCGCAGCCGCGCCGGGTCGTGAACGGTGTCGATGCCTCGCGCGTCGCGATGCTGCTCGCCGTCCTCGAACGACGTGCGGGCCTGAAGCTGTCCGACGCGGACGTCTACGTCTCGACGGTCGGCGGCATGAAGCTCACCGAGCCCGGCGCCGACCTCGCGATCGCCCTCGCGCTGGCCAGCGCGGCACGTGACCGCCCGTACCCGCACACCCTCGCGGCGATCGGAGAGATCAGCCTCGCCGGCGAGATCCGTCCCGCGAACGGCGCGAAGCAACGCGCGAGCGAGGCCGCTCGGCTCGGGTTCACGACGGTCCTCGGGGCGGGCTCCGAGCACCTGCGCGAGGCGCTCCGCGTCGCGTTCTCGCTCACCCAGTCGGCGCGCGAGCGGGAACTCGACCGCGCGTTCTGACCGGCCCGATCCGCGCAGTGGCGGGCCGGACGCACGGGGCGGAGGCGAGCCGCGCCTCCAGGCCGGCTACGCGCGCAGCGCGGCCAACAGCTCGGCGGGCGACGACTGCATCGTGTGCGGCCCCGCGATGTCGAAGAACACACCCTCGAGCGAATCGAGGTGCGCGGCGAGGAACTCCTCGAGCCGCGGCGCGTCGTAGACCATGACCTGCCGGATCTTCTCGTCGGGCACCATCGCCGTGTAGGCGTCCGCCGACGAGAACAGCAGCAGGATGCGCTTGTCCGACCCCTCACGGCCGAACACCCGGACCTGCATGTCCTTCTTCCCCGTGACGAGCCGGGGGACGATCACGATGTCGTTGCGCAGGGCGAACGCGACCGCGGCCACGTCCTGCTTCGCGAGGGCCTCCTCGAGCTGCTCGCTCCGGAAGCGCTGTTCCTTGTCTGCCATCGCCCCTAGTCCACCAGATCTCGCCGGTCCGCGTGGACAGCCGGACCGGGCGCCGGGAGGCGGTCGTCCTCGACCCCGAGGCCGGTGACGGCGTTCGCGAAGCCGCGGCGGTCCCGCGTCGCGATCAGGCCGACGACGGCGGCGACGGCCAGGGCCGTCCCGACGAGGCCGGAGAACGGGAACGTCACGGCGCCGGCGAACGACCAGCCGCCGGATCCGAGTGCCCACCTCGCGAGTCGGCGGCCGGGGTCGGGCACCGGGGTCGGTCGGAGCCGGACGACGTGTTCGCCGAGGGTCCTGCCGGTGACCAGCACGACCACGAGCTGGCCGAGGGGCGCGACGAGTGACGCCGCGGTGACGGTGCCGGTCGCCAGGAGCGACCGCTCGTCCACCTCCAGGAGCGCGAGTGTGATCGCGGCACCCGAGGAGAGCAGGCCGGTCGTGAACACGACGGCCAGGAGGTCCGCCAGCATGCCGAACGCACGCCGGGGGATCGTGACCGGTCTGGGCGCGGACGCGTCGGACGGGCGGTCCGAACCGGCGAGCACCGCGACGAGGGGCGCGGCGAACGTCCCGAGGGCGGCTCCGGTGGTGTTCGCGAGCAGGTCGTCGACGTCGAACAGCCGGTAGGCGCACTCGTAGAGGAACCAGTCGCCGGTGAGCTGGGTGGTCTCGACGAGCAGCGACACGACGAACCCGACGGCGGCGCCGACCAGGAGACCGGTGAACCAGCGGTGGCGCAGGACCGCGTGGCGGACGAGCGCGCCGAGCGGCACGAACAGGACCACGTTCAGCAGGACCTGTGCCGCGGCGGGGTTGGCGAGCAGGGACCGCGGGCCGCTGATGCCGCCCTCGCGGGCGATGTCGTGCAGGAAGGTGAACGGCACGAGCTGCGGGGACGGGCTCGGGCACAGGGATGCGGGGTCGTCGGGGAGCGGCAGGAGGGTGTACGTCACGAGGGCCAGCGCGTACACGAGCGTCCCGAACGCGACCACGCCACGCCGGAACCCGAGGACTCCGTGGCGCCGGTACTCGAGCGCCGCCCAGGGTACGAGCGCGGCGACCGCGAGGGCCGTCCCCGCAACGAAGGCGATCACTCCCGGCAGCACACTTCCCACGTCGGACAGGGTACGCAAGTCAGATTCTCGGGACGGATCTCGCCAGGGGACTCCCGCAGAGGCCACTCGGCACTGTAGGTTGGTCTCAACCGCTCCGGCGGGAGTCCATCGTTCTTCTGGTGCTCTGCACCTTCGAGCGCCAACGGTCACTGACCTTCCCAGGTCGCCTGGCCCCGAACCCGTTCCGCCGGCCCATGCCCGCGGGGCGCATCGATCTACGACATCCGTCGGTGGATCGGCGGCAGTACGTGCCGCCTCGCAAGACAGGCAGCGATATCTCGCCTGGCAAGAAAGTAAGGAAACGCCATCATGGCAACTGGCACCGTCAAGTGGTTCAACAACGAAAAGGGCTTCGGCTTCATCGCTCCGGACGACGGCAGCGCCGACGTCTTCGCGCACTTCTCCGCGATCGGTGGCAACGGCTACAAGTCGCTCGAGGAGAACCAGAAGGTGGAGTTCGAGATCACCGAGGGCCGCAAGGGCCCGCAGGCGGAGAACATCACCGTCATCGGCTGATCACCGCATCTGCTCGAACGGGCTCGTCGTCTTCGGACGGCGGGCCCGTTCTGCGTCTGCGGGGAGCGACCGGAGCGCAACGTCGCGCCCCCGCACCCCGCGCCCCCGCGCCCCCGCGCCCCCGCGCCCCCGCGCCCTAGTTCAGGACGAACTGCGCCGCCTTCGCCGACTGCAGTTCCCCCACCGCCACGGTCAGGTGGTAGCTCGCCCCGCCACCGGTGACCGCCGGCCGCGAGCTGTCGCACGTGGTCGTCGACGAGCGCGTCCGGTCCCAGGTGATCGACGGCGTCGTGAGGGTCTGCCCCGCCTTGATCGTCACGTCCTGGTTCGTGCCGTTGGTCTGGCAGTCCTTCGACGACCAGTACTGCTCGTCGCCGGAGCTGATCGTGAGCACCTGCTGCGCCGACCCGAGGTCCATGTGGCACGTGGTCGATCCGGTGTTCGTGATCGACATGGCGATCTTCGGGTCCTCGGTGGGACCGTACGAGCTCTTGTCGAGGACCGGCTTCAGTGCGATGTCGTCCTTCGTGCAGGTGTCCCCGTCGCCGGCGGCCGCGGCCGATGCCGACGCCGAGGGGGGCGGCGACGCTGCGTCAGCAGCGCCGCCTGCGTCGGACTTCGCCGATGACGCGGCCGGCGACGCGGACGCCGACGGTGACGCGGACGCCGACGGTGACGCCGACGGACCGGTCGCCGACGTCGCTCCGCTCCCCCGGCCCACGACGATCAGCACGACCACCACGACCACGAGGAGCAGGACCCCGAGCACGAGCGCCCGGCGGCGCCAGTAGACACGGGAGGACTCGGGTCCGACGGGGTGGCGCAGGGAGGACATGCGCACAGGGTAGGGCGAACGCGCCGCACCCCGGGGAGCGACGCCGGGGCACCGCGGAAAGCGTCAGAGGATCTTCAGCATGCGGGTGTTGCCGAGGGTGTTCGGCTTGACCCGGGCGAGGTCGAGGAACTCCGCGACCCCCTCGTCGGACGACCGCACGAGCTCGGCGTAGACGTCGGGGTCGACGACCTGCTCGCCGATCTCGAGGTAGCCGTGCTTCGTGAAGAAGTCGACCTCGAAGGTCAGGCAGAAGATCCGGGCGACCCCGAGCTCGCGGGCGTCGTGCTCGAGCGCCTCGAGCATGCGGTGGCCGACGCGCTTGTGGATCCACGCCTCGTCGAGGGCGAGTGTGCGCACCTCGGCGATGTCGTCCCAGAACACCGCGAGCGCACCGCAGCCGATCGGGACGCCGTCGGGCCCCTCGGCGATCCGGAACTGCTGGATCGAGCCGTACAGGGCGACGTTCTCCTTGCCGAGCAGGATCCGCCGGTCGACGTACGGGGCGATGAGCCGCTGGATGTGCGGCACGTCCGACGCGAGTGCGGGTCGCACGCGGATGCCGTGTTCGTCCCGCTCGTCGAACGCGTGCTTCCCGTGTGCAGTCATCCTCCCGAGCATAGGACGGCGGAGCGTGCACCGCCGCGACGCGCCAGCACCCACGCTCCGCGCCGCCCGAGGGGGACACCGCCCTGGACCCCGTCCAGCTACACCCGCCTACCGTCCCAGGTGCAGGCAACACGCCACGAACACCCCAGTACGACGAAACGAAGGAGCGGCCGTGCCCCAGATCATCGAGACCGTCGACGTCAACGTCCCCGTCCGCCAGGCCTACGACCAGTGGACCCGGTTCGAGGAGTTCCCGCACTTCCTCGACGAGGTCGAGAAGATCGTCCAGGTCGACGACACCACCACCGACTGGACCGTGAAGGTGGCCGGCCAGGAGCGTCAGTTCCGTGCCGTCATCACCGAGCAGCACCCGGACGAGCGTGTCGCGTGGACCGTCAAGGACGGCGACACCGACCACGCGGGCGTCGTCACGTTCCACAAGCTCGCGGACGCCGAGACCCGCGTCACCGTGCAGATCGACTGGGAGCCCTCCGGCATCCTCGAGAAGCTCGGTTCCGCCGTCGGCGTCGGCGGCCACGCCGTCAAGAAGGACCTCCAGAACTACAAGGAGCGCGTCGAGAACGCCCCGACCGAGCCGGGTTGGCGCGGCGACGTCCAGGCCTGACGCCCGGGCGTCCTGAAGCAAGGACCCACAGACGGGAGGCGCGGTGCCAGCTGGCACCGCGCCTCCCGTCCGTCGTGTGGTCGCGGCAGACCGCCGACCGCACCGCCGCGCACATCGCACGCTGGCAGAGTGGCTGGCATGAAGCTCCTGCGCACCGCACTCACCGGCACCGCGATCGCCACCGCGGGGAGCGTCGCGCTCGGCGCCGCTGCCGCGCGACGCCTGCTCCACCCCGCGCCGTTCACGCCGCCGGAGTCCGAGCTCGTGTGGACGACGGCCGACGAGGTCCCGGGCACCGAACCGGACGGCATCGCCGAGACGCACGTCGTGCACGTCCACGGGCAGTCGATCGGGCCGCAGCAGGTCCTCCGCGGGCTGCGGGTGTGGCGGGAGCTCGGCGCCTCGAACCAGGTCGTGGACACGTCGGGGCTGCCGCTGCGGTCCCTCGACCCGACCGCGGTCGACCGGATCGCCGCCGCCGCACACGCTGCCCGGGCACGGGGCGCCCGCCGGGTCGTGCTGCAAGGCTGGTCCGCCGGGGCCCTCGCGGCGTCCGCAGCCGCGGCACGGACGCCCGTGGACGGCATCGTCGGTGTCGCACCGCTGCTCGACGTCCGGTCGGCCCTCCGCGGCGCCGTGACCGCGTCCCGGTTCCCCGCGGCCGTCGGGACCGTGGCGGTGCGTGTGGCGACCACCTCGGGCCTGAGCCGGCTCGCCGGTGTGCCGTACCCGCTCAGCGTCACCCGGTGGCAGGACGAGGGCACGCCGACCCTGCTGCTGCACTCGGCGGCCGACCCGCTCGTCGACCCGGACGACGTCGCCACCCGGCGTGCGCACGGGGCCGAGGTCGTGACGTTCGCCACGGCGCGGCACACGCTCGAGTGGAACGAGGACCCGGAGCGCTGGGAGCAGGCCGTCCGCACGTTCGCCGCTGCCCTGCCCGCCTGAGCCCGCCTGAGCCCGCCTGGACGGGACCGGGCCGGGCCGCCGGGCCGGGCCCGCCGGGCCGCCGGACCGGGCCCGCCGGGCCGCCGGGCCGCCGGGCCGCCGGGCCGCCGGGCCGCCGGGCCGCCGGGCCGGGCCCGCGCACGGATGGAGCAGACGACGTCGCCCGGACCGGGCCGACCCGACGTCTGCTGCTCCATCCCCGAGCGTGCATGACGGCGGGGGACCCCCGAACGCGTAAGTGGCCCCGATCCGAAGGGACCGGGGCCACTGACGTCCAGCCAGTTGGGGGGAACAGCCGGACATCGTGTACGAGGCGTTGGGGGGAACCCCTCGCACAGGGACAACGGTACCCCCGGACGAGGGTCAGGTCCGGCTCCGACGCGAAGTCATCCCGTATCCGCACTCCGGACGGACGGAAGGCGCAGCACCCGGGGGTGCTGCGCCTTCCGTGCCGGACCCGGGGGTCGGCCTGGGCCGGAGGGGCCTAGGACTCGATCTCGCCCTGCGGGGTCTCGGGTGCCTTCTCGAGCGACGGGGCCCCGGCGAGGACCTCCTCGCGACCCGGCTGACGCCCGGTCTCGAACTGGAACGCACCGTCGGCGAAGTCGACCTTCACGTGGTCGCCGGCCGTGAGCTCACCCTGCAGGATGTGCTCGGACAGCTGGTCCTCGACCTCGTGCTGCATCGCGCGACGCAGCGGGCGTGCACCGAGTGCCGGGTCGAACCCGACCTTGATGAGCTGCTCCTTGGCCGGGAGCGTGAGCTCGACGGTCATGTCGCGGTCGAGCAGACGGTCGGCCAGACGCTTCACGAACAGGTCCACGATCTGCAGCAGCTCGGACTGCGACAGCTGCGGGAACACGATCGTGTCGTCGACGCGGTTCAGGAATTCGGGCTTGAAGTGCTTCTTGAGCTCCTCGTTCACCTTCGAGCGCATGCGGTCATAGCCGACGGCCGAGTCGCCCTCGACCTGGAAGCCCACCGGGCCACCGGCGATGCCCTGCGAACCGAGGTTCGTGGTCATGATGATGACGGTGTTCTTGAAGTCGACCACGCGGCCCTGACCATCGGTCAGACGACCCTCTTCGAGGACCTGCAGCAGCGAGTTGAAGATGTCCGGGTGGGCCTTCTCGATCTCGTCGAACAGGACCACGGAGAACGGCTTGCGGCGCACCTTCTCGGTGAGCTGGCCGCCCTCCTCGAACCCGACGAACCCGGGAGGGGCACCGAACAGGCGCGAGACCGTGTGCTTCTCGCCGAACTCCGACATGTCGAGGGAGATCAGTGCACCCTCGTCGTCGAACAGGAACTCGGCCAGGGCCTTGGCGAGCTCGGTCTTCCCGACGCCCGTGGGGCCGGCGAAGATGAACGAGCCGGAGGGACGGTTCGGGTCCTTCAGGCCGGCGCGGGTGCGGCGGATGGTCTTGGAGAGCGCCGAGATGGCTTCTTCTTGACCGATGACGCGCTCGTGCAGGGCCTTCTCCATGAAGACGAGACGCGAGGTCTCTTCCTCGGTGAGCTTGAAGACCGGGATGCCCGTGGCCTGCGCCAGGACCTCGGCGATGATGCCCTCGTCGACGGTGCCGGACGCGGCGACGTCACCCGCACGCCACTGCTTCTCGAGGCGGAGACGCTCGCCGAGGAGCTTCTTCTCCTCGTCGCGCAGGCTCGCGGCCTTCTCGAAGTCCTGCTCCTCGATCGCGGCTTCCTTCGACCCGCGGACCGTCGAGATCTTCTCGTCGAACTCGCGGAGCTCCGGCGGCGCCGACAGGATCGACAGGCGGAGACGTGCGCCGGCCTCGTCGATCAGGTCGATGGCCTTGTCCGGCAGGAAGCGGTCCTGCACGTAGCGGTCGGCCAGGTTCGCCGCGGCGACGATCGCGCCGTCGGTGATGGACACCTTGTGGAACGCCTCGTACTTGTCGCGGAGGCCCTTGAGGATGTTGATCGCGTGCGGCAGCGACGGCTCGTTGACCTGCACCGGCTGGAAGCGGCGCTCGAGTGCGGCGTCCTTCTCGAAGTGCTTGCGGTACTCGTCGAGCGTGGTGGCGCCGACGGTCTGCAGCTCACCGCGGGCGAGCAGCGGCTTGAGGATCGAGGCCGCGTCGATAGCGCCCTCGGCGGCACCGGCACCCACGAGGGTGTGGATCTCGTCGATGAAGACGATGATGTCGCCGCGGGTGCGGATCTCCTTCGTGACCTTCTTCAGGCGCTCCTCGAAGTCGCCGCGGTAGCGGGAACCGGCGATGAGCGAACCGAGGTCGAGCGAGTAGAGCTGCTTGTCCTTGAGCGTCTCCGGGACGTCGCCCTTGACGATCGCCTGGGCGAGGCCCTCGACGACCGCGGTCTTGCCGACGCCGGGCTCACCGATCAGGACGGGGTTGTTCTTGGAACGACGGGAGAGGATCTGCATGACCCGCTCCATCTCCTTCTCGCGCCCGATGACCGGGTCGAGCTTGCCGTCACGCGCGGCCTGGGTGAGGTTCCGACCGAACTGGTCGAGGACCTGCGAACCCTGCTGGGCGTTCTGCTGCGTCTCGCCACCGACGGCGACCGCTTCCTTGCCCTGGTAGCCGGACAGGAGCTGGATGACCTGCTGGCGGACGCGGTTGAGGTCCGCACCGAGCTTGACGAGCACCTGTGCGGCGACGCCCTCGCCCTCGCGGATGAGGCCGAGCAGGATGTGCTCGGTCCCGATGTAGTTGTGGCCGAGCTGCAGCGCCTCGCGCAGGGACAGCTCGAGCACCTTCTTGGCGCGCGGCGTGAACGGGATGTGCCCGGTCGGCTGCTGCTGCCCCTGCCCGATGATGTCCTGGACCTGCTCGCGGACGGCATCGAGCGAGATGCCGAGCGACTCCAGCGCCTTGGCGGCGACGCCCTCGCCCTCGTGGATGAGGCCGAGGAGGATGTGCTCGGTGCCGATGTAGTTGTGGTTGAGCATCTTCGCTTCTTCTTGAGCGAGGACGACAACACGACGGGCTCGGTCGGTGAATCTCTCGAACATGTGCTCTCCCTTGCCGGACCGGTGGAGGCCCGGTGACGTACGTCGAGACTAACCAGCGCACCCCCGGAGGGCTGCCCCTGTTCGCCGTGGGCGTGACCTCGCTTCGCACCGTGCGCAGACCGGTCCTCCCGGCGGCCGCTGGGTACGCTCGGGGCATGGAGCAGCCCGTCGTCGGCCTCGTGGTCCACCCGACCAAGAACGTGCAGGAGTCCGTCCGGACACTGCAGCGCTGGAAGGGGTCCGGGCAGGGTCGGCTGATCGCCCGACGTGCGGACGCGCAGCGCATCGGCGGCGAGGTCGAGGTGCTCGACGACGACGACTTCACCGAGCGGGTCGACCTGGTCGTGGCACTCGGCGGCGACGGCACGATGCTCGGCGCCATGCGGCTCGTGGCGAAGCGCCCGGTGCCGGTGCTCGGCGTGAACTACGGCAACGTCGGGTTCCTCGTGGAGATCGAGCCGCCGGACCTCGAGGCCGCCCTCGACCGACTGTCCGCCGGCGACTACCAGCTCGAACCGCACCACGCGCTCGAGGCCCGACTGTCCTGGAGCGGGGCCCGCACCGACTACCTCGCGTTCAACGACCTGACCGTCGTGCGGCGTCCCGGCGCGGGTCAGGTCTCGGCGGACCTCAGCGTCGGCGGACTCGGCTACGGCTACTACCGCGCGGACGCCATCGTGGCCTCGACGCCGGCGGGCTCCACCGCGTACAACTACGCCGCGGGCGGACCGGTGCTCTCCCCCGCGCTGTCGGGCTCCGTCGTGACGCCGGTCGCCCCGATGGCCGGCATCGACCGCTCGGTGGTGCTCGCGGCGCGGGAGCGCTACCGGCTCGACATCGCCGAGGGCACCCGGAGCGCCGCGCTCGAGGTCGACGGGCTCGTCGTCGGCGAGGTCGCGACCGGGGCGCAGATCGACGTCCGGCTGCGCAAGGACGCCGGGAGCGTGGTGCGACTCGACGCCGAGCGGCACGGGCGCACCGGACGCGTGAAGCTCAGCCTGCTCGACCTGCCGGTCCGTCCGGACCAGCTGATCGAGCTCATCCCGCACGACCTGCGGCAGCGCCTGAACCGCGACGTCGAGGACTGACCGGAGCGGTCCGCCGTCCGGGCCGACGAGACGACCGACCGGCACGGACCACCACCCGCGCAGCGGACCCGGCCCCTGCCCCGGCCCCGGACAGACGAGTGGCCCGCCCAGGCAGTGCCTGGACGGGCCGTCCCATCACCCCACCGGACCGCCTTCCCACGGAACGGCCCGGTTCCCCGTGCCGACGCTCACACGTCGGCCGAAGCCTGCTGTCCTCAGTCGGTCAGGTACAGCTGCATGTCCTGGCTCACGGCCTTCGCGAACAGGCGCAGCTTCGCACGCGACTCGACGCGGCTGACCGCCTGGCGCGTGGTGTGCACGATCTTCGAGATCTCGTCGAGCGTCATCGGCTTGTCGTCGTCGAGGCCGTAGCGCATGCGGATGACGTTGGCCTCGTCGCTCGGCAGCTCGGCGACGATGGAGCGGATGTCGCGGTGGAGCAGCGTCGTCTCGGTCAGCTCGTTCGGGCTGGCGGCGTCCTCGTCCTCGATGAAGTCGCCCAGCTCGCTGTCGTCGGAGTCACCGACGACGGTGTGGATGGACACGGGCTCGTGCGAACGGCCCTTGAGGTCGGTCAGCTCGTCGACGCTCATGCTGAGCTCCGCGGCGACCTCGTCGGGCATCGGCGCACGGCCGAGGTCGACGGTCAGGTCGCGCTCGGTGCGCGAGATCTTGTTGATCAGCTCGACGGTGTGCACCGGGATGCGGATCGTGCGTGCCTTGTCGGCGAGCCCACGCGAGATGGCCTGGCGGATCCACCAGGTCGCGTAGGTGGAGAACTTGTAGCCCTGCGTGAAGTCGAACTTCTCGACCGCGCGGACGAGCCCGAGGTTGCCCTCCTGGATGACGTCCATGAACGGCAGGCCACGCTGCGAGTAGCGCTTCGCGATGCTCACGACCAGGCGGAGGTTCGACGTGATCATGCGCTCCTTGGCGCGCTCACCGTCGCGGACGAGCCAGCGGAGTTCACGCTGCAGGGTCTTGTCGAGCCCGGCCTCGGTGTTCAGCTTCTCCTCGGCGAAGAGACCGACCTCGATGCGGCGGGCGATGTCGGCTTCTTCCTCGGCGGTGAGGAGGGACAGCCGACCGATGTGGCGGAGGTAGTCACCGACCTGGTCGACCGAGGCGCCACGGACACCCGCGAGCTGCTCGTCGGCTTCGACCTCGGTGTCGAGCGTGGTGGTCTCGACCGTCGGGTCGACGGTCTTGAGGGAGGCGGGCTTCTTGGTGCGGCGCGCGGTGGTGGCGCTGGTCGTCGTCTTCGGTGCTGCTGTGGTGATCGTCATGGTGACGCTCCCTGTGTTCGACGGTGATGGCCTCGTGAGGGGGGTGTTCATGAGTAAAGCGGTCACGATGCGTACCCCACAAACCCGCGGGATCGATTCCCAGGTGACTTCGTGCTTCACCCCTCCGGACGTCCCCCGTGGGGTACGTCCCGGTCGCCAGCATTGTCCGTCCCGACACCCGCACACAAGGGGATTGCGCCGAGTTTCCGGTGTTTCACGGGTGTTTCGGGTCCCCCGCCGAGGGTGTACCCCGGTCGACCGCGCTCCCTGGACACGAGAACGGGGTACGTCGATCCGGATCGTCGCGATCCGGTCGGCGTACCCCGTTGCGGGTGACGAGGTGGGTGTCACCAGGACGGTTCGAGCCAGCCCTCCCGGCGCTTGGAGGTCTCGAGGTCGGCGTCGCGGTCGAACTCGTCGTACTCGCTCTCGATGTCACCGACGAGGCTGCGGCCGGTGAAGAGGTTCGTGATGGACATGCGCACCACCCTCGCTCGGTCGCGCGACGACACGAGGACGGAACGGTGAACGGCGGGTGACCGTCGCCGGGCGCTCAGACGTCCTGGTCGTCCTCGTCGCCGTCCGTCCACACCGCGTCCCGGACGGGGTCGGGCAGCGCGGAGTGCCCGAAGGCGTCCTCGGGGTCGGTCTCCGCCGGATCGGGGTCGATCGGTCGCGCGTGCACGACGGCGAGTCCACCAGCCCGGGGTGAACGGACGGTGACGCGGGAGCCGCGACCTGCGGCGGTGGCTACTCCGCGGAGGTCGGCGCGGGGGCGGGTCGGCCGTGCTCGCGCTCGAAGCGCGCGCGCTCCTCCGCTTCGACCTTCGCGTACGCCGATCGCTCGGTCCGGTCGGCACGCATGATCGCGCGCATCACGAACCAGAAGATCAGGCCGACGACGACCGTCGGCGTCACGGCGAAGACGATCCCGGTCACGACTCCATCAGGCACCGGAGCATCGTACCTCGCTCCGTCGGGACGCACGGTGCGAGACGGACGCACACCGTGCCTCCAGGCCGCCGGTCCCGACGGGGGACGGACGGGAGGCGCGGTGCGGGTCGGACCCGCACCGCGCCTCCCGGGGTGGTCACTTGACGAGCGGGAACAGGATCGTCTCGCGGATGCCGAGCCCGGTGATCGCCATGAGCAGGCGGTCGACGCCCATGCCCATGCCGCCCGACGGCGGCATGGCGTGCTCGAGGGCCCGCAGGAACTCCTCGTCGACCCGCATGGCCTCGGGGTCGCCGCCCGCGGCGAGCTTCGCCTGCTCGACGAAGCGCTCACGCTGCACGACCGGGTCGACGAGCTCCGAGTACGCCGTCGCGAGCTCGAAGCCGCGCACGTACAGGTCCCACTTCTCGACCACACCGGGGCGGGTGCGGTGCTGGCGGGTGAGCGGCGAGGTGTCGACCGGGAAGTTCATCACGAACGTCGGGGCGTGCAGCTCGTCCGAGTTGAAGTGCTCCCAGAGCTCCTCGACGTACTTGCCGTGCGTCGCGTGCGCGACCTCGACGCCCTCGGCGTCGGCGAGCGCCTGCAGCTCGGACAGCGGGGTCTCCGGCGTGATCTCGTGGCCGGACGCCTCGGACAGCGACTCGTACATGTCCATGCGCGCCCACTCGCCGCCGAGGTCGTAGTCGGTGCCGTCCGGCAGCGTGACCACGAGCGAGCCACCGGTCACGGCGCGCGTGGCGTTCTGCACGAGCTCCTGCGTCAGGCCGGCCATCTGCTCGTAGTCGCCGTACGCCTGGTAGGCCTCGACCATCGCGAACTCGGGCGAGTGCGACGAGTCGGCGCCCTCGTTCCGGAAGTTGCGGTTGATCTCGAACACGCGGTCGATGCCGCCGACGACCGCGCGCTTGAGGAAGAGCTCGGGCGCGATGCGGAGGTACAGCTCGGTGTCGAACGCGTTCGAGTGCGTCACGAAGGGACGGGCCGAGGCGCCGCCGTGCTGGGTCTGCAGCATCGGGGTCTCGACCTCGAGGTACTCGTGCCCGGTGAAGGTGCTGCGCAGCGAGGCCATCACGGCCGCGCGGGCACGGACGGTGGCGCGGGCCTGGTCACGGACGATGAGGTCGAGGTACCGCTGGCGGACCCGGGTCTCCTCGTTGAGCTCGTTGTGCAGGTTCGGCAGCGGCAGGATCGCCTTCGCCGCGATCGCCCAGTCGTCGACCATGATCGACAGCTCGCCGCGGCGCGAGGAGATCACGCGGCCGTGCACGAAGACGTGGTCGCCGAGGTCGACGAACTCCTTCCAGCGGGCGAGCGACTCGTCGCCCACCTCGGCCAACGACACCATCGCCTGGATGCGGGAGCCGTCGCCGGACTGCAGCGAGGCGAAGCAGAGCTTGCCCGTGTTGCGCGAGAACACGATGCGGCCGGCGATGCCGACGACGTCCTGGGTCTCCTCGCCGGTCCCGAGGTGCTCGTACTGCGCGCGGACGGCGGGGATCGTCGTCGTGATCGGGAGCTCGGCGGGGTAGGCGTCGATCCCGGCCTCGAGGAGCTTCGCCCGCTTGTCGAGCCGGACCTGTCGCTGCTCGCTGGTCTCGGCGGCCTCGAGTTCGGCGGCGGAGGGCTCCGTGGCGGGTGCGGTCTCGTCGGTCATGCTGGTGCGGCTCCGATGGGGTCGTGGGGGATGCACCGATGGTACCGGCCGGGACGGCCCGCCCGACGACGTCCCGTGGCCGCGCCGACTACAGCGCCGCCTGCCCGTCCGCCGCCGCGAGCGCGTTGTCGACCGCCGAGCGCACGAGCGCACCGAGCACCCGCCCCGGCCGCTCGACCCCGATGCCGGCGAGGGTCCCCGCCGACTGGTCGACGATCGCGGTCGAGAACGACACCGCGGCCCGCACGGCGTCGGCGTACGCGGGGCGGTCCTCCTCGGCGACCACGAACGGCTCCGCGCCCATCTCGACGACGAGCGCCTGCGCGATCGGCAGCACCGGCGACGGCGCGGTCACGGCGCAGTAGGCGTCGCGCAGGCGTGTCAGGTCGACACTGGTGCCGGTGAACGCCATCGCGGGGTGGATCGCGAGCGGGATGGCCCCGGCCGCGCGTGCGGGCGCGAGGACCTCGACGCCGTGGTCCGGGCTCGTGTGCACGACGAGCTGTCCGGGCTGCCAGATGCCCGCCTCCGCGAGGCCCCGCACGAGTTCGGCGAGCTGGTCGTCGGGCACCGCGAGCAGCACCAGTTCGCTCCGCTCGACGAGCTCCGGCGTCGTCAGCACGGGGGCTCCTGGCAGCATCGCGCCGGCTCGGTCCCGGCCGGCCTCGGACACGGCGGTCACCCCGACCACGGCGTGCTCCGCGTTGGCCAGCGCGGCGCCGAGCACGGGTCCGACCCGTCCGGCGCCGACGATGCCGACGCCGAGTCGTCCCGCCCTCACCGTGCGGCTCCGGGCGGCGGGACGTCGGACCACGGGGCGGTCGGGGGGACGTCGGGCCACCGGCCTGGAGGCGCGGCTCGCGTCCCCGCGTCGGCCTGCGCCGGTCCGCGGGTCGCGTCACCGAGCGGGTCGGCCTGCGTCGGTCTGCCGGTCGCGTCACCGGACGGACCCGCCTGCGCCGGTCCGCGGGTCGCGTCACCGAGCGGACCTGCCGGCGAGCACGGCGCCGTGGACCCGAGCGGCTGCGGCACCGCGGCCTGCGTGGCGGCGGCGTCCCGGGCCTCCCGTTCGCGCCACCGGTGGGACGTGTCCGCGGCGGCCGCCTCGACCGCCCGCCGGGCGGTCCCGGACCACAGGCGCTGCGCGTCCTGCGCGTCGAGCGCCCCGATGCGCGCCGAGACGGGACCCGACACGGTGTGCACGTGCACCGACGCCACCCGCAGCCAGCGCTCGACCGGACCCTGCTCGACCCGCACGCTCTGCACGCGGGGCAGCGGGACGATGACGAGCGACCGCCAGACCGCGCCGAGGCGCAGCAGCACGGCCCCCTGCACGAAGCGGTACCCGTTACGGCGGAACGACAGCGGGCGGAGCCACGCACCCCGACCCGGCGAGTGCACGAAGCCGCCGCGGTCACCCGTCGTGGTGAGGCTGTCGTCGACCACGTCGACCGCCTCGGACGACCCCTCGCGGAGCTCCTCGCGGGAGGCGTCCGGGCCGGCGACGGCCGAACCGACCAGGCCCGGCAGGATGATGTCGAGGACCTCGCGGACGTCGGCGGCGCGACCGACGGGCAGCACGATCGACGACACCTGCTGGTTGCTCGAGGCCCCGTTGCCGGCGTTCGTCGCACGGTTGATCCGGACGTCCCACCAGCCGAACGGGCGCCACAGCAGCGGCTGCGCGACGCTCACCGCGTGGATGCGCCCGGGCGGGAGCGTCTCGTTCGACGTGGACACGAGTCCGAAGCCGATCCGGATGCCGTCGCGGGTGTCGGCGATCGTGTACTGCAGCGAGCGCGAGAACTTGCGGACGTAGTAGCCGCCGGCACCGATCACGGCCGGGAACAGGCCGAACAGGATCCCGGACTCGCCGGTGAGCGCCACGCTGACCACCATCGCGGCGATGGCCAGCAGGATGAACACCGTCGTCCCGGACAGCAGCATGGAGGCGATGAGCCGCCCCGGGTGCACCTTGACGATCCGGGTCGCGTGCACCGCGGCGGGGTCGAGCTCGGGCGAGAACAGCTCGTCGACGCGGTCCTGCAGCACGCCGTCGGACCGGCGCACGGCACGGGGGTCGTCGTCCTTCGCGCCGGACGCGAGCACGAGGATGCGCTGCCGCAGGTCGTCGGCGGCACGCGCCCCGAGGTACGCGAGCTGCACGTTCGCGTCGTTGCCGGCCTGCGCGATCTCGAGCTTCGCGGTCCCGAGCACCCGGGCGACGAGGGGCCGCGAGATGTTGATGCCCTGGATGCGGTCGAGCCGCGCCCGACGGTTGGTCCGGAAGAGCACGCCCGAGCGCACCTCGACGATCTCGCCGGTCACGCGGAACTCGTGCATCCGCCAGGACAGCCAGAACAGCCCGGTGAGCACGACGAGCAGCACGACCACGCCGAGCACCACCCAGCCGACCACGCCGTGCTCCCACACGTAGCGCACCGGGTCGCCGCTGTCCTGCGGGCCGGTGCCGGGGATGAAGAACTCGACGAGCTGGTCCCGCAGGTTGTTGAGCACGTACCCGAGCACCACGATGAGCACGATGCCGCCCTTGAGCAGCGGCGTGAGCGGGTGCAGACGGTGCCACTCGCCGTCGGTGAGCGGAGCGGCTGCGGCGGCGTCGCCCTTCGTGGGCGGGGCGGGCGGCGGTGGTCCGGGGCGGAACGTCACGCGGTCCCCCCTAGAGCCCGGCGCGGCGGGACTCGGCGAGCTCGACGAGCCGGTCGCGCAGCACGTCGGCGTCCGCCGCGACGATCCCGGGGATGCGCACGTTGGTCGAGGCGGCGGCGGTCACGAACTTCAGCTCGCTGAGCCCGAGGACCCGGTCGAGCGGCCCGCGGTTCACGTCGACGAGCTGCATGCGGCCGTACGGCACCGCGGTGAACCGCTGCCACATCAGCCCGCGCCGCAGCACGAGGTCGTCGTCACGCAGGGCGTAGCCGATCGCCCGCACCCGACGCGGGGTGAGCACGGCCGTGACGATCGCGGCGACGGCCACCACGACGGACACGAGGACCCAGACGAGGCCGGCGGTGCTGCCCGTCCCGTCGTTCAGCACGGCGAAGAGCACGCACCCGGCGGTGATGACGAGGCCGACCACGACGGTCGTCACGAGCTCCGTCCAGACGAGCTTCGGCGACACCCGCGTCCACGTGGTCCCGGTCAGGCCGAGGCCCGGCTCGTCGAGTCGTTCCAGCGGCATCGCGGCCTCCTGCGGTCGTCGGTCAGGTCGCCGACGTGCCACCCCTCGGCAGGTCGTCATCGTCGTCGCCGGGCGGCGGGGCGATGCACATGCGCTCGGCGACGATCGCGCACACCACGAGCACGGCACCGCCCCCGAGCGCCACGGCGTTCGGCAGGACCGAGCCTAGCGGCGGCAGGGCGGATCGGGTCAGGAGGTACACGAGCAGGCCCCCGCCGAACCCACCGAACAGCGCCCCCGCGATGCTCGAGGCCTTCGCGAGCACCACCACGCGGGTCGCGTAGAGCGGGTCGACCGGGCGCTGCCGGGTCGCGCCGTCCCGCGCGTGCCGACGCACCGGACGGGCCATCGCGACGATCGCGACGCCGATCAGGGCCAGGGTCGCCCCGAGCGGCGTGGAGAGGAACAGCGTCGGCGACTGGCGGGACGCCAGGACGGCGTCGAGGGCGAAGCCCGCCACCGCGGCGACGAACGCGACGCTGACCAGGGTGGAGGCGCGGGTCGGCTTCACGAGGTCGGCCCGGTCGTCGGGGTCGGGCCGCTCGTCGAGGTCGGCCCGGTCGTCGGGGTCGGGCCGCTCGTCGAGGTCGACCCGGTCGTCGGGGTCAGCGTCCGGGTCGGCCCCGGGATCGTTCCGGTCGCCGGTGTCGGCTCGGTCGCCCGGGTGGGCTCCGGGTCCGGTCGGGAGGCGCGGGTCACCCCGTCGAACAGGCGCGGCTCCTCGACGCGCTCGGTGTCGTCGCCCAGCGCGGCCAGCAGGTCGGCCACCGGTCCGGCACCCGGCAGCACGGCGTCCGGGTCGGCATCGAGCCACGGCGCGAGCACGAACGCCCGCTCCCCCGCGCGCGGGTGCGGCACCGTCAGGGTCGCGGTGTCGAGCCGCAGGTCGTCGATCGCCACGACGTCGAGGTCGAGCGTCCGGTCGCCCCACCGCACCTCGCGGGTGCGGCCGTGGGCGTCCTCGATGCCGTGCAGCGCTTCGAGCAGCTCCTGCGGCGCCAGGTCGGTGTCCACGACGACGACACCGTTGCGGTAGCGCGGCTTCGTCTCGTCGAGCCCGTCCAGGGTCAGGGCGACCGACTCGACCTCGCGGCTCGACGCCACCGGGCGCACGCCGGGGAGCGCGGCGATCGCGTGGGCCGCGGCGCGCAGGGTGCTCCCCCGGTCGCCGAGGTTCGCACCGAGGGCGACGACCGCCCGGCTCACTCTTCTTCCTCGTGCACCGCGGCGGCACCGCGGGTGCGACGGATCGTGATCGAGACGTCGGAGAACGGCACCGTGATCGGGGCCTGCGGCTTGTGCACGGTCACCTCGGTCGCACGGGCCGCACGGTGGGTCAGGACGGCCGCGGCGATGCGCTCGGCGACGGTCTCGATGAGGTCCACCGGGTCCCGCTCGATCTCGGCGACGACCTGCTCGGCCAGCACGCCGTAGTGCACGGTGTCGGCCAGGTCGTCGCTGCCGGAGGCGGTCCGGGCGTCGAGCTCGACCGCGACGTCGACGACGAAGTCCTGGCCGTCCTCGCGCTCGTGGTCGAACACGCCGTGGTGGCCCCGGGCACGGACCCCGGTCAGTCGGATGGTGTCGTTCATGTGCGCGCTGCCCTCCAGGCATCCCAGACGTCGAGCACGGCACGCGTCGGTGCCGGGTCGTGCACGCGGACGCCCCACGCGCCGCGCTCGGCGGCGAGGAGGCTGATCGCGGCGGTGGCGAGGTCGCGGTCGGCGGGCGGGGCGCCGGCTGCGCTGCCGACCCCGTCCAGGAACCGCTTGCGTGAGGCGGCGACGAGCACCGGCAGACCGAGCGAGGCGAAGCGCTCGTACCCGGCCAGGATCTCCCAGTTCTGGGCACCCTGCTTGGCGAAGCCCAGGCCCGGGTCGATGACGACCTGTTCCTGGCGGACCCCGAGCACGATGAGCTCGGCGACCCGCATCTCGACCTCACGGCGGACCTCGTCGACGGCGTGCGTGTACTCGGCGTTCCGGTACATCCGGTCGCTGTGCCCGCGCCAGTGCATGACGACGAAGCCGGCCCCGGTGTCCCGGACCACGCGGGCCATGTCCGGGTCGGCCAGGCCACCGGACACGTCGTTGACGATCACGGCACCGGCCTCGACCGCGCGCTCGGCGGTCTCGGCGTTCATGGTGTCGACGCTCACCGGGATGCCCTCGGCGACGAGGCTCCGGACCACGGGCAGCACGCGCTCCTGCTCGACCGCGAGCGGCACGCGGTCGGCGCCCGGCCGGGTGGACTCGCCACCGACGTCGACCAGGTCGGCGCCGGCCGCGACGAGCGCCCGGGCGTGCGCGACCGCGGCGTCGTGGGCCTGGTGCAGGCCGCCGTCGCTGAACGAGTCGGGCGTGACGTTGAGGATGCCCATCACGCGGGTCCGCTCGGGCGACGCACCCTGGTCGGGCGAGCGGTCACGCCGGCGGCCGGTCACGATCTCCGGCACCGGTGCTGGTGCACGGAGGTCGATCGCGACCGTCGGCGGTTCCGCTGCGGCGGTGCGGGCCTCGGTCTCGGCGGCCCGGGCACGGTCGGCCTCGGCGAGCCGGCGTTCGCGCCTCGTCGGGAGGTCGGTCATGCCGGCCTAGGCGGGGGCGATACCGGGGTTGCCGAACGGACGACGACGGGGCTTCGACGACGACTCGGGGTCGCCCTGCTCCGCTGCGGTCGACGCGGCCTTGCCCGGGAACTCGATCGCCGGCAGGTTCGAGACCGGCCGCTTGTCGCTCGAGAGCCACTGCGGGCGCTCGGGCAGCTTGCGGACGTCCTTGAAGATCTCGACGAGCTCCGGGGCGTCCAGCGTCTCCTTCTCGAGGAGCTCGCCGGCCAGCCGGTCGAGGATGTCGCGGTTCGCGTTGAGGACCTGGTAGGCCTCGTCGTGCGCGGACTCGAGCAGGGCGCGGGTCTCGGCGTCGACCGTCTCGGCGATGTTCTCCGAGTAGTCGCGCCCGGTGCCGCCGCTCATGTCACGGCCGACGAACGGCTCGCTCGAGCCCGACCCGAGCTTGACGGACCCCACCGCACGGCTCATGCCGTACTCGGTGACCATCTTGCGTGCGGTCGACGTGGCCTTCTCGATGTCGTTCGACGCACCCGTGGTCGGGTCGTGGAAGACGATCTCCTCGGCGACGCGGCCACCCATCGCGTAGGTGAGCTGGTCGAGCAGTTCGTTGCGCGTGACCGAGTACTTGTCCTCGAGCGGGAGCACCATCGTGTAGCCGAGGGCGCGGCCGCGCGGCAGGATCGTGATCTTCGTGACCGGGTCGGTGTGCCGCATCGCCGCTGCCGCAAGGGCGTGGCCGCCCTCGTGGTACGCGGTGATGAGCTTCTCCTGGTCGGACATGATCCGGGTCCGGCGCTGCGGACCCGCCATCACGCGGTCGACGGCCTCGTCCAGGGCGCGGTTGTCGATGAGCTGTGCGTTCGAGCGGGCGGTGAGCAGTGCGGCCTCGTTGAGGACGTTCGCCAGGTCCGCGCCGGTGAAGCCCGGCGTCTTGCGGGCCAGCAGTTCGAGGTCGACGCTCGCGGCGAGCGGCTTGCCCTTCGCGTGCACCTCGAGGATCTGCTTGCGGCCCTGCAGGCCCGGGGCGTCGACGCCGATCTGGCGGTCGAAGCGGCCCGGACGCAGGAGCGCGGGGTCGAGCACGTCGGGACGGTTCGTCGCGGCGATGAGGATGACGTTCGTCTTGCCGTCGAAGCCGTCCATCTCGACGAGGAGCTGGTTCAGCGTCTGCTCGCGCTCGTCGTTGCCGCCACCGATGCCGGCGCCGCGGTGACGACCCACGGCGTCGATCTCGTCGATGAAGACGATCGCGGGGGCGTTCTGCTTGGCCTGCTCGAAGAGGTCGCGGACACGGCTCGCACCGACCCCGACGAACATCTCGACGAAGTCCGAACCGGAGATCGAGTAGAACGGCACGCCGGCCTCACCGGCGACGGCGCGGGCGAGCAGGGTCTTGCCGGTGCCGGGAGGGCCGTACAGCAGCACGCCCTTCGGGATCTTCGCACCGACGGCCTGGAACTTCGCGGGCTCCTGCAGGAACTCCTTGATCTCGTGGAGCTCCTCGATCGCCTCGTCCGAGCCGGCGACGTCGGCGAAGGAGACCTGCGGGTTCTCCTTGTTGTTCATCTTCGCGCGCGACTTGCCGAACTGCATGACCTTCGAGCCGCCGCCCTGGGCGCTCGACATCAGGAACCAGAACAGGCCACCGATGATGAGGAACGGCAGGATGATGCTGAGCAGCGAGAGGAACCAGTTCCCCTGCTGGACGGTGTCGTTGTAGCCCTTCGGCAGGTTGGCGTCGTTGACGGCCTGCACGACCTCTTCACCGCGCGGCGTGGAGTAGTAGAACTGCTCCTTCGCGTTGCCGTCCTTGAGGGTGAGGTCGACGCGCTGCTCGGTCGAGTTCACCACGACCGACGAGACCTTGCCGTCGGCGAGCTGTTCGAGGCCCTTCTGGGTGTCGATCTGCTGCGTGCCCGACTGGCTGATCACGCTCCAGCCGATGAAGATGCCCGCCAGCGCGATCAGCACGTAGAGGTACGGGCCGCGGAAGATGCGCTTGAAGTTCATGTGATCCGGGCGCGATGGCCCGACACCTTTCTCTGCCGGAGTTGCGTGGGGTCAGCATACGGCTGGGACTCTGTGGCGAGAATGGGTGTCCTCTGCGGGCGAACTCCACCCGCGCCCGGAGACGACCGGGAGCCCCCGGCCGGTCGTCCCGGGAACTCCGTCAGGAGTAGACGTGCGGCGCCAGGACGCCGATGCCGCGCAGGTTGCGGTAGCGCTCGTCGAAGTCCAGGCCGTAGCCGACCACGAAGGCGTCCGGGATCTCGAAGCCGGCGTACTTCACGTCGACCTCGACCTTGGCGGCCTCGGGCTTGCGGAGCAGGGCGACGATCTCGACGCTCGCGGCACCGCGGGACTCGAGGTTCTGCTTGAGCCACGACAGCGTCAGCCCGGAGTCGATGATGTCCTCGACGATGATGACGTCGCGCCCGTGCAGGTCGGTGTCGAGGTCCTTGAGGATCCGCACCACGCCCGACGACTTCGTGCCGGAGCCGTAGGACGACACCGCCATCCAGTCCATGCGCGCCTGCATCTTGAGGTGTCGCGAGAAGTCGGCCATCACCATGACGGCACCCTTCAGGACACCGACGAGCAGCGGGTCCCTGCCCGCGTAGTCGCGGTCGACCGCCGCGGCGAGGTCGGCGAGCTTCTCGTCGATCTGCTCGGGCGTGAAGAGCACTTCGGACAGGTCTGCCTGGACGTCGGAGAGTTCCACCGGTCCAGGGTAACCGTCACGACGCGGCGCTGAACGCCAGCCGGTCGCCGTCCCGCGAGGCCGTCACGCCCGGCAGGTCGATCGGCCCCTGACCGTGCCAGTCGGTGACGAGCCGGCACACCTCGAGCGTCTGGGTGCGCGACAGCGTCACGCCGAACTCCCCCTCGACCGCGAGTCGGACGAGCCGCTGCCGGAGGGCCGCCGGGTTCGCCAGCAGTCCCGCGACCGACAGCGAGATGCCGGCCTCCGAGTGCTCGGCGAGGTCCTCGGCCAGCTCCTCGGCGAAGTGGTCGAGCGCCTCGGCGTCCTCCCGCAACTGCTCGGCGGTCCGGGCGAGCGCCTCGGGCACCCCCGCACCGAGCTCGCGCTCGAGCACGGGCAGCAGCGCGGAGCGCACCCGGACGCGGGCGAACGCCGGGTCGTCGTTCTGCGGGTCGTCCCACGGGGCGGTCCCGGCGGCGACGCACGCCTGCCGTGTGGTGTGCCGGCGGACGCCGAGCAGCGGCCGGCCGTAGGCCGGTCCCGACGACCGCCGCGTCAGCGGCGTCATGCCGGACAGCGCGTCCGGGCCGCTGCCCCGCAGCAGCCCGAGCAGGACCGTCTCGGCCTGGTCGTCCAGCGTGTGCCCGAACAGCACCAGGGGTGACCCGGTGGCGGCGGCGACCTCTGCGACGGCCGCGTGACGCGCCTCCCGTGCGGCCGCCTCCGGACCGCCGTCGGAGCCGACCGCGACCCGACGGACGGTCACCGGGTCGAGTCCCAGCGCGGACGCCTGCCGGGAGGCGCGGCCCGCCACCGCCTCGCTGCCCGACTGGAGCGCGTGGTCGACGACCACCGCGCCGGCCCGCAGGTCCTGCTTCGGCGCCTCGAACGCGGTCACTGCGGCGAGCGCGAGCGAGTCCGCGCCGCCGCTCAGCGCGACGGTGACCAGGTCCCCCGGTCGGAGGACAGCGTCGGCCAGGGCCTGCGCGAGCAGGCCGCGCACGGCGCGACGGGTCTCGGCGACGGCGGGGTCGAGCCGGGGGCGCGGAGCGTTCACCCGGTAACGTTAGCCGCGCTTTCGGAACCACCGACAGCCCGATCGACAAACCAGGAGTGCAGACATGGCCGCGTACGACGTCGTCGTCGAGATCCCCAAGGGCAGCCGCAACAAGTACGAGGTCGACCACGAGACCGGTCGCGTCTACCTCGACCGCGTGCTGTTCACGTCGTTCGTCTACCCGACCGACTACGGCTTCTTCGAGAAGACCCTGGCCGACGACGGTGACCCGGTGGACGCGCTGCTCCTGCTCGAGTACCCGACCTTCCCGGGCGTGGGCGTCAAGGTCCGCCCGGTCGGCGTCTTCAAGATGAGCGACGAGGCCGGCAACGACGCGAAGGTGCTCGTCGTCCCGGCGAAGGACCCGCGCTGGGCCCACGTCCAGGACATCTCGGACGTCGACGACCAGACGAAGGCCGAGATCGCGCACTTCTTCGAGCGCTACAAGGACCTCGAGCCGAACAAGTGGGTCAAGGCCGAGGGCTGGGGTGACGCCGCCGAGGCCGAGGCCATCGTGCAGGCCGGCCAGGCAGCGTACGTGCCCGCCGGTCACTGACCGCCAGCACCACGCACGACGGCGCCCGCGCTCCCCGAGGGGAGGGCGGGCGCCGTTCTCGTGGGCGCTGCGCCCTCGTAGCGCGTCGCCCCGCTCGCTCGGCTAGAGCGAGCCGCTCGGGCGGGCGACGTACGGCAGGAGTTCGCCCGGCGTCCAGACCGCGCGCTCGAGCACGCCGCGCTGCGGGTTGGCCGCCTCGACCATGCGACCGCCGCCGGTGTAGATCGCGTCGTGGTACGCCCCGCTGGCCGTGCCGGTCTTCGAGTAGAACAGGATGTCGCCGGGCTGGCGCTGCGACATCGGGACGAGTCGGCCGATCGACTGGAAGTAGTTGTACTGCCAGACGACGTTGTGCCCGCCGGTCGCGATGCCCTGCGAGTTGTAGGCCATCATCACCAGGCCGGAGCAGTCCCACGTGTTCGGGCCGGCGCCGCCCATGACGTACGCGTCCCCGATCTGCGCACGCGCGAAGGCGATGGCGCCGGCGGCCTTCGACGGGCTGCTCTGGACGGGAGCCGGGGCCGGTGCCGGTGCGGGAGCCGGCTTCGGGGCGGGCGCGGGTGCCGGAGCCGGAGCCGGGTTGGCTGCGGGCTGCGACGGGGTGCTCGTGGAGGGCTTCGACTGCGCGGGCGTCTGGTTCGAGCCGCCACCCGTGCTCGGTGCGGTGCCGCCCTGGTTGCCGCCGGAGCTGTTCTGGTTGGCGGGTGCCTGGTTGCCGGATGCCTGGTTGCCGGATGCCTTGTTGCCGCCGGAGGAGGCTGCCGGCGTGCTGTCGCCGCGGCTCGACTGGGCGGCGAGCTGCTGCTCGGCACGCTTGGCCTGCTGGTCGTTCCAGTAGGCGGTCTCGATCGCGACGCTCGTGTCCTTGAGGAACGCCAGCTGCTCGAGCACCTCGGCCTGCTTCGCCTGCTCGCGGTCGACGCGGTCGCGGGCAGCGGCGGTGACGTCGTTCGCCTGCTCGAGGGCACGCTCGGACTTCGCGGTGGCCTCGGCGAGGGCCTTGGTCGCGGCGGACTGCTGCGCGGCGAGGGAGTCGACCGTGTTCTGGTCGGCCTGGGCCGTGGCGAGGACCGTCGCGGAACGGGAGGACAGGTGCGACATGGTGCCGACCCGGTAGAGCAGGTCCTTCGAGTCCGACGCGTCGACGAGCATCGAGGTCGACAGGTCGCCGCCGCCCGTGCGGGACAGCTCGACCACGAGGCCGGCGACCTGCGCCGCGGACTCGTCGGCGCGCTGCTGTGCCCGCTTCGCCTGCGCCGTGAGGTCGTCGAGCGTGCTCTTCGCCTCCTGCTGCAACGACGCGGCCATCGCGTAGTCCTGGCCCGCCTCGAGCTCGGCCACCTGGGCGGAGTCGGCGGCGTCCTGCAGCGTCTGCATGCGCGTCGAGAGCTCGTCGACGGTCTGCTGCACGTCGGCGGCGTCGGACTTCGCCTGACGTACCTCGTCCCACGTGGGGGCGGACGGGGCTGCCTGTGCGGGTCCGGCGAGCATGACGGACAGGCCGACGCCGAGGACGGCGACCATCGCGGTGCAGCCGGACAGCTTCCGGGTGGAGGGCTTCATGGTTCCTCGGTGTCTCTCGACGGCGCGCTCGTTCACACCGAGATCCCCCGCGCTGCCATGAAGGGGACCGGGTCGACGGCGGAGCCGTTCACCCGGGTCTCGAAGTGGAGGTGGCAGCCCGTCGACCAGCCGGTGGACCCGACCATCGCGATCTGCTGCCCGGCCTGGACCTGCTGGCCGACCGACACGAGGATGCCCCCGTTGACGATGTGGCCGTACGCGGTCGAGATACCGCCGCCGTTGTCGAGGATCACCTCGTTGCCGTAGCCGCCGCCGTTCGCCGCGAAGGTCACCCGACCCGCGTGGGCTGCGTAGATCGGCGCGGAGCACGCGGGAGCCAGGTCGACACCCGCGTGGAGTGCCTCACGGTGCGTGTACGGGTCGACACGCATGCCGAACGGGCTCGTCTGGTACCCGCCGGCGGGGCGGACCCACCCGGAGCTGCTCGGGGCACCGCCACCGCTGCCGCCGCTCCCGTTGCCGCCGCCCTGGTTCCCGGCGGCCTGCGCTGCCTCCTGCGCCGCCTTCGCCGCGGCCGCGGCGGCCGCTGCCTGGCGGGCCTTCTCGGCGGCGACGCCCTTCTCGTAGTCGGCCTCGACGCCCTGCTCGTTCGTGGTGAGCAGCACGAGCTGCGCCTGGAGGCGGGCCTCGTTGTCGTTCTGTGCCTGGACGGCGGACTGCGCGTCGTCGGCTGCACGCTGCGCGGCCTGCATCGACGACTGCGCCTGCTGGGCGAGCGCGCCGAGCGCCTGCTTCGCCGACTGCGCCTTGTCCGCGAGGCCCTGGGCGACCCCGCGGTCCTGCGAGGCGTCGGCGTAGATGCCGTCCGCCTGCTCGGTGAGCTTCGACATCGCGCCGAGCTCGTAGAGCAGGTCGCCCGAGCCCGACGGGTGGGTGAGGATGTCGGTCGTCACGTCCTGCGAGCTCGCGCGGCCGAGCTGCGCAGCGAGGGCGCCGGCCTGGGCCTCGGAGCGCTTCGCCGTCTTCTCGGCTTCGTCCGCCTGCGCCTGCAGCGTCTGCTGGGCGAGGGTCGCCTCGTCGTACTTCGTCTGTGCCGTCTGGTAGGCCGCACCCGCTGCGTCGGCCTGCTGCTGGGCCGCGGAAGCCTTCGTGCCGAGGTCGGCGATCAGGCCCTTGATCTCGGTCACCTTCGCCTGCTGCGCGGCCTGCGAGGCCTTGGCCTGCTGCACGTCGGACCAGCTCGGGTAGCTCTCCGCCGAGGCGCTCGTCACCGGCGCGAGGGCCGCGAGGGTCCCGCCCGCGAGGGCGACGGCGACCGCCGCGGCGAGGGTGCGACGGCGGTGGAGGGCGAACCGGAGGGTGTGGGGCAAAGTGTCTCGATCTCGTAACAGCGTGGCGAGGCTCACGCGAGTAACACTGACAACAGGTGCAACAGTAACAACACGCCGAACACTCGGGACACCCCCGAGTGAGGGGTCGGGGCCCGGCGCACGCTCGAATGCGGGGGTTCGTGGGTGCGGAAGGCCTTCGTCGCTGGCGCTGTCTCGCGTTCCCGCCGGGTGCGACACGCCGGGAGATCCGCGGATCGAGCGCTCGATTTGCAGGACCGCCCACCCGTCCGTATGCTTGTCAACCGGTAGCGCACGGCGCAGCTTGCGGCCCTATCGTTTAGTGGCCTAGGACACCGCCCTTTCACGGCGGCAGCACGGGTTCGAATCCCGTTGGGGTCACTCCACGTGAGTGAGCAAGCAAGCCGAGCACCACCGAAACAGCACAACCACAACAACACATGGCCCTGTAGCGCAGTTGGTTAGCGTGCCGCCCTGTCACGGCGGAGGTCGCGGGTTCAAGTCCCGTCAGGGTCGCCACGGCTGGATAGCTCAGTTGGTAGAGCGTTCGACTGAAAATCGAAAGGTCCACGGATCGATGCCGTGTCCAGCCACGGTGAAGAGCCCCTCACGAGAGTGAGGGGCTCTTTTGCGTTGCCGGGGGCGGTCGCCGTTCCCGGGGCGTGTGGCAGGTGCTGCCTGCTCCGGGCGCTTCCGTGGTGTGACGTGTCCCCGCACAACGGGAAGCACCTCGCGCCACGAGGTTGCGTGGCGCGAGGTGCTTCCCGTTGTGCGAACCGCGGTCGTCGGGGACGACGGCTCGTCGCCGCGGACGATCAGCCCGCGGCCGTCCCGACGGGCGCCTAGGCCTCGCGGGTCTTCGGGCTGCTGTCATTCGTCTTCGCCGGGTCACGCTCGACGACCGACCCGAGGGCGTCGTCGATGCGGGACATCAGCTCGGCGGGGATCGCGACCCCCGCAGCGCCGGCGTTGTCGTGCACCTGCTCCGGTCGCGACGCACCGATGATCGCCGAGGCGACGTTCGGGTTCTGCAGCACCCACGCCACGGCGAGCTGCGCCATGGACAGGTCGAGCTCCTTCGCGATCGGCTCGAGCTCCTGCACGGCGGACAACACCTCGTCGCGCATGAACCGCTTGATCATGTCCGCGCCGCCCTTGTCGTCGGTCGCACGCGACCCCTCGGGCAGCGGCTGGCCCGGCTTGTACTTGCCGGTCAGCACCCCCTGGGCGATCGGCGACCAGACGATCTGCGAGATGCCGAGTTCCTGCGACGTCGGCACGACCTCACCCTCGATCACCCGCCAGAGCGCCGAGTACTGCGGCTGGTTCGAGATGAGCTGGAAGCCGAGGTCCTTCGCGAGCGCGTGACCGGCGCGGAGCTGGTCGGCCGTCCACTCCGAGACGCCGACGTACAGGACCTTGCCCTGACGCACCACGTCGGCGAACGCCTGCATGGTCTCCTCGAGGGGCGTCTCGTGGTCGTAGCGGTGCGCCTGGTACAGGTCGACGTAGTCGGTCTGCAGCCGCTCGAGCGAGCCGTCGATCGACTCGAGGATGTGCTTCCGGGACAGCCCGGTGTCGTTGTGGCCCTTCGGCCCGGTCGGGCCGAAGACCTTCGTCGCGATCTCGAGCGACTGCCGACGCTCCCCCTTGAGGGCTTCGCCGAGGACGGTCTCGGCGCCGGTGTTCGCGTAGACGTCGGCGGTGTCGAACGTCGAGATGCCGACGTCGAGCGCTGCCCGGACGCAGGCGATCGCCGCGTCGTTCTCGACCTGGGAGGCGTGGGTCAGCCAGTTGCCGTAGGTGATCTCGGAGACCTTGAGGCCCGAGTCGCCGAGGTAGCGGTACTCCATGTGCGTGTCACTCCTGTCGTGGAGCGCGGCGGTGCGCTCCGAGCGGGACGGTAGTCCACAGGTTCTCGGGACGGGCCGATCCAGCGGTGGTACGTGGTGTATCAGTAGGGGGTATGAGCGCTCAGACACCGAACCGATCCCACCCGTTGTCCGTCGTCGTCGCGTGCTGCGCACTGCTCCTGTCGCTCACCGCGTGCTCGGGCCCCGGCGACTCCGCGCACACGTCCGCCTCGGCCACCGCGGCCACCACCGCCCCGTCGGCCCCGAGTGGGACCGCGCGCTCCGCGGCCATCCGGTCGGTCGTCGCCCTGGTCGTCGAGCGACTGGGCACCGCTCCGCAGGTCGCCGCGGCGAAGTTCCACTCCGGCCAGGCGGTCGACGATCCCGCACGCGAGCGGGTCGTCCTCGACGCCGCACGGTCGGCCGCCGAGCAGGCCGGGGTCGACCCGGACTGGGTCGAGGCCGTCTTCGCCGACCAGGTCGCCGCGAACAAGGTCGCGCAGTACACGCTGCTCGCGTCGTGGACGCGGGACCCCGACCGGGCGCCGGCGACGGCTCCCGACCTGGGTGCCACGGTCCGCCCGGTGCTCGACCGCATCACCCCCGAGCTGGTGTCGGGACTGGCGTCGGCCCGGGCGGCACGGTCGAGTCCGCGGTGCGGAGCGGACGTGCGTGCAGCCGTGGCCGGATCGGACGTCGACGAGTCGGCGGTGCGCGACGCCCTCTCCACGGCGGTGGCGCACCTGTGCGGAGCCGGTCGGGCCTCGGGAACCGACGGCGAGGGTGGCCGGGGATGACCGCCCCGCCCGGACGCGGGCGCTCGGGGATGACCGCCCCGACCCGGGTGCAGGCTGCGCGCACTGTCGACGGCCCCAGCCCGTGCGGGGCAGGATCGCAGGGGCGCGGTGCACGGGAGCACCGCCGGGAGCGAAGGAGCATCCATGTCGGGACCGAGCGTGCTGTTCATCGGCGGCAGCGGCATCATCAGCGCCGCGTGCGTCCGCGAAGCCGTCGAGCAGGGGTTCGACGTGACCGTGCTCAACCGGGGCGAGACGGACAAGCGGCCGATCCCGGAGGCCGTGACGCGCCTCCAGGCCGACGTGTCGGACCGGACCGCGCTGGAAGGCGCGCTCGGGGACGGACGCTGGGACGTCGTCGTCGACTTCGTGGCGTTCACACCCGACCAGGTGCAGCGCGACGTCGAGGTGTTCACCGGACGGACGCGGCAGTACGTCTTCATCTCGTCGGCCTCGGCGTACCAGACACCCGCGACCCACCTGCCGATCACCGAGTCGACGCCGTTGAAGAACCCGTTCTGGCAGTACTCGCGGGACAAGATCGCGTGCGAGGACCTGCTCGTGCGGGCCTACCGGGAGGACGACTTCCCGATGACGATCATCCGGCCCTCGCACACGTACGACGAGACCCTGGTGCCGTTCTCCGGCGGGTGGACCGTGCTCGGGCGGATGCGCGCTGGCAAGCCGGTCGTGGTGTGCGGCGACGGCAGCTCGCTGTGGACGATCACGCACGCGCGGGACTTCGCGGTCGGGTTCGTCGGGCTGCTCGACCGTGCCGAGGCGATCGGTGAGGCGTTCCACATCACGGGCGACGAGGCGCCGACCTGGGACCGGATCGCGCACGAGCTCGCCGCGGCGGCCGGGGTCGAGGACCTCGAGATCGTGCACGTGCCGAGCGACGCGATCGACGCCCTCGACGCGGAGTGGGGCGCGAGCCTGCTCGGGGACAAGGCGAACACGTCGGTGTTCGACAACACGAAGGTGCAGACCCTCGTGCCGGAGTTCGCGCAGACCACGTCGATCCGGCAGGGCGCGCGGGAGATCGTCGCGTGTTTCGACGCCGACCCGTCGCGGCAGGTCGTGGACGAGCGGCTCGACGGGCTGATGGACCAGCTCGTCGAGCGGTGGCGCGTGCGCTGACGCAGCGCAGGGGCACCGCGCGGAGGTGCGGTCGCGGGAGCCGGCGGGCGCCGGCGCGCGCCGGCGCGACGCGCTCGCGCACAACCGGAGGCACGTCGCACCACGGAATCACGTGGTGCGACGTGCTTTCCCTTGTGCGGGACGCACGACGAAGCGGGCGAGGCGAGGCGGGCAGGGCGAGGCGGGCAGGGCGAGGCGACGCGACGCCCGCCACACGCAGCGACGGCCGGGAGGCGCGGTGCGGGTCCGACCCGCACCGCGCCTCCCGGCCGTGGTCGCGACTACCGCGCGGCGAGCACCTCGCCGAGGGTCCCGATCGCCAGGCGCACCTCGTCGTCGGTGACGACGAGCGGCGGCGCGAAGCGGATCGTCGACCCGTGCGTGTCCTTCACGAGCACGCCCCGGTCGGCCAGGTCGTGCGCGATCTCCTTGCCGGTGCCGAGCGCCGGGTCGATGTCGATCCCCGCCCAGAGCCCGGCCACGCGGTGCGCGACGACCCCGCGACCGACGAGGCCGTCGAGCAGCCCGCGCAGCAGTGGCTCCCCGGCGAGGGAGCGCTCCTGGAAGGTCCCCTCGGCGAGCATCGCCACGACCTCGGACCCGACGGCCGCCGCGAGCGGGTTGCCGCCGAACGTGGAGCCGTGCTCCCCCGGGCGCAGGACGCCGAGCACGTCCGCACGACCGACGACGGCCGAGACGGGGACGATCCCGCCGCCGAGCGCCTTGCCGAGCGTGACGAGGTCCGGCGTCACGCCGACCCGCTGCACCGCCAGGGTGTGGCCGGTGCGGCCGAGCCCGGACTGGATCTCGTCGGCGACGAACAGCGCGCCGAACTCGTCGCAGACCGCGCGGACCGCCGGCAGGTAGTCGGCGGGCGGGATGACCACGCCGCCCTCGCCCTGGATCGGCTCGAGCAGCACGGCCACGACGGTGTCGTCCATCGCGGCGCGCAGGGCCTCGGCGTCGCCGTACGGCACCGTGCGGAAGCCCGGCGTGTACGGCCCGAAGTCCTCGCGGGCGGAGGGGTCGTCGGAGAACGACACGATCGTCGTGGTGCGGCCGTGGAAGTTCCCGGACGCGACGACGATCGTGGCACGGCCGGCCGGGACGCCCTTCACGCGGTAGCCCCAGGCACGGGAGACCTTGATCGCGGACTCGACGGCCTCGGCACCGGTGTTCATCGGGAGCACGAGGTCGGTGTCCGTCAGGGACGCGAGCGCCGCGGCGAACGGGCCGAGCCGGTCGTTGACGAACGCGCGGCTCGTCAGGGTCACCCGGTCGAGCTGGGCACGCGCGGCGTCGAGCAGGCGGGGGTTGCCGTGGCCGAAGTTCACCGCGGAGTACGCGGCGAGCCCGTCGAGGTAGCGCTTGCCCTCGACGTCGGTCACCCAGGCACCGTCCCCGGACGCGATGACGACCGGGAGCGGGCTGTAGTTGTGGGCGAGGGAACGGTCCTCGACGGCGAGCGCGGCGGCGGTGGCGTCGCCGGACGCGCCGGTTCCCGTGTGGGCACCGGCTCCGGTCGCGGTGGTCATCAGGACCGCGCGACCGAGGTGCCGGTGCCGACGGGGTGCAGGTCGAGCGTGCAGCACTTCACGCCGCCGCCGCCGAGCAGGAGCTCGGACAGGTCGACGCCGATCGGGTTGTAGCCCTTCTCGCGCAGCTGCTCGGCGAACCGGACGGCGCGGGACGCGATCACGACGTTGTAGCCGTCGGAGTAGGAGTTCAGGCCGAGGATCGCGGCGTCCTCCTCGGTGGCGATGATCGCGTCCGGGAAGCGCTCGCGCAGGATCGTCAGCGACGCCTCGTCGAAGGCGCTCTCGAGGTATGCGATGTTCGAGGTGCCGTCGGCCGCGGGCTCCGGGTCGAGCACGGCGATCGCGGTGTCGAGGTGGTAGAAGCTCGGGTTGATGAGCTTGAGGGTGACGACCTCGCGGCCGGTGATGCGCGCGAGCTCCTCGTGCGAGGTGCTGTCGGAGCGGAAGCCGGTCCCGGCGAAGATGGTGTCGCCGACGAGCAGGAAGTCGCCCTCGCCCTCGTTGGTCTCCTCCGGCTCGGCGACGGTCAGGCCGGCCTGGCGGAACCAGTCCATGTACGCGGGACCCTCGGGCTGGCGCTCGGGGTACTGGAACTTCGCGCCGTACGCGACACCGTCGAGCACGAACCCGCCGTTCGCCGCGTAGACCATGTCCGGCAGGCCCTCGATCGGCTCGATGTACGCGATGTCGAAGCCGAGCTGCTCGTAGACGTCGACGAGCGACTGCCACTGCTCGACCGCCTTCGAGGTGTCGGTCGGCTCCTCCGGGTGCATCCACGGGTTGATCCGGTAGCTCACCGTGTAGTACGTCGGGTTGCACATCAGGATCGAGCGCTTGGTGGCGACACGCGCCGGTGCTGCGGTCGGTTCGGTTGCGGTGTTCGACATCAGTCCTCCTGGGACCGGGGCCCGAGCCTGCCAGGAACCACCACGGGTGAAGCACTCCGGCGAGACGCAGGCTCACTCACCGCAGCGGACCAGGTCGACGCCGGCTCGATCCTCGCACGAACCGTCCGCCCCGTGCAGCAACAGTTCGGTCACGAGCCCCCGACAGCGGAACGGCACCACCACGAGCACCGACGCCGGTCCCGACCGGAACCGTCCACCCAGTGCAGCAACCGCGCAGCAACGGTTCGGTCACGGGCGCCCCGCAGCGGAACAGCACCACCACGAGCTCCGACGCCGGTCCCGACCGGAACCGTCCGCCCCGTGCAGCAACGGTTCGGTCACGAGCCTCGCCCTGCCACCCGTTCTGGGCACGCAGGAATCGTGCGTGGGACCCATCGGACTCGCACGGAACCGCGCGTACGATGGTCGTACATGGACACGCTCGACCACCGCATCCTGGACCAACTCCGGGAGAACGCCCGCGCCGGGTACGGCGACATCGGGTCGGTGGTCGGACTCTCGGCCTCGGCGGTCAAGCGCCGGGTCGACCGACTCGTCGCCGACGGGGTCATCCAGGGGTTCACGATCAAGGTCGACCCCGCCGTCGAGGACCGCGGCACCGAGGCCTGGGTCGAGCTCTACTGCCGCGGCACCGTCTCGCCCGACGAGCTCCGCGCGCTGCTCGACACCGTCCCCGAGGTGGTCGACGCCGGCACCGTCACGGGCAGCGCCGACGCGGTCGTGCACATGCGGTCGCGGGACCTGCCCGCACTCGAGCTCGCGCTCGACCGGGTGCGGCTCGCACCCCAGGTCGACCACACCCGCAGTGCGATCGTGCTGTCGAAGCTCGTCTCGCGCGAATCCGCGTAGGGTCGCGTCCGTGGGACGCAGGACGACAGCCGGGAGGCGCGTGGAGCCTCCCGTCCGGCCGCTCGCGGCCCGCCGTCTGGTCACCGCAGCGGCCGTCGCCTACCTGGCCAACTGCCTCTGGGGCACCGCCGTGGCGGTGCGGCTCATCCGGACGAAGAAGCTCCGGGTCGTGCACCACGGGCTGTTCGTCGTGACCGCGACGCTGACCGGCGTCGCGGCGACGACCCCGGTGTGGTCGCGCGACCGGTCCGCCCTGTTCCTGCTCCCCGCGCTCGTGCCGCTCGCGGTCGCACCGCGCACGAACCCGCGGTCGCGAGCACACTGGAGAGTCGCGGTCGCCGCGGCACCGTCCTACCTGGGGGCGCTGCTCGCACGCGGGCGACCAGGAGGGTGATCCGTGGAGCTGTTCGAGGCGATCCGACGCCGACGCACGACGAACGGGGCGTTCCTGCCCGACCCGGTCTCCGAGGAGCACCAGCGCTTGCTCGTCGAACTGGCCGGTCGCGCGCCCTCGCAGCTGAACAGCCAGCCGTGGCGGTTCGTGCTCGTCGAGGAGCGGGACACGATCGACCGGGTCGCCGAGATCAGCGGCCGGTCGATGACGCGGACGATGGCCGAGGGCACGTTCTTCCAGCGGTACAAGCCGTACTTCCGGTTCTCGCAGGCCGAGATGGACGAGCGGCGCGACGGGATGCTGTTCGACAAGCTCCCCGGGCCGCTCAAGCCCTTCACGAAGCAGGTGTTCACGAAGCGCGGCCAGCTGCTCATGAACACGCTCCGGGTGCCGCAGACCCTCGGTGAGGAGAACCGGAAGCTCGTCGCCGGGTCGCCGCTGCTGCTCGGCGTGATGCTCGACCGGCACGAGTACCGCAAGGAGGAGCTGTCCGGCTTCTACTCGGTGTTCAGCACGGGTGCGGCGATGGAGAACGTCTGGCTCGCGACCACCGAGCTCGGGCTCGGCATCCAGTTCGTGTCGTTCCCGATGGAGACCCCCGGCGCCTGGGCCGAGATCGAGGGGCTGCTCCGGGTGCCGGAGGACCTCGAGCTGATGGCCGTGTACCGGATCGGGTACCTGCCGCCCGAGCGCCGCCGACCCGCGATCGACTGGACGTCGAGCGAACGGAAGCGCCCGTCGCAGTACGTGTTCCGCGGGACCTGCGACACCCCGCAGCAGGGGTGGGACGACGCACCGGCGGCGACCCACCTCGACGACGGGAGCGCGTCGTGACCGCCGGCCGGTCCGCCGGGGCCGAGCCGGGCCTCCCGCCCGTCGCCGCCGTGGCGCCGCCGCTGCGGGGGCGACCGTGGATCTCGCAGGACTGGCTCGACGTCGTGTTCGTGCACTGGCGGGTCGACGTGTCGGCGGTCGTGCCGCTGCTGCCGGCCGGGGCGCGACCGGACACCATGGCCCCGGACGGCACCGACGACGGCGTGACGACGTGGGTCGGGCTGATCGGCTTCCGGTTCACCGACACCCGGTTCCCGCCACTCGGTCCGCTCGGCCGGGCCGGCAGCGTCGGCGACTTCGTCGAGGTGAACGTGCGGGTCTACACGCGCGACGACCAGGGTCGACGCGGGGTCGCCTTCCTGTCGCTCGACGCGGGGAAGCTCCTGCCGACCATCGGCGCCCGGGTGGCGACCGCGCTCCCCTACTGGTGGGCGCACGCCGAGGTGCGCACGGGCGGAGGCCGTGTCGGGTACGCGATGCGGCGGCACGGGACGCACCTGCGGTCGACGTTCGAGGTGGAGGTCGGCGCGGCCGTCGACGAGCCGAGCGCCCTCGAGACCTTCCTGACGGCGCGCTGGGGCATGCACGTGCGTCGGGCGGGGGCGACCCGGTACTGGCCGAACGAGCACGAAGCGTGGCCGCTGCACCGGGCGACGCTCCGGACGCTGCGGGACGACCTCGTGGCCGCGGCGGGCCTGCCGTTCGGGCTCGCGGGGCTGGAGCCGGACTCGGTGCTGTACTCACCCGGGGTGACGACGCGGTTCGGGCGGGGGCGGTGACGCGGGTGCCGGGCGCGCGGCGCGCACGGCGCGAGCATTCGCGATCGCGCTCGCGCTCGCGCTGAGCGGCGTGCCCGGCGGGCGTGAGTAGCGTCCGACCGGTGAACGACAGCACGCACCAGCAGGACGTCCGACGCCGTGCGGGATGGCTCCCGCAGGACCAGTCCGGGCTCGAGGGGTGGCTCCGCGGCCGCCGCGAGCGCCTCGACGAGCGCGACCCGGACCGGGTCCTGCACCCCGCCGTGGCAGCGCTCCGCGACCTGGTCGAGGGCGATCCCCTGCTGCGGATGCAGGCCGCCGAGATGATCGCGCAGGTGCCGCAGGGCCGGGCGTACGAGGAACGGCACCTGCGGAGCTTCGACGAGCTGCTCATGCTCGTCGACGACGTCGTCACGACCGCCCCCGAGTACAGCGACGAGCAGATGGTGATGACCCCGCTCGACGGCGTGCTCGACTGGACGAAGGCCACGCCGGCCGGGTTCGCCTTCTACCGCGACCCCCGGGTCAACGAGGCGATCCGAGGCATCCTGCAGGGCTGGTGCACGTTCCTCGACAGCGAGAACTCCCTCATGGTCCTGGTCGACGAGCCCTCGGGCTGGTTGAGCGACGGCGCACGTCGGGCCGTCGGCATGGACCAGTTCGTGCACGACCCGGACGCCGAGCACTGGGGCTTCACGTCGTGGAACGCGTTCTTCACCCGGGAGTTCCGCGACGGCGAGCGCCCCGTGGCGTCGCCGGACGACGACGCCGTGGTCGTCAGCCCGTGCGAGGCGACCCCGTACCGGATCGCCAGCGGCGTGCACCGCCGCGACGACTTCTGGATCAAGGCCGAGCCGTACTCGGTCGAGGACCTGCTCGCCGGTGACGAGTCGGTCGACCTGTTCGTCGACGGCACGGTGTGGCAGGCGTTCCTCAGCGCGCTCGAGTACCACCGCTGGCACAGCCCCGTGGCGGGGACCGTCGTGCGCGCCTGGGTGGAACCGGGCACCTACTACTCCGAGGCGGACTCGCAGGGCACCGACGCCGCCGAACCCCAGCTGTCGCAGGGGTACCTCGCGCACGTGGCGACGCGGGCGATCGTGCTGATCGACGCGGACGACCCGGCGATCGGCACCGTGGCGGTCGTGTTCGTCGGGATGTCCGACGTGTCGTCGTGCGTGATCGGCGACGGTGTCGAGGCCGGTGCCCGGATCGGCAAGGGCGACGAGCTCGGGTGGTTCCAGTTCGGTGGGTCGAGCGTCTGCGTGCTGTTCGGTCCCGGTGTCGTCGAGTCGTTCTCCCTCGGGGCGATCCCGCAGGCACCCGACGAGCAGCCGTCGCTCCTGCGCGTCCGGTCGCACCTCGCGACCGCGACCCGCGCCACGGCACCCGGGGACCGGGGTACGGCCGCTGGGTGACCGCACGCCGCGCGGTGCGTACAAGGGGGACATGACGCGCGTGGCTGTGGTGACCGGTGGATCGGCTGGACTGGGACGGGCGACCGTCCGCGAGCTGGCGGCGCGGGGGTGGGACGTCGCGGTCCTCGCCCGCGGCCGGGACGGCGTCGAGGCCGCGGTCGCCGAGGTCGAGGCCGCCGGGCGCCGAGGCCTCGCGCTCGTCGCCGACGTGTCCGACCGCCAGGCCGTCGAGGACGCGGCGACCCGGGTCGAGGCCGAGCTCGGCCCGATCGACCTGTGGGTGAACGGCGTCATGGTCGGCGTGTTCGGCACGTTCATGGAGACCGCGCCCGAGGACTTCGAACGGGCCCTCGACGTCACCTACCTCGGCGTCGTGAACGGCACGCGCGCTGCCCTGTCCCGCATGGTCCCGCGCGACTCCGGGCACGTGATCCAGGTGGGTTCGGCCCTCGGCTTCCGCGGCATCCCGCTGCAGGCCGCCTACTGCGGCGCGAAGCACGCGATCGTCGGGTTCACCGAGTCAGTGGTGTCCGAGCTGCTCGAACAGGGCAGCAAGGTGCGGGTCTCCCGCGTCGACATGCCGGCGCTCAACACGATCCAGTTCCAGTGGGTGCAGTCGACGCTCCCGCACATGGCGCAGCCCGTCGCCCCGATCTACCAGCCGGAGGTCGGCGCCCGGGCGATCGCGGCCACCGCGGAGCGCCCCCGACGCCGCACCTGGGTCGGCGAGTCCACGGTGTACACGATCCTCGGCAACCGGATCAGCGGACGCTTCGCCGACTGGTACGCCGCGAAGACCCTCGTCTCCGGCCAGCAGGCCCCGCAGAAGGACGGCGAACAGCTCGGCGTCAACCTGTACGAACCGGTGCCGGGCGACCACGGCGCGCACGGCGTCTTCGACGACTCGGCGCACGCGTGGTCCCCGCAGACCTGGTGGGTCGAGCACCGCCGGCTCGGCAACGGCATCATCGGCGCGGTCCTCGGTGCTGCCGGTGCCGTCGCGATCGCCGCGGGACGACGCCGGTGAGCCGCCGGGCAGCCCCTACGGTCCGCCGCGGGGTCGAGGCCGTCCGGGTCGCCGTCGGCCTCGTGCACCTCGTGCTGGCCGGGCGACGCGGCGCCGTCCACCGCGGACTGCACGGCGTCCTCGCGGTCCGGCAGCTCGGCCAGGCGACGGTCGTGGCGCGGGTCGGCTCGCCCGAGGCCCACACCGCCAGCGCGGTCGTGGACGTGCTGCACGGCGCGACGATGGTCCCGCTCGCGATCGCTCCCGGGTACCGCCGCTTCGCGGTCGGCCAGGCCGTGCTCGCCGTGGTGCTCGCGGTCGCCGAGGTGGCGGCGGTGGGTCGCGGGCGTCGCTGACCCGACCCGAACGGCGCGATGCGCCGCAGCACGCCCACGTCATCGATGCCCGACCCCCAGATATCCGACATGATGGGCTGATGGTGGGGCGCATCGACGTGAGCGGGTGGGAGCACGTCCGCGTCGAACCGCGAGGCGCGACGAAGAAGGAATGGCTCCGCCATCCGGAGGCGAGCTCCAATGATCCCGCATCCGACTGGCTCTTCAAGGCAGTCGTCGACCATGCGGATGGTTCGCGTCAGGCCGGGGACTTCACGGAGGTCATCGCAGCGCGCGTCGCATCGCATCTCGGCCTCCCCGTCGCGGAGACCGAACTCGCACGTCGTGATCGGGTCGACGGCGTCATCGTCCGGAACGTCCAGCCCATCGGCTTCGACATGATCACCGGTCGGCTCGCCATGCTCGACGCACTTGGGGTCACTGCGCGGGGCTCCGACCGCGACCGGACTGCAACCCGAGGGCACAGTTTGGACAACGTCATCGAGACGCTCGCCGAGTACGACGTGCCACCCGGCGCCGTCTCCTGGGATGGTTGTTCAGCGCAGGACGTCATGGTCGCCTACTTGCTCCTCGACGCGTTGATCGGGAACACAGACCGACACGAGCACAACTGGTCCGTGCTCAGGAATCGAGACCCCTCTGGGCGAGATCACTTGGCTGCCCTCTACGACCTCGGCGCATCGATGGGTTTCCAGCTCACCGACGAGCGCCGAGCTTCGATACTGAGCGCGCCCGAAGGCATCTCTCGGTTCGTCGAGCGTGGACGCGCCGGGCGATTCGACGGTGACCGAAGAACAACACTCCTGGATCTTGCCGTCCGTGCGTCCCATCGTTGCTCCTCCACTGGCCGAGACCGGCTTCTTGCCATGGTCGATTCGATCGCTTCAATGGATCTCGACAGTGGGGTTCTGGACCTGGACGGCATGTCAGAGGTAGCTCGTACGTTTGCCTCGGCAGTATTGAGCACCAACAGAGGGAGGATCAGCCATGCTCCGTGGACATGACGGTGTTCCGACTTCGACGCTCCTCGTCCTCTGGCAGAAACCGGAGAACAGGGCAATGGTGCCGGTGGCCAAGCTCTCGTACGACGCGGACCGCTACTTCTTCGACTATCTGCCCGCAGCGAAGACCGAGGCGAGCTTCAGGCCCTTGATGGGGTTCCGGGACCTCGACGAGCACTACGAGAGTGACGAACTGTTCCCGCTGTTCCACGAGCGCGTGATGGACCCGGCGCGCGACGATTTTCGGAGAGTCGTCGAAGGACTCGACCTCGACCCGGACAGCGCTACGCCCTGGGAACAGCTTTCGCGTTCCGGCGGCGGTTCTGAGGGCGACACTCTCCAGGTGACGCCGATCCCGCACGAAACCGCAGAGGGTTGGGCGTGTCGAACGCTCCTGTCCGGCCTGCGGTACTTCGAGAAGAAGTCCGTTCAGACCCAAGAAGGGCGAACGAACCCGTACTCGTCATCCGATCACGAGAAGGTGCTCGCCAGCATCCGGCCCGGTGACCACCTTCGACTCAGGCGTGAGATCGGCAACAGCTACAACCCGAGCGCAGTGCTCGTGTTCACCGAGGACGACCACGTAGTGGGTTACCTGCCCGACTGGCTCGCCCGCTTCGTCGGTCCCGTGCTCGATGAAGAGATCATCACAGCGCAAGTCGACCGGGTGAACCCGAGTCGAGCAGGCTGGCATCTTCGCCTGCTGGTCACCGTCGCCAGCACCGAATCCTTCGACGTAGCCCTGGATCGACTTCGAGGTGGGGCCGCCCTTCAGTACTGACGGGGTCCGGTTCGTTCGCCGGGTGGGAAGGTTCGGGATGGACGGAACTGCGCAGACCGCACAGGCACCGTCCGCTCCCACGCCCGCCGCGTAGCGTCCGTGCCATGAGCAACGACGACGAGAACGTCCAGACCGGCCCCGTCATGGACGGTGCCGACGAGGCGACGAACCACGAGAAGCTGCGCGGACTCATCGAGCAGGTCGACCACGACCACCGCGGCGAGGGCGCCGCGGCGATGGCCGACCACCTCCGCGACCGCATGGACGAGACCGGGGTCGAGGACGAGGACGGCGCGGCCACCGAGGACTGACGCCGGTCGCCGGACGGGAGGCGCGACTCACGTCACCGGCGCACGGAACGTGCGCAGGGCCTCCAGTCCGGCGTCGTCCACGCCGCAGCGTGCGGTGAACGCAGGCAGGTCGAAGCCGTCGAGGGCGGCGCGGAACGCGCCCTCGACCGTGGTCCCGTGGGCGGCGCAGAGCGCCTCGATGCGCCCCTCCGGGTCGGGGACGCCGACGCTGGCCCACAGGGCCGGCGCGTTCGCGACGGTGGCGAGGTGGTCGGCGACGATCGCCTCCGGCTCGACGTCGGCGAGGGACAGCAGCACGAGCGCGACGATGCCCGTGCGGTCGCGACCACCGGCGCAGTGGAAGAGCACGCCGCCCGGTGGTGCCTCGACGATCGCCCGGAGCACGGCGCCGGTCCGCTCGGGCAACTGCGCCAGGTGCTGCCCGTAGTACAGCGGGGTGCCCACGATCCCGGACTCCCAGAACGGCTCCCAGAAACCGGGCTCGTCGTCGAGGCCGTCGTGGTCGACCGTCACGGTCGTGAGCCAGGACGGGCGGGCACCGCTGTCCTTCGCGGTCTCGGACGGCGCGCGCAGGTCGACCACGGTCCGGATGCCGAGGTCGTGCACCGCCCGCCATCCGTCCGACGTGACCCGGTCGACGCTCTCCGAGCGGAACAGGCGGCCCGAGGGCGTCGTGGACCCGTCGCGGCGGGGCAGCCCGCCGAGGTCGCGGGCGTTGACCAGGCCCTCGACGGCGATGTCCCGCGTCCGGTCGGACGACGGGCCGGGGCCGGGCACGTCGTGGTCCACGTCAGACCCGCAGCGCCGCGACGTCGGGGTCGAGGTCGCCGAAGCGGTGCGCCGTGATCGACACCGTCTGCTCGCGCAGGTACGGCAGCATCTCGACGAAGCCCGACTCCACCACGGGTCCGTCGTGCACGGTGACGTCGACACTCGCGCCGAGGGCTTCCTCGAGCGGGAGCGGGTCACCGCCGACGAGCCGGATCCGCGCGCCCGGGCCACCGAACGCCGACGAGGACGGGCGGTCCTGCCCCGACGCGAGCACGAGGTCGATCGCGTCCTGCGGTGCCTCGTCGCCGTCCCAGTCGCGCTGGAACACGGCACCGGACGCGGCGCGGCGCAGGAACTCGTCGTCGGACTCGACGAGGTGGTCCACGACGTCGAGCGGTGAGCGCGCCGAGGCGAGCAGCTGCGTCAGGGGACCCGGCAGCGGCCGTGCGGTGCTCAGCAGGACGTGGGCGTGCGCGGCGGTCGCGGCCACGAGCGTGCGGACCAGGTCACCGGTCGGCGACCCCTCGGCGTGCCGGACGACCACCGACTGCGGGCGCCACCGGATCACGTTGCGCTCCACCACCAGCCCGGCGGTGTCGCGGGAGGTCCCGAAGACGGCCTCGCGGGCGCGCACGTCGCTGCGGGCGCCGGCGCGGACGTGGTCGAACTCCTCGAAGGACAGGCCGCTCCGGGAGGCCTCGACGACGGCCGTCACGCGCGAGGACAGCCCGGTGAGCTGGATGCTCTTGTGCACCGTGCGGGGCGTCGGCTCCCACCGGCCGAGGGCGGCGAGGGCGAGGGGGCCGTCGGGCGGCGTGCCCGGGCCGACCGCCGAGGCCTTCCACCCGCCGAGCGGCTGCCGACGCACCTTGGCGCCGGTGGTCGGTCGGTTGACGAACAGCGCGCCGGCCTGGACGTTCGCGGTCCACTCGGCGATCTCGTCCGGGTCGAGGGCCTGCAGCCCGGCGGCGAGCCCGTGGTCGGTGCCGTTCTGCACCGCGATCGCCTGGGCGAGGGTCTCGGTGCGCACGATGCCGAGCACGGGGACCGGCGCCGCGGTCTGGTGCAGGTCGCTGCCCGGGCGGACGCCGTCGCGGATGCCGGGCGACCAGAGCCTCCCGGTGTCGTCGAGCGGGGCGGGCTGGACGAGCCAGGACTCCCCCGGGCCGAGCTCGGTGAGGTGCCGACGGGCCGCTCCGTCGGGTTCGGCCACGAGCGGACCGACCTGGGCGGACGGGTCCGTCGGCCAGGCCACGCGGAGCGTGCGGGTCGCGTCGACGAGCTGACGACGGAAGCGCTCGCTGTCGCCGACCGAGCCGACGAGGACGACGAGCGACGCCGACGTCCGGCGCTGCCCGGCACGACCGAAGGCCGACGTGACGACGTCCTGCACGGCCTGGTCGAGGTCGGCCGTCGGTGTGACGACGATGCTGCTCGTCGCCGTGGTCTCGGCGCTCAGCGGCAGGCCGGCCCGCCACCAGCGGAAGGAGCGCGCGGTGTCGGTGGTGCCGGTGAGGAGCACACGGTCGACCGCGGGGTGCGCGACGAGGTCGCGTCCGAGCTGGTCCTCGTCGATGGCGACGAGCTGGAGCAGCGAGTGCGGGACGCCCGCGTCCCACAGCACGTCGGCGAGCACCGCGCCCGTCCGACCCGCGCGCGGTGCCGGCTTGAGGACGACCCCGCTGCCCGCGGCGATCGCTGCGAGGACGCCGCCGGCGGGCGACGAGACGGGCGACTCCCACGACGGCAGGACCACGGTCAGCCGGGGCGGGACGAACCGTCCGCCGTCGCCGTCGAGCTCCGCGAGCCGTCGGGCACCGTCGGCGTGGTGGTGTGCCAGGTCGACCGCGCGGCTGACGTCGGCGTCGGCCTCGGCCAGGGTGGCCGCGGTCTCGGCGACGGCGACCTCGACGAGCGCGGTGCGCCGGGACTCGAGCGCGTGGGCGATGAGGTCGAGCAGCTCGGCACGGTCGGACGGGTCCTGCCGACCCCAGTTCGCACCGGCCAGCGCGGTGCGGGCGACGATCCGCTCGAGCTTCGACCGATCGGCGGTGCGGGCCGCGCGGAGCGTCTGGACGCCGAGCGGAGACCGCGGCACCCGGGCGAGCAGGTCGGCCGCCCACGCACGGTTGCCCGCGGTCGACGGATCGGTGTCGGGGACGTTCGCGAAGGTCGCCTGCCACCGGGGCGCCCCGGGGTCGGCACGGCGGTCCTGCGTCCGGTGGCTCGCGGGGACGGTCGCGGCCGCGGCGGCGACGAGGTCCCGGAGTCGATCGGCATCGGAACCGGCGTCGGCGTCGCCGTGACCGTCGGGTGCCGTCGCGAGGTCGCGCAGGCGTCGGGCGAGGGTCGGGACCGCGGCGTCGAACCGCTCGGGGTCGACCACGGGGACGCAGACGACGACGTCCCCGACGTCGGCCCGGACGGCGTCGACGGCGGGGCCCGGGGTGCCGAGGAGGGTCGACACGTGCACCCCGTCGGTCACCCCGCGGCGCTGGGCCAGGACCCACGCGGCGGCGGTCAGCAGCGGGTCGTCGGCACCGAGACCGATCCGGACGGCGTCGACCCGCTCGGGGTCGAGCGCCGCGTCGACCAGGCGGAGCCACGCCGCGTCGGTGTCGCGCGCGCTGCTCCAGGTCGCCTGCGGCTGGTCGTGGAGGACGGCGTCGACGTGCTCCCGCGGGCCGTCCGCGCCCCGGACGATCCGCACGGTGACGGGCGCACCCCCGCGAGCACGACGCCCCTGGGCCCAGGCGGTGACCGCGTCGAGCGCGCCCGCCGAGTCGGGCAGCGAGGTCGGCAGCACGAGGGTCCCGCCGAGCCCGGCGAACTCGTCACGGTCGAGCACGGCGCGGAAGACCGCGACGGTGAGGGCGAGGTCGCGGTGTTCGCCGACCTCGAGCGTCACGCCGGACCCCGGGCGGCCGGACGAGGTGGTGGACACGGCGGTGCGGTACAGCGGCACGAGGCGGTCGACGGCGCGGGCCACGGTCTCGTCGAACGCCCACGCCGACAGCTGCGGCACGACGACGCGGACGGCCGTGGTGACCTGGTCGACGTCGTCGCGGGCGAGCAGCTCCGACAGCGCCTGGAGCCGTCGGTCGCTCTCCGCGGTGCCGAGCACGGCGTCGCCGAGCGGTGTGACGTCGAGTCGCGCACCGGGCCCGGCTGCCTTCGCGAGCACGCCCCCGAGCTTGGCGGGAGCCGCGTCCACGACGAGGTGTCCCGCGAGACGCCGGAGGATGCGTCGCGCGGTCGGCACCACGGCCCACGGCGCCATCGTCGCGAAGCCGCCGCCGAGCGTCACCGCACCGCGCAGGTACCAGGCGAGCGGCTCCGGGACGTCCTGGCTGAGCTGCTCGAGCGTCCGGGCGGCGACCCGGGGGTCCTCCGGTCGGACGACGCGGTCGAGGAACGCCCGCGTGAAGTGCAGCCCGCGCTCGTCACGCAGGACCTCGGCCAGGCGCAGGGCACGCGGGTCGGTCTTGCGAGCAGCGGACGCCGCAGTCCACCGTCGCGCGAGGGCGACGGCGTCGTCGGTGCAGTCCTGCAGTCGCGCGCTCGGCATGCCCCTGATCGTATGCCGCCCCTCCGACCCCACCTCGGAGGCTCCTGGACGAGCCGTCCGGGTCGTCCGAGCGGATGATCCTGGTGAGCACCGCTCGGCTGGTGGATACGCTGAACGGCATGTCGACGGAGGGCAACGGCGGCCACGACTGGGCCACCTGGGACGCGTACCACGATGCTTGGCGACGACTCGACCGGGCGCTCGACCACGCCGTGCAGGAGGGTGCCGGCATCTCGGTCCCGGAGTTCGAGATCCTGATCGGCCTGCACCGCGCACCCGACCACAAGCTACGGGTGCGCGACATCTCGAGCGGCATCGGCTGGGAGAAGTCGCGCGTGAGCCACCAGGTCACGCGCATGGTCGCGCGCGGGCTCGTCGTCCGGGCCGACTGCCCGCACGACGGTCGCGGCAGCTGGGTGGAGATGACCCCGGACGGCCGGCGCGCGGTGCTCGCCGGCATCCGCGCGCACACCGAGGCGCTCGAGGAGCTGTTCTGGAGGCCCGTGGGGACGGACGCGGACACGCTGCGGTCCGTCAGTGCGCGCCTCGAGGACGCGATCGGCCCGGACGAGCACGAGGCCGTCGCGGGCTGACCGGTCGACCGGTCAGCGCGAGGATGCGCTCCGCGCGCGAGTCCGGTCCACGCGCGGCTCCGGTCCGCCCGCGAGTCCGGTCCGCGCGGGTCAGAGGGAGACGCCGGCGAGGGCGCCCTGCTCCCCGCGCAGCCGGACCTGGACGCTCCTGATGTCGTCGCGCGGGATGTCGGTCGACGCCGACAGCCCGCGTGCCTCGGCCCCGGCGGCGGACCACGTCGCCACGGTCTGCGTCGTCCCGTCGGACCGCACGACCACGAGGTCGTACATGACCGAGCCGTCCGCCGACCACTCCTTGCCGCCGTACGAGCAGCCCCAGTCGAAGCGTGTGCCCCACTGCTCCCCGCTCACCGCGAGGTCGACGTCGAGCCCCTGCGAACCGGTCATCGTGTACCGGTCCCCCGGTCCGGTCGCGGTGGGCGACGCGTCCGCGCGCACCGAGCCGGTGCGGTCCCCGGCGGTGCCGACGGCGAGGCCGCCGAGCACGGCGGCGACGACCGCGAGCCCCGCGGTCGCGGCGACCCAGACCCGGCGACGGCGCCGACGGTGGCGGACGCGGTGCGCGACGGCGGCGAGGCTGCTCTCGGGGAGCGGGTCGGGCCTCCCGTCCGGCTCCGCGATCTCGACCGCCTGGTCGGCGGGGAGCTTGGCGAGGAGGCCGGGCAGGCCGACCAACTCGGCGACGGCGGCGGTGCAGCGCACGCACGTCTCGAGGTGCCGCTCGTACTCCAGCCGCTCGTCGGCTGGCAGCGAGCCGAGCACGTAGGCGGCGTCCCACTCGGCGTAGCGGTCGTGCGCGGTCGGGTCCACGCTCATCGGGTCACTCCTCGTTCCTGCAGTGCGAGCCGGAGTGCTCGCAGCCCGTAGTGCAGCCGCGACTTCGCGGTGCCCTCGGGGATGTCGTGCCGTCGTGCGATCTCGGGGACGGTGTGTCCCAGCCAGTAGGCGTCGACCACCACGCGACGGTGGTCCGGGGTCAGCGAGGCGAGGGCGTCCGCGACCACGATCCGGTCGAGCACGGCGTCCGTCCGGTCGGCCTCGGCGCGGTCGACCGGGTGCTCGGTGCCGTGCTCGCGGCGGTTCCGGGCGGACCGGGCGTCGTCGACGACGAGGTTCCTCGCGACCGTGAACAGCCAGGCGCGGGCGCTGTCGGGCGCCCGTTCGAGCACCGCCGGCCGCTGCCACGCTCGGACCATCGTCTCCTGGACGACGTCCTCGACGATCGAGCCGTCCCGCGTCAGGTGCCGGACGTACCGGGTGAGCGCGTCGCCGTGCTCCCGGTACAGGGTCGCCAGCAGCTCGTCCGCGGAACGGCTCGTCATCGTCACTTCGCCAGGTCGAGGGAGAACTCGACGGAGCCCTTCCCGTCCACGGTCACGAACCCGAGCGACGGGGCCTGGACGCCGTAGTCGGCGAAGGTGATCGGCACGGAACCGACGACCTGGACCGTCCCGCCCTTCGCGACGGCGACCTTCGCGTCGGCCGTGACGGGCTGCTGGACGCCGTGCAGGTCCATCGTCCCGGTCAGGGTGACGTCCTGCGCGGTGCCGTCGAGCGCCTTCGAGACGTCGACGGGCTTCGTCAGCGTGAACGTGGCGGTGGGGAACTTGCTCGTCTCGAGCGCCTTGTCGCGGAAGTACGCGTCGCGGGCCGCCTCGGGGGTGCTGATCTCGCCGACCTGCACCGTGACGGTCGCCTTGGTCAGCGAACCACCGGCGACCTCCGCCGTGCCCTCGACGTCCTTCGTGCGACCGACCACGTTCACATCATTCCCCTGCAGGACCTCGTGCACCCGGTAGCCGGCGTACGACGAGCCCTGGCTCTTCCAGGTGCCGTCCGCCTGGTCGGACGCGAGGGAGCCGGCCGACCCGGAGGCGGCGGCGCTGAGCGTGGGCGCGGCCGCGGCCTGCCCGTTGACGGTGTTCGCGTAGATGACCGGGCCGGCGATGGCGGCGGCGGCGCCGATGACGACGACACCGGAGGCGATGCCGATGATGACCTTCGTGCGTGTGCGGAGTCCCATACCCAGACGACGAGACGGGTGGGCGGATCGTTCACCGTCGTCCCGACGAGCGGGTGCGCGAGCGTGTCGCGACCAGGGTGGGCGCCGTTCCGTGGCCGCATCGCGTGGACGTGGAACGGCGCCGCTCCCTGATCGGGGGCGGCGCCGTTCGCGTGTCGTGCTGGTGGTGCTGGTGGTGCGGGGTGTTACTTGATCTGGGCGGTGATCGTGGCGGTCCCGACGAGCAGGCCACCCTTGACGGCGTCGGTCTTGAAGGTGCTGTTGAGCAGCTTCGCGGCGTCGTCGGAGACGTGGACCGTGGTGCCGGTCAGGATCGCGTTGTCACCCTCGAGCTGGAGCGGCTTCAGGGTGCCACCGTGCAGCGAGAACAGGTACGCGTTCGACACGGCGACCTGACCGTTGACCAACACGTCACCGTAGAGCTTCGACGAGCCCGGGTTCACGACGAAGTTCTCCAGCGTCACCGTCGTGTCACCGGCCGAGAGCGTCAGCCCCGAGTCGTCGTGGTCCAGCAGGCCCTGCACGTAGGGGCGGTAGTTGCCGTCCGGCGACCAGTACGTCACCGAACCGGCGGTGATCGGGAACGACACCGACCCGTTCTCGAGCTTCGCGTTGCCCGACACACCCGGGGTCAGGCCCAGCGAGGTCAGCGCGTCGGTGAAGCCCTTGTCGAGCGCGACCGCGGTGTTGCCACCCTTGACCTCGGGCACCGAAGCGACCGGGCCGGGGATCTTCGACGACGAGGACGAGACCGTGTGGATGCTGCCGTCGGCCTGCGCGGCGGAGACACCGAACGCGGCACCGCCCAGCACGAGCGCACCCGTGGTGGCGAGGGTGATGGAGGTCTTGAGGCTCTTGCGCATGTCTGCGTTCCTTTCGTTGTCGCGCTCGGCGCGAATCCCTGGATGCGCGCCGAACACACCCCGAACAGGGGTGGAGAACCAGCTACCTGCGGCTGGTGAGCGCTCCGGGTGTTTCCCGGCTTGTGCAGGTGATTCGACACCCCCCACCGAACGGTTTGGACGGATTCCTGGTCGTTACCGTTCTGTGACAAACCCGGGGGACGAGGGTCCGATCACCGCGCGTCGAGACACGCTCGGCGCCCCGCACGCGGGGGACACGGACGGGCGGGCGACGGTCCCGACTGCGGCGCGGACCGGCTCCACCACGTCCCGGTGCCGGACGGCGACCGCGCAGGGGAAGCAGAGCAGGTCGCCCGCACGCACGTCCGCGGGGACGGCGACCCGCTGCGTGCCCGGCGTCCGGCCCGGGCTCGAGACCTCGACCCCGACGACCGGCGCGCAGCTCACCCGTCCGACGAGCCGTACGACCTCGAGCACGGCGTACGCCGGGACCACGGCGTCGAGCGCTCACGGACCGGTGACGGTGGCCCTGACCGTGACGCGGACGCTCAGGGGCCGGGAACGGCGACGCGGACGGCGCTGATCCGCCCGGCACGCGTCGTCGCGGTCGTGGCCGGGTCGTAGCTGTCGGCCGTGGCGAGGTACAGCGTCCGGCCGTCCTCCCCGCCGAGCGCGCAGTCGATCGCGCAGCGCCCGGGGGCGTCGATCCGGTCGGTGACCGTGCCGCCCTCGACCACGCGGAGGAACTCGCCCGTGTCCACCGAGCAGACCCAGACCGCACCCTCGGCGTCGACCGTGCTGCCGTCGGGGGTGACGCCCTCCGGGAGTGCGGCCCACTCGCGCCGGCCGGTCAACGAGCCGTCCGGCTCCATGTCGAACGCCGTCAGCCGACCGCCCCAGGTCTCGCTCACCACGAGGGTCCGCGTGCCGGGCAGCACGTTCGCGCTGTTCGGGAAGACCAGTCCGTCGGCCGCGCGCCGGGCGGAGCCGTCCGGCTCGACGACGTACAGCGGGCCGGGCCGCAGCTCCTCGCCGCCGTACAGGTCGTAGCCGAACGCCCCGACGTAGGTCCGGCCGGTCTGCTCGTCGACCACCAGGTCGTTGAGGAGCGAGGGCTCGACGGCGGACAGGTCGGCGAACACCGACGTCGAGCCGTCCGGTGCGGCGGCGACGAGGGTCCGTGACTCCATCGAGCTGATGACGAGTCGGCCGTCCGACAGCCAGCCGAGCCCCGAGGACTGCCCCTCGACGACGGCCTCGACCCGGGGCGCCTCGGACGAGGCGGGGTCCACCGAGAAGACCTCGCCCGTGTGCATGTCGGAGTACCAGAGCCGTCCGCCGTGCCACCGGTTGCCCTCGGGGAACCGGATGCCGGTGACGATGTCGGTCGCGGAGTCGAGCGTCGTGTCCACGGACCCAGCCTGCCAGCGGCACCCGTCGGCGGCCCGGGAGTGGTCCGCTGCCAGGTGGTCAGACCGTCGCCTCGGTCCCCCGCACCTTGCCGACGACCACGTCGACGATGCCCGCGAGGAGCGCGACCGCCACGAAGCCGAGGGACACCCCGAGCGCGAGCGGCAGCCCGGTCGAGTAGTCCCCGCGGGAGTCGGCGAGCGCCGAGTAGAAGACGCTGCCGACCGCGGCGATGCCGATGGCCGACCCGACGCGCGCGCCGACCTGGATCAGCCCGCCGGCCGAACCACCCTGCTCGACCGGGACCTCGGACAACGTCAGGGTCTGGTTCGGCGAGATGGTGAGCCCCGACCCGACGCCGGCGACCAGGAGCGGCACGACGAGCCACCAGCCGAGGTCCGACTCGTAGTGGTTCGCGACGACCCAGATCACGCCACCCAGTCCGATGAGCACGAGGATCGTCCCGATCACGATCAACTGCCGACCGAACCGGTGCACGATCCGCCCGCCGATCGTCGACGCCACCCCGGACCCGATCGCGAACGCCACCGAGGACAGGCCCGCGAGCAGCGCCGAGTAGTGCAGCCCGGACTGCAGCGCGAGCGTCAGGACGAAGAACAGCGGCGTGAAGCCCGCGAAGTACACCGTGGCGAGGCCGACGCCGAGCGAGAACGACCGGCGGCGGAAGAGCGCGAGGTCGATCACCGGCTCCTTGGTGCGGGCGTAGCGCCGCTCCCAGAGGACGAACAGGACCGCGAAGACGACGGCGGCCACGACGAGCCACCACTTCGCGTTGCTCTTCCACTGCTCGGACTGCACGAACGGCAGCAGCAGCGCGACGACCGCGGCGCCGAGCAGGGCGATGCCCACCGGGTCGAAGTCGTGCTTCCGGCCTCGGGTCGACCCGTCGGCCTGCGGCAGGTACTTGAAGGCCAGGAGGATCGTGACCAGTCCGACGGGCAGGTTCACGAAGAAGACGAACCGCCACCCGTTCTCGGTGCCGAACGCCGTGATGAGCAGGCCGCCGACGAGCGGGCCGATCGCCGTGGCGATGCCGACCGTCGCGCCGAAGAGGCCGAACGCGGTACCGCGCTCCTTGCCGCGGAACAGCTGCTGGATGAGCGCGGTCACCTGCGGGGTGAGGAGACCACCGGCCAGGCCCTGCACGAGCCGGGCGACCACCAGGACGATGCCGTTCGGCGCGAAGCCGCACAGCGCACTCGCGACCGTGAAGAGCCCGACGCCGATCACGAACATCCGGCGCCGGCCGGAGGCGTCCCCGAGTCGACCGCCGGGCACGAGGAGCAGACCGAACGACAGCGCGTAGCCGGACAGGATCCACTGCACCGCCTCGGGCGACGCACCGGGGAGGCCGCTCGAGATCGACTGCAGCGCGACGTTCACGATCGACACGTCGAGCAGCACGATCCCCCCGCCGAGCAGGCAGATGACGAGCGCCTTCCACCGGTTCGGGTCGGGCTGGTCGCCCCCGTGCTCGACCCGCTGCTCGCGAGCGGGCGGAGCGTCCTGCTCGCGAGCCGGGTGCGCGTCGGGGGCAGGCCCGGCGACCTCGGCGGCCGCTGCGTGGTGGGCGTCGTGGTGCGCGACGGTGGGAGCCGCGTCGGGCTCGGCGGACTTGCGGTGTTCGGCTGTCATGACCACTTCACGCTAGGCGCGGGTGGCTGCCGGGATCGCAGACGCGGTTCGCTTCCTGTCCCCCGGACGTGAGCACCTGTACAGCCGAGGGGGTGCGAGGGCGGCCGTCGTGGGTTCGGGTCCGGGACGGACGCCCTCGCGCTACGGCGCCGTCGGGTTCGACGCTGAGGGTCTGGACGAGGCCGACCCGGGAACAGGGATCCGGGCCCCCGCAGCAGGGTCTACGGGGTAGCCCGGCAGACGTTACCTCCGCGCCGCACCGGTACTCCCAGCGGATGCCCGGGCCAGGAGTGCGGCCCCGCGTCCGCTCGAGCCCTCCCCAGCCGCCCGTGCCACGCTCGACCCGTGCACTCCCTCCCCACCGTCGTCATCGCCGGCTGCGGCGACCTCGGCACCGAGACCGGCCTGCGCTTCGCCGCGCAGGGTCACCCGGTCGTCGGCCTCCGCCGCAGCGCCGACCGCGTCCCCGCCCCGCTGACCGGCCGTGCGGTCGACCTCCGCCGCGAGGTCCCGACCATCCCGGACGACACCGGCGTGGTCGTCGTGGCCTTCGCCGCCGGGTCCCGCGACGTCGACGAGTACCGCGCGACCTACGTCGACGGGCTCCGCAACGTGCTCGACGGCATCGCCGCGTCGGCCGCCGACCCGCGCCTGCTCGTCGTGTCCTCCACGGCGGTGTACGACGTCGCCGACGGCAGCGTCGTGACCGAGGCGACCCCGGCGCGCGGTGGTACCCCGACGGCCGCCGTCCTCGTCGAGGCCGAGGCGCTCCTGCGCGAGCGCGCACCCGGTGCCGTGCTCGTCCGTCTGTCCGGCATCTACGGGCCCGGGCGGGAGCGGCTGATCACGCAGGTGCGCGAGGGGGCGGCACGGCTCGCGCCGGGCACGTCGCCGCACACGAACCGGATCCACCGGGACGACGCGGCCGCCGCGATCGTGCACCTGGCGTCCGTGCCGGATCCGGCGCCCACGTACCTCGGCACGGACGACGAACCGAGCCGCCTGGACGACGTCCTGCGGTTCCTCGCCGCCGAGCTCGGACTCCCGGAGCCGACGGTCGGCGAAGGCGACGCGCGACAGGCCGGCGGCGACAAGCGCCTGTCGAACGCGCTGCTGCGGTCGACCGGGTGGGAGCCCCGGTACCCGACCTTCCGCGAGGGCTACCGCGCGGTGCTGGCCGGCGAGGGCGTCCGGCACCCGTAGGGCGCCCGCGCGACCCGACGACGGACGGGAGGCCCGTGGCGGGCCCGCCACGCGCCTCCCGTCCGTCGGGTGGTCGGCTCAGCGACGCTCAGTGCTCGTCGTAGTGGTCCTCGTGGCGAGCGTGCCGGTGGCCGTCGTGCACGAAGTCGACGTGGTCGCCGTGCTCGACGGTCTCGTGCTCGCCGCCGTCCTGCTCGTGGTCGTGGTCGGCGACGTCGTGCTCGGCGACGCGGTGCTCCTCGGCCTCGGCGGCGGGGGTGGTGTCCGGGTTCGACATGGTTCCTCCTTCGTGAGATCAGTTCTCAACAGAAGGCTACGGGAGCGGACCGGGACTGTCCGCGTCGACGCCTGATGAGGCGCACAGCACCGGTCGACGGACCGGCCGGGGTCAGTGCCAGCGGTGGTCCTGGATCGTCATGCGCGGCCCGAACGCCGGCTTCCGGAAGCCCGAGCCCCCGATCAGGCGCACGACCCGCTCCCGGTGCCCGCGCCACGGCTCGAGCAGCTCGAGCATGCCGTCGTCGTCCACCGGACCGCCCGCCAGCGCCCACCCGACGAGCGCGGGCACGTGGTAGTCCCCGACGCTCGGCGCGTCCGGGTCGCCGTGCGCGCGCTGCGCCGTCTCCGCTGCGGTCCACCTCCCGATGCCGGGGACCGACTGGAGCCGCTGCGCGACGACCGCGCCGCCGCGACCGAGCCCCAGCGTCCGCTCGAGTGCGGGCGCGACCTTCACCGCCCGCATCACCGTCGCCGAACGGCCGGGCTCGATGCCGGCCCGGTGCCACTCCCAGCTCGGGATCCGTGCCCACTGCTCGGGGGTCGGCGGGACGAACATCTCCGCGGGTGCCGGACCGGGTGCCGGCTCACCGAAGCGCCGCAGCAGGTACCGCCACGCACGCCAGGCCTGCCGCGAGGTCACCTTCTGCTCCATGATCGCCGGCACGAGCATCGCCACGACGGTGTTCGTCCGGAGCAGGCGCAGCCCCGGTTGGCGGTGCCGCGCCTCGGCCAGGAAGGCGTGGGCGCCCACGTCGAGGTCGGACCAGTCGTCGCCGCGGCCGAGCAGGTCCGGCGCGTGGGTCACCGCCCACGCGGCACCGTCGCCCCACGCCGACACCGCGACGGCGTCGCTGCCCGCGCGGCGGACGAGCACCGAGGCCGCCCCGACCGGCGTGCGCAGCGCGAGCCACGTGTCGGACCCGACCACCCGGAAGGCGGGGTCGCCGGAGCCGCGCTGCAGGGGCCGGAGGGTCGCGCGGACGTCCACCGCGCCTCCCGGCCGGTACACCGTGTCGACCCGCACGGCCGCGGCGGGCCCGTCGGACGGGCCGGGGGCGACGGGGGACGGCAGGGACACACGGGGATGGTAATGCCCCATCACCGTCAGACATGATGGGGAGGTCCCCGCAACCCGACGACGTTGGAGTCTCCGTGCGCATCGGCATCCTCACCTCCGGAGGCGACTGCCCCGGACTCAACGCGGTCATCCGCGCCATCGTGCTCAAGGGCATCGCGATCCACGGCCACGAGTTCGTCGGCTTCCGGGACGGCTGGCGCGGGGTGGTCGACGGGGACATCGTGCCCCTCGGCCGCAAGGACATCCAGGGCATCGCCAAGCAGGGCGGGACGATCCTCGGCACGAGCCGCACGAACCCCTTCGAGGGACCGAACGGCGGCGTCGAGAACATCACGAAGACCCTCGAGCGGCACGGCATCGACGCCATCGTCGCGATCGGCGGCGAGGGCACCCTGGCCGCCGCGAAGCGCCTCACCGACGCCGGCCTGCGGATCGTCGGCGTCCCGAAGACCGTCGACAACGACCTCGGCGCCACCGACTACACGTTCGGCTTCGACACCGCCGTCGCGATCGCGACCGAGGCGATGGACCGCCTCCGCACGACCGGGGAGTCGCACTCGCGGTGCATGGTCGCCGAGGTGATGGGCCGGCACGTCGGCTGGATCGCGCTGCACTCCGGCATGGCTGCGGGCGCGCACGCGATCCTCATCCCCGAGCAGAAGACGAGCATGGAGCAGATCGCGACGTGGGTGCGTGCCGCCTACGACCGCGGTCGCGCACCGCTCGTCGTGGTCGCCGAGGGCTTCGTCCCGGACCACGAGGACACCGCGCACACGGAGCGGGGGCTCGACGCGTTCGGGCGACCGCGGCTCGGCGGCATCGGCGAGCGGCTCGCTCCGCTGATCGAGGAGATGACCGGCATCGAGACGCGCGCGACGACGCTGGGGCACATCCAGCGGGGCGGCACCCCGACCGCCTACGACCGGGTGCTGTCGACACGGCTCGGGCTCGCGGCCATCGACTCGGTGGTCGAGGGGCGGTGGGGCCGGATGGTCGCACTCAAGGGGACCGAGATCGTGCACGTCTCGTTCGAGGACGCGCTGGGCGAGCTGAAGACCGTGCCGCAGGCCCGGTTCGACGAGGCCGCCATCATGTTCGGCTAGGCACGTCGTCCCCCGGTGGTGACGTCGTCCACCGCTGGTGGACGGGCGGCCGGGAGGCGCGGGTAGCGTCCGACGCATGACGCGCGCAGTCCTCGTCTCCCGTTCCGCCCCGCCCACGGTCACGCAGGTCGACCTGCCCGAGCCCGCCGAGGGCGAGGTCCTCGTCGACGTGACGTGCTCGAGCGTCAACTACAAGGACGGCCTGGCCCTGGCCGGCAACCCCGGCGTCGCCCGCGTCGACCCGCTCGTGCCGGGCATCGACGTCGTCGGCACCGTCTCGGCGCTCGGACCGGGCGTGCACGACGTGGCGATCGGCGACCGGGTCGTGTGCAACGGCGCCGGGCTCGGCGAGACGCGCCACGGCGGCTGGGCGGACCAGGCGGTCGTCCCGAGCGGGTCGCTCGTCGTGTTGCCGGACGGCCTGCAGGACTCGTTCGCCGCGGCGGTCGGCACGGCGGGCTTCACCGCGATGCTGTCGGTCCTGGCCCTCGAGCGGTCGGTGTCGCCCGACGACGGTCCGGTGCTCGTCACGGGTGCGTCCGGCGGCGTCGGCACGGTCGCGATCGCGCTGCTCGCGGCGCGCGGCTACCGGGTGACCGCGTCGACCGGTCGGCGCGAGCACGAGCGCTCCCTGCGCACCCTCGGGGCGACCGACGTGGTGGACCGTGCGACCATCGCCGATCTCGGCAGGCCGCTGCAGCGGGCGACCTGGGCGGGCGCGGTCGACAGCGTCGGCGGTGCCACGCTCGCGAACGTGCTGGCGTCGACGCGCTGGGGCGGTGCGGTCACGGCGTGTGGCCTGGCGCAGGACTCGGCGTTGCCGACGACCGTGATGCCGTTCATCCTGCGTGCCGTGTCCCTGCTCGGCATCAACTCGGTCGAGGCCCCGCTCGCCCTCCGGCAGCGGGCGTGGGACCGCATCGCGACCGACCTCGACCCGGCGCTGCTCGCCGACGTCACGCGCACGGTGGACCTCGAGCGCGCGGTCACGGTCGGCGCCGAGGTCGTCGCTGGGCGGGTGCACGGCCGGACGGTGGTCGACCTCCGCCGTTGACCGCGCACACGGGTCGACCCCCGCGCTGATCTTTCACATCACTGGTGTTTTCACAAACGTTTGCGTATTTCACGCTAGGTTGGGCGGCGGACCACCCGGAACCCACTGGAGGAGCAGCGCATGCCCGTGCCCAAGTCGACCGTCGAGAACTCGCCCCGCAAGCTGCTGCGCGACGTCGTGCTCGAGAAGATGCTCGCCGCGATCCAGGACGGCACCCTCCAGGCCGGTGAACGCCTCAACGACGACGAGCTGGTCGCCTGGCTCGGGGTGAGTCGCACGCCCATCCGCGAGGCGATCGCGAAGCTCGTCGACTTCGGCCTGGTCGAGATGGAGGCCAACCGCTACACCCGGGTCGCCTCCCCCACGCGCGAGCAGTACGACGACGCCTTCCAGCTGCTCTTCGGGTTCGCCGAGCTCGCCGCGCGCTGGGCGGTCCCGGCCCTCGACGACGCCGCGCTCAAGCAGCTCGGCAAGCTCCTCGACGGAGCCCGGGCGCACGCCGACGCCGAGGACCGCAAGCTCAACGACGACATCGACGCGCTGATCGCGTTCCTCGTCGCGCACTCCGGGAACGAACTGCTCGTGAAGACCGCCGAGGGCATCGTCAACCGCGCGAAGTTCGTGCGGATCGGCCAGCCCGAGTTCGTGTTCTGGGACGTCAAGCACGGGCTCGACTCGTTCCGTGCGGCCGCGAAGGCCCGTGACGGCGAGGCAGCGGGCGCCGTGATCCGCGGCATGTCCCGCGCGATGGCCGAGCACCTCGCCGAGGTCCGCGCCGCGAAGGCCTGACCCGGGAACGGGCGCGGGTCCGGCAGCATGGAGCAGTGACCGAACCACGCATCGCCGCCGCCGGACTCCGCGTCACCCGCTCCGGCCGGGACCTGCTGCACGACGTCGACCTCACCGTCCGCAGCGGGGAGCACTGGGCCCTGCTCGGCCCGAACGGCGCCGGGAAGTCCACGATGCTCGCGGTCCTCGGCGCCACGAGCCACCCGACGGCGGGCACCGTCGAGGTCCTCGGTCGGCGACTCGGCCGGACCGACGTCCGCGCGCTCCGCGAGCACATCGGGCACGTGGACCCACGGCACCGGGTCCTCTCGCCCCTGACCGTGCTCGAGGTCGTCCTCACCGGCCTGACCGGGACGACCGACCTCATGCTGCGCTGGGAGCCCACGGCCGAGCAGCTCGACGCCGCACACCGGCTCGTGGCCGACGTCGGGCTCGTCGCACGCACCGACGCGCGCTGGCCGGTCCTCTCGCAGGGGGAACGCGGACGGGCACTCATCGCCCGGGCCCTCGTGGCGGAGCCCGACCTGCTGCTGCTCGACGAACCCGCGACCGGGCTCGACGTCGCCGCGCGGGAGCACCTGCTCGAGACCGTCGACGCCCTGCGCACGCGACGCCCCGACCTGTCGAGCGTGATGGTCACCCACCACCTCGAGGACCTGCCGGCCTCGACCTCGCACGCGCTGCTGCTCCGCGACGGGGCCGTCGTGGCGCAGGGGCCCGCGGACGCGGTCGTCACGTCGTCCGCGGTGTCCGCAGCCTTCGCGTTCCCGCTCACCGTCGACCGTGTCGGTGGGCGCTGGCACGCACGCCGGGCGCCGGGGGCGACCCGCGCCTCCCATCCCTCGTCCTGACCCCGGGGACACCGGGACGGACGGGCCGGCCGCGGCGACGCGCGGACCGACCGGGCCGGCGGCCCGAGCGGCCCGACCGCCCGAACGGGGCGAGCGGGCCGACCCGGCCTGCGGGCTACGCCGTCGCGGCGGCCGCGGCCTTCGCGGCGGCGGGCAGCGCGTCGAGCACGCGTCCCACGGCCGCGTCGTCGTGCGCCGCGGTGACGAACCACGCCTCGAACACGCTCGGCGGCAGGGTGACCCCGGCGTCGAGCATGGCGTGGAAGAACGGCGCGTACCGGAACGCCTCCTGCGCCCGGACGTCGTCGTAGTTCCGCGGGGCCTCGTCGAGGAACGCGAACGAGAACAGGTTCCCGGCGTGCTGCACGGTGTGGGCGACCCCCTCGGCGGACAGCGCTGCGCTGGTCGCCTCGGCGATCGTCGCCGCCGTGCGGTCGAGGCGCGCGTACACCTCGGGTGTCGCCGCACGGAGCGTCGCGGTGCCGGCGGCGACGGCGAGCGGGTTCCCGGACAGCGTGCCCGCCTGGTACACCGGCCCGAGCGGGGCGAGGAAGTCCATCACCTCGCGGCGACCGCCGAGCGCGGCGAGGGGCATGCCGCCGCCGATCACCTTGCCGAACGTGACGAGGTCGGGCTTCCACCCGGTGCCCTCGGGGACGGTGCCGGCGGCCTCGAGCCCCCACCACCCGGCCGGGCCGACGCGGAAGCCGGTGAGGACCTCGTCGACGATGAGCAGCGCACCCTGCGCACGCGTGATCTCCGCGAGCGCACGGTTGAAGCCGGGCTCCGGCGCGAGCACGCCCATGTTCGCGGCGGCCGACTCGACGATCACCGCGGCGATGCGCTCCGCGTGCTCGTCGAACGCGGCACGGACGGCGTCGAGGTCGTTGTACGGCAGCACGAGGGTCTGCGCCGCGGTCTCGGCGGTGATGCCGGCACTGCCCGGGAGGGCGAGCGTCGCGACGCCCGAGCCGGCCTCGGCCAGCAGGGAGTCGGAGTGGCCGTGGTAGTGCCCGGCGAACTTCACGAGCAGGTCGCGACCGGTGTACCCGCGGGCCAGCCGGATCGCGGTCATCGTCGCCTCGGTTCCGGTCGACACCATGCGGAGCTTCTCGATCGGCCCGTCGCCGTCGACCTGCACGCGCTCCCGCACGAGCTCGGCGAGCTCGGTCTCGCCCGGGGTGGACGCCCCGAACGACAGACCACGGGCGGCGGCCTGCTGCACGGCCTCGACCGTGCCCGGGTGCGCGTGCCCGAGGATCGCGGGGCCCCACGAGGCGACGAGGTCGACGTACTCGCGCCCCTCGGCGTCGGTCACGTACGCGCCCTTCGCGGCGGTGAGGAACCGCGGGGTCCCGCCGACCGAGCCGTAGGCGCGGACCGGGGAGTTCACGCCCCCGGGGATGCTCGCCTTCGCGCGACCGAACAGCTCGTCGTTCGTCGTGGCGGTGCTGGTGCTGGTGCTGGTGGTCATTCGGGGGCCTTCCCGGTCGAGGCGACGCCGGACACCGCCGCGGTGCTGCCGGACGTGCGCAGGCCGGCCTCCTGGTTGAGCTTCCGCGCGATGTCCACCGCGAAGTAGGTGAGGATCGCGTCCGCACCGGCACGCTTGATGCCGACGAGGGCCTCCATCGCCGCGGCGTCGCGGTCGATCCAGCCGTTCTGCGCCGCCGCGGTGATCATCGCGTACTCGCCCGAGATCTGGTACGCCCACACGGGGACCTCGGAGACGTCGGCGGTGCGGGCGAGCACGTCGAGGTAGCTCATCGCGGGCTTCACCATGACGATGTCGGCGCCCTCCTCGATGTCGAGCAGGACCTCGCGGAGACCCTGCCGTCCGTCGGCGGCGTCGATCTGGTACGTGCGGCGGTCGCCCTGCAGCGTGGACGCGACGGCCTCGCGGAAGGGGCCGTAGAACGCCGACGCGTACTTGGCGGAGTACGCGAGCAGTGCGGTGCCGCTGTGCCCGGCGGTGTCGAGGGCGTCGCGGGCGGCGGCGATCTGACCGTCCATCATGCCGCTCATGCAGACGAGCTCGGCGCCGGCCTCGGCCTGGGCGACGGCCATGTCCCGGTAGCGCAGGAGCGTGCCGTCGTTGTCGACCGAGCCGTCGGCCGCCAGGACACCGCAGTGGCCGTGGTCGGTGAACTCGTCGAGGCACAGGTCGGACTGCACGACGAGGGCGTCGCCGACCTCTTCCTTCGCGATCCGGATCGCGACGTTGAGGATGCCGTCCGGGTCGGTCGCGCCGGAGCCCACTGCGTCCTTCGCGGTGGGCACGCCGAACAGGTTCACGCCACCGACGCCCTGCTCCGCGGCCTCGGTGAGCGCTCGGCGGAACGAGTCGAGGGAGTGCTGCTGCACGCCCGGCATGCTCGAGATGTCGATCGCGTCGGTCGCCCCCTCGCGGATGAACATCGGCAGCACGAGCTCCGCGGGGTGGAGCCGCGTCTCGGCGACCAGCCGCCGCATGGCGGGGGTGGCGCGGAGCCGACGGGGGCGGACCTGGGGGAAGCGTCCGGTCACGATGACCTTCCTGTTCTGGGGTTCGGGTGGAGGGTCTCGACGACGGCGTCGAGGAGGGCTTCGGCGGACCGGCTGCGGGCGACGACGTGCACGGGCAGTCCGGCGGCACGCGCGGCGTCGGCGGTGGACGGTCCGATGCACGCGATGCGCGTGCGCGGGTCGAGGGGGGTCATCCGGCGGACGACCTGGTCGGCGACGCTCCCGCTCGTCACGAGCACGGCGTCCGGTGGTGGGGTGAGGACGAGCGGGTCGTCCCCCGTCCCCACGGTACGGTACGCGACCACCTCCGACACGGCGAGGCCGCGGGCGCGCAGGCCGTCGACGAGCGTCGGCGCGGCGATCTCCGACCGGGGGGTCAGGACGGGTCCGGCGTCGGCGGGGAACGCGGCGACGAGGCCGGCCGCGGACTCGTCCTCGGGCACCAGGTCGACGGGCCAGCCCGCCGCGCGGGCGGCCCGTGCGGTCGCCGCGCCGACGCAGGCCACGCGGACCCCGGCCGGGAGGCGCGGCACGCGTCCGGCGACCACGCGCACGGCCGTCGCGCTGGTCACCACGAGCCAGGGGGCACCGGTGGCGACCCTGTCGGGTCCGCTGCGGTCCGTGGGTGGCGCGTCGCGCCTCCCGGCCGGGTCGTCGCGCGGTCCGTCAGCGCGCTGTCCGCTGGCCTCGCCAGCGGGCGCGGCCGGTACTGCCCCGAGGCGGGCGAGCGCCGCGTCGAGCGCTGCCGGGTCGGCGGGCGGTGCGTCGGTGATGAGCGGGACGACGACCGGCTCGAGTCCGCGGGACCGGGCGGCCTGAGCCACCGACTCGCCCCACGCACCGCCGCGCGGGACGAGGACGACCGGTGGCCGTGCCTCGTCCGCGACGCGAGCGGTGTCGTCCGTGGTGCTCCCCTACTCGGCGGGTGTCGCCAGGCCGGGGCCCGCCGAGTGCTCGCCGTCGGCGGGGGCGTCGGACACCGTGGATGCCAGGTCCGCGAGCTCGGCGGCGCCGTTCTCGAGCAGCTCGGCCGCCACGCGTCCGGCGACGGCGAGGGCCTCGTCGAGGCGGTCCTGCGCGGAGCCGTCGAGGTGCGCGGCGTGCGACGCGGTGCGGTACTCGGCGCCGTCGGGGCGGTAGACCGTCGCGGAGACGAGCAGGAGCTCGGCGTCCACGACCGCGGTCGCACCGATCGGAGCGGAGCAGCCCGCCTCGAGCTTGGCGAGGACCTCGCGCTCGGCCGTCACCGTGAGGCGCGTCGGGGCGTGGTCGAGCTTCCGGAGCGCCGCGAGGAGCCCCTTGTCGGTCTCGTCGCTGCGGATCTCGACCGCGAGCGCGCCCTGACCGGGGGCGCTCGGCCAGAAGCCCAGGTCGAGCAGCTCGGTCGCGGCGTCGAGCCGGTCGATCCGGCCGAGACCGGCGGCGGCGAGCACGACCGCGTCGAGGTCGTCGTCCACCCGACCGAGCCGGGTGTCGATGTTGCCGCGGATGTCGACGACGTCGAGGTCGGGACGCTTCGCCCTGAGCTGCGCGACCCGACGCGGGGACCCGGTGCCGACCTTCGCGCCCTCGGGGAGCGTGTCGATCGTCCCGGCGTTCCGCGCGACGAGGACGTCACGGGCGTCGGCGCGCTTCGGCACCGACGCGATCGTCAGCCCGTCGTACGGCGCGGTCGGGAGGTCCTTGAGCGAGTGCACGAGCACGTCGACCTCGCCCGCGACGAGCGCCTCGCGCAGGGCACTGGCGAACACGCCCGTCCCGCCGAGGCTCGCGAGCGACGCACGGTTCACGTCGCCCTCGCTCGTCACGGTCACGAGCTCGACCGGACGGCCGGCCGCCTTCGCCAGGCGGTCGGCGACGTCCTGCGACTGCGCGACCGCGAGCCGGCTGGCACGGGTGCCGAGCCGGATCGGCACCGGGCCGTCGGTCGGCGCTGCCGCCGACGCCGGGCCGTCGGCGGGCTCGGGCGCTGTGCGGTCCGGGTCCGTCACGGGGCGACGCCGGCCGCGGCGGGCTTGAACCCGGCGCGGACGTTCTCGCAGCAGCCCGGACGGCACACGTCGTACCAGGGGCCGATGTCGGTCAGGTGCGGGCGCTCGCTCTTCGGCGTCCCGTTCACGCGCTCGAGCACCAGGTCGACGAGCCCCGACACGTACGCCGGGTCGACGCCGGGCGTCTGGGTGCGGAGCGACCAGAAGCCGAGCTCGCCGGCGGTCTCGGTGGCTTCCTCGTCGAGGTCCCACATGACCTCCATGTGGTCGCTCACGAAGCCGAGCGGGACGATGAGCACGGCGCGGGTCGGGCCGCCCTTGAGCTCCTCGTTCATGTAGTCGTTGATGTCCGGCTCGAGCCACGGCTGCGTCGGGGGGCCCGAACGCGACTGGTAGACGAGCTTCCAGCCGGGCTTGGACGTGCCGCGCAGGTGGGCGTGCTCGGGCTGCTCGAGCAGCTCGTTCCACGCCTGCTCGAGGACGACCTCGCCCACCGCGAGGTGCTGCGCCTCGTACGCGCCGTGCTCGTCGAAGCCGCGGTGGTCCGGGCCGGACTTCGCGGCGTCGGTCGACGGGATCGAGTGCGTCGAGAACAGGATGCGGAGCTCGGTCGCGACGTCGAGCCCCTCGTTCTCGGCGATCGCGCGGGCCATGCCGTCGCGCACGCCGTCGACGAACGGACGGACGAAGCCCGGGTGGTCGAAGAACTGCCGGACCTTGTCGACCTGGATCGTGTCGATCAGGCCGGTCTCGGTGAGCACCCGTGCGTAGTCCTCGCGGTACTGGCGGCAGCTCGAGAACGACGAGTACGCGCTCGTGGCGATCGCGACGAGCTTCGTGTACCCCTTGTCGGCGGCCTCGGTGAAGGCCTCCTCGAGGTAGGGCGCCCAGTTGCGGTTGCCCCACAGCACCGGCATGTCGATGCCGCGCTTCGCCAGCTCGGCCTCGAGCGCCGCCTTCAGCGCACGGTTCTGCGCGTTGATCGGGCTGACGCCGCCGAAGTGGCGGTAGTGGTGCGCGACCTCCTCCAGCCGCTCGTCCGGGATGCCCCGGCCGCGGGTGACGTTGCGCAGGAACGGGATGACGTCGTCCTGGCCCTCCGGTCCGCCGAAGCCGGCGAGCAGGATGGCGTCGTACGCGGTCGGGACCTCGACGTGCTCGGGTCCGTCGGCCGCGGCGGGCGTCGCGGCGAGGACCGTGCCCCGCCCGTTCGAGATCTGGCTGGTGTCGGTCACGACAGCACCTCCGGCAGTTCGGCGGTCGTCACGCGACGACCGGTGAAGAAGGGGACCTCCTCGCGCACGTGCAGGCGCGCCTCGGTGTAGCGCAGGTCGCGCATGAGGTCGACGAGGTCGACGAGTTCGGGGCTCTCGAGCGGCAGGATCCACTCGTAGTCGCTCAGGGCGAAGGTCGCGATGGTGTTCGTCAGCACGCGGCGGTACTTCGCGCCGGCGATGCCGTGGTCGCGGAGCATCTTCGAGCGTTCTTCCTCCGGCAGGAGGTACCACTCGAAGGACCGGACGAACGGGTACACCGTGATCCAGGCCTCGGGGTCCTTGCCGCGCAGGAAGGCGGGGGTGTGGCGCTTGTTGAACTCGGCCTCGCGGTGCATGGCCATCACGTGCCAGACCGGCTCGGCGTCCTGGAACAGCCCCGTGCGGCGGACCTCGCGCAGCACGGCCTGGATCGCCTGGGCGTCGTCGCCGTGCAGCCACACCATGACGTCGGCGTCGGCGCGGAAGCCGGAGACGTCGTAGAAGCCGCGGACGGTGACCCCGCGCTCGGCGGCACGGGCCACGACCGCGTCCAGCTCGGCCACGGCGTCGTCACCGACGCGGTGCACCGGACCGAGCGGCCGGCGGAACACCGCCCAGAGGGCGTACGCCGTGAGGAGGTTCGGGTCGATGCCCGAAGCGGGGTCGGTCTCGTGCGCGGGTTCGTGCGACGCGGTCTCTTGCGTCGACTGGTGCACGTCGGAGCTCATGGTTCCTCGTCCTGTCGGTTGCCTGGGTCGTGGCTGGGCTGCCGCGGACGGAGGACCACCGATGGGCGGTCTACCGCCGTCGGAGCACCACTGCGACGATACTCCCGACCACCGCCACCCCGGCTGCGAGCCCGGCCAGGTAGGGCACCGGCTTCTCGTCGATGCCCTGCTTGACCTTCGACGCGGCGATGCCGAGCTGCTTCGGGACGTTGAGCTTGTCCTCGATGGCGTCGAGCGTCTCGAAGAGCTGGGTTCGCGTCGCGGCGACGCGGTGCTCCAGGTCGTCGTGGTGGTCGGTCACGGTTCCTCCGTCGGTGGTGCTGGTCGGGGTGCTCGGGACCGCGTGCGGTCGACGGCGTCGGAGACCGCGGTCGCGGTCGGCGGGCGGGAGCGCCTGCGGTCCGCGGTCAGGACCGCTTGCGGTCGGCGGCCGCGGGCTTGTTGCCGAGGCCCTTCACCGCGTTGACGTCGTCCTTCACGCTGTCGATCGTGCGCTTCGGCGTCAGGGGCAGCGCCTTCTGGAACCGCTTCCAGCCGACGAAGCCGAGGATCCCGGCGACGATCAGCATCACGACGGCGAGCAGCAGCGCCGCCAGCCACGCGGGCATCACGGTCGCCAGACCCATCACGGCGGCGGTCAGGAGCACGCCGATCGCGTACAGGACGATGACGAGTGCGCCGATGAGCAGACCCGCTGCGAGCCCGATGATCTTCGCCTTGCCGATGAGCTCGGCCTTGAGCAGGTCGATCTCGCCCTTGACGAGGTTCTTGACCAGCTTCGGGACGTCCCCCACCAGACCGAACAGCGAGCGCGACCGGCGGTCGCGGGTGTCGGTCATGAGGTCTTGCTGTCCTTCTTCTGGGCGACCTTGCGGACGACCTTCTTGGTCTGCTCGCCGACGAACTCGGCGACGTCCGGGGTCTTGTCCTGGATGAAGTCCTCGGCGACGTGCACGCCCTTCTGGACTCCGTCGCTGTTCCAGACCTTGCCGCTGACGGTCTTGATCTGCTCGTACCGCGCCCGTCCGGCTCGCGATCCCAGGACGTACCCGAGTGCGGCGCCGGCGACGAAAAGGAGCTTGCCTCGCATGTGCGGTTCCTCCGAGGTTTCGGTGTGCGGTGTCATGCGCCGATCGGAATACGTCCGGCGTCCCACCACAGTAGCCCTCGGCCGGTCTCCGGTCCGCTCAGGAATCCAGGAGGCGCGCAGCCGACGCCCGGGCCGCCTGCACGATGCCCGCGAGCCCGCGGCCGGAGGTCGTCTCGCCGATGCCGACGACCCCCTCGGCGAGGCCCGCCGCGGTGAGGTCCGGTCCGTACCAGCGGACGCGCGCTGCGCCGAGCACGCGGTCCGGCGTGACGGGCACGCCGAGCAGGGCGGTGGCGTCGCGGGTGGCGCGGGTGCCGGTCGCGTCCGTGGGGTCGACCGGGAGGCTCGTCCCCGGCTCGGGCGCGCCGGTCCCGCCCGCCGTCTCCTCGCCACGGGCACCGGGTGCGGTCTCCGGAGCGGTCGCGTAGCTGAGTCGGAGCACGTGGCGCCCGGCGGCGGCCTCGGCCAGCCACGGCCACTTCACGGTCGCGTGGGTGAGGGCCTTGGCGGCGACGTCGCGGGCCTCGGGGTGGACGAGCATCCCGGTGCCGCGCGGTCCGGCGTCGAGCTCGGGCTGGTCGACCACGAGCGTGACGAGTTCGATCCCGGTGCGGTCCGGCGCGGCCGTGCGCGCGGGGTCGGCGGTCGAGGACAGCACGTGCTGCGCGGGGAGGCGCTCGCGGGTGCCGTCGGGCCCGACCACCTCGACGGCGTTCCGCTCGACGGCGACCGCCCGGGTGTGCAGACGGACCTCGATGCCGTACGTCTCGGTGTCGGCCACGAGCTCGTCGACCAGGCGGACGATGCCGCCGCGGATGCCCTGCACGGCCGAGCCCGCCGTCGCCTTGGCCCGCATGGCGAGGACGGCGCGGGCGAGCGACCCCTCGCGTTGCAGGGCGGACCGGAGCCCGGGGGCGACACGGTCGGGGTCGAGCTGGTCCGGGTGCGTCGAGTAGACCCCGCCGGCCACGGGCACGACCAGGTCGTCGAGCACGCGGTCGCCCATCCGCCGGCGCACGAGCTCGCCGAGCGAGGACGCCTTCGCACCGACCGGCGAGGGCAGGAGCGCGTCCATCTGGGCACGCAGCCCCCCGCGCTGGCCGACCACGGCGAGCACGTCGGCGGCCATCGGGGTGCCGGGGATGCCGAGGAACCCGGTCTGCGGGATCGGGGCGGTCCGGCCGTCGCGGGTCATCAGCCACGCACCGCGCGGGTCCGGCGACACGACGTCGTTCCCGAGGCCGAGCTCGGTCGCGAGCCGCGCGACGGCGTCGGTCCGGGTCGCGAACGACTCCGCGCCCATGTCGAGGTCGAGCCCCGCGACGGTGTGCCGGCGGAGCATCCCGCCGAGCCGGTCCCCGGCCTCGACGAGCACCACGTGCGCGCCGCCCTTCGCGAGGTCCCTCGCGACCACGAGGCCGGCGACCCCGCCGCCGACCACCACGACGTCGGTCACGCTGCGGCCCCCTCCGTGGTGCCGAGCCCCGTGCCGTCGTCCAGCCCCGTGCCGTCACCGAGGGAGTGCAGCAACTCGACGACGCGCGTGAGCACGGTCGGGTCGGTCTCCGGGGGCACACCGTGCCCGAGGTTGACGACGTGCGCTCGTGCCGCCCCGCCGCGGCGCACGACGTCGCGCACGTGGGCCTCGAGCACCGCCCACGGTGCCGACAGCATCGCCGGGTCGATGTTGCCCTGCAGGGTGACGCCCGGGCCGACGCGGCGGACGGCGTCGTCGAGCGGGATGCGCCAGTCGACCCCGACGGCGTCCACCGCGACCGTGTCGGACGGGTCGCCGAGCGTGGTCATCTCGTGCAGGACCTCGCCGCTGCCGACGCCGAAGTGGATGCGCGGGACGCCGAGGTCGGCAACGTGCCCGAGGGCCGTCGCCGAGTGCGGGGCGACCGACGCGACGTAGTCGGCGCGCGAGAGCGACCCGACCCACGAGTCGAACAGCTGCGCGGCCGAGGCGCCGGCGGTGACCTGCGCGCGGAGGAAGGCCCCGGAGACGCCGGCGGCCCAGTCGAGCAGGCGCGCCCAGGTCTCCGGGTCGGCGTGCATGAGCGTGCGGGCGCGGATGTGGTCCTTCGACGGGCCACCCTCGACGAGGTAGGCGGCGAGGGTGAAGGGCGCGCCCGCGAAGCCGATCAGCGGGGTGTCGCCGAGCTGTTCGACGGTGCGCTGCACGGCCTCGGTGATCGGCGCGAGGGCGTCCGGCTCGAGCGGTGCGAGGGCGGCCACGTCGGCGGCCGTGCGGATCGGGGAGCCGAGCACCGGACCGCGGCCGGGGACGATCTCGACGTCGACACCCGCGAGCTTGATCGGCACGACGATGTCGCTGAAGAAGATGCCCGCGTCGACCCCGTGCCGCCGGACCGGCTGGAGCGTGATCTCGGAGGCCAGCGCCGGGTCGAGGCACGCGTCGAGCATCGCGGTGCCGACGCGCAGGTCGCGGTACTCCGGCAGCGACCGACCGGCCTGGCGCATGAACCACACCGGCAGCGTCTCCGGCCGGTCCCCGCGCAGCGCCCGGACGAGCGGCGACTGCGCGGTCCGACCGGTCACGAGCGGGTGGGTGTCGGGCAGGGCGGAGGTCGGCGCGTCGGTCACCGGACGATTCTCCCATCGGAGGCGAGGGTGTCCATGAGCACGCGGTCAGCGAACAGCCCGTGGAGCGATCGCGGGTTACGATGGAAGACGTGCTCATCTGTCTCACGGCGTCGCACCGCAACGCCAGCTTCGACCTCCTGGAGCGACTGAGCATCGGCGCACCGACCGCCGCGAGCCGTCTCGTGACGGACTCCGACGTGCTCGACGGGGCCGTCGTCCTCGCCACCTGCAACCGCTTCGAGGCCTACCTCGACATCGCGGGGGACGACCGCGACTCCGCCGTGTCGGCCACCGTCGACGCCGTCGCCACCGCCAGCGACCTCGTGCCCGCCGAGGTCGCGGGCTCCGTCCAGGTGCTCGGGGGCAAGGACCTCGTGCAGCACCTGTTCGCGGTGTCGAGCGGCCTCGAGTCGGTCGTCGTCGGCGAGACCGAGATCTCCGGCCAGGTCCGGCGCGCGCTCGAGGACGCCCGCGCGAACGGCACCACCACCTCGGAGCTCGAGCGGCTCTTCCAGGAGGCCGCGCACACGTCCCGGGGCGTCAAGACCCGCACCCGCATCGGTGCCGCCGGGCGCTCGCTCGTGCGCCTCGGCCTCGAGCTCGCCTCGTCCCGGATCACCGACTGGGCGCGCACCCGGGTGCTGCTCGTCGGCACCGGCAGCTACGCCGCCACGACCATCGCCGCCCTGCGCGACCGCGGCGCCGTGCACATCCAGGTCTTCTCGCCGTCGGGCCGCGCGCCGTGGTTCGCCGCGAAGCACGACCTCGTCGCCGCGACCGACCTGCGCCAGGCGATCGCCGCGAGCGACGTCGTCATCACGTGCACGTCCAGCGAGGTCCCGGTCGTCGAACCCGCCGACCTCGACGACGGCGTGCGCCGCATCGTCATCGACCTCGGGCTCCCCCGCAACGTCGACCCCGACGCCGCGGCCGTCGACGGCGTCGAGCTCCTCGACCTCGAGACGATCAGCATCCACGCGCCGATCGCCGAGCTGAACGCCGAGTCCGAGGCCCGCGCGATGGTCGACGACGCCGTGTCCCGCTTCCGCGCCCAAGCCCTGGAACAGTCGACCACCCCCGCGCTCGTGGCCTTCCGCAAGCACGTGTTCGACATCCTCGACGACGAGATCGAGCGGGCGAAGCGCCGGGACACCGACCCGGAGTCGCTCGAGCAGACCGAGCGCGCGCTCCGGCACCTCGTCGGCGTCCTGCTGCACCGCCCCTCGGTCCGCGCCCGAGAGCTCGGCCGCGCCGGACGCGGCGAGGAGTTCGTCGGCGCGCTCGACGCCCTCTACGGTGTGCGCCCCGAGCCCGAGGCGGGGGTGCCGTCCCCCGTCGTGCCGCTCGCGGAGCGCACCGCGCCCGAGCGGGCCGCGTCGGACCGTAACGACGAGGCGGACGCGAGCTGAGCCTCCAGGCCGGTCCGCCCACGCTGCGCGTGAGCGCGGTGCTGCTGGTCCGCGACCGACGCGTGCTCATGGTGCGCGCGCGGGCGCGCGACGTGCTCTACCTGCCCGGCGGCAAGGCGGAGCCGCACGAGAGCGACGTGCAGGCCGCGCTGCGCGAGGCCCACGAGGAGACCGGCCTGCGCCTGGAGCCGTCCGACGTCGAGCCGTTCGGCACCGTCACCGAACCCGCGCACGGGCAGGCGCCCGGCACGATGGTCGCGATGGCGCTCTTCCTGGTCCGGCCCGGAGGCGCGACCGACGCCGCCTCGCCCGTCGCCTCCGCAGAGGTCGACGAGGTGGAGTGGGTCACCTCGGCGGACGCGGACCGGTGCCCGCCGGCGGGCGTCGAGACGCTCCGCCGGCTGGTCGCCGCCGGCCTGGTGGACTGAACTCCTCGGTCCGAGGAGTCCGGCTGCTACTGGTCCTTGTCGACGTAGTGGCCGGTCTCGCCCGACGGCGTCGGCTCGGCCTCGCCGGGGATGTCCGACTCGACGTACTCGCCCGCGTCGGCGCCGCCCGCACCCTCGGGACGGTCGTCGCCGGGGATGTCGCTCGAGACGAACTCGCCGGCGGGCTCCGTCGAGGTGACGTGCTCGTCGCCCGGGATGACGCTGTCCGTGTAGGCGCCGGCGTGGGTCTCGACCCCGTCCGCCCGGCCCTCGTCGCCGCGTGCCTGCTCGTGCTTGCCTGCCATGTCCGACCTCCGTCGCTCGTGGTGCTGGCTGGTGTTCCCCGCGAGCATCCTCGGCGCGGCTGGACGCTCACCGAGACGTGTCCCCCGGGGCGGGTGTTGCGTGGGGCCATGCGTCACGGGATCGTCCAGCACACCGCCCTCGCAGCCGTGGGGCTGCTCGCCGTCGTCGGTCTGGCCGGGTGCTCGGCCGACACGACGCCGCCGGTCGGCACGGTCAGCCCGTCGAGCAGCCCCTCGGCCTCGGGTGACCCGTCGTCCGCCGTCCCCACGGCGAACGCGGGCTCCGCGGCCGCGACGCCCGCGAGCGGGGCGGGCGGGGGCCGCGCCGCCGGGGACGGTCGGTGCACGACCGCGTCGCTCGCCGGCGGGACCGCGGCGGGCAGCGGCGGGGCCGCGGGCAGCACGATCATCCACCTGACCCTGCGGAACACCGGCTCCGCGGCGTGCACCCTGCAGGGCTGGCCGGGCGTCTCCTTCGTCGGGGACGGCGACGGCGCCCAGATCGGTGCCGCCGCAGGACAGGACCGGTCCTCGGCGCACCCCACGGTCACCCTGCAGGCCGGGCAGACGGCCGTGGCGCCGCTGAAGATCGCGAACGCGCAGGACTACCCGCCGTCGGAGTGCACGCCGACCGCCGCAGACGGGTTCCGCGTGTACCCGCCCGGGTCGACGGCGTCGCTGTTCGTGCCGGCCAGCGGGTACACGGCGTGCGCGTCGGCGTCGGCGGCCCTGCTGCAGGTGCAGGGGCTCGTGCCCGAGGGGCAGGCGACCGACTGACCCGGGTGGCCCCGGCGGCCGGACGGATCGCTGCGTCACGGGGTCGCACCGGGCGGCACCGCGTGGGCGCATCGGGCCCGCGCCGCGTGGTCCCGAGGAGCGCGTCAGCGGTACGACGGGGCGTGCACGGCCTCGAGCACCTCGGTGCCCATCGTCCGCAGGGCCTCGACCACCGCGAGGCGCCGCTGCAGCGAGGCGTCGTCGAACGTGACCGCGACGGCGTAGCTCACCGACGACCCCGGCCCGCGGAGGATGCCCGCCTCCGCCCGGACACCGGTCGACGAACCGGTCACCACGACCGCCTGCAGCCCGTGGTCGAGCGCGCGGTGCGCCAGCGGGTCGAGTCCGAAGGAGCCCGCGACGAGTGACAGGTCGCTCGCGAGGGACAGCCACCCGAGCACCCGGTTCGAGACCGCCTCGTCGACGACCTCGCCGAGCGCCAGCCCCCGCATCAGCCAGCTCAGCTCACCGGTCGGGGCCACCGAGGCGTCCGGGGCGTCGTCCGGTCCGCGGCGGTCGCGGACCCGGTCGATCAGGGCGGTCCGCTCGATGCCCAGCGCCTCGGCACGACGACGGACGGCGTCGATGCCGACGGTGGACAGCAGCGCGTTCATCGCCCACGAGTCCGCCGTCGCGCCGACGAGGGTCGCCAGGTCCGGGACCTGCATCGTCGGCTCCTGCAGGAACTGCCACAGACCGGCGCCGGTCGCGGTGTCCCTGGCCATGCGCTGCAACCGGTCGCCGTGCAGGCGGCCGTCCTCGAGCTGCGCCGCGGTCTCGATGAGCAGCAGCACGCGGCCCAGGCTCGCCGCCGGCAGCACGAGCGTGTCGTCGACCGCCAGCAGCGCGCGGCCCGTCGAGGTGTCGATCACGGAGGCGCTGACGGACGCCCCCTCACGTGCGATCGTGCCCAGCGCCTCCAGGGTGGCCCCGAAGCGCTCGTCCACGCCGCCGCGGTGCCGTCCGCCGCGCGCACGCGCGCCGTCCGCGTCGCCGAGCTGGTGTCGGCGACGCGGACGGCGTGGTGCGACCGGGCCCGGGGCGGCCGAGGGGTCGGACCGGTGTCCGGGCTCGTCGGCGTGCTCGGGGGCGGGCGGCCCGTCGGGCTCGGTCATCACCAGATGGCGACGCGCTCGGCGGGGTCGAGGTACATCGCGTCCTGCTCCGTGACGCCGAAGGCCTCGTAGAAGCCGTCGATGTTGCGGACGACCTGGTTGCAACGGAACTCCGTCGGCGAGTGCGGGTCGATCGAGAGCAGGCGCGCGGCCTCCTCCGGACGGATCGCCATGCGCCAGGCCTGCGCCCAGCTGAGGAAGAAGCGCTCGGCACCGCTCAGGCCGTCGACGACCGGCGGCTCCTGGCCGTCGAGCGAGAGCAGGTACGCCTTCCACGCGATCGACAGGCCGCCGAGGTCGCCGATGTTCTCGCCGATCGTCAGGGCACCGTTGACGTGACCGTCGGGCACCTCGGTCGGGACGAGGGCGTCGTACTGCGCGATCAGGGCCTTCGTGCGCTCCTCGAACGCGGCGCGGTCGGCCTCGGTCCACCAGTTCTCGAGCCGGCCGTCGCCGTCGTACTGCGAGCCCTGGTCGTCGAAGCCGTGGCCGATCTCGTGCCCGATGACCGCACCGATGGCCCCGTAGTTCGCGGCGGCGTCGCGGTCGGCGTCGAAGAACGGGAACTGCAGGATCGCCGCGGGGAACACGATCTCGTTGAAGCCCGGGTTGTAGTACGCGTTGATCGTCTGCGGCGTCATGAACCACTCGTCGCGGTCGATCGGCTTGCCGATCTTGCCGAGCTCGCGGTCCACCTGGAACGACGCGACCGCCCGGACGTTGCCGAGCAGGTCCTCCGGGTCGACGGTCAGGGCGGAGTAGTCGCGCCACCGCACGGGGTACCCGATCTTCGGCGTGAACTTGTCGAGCTTGTCGAGCGCACGGGCACGGGTCTCGTCGGTCATCCAGTCGAGGGCCGTGATGCTCTGGCGGTAGGCCTCGACGAGGTTGGCGACGAGGTCGTCCATCTTCGCCTTCGAGGTCTCGTCGAAGTGCTCCTGCACGTAGATCCGACCGACGGCCTCGCCCATCGCGCCCTCGACGAGCGAGACGCCGCGCTTCCACCGCTCGCGCTGCTTCGGGGCGCCGGTGAGGGCCGTCCCGTAGAACGAGAAGTTCGTCGCCGAGAGGGCGGTCGTCAGGTAGGCCGCGGAACCGCGGATCACCTGCCAGCGCAGCCAGTTCTTCCAGGCCGACACCGGCTGCGAGCGCAGGAGCTCGGCGAGGCCGGTCACGAAGGACGGCTCGCGGACCACGACGGTCTCGAACGCGCCGGCCGGGGCGCCGATCGCCTCCCACCAGAGGTGCAGGTCGGCGCCCTCGGCGAGCACCGCGACGTCGTGCCACGGCAGCTTGTTGTAGGTCTTCTGGCTGTCCCGGGTCGCGACGTTGTCCCAGTGCACCGCGGCGAGCGCCTTCTCGAGCGCGATCACGTCGTCGGTGCGGTCCGCGCCGTCGGCGAACCCGGCGAGCGGGAACATCGCGGCGACGAACTCCCGGTACTTCGCGCGGATGTCGGCGAAGCGCTCCTCGCGGTAGTAGGACTCGTCGGGCAGGCCGAGGCCGGACTGCTCGAGGAAGACGACGTACGACTCGGGGTCGCCCGGGTCGTTGTCGACGAAGAGCTGCACGAAGCCGGGCAGCCCGAGCCGCTCGAAGCGACCCACCAGGCGGATGACGTCGTCGGGCGTCTCGACCGCGTCGACCTCGCCGAGCAGCGGGTCGATCGGGCCGGTGCCGAGCTCCTCGAGGCGGTGCTCGTCCATGAAGGACGTGTAGAGGTCGCCGACCTTGCGCTCCTCGGTGCCCGGGGCGGCCTGCTGCGAGCGCTCGACGATCGCGCGGACGGCTTCCTCGGCGGCCTCGGCGAGGACCGTGAACGAGCCGTACCGGGCCTTGTCGTCGGGGATCGGTGTCGCGGCGATCCACGAGCCGTTGACGTGGCGGTAGAGGTCGTCCTGCGGGCGGACCGCGGTGTCGAGTTCGTCGGTGTGGATCCCGGAGCTACGTGCGACGTCGGTCATGCGTTCCACGATAGTCACGGTGCGTCCACGGGTGCGGAGCGAGCCGTGCTCGCGCGGGGTCGCGGGGTCGGCGGCGGGGTGGGTGTCGCTCGCCGGGGGCCGTGGCCGCGCGAGGTCGCGGAGTCGGCGGCGGGGTGGGCGTCGGTCGCCGGGGCCGGCCGCCAGCCGGGGTCAGCGTCGCCCCGGCCGGCGTCGGCGGGCGCGGGCGACCACGAGTCCGCCGGTCCCGAGCGCGAGGAGCGCTGCGGCCAGGGCGGTGGGCACGCCGGGCTCCGCTCCGGTCCACGCGAGGGCGTCGAGCGGACGCCCGCCGTGCCGGAGCTGCTCCGTCGCGCCGTGCACCTTCCCAGGGGTCGGGCCACCGGGCACCACCGCGCCGGGGTCGGGCGACGGCCGGCCGGGGACGCGCGGCAGGACCAGCCGCAGAGAACCCTGCTCGACGTCGTCCACACGCTGCTGCACGACGACGGCTTCGGCGGGCAGGGCGGACCGGGGCACCACGAGCTCCCACGCGCGACCGATCCGCGCCGAGTACGGCGTCCCGTCCGGGTCGGTGAGCGTGCGGCCGTCGTCGTCGAGCAGCGCAACCGTGCCCCCGGTCTGCCCCGTCCCGGCGATCCGCACCGAGCCGTCCGCCGACGTGGCCGCCTCGGCCGTGACCGGTGCGACGACGGTCACCTCCCGGGTCGTCGAACCGACGGGTCGGTCGTCCTCGAGCGCGGTCACCGTGACGGGCAGGGTCCCGGCGCGGTCGCCGAGCGGGAACGCCACGCGCCAGGACGGGTCGTCGCCCGTCGTCACGCGGAGCGGACGTCCGTCGGCGTCGGTCACGGGCCCGTCCTGGTCCCGGAACGCGAGCGTCGTGTCGACCGGGGCACGTCCGCTCAGGAGCACGGTGCCGGTCTGCCGCGAGGCCGTGGCAGTGGTGACCTCCGGCGTCGCGTCGATCGTCTGCTCGCCGAACCACGAGCCGTTGTGCTCGCCGTCGTAGTACTGCGCCCCGGTGAACAGGTGCGACCCCGCGGCCAACCCGGTGAAGTCGAACGCGACGACGCCGTCGGCTCCCGCCGTGGCCCTGCCCGCGGGCTCGCCGTCGCGCGTGAACTCCCACCGCGCGCCGGGCTTCGCGGGCTTGATCTCGACGTGGGTGGTGCGACGGAACCGGTCGGTGTCGAGCTTGCCGACGGGCTGCAGGTTCGTGTTGTCGATCGTGACCGGGACCTCGATGCGCTGGCCGGTCACCTGCGAGGTCGCGACGAGCACGGTCCCGGCGCGGGGGACGTGCACGGTCGCACGCCAGGTACCGGAGGCGTCGGCTTCGGTCCAGGTGGGCTCGACCCCCTCGCCCGTGATCGCCACGCTGCCCCCGACGGGCCCCGTGCCGACCATCCGCACGCGCTGCAGGCCGTGGTTGATCGACTCGACGCCGGCTGTGAACCCCGCGGTGGGCACAGCCCCGGCGGTGGGCACAGCCCCGACGGTGGCCCGGGCTGCGACTTCCGCCGAGCCGTGCGACCGCGGCGCGGCGGACGCCGACTCGACGACCGCGGCCGGGGCGACGACGGCTGCCGACACGACCAGGGCGGTGACGGCGGTGCGGCGCAGCCGTGCGACGGGGACTCGGGGATGGGTGGGGCGACGAGGGGGCATGGTGACTCCTGACTGGTACGTGGCACACCATATACGAGTCGAGGGGTTGTCCACAGGTGCGCGCACGACCTGTGGCGGAGGGCGCGCAGCCGGTACGGTCATCGCATGGGAATGGGCTGGAAGCTGCACGGGGACGGCGCGACCGTCTCCGCATCGACGATCGTGGCGCCTGACGAGCGCCTCACCTGGGGTCGTACGATCGGCCTCGGTGTGCAGCACGTCGTCGCGATGTTCGGCGCCACGTTCCTCGTCCCGCTGCTGACCGGGTTCCCGCCGTCGACGACGCTGCTCTTCAGCGGTGTCGGGACGATCCTGTTCCTGCTGATCACCGGCAACCGGCTGCCGAGCTACCTCGGGTCGTCGTTCGCGTTCATCGCCCCGATCGCCGCCGCGACGAAGATCGGGGGCATCCCGCTCGCGCTGTCCGGGATCATCCTGGTCGGTGCCCTGCTCGCGCTCGTCGGCCTGGTCGTGCACCTGGCCGGCGCCGGCTGGATCGACCGGCTCATGCCGCCCGTGGTGTCCGGCGCGATCGTGGCGCTCATCGGGTTCAACCTCGCGCCGGCCGCGCGTGACAACTTCACGAAGGCGCCCCTCACCGCGGTGATCACGCTCGCGACGATCATCCTCGTGACCGTCCTGTTCAAGGGGCTCGTCGGTCGGCTGTCGATCGTGATCGGTGTCGTCGTGGGCTACCTCGTGGCGATGCTCTCGGGCGAGGTCGACCTGTCCGCCGTCGCCGCCGCGCCGTGGGTCGGGCTGCCGACCTTCACGGCGCCGTCGTTCGACCCCGGACAGTTCGCCGTCTACCTCGGGTTCGTCCCCGTGGTGCTCGCGCTCGTCGCCGAGAACGTCGGGCACGTCAAGGGCGTCGGGCAGCTCACCGGACGCGACCTCACCCCGCTGACCGGACGCGCCCTCATGGCGGACGGGCTCTCGACGGTCCTCGCCGGTGCCGGCGGCGGCTCCGCGACGACGACCTACGGCGAGAACATCGGCGTGATGGCCGCGACGCGCGTCTTCTCGACCGCCGCGTACTGGGTCGCCGGCATCGTGGCGATCCTGCTCGGCCTGTCGCCGAGGGTCGGCATGGTCATCTCCTCGGTGCCCGCCGGGGTGCTCGGCGGCGCGACCACGGCGCTGTACGGCCTCATCGGGGTCATCGGCATCCGGATCTGGGTCGAGAACAAGGTCGACTTCGCCAAGCCGAAGAACCAGCTCACCGCCGGCATCGCCCTGATCATGGGCATCGCCGACTTCACCTTCGCGTTCGGCGGAGCCACCTTCGGCGGCATCATCGTCGGCACGGTCGCGGCCATCGTCGTCTACCACGTGATGGACCTGATCGGACGGGCACGCGGCACGGAGCCCGCCGCCCCGAAGGCGTCGGACGAGGCGCACGCTGCGACCGGTGCGGTCCCGGCAGAGCCGCGCGTCGACTGACGCACCCAGGCGACGGACGGGAGGCGCGTGGCGGCGACCGGCAGCCCGGTGGCCGAGCGGCTACCGGGACGTCCTCCGACGCCGTACGGTCAGCGGATGGGAGCGATCCGTCTGAGGGGCCAGCTGGTGTGCGTGACCGAGGAGGAAGCGCAACGAGTTCGCGAGCACCTGCCGGAGCACACCCGACTCACGCGGAGCGAGCCGGGATGCGTCGCCTTCGAGGTCGTTCCCACCGAGGATCCCCTGCGGTGGTCGGTCGAGGAACGATTCGACGACCGCGTCGCGTTCGACGCCCACCAGGAGCGCGTCAGGTCCGGCACGTGGGGCAGAGCCACTGCCGGCATCCAGCGTCGCTACTCGGTCACCGAAGCTGCCCACTGAGCCATCGGCTGTCGGACGCTCGAGGCCGCGCGGCTGCGCGCCATGTCGGGATCAGGGAACACGCCATGTTCTCCGTACCCTGGCACCATGACCGACGACCCGATGCGTGACCTCCTCGAGGAGGCAACCACCACCGTCGCGACCGGCGGCGACGTGCGGCGGGCGGTCGGCCTCGTCAGCCTCCTCTCCCTCGTCACCACGAGCGTCGCCGCGGTCACGGCCGCCGTCATCGCCCTCGTCGTGTTCCTCTTCGTGCTGTCGCCGTTCGCCTTCATCCTCGGCTTCGGACTCCTGCTCGGCTGATCAGCCCGGAACGGGCTGACGTGGCCCTGTACGGATCGGTGCTTGCTGCGAGAGAGGGTGTACGCCACTCCTGATCCGTCACCGAACTGACGATCGGTCTTGCTACTCGCACCACGGCGCCCGTCCTGCTGACCGAAAGCGCGCCGACCGGTTGCCGTTCGGTCATCGGACGGCAACTGCTGTCGCAACCGCGCCACCGATGCGTTTGACTCGTCGTCATGGGTGGAAGCGATGGTCGCCTGGCTCCACGGAGCTGGGCGTTCTTCTGGTTCTTGGCTGGCGTTCTTCTCGTCGTCGGTCTGACGCTCCTGGGTGGTGCAGTGGTCGCAGCCCAGGGGCGCCTCATCGGCGGCGACGATGGAGCTGACTGTGTCACGAACCCGACTGCTGTCGGCGCAACGTCCCCCGAGGACATCCGGGTCAGCGTGACCCCGTCGTACTGGCCGCTCGGCACTGACTGCACGCTTTCGAGCTCGTCTGGCCAACGCATGACGTTGCCCGAAACCGATTGGGCGCTGACCGTCGTCGCGTTGACAGGACTCGCGCTCGTCATCACACCCATCGCGCTCCTCCCGCGTCCATGGCGACGCGTCTGACGTCTGACCGCCCGGTAGCCGCTGGCGAACCGGAACACCGACGGGACATCGGTGAGACGAGGCACCACCGCATCAGGCTCCGCCGCTCCCCGCTGGGGTCGCGCCCCGCCCGCCCTATGCTGTGCCCGTGAACGCAGCGCAGGAAACCGGGCCGTTCTACCACGGCACGACCGCAGACCTCCACATCGGGGATCTGCTCTCCCCTGGGTTCCGGTCGAACTACCGACCCGACGTGATCATGAACCACATCTACTTCACCGCACTCCGCGACGGCGCAGGACTCGCAGCCGAACTCGCCGCCGAGCTCGCACCCGACCGCCGCACCCCCAGGGTCTACCGCGTCGAACCGACCGGCGCCTACGAAGACGACCCGAACGTCACCGACAAGAAGTTCCCCGGCAACCCGACCCGCTCCTACCGCAGCACCGAGCCACTCCGCGTGCTCGACGAGATCACCGACTGGACCAGGCTCACCCCCGACGCCCTCCAACGGTGGCGCGAGACCCTCACGAGCCTCCCTCCCGAACGACGCGGCGAGATCATCAACTGACGTCCACGTCCCTCTGCCTGCCGACTCATGGGCATGTACCAGCTTCGGACGCTCGGACAGCGGTGACCGGGCAGTGCGCCGACCTCGATGGCAGCCCTCCCCACGGCGACTCGAACGACGCGTCGTCGTGAGCGCTGCAGGTGCCGGCGGTGGTCAGAGGCCGTCGCGTCGTGTTGATCTCCACCGGCGGTGGCGGCGGGCCAGGGCGTCGCGTTCGGCCCGCGTCGGGAGGATCACGTCGGCGCCGCCGTCGTAGGGGGCGTAGACCCAGGACAGGTCGTGTCCTCCGATGACGACGTTCGCACCACCATCTGCGACGTCGCGGAGCAGGCCGCCGAGGTCCTGCAATGGGGACGATCGGACCCAGTAGAAGGAGCCGACCGCCGCCAGCTCGTCCGTGACCGCGAAGTCGTGGCTTCGCCGCCACGGCCACCGTCCGAGGATCGCGTCGCGGGTCCATCCGCTCTCGATGGTGCGCCCGTCCCAGTCTTCGGCGATCACCCACACGGGTGTGTCCTCGGCGAGGGTACGGAGGACCGTCGAATGCCGGCGGAGGACCTCGACGTACTCGGCTTCGGTGTCGGCGTACCGTTTCGCTCCCGGGAGGCTCCAGAACCGGACCCACCGGTCCCGGTGAACATCGCGCAGCACATGTCCGAGCGGTTCCTCAGCCCAGTGCTCATCCCATGAACGAGAGAGCGCGATCGCCCGTCGGCTCGCTTCGCCACGGCGGAACGTGGCCCGTCCGTCCAGCGCGCGGCGCAGGATCCGGACGGAGAGGGCGAGGGACATGCCTGCACCGTAGCGCTGGGCTGGTCAGCCACACCACCCGCACCCGATGCGGCCAGCAGACGACGTCCGGGACGCTGCGCTGACGCGCCCAGGAGACGGACTGGAGGCGCGTGGCGGCCCCGCCACGCGCCTCCCGTCCGTCGTCACCCCACCGTCGCGCGCGGCCCACGGTGCGGGCGCGACGATCCTTCGCGGCGGGCGCGCGTCAGCGCAGGCCGGCGAGGCCGACCACGAGCTGGACCGCCGCCAGCACGACCAGCACCACGACGAGTCCCACACTCCCCCACCGCTCGATGCCCGTCCGCAGGGCGGCCAGCGGTCGGGAGGCCCGCGGGCCGGCGACCACCGCAACCAGCACGGGCACCGCGACCGTCGAGGCCGCGAGCGCCACGAACAGGGTCGCGGCGAGCACGGCCTCCACCGGGGACGGCTCCGCGTCGCCGAACGCGAGCCCGGCTGTCAGCGCCAGGACGAGCGCCTTCGGGTTGCAGAACAGCAGCACCCCGAGCCCGAAGCCGTGTCGGGCTCCGAGCCGCTCCACCGCCTCGGACCACCGGACACTCGACGGCCGCCCGTCCGGGAGCCGCCGGGTCACCCACTGCCAGACCGCGAGGCCGGCGAGCAGCACGGCGGCGGCGAGCGCCACGAGCGCCTGGACGGACGAGCCGCCGGCGGTCTCGAGCGGGAGCCGCTCACCCACGAGCACGGCGGCCACGAGCGCCAGGAGGACCGCGGAGGCCCACCCGAGAAGGCACGCGACCGCGGCGCCGTACCCCCGACGGTGCCCGAGCAGGAACACGACCGCGGCGATCGGGAGCGGGCTCAGGGCGATCCCGACGGCGCCGGGGACGAGGGCGGTCAGGTCCACGCTCGGAGCGTACCGCCGCCACAATGGTGCGGTGCCCCCTCCTCCCGTGTCACCCGTGCGCGCCGAACAGCGCGCCGTCGACCGGGACATCGTCCGGCTCGCGGTCCCCGCGCTCGGCGCACTGGTGGTCGAGCCGCTGTTCCTGCTCACCGACACCGCGCTCGTCGGGCACCTCGGCGCGACCGCCCTCGCCGCCGTCGGCATCGCGAGCGCCGTGCTCACGACGGTCACCGGGCTGCTCGTCTTCCTGGCCTACTCGACGACGCCCGCGGTGGCCCGTGCCCTCGGCGGCGGCGACCGTCGCGCCGCGGTGCACGCCGGCATCGACGGGATGTGGCTGGCCCTCGTGCTGGGCGTCGTGCTCGCGCTCGTGGGGTGGCCGCTCGCCGGACCGCTCGTCGGGCTCTTCGGGGCCTCGCCCGCGGTGTCGGCGGCGGCGACCGCGTACCTGACGGTGTCGCTGATCGGGCTGCCCGGGATCCTCGTCGTGACCGCGTCGACCGGGTTGCTCCGCGGGCTGCAGGACACCAGGACCCCGCTCGTCGTCGCGACGGTCGGGTTCGTGGCGAACGGTCTGCTCAACGCCGTGCTCATCTACGGCGCGGGCTGGGGTGTCGAGGGATCGGCAGCCGGCACGGTGATCGTGCAGTGGGCGATGGCCGCGGTCTACGTCGGCATCGCGGTCCGCGCCGCCCGGGCGTCCGGTGCACCGCTGCGGCCCGGTGCGTCCGGGGTCGCCCGCGCACTGCGGTCGGGCGCGTGGCTGTTCCTGCGCACGGCCTCGCTGCGGGTGGCGATGCTCGCGACGGTGGCGACCGCGACGGGCCTCGGGACGACGGGCCTCGCGACGACGCAGGTCGGGCTGACGGTGTTCTCGACCCTGGCCTTCGCCCTCGACGCGCTGGCGATCGCCGGGCAGGCACTCGTCGGGCACGGCCTCGGCGCGCGGGACCCCGACCGGGTCCGGCTCGTCACGCGGCGCCTGGTGCTGCTCGGGATCGCGGGCGGCGTGCTGCTCGGGCTCCTGACCGCAGGCGTCAGCGGGCTGCTCGGCCCGGTGTTCTCGGACTCCCCCGCGGTGCAGGACGCGCTCCCCACCGTGCTCGTCCTCGTCGCGGTCGGGATGCCGATCGCCGGCTACGTCTTCGTGCTCGACGGCGTGCTCATCGGCGCCGGTGACGCCCGGTACCTCGCGGTCGCCGGCGGGGTGAACCTCGTCGTGTACCTCCCGCTGCTCTGGTGGGTCGGGGGGACGCTCGCGGGGCTCTGGGCGGCGTTCGCCCTCGGGTACATCGGCATCCGGGCGGTGACGCTCGGGGTCCGGGCGCACCGGGCCGGCTGGGTCGACCAGGCGATGGCGCGGTGAGCGGGACCGAGGAACGCGCGGCGACGCCCGGGGTCGCGTCGTCGGCGGTGCTCGCCACGGTCGGCATCGGCGTGCAGGGCGTCGCGAAGCTGCTCGTGACCGTCGTGGTCGGACGGGTGTTCGGCACCGAGACCCTCGGGCAGGTGACGGCGCTGCTGTCGCTCTCCGTCTTCGCTGCGCTGCTCTGGCCGAACGCGGCCGGCAACACCGCCTCGCGGTACCTCGCGATCGCCCTGCGCGGCCGTCGGTCGGACGCGGCAGTGAACCGGCTGCTCGGCGCGACCACGGTGGTCTCGAGCGTCGTGCTCGCCGCGGTCACGGTGCCGGTCGCCCTCGCGTGGGGCAACGGACCCGGCGCGGTCGTCGGCGGGGTCGCCGTGGTCGTCGGGTACGGCCTGTACTGCACCGCCCGCGGCGCCCAGCTGGGCTACGGCCGCGCGCCGCGGGTCGCGTTCTGGGACACCGTCACGAGCATCCTCGCGCTCGTCCTGCTCGTGCTCGCCTGCGTCGGCGACCTCGAGCCGCTGGTGCTGCTGCCGCTCGCCGTCGGGTACACGGTGTTCGCGATCGCCTGCTGGCCACGGGGGAACGGCTTCACCGAGCCCGTCGAGCCCACGACCGGGGTGCTCGGGTTCGCCGCGTGGAACGTGCTCGCGGTCGTCACGTCGAACGGCCTGCTGCAGCTGACGATGATCTCGGCGCAGGTGTCGTCGTCCGCGCGGGAGGCCGGGGTGTACGCCGCGGCCTTCACCCTGGCGACGCCGGCGTCGATGCTCGGCCAGGCCCTCGGGCAGGTGCTCGTCCCCGCGTTCGCGCACCGCACCGACGGCGGCTCGCTCCGGTCGCGCGGGGCCCTGACGCTCGTGGGCGGGTTCGCCGCCGCGACCGCGGTGGTGTTCGGGCTCGTCGCGCTGCTCGCCGGGTGGTTCCTGCCGCTCGTCTACCCCGCCGAGGGTGCGGCCGCCGTCGCGGACCTGCGGTACCTGATGGTCGGCGTGTGGGTGTTCACGGTGGGGCTCGTGCCCGCGGCGCTCCTGCTCGCTGCTGGTCGGTCGCGGCAGGTCGCACTCGCCTCGGTCGCGGGCTTCGTCGTCGGTGCGGTGCTCATGGTGGTGCTCGCGCCGACGGTCGGGGTCGCCGGCGGGACGACGGGGTTCCTCGTGGGGAGCGCCGTGAACCTGGTCGCGGTGGTCGCGCTCGGACTGCGGCGGGGCTGAGCCCGGGAACGGTCCCGGGTCACCCGACCCGGTCAGCCTGAGCCCGGGACCGGTCCCGGGTCACCGGCGCACCCGACCCGATCAGCGTGCCGCGTCGAGCGGCGTCGAGCCGGAGCGCGCCGGACCCGTCGTGTCGCCGATGCGCAGCTCCGAGGTGAAGGCCGCCGGACGCGGTTCCTCGCCCTCGAGCATCGCGAGCGCCGCGCGCGCAGCGGCCCGCCCCTTCTGCTCGAACGGCTGCACCAGGGTGGTCAGCTGCCGGATCGGTGAGCGGTGCAGCAGGCTGTCGTCGACCGTGATGCCGTCGAAGCCCACGACGCTGACGTCCTCGGGCACGCGGAGCCCGGCGTCGAGCGCGGCCGAGACCACCCCGACGGCGAGCAGGTCGCTCTGCGCCACGACCGCGGTCGGGGCCTCGGCACCGGCGGCGAACAGGGACTCCCCCGCGATGCGGCCCTCCTCGACCGCGCTCCCGGCGGCCTCGAGGGCGGGAGCATCCGGGTAGACCTCGCGGACCCCGCGCAGCCGCTCGAGCGTCGTGTGGGCGACGCCGGCCGCCTCGCGCGCGGCGTCGACCGGGCCGCGACGGCGTGCGGCGTCGAGCGGCAGGGTGACGACGGTCACGGCCGTGTGCCCGAGGTCGCGGAGGTACGCGGCGGCCCGGCGGGAGGCGTCGCGGTTGTCCAGGTGGATCGGGACGGCACCCTCGATCTCGTCCGCCTCGATGGCGACGACGGGGATCTGCCGCCGCCGGAGCACGGCGACCGCCGGGTCGATCCGCACGTTGCACCCGACCAGGACGACCGCGTCCATCGGGGCGTCGACGATCGGCCCGGTCCCGCGGTCGTCGTCGAGCGGGCTGCGGACGAGCAGGAGGGACGCTCCGGCCTCACCGGCGACGGCCGCGATGCCGTCCAGCGTCAGGACGTTGACCGGGTCGCGGAAGGCGTCGCTGAGCCGTTCGTCCATCACGACGCCGAGCACGCCGGAGCGACCGCGGCGGAGCGAACGCGCCCGGGGGTCGGGTCCGCCGTAGCCGAGCTCGGCAGCGGCGGCCAGCACCCGGGCCTTGGCGTCCTCGGACACCGGCCCGGCGCCGCTGAACGCGAGCGAGGCGGTGGACGGCGCCACCCCGGCGGCACGTGCCACCGCGGCCAGGGTCGGGCGCACGGCCCGACGCTCCGGGTCGCCGAGACCGCGGTCGCGCCCGCGGGCCAGCGGCGGTCGCGACGCGCCGGTTCCTGTTGCCGGTTCGTCCATCGCCCGTTAGCGTAGCCACCGAACGTGGTCGAATCGATTCGACCAGCCGCGACACGCAGGCCGCCGAGCCTGTTCGAGCACGATCGGAACCACCCATGACGACCACCGCCGCCCCGACGACCCGGACCTGGATCGTCGCCGTGTTCGCGGCCTTCACGGTGTCCGGGCTCGCGATCGCGACCTGGCTCGGACGCATCCCGAGCGTGCGGGACTCGCTCGGGGCGTCGACGTTCGAGATGGGCCTGCTCGTGCTCGGCATGGCGGTCGGCTCGATCGGCGGCCTGACGTTCGCCGGGCACGTCGTCGCCAAGGTCGGCGCCAGGCGCGGCGTCCAGGTGGCGGCCGTCTGCCTGGCCGTCGGGGTCGTCCTCGCGGGCGTCGCGGTCACCGCGGGCTGGGGCTTCGCGGCGATCTGGGTCGCCCTGGTCGCCTTCGGGTTCGGCAACGGGCTCTGCGACGTCTCGATGAACGTGTCCGGGGCCGCGGCCGAGAAGGCCGGCGGGCGCACCATCATGCCGCTGTTCCACGCCGCGTTCAGCGTCGGCACCCTCGCCGGTGCGGGCCTCGGCGCCCTCGCCGAACGGTTCGCGGTCCCGGTCGTGCTGCACTTCGCCGTGCTCGGCGTGGTCGTCGCCCTCGTCCTGCTCGCCGCGGCGTCGCGCTTCGGCGACGAGCACCGGTTCGCGGAGCACGAGGCCACCGACACGAGCCCCGTCCCGACGCAGCTCACCCGTCGCCAGGTCTGGACGCAGCCGTCCACGCTGCTCATCGGCGTGATCGTGCTCGGCATGGCGCTGGCCGAGGGCTCCGCCAACGACTGGCTCCCGCTCGCGATGATCGACGGACACGGGCTCGACAACGCCGCCGGCGCCGGGGTGCTCACGGTGTTCCTCGCCGCGATGACCGTCGGCCGCGTCGCCGGCAGCCCGCTCATCGACCGGTTCGGCCGCGTCCCGGTGCTGCGGGTCAGCGCCGTCGTCGCGGTCGTCGGGCTCGGGCTCCTCATCTTCGTCGACGTCATCCCGATCGCGATCGTCGGCGTCGTGCTCTGGGGCCTCGGCGCGAGCCTCGGCTTCCCGATGGGCATGTCGGCCGCGGCGGACGATCCCCGGTCGGCCGCGCTCAAGGTCAGCGCCGTCGCCACCATCGGGTACGTGGCGTTCCTCGCGGGCCCGCCGCTGATCGGCTTCCTGGGCGAGCACGTCGGCCTGCTCGGCGCCCTGCTCGTGGTGTTCGTGTTCATCATCGCCGCGGGGCTGGCCTCGGGTGCCGCGCGCGAGACGGGCGCTGCGGCCGAGACGATGCGGCAGCGCCGTGCCGGGCGGGACCAGCCGACGGACCGGACGGGCACCGCCGGGGGCGAGCCGCGCCTCCAGACCGAGCAGCAGGAGAGCGCGACGCGCGACCCCCGTTAGGATCACCGGGTGCGTCTCGTCATCGCCCGCTGCTCCGTCGACTACGCCGGACGCCTCTCGGCCCACCTGCCGCTCGCGACCCGGCTGCTCATGCTGAAGGCCGACGGCTCCCTGCTCGTGCACTCCGACGGCGGCAGCTACAAGCCGCTCAACTGGATGAGCCCGCCGTGCTCGATCGAGATGGGCGAGCCCTCCGCGGAGCAGGCCGAGGCCGGCATCACGCAGGTCTGGACCGTCACGCAGAAGAAGACGCAGGACCAGCTCATCGTGAGCCTGTACGAGGTCGTCGCCGACGAGACCCACGACCTCGGCGTCGACCCGGGCCTGGTCAAGGACGGGGTCGAGGCGCACCTGCAGCAGCTCCTGGCCGAGCAGATCGAGCTCCTCGGCGAGGGGCACACCCTCGTCCGCCGCGAGTACATGACCGCGATCGGCCCGGTCGACATCCTGGCGCGGGACGACGCCGGTGCGAGCGTCGCGGTCGAGATGAAGCGCAACGCCAACATCGACGCCGTCGAGCAGCTCACGCGCTACCTCGAGCTGATGAACCGCGACCCGCACCTGCGGCCGGTCCAGGGCGTGCTCGCCGCGCAGACCGTCGCGCCGCAGGCCCGCACCCTCGCCGAGGACCGCGGCATCCGCGTCCTGGTGCTCGACTACGACGCGATGCGCGGCATCGAGGGCGGGCACACCCGCCTGTTCTGAGCGACGCACCCCGCGCAGGGGCGCACGTCGCCTCACGACCGGGTCGGACGGGAGGCGCGGCGCGGCTCCGACCGCGCCCTGCGGCCCGGCTCCGGGTCGCGTCCACCGCCGCGACTAGGGTGGGCAGGACATGACGCGCCCGTACACCGCCATCCTGTTCGACCTCGACGGCACCATCAGCGACTCCGCTCCGGGGATCCTCGAGAGCATGACGCACACCTTCCGCACGGTCGGCGTGCCCGTCCCGGACACCGCGACGCTGATGTCCTTCGTCGGACCGCCGATCATGGACACCTTCCGCATCGCCATGGGCATGGACGAGGAGCAGGCGGACCACACGCTGGCCGTGTACCGCGAGCACTACCTGTCGCACGGTGCGCTCGACTCCGCGATGTTCCCGGACGTCGACGTCGTCCTCCGCACCCTGCACGAGGCCGGCCTGCCGATCTCGACCGCGACGAGCAAGCCCGAGACGCCGGCGACGCTCATCCTCGACCACTACGGCCTGCTCCCCTGGATCGACGTCGTGACCGGCGCGAGCGACGACGAGGTGCGCAGTGCCAAGGCCGACGTCGTCGAGGAGGCCCTCCGCCGCCTGGCCGCCCGCGGCGACGACGTCAGCCGTCCGGTGCTCGTCGGCGACCGGATGCACGACGTCGAGGGCGCGCAGGTGCACGGCGTCCCGGTCGTGTTCGCCGCGTGGGGCTACGGCGCCCCGGAGGAGGCCGCCGGCACCGTCGCGCAGGCCGCGACGCCGCTCGACCTGCTGCCGATCCTGCTGCCGGACGACCGAGCACCGCGATGACCACCGCCGTCCGTCGAGGGGTGCAGGGGGCCGCATGGGTACTCCCCGCCGCGATCGTCCTCATCGCCCTGAACTTCCGCGGGCCGATCGTCGCGCCCGCGCCCGTGATCGGGGAGATCCGGCTCGACCTCGGCCTGACCGCGACGGTCGCGGGGCTGCTGACGACGATCCCGGTGCTGTGCTTCTCGCTCGCGACGCCGTTCGCGAGCTGGCTCATCGCCAAGGCCGACCCGGAGCGGGCGGTCTCGCTGTCGCTCGTCATCGTGCTCGTCGGCACGGTGCTGCGCTCGGTGCCCTCGGCGACGGCGCTGCTCGTCGGCACCGCGGTGATCGGCATCGGCATCACGATCGGCAACGTCGTGGTCCCGGTCGTGATCCGACGGGACACCTCGCCGGAACGCGTGGGCCTGGTCACCGGGGTGTACACGTCCGCGCTCAACGTCGGGTCGATGACGACGTCGCTCGGCACCGCCCCGATCGCCGCCGTGTGGGGCTGGCCGGTCGCGATCGCGGTGTGGGCCGGGTTCGCGCTCGTCGCCGGCGTCGCGTGGTCGTTCGCCGTCGGACCGCGTGCCGCGTGGCGCCGTCCGGAGCGGGTCGAGCCGGTCGTCGAGACCGGTCCGGTCGAGCTGCTCTCGACCGTGACGACCGACACGGGGAGCGTGCACACGGTCGACGCCCGGGCCCCGCGGACGACGACGCCCGAGCCGGTGCGGCCGGCCCGACGGCTCATCACGTGGGGACTCACGCTGGCCTTCGGTGGCCAGGCGTTCTCGTACTACGCGCTCACGGCGTGGATCCCGACGCTGCTGCACGACGAGATCGGGTTCTCGGCGGAGTCCTCCGGCGCGAGCTCGTCGGTGTTCCAGATCCTCGCGGTCGTCGGTGCGCTCGGCGTCCCGGTGCTCGCGTCCCGGTGGCGGCCGCGGGCGATCATCGCCCTCGTCGCGTTCCTGTGGCTCGCGATGCCGCTCGGGCTGCTGTTCGCCCCGCAGCTGTGGCTGCTCTGGTCGGTGCTCGGCGGGGCGGCCCAGGGCGGTGGGATCACGGTCGTGTTCATCATCATCGTGCGGATCGTCACGAGCGACGACGACGCCCGCCGGATGTCGGCGTTCGTGCAGGGCGGCGGGTACCTGATCGGCTCCGCGGGACCGCTCGTCGCCGGGTCCCTGCACGGGGCGACCGGGGACTGGACGGTGCCGCTGCTCGTCGTGCTCGCGTCGGTGCTGATGCTCGGCGTCGCGGGGACCCTGGCCGCCCGCCGGGTGCCCTGAGCCCGACGCGACCGCACCCGCACCGCACCCGGCCTGCCGGACGCACCCCGCGCCTCCCAGCCGCCCCGTCGCGGGCCGCACCCGGCCTGCCGGACGCACCCCGCGCCTCCCGGCCGCCGATGGAGCAGCAACTGTCGAGTCGGGGCCCGCCACCCGACGTCTTCTGCTCAATCCGCGGTGCCCGGCCCGGCGGCGGACGCGCGGCGACCCCGCGCGCGTCCCCCACGCCGCGTCAGCCTGCGGCCAGCACCTCGCGCAGGGTCATCGGCCGCCGCCCGGTCACCCGCTCGACGTCGCCCGACACCCGGGCGAGCGCGCCCTCGGCGATCGCCGTGTACGTGCTCACCCACGCGTCCGCCTGCCACGGAGCCGGTTCCCACCGCGCCCGGGAGGCGTAGGCCTCCTCGAGCGTCTCCGGGTGGTACGAGACCTCCCGCCCGCGCACCTCGGCGACGATCGCCGCCGCCTGCGCGAGGGTGATCGCCGCCGGCCCGGTCAGCTCGTACGTGCGGTCGAGGTGCGCCGACGGGTGCAGCAGCACCTCGGTGGCGACCCGTGCGACGTCCGCCCGGGCGACCGCGGCCATCGCACCGTCCGCAGCCGGACCGCGGATCACGCCGTCCTCGCCGACCAGGTCCTCGACGAAGTCGAGGTAGAACGAGTCCCGCAGGAACGTGTGCGCCATCGAGGTCGCGCGGATCGCCTCCTCGGTCGCCCAGTGATCGCGCCCGAGGGTGAAGGTCGCGTCGGGCGCGGCCCCGACGAACGACGTGTACACGACGTGCCGGACGCCCGCGGTCGCCGCGGCCCCGACGAAGGCGCGGTGCTGGGCGAGGCGGTCCTCGGCCTCGGCGCCGGAGACCATGAGCAGCAGGTCGACGCCCTCGAGGGCGGCCCGGCTCGCGTCGACGTCGGCGAACGACGCGACGGCGACCTCGGTCCCGGGCAGCTCCGGGGCGCGGGCGGGGTCGCGCACGAGCATCCGGAAGGGCGTGCCGGCTGCGGCGAGCGCGCGGGCGACGGCGCCGCCGATGTTGCCGGTCGCGCCGGTGATGGCGATGGTCATGGTCGGTCCCGTCGGTCGTGTGGTGCGGTGGTGGTCGGGTCGGGTCAGATCAGGTCAGGTCAGGTCGGGTCGGTCGCGCCGGTTCCGGTCACGTCAGGACCGTCCTGGAGGCGCGGTGCAGCCCCGCCACGACCCTCGCGGCGTTCACGCCGTCGACCTCGACCGCCCAGGCACGGGCCGACTCCGGGTCGCGTCCGTGCCGGACGTGTCGGCCGACCAGTCGGTCGACGCGGACGTCGTCGGCGACGACGCACGCCCACGTCTCGGTGAACAGCGTCGCCAGCGTCGACCACGGCTCGTCCTCGTCGAGCAGGTAGTTGCCCTCGGTGACGACCAGGCGTGTGGCCCGCGGCACCGCGATGCTGCCGGCGACCGGCTCGTCGACCGTCCGGTCGAAGTCCGGCGCCCAGACGACGGGCTCGTCTGCGGCGACCAGGCGGCGGACGAGCGCGACGTAGCCGGCGCCGTCGAAGGTGTCCACCGCACCCTTGCGGTCGCGGCGTCCGAGGGCGTCGAGTGCGCGGTTCGCCAGGTGGAACCCGTCCATCGGCACCTGGACGGCGGTGCCCGGTCCGTGCTGCGCGTCGACCGCGGCGACGATCCGGCGGGCCAGGGTCGACTTGCCCGCACCCGGGGCACCGACGATGCCGAGCACGACACGGCCACCGGCACCGGCGAGCTCCACGGCACGGGCGACGGCGTCGTCGGTCGAGCTCTCGGCGGTCACGCGGTCATCCTCGCAGACGCGGTGTCGGACGGCCCGGGCGGAGTCAGTCGCGGTCGCCGAACAGGCCGAGTCCGTGCTCGGTCAGCACGTCGTAGGCGTCGCCGAAGGTCTCGGGCACGGGGGCGCCGGGCTCGTACTTGGCCAGGAGCAGGCCGAGCAGCCCCTTCCCCGGTGCCGTGACCGGACGGTCGCGCTCGGCACCGCGGGGACGACGGCGGCGGGCGGCGGCCTCGGGGTTCGTCGGGACGTAGGGCGCGGTGACCTCCGGCCAGAGCTGCGGCTGCCGCGGGACGCGCCGGTTCAGGACGTTGTGGATGCCCTCGGCGTCGGCGTCCCGGTGCGTGAGCGGCTCGAGGCCGTGCTGCTGGCAGAGCGTGTGCGCGATCGAGCCGTGGTGCATCGGGGTGTTCACGATCGTGCCGGGCTCGGTGTACGCCGACACGACGAAGGTGGGGACGCGGCCGCCGAGCCGGTCGAACCCGAAGCCCATCTCCCCCGGCTCCGCGGTGCCCGTCGGCGGGGTGGCGGTGGGCGGCGGGACGTGGTCGTAGATCCCGCCGTGCTCGTCGAAGGTCACGACCAGCGCCGTGTTCACGGCGTTCGAGCCCGTGGTCGAGCGGCTGGCCCGGATCGCGCCGTACACCTCGGCGAGCAGGGCCTCGGCGGCACGGACGTCGCTCATCGCGCTGTCGAACGTCGCGCCGTCGGCCTCCGGTACCACCTTCGGGCGGGAGACCGGCGGGTGCATGTCGTTGTGGTCGAACATCATCCGGGGCTCGACGAACGCGTAGTCGGGCAGGTTCCCGTTCGCCGCGTCCTCGTGGAACTGCGCCATGCTCCGGAAGTTGGTCTTCCAGTACCGCTCGATCGAGGGGGCGTGCAGGAAGCCGGTGAGCGAGACGACCTGGTCGGCGTCGAAGTAGACACGCCAGCTCTTGCCGGCCTCCTCGAGCCGGGTGAAGAGCGTCGGGACGTCCGGGGCGTCCAGCCACTTGGCGGGTCCGTCCGGCTGACCGTTCGTGACGAAGCCGTGCGACGTGCCGGCATGGAAGAACGACCGGTTGCAGAACGTCTGCGACGGCACCGCGCAGAACCAGTGGTCGTAGACCGCGAACGACTTCGCCAGGGTCGAGAAGACCGGGAGCATCGCGGGCGAGAAGCCCCCCATCACGCGCTCGTACTCGTCGCGCGTGGGCTCGACGCCGCGCTCGAGCCGGTAGTTCACCACGTAGTCCCGGACGAAGCCGGACATCGTCGGGCGGCTCGTGTCGGCCGGTGCGTTGTACGGCGGCGCGTACCCGTTCCGGCCGGGATCGGCGTTGCCGGGCGGGTCGACCGTGCCGAACCACTGCGTGTTGACGTGCGGGTAGAACTCGCCGGGGTCGGGGTCCGGCTGGCTCATCACGTGGTCGGTGCTGCCCTCGTAGACGTGTGCCGCGACGACCGTGCCGTCCGGGGCGGTGTTCTCGTGCGTGCCGCGCTGCAGCCCGGCGAAGGACTGGCCGGGACGGAGCTCGGCGTCGGTGTACAGCCGGCCGAACACGTGGTCGAAGCTGCGGTTCTCGAACATGAGCACGACGACGTGGTCGAACCCGGGCTCGGCGCGTTCGGGGAGCGGCGCGAAGCCGTAGCGCTCGTCGGACCCGCGTGCCGCCGCGACCCCCGCGCCGACCGCACCCGCACCGACCGCGGCACCGGCGGCTCCGATGCCCGCCCGCCGGAGGAACGACCGTCGGCTCTGGTGCGGTCCGTCGGCGGTGCGCCCGTCGCCGCGGTGCTCGTCAGCTGCCATGGCACGTTCCTACCACCGGGCGGTGCGGACGTGGCGTGCAGCCGCCGGACCGGCTCCGGGAGGCCGGTCGGTGTGCGGCCGGGCCGTCGGTGTGCGGCGGGGCGCCGTCGGTGGTTGCCTGGTGCGGTGATCGACGCGACGAAGGCGTTCAGCGGGTTCTCGGTGCCGGACGTGGACGCCGCGGTCGACGAGCTCACCGCCGCCGGCGTCGCGTTCCTCCGCTACGAGGGCCTCACCGACGAGCGCGGGGTGAACCGGCACGGCGGACCGCTCATCGCGTGGTTCACCGACCCGTCGGGCAACGTGCTCAGCGTCGTCGAGGAGTGACGTCGAGGCGCTCCCACTCGTCCCGCAGGGGTCCGGGGGGCAGCGCCGCGGTCACCTCGGCCGCGAGGCGGTCGAGCGCGGCCACGTGTCCGGGGAGGAGCAGGTCCCACGGCGGTGGGGCGAACGCGGCGAGCGCCGCCAGGGCGTCCGGGTCGGCATCGTCGGTGCTGCCGGGCGCTTCCGTGACGCCGGCTGCGAGCGCGCTGCCGGGCAGGTGTGTGCCGTCGGGGTGACCGAGGGCGTCGCGCCGGTCGGGCTGTGCGGCGCCCCACCGGGCCGCGAGGGCGTGCACCAGGACGTCCCGCTCCAGGCGCAGCGCACGGAGCCGCTCGAACAGCGCCGGGACGACGTCCGCGCGGTCGGCGTCGTCGACGAGCTGCGCGAGCACCGCCCGCTCGTCCCAGAGCCGGGCGGACAGGTCGGTCGCCTCGCCGTGCACGTCCGCTCCTCTCGCTCGACGTCGTGGCACGACGCTACCGACGGACCGTGGACGCCGCCCGGTTTCCCGCTCCGTCCGTGCCCGGGTGTCCCCACAGCGACGACGCCACCGGCCGGGACCGGCACGGGCCGGGCTCAGCGTCCGAGCACGCCCGCCCACCCGAGGGCGATCGGCACGAGCAGCCCGTGCCGTCGGTGGGGCAGCTCGGCGATCGGGACCCAGGCGGCCTCGTCGGTGGTGCCGTCCGCCTCGTGGCGCAGCGAACCGCCCGTGACCGACGCCCGGAACACGACCTGGACGGCCTTCATGGGCCGACCGGTGGCGTGCAGTCGCCGCTCGACGGGCACGATGTGGTGCCGCACCCCGAGGAGCGCGCCGCAGGTCGCCTCGTAGCCGGTCTCCTCGCGGATCTCCCGCACGACGGCCTGCTCGACGCTCTCCTCGAACTCGACCCCGCCGCCGGGCAGCGTCCACGTGCCCCGCTCGGCGATGCGCAGGCGGGCGAGGAGCACGCGGTCGCCGTCCGTGACGACGCCGTAGGCGGCGAGCCGGGTGTCGTAGTCCGTGTACTCCATCCGCCGACCCTGCCACCGTGACCAGGGGGCGGAGGCGAGCCGCGCCGCCGGACCGGCACCGCGCCTCCCGTCCGTCCCGCAGCACCGCGCCCGCCGTCCCCTGCCGCCGCACCGCGCCTCCCGTCCGGTCTCCGCGCGGCGCCTGCGACCGCCTGCCGCCGCATCGGCCGCGCGACCCCTTCCGATCAGCCGACCGGACAGTCTCCGGCCGTCGGCCGGCCACCTCGGTGCGGGATGACTCAGGATCAGCATGGAAGGCACCCCGGAACGGCCGTTCCGGCCCCCGCAGGACACCTCCGCTCGCTACGGTGCCGAACAGCACGCCGAAGCCGCGCTCCGCGGACACCACACCCCCAGGACCCTCGTGACGACCCTCCCCCTGCTCTCCGCCCACCTCCTGCTCCCGCTCTACGCGGTCACCGTCGTGGCGGCCCTCGGCGTCGTCCTCGCAGTCCGGCGGGCCTGGCGACCGCTCGCGGTCGCGCTCGTGGCCGGTGCGGTGCTCGGCGCGCTGCTCTCCTGGTTCCTCGGCGACGTCCTCGACGTGCTCGGCATCGCCCCGACGTGGGTCGACCGGATCTGGACGGGCGTCGTCTGCGCGCTCCTCGGTGTGGCGGTCGTCGGCCTCGTGCGCGGACGGACGCGCACCCGCGTGGTGGCCGCGGTCCTCGTGCCGCTCGCCGTCCTGTCCGGCGCGCTCGCGATCAACCGTGACGCGGGTCTGTTCCCCACCGTCGCCGACGCCCTGGGTGAGTCCCACGTGCCCGCCCTGGCGCTGCCGGACGATCCCTCCCCGTCCACCCGGGCCGCGGACGCCGCCGCGTGGCAGCCGCCGTCGGACATGCCCACGCACGGACGGTACGGCTCGGTCCGGATCCCGGGCGACACCTCGCACTTCCGGGCACGTCCCGCCATCGTGTACCTGCCGCCCGCGGCGCTCGTCGAGCACGCCCCCGTGCTGCCCGTCGTCGTCATGCTCTCCGGGCAGGGGCCGGGAGCAGCGCCCGCCAACATCGTCGAGGCCGGCCGGATGGTCGCACGACTCGACGCCCTGGCGGCGGCACACCACGGGCTCGCCCCGATCGTCGTGATGCCGGACCAGCTCGGAGCCGCGACGAACAACCCGATGTGCGTCGACGGTCCGCTCGGCAACAGCGCGACCTACCTGACCGAGGACGTCCCCGCGTGGGTGCACCGACACCTCCACGCCGCGGAGTCCGCCGACCGGTGGGCGATCGGCGGCTTCTCGCAGGGCGGCACCTGCGCGGTGCAGCTCGGCGCCGCGTTCCCGCACCGCTTCGGGTCCTGGATCGACGTCTCGGGGCAGCGCGGACCGACGCTCGGTGACCAGGATGAGACCGTCCAACGGGGTTTCCGCGGTGACCGGGCAGCGTTCGAGGCCGCACAGCCCGTCCGACTGCTCCAGGACCACGCGCCGTACCGGTCCTCGGCGGCCTTCATCGCCGCGGGGGCCGACGACAGCCGGTACGGGCCGGTCGTCCCGGTCATCGCCGTCGCGGCACGGGCGGCGGGGACCGACGTGACCGTCCGGATGATCGAGGGCGGCGGGCACGACTGGCACACCGCCGGCGTCGCCCTGGCCGAGGGCGTGGAGTGGTTCATGCGCCGCACCCACCTCGTGCGCTGACACCGTGCCCTTCACCGTGAGCCACGCCGTCGTCGCCCTCGGCGCGCGGCGACTCCCCGTGCCGGTCGCCGCCGTCGCCGTCGGGTCGATGGCCCCGGACGCCGTGCTGTTCGCTCCGTTCCTGCCCCGGTACGAGGACGCGCACTCCTGGTGGGGCATCCCGACGATCGACCTCGCCGTCTCGCTCGTCGTGCTCGCCGTGTGGTGGCTGCTCGTCCGTCCGGCGTGGGCTCCGGTCGTCCCGGGTGTCCGGGCGCGCGTCCCGCTGTCGTGGGCGACGCCGCGGCCCGTCCGGATGTGCTCCCCGCAGGCGCGGAGGGTCGGGGACCCCGACGCACTGCCGGTCCGCATCCGGCGCGCACTGCTGGTCACGGTACGGCGCGTGCTGCCGGTCCTGGTCGGGTGCGTGCTCGGCAGCGTGACCCACGTCGTCTGGGACGGCTTCACGCACGGCCACGGGTTCGTGGTCCAGGCCTGGCCGGCGCTCCGCGAGGGCACGGTGGGCGGGTACCCGCTCCCGTTCTTCCTGCAGGACACGTCGTCGGCGCTCGGGCTGCTCGCGTTGCTCGTGGCCGCCGTGGTGTGGTGGCGGCGCACGGCACCCCGGGCGGAGCGGACGCCGAGCGCGGGTGAGCGTCGTGTCGCCGTGGTGGTCGCCGGTGCGGCCGTGGTGCTGTCCGTCGCTGTCGGCGGCGCGGCGCTGCTGGCCGGGCGCGGGCTCGGCGGTGCGGTCACGGCGCTGGCGTTCCGCGTGCCGGTGGTGGTCGCGGTCGGGCTCGTCGGCGGGGCGGTGCTGCTGCTCGTGGTGCGGCGGCACGGGTCCCGCACCGAGGGACCGCCGGGACGCTGACCGGCACGGGCCGACACCCGAGCCGCCCACTCACCGGCCCTCGGACTGGGGCGCGGTCGCCGCCGGGTTCCGTGTGAGCATGACCTGTGCCCGAACAGCTCCGCCCCGTCCCGACCGTCCACGCCTCCGCACCGGGCGTCGTCGAGGCACGGCTGGCGTTCGGCGTGGGCTCCTGTGACGAGCCGGTCACCCTCGCCGGGATCACCCACCTCGTGGAGCACCTCGCGGTCCGTGGGGCGCTCCCGATCACCACGTGGCACAACGCCACCACGCACGACCACGTCACCTTCTTCGAGGTCACCACCGAGACCACCGACGAGGCATTGGCACTCCTCGGGCGGTTCGCGGCCTCGGTCTCGGCCCTCGCCGAGACCACCGACGACACGGTCGTGCGGGAACGCAGGGTGCTCGAGAAGGAAGACCGGCTGCGCTTCCACGAGCAGGTCGCCTCGGTGCACACGGCACGCTTCGGACCGGCCGGCCCTGGTCGCTCGGGAGCGGGATCGGCCGCGGTCGCGGGCATCACCGCCGAGGAGGTCCGGAACTGGGTCGCGGAGCGCTTCGTCGCCGAGAACGCGGTGGTGATCGTCCGTGGGGGCACCGCTCCGCCCGAGGTGATCGACCTCCCGCTGCCCGCCGGCCGTCCGGGCCGCCCGAGCACCCGCATCGAGCGGTGGACCGGACCGATGCGCCGCGGCGCCCTGGTCGAGTCGGCCCTCGGCGGCACGGCCGCCTCGGTCGTCGTCCCGGCGGAGGTCGCGCCGCTGGCCGACGCGGTGATCGAACACGAGGTGTTCGACGCGCTCCGCATCGAGGCGGCGCTCGCGTACGACGTCAGCTCGCACACGCTCGACCTGGACGCGGACACGAGCGTCGTCGCCGTGACGGCCGACGGGGACGACTCCGACGTCGAGGAGACCACCGCCGCCGTCGTCGGGGTGTTCCGGCGTCTGGCGGAGCACGGACCGAGTGCCGCCACGATCGCCAGGATCGACGCCTCCCGAGCGCTCAACGCGCTGTATCCCTCCTCCGGCCCCGACGTGACGATCTGGGCGACGATGCTGCGACGACTCCGCGGGATCGGCCTGGCCCCGAGCGCCGACTCCCCCGTCTCCCCCGCCGAGCTCGCGCAGCTGCGGGAAGCCCTCGAGGACGCGTTCCCGACGCTGCTCGTCTGCGTCGACCGCGACGCCGACGTCGACTTCGCGGCACTCGCGCGGCGGCACGGTCTGGAGCACGACGACGCGAAGATCGGCAGGCCGGTCCCCCCTCGTGTGTGGTTCCCGGCGCGCCCCGGACGCGGCCGGAGCACGCACCGCGACCGGCTCCTGAGCGGACTGGCGACGATGCACGCCGAGATCGTCGACCACCGCCTGGTCCTCCGGCCGCGTGGAGAGGAGTCCCGCGAAGTCGACCTGGCGCAGGCGGCCGTCGTCGGCAGACGCGGCAGCGAGGGCGTGACCATCGTCGACACGCAGGGTGACTCGTTCCACATCCGGGCCGCGGAGTGGTGGCGGGGCCGACGGTTCGTCGCGGCGGTGCTCGCTGCGACGCCGGACCACCTGGTGCGCGACTTCTCGTCCTGATCCCGTCGCCGGCGACCGGCCGATCTGACCGACGTGCCGGCACCTGCGCCCTCGTGCGCGGGTGCCGGCACCGATCCCCGGCCGCTCAGGACCGACCGCGCCGCCTCCGGGTCCTCGCGGCGAGCGCCGTCCCCACCACCAGGAGCACCACGGCGAGCACGATCGGTAGGCGCACGTCGGCTCCCGTCCAGGCGAGCGCCCCGGTGCCCGGCGTCCCGGCACCCGCACGATCGCCAGCGCCGGACCCGCCGTCGGCTCCTCGGCCACCACTCGAGGAGCCGGACCCACCGTCCGGGCCGCCGGGCTCTCCCGGTCCGTCGGGTCCACCGGGCCCACCGGGCTCACCGGGCTCGTCGACGACCAGCCCCGCGTCGACCGTCTCGTCGCGACGGACCCCGGTGAGGGCACCGGCAGCGTCGGTCTCGCGTCCGAGCTCGACCGGGTCGGTCTGCCCGTCCGGGCCCGCGTCGGAGTCGACCGCCCGGTCGTCGCCGACGCGCGGTGTCGTGAAGGCCGAGTCGTCCGGCGCGGAGAACACCACCGTGTAGCGGCCCGGGCGCAGACCGTCGAACCGGTAGGTGCCGTCCGCGCGGGACGTCGTCAGCTCGGTCACCTCGGCCCCACGATCGTCGGTCCCCCGCAGGGCCACCGCGACGTCGGCGACCCCCGGCTCGCCGTGGTCCTGCACGCCGTCGTGGTCATGGTCGTCCCACACGCGGTCACCGACCGCACCGGACACGACCCGGACCGTCGCGGGGTTCGACCGCACCGGCAGCGCGAGGCTCGACGACCGGAGCCCGAAGCGGTTCGTGTAGGCGTCACCGTCGTGGGCTCCGACGCCGTGGACGGCGACCCGGTGCCGGACGGACTCCCCGACCCCGATCGGTGCCGTGCGCTGGATCCGGACCGCGGTCACGTCGGTCAGGGTCGCCGGGCACCCGTCGGTCCCGAACGCGGTCTCGGCGCACCACGTGGTCGAACCGCCCGGCCGGTTCGACGGGTGGCCACCGTCGAGGTCGACGTCCGTCGGACGAGCGCGGGTGTAGGTGACCTGCTCGCCGCCGTCGGTGTCGACCGGCACGGGCCCGGCCAGCGCGACCGAGCCGTGGAAGGCCGAGCCCTGGTCGTCCCCGCGGTGGGGCAGGACGTCGATCACGTCCACGCCCTCGACCGGGGTGGTGTCGGTGTTCGTGGACACGAGGTCCCACCGGAGGTCGTCCCCGACGACCACGACGGGGTCGACGGCGGCCTTCAGCACGCTGACGCCACCGCCGCGCACGACCTGCACCGCTCGCGACGCCTGTCGGTACTGCGCGTCCGATGCGTCGGTGGGCGAGGACGCCGAGGCTGTGTTCGTGACCGGGCCGGGCGGCGCCGTGTCGGCGACGGCAGCGGTGTAGGTCAGGGGCTCGATCGGGGCGTTCGGCCGGACGGCGGGCAGGGTCCACGTCAGGCGCTGGTGTCCCTCGCCGCCCGCATCGGTCACGGTGTCCACCACGGGCGGTGCCGAGGCACTGCCGTCGACGTAGCGGGTGTGCTGCGGCAGGACGTCCTGGACCGTCACCTCGGCCGGCTGCCCCGTGGTCTTGCCGTTCGTGAACGTCGGGTAGAGCGCGTACTCGACCGTGGCACCGGCGGTCGTCGAGGTCGTCTCGTCCGGGGTGTCGGACGCGTCGTGCCCGGGGTCGACGACCTTCTTCGTGATCCGTGCCAGGTCCTCGGTGAGGACGACGCTGTCCGCGAGCGGTCCGGCGGCGAGCCCCGGGTCCGGCGAGGCGTCGTGCACCCACGTCGTCGCCCGGTCGCCGAACCACACGTGCCCGAAGTCACGCGCGCGGGTGCCGTTCGGCGCGTCCTCGGTCGTGACGTACGAGTGGAGGGACGCCTGCTCGCCGCCGAGGACGTCACCCGTCGCCCGCACGGCGCCGACCGCTCCGGCGCCGCCGGGGACGTCCTCGGGATTGTCGTACCACGGCCCGTCGCCGTCGTCGCACGTCGCTGTCCGCCCGGCTTCCGGGGATGACATGGTGAACGCGGCGTACTGCACCCGGGCACCACCCAGCCGCGTGGTCCAGGCGGTCACCCGGTCGAGCGTGGTCAGGCGCTGCGTCGCACGGTCGAAGGTGTCGCAGAGCACCACACCGCGGAGGGTCGTCAGCCCGGCGTTGCTCGCGGAGACATCGCTGCGGAGCAGGGTCCCGGGCGTCGCCCACGGATCGCCGCGCTTCGCGGAACCGATGTCGACCGCCGCGCCGCCGTCGCGCACGCGGTAGAGCTGCTTCGACGCGTTGCCGGGGCCGTACTCGACGATCGTCCGGCGCGAGGCGTTGTCCGCCGTCGGTTCGGTGCTGCCGGGGAAGTTCGGGGCACCGGTCACCGACGTCGTCTGCAACGCCGAGTAGGTGTTGGTCGACTGCACCGACGTGCCCGCCGGCGGGGTCGGCATCCACAGGCTGAGGTACCCGCTGACGACGTACGGCTTCTGGCCGCCGACGATCGGTCCGCCCGCGATGTTCCTGGTCGGGATGCGGTCCGGGTCCGTGACCGTGCCGTCGATGCGGACGTCGACCGGGCGACCGGGACCCGCCTGCGAGCAGGAGAGCTCCCCCGAGTCGGCGACGGCACGCTCGCCCCCGCCGGCGCCGCCGGGGAGTCCGGTCAGGCGTGGTTCCGCCGCGCCGTTCGGCCCGCACGCGGGAGCGCCCCCGTTCCAGAGCACCGCCTGCGACGGCAGGTCACCGAGGATCTGCGACAGGTCGTCCGTGAAGGTCATCGGACCCGTGCTCGCCGCGAAGCCGAGCAGCCCCTGCCCGGGGACGACCGGCTGCCAGTCCACCGCGATCGGGTAGACGAGCTGGATCCCCCGGGTCACGCCGTCCGGACCGGGGACCCCGGTGCGGAGGACCGAGCCCTGCACGTCCTTGCTCAGGTTGTAGCGGGCCGCCGCCGACACCGTCGTCGCCGGCGAGGAGGCCGTCACGGTCCCGTTCGCCGCGGCGTCGGCCGTACCGGTGGCGGCGACCTCGAGCCGGTCCCCGTCCCGTCGCTCGGCGGAGACCTGCAGCACGACGGGCACGACGACGGCCCGGCCCTCGTCGACGGTGCCGAGGTTGCACGTGAGGTCCTGACCGGTCACGGCCGACCCGGCGCCCGTGCACCGACCCGGCACCCCGGCCCAGCTCGTCCCCGTCGGAGCGGTCAGCGTGAAGCGCTCGTTCGAGCTCGCTCCGCCCGTGGAGGTCATGGTCACGCGGTACGTGATCGCGTCGCGGGTGCGGACGATCCCGTTCGTCGCACTCGCGTCGGCGCCGGGACCCTCGGTCGGGGTGAACGGGCCGTTGCCGTCCTGGGCGACCTCGAGGGCGAGGTCGACGGCCCCGCCGGGCGCCGCCGACGGTACCGACCCCGTCGCGGACTGCGCCGCACCGACGGGTGCCGCGGTCGCGAGCACGAAACCGAGCACCACGGACGACACGGATGCCGTCGCGGCAGCCCTGGCGATGGGTGACCTGCGCATGTCCATGGACCTCCTGTCGCGGTGGACGACGGAGGGTGTCGTCCACATCAGGAGGCAACGTACTGATGTTCCACGTTCCGGTCACGCTCTCGGTATGTACGGCACATCACCCCACGACGGACGCTGCCCGGCCCCGACCCGGGCCCGGAGAGACCCATGCCCGGAGGGACCCGGCCGCGAGGCCCCCGCCTCACCCCCGGTCGAACACGATCGTCTCGTCGTCCGGCACGGACACCCGCCCGGTCCGCGCGAACCCCGCCCACACCGCACGGAGCGCCCGCCCCCGCCGCTCGACCGCCGGCCACTCCCGCGCGGGCACGAGGCGACTGCCGACCCAGGCCTCCCGCCCACCGAGCAGCATCGGCACGTCGCTCATGTGCACGGCCCCGGTCGGCGCCGCGGTCGCCCCGCGCAGCAGCCGGTAGCCGACGGCGTTCCCCCCGGCGGCCCGGTGCCGCGCGACGAACCGGCGGACGTCGCGCCCGTAGATCACCTCGGAGAGCGGCCGCACGACGAGCCAGCGCAGGAGCGACCGGGTCGGCCGGTACCGGGCGAGGGTCCGGACCCCGGGGATCATCGGCACGTACATGCCGGTCTCGTCGGACCCCGACCCGATCAGGACGTCCACCTCGGGTGCCGCGGCGCGCCAGGCCCGGTCGGTGTCGCGCTCAGCGGGGAGCGGTGCGTGGCCGTACTGGGTCCCGAAGGGCATGCCGCCGGCGAGTCCGAACCGGAGGGCGACCCGTTCGGCCCGCTCCTGACGGTCGAGGACCTCGTCGAGCGGCGTGTCGGGGTGCACCACGCCGACCGACCGGACCAGCGCGCGGCTCATCCGCGCGCGGCCGCGGGAGAGCCCGAGCGGCGCGCTCTGCACGATCGCCCGACGGAACAGCCCGCGGGCGCCGTCGCTGATCAGCAGGTGCGCGATCGCATCACCGCCGGCCGACTGCCCGAACAGCGTCACCGTGTCGGGGTCGCCGCCGAACGCGGTGATGTTCCGCTGCACCCAGCGCAGCGCCTCGAGCAGGTCGAGCAACCCGAGGTTCGCGGGCACCGTCCTGCCGTCGCCGAGGAACCCCAGGACGCCGAGCCGGTAGGTCACCGACACGACGACCACCCGCTGCTCGGTCACCAGGTCGCGGGCGTCGTGGATGGGCAGGTCGCCACCACCGATGACGTACGACCCGCCGTGCACCCACACCATCACGGGCAGGAGTTCGTCCGGGCGGACGTCGCTCGGCAGCGTGACGGTGAGGCGCTGGCAGTGCTCGTCGACCTGCAGGTCCATCGGCGGCAGCAGCTGCTCCATCGCCGGCGACGTGCGCTGCGGCGCGACGGGGGCCGGCGTGGTCGCCGGGTACGGCTCGGCGGAGTCCGGGTACGGCTCCGGCGGCGCGAAGCGGTCGGCACGGGCGTACGGGACGCCGAGGGCGCGGGTCACCGCGCCGTCGACGACGGCGGTGACCGTCCCGGCGGGGGTGTCGAAGGGACGGGTTGCGGGGGTCGGCACCGGCTCACGGTACCGACGTGACCCCGGGACGGACGGGAGGCGCGGTGCGGGCCGGCACCGCGCCTCCCGTCCGTCGTCGGGTCGCGTGTCGCGACGGGCGCTACCGGACCCGCTTGATGGGGATGACCACCAGGGCGCCCACCAGGGCGACCGCTCCGGCGGCCCAGCACATGAGCTCGTAGTTGTCGGCGTGCGTGCTGCCGACGGACAGGAAGAACAGCGAGATGGCGGGGGCGAGCGACTGCGGCAGCGCGTTCGCGATGTTGATCACCCCGAGGTCCTTGCCCGGCCGGTCCGCGTTCGGCAGCACGTCGACGACCAGGGCGGTGTCGATCGCCGAGTAGATGCCGTAGGCGAAGCCCATGACCACCTCGGCGACGTAGAAGCCCGTCACGGTGTCGGCGTGGGCGAGCACGACGAGACCGACGGCGAACAGCGCGGTCGAGCCGCCGACGAACACCTTGCGGCGGCCGAGGCGGTCGGACGCCCAGCCGGAGACCGCCGCGCTGACGAGCAGCGCGATCGTGTAGAGCAGGACACCGAACGCGACGGCCTTGGTGGCGTCCGCGAGCTTCTCGATCCCCAGGTGCTCCTGCATGTACAGCAGCCGTTAGGTCGTGAACATGAAGGTCGCGAGGATGATGAGGAAGCGCGACCACCACGCGAACGCGAAGTCGGGGTTCTTGATCGGGTTCGTCCAGAACGACGACACCAGGTTGCGCCACGTGAACTTCTTGAGCGGGTACGTCGGCAGGTCGTCGCGGGCGACCACCGCGTACACGACGACGAGCACCACGGCCAGGACGCCGGGGGCGATGAACAGCACCGGCAGGTTCGCGACGAAGAACACCGACAGGTAGGTGCCGGCGAGCACGGCGGTGTTCTGCGCGAGCGCGATGATGCTCGACGACCGGCCGCGCTGTGCCTGCGGGACGTTGTCCGCGAAGCTCGCGAGGAGCGTCGCGAGCGTCGCGTTGGCGGCGACCTGCGCGAGCAGCCACGCGAGCGTCAGGTTGAACACGTCCGGTGCGGAGGCGATCCAGGCCAGGGCGACGAGGAAGACCACGACGCCGCCGAGCAGCCAGGGACGCCGCCGACCCCACCGCGTGCGGGTCCGGTCCGAGAGCGCGCCGGCGAGGGGGTTCATGAGCAGTGCGCCGAACGCGCCGATCGGCAGCACGGAGCCGATCACGGTGGCGGCGTCCTCGCCCACGAGCGCCTGCGCCTTGATCTGCATGCTCACGTAGACCGGGGCCATGAGCGCCACGAAGAGGCCGAACTGTCCGAGGAAGAGCGCGACCTGGTAGCCCACCCCCACCCGCATGGTGCTGACCGGTTGGGTGATCCCCTCTTCCGGGTTCAGCAGGGCCGGACCGCCGGGTTCGGGTGTGCTCATGACGCCTCCTCGAGTCGATGCAGAAACCTTGTCGTACTTGGTTTCTGGTGGGGAGCCTACATCGATCGCCGGGATGCGCGACACATGTCGTGGTGTGGAGCGGTGCCCGACGCACGGTGGAACGGCCGGGACGTCGCCTGGCGCAGAAAACTACACAGCGGGTGGTTTTTGCGGTAGCGTCGTCTTCGATCTCGCCGTGGAGCATCGCTCCTCGACGGGCGCGACACCCAGTCAGGACCGAAGGAGCCTCTGCCATGCCCACCACCTCTGTGCAGCTGTACTCACTGCGCGACGCCATCGCCGAAGACCTCGACAAGGCGATCGCCCGCGTGCGGGAGATCGGCTACGAGAACGTCGAACCGTACGCGTTCGTCGAGCGTGCAGCCGACCTCGAGAAGGCCTTCGCGGCCACCGGCCTGCAGGCCCCGTCGGGTCACGTCGCCGTGATCGACGCCGAGGACACCGCGCCGATCTGGGACGCCGCCGAGCGCCTCGGCATCCGGACGGTCATCGACCCGTTCATCCCGACCGACCGCTGGCAGACCGCCGACGACGTCGCGAAGATCGCCGAGCGCGTCAACGTCCTGACCGCCGAGGCAGCCGCGCGCGGCCTGCAGTTCGGGTACCACAACCACCAGTGGGAGTTCACGAACAAGGTGGACGGCAAGACCGTCTACGAGCACTTCGTGTCGCAGCTCTCCCCCGAGACCGTCCTCGAGGTCGACACCTTCTGGGCGACCGTCGGCGGTGCGGACGCCCCGGCCGTGCTCCGCTCGCTCGGTGACCGCGTCGTCGCGATCCACGTCAAGGACGGCAAGGTCGACGGTGACATCCTCACCGCGCTGCCGTCGTCGGAGAGCGCCCTCGTCGTGCCCGAGGCCCTGCAGCGCGCCTTCGAGAACCAGACCCCGGCCGGCCAGGGCGACGTCGACGTGGCGGGGATCCTCGCCGCGGCACCGCAGGCCATCCGTGTCGTCGAGTTCGACGCCTACTCGGGCGACGTCTTCCAGGGCATCACCGAGTCCCTCGCGTGGCTCCGCGCCAACGACACCGCCGGGAGCGCCGCGTGAGCCGCGTCGGGATCGGCATCATCGGTGCCGGCAACATCTCCACCCAGTACCTGACGAACCTCACGCAGTTCGCCGACGTCGAGGTCCGCTTCGTCGCCGACGTCCTGCAGGACCGCGCCGCCGCGCAGGCAGCCGAGTACGGGGTCGCGGCGTCCGGTTCGGTCGATGAGCTCCTCGCCCGCGACGACATCTCGATCGTCATCAACCTGACGATCCCCGCCGCACACGCCGAGGTCGACCAGCAGATCATCGACGCCGGCAAGCACGTCTGGAGCGAGAAGCCGATCGCGACCGACCACGAGTCGGCCGCCGCGGTGCTCGCGTCGGCGAAGGCGAAGGGCCTGCGCGTCGCGACGGCGCCGGACACCGTGCTCGGCGCGGGCATCCAGACCGCGCTCCGGGCCATCGCCCGCGGGGACATCGGCGAACCGCTCACCGCGACGACGCTGTTCCACGTGCCCGGGCCCGAGGCGTGGCACCCGAACCCGGACTTCCTGTTCGCCACCGGTGCCGGCCCGCTGTTCGACATGGGTCCGTACTACGTGACGACGCTCGTCCACGCGTTCGGTGCCGCCTCGCGCGTACAGGCCGTGTCGTCGAAGTCGCTCGACCGCCGCACCATCGCCTCGGGCGACCGCGCCGGCGAGACCTTCCCCGTCGAGGTCCCCACGCACCACGCCGCGCTCATCGAGTTCGCCGGCGGGCAGTCCGCCCAGTCGACGTTCTCGTTCCAGCACGCACTCCCCCGCATGGGCTTCGTCGAGATCAACGGCACGCTCGGCACCATCTCGCTGCCCGACCCGAACACGTTCGAGGGCTCGTCGCAGCTGTGGCGCTACGGCCAGGAGGAGCCCGAGACCCTCGAGGCCGTCGGGTCCACCTGGGGCCGCGGCACCGGCGTCGTCGAGATGGCCCGTGCCATCGCCGAGGACCGTCCGGAGCGCGCCTCGGGCGAGGTCGCGCTGCACGTCCTCGACGTGCTGCTCGGCATCCGCGACGCCGCCGAGTCCGGTTCGGCGGTGACGATCGAGTCGTCCGTCGAGCGCGTGGCCCCGCTGCCCGAGGACTTCGACCCCGCCGCCGCGGTGCTCACGGCGGGCGTCGACGCGTAGTCGACCGCACCACCGTGGAACGGCCGGCCCCACTCGGGGCCGGCCGTTCGTGTGTGCTGCACCGTCACCGTCACCGTCGCTCCTTGAAGTAGCGCAGCAACGAGCGCTCACGCACGCACGAGACCCCCACGGTGATGCCACCCAGCGCGGCCGCCGCAGCAGCCGCGGTCCGCACGACCACCTCCGCGATGATCGGCCACCGGTCTCCCGCGCTCAGCGGACCGGTCACGAGGAGCGTGGCCAGCACGATGACCACCGCGCCTGGGAGGATCCAGGTGACCCCCTGTGCCAATTGCGTCGCGAGCTGCGCGCTGCGGGTCACTCCGACGTGACGGTCGCTCGCGAGCGCGAGGCGGCGCCGGAGCACGATCGTGCATCCCAGGACCGCGGCGACGGCGGCGGCGAAGGACTCGACTGACGACGGAACCACTCCGTCCGCTCGTCGGGTGGCCGAGAAGGTGGCCCCGAACGTCCCGTTGAGTTGACGGAGCGTCGGCGGCTCGCCGTCGCCGACCTTCGGCAGCAGTGTGGCGCTGAGCGCAGCCACCGACGCTTCGTCCTCGGGCCAGATCGTGGCCCAGCACTCGTCGAAGGGACGGCCGTCGAGCGGCGCCACGCCGACCGCGGCCCAGGACAGGGGACTCACACGTCCGTCTTCGGGGTGGTCGTAGACGGCGGCGACCGGCACCGGTGCATCCGCCGTGGCGAGGTCTTCGCCCGCGCCGACCCCGAGTGCACCAGCGAGACCGCGCGGGAGGAGCACGCCAGGACTCCCTGAGCGTCCCGGTGCGACGCCGAGCACGCGCTCGAAGCCCGGGGACACCTCGAAGAGCGGGACCGGCGACCGAGGGGTAACGGCGGGCACGAGCTCGGCCTCGGTCCGGCGGACGGCTCCCGCGGCGACGACGTTGGGTAGCTCGACCAGGCGGGAACACGACCGGCCGTCGATCCGTCCGTCCGATCGCTCGATCGAGGTGGCTGCACCAGCTGCGACGAAGCGCTCTGCCTGCCGGACGTCAGCAGCCCGCTGCCCAGCAGCAGCGACGAGGAGCCCACCGACGAGAAGGACGAACACCGCGGCCGCTGCGGCCGTCGCCCCCGCCCCACTCCGAACGTCCCGGGACGCCTCGTCCACGATCGAACGCAAGCGCACCTCAGCCCACCTGACCGAGCTCGTGGACGGTGTCGCACGATGCTCGCGTCGACGGGTCGTGCGTCGCGACGACCACGGCGAACCCGTTCCCGGCGAGTTCTCGCACGGCACGGTCGACCTGCGACGCCGTCGAGCGGTCGAGCTGCGCGGTCGGCTCGTCGACCAGGAGCACGTCCGGAGCGGAGGCGACCGCCCGGGCGAGCATGAGTCGTTGCGCTTCGCCACCGGACAGGTCGCGGAAGCGGGCACCCACCCGACTGCCCAACCCGAACCGGTGCAGGAGCGCCTCCGCTCGGAGTTCCGCTTCGGGACGGCGCGCACCGCTGGCCAGGTACGGAAGGGCCACGTGGTCGACCACGCTGCGACGCGCGACGCCGTGCGGGTTCTGGAACACCCATCCGACCCTGATGCCGTCGTCACGCTCCACGTGGCCACACGTGGGCTCGACCATGCCCGCGATGATGCCGAGGAGCGTCGACTTGCCGCTCCCGCTCGGGCCGACGAGCGCGTGCACGACACCGCGTTCCAGGCGTGCGTCGACACCACGGAACAGCCAGCGACCGTCGCGGAACCGGTGGCCGACGCCGCGGAGCGTCACCGGCACCGTCGACCCGCGTCAGGGTGCAGCAAGACCGAGGAGAATCCCCCGCTCGGTGCCCGCACGTACGACTGACCGAGCTCGGATCCCACGACGGCGACCAGCACCGCCTCACGGCGGCGAGGAACCTGCACACACGCCTGGTCGTCGCGGAGGTCGTAGAGCGCCGCGGGTGGTACGACGAGGACGGTCTCCGGCTCGTGGAGACGCCAGTCGGCAGGGATGCTCGCAGTCCCGTCCTCGACCGTGGCGGAGGCGTACTCGGGTGTCGACGCGATCGCAGCGAGCGCAGCGCGGTCGCGGACGACCCCATCCGGATCGACTGGCGCGGTCACCTGACCGACGCGCACCTCGCGTGCACCCGGCGTTGCACCTGCCGGCGGCGCGACCGTGGCCCCGACCAGGTCGACCGGTAGTGACACCAGAGGCGCTCCCCGCTCGGTCGGAGTGCCGACCGTCCCGTCGCACGCCCTGGCAGGGACGGCATCCGCCGGGATCCACGCGAACCGGTCGAGCGGGACCCCGGCGGTGAGCCGGAGACCAGAGCCCGCTGACCGGAGCAGGCGTTGTGCTGCACGGACCGTCCGAGGCCCGACCCTCCCGTCGTCGGCGACGGGGAAACCGAGCGCGCTCAGCGACCGTTGGAAGCCCCGGACGTCCGAACCCTCCGTACCGACCTCGAGGTCGCGCCACAGGGGCTCGTCAGTCGCCAGCGCGATGACCACCTCGCCGTCCACGGTCGCGATGACCGACCCGGAGCGCACGGGCTCTCCGGAGGCGCACGAGAGGCTCGTGAGCACGCCGGACCGAGGCGCCGCGACCGTTCGTGGCCCGCCTGCGACGAGTGAGAGTCGGAGGAGACGAGCGTCGTCGTCGCTGCGTTCCTCGACCGGCACCGCATCGACGGGACGCGCGGACCGAAGCGCCTCTGGTTCGTCCAACGCGGCACCCAGCAGCGCGGCCGACGCCCCGAACGCTCCGGCCGCCACGAGGGCGAGCACACCGGTGGACCAGTGCGTCGACACCGCGCTGCGCCTCATCGTCGGTACCAGCGGCCGAGCGGGTCGAGTCGGCACGCCTCGGCCGCGGGGTCGAGGGCGTCGAACGACCAGTCGTCGCGCGCGTTCTCCTCGTTCCAACGGTCGTCCGTGTAGGACCCGTCGACGAGGCCAGCGGCGCGGAGGCAGCGCACCGCGATGGCGGCTTCGTCGAGCTGCTCCGGGTTCCGGCGAACCTGCTCGTACAGGAAGCGGATCGAGCCGTCCCAACGACGTTCGCAGGTCTGCAGCACCGGGTCCGAGTGCTCGAAGAAGTCGTCCGGGTACGAGCCGTCCTCCGAGCCCAGTTCGAACCCGCCCGTCGCGTCGTAGGTGATCGTGTACCCAGCATCGGCGAGGCACGACGCCACGTGCGACCGTGTCTGTTCGTACTCGGCGACGGACACCGCGCCGTCCCGGAGGACGTCACGCTCGTACGCGCTGTGGGCACCCGCGTACGCGGTCTCGAACTGCGCTGCCCACGGGCCCTCGAAACCGCGGGGCCCTCCCCTGGCCGCGTCGGTCGGTGTGGCCGTGGCGGAACACCCGACGACCGATCCGGACACGAGGAACGCGATCACGACCGAGCGGACCGTGCGCTCCACGTCAGCCCCTGAGCGAGTAGCCGTAGGACACGACGTTGCCCCAGCAGGCGGACTGCTTCGACCACTGACGGGCGTTGGCCCAGTTGCCGTACTTCGACGCCGCGTTCCTGATCGCGTCCCAGTGGCGCGCCGGGACGCCCGAGCACTCGTTGTAGGCCTGCCACGTGGTCACCCTGTTGACACACGGCACCGCGCCCGCGGGCTCTGCGTGCACCGTGACGGCGACGAGCCCTCCGCCCACGAGTGTCGCAGCGATGGCCAACACCGAGATCGACTTCACGTCATTCCCCCTTCGTATCCAACGTTCCACACGACGATATATCTCCGCTCCGGTCTCGTCAATCGAGCCAGACCGCGCGGACGTGCACCAGGATGGGACCGTGACCGGGGACCAGCACGACCAGCCGCACGTCGTCGCGGTGAGCAGGGACGACGAACACCGCTTCAGCAAGCCCGTGGTGGACGAGGTGCGCCTCGTCGCCGGGTGGGGCGTCGACGGGGACGCCCACGCCGGCACCACCGTGCAGCACCGCTCCCGGGTCGCGCGGGACCCGTCGCAGCCGAACCTGCGGCAGGTGCACCTCGTGCACGCCGAGCTCTTCGACGAGCTCGCGCCGACCGGGCACCACGTCGAGCCCGGCGAACTCGGCGAGAACGTCACGACCCGGGGCGTCGACCTCCTGGCCCTGCCGGTCGGCACGGTCCTGCGGCTCGGCGCCGACGCCAGCGTGCAGGTCACGGGACTGCGCAACCCGTGTCAGCAGATCAACGACCACGACCCGGGACTGCTCAAGCAGGTGCTCGGGCGCGCCGAGGACGGCAGCGTCGAGCGCAGGGGCGGCGTGATGGGCGTCGTCCTGACCGGTGGGGTCGTCCGGGCCGGCGACCGGATCACGGTCGAGCTGCCCGTCGGCGAACGGCAGCCGCTCCAGCCGGTCTGACCGCTCCGGAGCCACCCGAGAACGCGCCGCGAAGCGCGCACCCGCCTCGCGAGTCTCCTGGACAGAACCGGGCGAGACGTCACTCACCGCGAAGTGGCACCGCTCATCCACCCAGCCCGATGGGCGAGCACCGCGATCTGCACGCGGGTCCGAAGTCCGTACGCACGGAGGATCGCGGCCAGGTGCGTCTTGACGGTCGCCTCCGATATCCACAGCGCCCGAGCGATCTCCGCGTTGCTCAGGCCGTCGGCGACGAGGAGCGCCACTTCCCGGGCCCGCGGGGACACCTCAGGGAAGGGCATGTCGTCGCCGACGCGCAGTGCTTTCGTCTCTCGCATCCGGGACAACAGCAGTCGCGTGGCGGCCGGAGACGCCACGGCTCCGCCGGCGTGCACCTGCCGGACCGCGCGGACTATCTCGTCGCGGTCCGCCTCCTTCGCGAGGAAGCCGCTCGCTCCGGCCTCGAGACCGCGCACGATGTTCTCCTCGGTCTCGTAGGAGGTCAGCAGGATCACGCTCGGCCCGTCCTCGAGCGCGGTGAGGGAGGCCGTAGCCTCGACGCCGTCGATCCCGGGCATCCGAATGTCCATCAGGACCACGTCGGGTCGGAGTCGATCGCTCCGTTCGATCGCCGAAGCGCCGTCGTGGGCATCACCGACGACGGCGATGTCAGGTTCGGAGCGCAGCATCATCACCAACGCCGAGCGGAGCAGGGGTTGGTCCTCGACGACGAGCACGCTGATGGACGACACGATCCGGTTCTCCGTTCCGGTGCGGGATGGTGATGTCGAGCGCCCACACCTCTCGCTCGTCGTCGAGACCGGCGTGGAAGGTTCCTCCATGCTCCTCGACCAGGGTCTGCATGCTCGCCAGGCCGAGAGCCGAACCCGAGCTGGGTCTGCGATCGTCGGGACCGTCGACGATGCCGTCGTTCTTGATCCGGAGCACGATGTCGTCGCCCTCTCGACCGAGTACGACGGACACCAACGAGGGCTCGGCGTGCTTCAAGATGTTCGAGATTGCCTCACGGAGGACTCGGAGCACGGTCCGCTCGACTCCTGGGTCGAGCAGACCGCCGTCGATCTCGGACCGGACTGTGATGCCCGACCGCACGAGTCCCTCGAGGAGATCCCGAGCATTGAGCGACATCGACGGCGCGGACGTCTCTTCGCCTCGGATCGTCCGGAGCAGGTGCCGGATGTCCTGCAGTGCCGCACGACTGGACTTCCCGGTCTGCTCGATCGCGCGCCGAGCCCCTTCGAGGTCGCCCAGGTCGACGGCGACCCCAGCAGCGTCCGACAGTCGAGCGGCCAAGCACGCCGAGTTCGTCAGTGCGTCGTGCACCTCAGCAGCGATCCGGGCCCGGTGTTCGGCGGCTGCGCGTGCCTGCTCTGCCAGCCGAAGCTCCTCGCGGCGATCACGCTCGAAGGTCTTGAGCGCCTCGAGTTCGATCAACCGCTCGCGCTGCCCACGAGCCCTGAGGCCGAGCCAGGTAGCGAGCCCGTACGCGATCAGGCACAGCGCGAAACCGCTCCGCGTCCGTCCGGCGAAGGGGACGGACGCCACCAGCACGGCAACACTCCCCGCGAGCGCGAACAGCGCCTGCCGCCGACCGCGGAGGTCGGCCAGCGAGAAGAGCGCCAACGCGGCGGTGAAGGGTTCGGCGGCGATGGCGGTGCGCCGACTCTCGAACTCGAGTGCGAGGACGACGACCAGGGTCGCCCACGGCGCTGCTCGGCGCAGGAATCCGAGCGCGAGCACCGCAGAGATCGGGAGAGCCCACTCCCAGCCGACGTAGGCGATCCGAGGTTCACCGTCCGGCCCCCATCCGAAGGAGTAGGCCATCACCACGACGAAGGTGCCCACTGCGAGCACGGCGTCGTCCAGACGGGAGATGCGCGGTGGTTCTGTCCGCCGTCTGGTTCTCAGCACCCAGTCATGATATTCAGAATTTCACAGTTCTGGTCAAGCCGTCGGCGGGACGAGCGACTCGAGCAGCCGCAGGACCCGCTCGCCGTCCACTGCGTCGGGGTCGAGCAGCCACTGCACCTGCAGACCGTCGGACGCCGCGATGCACAGGCTCGCCAGGTCGGCCGGGTCGAGGTCCGCGCGGATGCGCTCGGCGGCCTGGTCGGCGGTGATGAGCTCGGCGAGGTCGGCCCGCAGGCGCGTGAACCGCTCGCGCATGAAGTCCCGCGTGGTCGGGTGGCCCTCCTGCACGGCGTCGGCGGCGAGCGTCGTGTAGAGCTGCACGAGCCCGGGGACCGCACGGTTGCGCGTCGCGCTCTCCCGCATGTCCCCGATCGCCGACTTCATCCGGTCCGGTGCACCCTGCTCACGCACCTCGTGCTCGCGGTACACGGCGAGCAGCAGTTCGTCGCGGCTCGGGAAGTAGTGCCGGAGCGCCGCGTGCGTGATGCCGAGCGAGTCGGCGACCGACCGGAGCGACGACGCGTCGACCCCCTGTGCGGCGACCATGCGGATCATCTCGTCGAGGATCTGCGCCCGGCGTTCGGCACCCTTGCGGTACCCACCGCGCCGGGGTGGGGTCGCGTCGTCGTCGACCACGTTCGTCATCCCCCCAACTTACCGCTGGAAGGTTTTCGCGCCACCCCCGGTGAGCCCGCGATCAGGAGTCGATCGGCTCCGACGCCCCCTCCGGGTCGACCGTGTACTCGTCGACGGGCGTGGGCGCACCGCCGACGAGCGCCTCGGTGACCTGGTCGAGGCACCGCGCGAGCACGGCGTTGTCCTCGGTGGACAGGTGGTCCATCACCCCGACCACGGCCTCGTGGAAGCGGGCGTACGACGAGTCGATCTTCTCGGCCGCCTGCACGGTCGGCTCGAGCACCTGCGCGCGTCGGTCGGTCGGGTGCGGCGACCGCACGATGTCGCCCTTCGCGACGAGGCCGTCGACGATCTTCGTCACCGAGGCGTTCGACACGTTGAGCATGACGGCGAGGTCCTTCGGCCCCATCGCCCGCCCGTCCCGGTGCGCCTGGAGCAGGTACCGCACGGCGAGGAACTCGTTCTTCGTCAGGCTGCTCTCGGTCCTGGCCTGCTCGAGCTGCTGCTCCTGGACGTGCTGCAGTCGGAGGAGGGCGTCCACGGCGGCCTTCGCGGCTCGGGACCGGGGCTCCCGGGCGTACAGGTGCATGTGCTCTCGGCGGACGACGGTCAGCGGCATCGGGTACGACGGTCTCTCTGTACGACGGGCTCGGCGGGGCGTCGGGGTCAGACGCTCGCAGCCGTGAAGAAGTCAGCGTACGACGGTTCGCTGCGCCGGGACAGGAGCGACGGGTCCTGGACGCGGCGCTCGACGTAGGCGTCGATGACCGCCGGGTCGGTGAGTCCCACGCGGGTGTGCGAGGCGCCGATCCGCGCTCGCTGCGGCATCCCGGTGTACGTGCTGTGCATAGCGATCCCGCCTTCCTGCGTCGTGGTGTCCTGGTCGGACGACAGAACTGTTCCACGGCGTGAACAGTTCGTGCAACGAACGGTTCGCGTTCTGTACGGTTCGCGCACCGGCCCGTCCCGGACGCTGCGCCAGGGTGGGTCGGGCCAGGATGGGAGCCATGGCCTACACCGCTGCGGACGACCGCTACGACTCGATGCCCTACCGCCGGACGGGCCGCTCCGGCCTCGACCTGCCGCTGCTCTCGCTGGGCTACTGGCACAACTTCGGCGACGACAAGCCGTTCGAGACGCAGCGGGCGATCAGCCGCCGCGCGTTCGACCTCGGCATCACGCACCACGACCTGGCGAACAACTACGGCCCGCCGTACGGTGCCGCCGAGGTCAACTTCGGCCGGCTCATGCGCGAGGACTTCCGGCCCTACCGCGACGAGATGGTCATCTCGACCAAGGCGGGCTGGGACATGTGGCCCGGGCCGTACGGGCAGGGCGGCGGGTCGCGCAAGTACGTCCTCGCCTCGCTCGACCAGTCGCTCGAGCGCACGGGCCTCGACTACGTCGACGTCTTCTACTCGCACCGTCTCGACGCGTCGACCCCGCTCGAGGAGACCATGGGCGCACTGCACACCGCGGTGCAGCAGGGCAAGGCGCTGTACGTGGGGATCTCGTCGTACGACGCCGACCGTGCGCGCCAGGCCGCCGCGATCCTGCAGGACCTCGGCACGCCGCTCCTCATCCACCAGCCCTCGTACTCGATGCTCAACCGCTGGATCGAGACCGAGGGGCTGCTCGACGCGGCCGGCGACCTCGGGTTCGGTGTCATCGGGTTCACCGCGCTCGCACAGGGCCTGTTGACCGGGCGCTACCTCGACGGCGTCCCGGAGGACTCCCGTGCCGCGGCGGGCAAGTCCCTCGACGCCGGCTCCCTGACCCCCGAGGTCGTCGAGCACCTGCGCGCGCTGAACGGCATCGCCGAGGAGCGCGGCCAGAGCCTGGCGCAGCTCGCCCTGGCGTGGGCGCTGCGCGACGAGCGGGTCACGTCGCTCGTGATCGGTGCCTCACGCGTCGAGCAGCTCGAGCAGAACGTCGCCGCGCTCGGGAACCTGTCGTTCACCGACGACGAGCTCGCGCGGATCGACGAGCACTCGGTCGGCGTCCTCGACGTCGACCTGTGGTCGGGCGCACGTTCCGGCCAGGTGAGCTGACCGCCACCCGACGAGACGCAGGTGGGCGGTCGCCCGCGGCGACGTACCGCTGCAGGCGACCGCCCACCTGACGGCGTCAGGCCAGCCCGAGCCTCGCGTCGAGCACCTCGAGCAACCGCTCCCGGAACGGCACCGACGACCAGCCGTGGTCCGCGCCGTCGACGACGGTCAGCGTCGCACCCGGCAGGAGCTCGGCGTACCGGCGCCCGTACGACACCGGCACGATCGTGTCCTCGGTGCCGTGCACCACGTCGACCGGACCGGTGTACCCGGCGACCGGCCCGTAGACGTCCAGGTCGGCGCGGACGTCCTCGATGAACGCGGCGCCGAGCACCATGCCGCCGAAGTCGAACCAACCACGCTCCCGCACCGGGGCGAGCGGCTGTCCCTGGATGACGTCGTCGACCGTGATGTCGTCCACGACCACACCGGCCGGCGACCACAGGGTCAGCGTCCGGACCAGCTCGGGGGCGCGGGCCGCGGCCAGCGCCGACTCGACCGCGCCGAGGCTGTGCGCGACGACGTGCACGCCCTGGCCCCGGTCGGCCGCGCGGATCATCGCGACGACCTGGTCGACCTCGTCGCGGATGGTGATGTCGGCGAACTCGCCGTCGCTCACGCCCTGACCGAGCCGGTCGTGGCTCCGGACGACGGCACCGCGGGCGACGAGGTGCCGCGCGGTCTGCACGAAGAGCTGTCGCCCACCGGTCGCGCTGTCGCTGAACCCGTGCACGAGCAGCACGACGGGCGCGTCGGCAGCGGACGCGCCGGCACCGGACGCGCCGGCACCGGACGCACCGGACGCAGGGTCAGCCGGCTCCCACTGCCACCCGCGGATCGTCCGTCCGTGGTGGTCGAGCGTCGTCGGCGAGACCCGCGGGTCGGCGGCCTGCAGCGGCACGGCGCCCATCAGTCGGTCCGGTCCGCCCAGCCGGCGGGCAGGTCGCCCGGGGCGGTGTCGATCACCGACTCGTCGTCCGCGCCGACGTGCTCGAACAGCGTGATGTGCGCGAACTCGGGGACGACGTAGATCGGGTAGGTCGGTCCCTCGTCGCGGAAGCGCTGCATCTCGTCGAGGTGGTCGTTCTGGAACAGGACCGTCTTCGACCCGTCGAGCTCGATCCAGCGCGGGAAGAAGATCGTGCCGTGCAGGACGCGCTGCTCGGGCAGGACGTTGACGACGACGCTCGTGCCGGTCGGCTCGTTCCACGACACCTTGTAGACGCCCGCGGCGAGCGCCACGAGGTCGACGGTCTGGTCCTTCACCCAGCGGCCGCCGACGTGACCGGTGTGGATGCGGTAGTCGATCGTCGTCGCGTTCTTGACGTACATCTCGTACTGCCAGCCGTTGGCGTAGGTGTAGACGAACCGGTGTCCGACGATGCCGGAGAGGTCCTGGGGCGGTTCGGGGTGTTCGACGGAGGTGGTGGTGGTCATGACCCCAGCCTGCTCCCGGAATGGTTTTGTTGCAAACAAAACTGGCTGATAGGTTGCCCAGCATGGCGGGTACGGACGACGACACGGCGCGCATCGCCCGCCGGCTCAGCGACCGGGTCGGACCGTTCCGGCGCACACTCCTCCGTACCTCGCGGGCGGTGGCGGGTCTGCCGGACATCCCGGAGGCCCAGATCGAGGTCCTCCGCGCGCTCGGCACCGACCCGCAGATCGGCACGGCGCCCTCCGCCCTCGCCGCGCGCCTCGGCCTCGCCCGGCCCACCGTGAGCAACCTCGTCTCGGCGATGGAGCAGTCCGGCCTCGTCGAGCGCCGGGTCGTCGGCGGGGACGGGCGCCGTGCCACCGTGCACCTGACCCCGCTCGCGACGGACCGCCTCCGGACCTACGACGACGCCGCGACCTCCGTCCTCGTCGACGCCCTCGACCGGCTCTCCGACGCCGACCGGCACGCCCTCGCGCAGGCGCTCCCGGCCCTCGAACGCCTGCACCACGAGGTCGCCGGGCGCCCCGAGGACTGACGGCCCCGCGGCCGGCCCGACGGCCGCAGGTGACGAGACCGGCCGGTCCGATCGTTCCCAGCGACCTCTGAGCCTGCTCTTGGCACTCCTGAGGCGAGAGTGCTAGAACTCTGGTCGTCGGGTCGCGGGGACCCGACGAGGACCACGAAGGAGTTGATCTCGATGACGATGCAGTACGACCCGTTCCGCGAGCTCGACCGACTCGCCGGCACCCTGCTCGGAGCCGGCACGGGCGCACCCCGGTCGATGCCGATGGACCTCTACCGCAGCGGCGACCACTACGTCCTCGACGTCGACCTGCCGGGCATCGACCCGGGGTCGGTGGACGTCGACGTCGACGGGTCCGTCCTCACCCTGCGCGCGGAGCGCACGCTCGGCGCCCCCGAGGGATCGCAGTGGATCACCCGGGAGCGTCAGCCCGGCACGTTCGTCAGGCAGCTCACCCTCGGCGACCACCTGGACACGGCACGCATCAGCGCCGCCTACGACAACGGCGTGCTCAGCGTCACGATCCCGGTCAAGGAGTCGTCGAAGCCGCGCAAGGTCACGGTCACCACCGGCGGCGGCGCCCAGCAGCTCGCGGTCGGCGGCTCCGACGGCCGCGGCACGGACGCCGACGGCGGCAGCTCGGCGACGAGCGCCCTGACCGGCGCAACCAGCACGACCGGCGCAACCAGCACGACCGGTGCAACCAGCACGACCGGCGCAACCAGCACGACCGGCGCAACCAGCCCGACCGGTGCAGCCAGCACGACCGGTGCGGCCGGCACGACGAGCGGTGCGGCCGGCACGACCAGCGCCTGACGGAGGCACGGTGGCAGCACTCATCAACGCCCTGTTCGCCGTCGCCGTCACCACCACGGCCCTGACGGCCACGAGCCTCGACCGCCGCACCGCCGCGCTCCTCGGCGCGACCGGTGGCACGGTCGGGAACTTCCTCGTCTGGGTGGTCGCCCCGGGCGCGTGGGCCGACGGGTGGCTGCTCCCGTGGATCGCGGCCGTCGTCGGCACGGTCGCCCTGATCGCCGGGTGGAGCGCGACGCGCGCCTACGCCGGGATCACGCGACCGGCGCGCAGCGAGCCGGTGGACGACACGACGACCCTCACCACCCTGCGGGGCTGAGACGACGACGGACGGGAGGCGCGGTGCCAGCCGGCACCGCGCCTCCCGTCCGTCTGCCGGTCGCGTCCGCGACCGGCGTGACCACTACTCCTTGTGCAGGGTGTCCTGCACGAGCCCCGCGGTCTTCTCGACCACGTTCGGCAGCTCGGTCGTGCCGTACAGCCGCACGTCCGGGTGCGTGGGCGGGGGCATCGGCACCGACGAGGTGGGGCCGTCGTGGTACGAGTACTCGCCCTTGCCGTCGAACGAGGGGCCGCTCGCCCACGGCCCGTCGGCAGCCGCGGCACCGTCGGAGAAGTTGAGGTACTGGTAGCTGAACTCCGACGCCTCCTTCGCCTGCGGGAAGTTGCTCGGCACGGGGAAGCCCTCCACGCCCTTCTCGCGCAGCTCGGCCGCGGCGGTCGCCCACATGTTCTGGTGCATGGTGTCGCGGGCGATGAGGAACGAGAGCAGGTCCCGCACGCCGTGGTCGTCGGTCATGTGGTACAGCCGTGCGGCCTGGACGCGGCCCTGCATCTCGGCGTTCTCGTTCGCGGTGAAGTCGGCGAGCAGGTTGCCCGAGGCCGTGATGTACGAGCCCTGCCACGGGTTGCCGTTGCTGTCGACCGGGCGCGCTCCGGCGCCGGCGACGATGGCGTGCTGCACGTCGGTGCCGCCCACGATCGCGGCGACGGTCGGGTCGTCCTGCAGCGCGTCCTCGGTGATGCCGAGCGGGCTCTTCTCGAGCAGCTGCGCGATCATCGTCGCGAGCATCTCGACGTGCCCCATCTCCTCGGCACCGATGCCGAAGACCATGTCCCGGTACTTGCCCGGGATGTGCATGTTCCACGCCTGGAACTGGTACTGCAGGGCGACGGAGATCTCGCCGTACTGGCCGCCGAGCACCTCCTGGAGCTTGCGCGCGTAGACGGCGTCCGGCTTGTCCGGGGTGGCCTTGAACTGGAGTTCCTGCTTGTGGAAGTACAAATCGTGCTCCTTCGCGTGCTGGGTTCGGTCGGTCAGAGGATGGGTGTGCCGCCGGTGACGGCGACCCGGGCACCGGAGACGTAGCTGCCGTCGTCGCTGGCGAGCAGCACGTACACCGGGGCGAGTTCGGCGGGCTGGCCCGCGCGGCCGAGCGGCGTCTGCGTGCCGAACTGCTCGACCTCCTCAGGCGGCATCGTCGAGGGGATGAGCGGCGTCCAGATCGGGCCGGGCGCGACGCTGTTGACGCGGATGCCCCGCGGGCCGAGCAGCTGCGCGAGCGCTGCCGACAGGTTCGCGACGCCGGCCTTCGTGACGTCGTACGGCGCCAGGTCGGGCTTCGGGTTGTCGGAGTTCACCGAGCTCGACCCGATGATCGACGACCCCGGGCCGAGGTGCGGCAGCGCGGCCTTCACGAGGTGGAAGTAGGCGCTGAGGTTCGTCGCGAGGGTGTGGTCCCACTCCTCGTCGCTGATCTCCTCGATCGTCTCGTGGGTCATCTGGTACGCCGCGTTGTTCACGAGGACGTCCAGGCCGCCGAGCTCGTCGACCGCGGTCGCGACGACGGACCGGCAGTACGACGGGTCGCTCACGTCGCCGGGGAACAGGACGGCCTTCCGACCGGCCTCCTCGATCCAGCGCTTCGTGTCCTGCGCGTCGTCCTCCTCCTCGGGGAGGTAGCTGACGAGCACGTCGGCGCCCTCGCGGGCGAAGGCGATCGCGACGGCCTTGCCGATGCCGCTGTCGCCGCCGGTGATCACCGCGCGCTTCCCGGTGAGCTTGCCCGAGCCACGGTAGGACTGCTCGCCGTGGTCGGCGGTCGGCGTGAGCTCCCGGTCACTGCCCGGGGGCCGCTGCTGGTCGGGCTGCTGCTGGTCGGGCTGCTGCTGGTCGGGCTGCTGCTGGTCGGTCATGCGCGCTCCCTGTCGTCGTCCGGACGGTGTCGGTCCACCGGTGCCGTCGTGTGCTGTCCGCGACGTCCGGCGGTGGCCGCGGCGTCCGTTCGGTCCGCCACCGGGGCCGTCGTGGGCGATGGTCGGCGGGCCGGACTGGGCAGCCGTCCAAGGTGGACGGATCGCGCGGATCGGGTGGCCGGATCGCGCGGGAGACGCCCCGGCCACGCGGGACGGTGCTCCGACGCCGCAGCCGTCAGCACGCCGGACAGCGCACCGGACGGCGCGCAGCACCGCGGCCTACCGTGGCGCGCATGGACCTCGAACTCACCGGCCGGACCGCCCTCGTCGTCGGCGGTCACGGGTACATCGGCAGCGTCGTCGCCGAGACCCTCCGTCGCGAGGGCGCGCACGTCGTCGTCGCCTCCCGCACCGCCGGCGGCCCCGACGACGTCCGCATGGACACCGCGTCGCAGGAGTCGGTCGACGCCGCGGTCGCGCGGGTGCTCGACCAGCACGGACGCATCGACGTCCTCGTGGTCACCGCGGCGCCCGCGGCGGGCACGCTCGACCCCGACCGGGCATCGGACCCCGAGCAGGTCGCCGCCGCGATCGACGGCAAGGCGCTCGGCTTCCTCCGCGTCGCGAACGCCGTGCTCCCCGCGCAGCGCGCCGCCGGCTTCGGTCGCGTCGTCGTGGTGAGCGGGCAGAACGCCTACCTCGCGGGGAACATCACGACCTCGCTCCGGAACGCCGCGACGAACGTCATCGCGAAGAACCTCGCCGACCAGGTCGCGGGCACCGGTGTGGCCGTGAACGTCGTGAACCCGGGCACGGTGACGGACGAGCCGGCAGCGCAGGTGCAGCGCGGCGCCGGTGGCGAGTCGAGCCCGCAGCAGATCGCGGACCTCGTCGCGTTCCTCGCCTCACCGCGGTCCGCGGTGAGCGGCGAGTCCGTCTCGATCGCACACCGCGTGCTCGGGCAGCTCACGATCTGAGACGCGAGCGACGGGCGGCCGGGAGGCGCGTGGCGGCGCCGCCACGCGCCTCCCGGCCGCCGGTCGGTCACCGTCTCCGCGCGCTGTGCGCCGTGCGCGAGCCGTTCCGGCCCGGGCCGAGATCCGGGCCGACCGGTCGGCCGTCGTCCGGTGACGCGGTCACGCGGTCACGCGGTCACGCGGTCACGCGGTCACGCGGTCACGACCAGGGTGACGGCTCAGCCCAGTCCGTCGAGGACCACGAGGATCACCCGCAGCGGGAAGACCGCCACCCGGTGCCACCAGCGCTCCGGACGGTCCGGCACCACGGTCGCTCGGTCCAGGAGCGCGGTCGGTACCGTCGCGGAGCACGGGTCCGCACCCTCGGGCGCACCGGCGTGGTCCCGCTCGGACCGGCAGGCGGCACACTCGGTGCCGCTCCCGTCCGAGGGCGCACCGGGATGCCCCGCCCACGGGTGTGCACAGGCGCGGCAGACCGGGTCGCGCAGGCGGCGCCGCAGCACGCGCCCGAGCACGGTGGGTGCAGGGGCCGTGGGGGCGGTTCCGGCTCCCCCGGCGGGCTCGGTACGGGACACGTGCTGATCCTGCCGCATCCGCGCACCCGCGTGGGCGCTCCGACCCTCCCGGGCTCCGGACCGCAGGACGACCGGGTTCGTCCTTCCGGACGACGGCGCTCGTCCCTCCGCCCGATGCCCCGCGCCGCCTCCTCCGCGAGGCTCGTCAGCATGGAGACCTCGACCAAGCACGTGATCGCAACCCTCGCGACCTGCGCCGCGATCATCGCCGTCACTGCGGTCGCCCTGATCGCGATGTCCCCGATCCCGTGAACCCCGCCACGCCCGAGCGCCGTGCGATGATCGATCCGTGAGGGGCGGTCAGGGGTTCACCAGGGTCCTCCCTCGCCGATCCCTCGTCGTCGACCTGACGTGGGCCGCGCTCGCCTGCCTCGTCTTCCTCGCACCGATCGACCTCGAGCTCGAACGGGCGAGCGCCCTCGCCGTCACGGCCGCGACCGTCGCGATCGCCCTCCGTCGGCTCAGCCCGTCCGGGGCGATGCTCGCCGCGGTCGCCCTCGGCGTCGTCCAGGTGTGGAACGGGGAGCGTCCCTCACTCGTCGACGTCGCGCTCTTCGTCGTGGTCGGCAGCGTCGCGATCGTCGGCACGAAGATCGAGGTCGTCCTCGCCGGTCTGCTCTCCCTCGGCGCCGGAGTCCTCGCCTCCCTGTACCTCTCCAAGACCGGTTACCGGTACGCACTGCTGCTGAACGGGCCCTCGGAGCAGGTCGCGATCGTCCTCGCGGCGCCGACCCTCGCGCTCGTCTCGGTCTGGGCGGGTGGGCTCGCCACCCGGGCCGTCCGCTCCCAGAACGCCGAGGCCGTCCGCCGCATCGACGCCGAGGCCGCGGCCACGCGCGCCGAGGCGGTCGCGAACCGTGCCGAGGCCGTCGCCACCCGCGCCGTGGACGAAGCCGAGTCCGAACGCATCCGCGCCGACATCGCCCGCGACGTGCACGACGTCGTCGGCCACTCCCTCGCCGTGATCATCGCGCAGGCCGACTCCGTGCCGTTCCTCGACGACGAGGCACGCGTCCGCGAGGTCAGCGCCACCATCGCGAGCACCGCCCGGAGCTCCCTGGTCGAGGTGCGCCAGGTCCTCGGCCACATCGACGGGTCCGACGCCACCGTCGACCCGGCCTCCTTCGAGGAGATCGTCCGCGGCATCCGCGACGCCGGTGTCACGGTCGAGCACACCGTCCGGGGTGCCTCCCGACCGCTCGGCCCGGTGCACGGGACGGCGGCCCGCCGGGTGCTGCAGGAGATGCTGACGAACGCGCTCCGACACGGCGTGCCCGGCGGTGCCGTCGACGTCCGCGAAACCTGGCGGTCGGCGGACCTCGTGCTCGAGGTCGAGAACGCCGTGCGCTCCGCCTCGCTCCCGGTCGGCGAGGAGCTCGGCATCGACGAACTCGCCGCCCACCCGCGCGGATCCGGCCGCGGACTCACCGGCATGCAGACCCGACTCACCACGATCGGCGGGTCCTTCGACGCCGCCGTGCTCGACGACGTGTTCACCGCACGCGCGCGCATCCCGTACGACGTCCGAGGGGGGACGAACCGATGACCGAGCCACACAGCGGCGCACACACCGGCACCGAACGGGGTGCCGAGCCGCCGACCGGCCCCACCGCTGCCCCGATCCGCATCCTGCTCACCGACGACCAGGCACTGTTCCGCGCCGGCCTGCGGGTCGTCCTCGACGCCCAGCCCGACATGCAGGTCGTCGGCGAGGCGTCGGACGGCGCCGAGGCCCTCGACCGCATCCGCGAACTGCGCCCCGACGTGGTGCTGCTCGACATGCGGATGGCCGGCATGGACGGCGTCGAGACCGTCCGACAGCTCTACTCCGGTGCCGTGGGCGAGCCGCTCCCCCGCGTCGTCGTGCTGACCACGTTCGGCCTCGACCCCGCGGCGGCCACCGCGATCCGCCTGGGCGCGAGCGGATTCCTGCTCAAGGACACCACGCCGCCGTTCCTGTTCGCCGCGGTCCGGGCCGTGCACGAGGGCAGCTCGGTGATCGCGCCGAACGACGTCTCGCAGCTGTTCGGCGCCGACGTCGAGCGCGCGCCGAAGCCCCAGCCCGCCGCGTTCCAGACCCTGACCGACCGGGAGCGGATCGTGTTCGGGTGGGCTTCGCGCGGGCTGTCGAACGCCGAGATCGCGGCGAAGGAGTTCGTCACCGAGTCGACCGTGAAGACGCAGATCTCGAGCATCCTCGGCAAGCTCTCGCTCCGCGACCGGGTCCAGCTCGTCGTGTACGCCCACGACCACGGACTCGCCGGGACCCGCGAGGGCGGCCGGTCCGCGACCTGACCGTCGGGCCGCGCACACCGCCCGGTATTCTGTACTCGTGTTCCTGCTCGTCGTCGCCGCGGTCTTCCTCATCGCCTACCTGGTCTGCCGCCGTCGCGACCCGAGGATGCTGCGGAACGGCGTCTTCCTCACCACCGCCGTCGTGTTCGGCGTGCTCGGCGGACTGGTCGTCGCCGCCGACTGGTCGCTGCCCGCGGTCGTCGCCCTCGGGCTGCTCGCACTCGCGCTCCCGATCAGCGTCGTGGTGTTCGGCGTCGCCCTCGTCGCCAACAGTGTGACCATGCTCCGCAAGGAAGGGCGGAGCCTCGGCAACCAGCTCTCCCTGCTCGCCGGTGTCGCCGTGCTCGTCCTGCCGGTCGTCGCCGTCGTGCTCGTCGTCCGGTTCGGCGTCGTGGGCGTGACCGTCGCGGCACTGCTCGCCCTCGTCTCCGCGTACGCCAGTGCCGCCTTCGTCTCGTTCGCCCTCTACTCGGTGGTGTACGGGCGGATGCGCCACGGCGTCGCCCCGACCGCGGTCGTCGTGCACGGGGCGGGCCTGCGCGCGGACGGCACGGTGACCCCGCTCCTGCGCGGCCGACTCGACCGGGGCGTCCAGGCGTGGCGTGCCGAGGTGGCGCGGGGCAACCGCCCGCTCCTCGTGCCGTCCGGCGGACAGGGGTCGGACGAGGTCCGGGCCGAGGCGACCGCGATGCGCGAGTACCTGCTCGACCAGGGCGTCCCCGCCGAGGACGTCCTCGCCGAGGACCGGTCGACCACGACCCGCGAGAACATCGAGCGCTCGGTCGAGCTGCTGCGCGACGCCGGTCGGACCGGACCGCTGCTGCTCGTGACGAGCGACTACCACGTCCTCCGCACCGCCTCCCTCGCCCGCCGACTCGGCGCGGACGCCCAGGTCGTCGGCTCCCGGACCGCCCGCTACTACGTCCCGAGCGCGTTCCTGCGCGAGTTCGTCGCGCTGCTCGTGGAGCACCGGTGGGTGAGCGTCGTCGCCCTGGGACCCTTCGTGGCGCTGGCGGCCGCGATCGCCGTGGGCGAGCTCACCGGCCTGGCCCACTGATCGACCTCCGGGCTACCGTGTCTGGGTGGGGAACGGGGACGGGGACGGGGACGGGGAACACCAGGTCGCTGCCGACGCGTGGGGGCGCGCCGGCTTGACCCCGGCGCAGCAGACGTTCGTCCGGTCGGTGCTGCCGGACGTCGAACTCGTCGCCGACCACTCCTGGGGGCTGCTCGACACCGTCGTGCTCCACGTGCGGTCGGGCGGACGCGACCTCGTCGTCAAGGCCTGCGGACCGGCGAACACCCACTTCCCCCGCGAGCTCACGGCGCACCGCGGGTGGACCGACGTGCTCGTCGCGCGCGGCGATGCCGGAGCCCTGGTCGCGGCGGACGAGGACACCCGGGTCCTCGTGCTCGACCGGGTCCCGGGCCGTCTCGCGCTCGGCACCCCGGACGAACACGACCCCGCGGTGCACCGGCAGGCGGGCGCCCTGCTCCGACGCCTCCACGACCAGACAGCGTGGACCGACCCGACCTACGCCGAGCGAGAGCAGGCGAGGACCACGGGTCAGCTCGACCAGCGGCACCGGATCCCGGCCGAGCGGGTCGAGGCCGTCCGCGCCGTGCTCGCCCGGTTCCGTCCGACCCCGGTGACCGTCGTGCCGACGCACGGCGACTGGCAGCCCCGCAACTGGGTGGTCGATGACGGCCGCCTCCGCGCGATCGACCTCGGACGCTTCGCGTTCCGTCCGGCCGCGACGGACCTCACACGGCTCGCCGTCCTGCACTGGCAGCACGACCCGGCGCTCGAGACCGCCTTCATCGACGGGTACGGGGGCGATCCCCGGACCCCGGACGCGTGGCGCTGGATCCAGCTCCGCGAGGCCGTCGGCACCGCGGTGTGGGCACACGAGGTGGGTGACGCCGGCTTCGAGGAGCAGGGGCACCGGATGCTCGACGACGCCCTCGCCGCCTTCGCGGGCTGACGGGCCGGGGCAGCGGACGGGCCGGGGCGGCGGACGTCCCGGGGCAGCGGACGTCCCGGGGCAGCAGACTCCCGGAAACGCGGAACGGCCCCCGGATTCCTCCGGGGGCCGTTCCTCACCTGGTGCGCGAGGGGGGACTTGAACCCCCACGCCGTTTCCAGCACACGGACCTGAACCGTGCGCGTCTACCAATTCCGCCACTCGCGCCAGCCCGGCAACATTAGCACGGCGCCGAGGGGCCCCGTGACCACTGTCAGACGGGCCCGGGTGCCACCCACTACCATGCAGTGGTCCGTGACCGACGACACTGGAGACACATGGGCCTCTTGGACAGCTTCGAGCGAGGGTTGGAGCGCGCCGTCAACGGTGCGTTCGCGAAGACCTTCCGCTCCGGCGTGCAGCCCGTGGAGATCTCGAGCGCCCTGCGCCGCGAGCTCGACACCAAGGCCGCCGTGGTGTCGCGGGAGCGCATCCTCGTGCCGAACGAGTTCACCGTCCGGCTCGCACCGCCGGACTTCACGCGCATGAACGACGTGGGACGGCCGCTCATCGACGAGCTGACCTCGATGGTGCAGCAGCACGCCGTGGCGCAGAACTACTCGTTCTCGGGCCCGGTGACGATCCGGTTGCAGCAGGACGGCACGCTCTCGACCGGGATCCTTCAGGTGGACTCGAGCACCGTGCAGCGCGACGTCGCGTGGGTCGCGGTCCTCGACATCGGCTCCCAGCGTCACCGGCTGCAGCGCGGACGCACCGTGATCGGCCGCGGGACGGACGCCGACATCACCGTCGCCGACACCGGCACGAGCCGCAAGCACGTCGAGGTGATCTGGGACGGCAAGCACGCCCAGGCCAACGACCTGGGGTCCACGAACGGCTCGAAACTCGACGGTCAGCGCTTCCAGCAGGCCATCGTGGAGCCGGACTCGACGATCGAGATCGGTCGTACCCGTATGGTGTTCCGGGTGATCCCCGAGAGCGACGGAGGTGCTCGATGACCACAGGGCTGACCCTGCTCGTCCTGCGCTTCGCGTTCCTCGCGGTGCTGTGGCTGTTCGTGTTCGTGATCGTCTTCGCCCTGCGGAGCGACCTGTTCGGCCAGCGCGTGCGCACGATCCCCACCGATCCGAAGGCCGCACCGTCCGGCCCGACGACCCCCGTGGTCCCCGCTGCGGCGGCTCCGGCGGCCGCGTCGGGTGGCGCGTTCACCGAGCTGATCGGGCAGTCCTCCGGACCGACGCCGCAGCAGACCGCGAGCGGCGTCCCGACGCGGCTCGTCATCACCGAGGGCGCACGTGAGGGCCTCGAGATGCCGCTCGGCGGCGGACCGATCACCATCGGCCGCTCCAGCGAGTCCAACGTCGTGATCCGCGACGACTACACGTCCACCCACCACGCCCGCCTGGAACTCCGGGCGTCGGGGTGGGTCCTCACCGACCTCGAGTCCACGAACGGCACCTTCGTCGACGGTCAGAAGGTGACCACCCCCGTGACCATCGCGGAGCGGACACCGATCACGATCGGGACGACGACGTTCGAGCTGCGGCGGTAACCCGGACATGACCGCTCGCACGCTGAGCGCCGCTGTGTCCCACGTGGGGCGCATCCGCGCCAACAACCAGGACTCCGGCTACGCCGGCACCCACCTCTTCGCCGTCGCCGACGGCATGGGCGGCCACGCGGGCGGCGACGTCGCCTCTGCGATCGCCATCCGTCGGATCCGCGAGGTGGACCGCGAGTTCCCCTCCGCGCACGACGCCGAGTTCGCCCTGCAGTCGGCCCTCATCGCCGCGAACCAGCTCATCACCGAGACGGTCTTCGAGCACCAGGAACTCACCGGCATGGGCACCACGGTGTCCGCGCTCATCCGGGTCGGCGAGCAGATCGCCATCGCCCACATCGGCGACTCGCGCATCTACCGGATGCGCGACGGTGAGCTGCAGCAGATCACGTCCGACCACACGTTCGTGCAGCGGCTCGTCGACAGCGGTCGCATCACACCGGAGGAAGCAGCGGTCCACCCGCGCCGCTCGGTGCTCATGCGGGTGCTCGGCGACGTCGACGCGGCACCCGAGGTCGACACCGCCGTCATGGACATCCAGGCCGGCGACCGCTGGCTCCTGTGCTCCGACGGCCTGTCCTCGTACCTCGCCGAGGAGCGCATCCGACACGCCCTGGCGTCGACGATGGACGCCAACCAGGTCACCCAGCGCCTGGTCAAGGAGACGCTCGACCACGGCGCCCCCGACAACGTCACCGTCGTCGTGATGGACGTGACCGACGGCGACGTGGTCGACGACGACGAGGCCGCCACCACGGTCGGGTCCGCCGCAGCACCCCTGACCTTCGAGGCGTCGACCGGCCGCAAGCCGATCCGCCTCCCCACGATCCTGCTGCACCCCCTCAAGGTCAGCGCCGCGCCCGAGGACTCGCACTTCGAGCCCGAGTCGGACCAGTACTTCGCCGAGCTCATCGCCGAGGACCGTCGTCGCCGGGTGCGCCGACGGATCGGTTGGACGATCGCGCTCGTCGCGGCGGTCGGGCTGCTCGTCGGCGCCGTGTTCCTGGGCTGGCGGATCACGCAGGACCACTACTACGTGGGCACCGACCGCGGCACCGTCGCGATCTACAAGGGCGTCCAGCAGTCGATCGGTCCGATCGCGCTGTCCGACGTGTACGAGGACACCGACATCAGCACCGCGTCGCTGCCGGAGTACACCCGCGAGAACGTCCGCTCGACGATCAACGCGACGTCGTTGTCCGACGCTCGGGACATCGTCGACCGCCTGCGCAAGGCCGCGGAGACCGGACAGGACCAGGCCGGGACCGGTGGCGACGGGTCCCCGTCGTCCTCGCCGACGCCCACCCCGTCCGACTCCCCGACCGAGGCGCCGGCAGCACCGGCGGCACCGGCGGCAGCGGGAACGCCCTCGCCCGGGGCGGAGGCGCTGTGATGAGCACCGCCACCGCACAGTCCTTCACCCAGGCGATCACGATCAAGCTCCGCGAACCCGCGCGCGCCCGCAACCTCGAGCTCGTGCTGCTCGTCATCGCTTGCGGCATCTGCGCCGGGGCGATGGTGCTCGTCCAGCTCGGCACCAAGGGCCGCCTGTTCGACACGGGCGTGCTGTGGGTCGGGGGCGGGATCCTCGGGCTCGCGCTCGTCATGCACTGCGTGCTCCGGGTCGTCGCGAAGAACGCCGACCCGTTCATCCTGCCGGTCGCCCTCGTGCTCAACGGCATCGGGATCGCCGAGATCTACCGCATCGACGTCCACAACGGCCTGACCGGCTGGGACGCGATCGGCGTGAAGCAGATCGTCTGGACGATGCTCGCGATGGTGCTCGCGACGATCACCGTCGTGGTGGTCCGCAACCACCGGTTCCTGCAGCGCTACCGCTACATCTTCATGGCGCTGACGATCTTCCTGCTCCTCATGCCGATGCTGCCGGTGATCGGCGAGAACATCGGCGGCGCACGCGTCTGGATCCGGATCGGCCCGTTCTCGTTCCAGCCGGGTGAGCTCGCGAAGATCACCATGGCGCTGTTCTTCGCCGGGTACCTCGTCACCGCCCGCGACTCGCTGTCGATCGTCGGCAAGAAGTTCCTCGGCATGACGTTCCCGCGAGCACGTGACCTCGGCCCGATCCTGGTGATGTGGGGCGCCGCGATGGCCGTCCTCGTCTTCCAGCGCGACCTCGGCACGGCGCTGCTGTACTTCGGCCTGTTCCTCGTGATGATCTACGTCGCCACGGGACGGCTCAGCTGGGTCGCGATCGGCCTGACGCTGTTCATCGGTGGTGCGATCGTCGCCCAGGCCGCCCTCGTGTACGTGCGCGGCCGGTTCGAGCAGTGGCTCGACCCGTTCGACCAGGCGATCTTCTCGCGACAGACGCAGGGCAGCTACCAGCTCGTGCAGGGCCTGTTCGGGTTCGCGAACGGCGGCATCACCGGGACCGGCCTCGGGCAGGGCCGGCCGTACATCACCCCGGTGGCGAACGCCGACTACATCGTCGCGTCCCTCGGTGAGGAACTCGGGCTCATCGGTGTCTTCGCGATCCTGGCACTGTTCATCGTGCTGGCCTCCCGCGGCCTGCGGGTGGCCTTCATGGCCCAGGACGACTTCGGCAAGCTCCTCGGGGTCGGCTTCGGCTTCACGATCGCCCTGCAGGTGTTCGTCGTCGTCGGCGGCATCACCCGCATCATCCCGGTGACCGGTCTGACCACGCCCTTCATGGCGGCCGGTGGGTCCTCCCTGATCGCCAACTGGATCATCGCGGCGATGCTGCTGCGACTGACCGACGCGATCCCCGCAGAACAGCGCGTCCAGCAGGGCGCGATCCCGGCCGCGCGCGGGAAGGCTCCGCGCACGAAGGCCGCGACCAGGAAGGAGCACAGCCGGTGAACCGACAGCTCCGCGGTGTCTCGACCGTCATCGTGCTCATGTTCGTCGCACTGTTCGTGTCGACGACCTCGATCCAGTTCTTCGCGTCCGACTCCCTGCGCGCCGACTCGCGCAACTCCCGGACCATCCTGGACAGCTACTCCACCAAGCGGGGCGCGATCCTCGTCAACGGCAGCCCGATCGCCGAGTCGACCCCGGTGGACGACCAGTACCAGTACCAGCGCTCCTACACGAACGGTGCGCTCTACTCGGCCGTCACGGGGTACTTCACGATCGGCCAGGGCAACACCGGCATCGAGGGCGCCGAGAACTCGGTCCTGTCGGGCAACTCCGACGCCTCGTTCTTCCAGAACCTCAACGCGATCCTCACCGGGCAGGACATCCAGGGCGACAACGTCAACCTGACGATCGACCCCGACGTGCAGCAGGCCGCGTACGACGCCCTCGGGTCGAACTCCGGCGCCGTCGTCGCGATCCAGCCGAAGACCGGCAAGATCCTCGCGATGGTGTCCAAGCCCGAGTACGACCCGAACGCGCTCACCTCGCACGACACCGCGAAGGTCAAGGCCGAGTACGACGCCCTCCTCGCGCAGAAGCCCACCCCCTTGCAGAACCGCGCCATCGGCGGCGACCTCTACACGCCGGGATCGGTCTTCAAGCTCGTCGTCGCGTCGGCCGCGCTCAAGGACGGCAAGTACGACCTCGACTCCGAGTTCCCGAACCCGGCCCGGCTCCAGCTCCCCGGCACGAACACGTTCATCAACAACGCCGAGGGCGGGTCCTGCGGCGGTGGCGAGACGGTGAAGCTGCGCACGGCGATCCAGTACTCGTGCAACATCCCGTTCGCGGAGCTCGGCCAGAAGCTCGGGTACGACGAGATCAAGTCCGTCGCCGACGGGTACGGGTTCGGCGACGCCATCGAGGTGCCGATGCGCGCCACGGCGAGCCAGTACCCCGACGTCGACTCGACCGCCCAGCTCATGCTGAGCGCCTTCGGCCAGGCCAGCGTGCGCGTGTCGCCGCTGCAGATCGCGATGGTGTCGGCCGGTATCGCCAACGGTGGCAAGGTCATGCAGCCGTCGCTCGTCGACTCGATCACGACGAGCGACCTGAAGACCGTCGAGTCGTTCTCGCCGCGCCAGTACAGCGACCCGCTGTCCGGCTCCGAGGCGGCCGACCTGACCGAGGCGATGCAGAGCGTCGTCAACGACGGCACCGGTACCAATGCCAAGATCGACGGTGTCGACGTCGCCGGCAAGACCGGCACGGCGGAAGGCGGTACGGGCGATCCGTACACGCTCTGGTTCACGGGGTTCGCCCCGGCCAAGGACCCGGAGGTGGCCGTCGCGGTCGTCGTCGGGAACGGTGGCGGACGCGGACAGTCCGGCGTCGGCAACACGGTCGCGGCCCCGGTCGCGAAGAAAGTCATGGAGGCGGTGCTGAACAAATGAGACCCACCAGCGGACTCACCTTCGGTGGGCGGTACCAGCTCTCCTCCCGTGTCGCGATCGGCGGCATGGGCGAGGTCTGGCAGGCCACCGACCTCGTCATCGGACGGACCGTCGCACTCAAGATCCTCAAGGACGAGTACCTCGGCGACCCGGGCTTCCTCGAGCGCTTCCGCGCCGAGGCCCGGCACGCCGCGCTCGTCAACCACGAGGGCATCGCCAACGTCTTCGACTACGGCGAGGAGGACGGCAGCGCCTACCTCGTGATGGAGCTCGTCCCCGGCGAGGCCCTGTCGACCATGATCGAACGCGAGCACACGCTCCCGGTCGACAAGGTGCTCGACATCGTCGCGCAGACCGCGAACGCACTGCAGGCCGCGCACGCCGTGGGCCTCGTGCACCGCGACATCAAGCCGGGCAACCTGCTCATCACCCCGGACGGCCGCGTCAAGATCACCGACTTCGGGATCGCGCGCATCGCCGACCAGGTGCCGCTCACGGCGACCGGGCAGGTGATGGGCACGGTCCAGTACCTGTCGCCCGAGCAGGCGAGCGGTCACCCGGCCTCGCCGTCCACCGACGTCTACTCGCTCGGCATCGTCGCGTACGAGGCCCTCGCCGGCCGGCGCCCGTTCACGGGTGAGTCGCAGGTCGCGATCGCGATGGCGCACATCAACGAGCAGCCCCCCGCGCTGCCGTCCGACGTGCCGGAGCCCGTGGCCGCACTCGTGCTGTCCTGCATCGCGAAGAAGCCCGCCGACCGTCCCGCGACCGCGGCGAACCTGGCGCGTGCCGCCCAGGCGCTCCGCCGTGGCGACGTCGCGGCCGCCACCGTCGCGGTCCCCGCCGTCGGCGGTGCCGGCACCGTCGCGTTCAACCCTCCGGCGGACCGCGGCGACGACCAGGCGACCGCACTCATCGGCACCCAGGCCGGCGCCCTCGCCGGTCCGCCGACCACGCCGGGATCGCCCGCCTCGCCCGACGAGGACGAGCCGAAGAAGCGTGCCTGGATCTGGTGGGTCGTCGGTGGGGTCGCCCTCCTGGCGATCATCGGCGCGGTCGTCGCGTTCGCGCTCAACGGCGGTGGGAACGGCGACGGCGGGAAGACCCCGGCGTCCCAGTCGCCCAGCGCCTCGGCGCGGCCGAGCAACACGCCGTCCCCGACCCCGTCGCAGCCGGCCCGGCAGTTCATCGACAAGAGCCAGTACGTCGGCCGTGCCACCGACGACGTCCGCAACGCCCTCCAGGAGCTCGGCTTCGAGGTGGACGTGCAGGACGGCAGCCCCGCGCCGACCGCTGCACAGGCGAACACCGTCGCCGACCTGACCCCCACGGGCAGCGTCATGGACGGCACGACCATCACGGTCACGCAGTACACGACCCCGCCGACGGCCAACAAGCCGAACACCCCGAACGCGTCGTCGGTGTCGAGCACGGGGTCGGTCACCTTCAGCTGGTCGGCCGCCACCTGCCCGGACGGCTACTCGGTGTCGAAGTACTCGTGGAAGGTCACCGGTGGGAAGGACGCCTCCGGTGCGACCTCGGGTGACACCAGCTCGACCGCGGTGACGATCCAGGCCGACGCCGCCGGCACCCCGGTGTCGTTCAGCTACAACGTGACGTGCGGCTCGCTCGCGCCCTCCGAGGACTCGGACCCCGCCACGGCCACCTGGACGTCGAGCCCCTCGCCGACCTCCACGCCCCCGGCGAACGGAGCGGGAACGGGCACCGGTACGGGTACCTCGAAGACCGGCTGAGCGTCACCCGGACGGGGGCTTCCGACACCGTTGCGTAACGGTTGGTCGGGAGCCTCCGCCGTCAGCCGGCTGCCAGTGAACGCTGCCGTACACTGTCCCGGACGGACATTCGGAGGAGTACGTGCCTGAAGGTGTGACCGCGGGGATCGCGCTCCTCGCCAACCGCTACGAGATCGGCGACGTCATCGGTCGCGGTGGGATGGCGACGGTGCACGTGGGCACCGACACCAGACTCGGACGCAAGGTCGCGGTGAAGCTGCTCAAGCCGAGCCTCGCCAACGACCCTGCGTTCCGCATCCGCTTCCGCCAGGAAGCCCAGGCGGCTGCGCGCATGGCGCACCCCACCATCGTCCGCGTCTACGACGCCGGCGAGGAGACCGTCACCGAGACCTCGGGCGCCGAGGTGCAGGTGCCCTACATCGTCATGGAGTACGTCGAGGGCCGTGCGCTCTCGGACATCGTCGCCGAGGGCCCGCTCGACCCGTCCGAGGCCGTGCGCATCACCGAGGGCATCCTCACCGCGCTCGAGTACTCGCACCGCGCCGGGGTCGTCCACCGCGACATCAAGCCCGCGAACGTGATGGTCGCCCACAACGGCCAGGTCAAGGTCATGGACTTCGGCATCGCCCGGGCCATCACCGACACCTCGGCGACCGTCGCGCAGACGACGTCGATCCTCGGGACCGCCTCGTACTTCTCGCCGGAGCAGGCCCGCGGCGAGACGGTCGACGCGCGCACCGACATCTACTCCACGGGCGTCGTGCTCTTCGAGCTCCTCACCGGCCGCGCACCGTTCATCGGTGACTCGCCCGTCGCGGTCGCGTACCAGCACGTGAGCGAGCAGCCGGTGGCCCCGTCGACGATCGCCCACGCGGTGTCGCCTGCCCTCGACGCCGTGACGCTGCACGCGCTCGTGAAGGACCGCACCCGACGCTTCCAGAACGCCGCCGAGTTCCGCTCCGACCTGCAGCAGGCCGCAGCGGGCAAGGTGCCGGTGTCGACCCGCAAGCTCCAACAGAACGCCGCGCACGACGCGTCGACGATGCTGTTCGGGGTCAACCCGCGCACGACGTCGAACCCCGCGGTCGCGTTCCGCGAGCTCGACGACGACACCGCCGAGCACCGCCCGCAGCGGACCCAGAACCGCCCGCCGGTGGCGTGGATCTGGGTGGGCATCATCCTGACCATCGCCGTGATCGCCGGCGTCGGCTTCTTCGTCGCGAACCTCCAGCCCGGCAAGGCGCCGGTGTCGTCCTCGGTCTCCGTCCCGAACGTCGTCGGCGGCACGTGGGACTCGGCGAAGTCCGCGCTCGAACAGCGCGACCTCAGCCCGGTCGAGGTCGGCGAGAACTCCGACGACGTCCCGAAGGACTCCGTCATCCGGACCGAGCCCGGTTCCGGCACGAACGTCGCGCGCAAGCAGAGCATCCGGGTCATCGTGTCGCTCGGCCCCGAGCAGGTGGCGGTCCCCGACCTGGCGGGGCAGACCCAGGACGCCGCACAACAGGCACTGAAGACGGCCGGCTTCCAGGTCGGTGCGATCAACTCCGACTACTCGAACGACATCCCCGAGGGCACCGTCATCGACTCCGACCCAGCAGCGACGACGCAGCTCACCAAGGGCTCGGTCGTTAACCTGCGGGTCTCGAACGGCAAGGTCCGCCTGCCGAACGTCACGCAGCAGCCCTTCGGGACCGCGAACCAGACCCTCGTCTCGCTCGGCCTGACCGTGGTCCCCGTGGCCTCGAACTCCTGCACCGGCGGCCTCGTCGTGCAGCAGAGCGCACCGGAGGGTGACATCGCACAGGGCAGCTCGGTCACGCTGGTCTACTGCGCCGCCTCGGACAAGCCCACGCAGCAGCCGTCGTCGCCGGCGAACGGTGGCCAGCAGCAGGGCGGCACGCCGCCGTCCCCCGGCCAGTAGCAACCGCCGACGCGGGCGGCCCTCAAGCGCCCGATCGGCACGGCCTGGGGGCGACCGGCGACTCCCTCGCCGGTTCGGACGCGACGCGTCGCGTCGGGTTGCGTTCAGCGCATCCCCCAGCGACGGGACGGTCGCGACCCGCGGGGACGCCTCGCACCGGTCTGGAGGCACGCCCCACGTCCGTCGGACTGCTCGGCGGGCCACATTGCTGGCTCCAGAGCCCGCCACCCGCGGCCGCCCCGCCGGCGGCGGGCAGTCCGCGCGGTCGATTCAGCCGCGCTGTGCGGCGATGAGCGGGTTCAGCGCCGCGGCCCGCTCGGCCGCACCGGTCAGGCCGGTCGTCTCGAGCCAGTTGCCGACCATCCGGTACCCGCCCTCGGTGAGGACGGACTCCGGGTGGAACTGCACGCCGTACACGGGGTGGTCGCGGTGCTGGACACCCATGATGACGCCGCCACCGGTCCGCGCGGTGACGGTGAGCTCGTCCGGCACCGTGCCGTCGACGATCGCCAGCGAGTGGTAGCGCGTCGCGGTGAAGGGGTGCGGGACGCCGGTGAACAGGACGCTGTCGTCGTGGTCGACCTGCGAGGTCTTCCCGTGCATGAGTTCCTCGGCGTGCGTGACGGTCGCGCCGAGGGCCTCCGCGATGGCCTGGTGGCCGAGGCACACCCCGAGCAGCGGCGTCTCGGCCTGGATCGCGGCGCGCACCGTCGGGATGGAGACCCCGGCGTCGGCGGGCGTCCCCGGGCCGGGGGAGAGCAGCACGCCGTCGTAGTCGGCGAGGCGCTCGGCGATCTCGGACTCGGGGAAGGCGTCGTTGCGGACGACGTCGGTCTCGGCTCCGAGCTGCTGCACGTACCCGTTCAGCGTGTAGACGAAGCTGTCGTAGTTGTCGACGACGAGGATCTTGGTCATGGTCGCATCACCGTACCTGTGGGGGTGTGTGCGGCTCCTGGGGGCCGTGCCGCACACGCGGTCACGGTAGGATACCGGCCATGGCCAAGGACAAGGACCGCACCAAGCCCGCCCGGAGGACCCGAGCCGACTCGGTCGACACGGCCGGCGACCAGCCGAACCCCGTGTGGTTCAAGCCCGTCATGTTCGGCTTCATGCTGGTCGGGCTGGCGTGGGTCATCGTCTTCTACATCTCGAACACGACGCTGCCCGTGCCGTCGCTCGGGTCGTGGAACATCCTCATCGGATTCGGCATCATGTTCGTCGGCTTCCTCATGACCACACGCTGGCGCTAGCCACCTCCGCTGTTCCGACGCCCGTCGCACCCCTCGGTGCGGCGGGCGTCGTCGTGTACCCGGGGTCGAAGCTGCCCGGAGCAGCGTGGTGCTCGGTTGCGTGAACGCACTCCGGTCTGTCCACAAGCTCGGCCGGCCGTCGGCGCCGCTCTCCACACCACGGGCGGAGTTCTCCCCAGTTCTCCACACTTTCCCCAGCGTCATCCACACCCTCGTCCCGGAGTTATCCACATGTGCATCCACAGTGGGGATAATCACACGCGTGTAACTCACCGAGTTGTCCCCAGCTGTGGAGAACTCCGTGCAGAGGTGTGGAGAACGACGACGTCCTGCGCTCCGCGGGCCCGTCACATTCGCTCCGAGGGCCCGTCACATCCGCGTCGAGGGCCCGTCACATCCGCGCCGAGGGCGCAGGAACGACGAACGCCCCACCGCGCACTGCGGTGGGGCGTCCGACGAAGCAGGCCGCGATCAGCCGATCGTGACGGCGTACCCGACGTAGATCAGGGCGATCGCCGCGACGGCTTCGGCCACGAGCAGGGCGATCTGCAACGGCCGACGGCGGATGTTCCGCGTCTGGGCGAACACCAGGCCGGTGAGGAAGCCGCCCACGATGCCGCCGACGTGCGCCTGCCACGAGATGTTCGTCCCGGGCAGGAACCCGATCACGAGGTTGAGGCCGATGATCACCAGGAGCTGCACGGCGTTGATCCCCAGGCTCCGCTGGATGACGAAGAACGCCGCGAAGAGCCCGAAGATCGCCCCCGAGGCACCGAGCACACCGGTGCCGGGCGCCAGGACGGTGACCGCCAGGGTGCCGAAGATCCCGGAGATGAAGTACAGCGCCAGGAAGCGCCACGTCCCGAGCAGGTTCTCGAGCATGCGCCCGAACACCCACAGCGCCCACATGTTGAAGGCGATGTGGAAGAATCCCGAGTGCACGAACAGCGACGTGACGATCCGCCACGGCTGGGTGGGCAGCAGCAGCGAGTTGTAGGCCAGGAGTGCCGTCAGGTACCGGCCGGTCACCTGGTCGAGCAGCCAGATCGCCACCGAGACGACCACGAGCACGAACGTGCCCTTCTGGTCGAGCATGGCGAACCGGCGCCGAGCGACGGTCAGGCCGCTCGGCGCTCCGGATGCCTTCCGGTTCGCCGCGAACTGTGCCCGCTGTTCACGGACGCACTCCGGGCAGTGCACCCCGACGGCAGCCGGCGTCTGGCACTCGGTGCAGATCGTCCGTCCGCAGCGCTGGCAGAGGATGAAGCTCTGCCGGTCCGGGTGTCGGTAGCAGAAGTTGCCCGGGTTCGCAGCGTGGTCCGTCACCTGGACTCAGACGTCCTCGACGTCGATGCTCTGGATGACGACGTCCTCGAGCGGCTTGTCGCGACCGTCGGTCGGGACGGCCTCGATCGCGTCGACGACCGCGCGCGACTCGTCGTCCGCGACCTCACCGAAGATGGTGTGCTTGCCCTGGAGCCAGGGGGTGGCGACCGTGGTGATGAAGAACTGCGAACCGTTCGTGCCCCGGCCGCCCTGGATGCCGGCGTTCGCCATGGCGAAGATGTACGGCTTCTGGAAGGTGAGCTCGGGGGAGATCTCGTCGTCGAAGCGGTAGCCCGGACCACCGATGCCCTGACCGAGCGGGTCGCCGCCCTGGATCATGAAGTCCTTGATGATGCGGTGGAAGATCACGCCGTCGTAGAGCTTGTCGGTCGAGACCTTGCCCGTGCCCGGGTGGGTCCACTCCTGCTTGCCGGTCGCGAGGTCGACGAAGTTCTTGACGGTCTTCGGAGCGTGGTTGCCGAACAGGTTGACGCGGACGTCGCCCTTGTTCGTGTGGATCGTTGCGACAGCGGTGTGCAGAGACATGTTCCGATTCTCGCATGTACTCCCGGTGCAGACACGGATTGCACAGCTGAGGCTCCGTGACCTGTCAGCCGCCCCGGTGGCAGGATGGGGTCACGCCGTTCCGATGGAGGTACCAGATGACGACGATCGAGATCCCGCGCAAGCGTCGGAAGCAGATCAAGAAGCTCAAGGGCAAGACCGCCTCGCTCCTCGGCGAGCAGCGCAAGGTCCTGGAGCACGCGAACGCGATCCTCGCCGAGGCTCGCTCGCACGCCGCAGACGCAGCTCGCAAGGACATCGCACCCCGCGTGCAGAACGCGATCGACAACGGGATCCGTCCCGCTGTCGCCACGAGCGTCCACGCAGCCACCTCGGCCGCGCAGAACGCCTCGCACCGCTTCCAGACCGAGGTCGTCCCGGGGCTCGTCGCCACCGCTGGCTCGGTCCTGAGCGTCAAGGACCTCGCGAAGGACCCGCGCGTCAAGAAGATCGTGAAGGACGCCCAGAAGAAGGGCGCCAAGGCGAAGAAGGCCGCGGCGAAGTACACGCCCGGTCACCAGAAGAAGGGCCTCGGCTTCGGTGGGGTCGCCCTCATCGTGGTCGGTGTCGTCGCCGTCGCCGGTGCTGCCTACGCGGCGTACCAGACGCTCCGCGCCGACGACGACCTGTGGGTCGCCGACGACGCTGACTCGGCGGAGAAGAAGTCCGCCTGACCTCCCGGTTCGTTCGAAGGGCCCCGGCACTGCGCCGGGGCCCTTCGTCGTCCCTGGCACGGGAGGTCGACGGCGCTGGGCCCCGTTGAGCGCGCACGATCAGTCACACTCGGCGGCCCACGGCGACGAACACCGCCCACCCGCCGTCCTCCCCGCGGCGCGTCCTGCCCGATCGCCGGTGGGGTGCGCGAGCGGCGTGCGACCCTGGGCGACCGGCGCGCCCATGGGCAAGCGGCGTGCCCATGGGCGAGCGGCGTGCGCCCGTCGGCAAGCGGCGTGCGCCCGTCGGCAAGCGGCGTGCGTCGGTACTGCTGGTCGGCAGCGCGGACTGGAGGCGCGCTGCCAGCCCGCCCCGCGCCTCCCGTCCGGTGCGCACCCTGCTCACGCGACGGCCCCGCCGTTCCGTCACGTCGTAGATCGTCGCGTTGTGCCCGGCCGCAGTCCGGCGTGTGCGCCACACCGAGGTGACACGACTCGCCTCGCGCCACACGTCGAGGTGTCGGAACTCCCCGCGCCCAGCACGTCGAGGTGTCGAGGACCGCACCCAGCGCCGGCGAGATGCCGGAATTCCGGCACCTCGGCGCGCACCCCCGAACGCCGCGCACGCGCACACGCACACGCACACGCACGAAAACCCGGGAACGACGAAGCCCCTGCGACGCCAGAGGCGACCAGGGGCTGTTCGGAGTGGAGCCTGGGAGAATCGAACTCCCGACATCCTGCTTGCAAAGCAGGCGCTCTACCAACTGAGCTAAGGCCCCGTACGGTACCGAGGTACCGACCGGATGTCGTACGTGGTGGGGCTACAAGGACTTGAACCTTGGACCTCTTCGTTATCAGCGAAGCGCTCTAACCGCCTGAGCTATAGCCCCTCAGACCGGATGAAAGCCTACCGCACCGATCCCGCAGAACGAAATCGAGTGGATCGACCCACCCAGCCCGGGTGTGTCAGTTGTTCGTGAACCCGACGAGCAAGCCGCCGGTGATCCGCACACTGAGGTTGTAGAGCACGCTCACGATCGCGCCGAGCACGGTGCCCACGACGACGTTGAGGATGCCCACCACGACCGAGAACCCGAGGACCTGGCCCAGTGAGAACTGGTCCATGATCGAGTACCCGCTCTGCCCGGTCACGTCCTTGAGCAGGGCGTCGATCTGCGTGAAGACACCGGTCTGGTTGAGGATGATCCACACCAGGGCGGTCGCCACGACGATCACGATCGAGCCGGCCAGGGCGATCAGGAAGGACAGCTTGACCATCGACCAGAAGTCGAGGTACACGAGCCGCAGTCGCACCTGACGGGTGCCGACGGGCCGCTTCGCCTTCTTCTGGAGCTTCTCGGCGACACTACTCATTGGTTGACTGGTCCTCTCCGGCCACGGGCTCGGTCGGTTCGGGGGCCGCTTCGTCAGGGCTGACCGTCTCCACCGGGCCTGCGGGCTCGATCTCGGCGTCGTCCTGGTCGTCCAGGTTCCGCTCACTGTTCCGGGCCACCGCGATGATCCGGTCGTTCTCCGCGAACCTCGCGAAGACCACACCCATCGTGTCGCGACCCTTGGCGGGCACCTCGGACACGGCAGACCTTACCACCTTGCCCGATTGCAGCACGACGAGCACCTCGTCGTCGCCGCCCACGATGAGCGCTCCCACGAGGTCGCCCCGGTCGGCCGCCAACTTGGCGACCTTGATGCCGAGACCACCACGGCCCTGCACCCGGTACTGGTCGACCGAGGTCCGCTTGGCGTAGCCGCCCTCGGTCATCACCCAGACGTACCCGTCGTCGGACACGACCCGCGCCGCGAGCAGCGAGTCGTCCCCGCGGAACGACATGCCCTTCACGCCGGAGGTCGAGCGCCCCATCGGACGGAGGCTGTCGTTCGTCGCGGTGAAGCGCAGCGACATGCCGTGCTTCGAGACGAGGAGCAGGTCGTCGGTCTCGTCGACGAGCAGGGCCTGGCGGAGCTTGTCGCCCTCGCGCAGGTTGATCGCGATGATGCCACCGGTGCGGTTCGTGTCGTACTCGGTGAGCGCGGTCTTCTTGACGAGACCCTGCTCGGTGGCGAGCACGAGGTACTGTGCGGCCTCGTAGTCGCGGATGTCGAGCACCTGCTGGATCTGCTCGTCGGGCTGCATCGCGAGGAGGTTCGCGACGTGCTGGCCCTTGGCGTCGCGGCTGGCTTCCTGGAGCTCGTACGCCTTGGCGCGGTAGACCCGGCCCTGGTCGGTGAGGAACAGCAGCCAGTGGTGCGTGGTCGTGACGAAGAAGTGCTCGACGATGTCGTCGGCCCGGAGCTGGGCACCCTTGACGCCACGGCCACCGCGGTGCTGCGAGCGGTAGTTGTCGCTGCGCGTGCGCTTGACGTACCCGCCGCGGGTGATGGTGACGACCATCTCCTCCTCGGGGATGAGGTCCTCGATGGACATGTCGCCGTCGTAGCCGAGCAGGATCTCGCTGCGGCGGTCGTCGCCGAAGCGGTCGACGATCTCGGCGAGCTCGTCGCTGATGATGCTGCGCTGCCGGGTCTCCGAGCCCAGGATGTCCTGGAAGTCGGCGATCTTGCGCTCGAGCTCGTCGGCCTCGTCGTGGATCTTCTGCCGCTCGAGGGCGGCCAGGCGACGGAGCTGCAGCTCGAGGATCGCGCGCGCCTGGATCTCGTCGACGCTGAGCAGGTCCATGAGGCCCGTGCGCGCTTCTTCCACGTCGGGCGAGCGACGGATGAGCGCGATGACCTCGTCGAGGGCGTCGAGTGCCGCGAGGTAGCCGCGCAGGATGTGCGCGCGCTTCTCGGCCTCGCGCAGCCGGTACTGCGTGCGGCGGACGATGACGTCGATCTGGTGGTCGACCCACGCCGAGATGAAGCCGTCGAGCGCGAGCGTGCGCGGCACGCCGTCGACGATCGCGAGCATGTTCGCGCCGAAGTTCTCCTGCAGCTGCGTGTGCTTGTACAGGTTGTTCAGCACGACCTTCGCCACGGCGTCGCGCTTCAGCACGATGACCAGGCGCTGGCCGGTGCGGCCGGAGGTCTCGTCGCGGATGTCCGCGATGCCGGCGAGCTTGCCGTCCTTGACGCCCTCGGCGATGCGGATCGCGAGGTTGTCCGGGTTGACCTGGTACGGCAGCTCGGTGACGACCAGGCACGTGCGGCCCTGGATCTCCTCGACGTTCACGACGGCACGCATCGTGATCGACCCGCGGCCCGTGCGGTACGCGTCCTGGATGCCCTTGGTGCCGAGGATCTGCGCACCGGTCGGGAAGTCCGGGCCCTTGATCCGCTGCATGAGCGCCCCGAGGAGCTCCTCACGCGTCGCGTCCGGGTGCTCGAGCGCCCACTGCGCACCGGCCGCGACCTCGCGCAGGTTGTGCGGCGGGATGTTCGTCGCCATGCCGACCGCGATGCCGACGGAGCCGTTCACGAGCAGGTTCGGGAAGCGGGCCGGCAGGATCGCGGGCTCCTGCGTGCGGCCGTCGTAGTTGTCCTGGAAGTCGACGGTGTCCTCGTCGATGTCCCGGACCATCTCCATGGCGAGCGGCGCCATCTTGGTCTCGGTGTACCGGGGGGCTGCGGCGCCGTCGTTGCCGGGCGAACCGAAGTTGCCCTGGCCGAGCGCGAGCGGGTACCGGAGCGACCACGGCTGCACCAGGCGGACGAGTGCGTCGTAGATCGCGCTGTCGCCGTGCGGGTGGAACTGCCCCATGACGTCGCCGACGACGCGCGAGCACTTCGAGAACGCGCGGTCCGGGCGGTAGCCGCCGTCGAACATCGCGTAGATGACGCGACGGTGCACCGGCTTCAGCCCGTCCCGGACCTCCGGCAGGGCGCGGCCGACGATGACCGACATCGCGTAGTCCAGGTAGGAGCGCTGCATCTCGAGCTGCAGGTCGACCTGCGAGATGCGGTCTCCGGAGACGACGATGTCGCCGGAGTCGCCGTGCACGATCTCGGGCTGCTCGTCGTTCGTCTCGTTGTCGTCAGCCATGTGGCCTGGTCACCTTTCTGCACTGCCTGGAGGCAGGGGTTCCGTTCGTCGCGCCGGGCGCGACCACAGGTGGTCGGGACTGGTCGACGCGGCTGGCACCGCGCCTCCAGACCGGGTCTAGATGTCGAGGAACCGGACGTCCTTGGCGTTCTGCTGGATGAACTGGCGACGGGACTCGACGTCCTCGCCCATCAGCGTCGCGAAGACGCTGTCCACCGCGGCGGCGTCCTCGAGGGTGACCTGCAGGAGCGTGCGGGTGTCCGGGTTCATCGTGGTGTCCCAGAGCTCCTTGTAGTCCATCTCGCCGAGGCCCTTGTAGCGCTGGATGCCGTTGTCCTTCGGGATGCGCTTGCCGGAGGCGAGACCCGCGGTCATCATCGCGTCGCGCTCCCGGTCGCTGAACACGTACTCGTGTGCGGCGTTCGACCACTTCAGGCGGTACAGCGGCGGCTGTGCGAGGTACACGTAACCGCGCTCGATGAGCGGGCGCATGTACCGGAACAACAGCGTCAAGAGCAGGGTCGTGATGTGCTGCCCGTCGACGTCGGCATCGGCCATCAGCACGATCTTGTGGTACCGGGCCTTGTCCGGGTCGAAGTCCTCGCCGATGCCGGCGCCGAACGCCGTGATCATCGACTGGATCTCCTGGTTGGCGAGCGCGCGGTCGAGCCTGGCCTTCTCGACGTTGAGGATCTTGCCGCGCAGCGGCAGGATCGCCTGCGTCATCGGGTTGCGGCCCTGCACGGCGGAGCCACCGGCGGAGTCGCCCTCGACCATGAAGATCTCGGAGAGCGTCGGGTCCTTCGACTGGCAGTCCTTGAGCTTGCCGGGCATGCCACCCGACTCGAGCAGCCCCTTGCGACGGGTCGTCTCGCGGGCCTTGCGGGCGGCGAGACGGGCCTGCGACGCCTGGATCGCCTTGCGGATGACGTCGCGCGCCTGCGTCGGGTTGCTCTCGAACCAGTGGCTGAGCTCGCTGCCGACGACGCGCTGCACGAAGCCCTTCGCCTCGGTGTTGCCGAGCTTCGTCTTCGTCTGGCCCTCGAACTGCGGTTCGCCGAGCTTCACGGAGATGACGGCCGTCAACCCTTCGCGGATGTCGTCACCCGTGAGGTTGTCGTCCTTCTCCTTGAGGACCTTCGTGTCCTTGGCGTACTTGTTCACCAGGGAGGTCAGCGCGGCGCGGAAGCCCTCTTCGTGGGTGCCGCCCTCGTGCGTGTTGATCGTGTTCGCGAAGGTGTGGACGCTCTCCTGGTACGAGGTGTTCCACTGCATCGCGATCTCGAGCGCGATCTTGCGCTCGGTGTCCTCGGCCTCGATGGCGATGACGTCCGGGTGGACGAGGTCGGCCTTCTTCTGCGCGTTGAGGTACTCGACGTAGTCGGGCAGGCCGCGGTCGTAGCGGAAGGAGTCGCCGCGCGACTCCTCGCCCTCGTCGGGGGTCCGCTCGTCGCGCAGCGTGATCCGCAGGCCCTTGTTGAGGAAGGCCATCTGCTGGAAGCGCGTGCGCAGGGTCTCGTAGTCGAACTCGACGCTCTCGAAGATGTCGGCGTTCGGCCAGAACGTGATCGTCGTGCCGGTCTCGTCGGTGGGTTCGCCCTTGGCGACCGGGGCGACGGGGACGCCGTCGGTGTAGCTCTGGCGCCAGACGTGTCCCTGACGGCGGACCTCGACGTCGAGCTCGGAGCTCAGGGCGTTCACGACGGAGGAACCGACGCCGTGCAGACCACCGGAGACCGCGTAGCCGCCACCGCCGAACTTGCCGCCGGCGTGCAGGACGGTCAGGACGACCTGGAGCGTCGAGACGCCCTCGGCCGCGTGCACGTCGACCGGGATGCCACGGCCGTTGTCGACCACGCGGACGCCGCCGTCCTCGCGGATGGTGACGTCGATGGTGTCGCAGTAGCCGGCGAGGGCTTCGTCGACGGAGTTGTCGACGATCTCCTGCACGAGGTGGTGGAGCCCGCGCGGACCGGTCGAGCCGATGTACATGCCGGGGCGCTTGCGGACCGCTTCGAGCCCTTCCAGCACCTGAATCTGGTCTGCGCCGTACGATGGTTCCGGCTGCGGGGCCTGCTCGGTCTCGCCCTGCGGGATCGTCTGGTCGTCGTCAGATTCTGCTGTCATCTCGAAGTGGCTCCTGCCTGCGCGCGGAACGGCCGCACACTGCACCCCGAGTCTACCGTAGGGACCCCCGCATCCGAGGCCGTGTTCGGCCCACAGACGGGGTTTTTTCGTCCGGTAGGACGATTTCGTCGGCCTAGCCGTAGGTGTCGCGCGGGCCGCGCCCCTGGACGGTCCTGGGACCGCGTTTCCAGGTGGGGACGTCCGGCCCGGAAACCCGGATGGACTGGACCCCGGCCTCTGGGTGCCGCTCGGCGATCGTCGTGGTGACCGTGGCGCGCATCAGCCGGAGCTGCGTCGCCCACGCGGTCGAGTCGCACCGGATGACCAGTGCACCGTCGTCGATCGTCATCGGTCGCGAGTGCTTCGCGAGCTCCTCGCCGACCACCGCGGGCCAGTCGACGAACAGCTCGGAGCGCGCGAGCGGCTCCGTCCAGCCGAGCTCGGCGGCGAGGGAGCCGACGACGTCGCCGAGACCCCGGGGTTCGCGGCCGCGACCGTACGGCACCGAGTCGGCGTCGAGTTCGCGGGCACGACGGCGACGGGCGTCGACGGTCCGGAGGGAGGGGTCGCCGTACACCGCGCGGAGGTGGCGGTAGACCCGGCTCGGCTCGGTGGGCTTCCAGGGCTTCGGCATCAGGCGTCCGCCCCGGTCGTCGTCGCGGCGGGTGCCGCCGCGGCCGTGACGGTCGCGTCGGACGGGTCGGTCTCGCCGGACAGGTCGGTCGCGTCGGTCGGGTCAGTTGCTTCGGACGCGCCGGTCGCGCGGTCGGCGGACGGACGGGAGGCGCTGCTCGCGTCCGCCTCGTCGGTCACGATCGTCCCGGCCTCGATCCGCACGGTGTGCGCCGCGAGCTGCGCCGGCACGTCCCCGTGCACGGCGGCGGTGATGAGGACCTGCTCGTAGTCGGCGACCGCCCCGGCCAGGCGTTCCCGGCGGGACTCGTCGAGCTCGGCGAACACGTCGTCGAGGATGATGATCGGGTCGCCGAGGGTCGACTCCGCGCGCAGGACAGCGGCACTGGCGAGCTTGACCGCGAGCGCGAACGACCACGACTCCCCGTGACTCGCGTACCCACGGGCGGGTAACCCGTTCAGCTGGAAGAGCACGTCGTCCCGGTGGGGTCCGACGAGCGTCAGGCCACGGTCGAGCTCGTCGCGGCGACGGCGCTCGAGCGCGGCCCGGAAGGCATCGGCGGCGGCCGCCACGGAGACCGGTTCCTCCGGGGTGCCGAGCACCGGGTCGGTCGCCGCGGCGTCCTCGGGGTCGCCGCCCCGCACGCTGAGCACACCCGTGATCGTGGCCTCGTGCCGTTCACCGGCGACGGTCGCGTACGCCTCGGTGACGAAGGGCGCCAACCGGCGGGTGAGGTGGTCGCGCGCGGCGATGACCTCGGACCCGAAGGCCACGAGTCGCTCGTCCCAGACGTCGAGCGTCGCGAGGGAGCCAGCGCGGGACCCGGTCGCGCGCGCCGACTTCAGCAGGGTGTTCCGCTGGCGGAGCGTGCGGTCGTAGTCGGCGAGGACGCCCTGCATCCGCGGCGCGATCTGGCCGAGCAGCTCGTCGAGCATGCGGCGCCGGCCGGCCGGTTCGCCGCGGACCAGCGCGAGGTCCTCGGGTGCGAACAGGACGCTCGTGCAGTAGCGCGGGAGCTCGCGCGGCTTGATCGCCGCCCGGTTCACCTGCGCACGGTTCGACCCGGTCCGGTTGATCTGGACCTCGGCGAGGATGCTGCGGTCGTCGTGGGCGAGACGTGCGCGGACGATCGCGGCGTCGCAGCCCTGGCGGACGAGTGCCGCATCGGTCGGGACGCGGTGCGATCCGAGGGTGGACAGGTAGCCGATCGCCTCGACGAGGTTGGTCTTGCCCTGCCCGTTGCGCCCGACGAACAGGTTCGGCCCGCGTGCGAGGACCACCTCCGCCTCCCGGTAGTTCCGGAAGTCGGTGAGTTGCAGGTGGTCGACGTGCACGCGGGCCGAGGGTCCGGGTGGGTACCCGGGCTACGCCTTCTTGACGGCGTGGCCGCCGAACTGGTTGCGGAGCGCCGCGACGGCCTTCATCGTCGGGGACTGGCTGCCCTGACGCGAGACGAAGCGGGCGAACATCGCGGCCGAGAGCGCGGGCATCGGCACCGCGAGCTCGATCGCCTCTTCGAGGGTCCAGCGACCCTCGCCCGAGTCGTCGACGTAGCCCTCGAGCTCGTCGAGCTTCGGGTCCTCGTTGATCGCGAGGACGAGCAGGTCGAGCAGCCAGGAACGGACGACCGTCCCGCGCTGCCACCCGGCGAAGACGGCGGGCACGTCGTGGACGATGTCCTTCGCCTCGAGGAGCTCGTAGCCCTCGCCGTACGCCTGCATGATCGCGTACTCGATGCCGTTGTGGACCATCTTCGCGTAGTGGCCCGCGCCGACGCCGCCGGCGTGCGAGAAGCCCTCCTCGCGGGGGCCCTCGGGACGCAGCGCGTCGAAGACCGGCATCGCGAACTCGACGTCCTCGGCGGCACCGCCGACCATGAGGCCGTAGCCGTTGTCCTTGCCCCAGACACCGCCCGAGACGCCGGCGTCCATGTAGCGGATGCCCTTGGCGTCGAGCTGCTTGGCGTGCACCTCGTCGTCGAGCCACTTCGAGTTGCCGCCGTCGATGACCAGGTCGCCCTCGCCGAGGACCTCGGCCAGGTCGGAGATCACGTCGTCCGTGATCTTGCCGTGCGGGACCATGACCCAGACGAGCTTCTTGCCCTCGGGCAGTGCGGCGGCGAGTGCGCCGAGGTCGGCGACGTCGGAGACGGCGGGGTTCGCGTCGTACCCGGTGACCTCGATGCCTGCGTTGCGGAGACGGGCACGCATGTTGTTGCCCATGCGACCGAGGCCGACAAGACCGATGTGCATGATTTCCTCTTCTGTTCGTCGTCGCGCTGATGCACGGTTGGCGCGTCAGCGCAGTGTTCGGCTGTTGCGCTTACCGCAGCAGGAGATTGGGCTGCAGCAGGTACCGGTATCCGTCCGTCGCCGGGGCCTCCTGGGAGGTCTGGCCGGTGATGAGCACCGGGCCCGGCTTGTTGGGGTTCTCCGTCTTGGTGAAGGAGATCCGGACGAACTCGGAGTGCACCGCGTTCAACCCGTCCAGGAGGAAGGCGGGCTTCAGCGAGACCACCGTTTCCTCACCGGTCAGCAACGCACTGATCGACTCTGACGCCTGCGCTTGTTCGGAACCGATCGCCTCGAGCGTGAGCCCGTCGACCGAGAAGGAGAACCGGAGGGCGGCTTCGCGCTCCAGGACGAGGGAGACTCGTCGGACGGCCTCGACCAGTTCCGCGGTGTTGATCACCGCGTGGTCCTGGACCGTCTCGGGGAAGAGCCGGCGGACCGGCGGGTAGTTGCCCTTGATGAGCAGCGACGTCACCGTCTTGTCGTCGGCGTGGAACGCGATGAGCTCGCGGTCCGAGCTGCCGCTGATCGACACCGACACCGTGGACGCCGAGCCGAAGGTGCGGCCGACCTCCTGCAGGGTGCGGGCGGGGACGAGTGCGTGCAGGGGCTCGGAGCCGACGCGGCCGGAGTCCCACGCGATCGTGCGGATCGCGACGCGGTAGCGGTCGGTCGCGGTGAGCGACAGGTCGTTGTCGCCGACCTCGAGCTGCACGCCCGTGATCACCGGGGTGACGTCTTCACGACTCGCGGCGACGGCGACCTGGGACACGGCCTCCGAGAAGGCGTCGCCCGGGATGACACCGGTCTGCTCGCCGATCTCGGGGAGGGTCGGGTACTCCTCGACCGGCATCGACAGCAGCGTGAAGTGCGCCGGGCCGCAGGCGACCGAGATCCGGGACTCCTCGGTCGTGAAGGTGACCGGGGCGTTCGGCAGGCGGCTGGCGATGTCGTTCAGGAGCCGGCCGGAGACGAGCACCGTGCCGGACTCGTCGACCTGGGCCGTGATCGACGTCTGCGCCGAGACTTCGTAGTCGAACGACGAGAGCGTCAGCCGGTCGCCCTCTGCGTGGATCAGGACGCCGGAGAGGATCGGGAGGGTCGTGCGCTGTGGGAGGAGCTTCACCGCGAAGGAGACGGCTTCGGAGAAGACGTCCCGGTTGACCTCGAACTTCACAGCTGGGACCCCTGTCGATCGGTTGACTGTCCGGCCGCCCCATTGTGGCACAGCGGAGGGAGCGCCGGATTTCTTGTCGTTCGGCCCTCCACAAGGTTGGCCCCTGGAGTGATCTAGATGACAAGGAGTAATGGTCTTAACGCCTGTGCACACTGTGGACAACTCTGTGCATCCCAGTTCTCCACAGGGAACTACACACGTGTGAGTTGTGAGTGGGGTGTTGACGGCTTCTGGATGAGCAAAAGTCATCTATCCACTTCCATCCCCAGTCTCCACAGGTGGGTGTGGATCTGTGTACAACCGGACCGCGTGTCCTCCACAGTTATCCACAGGCTTTCCACACTGTGGGAATCTCGGCCCATGGAACCGTCTCAGATGGTGGATGGGCGCTGAGGCGGGCCGATCCGGGGAGGTGATCCGTGCCTCCAGGCCGGGTTGGGGGCGCGACGACGGAACCGAGCCCGCAGGGTCGGCGGGGGGCGCGTCGGACGTCCCGGGGGCAGCGGATGGACCGCGTCGCGCGGATCAGCGGGAGCGGCGGTCCTGCTTGATGCGGCTCGCGGTCCTGCTCGGTGCGGCTGCCGGAGATGGGTGCGGTCTCGGTGACCTGGTGGTGGAGCCGGGCTCAGCGGTACCGGCGGTCCTGCTTGATGCGGCTCGTCAGCTCGGTGACCTGGTTGTAGATCGACCGCCGCTCCTTCATCAGCTCGGTGATCTTCTTGTTCGCGTACATGACCGTGGTGTGGTCGCGGTTGCCGAACAGCTGCCCGATCTTCGGCAGGGACAGGCTCGTCATCTCGCGGCACAGGTACATCGCGATCTGCCGAGCGGTGGCGATCGCCTGCGACCGGGAGGACCCGTAGAGGTCGTCGACGGAGAGCTTGAAGTACTCCGCGGTGTGGTTGATGATGTCCGTCGGCGCGATCACGTTGTCGTCGTCGAGGGTGATCAGGTCCTTGAGCACCGTCTGCACCAGGGCCATGTCGACGGCCGTCCGGTTGAGGCTCGCGAACGCCGTGACGCGGATGAGCGTCCCCTCGAGCTCCCGGATGTTGCTCGACACCTTCGAGGCCATGAACTCGAGGATGTCGTCCGGCACCTGCAGGTGGTCGGACTGCGCCTTCTTGCGGAGGATCGCGATGCGGGTCTCGAGGTCGGGTGCCTGCACGTCGGTGATCAGGCCCCACTCGAAGCGGGAGCGCATCCGGTCCTCGAAGCCGGTGAGGTGCTTCGGCGCGACGTCCGACGTGATGACGACCTGCTTGTTGTGGTCGTGCAGCGTGTTGAACGTGTGGAAGAAGGCCTCCTGCGTGGAGTCCTTCCCCTGCAGGAACTGGATGTCGTCGATCAGCAGGATGTCGATGTCGCGGTACCGCTGCTGGAACTGGTTCGCGCGGTTGTTCGCGATCGAGTTGATGAAGTCGTTGGTGAACTCCTCGCTCGACACGTACCGGACGCGGATCCCCGGGTAGAGGCTCTCGGCGTAGTGGCCGATCGCGTGGAGCAGGTGCGTCTTGCCGAGCCCGGAGTCGCCGTAGATGAAGAGCGGGTTGTAGGCCTTGGCCGGGGCCTCGGCGACCGCGACGGCTGCGGCGTGGGCGAACCGGTTCGAGGACCCGATGACGAAGTTGTCGAAGTTGTACTTCGGGTTGAGCCGGGACTCCGGGCGCCCGCTCGTGCCCGGTGCGTCGATCTGGCTCGGGACGAACGGCGCCTCGATGTACTGCCGCGGTGCCGCGCTCTGCTCGACGGGCTGCTGCACGGGCTCGGCGTACTCGGGCACGTGCGACGAGACGACCGGGTCGACCCGCGGCTCGGAGGCCATGTCGGGGTTGACCGTGATCGCGAAGTTCGCGACCGAGTCGTCGCCGACCCGGGAGACCGCCTCGGTGATCGGGATCCGGATCCGCTGTTCGAGCATGCCGCGGGTCAGGTCGTTCGGGACCTCGAGGTAGAGGGTGCCGGCGAGGACGCCCTTCGGTTCGACCAGGTTGAGGAAGCCGTGCAGCTGCGGCGTGATGCGGTCGTCCTCCGACAGGAGGCCCAGGACGGAGGACCAGAGGTCCTCGACGGGATCGGCCGGCATCGTCAT